>NZ_BMWH01000001.1:0-46385 GCF_014651135.1 Streptomyces echinoruber
GTCCGCCCGGACCGGCGGCCGCCCGGACCGCAGCCGTCCGGGCCGGTGTCCGTCCCGGTCCGGGTGTCTCGCTCAGGCGCGGCCGATGCCGTCCAGTTCCTCCAGGGCGTCCGCCGGGAGGGCCAGGTCGGCCGCCGCGATGTTCTCGTGGAGGTGGGCCACCGACGAGGTGCCGGGGATCAGGGCGATGGCCGGGGAGCGGTGGAGCAGCCAGGCCAGGGCCACCTGCTGCGGGGAGGCGCCCAGGCGGGCGGCCACCCTGGTCAGCGTCTCGGACTGCAGGGGGGTGAAGCCGCCCAGGGGGAAGTACGGCACGAAGGCGATGCCCTCCGCGGCGCAGCGGTCGACCAGGGTGTCGTCCTGGCGGTTGGCGAGGTTGTAGAGGTTCTGGACCGTCACGACCGGGGCGATGGCCTGCGCCTCGGTGAGCTGTCTGGCGGACGCGGCGCTCAGGCCGAGGTGGCGGATCAGCCCCTGCTGCCGCAGCTCGGCCAGGGCGCCGAACTGCTCGGCCACGGGCTCCTCGTGCGGTGTGTCGTGGGAGCCGAGACGCAGGTTCACCACGTCCAGGGCGTCCAGACCGAGGTGCCGGAGGTTGTCGTGGACCTGGGCCCTGAGATCGGCCGGGTCCAGGATCTGCCGCCAGCTGCCGTCCTCGCCGCGGCGGGCGCCGACCTTCGTGACGATGCGCAGGTCCTCCGGGTAGGGGTGCAGCGCCTCCCTGATCAGTTCGTTGACGACCGCGGGACCGTAGAAGTCCGCCGTGTCGATGTGGGTGATGCCGGCGTCCACCGCCGCGCGCAGGACCGCGATCGCCGCGTCACGGTCCCGGGGCGGGCCGAAGACGTTCGGCCCGGCGAGCTGCATGGCGCCGTAGCCGACGCGGGTGAGGGTCAGGCCGTCGGCCGGGGTGAGGGTTCCGCCGAGGGATGCGGGCATGTCGTCGTGCCTTTCGCGAGTATGCCGTGGGACGTGCTGCCCCCACCCTGCGTCCGGTCCGCGGGCCGCGGCAGCGCCCCGCCGTTCCTGGGAGTGACAGGGACAGGAACGTCCGGCGGGCACGGCCGTACGGTGAGGGCATGGACACCACGAACGCGCTCGGCGAGTTCCTGCGCGCCCGCCGGGCGCTGGTCCGCCCGGAGGACGTCGGGCTGCGCGGCGGCGGTCTGCGCCGGGTGCCGGGGCTGCGGCGCGAGGAGGTCGCGATGCTCGCCGGCATCAGCTCCGACTACTACCTGCGCCTGGAGCAGGGCCGGGACCGCAATCCGTCGCCGCAGGTGCTGGAGGCCGTCGCCCGGGTGCTGCGGCTGGACGCCGACGCCACCGCGCACCTGATCGGCCTGGCGCGGGCGTCCGGCGCACGCCGGCCGTCGGAGCGGTCGCGCGCCACGGGCCGCGTCCGCGGCGCGGCGGGGCGGGAGACGGTGCCCGTCAGCATCCTGCAGCTCATCGACGGCTGGCCGGACCACCCCGCCTACGTGCAGAACAGGTTCACCGACGTGCTCGCCGTGAACCGCCTGGCCGCCGCCCTGTCCCCGAACTACGCCCCGGGCGTCAACCTGCTCAGGGCGGTCTTCCTCGACCCCGCCGAGCGGGACCTGAGGGACGACTGGGAGGAGACCACGCGGGAGGCGGTGGCCACCCTGCGGGCCCGCGTCGGACCGGACGTGGACCATCCGCGGCTGCGGGAGCTGGTCGGTGAGCTCTCCGTCCGCAGCGACCGCTTCCGCAGCCTGTGGGCCCGCCACGACGTGCTCCCCCGCAGGGGGCTGGTCAGGCGGCTGAACCATCCGCGGGTGGGCGCGCTGGAACTGCGCTCGGACAAGCTGACCGTCGACGGCACCGACGGGCTGACCCTGGTGGTCTTCCACGCCGAGCCCGGCAGCCGCAGCGCGGAGCTGCTGAGGATCCTCGGCAGCCTCGCCGCCTCCCCGGACGGCGAAGGGCCGGGTGGCGGAGCACCGCTCGGCGACGGGCCGCGCGGCGGCGCGGCGGCCGACTCGGAGGCCGGGCCCGCGCCGGAGCGGCCGGTGCGGCGGGAACGGTGGGAGCAGTAGATCCCGCACGGCATGCGCGAGGGGCCCCGGACCGTGCGGTCCGGGGCCCCTCGTACGCTCCTGCGCGCCAGCGCTACGGCAGCTGCGCCGCCCGCGCCTCGCGCCGGTTGTCGCGGAAGTTGTTCACCCGGCGGGCCGTGGCGAACACCGGGATCACCGCGCCGAGCACCAGCTGCAGCGCGCAGCCGGTCTGCAGCAGCAGCTGGCCGCTGGGGGCGTCGAAGGCCCACGCCGCCAGCAGACCCATCGACAGCACGATCCACGACAGCATCGCCACCGCCAGGCGGCCGCGCGGCTTGGGGTACTCCACCCGGCTCACCATCAGCCAGGCGGTGCCGAGGATCGCCAGCAGCGTGGCGAAGAACGGCAGCTCCAGCAGGACGATCGAGACGACCGTCAGCGCGCCGAAGGGGCTTGGCATGCCCTGGAACATGCCGTCCTTCATCGTCACGCAGGAGAACCGCGCCAGTCTGAGCACCACCGCCAGCAGCACCACCACCGCGCCCAGCGCCGCCACCCGCTGGTGGGCGTCGTCCGCGACCATGCCGTAGACGAGGACGAAGTACGCCGGGGCCAGGCCGAAGCTGATCAGGTCGGACAGGTTGTCCAGCTCGGCGCCCATGGGGGAGGAGCGCAGCTTGCGCGCCACCAGGCCGTCGAACAGGTCGAACACGGCCGCGCACAGCATCAGGATCACGGCCGTGGCCGCGCTGTGCCGGGCCATGCCCGTGGACTCGTCGTTGCCGGTCAGGTGCGGGATCAGGATGCCGGTGGTGGTGAAGTACACCGCCATGAAGCCGCACGTGGCGTTGCCGAGGGTGAGGGTGTCGGCTATCGACAGCCTCAGCGAGAGGGGCATCTCCTCCTCGTCGTCGTCCTCGGCGGCCTCCGGCACCCAGCCGGTCTGCGTCTGCGGGTCAATCACGGTCAATGCGAGTCACCCCAGCCACGGTCTTCTGGCCGACCTCCACCGCGACCTCGACGCCCTCGGGCAGGTAGAGGTCGACGCGCGAACCGAAGCGGATCAGGCCGATCCGCTCGCCCTGCTCGACCTTGGTGCCCTCGGGCAGGTACGGGACGATGCGGCGGGCCACCGCGCCGGCGATCTGGATCATCTCGATGTCGCCGAGCTCGGTGTCGAAGTGCCAGATCACCCGCTCGTTGTTCTCGCTCTCCTTGTTGAAGGCGGGAACGAAACCGCCGGGCACGTGCTCGACGGACGTCACCGTGCCGGCCAGCGGGGCGCGGTTGACGTGGACGTTGAGCGGGCTCATGAAGATGGCGACGCGGGTGCGGCCGTCCTTCCAGGGCATGATGCTCTGCACCACACCGTCGGCGGGGGAGAGGACCCGGCCCTGGCCGATCTCGCGCTCGGGGTCGCGGAAGAACCACAGCATCCCCGCCGCGAGCGCGGTGGCGGGAACGGCGACGGCCTTGGCGGCGCCGGAGCGGCGGGCGCGGGCCAGGCTGACGGCTGCGGTGGCGACGGTCGGCAGAAGCCACGGCGATGCTCCGCGCGCGAGGCGTACGCCGACTCGGCTGTCGCGTGGTGCAGAGGTTTGGCTGTGGGGCATGGATGACCTTCGTAGCGGATGATGCCGCGCTTCTGACGGGGGACGGCGGCTTTCCGCGATCGTAGCGGCTAACGGCCGCAACTGGGTAAGCCGGGAAGACGAGTCGGCGGCCGAAGCGTGCCCACGGGGTGTGATCTTCTTCTCGAAGAAAACACCCCGTAGCAGGTCATTCAGCCCTGGAAGCGGTACTCCTCGAGCAGCCGCCGCCCAATGATCATTTTCTGGATCTCGGCGGTCCCTTCACCGATCAGCAGCATCGGCGCCTCCCGGTAGAGGCGCTCGATCTCGTACTCCTTGGAGAAGCCGTAGCCGCCGTGGATCCGGAAGGCGTCCTCCACGACCTCCTTGCAGTACTCGGAGGCGAGGTACTTCGCCATGCCGGCCTCGAGGTCGTTGCGCTGACCGGAGTCCTTCTTGCGGGCCGCGTTGACCATCATCGCATGCGCGGCCTCGACCTTCGTGGCCATCTCCGCCAGCTTGAACTGGATCGCCTGGTGCTGGGCGATGGGCTTGCCGAAGGTGTGCCGCTGCTGGGCGTAGGCGACGGCGAGCTCGAAGGCGCGCTGCGCGACGCCGCAGCCACGCGCCGCGACGTTGACGCGGCCCACCTCGACACCGTCCATCATCTGGTAGAAGCCGCGCCCGGTGACCCCGCCGAGCACCCGGTCGGCGGGAATCCGCAGGCCGTCCATGATGAGCTCGGTGGTGTCGACCCCCTTGTAGCCCATCTTCTCGATCTTGCCGGGGATGGTGAGACCGGGGCGGACCTCGCCGAAGCCGGGCTCCTTCTCCACCAGGAAGGTGGTCATGGACTTGTGCGGCGGCGTGCCCTCGGGGTGACCTTCGTCACTGCGGACCAGGACGGCGACGAGCGAGGACGTGCCGCCGTTGGTCAGCCACATCTTCTGGCCGGTCAGGACGTACTCGTCGCCGTCCTTCACCGCCTTGGAGGTGATCGCCGACACGTCGGAGCCCAGGCCCGGCTCCGACATGGAGAAGGCGCCGCGGATCTCGCCGGCCGCCATCTTCGGCAGGAAGTAGTCCTTCTGCTCCTGCGTGCCGTGCTGCTTGAGCATGTACGCCACAATGAAGTGGGTGTTGATGATGCCGGACACCGACATCCAGCCGCGGGCGATCTCCTCCACGCACAGCGCGTACGTCAGGAGGGACTCGCCCAGACCCCCGTACTCCTCGGGGATCATCAGGCCGAACAGGCCGAGCTCCTTCAGGCCGTCGACGATCTGCTGCGGGTACTCGTCGCGGTGCTCCAGCTCGGTGGCGACCGGGATGATCTCCTTGTCGACGAAGTCCCGGACGGTGGAGACGATCTCCTGCTGCACGTCGGTCAGACCGGCGGTCTGGGCGAGACGGGCCATGGCCTACTTCTCCTGCTGCTTCGGTTCCGGGCGGCCCGGCTGCTCGCCGCCGCGCTCCTTGATGTACGTCTCGGTGGGCACCATCACCTTGCGGCGGAAGACGCACACCAGGGTGCCGTCCTGCTTGTAGCCCCTGGTCTCGACGTGGACGATGCCGCGGTCGTTCTTCGACTTCGACGGCCACTTGTCCAGCACGGTCGTCTCGCCGTAGATCGTGTCGCCGTGGAAGGTCGGCGCCACGTGCTTGAGCGACTCGATCTCCAGGTTGGCGATGGCCTTGCCGGAGATGTCCGGCACGGACATGCCGAGCAGGAGCGAGTAGACGTAGTTGCCCACCACCACGTTCCGGCCGAAGTCCGTCGTCTTCTCGGCGTAGTGGGCGTCCATGTGGAGCGGGTGGTGGTTCATGGTCAGGAGGCAGAACAGGTGGTCGTCGTACTCCGTGACCGTCTTGCCCGGCCAGTGCTTGTACGTCGCGCCGACCTCGAACTCCTCGTAGGTCCGTCCGAACTGCATGCGCTCACGCCTCCGGGATCTCGAACTTGCTGGTGCGCTGCATGCCGGCGGCGCGGCCCTTGCCCGCGATGACCAGCGCCATCTTGCGGCTGGCCTCGTCGATCATCTCGTCGCCGAGCATCGCGGAGCCCTTCTTGCCGCCCGCCTCGGACGTGTAGTACTCGTACGCGTCCAGGATCAGCTCGGCGTGGTCGTAGTCCTCCTGCGAGGGGGAGAAGACCTCGTTGGCGGCGTCGACCTGGCCGGGGTGCAGCACCCACTTGCCGTCGAAGCCGAGCGCGGCGGCGCGCCGGGCGACCTCGCGGAAGCCGTCGACGTTGCGGATCTGCAGGTAGGGGCCGTCGATCGCCTGGAGGTTGTGGGCGCGGGCGGCCATGAGGATCTTCATCAGGATGTAGTGGTAGGCGTCCGCCGGGTAGCCGGGCGGCTGCTCGCCGACCACCAGCGACTTCATGTTGATCGACGCCATGAAGTCGGCCGGGCCGAAGATGATCGTCTCCAGGCGGGGGGAGGCCTGCGCGATCGCGTTGACGTTGTTCAGGCCCTGCGCGTTCTCGATCTGCGCCTCGATGCCGATGCGGCCGACCTCGAAGCCCATCGTCTTCTCGATCTGGGTCAGCAGCAGGTCCAGGGCGACGACCTGCTCGGCGTTCTGCACCTTCGGCAGCATGATGCAGTCCAGGTTCGGGCCCGCGCCCTCGACCACCGTCACGACGTCGCGGTACGTCCACTCCGTCGTCCAGTCGTTCACCCGCACGACCCTGGTCTTGCCGCTCCAGTCGCCCTCGTTCAGGAACTTCACGATCGTGTGCCGCGCCTCGGGCTTGGCCAGCGGCGCGCACGCGTCCTCCAGGTCGAGGAAGACCTGGTCGGCGGGGAGGCCCTGGGCCTTCTCCAGGAAGCGCGGGTTGCTTCCCGGTACGGCGAGACAGGAGCGCCGCGGGCGAAGGCGGTTGAAGGGGTGCGCGGCGGAGCCGCCCGTTGGAAGGGCGGTGGTGGGCGACGGGCGGGCAGTCATGCGGGGACCTCCAGAGGGTCGAGCTTGTTCGCTTTCCGGATCTCGTCGACGATGCGGCCGATGATTCCGGTGATGTCGAAGTCCTTCGGGGTGAAGACCGCGGCCACTCCGGCGGCTCGCAGCTGTTCGGCGTCACCGCTGGGGATGATGCCACCTGCGATCACCGGTATATCTGTGGCACCGGCCACACGCAGCCGCTGCAGCACGTCCGGCACCAGCTGGGCGTGCGAGCCGGAGAGGATCGACAGGCCGACCGCGTGCACGTCCTCGGCGAGGGCGGCGTCCACGATCTGCTCCGGGGTGAGCCGGATGCCCTGGTAGACCACCTCGAAGCCGGCGTCGCGGGCGCGCACGGCGATCTGCTCGGCGCCGTTGGAGTGCCCGTCCAGGCCGGGCTTGCCGACCAGGAAACGCAGCTTGCCCACCCCGAGGTCGCGGGCGGTCCGCTCCACCCGGCGGCGCACCTCGGCGAGCCTGGTGCCCTCCTGCGCGGTGACCGCGACGGGCGCGGAGGAGACGCCGGTGGGGGCCCGGTACTCGCCGAACACCTCGCGCAGCGCCCCGGCCCACTCGCCGGTGGTGACGCCGGCGCGGGCGCACTCCAGGGTGGCCTCCATGAGGTTCTCGGTGCCCTTCGCGGCCTCCTTGAGGCGCTCCAGCGCCTTGCAGGGCCGCGGGTGGTTGAACGGCGGCTGGTAGCGGGTGTCCCGCCAGTGCCGCAGCGACTCCACCACGCGGGCCTCGACCGCCGGGTCCACCGTCTGGATGGCGGTGTCCAGGTCGGCGGTGAGCGGGTTGGGCTCGGTGGTCTCGAAGATGTTGACGCCGACGATCTTCTCCTCGCCGGACTCGATCCGGGCCCGGCGCTCGGCGTGCGAGGCGACGAGCTGCGACTTGAGGTAGCCGGACTCGACGGCGGCCAGCGCGCCGCCCATCTCCTGGATGTGCCCGATCTCGGCGAAGGCCGCCTCGACCAGCTCGTCCACCTTCGCCTCGATCACCTTCGAGCCGTCGAAGATGTCGTCGTACTCCAAAAGGTCGCTCTCGTAGGCCAGCACCTGCTGGATGCGCAGCGACCACTGCTGGTCCCAGGGGCGGGGCAGGCCCAGGGCCTCGTTCCAGGCGGGCAGCTGCACGGCCCGCGCGCGGGCGTTCTTCGACAGGGTCACGGCCAGCATCTCCAGGACGATCCGCTGGACGTTGTTCTCCGGCTGCGCCTCGGTCAGGCCGAGCGAGTTCACCTGGACGCCGTAGCGGAAGCGGCGGTGCTTGGGGTCCTGGATGCCGTACCGCTCCCGCGTGATGCGGTCCCAGATGCGGCCGAAGGCGCGCATCTTGCACATCTCCTCGACGAAGCGGACGCCCGCGTTGACGAAGAAGGAGATGCGGCCCACGACGTCGCCCATGCGCTCCTGCGGCACCTGGCCGGAGTCGCGCACCGCGTCCAGCACGGCGATCGCCGTCGACATCGCGTACGCGATCTCCTGGACCGGGGTGGCGCCCGCCTCCTGCAGGTGGTAGCTGCAGATGTTGATCGGGTTCCACTTCGGCATGTGGGTGACCGTGTACGCGATCAGGTCGGTGGTCAGCCGCAGGCTGGGGCCGGGCGGGAACACGTGGGTGCCCCGCGACAGGTACTCCTTGACGATGTCGTTCTGGGTGGTCCCCTGGAGCTTGCTGATGTCGGCGCCCTGCTCCTCGGCGACCACCTGGTACAGCGCCAGCAGCCACATGGCGGTGGCGTTGATGGTCATGGAGGTGTTCATCTGCTCCAGGGGGATGTCCTGGAACAGGCGGCGCATGTCACCGAGGTGGGCGACGGGGACCCCGACCCGGCCGACCTCGCCGCGGGCGAGGACGTGGTCGGGGTCGTAGCCGGTCTGCGTGGGCAGGTCGAAGGCGACCGACAGGCCGGTCTGGCCCTTGGCGAGGTTGCGCCGGTACAGCTCGTTGGACGCCTCGGCCGTGGAGTGGCCGGCGTACGTCCGCATGAGCCACGGGCGGTCCTTCTTCCGTTCGGTCATGGCGGATGCCTCAGACGTTCCGGAAGCGGTTGATGGCGTCGATGTGCTTGGCGCGCATCTCCTCGTCGCGCACGCCCAGGCCCTCGGTGGGGGCCAGGCACAGCACGCCGACCTTGCCCTGGTGCAGGTTGCGGTGCACGTCGTAGGCGGCCTGGCCGGTCTCCTCCAGCGGGTACACCTTCGACAGCGTCGGGTGGATCTTGCCCTTGGCGATGAGGCGGTTGGCCTCGTAGGCCTCGCGGTAGTTGGCGAAGTGCGAGCCGATGATGCGCTTCAGGGACATCCACAGGTAGCGGTTGTCGTACTGGTGCAGGTAGCCCGACGTCGACGCGCAGGTGACGATCGTGCCGCCCTTGCGGGTGACGTAGACGGAGGCGCCGAAGGTCTCCCGGCCGGGGTGCTCGAAGACGATGTCGACGTCCTCGCCGCCGGTCAGCTCGCGGATGCGCTTGCCGAACCGCTTCCACTCCTTCGGGTCCTGGGTGTTCTCGTCCTTCCAGAACTTGTAGTCCTCGGCGGTGCGGTCGATGATCAGCTCGGCGCCCATCTTCCGGCAGATCTCCGCCTTCTGCGGGGAGGAGACCACGCAGATCGGGGTGGCGCCGCCGGCCAGGGCGAACTGGGTGGCGTAGGAGCCCAGGCCGCCGGAGGCGCCCCAGATCAGGACGTTGTCGCCCTGCTTCATCTGGGCGCCGTTGCGGGAGACCAGCTGGCGGTAGGCGGTGGAGTTGACCAGGCCGGGGGCCGCGGCCTCCTCCCAGGTGAGGTGCTTGGGCTTGGGCATCAGCTGGTTGCTCTTGACCAGGGCGATCTCCGCCAGGCCGCCGAAGTTGGTCTCGAAGCCCCAGATGCGCTGCTCGGGGTCGAGCATGGTGTCGTCGTGGCCGTCCGGCGACTCCAGCTCGACGGAGAGGCAGTGCGCCACGACCTCGTCGCCGGGCTTCCAGGCATTCACGCCCGGGCCGGTGCGCAGCACGACGCCCGCGAGGTCGGAGCCGATGATGTGGTACGGCAGGTCGTGCCGCTTGGTCAGCGGCGACAGCTTGCCGTAGCGCTCCAGGAAGGCGAAGGTCGGCACCGGCTCGAAGATCGAGGTCCACACCGAGTTGTAGTTGACCGAGGAGGCCATGACGGCCACCAGAGCCTCGCCCGGGCCGAGTTCGGGCACCGGGACCTCGTCCAGGTGGATCGACTTGCGCGGGTCCTTCTCACGGGTGGGCATCCCCGCGAACATCTCGACCTCGTCCTTGTGGACGGTGATCGCGCGGTACGACTCGGGGAGCGGCAGAGCGGCGAAGTCGGCCGAGGTGGAGTCGGGCGACTGGATCGCGTCCAGGATGTCCTTCACGGTCACGTGTGCCTCCGGCGGTGGGCGCCCCCCGGGAGGGACGCCGAGGGGTGCGTCGAGTGCTGAGGGTTGCTGCTGGGTGAGGGTGTGCCGTCGGTTCGGCGGTGGTGCTGTGGCGGCGCTTTGTGGCGCGAGGGTTGCCTGTGACGCAGGCGTCCGGACACGCGGGCCGTGAGGTCCGCGGGGACAGCCCGGACAGCCTCAAGGTATGGCACGGTGTGTCAACTGACAAGGCACTGCGTGCCAGAAATTGCTCTCAGATGAAATCTTTACTTAACAAATGAGCGATGATCGATCAAATCTACTTTCGAGTAGAGGGAGGAAGCCCACAAAGCGCAGGGCCGGAAGCGGCACTCAGTGTCGCTTCCGGCCCTGCGCGCTTCCGGCCCTGTGTCGCTCTCGGCTCTTCGCCGGTGTCTGTCCCGCTGCGGCTACGAGCGGTCCTTCAGCGCCTGCTCGATGGTCCGCATCACCTCGTCCAGCGGGGCGTCCGTGCGGGCCACGGCCACCAGGACCTCGCCCTGCCCGGTGACCGCGGCCGGCTCCGCCCCCGGCTCCTGCGGGGCCTGTCGCCCGATGCCGATGCCCGCGCCGAAGGTCCGCCGCACGATCGCGAAGGCGTGGTCGAGCTGGGCCTCCACGTCGCCCTGGCCGCCGGCCCGCAGCCAGCGGCGCAGCACGTGGTTGTGGGCGGTGACGACGGCGGAGGCGGCGACCTCGGCGAGCAGCGGGTCGTCGTTGGCGTCGTCGGCGTGCGCGTGCTCGTCGAAGTGGCCGAGCAGGTAGCGGGTGAAGAGGCGCTCGTAGCGCGCCACGGAGGCGATCTCCGCCTCGCGCAGCGTGGGCACCTCGCGGGTCAGCTTGTAGCGGGCGACCGAGATGTCCGGCCGCGCCGCGTACATCTTCATGACCTCCTTGATGCCGCGGCAGACGGTGTCGAGCGGGTGCTCGTGCGGCGGGGCCGCCTTCAGCACCGCCTCGGCGCGCACCAGGGTGTCGTCGTGGTCGGGGAAGATCGCCTCCTCCTTGGAGCGGAAGTGGCGGAAGAAGGTGCGGCGGGCCACTCCCGCCGCCGCGGCGATCTCGTCGACCGTGGTCGCCTCGTACCCCTTGGTGGCGAACAGCTCCATGGCCGCGGCCGCCAGTTCGCGGCGCATCTTCAGCCGCTGGGCGGCGGCACGGCTGCCTGCGGCGCTCTCCGGCGTGTCGGGCGCGGCGGGTGTACGTGAGGACTTGGCGGGCTGGGACATGCCCCGAACGTACTGCATCCGCGCAGCGTGATGCGCGGACCCGGGGCTTGCCCCGCCCGCGCCGGGCGGGGCAAGCCCCGGGGCGGGCGGGGTGCCGGCGGCCGGGTCCAGCAGCCCGCCCCAGTGCGCGGCGCTCCGCGTCCGCTCGCCGGGCCGGTCAGCGCTTGGCATATTCGCGGAAGCCGCGGCCGGTCTTGCGGCCGAGGCAGCCCGCGGCCACCAGGTGCTCCAGGAGCGGGGCCGGGGCCAGGCCCGGGTCGCGGAACTCCTCGTGCAGGACCTTCTCGATGGCCAGCGACACGTCCAGGCCGACCACGTCCAGCAGCTCGAACGGGCCCATCGGGTAGCCGCCGCCCAGCTTCATCGCGGTGTCGATGTCGTCGAGGGAGGCGTAGTGCTCCTGGACCATCTTGACCGCGTTGTTGAGGTACGGGAACAGCAGCGCGTTGACGATGAACCCGGCCCGGTCGCCGCAGTCCACGGCGTGCTTGCGGATCTTCCCGCACACCTCGCGGACCGTGGCGTGCACGTCGTCGGCGGTGAGCACGGTGCGCACGACCTCGACGAGCTTCATGGCCGGCGCCGGGTTGAAGAAGTGCATGCCGATCACGTCCCGCGGGCGGGAGGTGGCGCGGGCGCAGGCGACGACGGGCAGCGAGGAGGTGGTGGTGGCGAGCACCGCGCCGGGCTTGCAGACCTTGTCCAGCGTGGCGAACAGCTGCCGCTTGACCTCCAGGTCCTCGGCCACCGCCTCCACCGCCAGGTCGACGTCGGCGAAGTCGTCACAGGTGCCGGTCGGGGTGATGCGGTCCAGGGCCTGCGCGGCCGCCTCGGCGGTCAGCCGGCCCTTGTCGACGCTGCGGGAGAGGGACTTGCCGATCCGGGCCTTGGCGGCCCGCGCCTTCTCCTCGCTGCGCGCGGCCAGCACCACCTCGTAGCCGGCCTTGGCGAAGACCTCGGCGATGCCGGAGGCCATGGTGCCGGAGCCGGCGACGCCGACGGAGCGGACCGGGCGGCCGGGGGTGCGCGGGCCGTCCTCGCGCGGGGTGAGGTCGTCCGGCACCACCGTGCCGCTGCCGGGCGCCTCGTAGGTGTAGAAGCCGCGGCCCGCCTTGCGTCCCGTCAGGCCGGCCTCGCTGAGCTGCTTCAGGATGGGCGCGGGGGCGTGCAGGCGGTCGTGCGAGGCGGCGTACATGGCCTCCAGGACCGTGCGCGCGGTGTCGATGCCGATCAGGTCCAGCAGTGCCAGCGGGCCCATCGGCAGCCCGCAGCCCAGCCGCATCGCCGCGTCGATGTCCTCGCGGGAGGCGTAGCGCGACTCGTACATCGCCGCGGCCTGGTTGAGGTAGCCGAACAGCAGCCCGTCGGCGATGAAACCGGGCCGGTCGCCGATGGAGACGGGCTCCTTGCCGAGGTCGAGGACGAGGTCGGTGACCGCGGCCACGGCCTGCGGCGCGGTCAGCACCGAGGAGGCGATCTCCACCAGCCTCATGGCCGGCGCCGGGTTGAAGAAGTGCAGGCCCAGCACCCGTTCCGGGCGGGCGGAGTCGGCGGCCAGGCGCGTGACCGAGAGCGCGTTGGTGCCGGTGGCCAGGATGGTCTCCGGCCGCACGATGCCGTCCAGTTCGCGGAAGATCTGCTGCTTGAGCTCGTACGACTCCGGCACGACCTCGACGACCAGGTCGGCGCCGGCCGCGGCCGCGAGGTCGGTGGAGGTGGTCACGCGGGCGAGGGTGCGCGCACGCTCCTCCTCGGTGAGGCGGCCGCGCTCGACGGCGCGGGCGGTGGAGGCCTCCAGGGCGGCGACGCAGCGGGCGGCGGCGGTCTCGCTGACGTCGATGCCGATCACGTCGCGGCCGGCCCGGGCCAGGACCTCGGCGATGCCGGTACCCATGGTGCCGAGGCCGACGACGGCGACGGTCCGCAGGGGCGATGCGGCGGGGGACAGGGAAGTGTCGGACTGGGGAGTGGCCATCGCGGGACTCCAGGCAGGGATGAGGGTGACGACGAAAGGGCCGCCGGGGTGCGCCGGAGCGCACCCCGGGAGCGGCGAGGAGTGCGGGTGTGGGTGGGCCGGGCTACGAGCGCACACGCCCGGTGCCGTCGGGGTCCGCACTCGGCGGGGCCGAAGCGGGGGCGCGCACACGCCCGTTCCGACGGCGGGAAACCGACCGGCCCTGTCCCGGAGCCGGGTCGTACAGCGGTACCAGGTACCGAACCGAACAGCGTCGCGGCGGCCGCGTCACCAGACCGCAGCGAGCAGAAGTGCGAGGGGGTAACTCGCTCGTCTGAGCTTAACCGGCTGGTAACGAGCGCGCCACCCCCTGAGTTTGTGATCTGGCTCCCGCCCCGCCCGCCCCGCCCCTACGCTCGAGACATGGACGAAGAGTTGCGCTCGCTCACGGAGCGCTTACGGCGGGAGTCGGGCGGTTCGGCGGCCTGCGAGCGCCTGGCGGCCACCGGGGACCTCGACGAGCTGGCCGGCGTGCTCACGGCGCCCGGACAGCCGCTGTGGGCGCGGGAACTGGCCGCGTTCCGGCTCGGACTGGCCGGGGACCGGCGCGCCTTCGAGTCCCTCGTGCTCTTCCTCAACCACCGCGACCCGCCGCGCTGCGCCTCCGCCGCGTACGCCCTGGCCCGCCTGCGCGACCCGCGCACCGCCCGCGCGGCGGCGGCCCTCGCCACCAACGAACTGCGCGTCGCCTACGCCCTGCACCCCGTCCGCCTGCTCGTGGAACTGCGCGCACCGGAGTCCGTGCCGGCCCTGATCACCACGCTTCGGCGCCGCCTGCGCCCCCACGACCCCCACCGCCGCGTCGCCCTCGCCTGCATCGAGGGCCTCGGCGCGCTGGGCGACGCCCGGGCCCGGCCGGTGCTGACGGAGGCGCTCGCCCACCCGCCCCTGGCCCAGGCCGCCGCCCACGCGCTGAAACGGCTCCCGCAGGCGGGGTGAGGGGCGGGCGCCCGGTGGCGACGGGGGTGGGGGTGGGGGCGCGGGGTCAGGCGCCGGGTGCGGTGACGGGCCGCGCGTGCGGCACCGTCACGGAGCGCACCTCCGGTACGGCGACACCGCCGGCCTCGAAGGCCTCCTCCGCGCCGTCGGGCCAAAAGCCCGCCCGTTCGGAGAAGCGACGGGCGCGGGCGTTGTCCCTCAGCACCCACAGGAACACGCGGGGACGGCCGGCGGCCGAGCAGCGGCGCACCGTCTCGGCGAGCAGCGCGCGTCCCGCGCCGCGGCCCTGGTGCCCGGGGTGGACGTAGAGGGCGTACAGCTCGGCGTCCGCGGTGTGCGCGTCACCGTCCCGGTACGGGCCGAACGCGGCCCAGCCGGTGACCTCGCCCTCCTGCTCGGCGACCAGGTTCACCACCCGGCCGCCGCCCCCGGCCAGGCGCGCCCGGTGCCGGGCGGCGTCCTCGGCCACGTCGAGGCCGTCCAGGTACGCCTGCGGCATCAGGCCCCGGTAGGCGGTCTGCCGGCCGCGCACCCGGATCTCGGCCACTCGGTCGCAGTCGGCGTGCGTCATCTCCCGCACCGGTACGGCGCTCACGTCCCGACCAGGGCCGGCGCCTCGGCCTCCATGAGGAACTCGGGGCGGACCGGGGCCGCCACCTGCGGCGCGGAGGAGGCCGGGAGGCGGTCGTCGGGCAGGTGGGCGGCGCGGGCCTCGCGCAGGGCGGGCAGGTGGGCCATGTCCGTGACGAAGCAGGTGACGAAGCAGGTGACGAAGCAGGTGAGTTCGACGACGTCGTCGAAGCCGGCGCCGGCCGCCGCGAGGCAGCGGCGCAGGTTCTCGAAGACCTGGCGGGCCTGGGCCGCCGGGTCGCCCGCGCCGACCAACTCGCCCGCCTCGTCGAGGGGGAGCCGGCCGGAGACGACGACCAGGCGGCCGGTGCCCGTCACGACGTGCGTGTACGGGGCGGCGGGGGCGACCCCGTCGGGGGCGGTGATCCGGATCGGCGCGCTCATGCGGCCCCTCATGGGCCACGGCACCGACAACGCCCCCGACAGCGCCCCCGACGGGCGGCCGCCCTGCCGCCGGGTACGGCTCAGCCGCGGAAGCCGAGCAGGCCGTGCAGGGTCGAGCCGTGGGCCGGGTGGGCCGCCTTGGCGCTGCTCAGCGGCTTCGGGTCGGGCAGCTTGCGGCACACCGCGTCGACCTCGCCGCGGCCGCGCGGCACGGTGCCGTCGGCCAGGTACTTGGCGAGGTGGGTGTCGAGGCAGGTGTTGCCGCTCAGCGTGATGCCGTGGTTGCCGCCGCCCTGCTCGACCACCAGACTGGAGCGGGCCAGCAGGCGGTGCACGGTGACCCCGCCCTCGTACGGCGTGGCCGCGTCGTCGGTGGCCTGGAACAGCAGGACCGGCGGCAGCTTGGCGTTGGCGACGTTCACCGGCCGCAGCGAGCCGGTCGGCCAGAACGCGCACGGCGCGTTGTACCAGGCGTTGTTCCACGCCATGAACGGCGCCTTGGAGTACACCGCCCAGTTGTCCCGGCGCCACCGGTCCCAGTCGCGCGGCCAGGCGGCGTCCCGGCACTGCACCGCCGTGTAGACGCTGTAGCCGTTGTCGCCGGAGGCGTCGACGGCGGCGAAGTTCTCGTACGCCTCCACCAGCGGGTCGGCTTTCTTGTCGTTCACGTAGGCCGCGAACGCCTCCGCCAGGTAGGGCCAGTAGCCGTTGTAGTACCCGCCGGGGATGAAGGTGTCCTCCAGCTCCGCGGCCCCGACCTTGCCGCCCGCCGGCTTCCTGGCCAGGGCGGCGCGCATCGCGTACCACTTGGCCTCGACCCGCGCCGGGTCGGTGCCCAGGTGGTAGGTCGAGTCGTACTTGGCGATCCACGCCATCAGGGCGCGGTGGCGGTCGTTGAAGGCGTAGTCCTGCCGGAGGTTGTCGCCGTACCAGACACCGGTGGGGTCGACGACGGAGTCCAGCACCAGGCGGCGCACCCGCTCCGGGTAGAGCTTGGCGTACACCGCGCCGAGATAGGTGCCGTAGGAGTAGCCGAAGTAATTGATCTTCCCGGCGCCCAGTGCCCGGCGGATGGAGTCCATGTCCCGCACGGCGTTGAGGGTGTTGATGTGCGGCAGCAGACTCGCGTACTTCGTGCCGCAGGCCCGGGCGAAGGAACGGACGCGCTCCAGGTTGGCCTTCTCCACGGCCGGGGTGGCCGGCACGCTGTCCGGGCGCACGGGGTTGAAGTGGCCCGGCTTGCAGTCGAGGGCGGGCTTGCTGTCGCCCACCCCGCGCGGGTCGAAGCCGATGACGTCGTACTGCGCCGCGACCGACTTGGGCAGCGAGGAGGCGACGAAACCGGCGAGGGTCAGTCCGCTGCCGCCGGGGCCGCCGGGGTTGACCAGCAGCGGACCCTGCGAGGTCCTGGCGGTGTGCGGGACGCGGGACAGGGCCAGCGTGATCTGCTTCCCGCGCGGGTCGCGGTAGTCCAGCGGCACCTTCACCGACGCGCACTGCAGCGTCGGGTAGTCGGAGGTGGCGCACTTCTTCCAGGTGACGGCGGCCTGCGCGGCGCCCGCGGTCTGCGTGCGCGCCTGGGCGGGCACGGCCGTGACGCATCCGGCCACGACGACGGCGGTACCGCACAGCACCGCTGCGCGTTTTCTCATAGGGCCTCCCGGGACGGAGGGGTCTGCGGACCGTGAGGATCACGGCCCTCGCCGCATCGTCCCGGAAACCGGGCTGCCGAGAACGTGATCTGACAATACTTGACCCAATTGGGTCTCGGTATGCCCTCGAACGCGTCAAATGGCTCAAATTAGGGAAAGTTGGGTCGCTCCGGGCTGTTCGGGAGGGGGCGGGCCGGGGCGTTCGGGAGGTATCGGGCCGGGGCGGCGGACGCGCCGCGGCAGCTCCGCGCGCGTGGGCCCGATGCCGTACTCCTCGGCCGGCTCGTGCACCTGACGCGTGATCCGGCGCTGGTACCACGTGGGCGCGTAGGCGCCGTCCGCGTACAGCCGCTCATAGCGGCGCACCAGGTGCGGGTGGCGCCGCTCCAGCCAGGCCATGAACCACTCGCGGGCGCCCGGCCGCAGGTGCAGGGTCAGCGGCGTGACGGAGGTGGCGCCGGCTGGCGACGGAGGTGGCGCCGGACGACTTCGGCGCCTTCGGGCGGGGGGGGCTTTTCGCATGCCCAAGGGGTTGGGTCACCGCCGCGTCGGTGCGAGCAGGGCGATCTCCCCACCGCCTCGCTGGTGCCCTCCAAGAGGGCCGGTATCTCCCGGGGCCTGATCCCCTGCGCCCTCAGGTGAAGCGGTGTCGCCGCCCTGCCGTTGAACGCAGCAAGGGCTCATTTCGCTCCGGCCGCTTCCTGCGCCGCATCGAGGATCAGGTGCCACGGGTATTCCTTCGGCTTGCCCCGGCCCGGCTGGTTCGGCACGAAGCCGCCCTCGCCATACAGCACCCGCACGCCCATGAGCCGGAGTTCGGCGACGCTCCGCTCGAACTGGCGGTGTCGCACATAGGCCGCGTTCACGCACGGCATGGCCACCATCGGGATGCTCTTGCCGATGCCTTCCGCGATGACGCCCACCACGAAGTCCCGGGTGATGCCGAGCGCCCAGGCGTTGATGGTGTTGAAGGTGGCCGGCGCCACCGCGATCACGTCCGCCTTCGGCCACACGTCCGGCTCGCCGGGCATCTTGTACTCGCTGCGCACCGGATGCCCGGTCAGCCGTTCCAGCTCCGCCAACTGCGGAGCGAGCCAGCGCGCCGCGGTCGGAGTGAGGCCCAGGCACACGTCGAAGCCGCGGGCCCGCGCGTCCTGGACCACCCGTGCGATGTCGAAGACGGGCGGGGCCGCCGAGCCGAACAGGTAGAGCACTCCGGAAGTCGTCATGCCGTCCATCCGACCACACACAACCGCCCCCGCTCACAGAGGAGTCGGGGACGGAACGCCGCACCACGCGGCCGGCCGCGGGTACTGTTCCAAGTGGCTGCTCAGAACGGAGACCAGCATGCCCGCACTGGAGGAAGACCACACGGGCGCGCGCATCGCGGAACAGCGCAAACTCGCCAGACTCACCCAGCGCCAACTGGCCGACCGGCTGCCCTACTCGTACAGCCTGCTCACCCAGGTCGAATGCGGTGCCCGCCCGGCCACAGCCGACTTCGTGGCCGCCTGCGCCAAGGCCCTCAACGTCGACGTGACCGTGCTGACCGGACAGCCGTACGTGACCGAGCTGCAGCGCGACCGGCTCGCCGAGCTCGTGCGGCCGATCCGGGAATCCCTCGACCTGTACGACCTCGGCCCGAACCCAGACCTGACCGTACGGCCCGCCGAGCAGCTCATCGCCGGCGCCGGCACACTGTGTGAAGAGGTCCGGGCCACCCATCTGCGCAAGGCCGCGCGGGACCTGCCCGGCCTCATCGCCGAGCTCACGCACACCGCCTGGTCGACGCCGTCGACCGAGCTGTGGCAGGCGCTCGCCTCCGCCTACCGCACCGCGCACGACATCAGCGTGAAGCTGGGCTACTACGACCTGTCCGCCGTCGCCCTGGACCGGATGGACTGGGCGGCGCAGCGCGCCTCAAACGCCTGCCTGGCCGCCGTACGGCAGTACATGCGCGCCCTGATGTACTTCCGCGAGGGCGAATACCGGATCGGGCAGCGGCTGGTCGCCTCCGGACACAGCGTTGTCGCGCAGGCCGACAAGACCCGGGAGGCGCTGGCGGTCACCGGGCAGCTGCACCTCGGGGCGTCGGTCATCTCGGCGCGGGCCGAGGACGCGGCTGCGGTGAAAGTCCACATCGGTGAGGCGCGCCGGATCGCGAAGCGGATCGGGGACGCCTCCGACGTGCACTGGCTGTCCTTCGGCCCGACCAACGTGGACCTGCACGAGATGTCCGCGGCCGTCGAGATGCGCCAGTACGACGACGCGCTGAAGAAAGCGCGGAAGATCAGCAAGGCGCTCCCGTCGCGCCTGGCCACGTCCCGCCGCGCGCATTTCCTGATCGACCGGGCTCGCACCGAGATGGAAACCGGGAACACCGAGGACGCGCTGAAGTCCCTCGTCGAAGCCCGCAGGGTGGCCCCCGAACAGACGCGCTACCATCCGGCGGCCCGGGAGACCATCACAGGCCTGGTGCACCTGTCCCGACGCACCCCGGACACCCTCAACCACATGGCCGCCTGGATCGGCCTGTAGGACTCTCACCACTCTCACGAAACTGTGAAAGTTGAGCCCCTTTCGAAGAGTCACGCTGGTCTCACACCCAGTCAGTGACGATGAGGGGCAGCGTGATGAGAGAGGCTCACGACACCACGAGCGATGCTCCACAGTCGCCCCGCCCGTCGCAGGGTGCGCCCCGGCAGCCGCGCGAACGACTCCGGGGCCGGCCAACGCTGCTGAGGAGCGTCAACATCATGAACGCTACAGCCCAACCGCCCACCGCGGCAGAGCCGAGGCAGGCTCCGCCGGACATCGACACGATGCGGGCCACCGCGCGCCGCGTCTTCGCCGCCGGGCTCTCCGCTGACGATCTGTCCGCTGACGATCTGGACACGCTCGTGCCGGCGCTGCGCGGGCACGTGCGGTTGCTCATCCCCGAAGTCCAGCAGGCCGCGGAGCGGACTCCGACGGACAGCGTGCAGCGGCACTGCGCCCTGGCCTGCGTCGGTGACGCGCGCGGCAAGCTGCGGCTCGGGGACGGCCGCACGCCGCCCGCCCGCGTGGCCGTGGCGCAGAAGCTCGCCCGCTGCGTCAACGCCCTGTGCGACCACTACACGACCCTGGGCGGCGGGCGGATGTGAGAGCCGGTCCTCGGCCCGGCCGCGTACGTGGTGGCCGTGACCGGCCCGGTCCTCGCCCTGGTGCTCGCGAGGACACCGCACCGACGCACCCCAGGGCGGCCGCTTCGGGTCAGGGCCGCGCCTCAGAGCCTCCGCCCAGCC
Source organism: Streptomyces echinoruber (assembly GCF_014651135.1). Taxonomy (GTDB): domain Bacteria; phylum Actinomycetota; class Actinomycetes; order Streptomycetales; family Streptomycetaceae; genus Streptomyces; species Streptomyces echinoruber. The sequence continues at coordinate 20,067 of NZ_BMWH01000001.1, forward strand.
GGTGTTCCGGAAGACCCGGCGGGGGCGGGGCCGCCCGCCCCGCCGGTGTTCCGCATGGCGTCTGCGGGGCGGGTCGCGCCAGCCACATCACCAGCCTTTGAAGGAGAACAGCATGGCCGTTGCGGACGTGCGGGAAGCCTTCCCGCTCGCGCCCGAAGGAGGGCGCATCCCGCACAGCACGGAGCCGCCGACGGGCGCCGGCACCCGTCCGTGGATTCTGCGTTTCGCCCGCATCCCCGACGCCTCCCAGGCGGTCGTCCCGCCGCTCGCCGTCCACGACGAGCGGCGGCAGGTGTCCGTCGGCCTGTACGGCGGGCCGCTGCCGTACAGGCAGACCCACAAGCCGACCGTCCCGGACGGCAACGTGCAGAACCCGCCGCCGCTCGACGAGGGCACGAAGGACTGATGCCGGTGCCCGCCGTTCTCGTGATCGCAGCCCGCGACGACTGGCCGACCGACCGGGTCGTCAAGGCGCTCACCGACGGCGGCGCGGAGGTGTTCCGCATGGACACCGGCGAGTTCCCCCAGGACCTCACCCTCGCCGGGCGCATCGACGCCCGGCGGGGCTGGTCCGACGGCCTCGCCACCGCGCTGCGAGCCGTCGACCTCGCCGACATCACCGCCGTGTACTACCGCGCCCCGAACGCCTTCGCCTTCCCGCCGGGCATGTCGGGGCCCGAGCAGCGGTTCGCCGCCGCGCAGGCCCGCTCCGGTCTGGGCGGCATCATCACCGCGCTCGACTGCCGGTGGGTGTCCCACCCCGCCGCGATGTCCCGCGCCGAGTACCAGCCGCTCCAGCTCGCCACCGCGCGGGCCTGCGGGCTCACCGTCCCGCCCACCCTCATCACCAACCGGGCCGACGCCGTCCGCGCGTTCGTCGGGGATGGGGGCGGCCGTCATCGACTGGCGCAGCGCCTACGCCTGGCACCTCCCCACCGGGTCACGCTGGCCCCTGCCCGGCTGACCCCCTTCAGCGGCCCCGCTCGTCTGTTTCTCCCGTGGCGGATGGGCGGGGCCTTGCCGGGCCGGTCGACGAAGACGGTGACGGAGACGGTGACGGAGACGGGAGTGTCGAGGGCGGCGGCGATCCGGAGGAAGTCGCTGGAGCGGGGGTCGATCTGGCCGGCCTCGATGCGTTGAAGGGTGCGCCGGTCGATGCCGGTGAGTTCCGCGAAGCGCTCCTGGGGCTGGTTCGCGTGAAGGCGTAGACCCCGATGTCCGGGGTGACCGTCCCGCCCTCGAACGCCCGCTCCGTGGAGTTCCGTAAGACCCCTCGGGAGGGTTTCTCACTCGGTGCACCTGCGCCGGCGGAGGAGCGGTGTTTCAGCGGCCCTCGGAGAGGCGCTTCCTCGTGCAGTCCCGCAGCAGCAACCACGGTGCGATGTCGGTGGAGTCCTCCAGGCGGTCGTCCTCTCCGTGCAGCAGCGCGGTGTAGGCAGCCTTCCCTGCTTCTGCTGAGGCGGTGCTGCCGGAGGTCTCTTGGCCGGCGAGTGTCCTCGTCATGCCCTTCCAGGCCCTGTCTGCGCTTGCTGCGCTGGGCATCGAACCTCCCTGACTGAAAGGGGCCATGGGGAGAAGCACACGCACGCGTGGGTGCAGCCCCGGTAGGGGTTCACCGTCCACTCGAACGGCATCCGGGAGGCGCCCGGCACCCGGTTGATGATCGACCGCGCCCGGATCTCGTGGAACGTGATCCCGTTGAACTCCGGGGTGTCGAACGTCCGGACGGTCACCGCGTCCGCGCCGAAGAGCGCGGCGTCGGCCCGGCCGTGGCCGCCGTCCCCGGAGTCCACGGTGAGGTTCTCCCCGCGCATGACGCCTCCTCGGTAGCACCGGCGCCATAATAGAACATGTGTTCGCATGATCGTGAGGTCGGGTAAGGGGCGGTCCCGGAGGGTCGGTTCCGGTCACCCGCCGGCACTCGTTCGATCGTTGCCGGACCCGATTTGGGGGGCCGGGGAGCGGGGTGGTTGGCTTGCCCCATCCGAGAACCGAAGCTCCTGGAGGAACCGATGGCGCAGGTCGAGGCCACTACCGAGCGGGTCGTCGCGGCGGACGCGGAGACGGTGTTCGACGCGCTGGCCGACTACCGCGGCACCCGCCCGAAGCTGCTGCCCGAGCACTTCAGCGAGTACGAGGTGCGGGAGGGCGGCGACGGCGAGGGCACCGTCGTGCACTGGAAGCTCCAGGCCACCAGCAAGCGCGTGCGCGACTGCCTGATGGAGGTCAGCGAGCCCACCGACGGCGAACTGGTCGAGAAGGACCGCAACTCCTCCCTGGTCACCACCTGGCGGGTCACCCCGGCCGGCGAGGGCCGCGCGCGGGTGCAGGTCACCACCACCTGGAAGGGCGCCGACGGCATCGGCGGCTTCTTCGAGAGGACCTTCGCCCCCAAGGGCCTGAACCGCATCTACGACGCGATGCTCGCCAAGCTCGCCGCCGAGGTGGAGAAGTAAAGGAGAAGAAGTAGAGAACCGCCGGGGCGGGGAAGCGGGGGACCCCCGGGACGGGGAAGTGGGAAACCCCCGGGACGGGGAAATGGAGGACCGTCGAGGCGGAGAAGCCGGGAAGCGGCCGCGCGCCGGCGGTCCCCGCCCTGTCGGCGCGCCCAACGCGTCCGCGTCCAGGGCGCGTTGCCCCTCTCACCGGTTCGAGTGGATCTCCGCGCCGGTGCGTACGACGCCGTAACCCCTTCCGCCCACCCGTAGTTGCCGCTTCACGCCGGAACCGTGCGGCAAGTGCGACGAGGGGAGCGGTACGTGGGCGGGAGCACGCTCGTGCAGGACGAACCGGCCGTGGCGGAACCGGCTGTGGCGGAACCGGCCGCGAACACGGTGCCCAGGCCCGCCGCCCCGGAGCCCGCCGCGGCCGCCGGACTCACCCCGCGCCGGCTGCGGCTGGTCTTCACCGGGCTGATGCTCGCCCTGCTGCTGGCGGCGCTGGAGCAGATGATCGTGGCGACGGCGCTGCCGCGCATCGTCGGCGAACTGCACGGGCTGGACCGCATGTCGTGGGCGATCACCGCCTACCTGCTCACCTCGACCATCGGCCTGCCGGTCTACGGCAAGCTCGGCGACCTGCTCGGCCGCAAGGGCGTCTTCCAGTTCGCGATCCTCGTCTTCGTCGTCGGCTCCGCCCTCGCCGGGCGGGCGCGGAGCATGGACCAGCTGATCGCGTTCCGCGCGGTGCAGGGCGTCGGCGCGGGCGGGCTCATGACCGGCGTGCAGGCGATCATCGCGGACATCGTGCCGCCGCGGCAGCGCGGCCGCTACCTGGGCCTGATCGGCGCCGCGTTCGGCCTCGCCTCCGTCACCGGGCCGCTCCTCGGCGGCTACTTCACCGACCACCTCTCCTGGCGCTGGTGCTTCTACGTCAACGTCCCCTTCGGGCTGGTCACCCTCGCCGTCGTCACCGCCGTGCTGAAGCTGCCCACACCGCGGGCGAAACCCCGCTTCGACGTCCTCGGCACGCTGCTGCTCACCGCGGCCTCCGCCTGCCTGGTGCTGCTCACCAGCTGGGGCGGCACCGAGTACGCCTGGGACTCGCGCGTCATCCTCGGCCTCGGCGCCGGTGCCGCGACCGCCGGCCTGCTCTTCCTCGTCGCCGAGCGCTTCGCCGCCGAACCCCTCGTTCCGCTGCGGCTGTTCCGCGACTCCGTCTTCAACGTCAGCGGCCTGGTGGGCCTGGTGACCGGCGCCGCGCTGTTCGGCGCCGCCGGCTACCTGCCGACCTTCCTGCAGATGGTCGACGGCGCCTCCGCCACCGAGTCCGGGCTGCTGATGCTGCCCATGACGGGCGGGATCGTCGTCGCGTCCGTCGTGTGCGGCCGGCTCGTCAGCCGCACCGGCCGCTACCGGTACTACCCCCTCCTCGGCACCGCCCTCGCCGCGGCCGGGACGTGGCTGCTGTCCCGGCTGGGGACCGACACGCCCCGACTGCACTACAGCGTCTGGATGGCCGTCCTCGGCGCCGGCATCGGCATGGTGATGCCGGTCCTGGTGCTCGCCGTGCAGAACTCCGTGCGCCCCGCCGACCTCGGCACCGCCACCAGCGCCCACACCTACTTCCGGCAGATCGGCGGCAGCGTCGGCGCCGCCGTCTTCGGCACCCTCCTCGCCGACCGGCTCACCGACGCCCTGCGGCGGCGCCTGCCCGCGGGAGCCGCCGCAGGACTGCCCGACCCGGAATCCCTCACCCCGCGGCTGGTGCACACGCTGCCGCCGGAGCTGCGGGACGCCTACGTGCGGGCGTACGCCGACGCCATGCCGCGCATCTTCCTCTACCTCGTGCCGGTGCTCCTGCTCGGCCTGGTCATCGCCCTCTTCCTCAAGGAGACCCCCCTCGTGAACAGCGCAGCGTCCCCCCACGCCACCGCCCCGGAGTCGGCGGGCACGGGGGCCGACGCGTCCCTGCCGCACGCCCGCCCCCGGCCTTCGGCCGAGGGAACCCACACCCCGCCCCGCTCGCCGTACCCGGCCGGCGTGCCCGTCTGCGGCACCGTGCAGCACCCCGACGGCACCGCCGTGCCCCGCGCCGCGCTCACCCTGATCGACGTGGCCGGGCAGCAGGTCGGCCGGGGTGCCACCGGCGAGGACGGCCGGTACGCGCTGTCCACGCCGGGCCCGGGGGCGTACGTCCTCATCGCCGCGGCCGGCGGCCACCAGCCGCAGGCCGTCTCCGTGACCGTGGGCGAGCGGCCCGTCGAGCTGGACGTCGTCCTCGGCGGCGCCGGACGCCTCGCGGGCAGCGTGCTCACCGCGGACGGCACCCCGGTGCGGGACGCCACCGTCACCCTGACCAACGTGCACGGCGAGGTCGTCGCCACCACCCGCAGCGGGCGCGAGGGCGGCTACGTCATCACCGAACTGGTGGCCGGCGAGTACACCCTCGCCGCCAGCGCCCCGGCCTTCCGCCCGGCCGCCCTGCCCGTCTCCGTGCAGGCGTCCCGGGAGACCCGCCAGGACGTCGAACTCGCCGGCGGCGCCGTGCTGCGCGGCACGGTCCGCGCCGGCGGCGGCCGGCCCGTGGAGGAGGCCCGCGTCACCCTCCTCGACGCGGCCGGCAACGTCGTCGACACGCAGATCACCGGCTCCGACGGCATCTTCCGCTTCGTCGACCTGTCCTCCGGCGAGTACACCGTGATCGCCGCCGGCTACCCGCCGGTCGCCACCGTCCTGCAGGTCGCCGGCGGCGGCCGCACGGAACGGGACCTGCAACTCGGGCACGAGGACTGATGGGACTGACTGGACTGGCCGGCCTGGCCGACGGCTTGACCGGACTGGCCGGCCGGTCGGGTCCGATCTGACCGAGCTACCCGAGCTACCCGATCCGCCCGACCGGTCCGACCGGCTCGCTCACCCGCGCCGCGGTTCCGCGCGGAGAGCCTTTCCGCCCCGGCGGGCGCCCGCCCTGTCGCGCGCCCGTTCCGGCAGGCGCCTGCCCCGGCGCCCGCCCGCCCCGGCGTGCCGCCGACCGCTCATGCGCCGGTTCGTGCGCCGGTTTGCGCGCCGGCCCGCGCGCCGGAGGCAGCGGCGAGTGGAATTCCCCCATTGCCGCACATCGCGACCGGCCGGAGCCGTACCGTGGTGCGACGGGGCAGATCTTGAGGGGCGGGGGAGAGAGGGGCCGGGCCATGGACAGGGGCACCGACGGTGACACGGCCCCCGGTCATGCGGCCGGCCGCATTCCGCTGGCGGTGGTCGTGGTGGACCGCGAGGGGCTCGTCTCCCACTGGAGCAGGGGCGCGCGGCTGCTGTTCGGCACGCCCAAGGAAGAGGCCATAGGCTGCCCGGTCACCGACCTGCTGCCCGTCTCCGGGGCGCTGCCCGAGGAGGACGCGGAGGCCGGGCGGGCCGGGGAGGCCGAGGAGGACAGTCCGTACGGCGCGTACTCCGCCTACTCCGCCCACGACGGGCTCGGTCCCGGCCTCGGGTCCTCCCTCGACGGGCGGCTGCACTACCCGGCCGCGGGCCGCGCCCGCCTCACCGTGCCCGGCCGCGCCCGCCTCGACGTGCTGTGGTGGGCGTACCCGCTGGTGGGCCCCGGCCCCGAGCGGCTGCTGGTGCTCGCGGCGGACGCGGGCGCCCTGCGCCGGGACCGGGCCGACGGCGAGGACGGGCCGGCCGCGGAGCACGACGGGCACGGCGGACACCCGCTCGTGGAGCGACACCCGCTCGTGGAGCGCATCGTGCCCGGCTTCGCCCTGCACACCGACTTCCCCGGCGCCGACGAACTCGCCCGCCGGCTGCCGGAGATCCTGCCCAGCATGAGCGTCGGGGAGAGCTCCCGCATCGTCGCGCAGATCCTCGAACTCGGTTACCCCGTCCTGGAGTTCAGCCAGAACGACCGGGTGCCGGTCACCCCCGACTGGGGTGTGCCCCGGCGGGCGGAGCGCCGGGCGCGCCGGGAGCGGGCGGCGCGCGCCCGGGTGGCCGGCACACCGGTTCCGGACCGGCTCGACGACGAGGGCGAGGACCTCGAACACGCGGCCGTGCGGGAGCGGCTGGAGTTCCTCAACGAGGTCAGCTCCAGGATCGGCACCTCGCTCGACCTGGCACGCACCATCGTCGAGGTCAGCCGGGCCGTCGTCCCCCGCTTCACCGACGTCGCCGGCACCTACCTGCGCGAACAGGTCGTCGCCGGCGAGGGCTTCCCGGAGGGTGTGCCCGACACGACGACGATGTGGCACCGGGTCGCCGTCGAGCACACCGACGAACCCGGCCGCTGGGACGACGTGGTCCCGGTCGGCGAGGCCATGCCGTTCCCGGCGCACACGCCGTTCTTCCAGTGCATGACCACCGGCGAGCCGGTGCTGGTGCCGCGCATCACCGAGGAGATGGGCCACGCCATCGCCTCCCAGTTCGAGAAGCGCGACATCCGGCCGCTGATCACCGGCCGCTCCATGCTCGTCGTCCCGCTCAAGGCACGCAACGTCGTCCTCGGCTTCATGATTCTGCTGCGCCACCCCGGGCGCGCCGAGTTCAACGACATGGACCGGGTCACCGGAGCCGAACTGGCCGCCCGCGCCGCGCTCGTGCTCGACAACGCGCGCATGTACACCTACCAGGAGAGCGTCGCCGAGACCCTCCAGGACAGCATGCTGCCGCACATCCCGCCCCGGATGGCCGGCTGCGACATCGCCACCCGCTACCTGCCGGGCACGCGGCTCGGCCGGGTCGGCGGCGACTGGTTCGACTCCGTCAAACTCCCCGGGGCCCGCACCGCGTTCGTCGTCGGCGACGTCATGGGCCACGGCCTGAACTCGGCGGCGATGATGGGCCAGTTGCGCACCGCCGTGCAGACCATGGCCGCGCTCGACCTGCCGCCCGCGCAACTGCTGCGCAACCTCGACGACCTCGCCCGGCGGCTCGGCGACACCCACCTCGCCACCTGCCTGTACGCCGTCTACGACCCGGTCGCGGGCGAGCTGCACCTCGCCAACGCCGGGCACATCCCGCCGGTGCTGGTGCGCGCCGGGGACGGGCGCAGCGAACTGCTCGACCTGCCGACGGGCGCGCCGATCGGAGTGGGCGGAGTGCCGTTCGAGGCGGTCCGGGTGCGCGTGGCGCCCGGCGACCGGCTGGTGATGTGCACCGACGGGCTGGTCGAGGTACGCGGCGAGGACATCGGTGTCGGGCTCGCCACCCTGTGCGAGTCCGCGGCCCACCCGGCCGCGTCCATGGACGACGCCTGCGACACCATCATCCGCGCCCTGGGCGCGCACGGCGGCCGCAAGGACGACGTGGCCCTGCTCATGGCCCGGCTCAACGGCATCGCCGCCGACGACGTCGCCGAGTGGCGGCTGGCCCGCGACCCCGCGGAGGTGGCGCGGGCGCGTGCGGTGGTCCGTGAGCGGCTGCACGACTGGGGGCTGCGGCGGCTGGCCGACACCGCCGCGCTGCTGGCCGGCGAACTCGTCACCAACGCCGTACGGCACGCCCGCCACCGCCCCGTCGAGCTGCGGCTGGTGCGCGGCGACACGCTGCTGTGCGAGGTGGACGACGACGACCACGAGCTGCCCGTGCTGCGGCACGCCGGGCCGGACACCGAGCGCGGGCGGGGGCTGCGGGTGGTGAGCACGCTCGCCCGCGAGTGGGGGGCGAGCCGGACCGAGGCCGGCAAGACGGTGTGGTTCGAACTGACCCTGCCGCGCCGCTGATCCGCGCGGGGCCGCGGGGCGTGCGACGGCGCCCGCGCGCCCGACGTGTCGTGAAGGAACGCGCCGGGCGCTTGTCGTGGGGGCCCGGGAGCGGTACACCCTACGGGCCCGTCACTCGGACGGGCGTATCGCACCGGTCGTCGCACCTGGGGAGCCGAGATGAGCGTGACGCGCAGGTACCGGGAAGCCTGGGAGGGGTTCTGGCGGGAGGCCCCGAAGGAGGAGGGCGCCGTCTTCTGGGACGCCGACCCGGCGCTGGCCGTCGGCCTGCATCTGCCCCTGTTCGAACCGTACCTGACGGATCGTCACCTCCCTCTGGTGGACCTCGGCTGCGGCAACGGCACCCAGACCCGCTTCCTCGCCGGCCGCTTCCCGCACGTCGTCGGCGTCGACCTCGCCGCGGCGGCCGTCGAGCACGCCCGGCGCGCCGATCCCGCGGGCCGGGCGACGTACCGGACCCTGGACGCCGCGGAGGAGAGCGAGGTGCGGGCCCTGCACGCGGAACTCGGCGACGCCAACGTCTACATGCGCGGCGTCCTGCACCAGTGCCAGCCGGCGGACCGCCGGCCCCTGGCCGACGCGATCGCCACCCTCGTCGGCGAACGCGGCCGGGCCTTCCTGGTCGAGCTGTCCGCGGCCGCCCGCCCCGTCCTGCACGGCCTCGCGGCCGGCCCCGCCGGCCCGCCGCCCAAGCTCGCCCCCGTCTTCCGGCACGGCATCGCGCCCGGCGAGGTCGCCGACGGGGCGGTCCCGGAGTACCTGCGGGCGGCCGGCCTGACCGTGCTGGCGAGCGGCGAACTGCCGCTGGCGACCACCGAGTCGGGCCCGGAGGGCACCCGGATAGAACTGCCCTCGCGGTGGCTGGTGGCGGGCCGCGCCGGCTGACCGGGACGGGGCGGGGCGGGGCGGTGCGGGGAGCGGGGCCGGCGGGGGAGGAGCAGTCGTACGGCGGCCGCGCACCCGCCCGCCGGCCCGCGCGGAAGCCGCCCGCCGGCCCGCGCGGAAGCCGCCCGGAGGTGTCCGGAGGCGCCCGAAGGTGTCCGGAAGCGGACGCGGACCGCTTCGCCTCGTAGCCGGTCGCCGCCCCGGCGCGTAACGTGACCCGGCATGAAGATCCTCATCAGCGCCGACATGGAGGGCGCCACCGGGGTGACCTGGCCGGCCGACGTGCTGCCGGGGACGCCGCAGTGGGAGCGGTGCCGGGCGATGTTCACCTCGGACGTCAACGCCGCGGTGCTGGGGTTCTTCGACGGCGGCGCCGACGAGGTGCTCGTCAACGAGGCGCACTGGACGATGCGCAACCTGCTGCTGGAGCGGCTGGACGAGCGGGCGCAGATGCTCACCGGCCGGCACAAGGCGCTGTCGATGGTGGAGGGCGTGCAGCACGGCGACGTCGACGGCGTCGCGTTCGTCGGCTACCACGCGGGCGCCGGCATGGAGGGCGTCCTCGCCCACACCTACCTGGCGAACTCCATCACCGGGGTGTGGCTGGACGACGTCCGCGCCAGTGAGGGGCTGCTCAACGCGCATGTCGCCGCCGAGTTCGGGGTGCCCGTCGTCCTGGTCACCGGCGACGACGTGGCCTGCGAGGACGCCCTCGGGTACGCGCCCGTGGCGCCGAAGGTGGCGGTGAAGGACCACGTCTCGCGCTACGCCGCCGTGTGCCGCACCCCGGACCGCACCGCCGCCGCCATCCGCGCCGCGGCCCGGAAGGCGGCGGCGCTGGCGGTGCGGCACGAACCGGTGCACGGCGGGCCGCACACCGTCGCCGTCGAGTTCGACGCCGAGCACCTGGCCCAGGCCGTCACCGTCGTGCCGGGCGTGACCCGCACCGGGGAGCGCCGGGTGGCGTACACCAGCCCCGCCATGTACGAGGGAATCCGCACCTTCAAGGCGGTCACCACGATCGCCTCCGCCGCGATCGAGGAGCAGTATGGCTGACGCGCAGGCACGGGAGGAGGTCGTGACCTTCACCTCCGACCTCATCCGCATCGACACCACCAACCGGGGCGGAGGCGACTGCCGGGAGCGCCCGGCCGCCGAGTACGCCGCCGCGCGGCTGGCCGAGGCGGGGCTGGAGCCGGTGCTGCTGGAGCGCACCCCGGGCCGGACCAACGTCGTCGCCCGCGTCCCCGGCAGCGGCCCGTCGGCTCACGCGCTGCTCGTCCACGGGCACCTGGACGTGGTGCCGGCGCAGCCCGCCGAGTGGAGCGTGCACCCCTTCTCCGGGGAGGTCCGCGACGGCGTCGTGTGGGGCCGGGGCGCCGTCGACATGAAGAACATGGACGCGATGATCCTCGCCGTGGTGCGGGCCTGGGCCCGGCAGGGCGTGCGGCCCCGGCGGGACGTGGTGGTCGCCTTCACCGCCGACGAGGAGGCCAGCGCCGAGGACGGCTCGGGCTTCCTCGCCGACCGGCACGCGGCGCTGTTCGAGGGCTGCACCGAGGGCATCGGCGAGTCCGGCGCGTTCACCGTCCACGACGGCACCGGCCGGCAGCTCTACCCCGTCGCCGCGGGGGAGCGCGGCACCGCCTGGCTCAGACTCACCGCCCGCGGCCGGGCCGGCCACGGCTCCAAGGTCAACCCCGACAACGCCGTCACCCGCCTCGCCGCCGCCGTCGCCCGGATCGGCGCCCACGAGTGGCCGCTGCGGCTCACCCCGACCGTGCGCGCCGCGCTCACCGAACTCGCCGCCCTGTACGGCGTCGACGCCGACCCCGACCGCGAGACCGGCAAGCTGCTGGACAAGCTCGGCCCGGCCGCGCAACTGGTCGAGCACACCCTGCGCAACAGCGCCAACCCGACCGTGCTGGAAGCCGGTTACAAGGTCAACGTCATCCCCGGGGAGGCCGTCGCCCTGGTCGACGGGCGCTATCTGCCCGGCACCGAGGAGGAGTTCCGCGCCACCCTGGACCGGCTCACCGGGCCCGACGTGACGTGGGAGTACCACCACCGCGAGGTCGCGCTCCAGGCGCCCGTGGACGCGCCGGTGTTCGCCCGGATGCGGGAGGCGATCGAGGCGTTCGCGCCCGAGGCGCACGTGGTGCCGTACTGCATGTCCGGCGGCACCGACGCCAAGCAGTTCGCCCGGCTCGGCATCACCGGCTACGGCTTCGCCCCGCTGAAGCTGCCCGAGGGCTACGACTACGCGGCGATGTTCCACGGCGTCGACGAGCGGGTCCCCGTGGAGGCGCTGCACTTCGGCGTCCGCGTCCTGGACCGGTTCCTGCGGACCGCCTAGGGACACCGCCGGACGGACAGCCGGACGGACAGCCGGACGGACACCGTCGGACGAAGCCTCCCCGGGCGGCCGGCACCCGTGGCGGTGACCGCGTCGCGAACCGCCTGCTCACCACCCGGTTGCGGTGCGGGTCCGGCCGCGGCGCGGCCCCGGCCGACGCGGACGGCGGGGCGCGTCGGTCGTCGGCCGGGGCCGGCTTCTGGTCCGTGGCGTGCGGCTACGCCGCGAGCCAGGCCGCCTGATCCGGTGCGAGCACGCCGTTCTCGAGGGGGCCGCCGGCCAGGAGGACCGCGGTGTGCTCGGGCAGCGGGCAGGGCTCGGCGGAGAGGTTGACCACGCAGACGAAGCCGGGGTCCCGGCTGAGGCACAGCACGCCGTCGGGGGCGTCCAGCCAGGTCAGCGTGCCGTCGCCGAGTGCGGGGTGCTCGCGGCGCAGGCGCAGGGCGGTGCGGTAGAGCTCCAGCATGGAGGTCTCGTCGCCGGTCTGCGCCGCCACGCTGAGCCTGCCCCAGTCGGCCGGCTGGGGCAGCCAGGGAGCGGCGGTGGCGCCTTCGGGGCTGAAGCCGTACGGCGCGGTCCGGCCGGACCAGGGGATCGGCACCCGGCAGCCGTCCCGGCCGCGGTCGGTGTGTCCGGAGCGTTCCCAGATGGGGTCCTGGAGCACGGCCTCGGGCAGGTCCTCGACCTCCGGCAGGCCCAGTTCCTCGCCTTGGTAGATGTAGGCGCCGCCGGGCAGGGCGAGCATCAGCAGGGCGGCCGCGCGGGCGCGCCGGGTGCCCAGTTCCAGGTCGGCCGGTCCCTGCGGTTCGTAGCGCTCGTCGGGCGTCCACCGCTTGACGTTCCTGCGCCCGTAGCGGCTGAGGTGGCGCATGACGTCGTGGTTGGAGAGCACCCAGGTGGCCGGTGCGCCCACCGCGCCGAGCATGGCGAGGGAGTCGTCGATGACCGACCGGAGGTCCTTGGCGTCCCAACTGGCCATGAGGAAGTCGAAGTTGAACGCGGTGTGCAGGCCGCCCGCGCGGACGTAGGCGGCCAGCCGCTCCGGTGTGTCCGCCCACGCCTCGGCGACGAAGGACCGGTCGCCGGGGAACTCGTCGGCCACCTTGCGCCAGGCGCGGTAGATGTCGTGGACCTCGTCACGGTCCCAGTGCGGGTGCGCCACGCGCTGCCCGGCTTCCCCGTCCCGCGGGGCCTGGACCGGTGGCAGGTCGGGCAGTTCCGGATGCTTGACGAGGCCGTGCGCCACGTCGATACGGAAGCCGTCCACGCCCCGGGAGAACCAGAACCGCAGGATCGACTCGAACTCCGCGCGCACCTCCGGGTGCTGCCAGTTGAGGTCGGGCTGCTCCGGCGCGAACAGGTGCAGGTACCACTCGCCGTCGGGCAGCCGGGTCCAGGCCGGGCCGCCGAAGCAGGAGACCCAGTCGTTGGGCGGCTCGCAGCCGTCGCGCCCGCGGCCGGGCCGGAAGATGTAGCGCTCCCGCTCCGGGCTGCCCGGCCCGGCCGCCACCGCCGCCCGGAACCAGGCGTGCTGGTCCGAGGTGTGGTTGGGCACGATGTCGGGGATGACGCGGAGGCCGTGGCGGTGGGCTTCCTCGATCAGTTGCTCGGCCTCCGCCAGGGTGCCGAACAGCGGGTCGATCTCCCGGTAGTCCGCCACGTCGTAACCGTGGTCCGCCATGGGCGACTTGTACCAGGGGTTGATCCAGATGGCGTCGACGCCGAGCTCCTTGAGGTACGGCAGACGGGAGCGGAGGCCGGCGATGTCGCCGACGCCGTCACCGTTCCCGTCGGCGAAACTGCGGATGTAGACCTGGTAGATGACGGCGCTGCGCCACCACGGTGCGGTACCGGACATGCTGATGCTGTGCTCCTTGTGACGAGGACGAGGACGAGGGGGAGGGGGGAGGGACGGCGGGCGCGCCCCGGTTCACTTGGCGGCGCCCGCGGTGAGTCCGGCGACGATACGGCGCTGGAAGAGCAGCACCATGACCACCAGGGGCACGGTGACGAGGACGCCCGCCGCCATCTGGCTGCCGAAGGGGGCCTCGTACGTCGTGGCGCCGGTGAACTTGGAGATGGCGACCGGGGCGGTCTGCATGGCGGGCTTGTTGGTCATGGACAGGGCGATGAGGAACTCGTTCCAGGCGGCGATGAAGGTGATGATCGCGGTGGTGAAGATGCCCGGTGCCGCAAGGGGAATGACGACCTTCCGGAACGCCTGGCCGCGGGTGCATCCGTCGACCATGGCGGCGTGCTCCAGTTCCTCCGGCATCTGTCGGAAGAACGCCGTCAGGTTCCACACCGCCAGGGGCAGCGCGAAGGACATGCTCGGCACGATCATGGCCTGGTAGGTGTTGATCCAGCCGATCCCGGTGAACAGCTTCAGCAGCGGGACCACGATCGACACGACGGGGAACATCGAGGTGGCGATGATCAGCGTGAGGATCAGCCGCTTGAAGCGGAACTCCAGGCGGGCCATCGCATAGGCGGTGAACGTGGCCAGCAGCAGCGCCAGCACGGTGGTGACGCCCGCGACGGTCAGGCTGTTGAGCAGCGCGCGCGGGAACCCCTGGGAGGGGCCGAGCACCGCCCGGTAGTTGGCGAACGACACCCGGGACGGGACGAGCGAGGTGTCGAAGAGGTCGGAGGCGGGCCGCAGGCTGGAGACCAGCATCCAGTAGAACGGGGCCAGGCAGTAGGCCGCCACCGCGGCGACCCCCGCGTACAGCAGCCAGTGGCGCCACTTCGCCGCGCCGGTCATGCCGTCACCTCCGCACGGCGGGAGAGAACGATCCCGCGCCGCCCGCCCCGCCTGCCTCCGGCCCCGCCGTCGCCGACGAGGTCGGTGCCGAGCAGCCGGACGAAGGCCAGGGCGATCAGGAAGACGTAGAGGAAGAGGAGCACCGCGTAGGCGGAGGCGGGTCCGAAGCGGACGTTGGACGCCTCGTCCTGCGCCAGCATGGACAGGGTCTCCACCGAGTTCTTCTGCGCGCCGATGAGGAGGTACGGCAGGTCGAACATGCGCAGGGCGTCCATACAGCGGAAGAGGACCGCCACCAGCAGCGCGGGCTTCACCAGGGGCAGGGTGATGTGCCAGAACTGACGCAGCGGGCCGGCGCCGTCGAGCCGGGCGGCCTCGTACACCTCCTTGCCGATCACCTGGAGACCGGCCAGGACCAGCAGGCCGATGAACGGGGCGGTCTTCCACACCTCGGCGACGATGACCGCGACCTTGGCGTGGAAGCCCTCCGTGGTCCACAGGATCTGGCGGCCGAGGAGGCCGTTGGCGATGCCGTTGCTGTTGAAGATCCACCGCCACAGCAGGCCGGAGATCGCGGTGGGCACCGCCCAGGGGACGAGGATGGCGGCCCGCACCAGCGCTCGCCCCTTGAGCGCCCTGTGCATGATCAGCGCCATCGCCATGCCGATCACCGTCTCCAGCGCGACGGTGACGCCGGTGAAGAAGGTGGTGTTCCAGAAGGCGTTCCAGAACCTGCCGCCGGCCTCGCCGAAGATGTCGGCGTAGTTCTTGAGCCCCACGAACGGCTCGGTGCTGCGGATGAAACCGGTGCGGGGATCCAGACCCTTGGGTCCGTACAGCGATTCCGTCAGCGCCATGATCGTCGGATAGAGCACGACGATCGCCAGCACCAGCAGCGTCGGAGAGACCAGGAGCGCCGCCATGCGCCCGGAGCCGGCGGTGGCGCGGGCCGCCTCGGCACGGCGGCCCACTGGCGCCAAGGGCCGCCCGGTCCGGCGGCCGGCCGCGCCGCCGGACGGGCGGGGAGCGGTCCCGGTCGGTGTCCTGGTGTCGGCCATGGTTCCGTCCCTCACTGCCCCATGACCTTCTTCAGGTCCTTCTGCAGGTCCGTCAGCGCCTGTGCGCTGCTCTTGCCGCCGTTCAGGGCGGCGTACGCCTCCCGCTGGATCGCCGAGGTCGCGTCGCCGTACTGCACGACGCGCGGACGCGGCACGGCCCGCAGGACGGACTGCTTCAGAACGGGCAGGTACGGGTACTGCTTCACCAGCGCCGGATCGTCGTACAGGCGCGCGTACGGCGGAGCGAGCGAGGCGCCCTGCAGGAAGGACTTCGCGGTCTGCTCGCTGGTGAAGAACTTCATGAAGTCCAGCGCCGTGGCCTTGTTCCTGGCGAAGGACGACAGGGCGAGGTTGTGGCCTCCCAGGCTGGAGGCACCGGGCCCGTTCAGGCCGGGCAGCGGGGCGACCGCGAACTTTCCGGCCACCTTGCTCTTCTGCGCCAGGGAGTACACGTACGGCCAGTTCCGCAGGAAGAGCAGCTTGCCGGACTGGAACGCCTGGCGGCTGTCCTCCTCCTGGTAGGTGATGGCCTCCTTGGGAATCGTCCCGTCCTTGAAGGAGCCGGCGAGGAAGTCCAGGCCCTTCCTGGCGGCGGGGGTGTCGACGTCGGGCCTGCCGTCGGCGTCGGTGACCTCACCGCCCGCGGAGTTCACGGCCTCGGCGAAGTTCACCGTGAGGCCCTCGTACTTCTGGAACTGCCCGGCGTAGCAGGACATGCCCTTGCCCTCGGGCAGCTTGCGCACCTTGGCGCAGTCCTCCTTCAACTCCGCCCAGGTCTTCGGCGGGCCCGCCACGCCGGCCTTCTTCAGCAGATCGGCGCGGTAGTACAGCATTCCGCCGTCCGAACTGGCCGGGACCGCGTACAGGCCGCCGCGGTACTTCGCCGTCTCCACCACCGGCTTCAGCATCTTGTGCAGCGGGAACTGCCTCTCGGGCAGCTTGTCGATCCACTGATGGGCGGCGAACTCCGACGTCCACACGACGTCGAGGGAGAGCACCGTGTAGGCGTCGGACTTCGTCTCCGCGTTCTGGATCATCTGCTGCCGCTGGGCGTCCGCGTCGGTCGGCAGCTGAATGAGGGTCACCTTCTCCTTGGGGTGGAGCTTGTTCCAGCGGTCGAGCACCGGCTGGAGGGTTCCGGTGGTGTCCTTGCCCGTCACGTACGTGATGGGGCCGCGGCCCTCGAACGACGCCGGCCCGGACTGTCCCGAGCCGCTGTCGCCGGACGCTCCGCAAGCCGTGAGTACGAGGCCTGCGGCGACGAGCGCGGCCGAGCACGGGAACGCTCTGATGACCCTGATCTTCACTGTCTCTCCTGGTCGTGCGGGACGGGAAACGCCGCGGGTTCCAAGGGGGAGGACCGCTGCGGCTTCGGATGACTGTAACCACCTGAGAATGCGTTGTCTCAGGGGAAAACCGCAGCTCAGCGCCTTGTGTGCGCAGGAGCGGAGGTGATCTCGTCCTGTTCGGGACAACGCTTGCACGCTAGGAGGGCCGCTGTCTGGCGTCAATGCGTTACGCGTCGGTAATTCGATGGAGTAGCAGGGAATGGTTCCTGGTATATCCGGGCATACGGGTGCATAGACCTGCGTGACAGCGCTTTCAGAAAAGGGGTGCGGTAGCCGCTTCCTCTGCTATCGTCCGGTCATGCCACCAGCTCAGCGACACCCCACGATGGCTGACGTCGCCGAACGGGCCGGAGTCTCCACGTCCACGGTCTCGCGCACCCTGCGCGGCCTGTCCACGGTTTCCCCCGAAGTCCGTGCCCGCGTCGAACGGGCCGCCAGAGAACTGGACTTCGCGATCTCACGGCAGGCCGCGAGCCTGGTCACGGGGAAGACGGGGACCGTGGCGGTGCTCGTCTGCACGCTCAACTCCTGGTTCATGGGCTCCGCCCTCTCCGCCCTGGGCCCCATGCTGCGCGCCGCGGACCTGGAACTGAACCTCTACGTGGTTCCCGACCTGGACGAGCGCGCCTCCTTCTTCAAGCGTCTCCCGGCCCGCCGGAACGCCGACGCACTGCTGGTGTTCTCCTTCGACCTCACCGACGAGGAGACCGCCCGGCTCGACGACCTGGGCATGCCCGTCATCTACGTCAGCCAGCACGTCGACGGACGTCCCAGCGTGTACGTGGACGACGTGGCCGGCGCCCTCAACGGCACGCGGCACCTGCTCAACCTCGGCCACCGCAGGATCGCCTTCCTCCAGGCCGTGGGCTCCAGCGGCTTCTCCTTCAGCTCCAGCGAACGACTGCTCGGCTACCAGCAGGCACTCACCGAAGCGGGCCTCCCCCTCGACGAGGACCTGGTCGTCGCCACCCCCTTCCCCGACAAACACGGCACCGCCAAGGCGCTCGGAAAACTGCTCAGCCTGCGCGAGCCGCCCACCGCCGTCTTCGCCGAGCACGACGAAGCCGCCGTCGCCGCCATCCGGGTCCTGCGCGCGGCCCAGATCGGTGTCCCCGAGCAGATGTCCGTCCTCGGCTTCGACGATCACCCGGTCGCCGACCTGTTCGACCTGTCCACCGTGGCCCAGTCGCCCTCGGACATCGGCCGCGAGGCCGGCGAACTGGCCCTGAGGCTCATCAACGACCCGGACGCGGACCACGCACGGCACATCGTCCTGCCCAGCCACGTCATTCCCCGCGCCACCACGGCTCCCCTGTTCCAGGCCCAGAACCGCGGGCAGGAGCAAGCCGGATCGCCGTAGGGGGACGGCCGGGAGGGCAGCGGGACGGCCGACCGGGAGACGGTCGGGAACGGTCACCGAGAGCCGTCCCGGTACGGCCTCGCTCACGCTCCGCCACCGTCGAGCACCGGGAGAGCCGTGGCCGGCGTCCGGGACGGCCGCCGCAACGCCCGCCGCGCGGTACCCGGTCACACGCCGGCAGGGGACCTGCCCTTCACACACGGGCCGGCGGCGCGCGGGCGCGGGCCCGTGCGGGGCCGGCACCCCTCTCCGCTCACCCCTGCGGGTGCCGCAGCCCCCTCACGTCGCTCGTCAGGTCCTGGGTGCCGATGACGGAGAGGAGCTCCAGCTGGGCGGCGCCCTCGGTGCCGGGCGGGGCGGTGAACCACAGCAGGCGCTGGCGTCCGTCCTCGCTGAACAGGCTGTGGCAGTCGAGTTCGACGACGCCCAGCGAGCGGTGCACGATGCGCTTGTGGTCGGTGCGCCGCAGGGCGACGTCCCGGGTCTCCCACAGCCGGGCGAACTCCTCGCTGCGGCGGCGCAGCACGGCCACCAGCCGGGTCACCTCGGAGTCGCCGCCGCGCCGGGCGGCGACCGCCTGGAGGTCGGCCACGAACACCCGGGAGTGGTGGGGGTGGTCCTCGGGAGGGTAGAGCGCGCGGGCACCGGGATCGGTGAACCAGCGGTAGACGTAGCCGGCCGCGGGGCCGCGGACCGCCGGGGGCGGGCCGAGGAGCGACCGGGCGAGGGGGTTCTGGACCAGGGTCTCGTGCAGGTCGGTGATGACCTGGGCGGGGGTCGTGGTGAGCCGGTCCAGCAGGCCGAGGAGGGCCGGCTGGACATGGGCGGCGGGTCCGTGCGCGGCCGGCGGGACGGGGCGGTCGGCGAGGTGGAAGAGGTGGTCGCGCTCGTCGCCGTTCAGCCGCAGCGCACGGGCCAGGGCGGCCAGTACCTGGGTCGAGGGCTGCGCGCCGCGGCCTCGCTCCAGCTCGGTGTAGTAGTCCGCGGACAGCCCCGCGAGCTGGGCGACCTCCTCGCGCCGCAGACCGGGCACCCGGCGCCGGGGCCCGGTCGGCAGGCCGACGTCGGCCGGGCGGACACGGTCCCGGCGGGACCTCAGGAACGCGGCGAGCTCCACATGGTTCACCCGTCCATGGTCGCCCCTGCCGCGCGGCCGAACCAGGGGACGGCCACCCCAGGGTGAGGACAGCCGTGGCAGGCACGGGACGGGTGACCCAGGCTGGAGGGACCGCACCCGACGGGGCACCGCGGCGGCGCCGTACGGCCGACACCGGCGCGTCCCGTCCCGTACCCGCGCCCCGGCCACTACCGCAGGAGGCCCCATGCCCCAGTCCGAGCCCCAGTCCGAGCCCCAGTCCGAGCCCCGGCCCGAGTCCGCGTCCCGGCCCGAGTCCGAGCCCGCGTCCCGGCGGCACCCCGACCGGACCCGTGCCGCCGTCGTCACCGGCGGCTCCCGCGGGATCGGCCGCGCGACGGTGACCCGGCTGGCCGCCGACGGCCTCGCCGTCGTGGTCGGCTACGCCGGCAACCGCGACCTCGCCGAGGCCGCCGTCGCCGAGGTCGCCGCGGCCGGCGGCCGGGCCGTCGCCGTACGGGCCGACGTCGCCGACGAACAGCAGGTGGCGGCGCTCTTCGACACCGCCGAGGCCGAGTTCGGGGGCGTCGACGTCGTCGCCCACGCGGCCGGCCGGATGTACCTGGCGCCCGTCGCCGAGCTGGACCTGGCGGAGCTGGACGCGTTGCACCGCACCAACATCCGCGGCACCTTCGTCGTCGCCCGGCAGGCCGCCCGAAGGCTGCGCCGCGGCGGGGCGCTCGTCACCTTCTCCACCTCCGTGGTCGGGCTGGCCTTCCCCGGCTACGGCGCCTACAGCGCGAGCAAGGGCGCCGTCGAGGCCCTGACGATGGTCCTCGCGCGCGAGCTGCGCGGCCGGGACGTCACCGTCAACACCGTGGCCCCCGGCCCCACCGCCACCGACCTGTTCCTCCAGGACAAGGACGAGGAGGCCATCGCCCGGCTGGCCGCCCAGCCCCCGCTGGAGCGGCTCGGCACCCCCGCCGACATCGCCGAGGTGGTCGCCTTCCTCGCCTCCCCGGCCGGCCACTGGATCAACGGCCAGGTCGTCCGCGCCAACGGCGGCATCGTCTGACGGCCGGCGCGCCCCGCACCGGCCGACCACCCCCTGCACGTTCGTACGAGGACCCCCATGAACTCCATGCCTTCCGGCTCACCCCGGACCACCCCGCCCGGAACCGTCCTGGTCACCGGCGCCTCCAGCGGCTTCGGCGCGCTGACCGTACGCGCCCTGGCCCGCGCCGGCCACACCGTCTACGCGGGGATCCGGCAGACGGCCACCCGCAACGCGCCCGCCGTGGCGGACCTGAACCGCTACGCCACCGACCACGACGTACGGCTGCACGCGGTCGAACTCGACGTCACCTCCCAGGAGTCCGCCGACACCGCCGTCCGCCGGATCCTGGCCGCCGAGGGCCGGCTGGACGTCGTCGTCCACAACGCCGGACACATGGTCACCGGCCCCGCCGAGGCCTTCACCGCCGAGCAGCCGGCACAGCTGTACGACGTCAACGTCCTGGGCGCCCAGCGCGTCAACCGGGCCGCGCTGCCCCATCTGCGGGCCCGGGGCGAGGGCCTGCTGGTGTGGATCGGCAGCTCCAGCACCCGCGGCGGCTGCCCGCCGTTCCTCGGGCCCTACTTCGCCGCGAAGGCCGCGATGGACGCCCTGGCCGTCAGCTACGCCGCCGAGGTGCTCCGCTTCGGCATCGACACCGCGATCGTCGTCCCCGGCGCCTTCACCTCCGGCACCCACCACTTCGCCCACGCGGGCGCCCCCGCCGACACCGACCGCGCCGCCGCCTACGACGAGCACTACGGCGCCCTGCTGGCCGGCCTGGAGGAGAGGCTGGCCGCGCTCATCCCGCCGGACGCCGACGCCGCCCAGGTCGCCGACGCCATCGTACGCCTGGTGGCCATGCCGGCCGGCACCCGGCCGCTGCACACCCACGTGGACCCCAGCCGTGACGGCAGCGAAGTCGTCTCCGCGGTCGCGGACCGCATCCGCGCCGACTTCTTCCGCCGCGCCGGCCTGGACGGCCTGCTCACCGCAGGCAGCTCCCTGTAACCCGCCCTGTAACCCTCCAAGTGACCCTCCGAGAGAGAGAACCCGTCATGCCGTTCGCGAACTTCAAGGTCCCCGCCGGAAGCCTCGACGACCAGCAGAAGCAGCAGATCATCACCCGCACCACCGACCTGTACGCCGAGATCTACGGCGAACGGGCCCGCGCCAACACCCTGGTCGTGGTCGAGGAGGTCACCGACGGCGGCTGGGGCATCGGCGGCACCGTCCTGACCCGCGCGATGCTCCGGCAGCCGTCGCCCGAGGACTGAGGACGGCCGGGCCGGTGGTCGCGCACGATCCGGCGGGCGCCCTTCACTATGGTCGTGGCGGACGCGAGCATCGGACTCGGTCGTCAGGCATCGGACTCGTGCGCCGGGGCGAAGGAGGAGGCGCGTGCAGACACTGCCGTACGGATCGTGGCCGTCGCCCGTCGACGCGGCGCTGGTCGCCGCGCACGACGGGAAGCCGGAGTACGTCGGCTTCGTCGGCGACGAGGCGTGGTGGACCGAGCCGCGCCCCGCCGAGGGCGGCCGCCGCACCCTGGTGCGCCGGCGCGCCGACGGGGGAGAGGAGTCGGTGCTGCCGGCGCCGTGGAACGTGCGCAGCCGCGTCATCGAGTACGGCGGCCTCCCCTGGGCGGGCACCGTCCTCGACGGCCGGCCCCTCGTCGTCTTCGCCCACTTCGCCGACCAGCGGCTGTACCGGTACGAACCGGACGCCGGGGAGCCGCGCCCGCTCACCCCCCTCTCCGCCACCGGCGGCGGGCTGCGCTTCGCGGACCCGCAGATCCGGCCGGAGCACGGCGAGGTGTGGTGCGTGCTGGAGGAGTTCACCGGTGACGGGCCCGGCGACGTGCGGCGCGTGCTCGCCGCCGTACCCCTGGACGGGTCGGCCGCCGAGGACCGGGGCGCGGTGCGCGAACTCACCGATGAGCGGCACCGGTTCGTCACCGGGCCGCGGCTGTCGCCGGACGGGCGGCGCGCCGCCTGGATCGCCTGGGACCACCCGCGCATGCCGTGGGACGGCACCGAGCTCCTGGTCGCCGACGTCCGCCCCGACGGCACCCTCGGCGCGCCGCGCACCGTCGCCGGCGGGCCCGAGGAGTCGGTCCCGCAGGCCGAATGGGCCGCCGACGGCTCCCTGCTCCACGTCAGCGACCGCACCGGCTGGTGGAACCTGTACCGCGACGGCGCGCCGGTCTGCCCGCGCGAGGAGGAGTTCGGCGGACCGCTGTGGAAGCTCGGCCAGCGCTGGTTCGCGCCGCTGGACAGCGGCCTGGTCGCCGTCGTGCACGGCCGCGGGCCCGCCGCCCTCGGCGTCCTCGACCCCGAGACCGGCGAGCTCGTCGACGCGGTCGGCCCCTGGAGCGAGTTCGAACCCACCCTCGCCGTGCACGGCGAACGCGTCCTGGCCGTCGGCGCCGGTCCGCGCACCGCCCACGAGGTCGTCGAACTGAACACCAGGACCGGCCACGCCCGCACGGTCGGCTCCGCCCACCGCGACCCCGTCGACCCCGCCTACTACCCCGAGCCGCGGTCGCGCACCTTCACCGGCCCCGGCGGCCGCGAGATCCACGCCCACCTCTACCCGCCCCGCCACCCCGGCTGCGCCGCCCCCGACGGCGAACTCCCGCCCTACGTGATCCGGGCGCACGGCGGGCCCACCAGCCGCGCCCCGCTCGTCCTCGACCTGGAGATCGCCTACTTCACCTCCCGCGGCATCGGCGTCGTCGAGGTCGACTACGGCGGCTCCACCGGCTACGGGCGCGCCTACCGCGACCGGCTGCGCGAGCAGTGGGGCGTCGTCGACGTCGAGGACTGCGCGGCCGTCGCCCGCGCCCTCGCCGAGGAGGGCACCGCCGACCGCGCCCGGATCGCCGTCCGGGGCGGCAGCGCGGGCGGCTGGACCGCGGCCGCTTCCCTGGCCGGCACCGACGTCTACGCCTGCGGCACGATCCTCTACCCCGTCCTCGACCTCATCGGCTGGGCGTCGGGGGGAACCCACGACTTCGAGTCCCGCTACCTCGACACCCTCATCGGCCCGCTGGAGAAGGTGCCCGCCCGGTACGCGGAACGCTCGCCCGCCCGGCGCGCCGACCGCGTCACCGCCCCCTTCCTGCTGCTGCAGGGCCTGGACGACGTCATCTGCCCGCCCGCCCAGTGCACCCGCTTCCTGGCCCGCCTGCGCGGCCGGGGAGTCCCGCACGCCTACCTCGCCTTCGCGGGCGAGGGACACGGCTTCCGCCGCGCCGACACGGTGATCCGCGCCCTGGAGGCCGAACTCTCCCTATACGCCCAGGTGTTCGGCTTCGACGCACCGGACGTGCCGAGACTGGAGCTGACCACGTGAAGGGCTGGAGCCGGCCCCATGAAGGGCTGGAGCCGACCGCATGAAGGACTGGAGCTGACCACATGAAGGAACTGCGCCGCCCCCGCCGCCTCGCCCCCGGCGCCCGCGTCGCCGTCGTCGCGCCCAGCGGGCCCGTGCCCGAGGAGCGGCTGCAGGCCGGGCTCGACGTGCTGCGCGGCTGGGACCTCGACCCGGTGGTCGCCCCCCACGTGCTCGACCGGCACCCCCGCTTCGGCTACCTGGCGGGCACGGACGCCGACCGCGCCGCCGACCTGCAGGCCGCCTGGTGCGATCCGGCCGTGGACGCGGTGCTGTGCGCCCGCGGCGGCTACGGCGCCCAGCGCGTCGTCGACCTGCTCGACTGGGCGGCGATGCGGGCCGCCGGGCCCAAGGTGTTCGTCGGCTTCAGCGACGTCACCGCGCTGCACGAGGCGTTCGCCGTCCGGCTCGGCCTGGTCACGCTGCACGGGCCGATGGCGGCCGGCGTCGACTTCCTGAAGAACGCGCGCGCCCAGGAGCACCTGAGGGCCACCCTGTTCGCGCCCGAGGCGGTCCGCACGATCGCCTCCGCCGGGCGCGCCCTGGTGCCCGGCCGTGCCCGCGGTGTCACCCTCGGCGGCTGCGCGAGCCTGCTCGCCGCCGAACTCGGCACGCCCCACGCCCGGCCCGGCGCCCGCGGCGGGCTGCTCCTGCTGGAGGACGTCGGCGAGGAGGCGTACCGCCTCGACCGCATCCTGACCCAGTTGCTGCGCTCGCACTGGCTCGACGGCGTCGCGGGGATCGTGCTCGGCTCCTGGGCCGAGTGCGGCCCCTGCGAGGAGGAGCTGCGCGCGGTGTTCGCCGACCGGCTCGGCGGGCTCGGCGTGCCGGTGGCCGAGGAGTTCGGGTTCGGGCACTGCGCGGGCGCGCTGACGATGCCGCTGGGCGTGCGCGCCGAACTCGACGCGGAGGCGGGAACGCTGACGCTGGACGAGCCGGCGCTGCTGTGATCCGGCGCTGTTGTGATCCGGCGCTGCGGTGGGCCGCGACCGGGCCGTCCGCGGCGCCGCCGCCGGCGGTGACCGGCGGCGCGGTGACCAGTGGTGGGGTGAGCGGCGGTGGGGTGAGCGGCGGTGGGGTGAGCGGCGCCGTGGAGACCGGCGGCGCGGTGACCGGCCGCGAGGTGATCGGCGGCGCGGAGACCGGCGTTAGGGTGGCGGAGTGTCCGACACCGCGTCCCGTTACCTGGCCGAAGGCCCCCGCGTGGGCATACGCCCCTTCACCTACGACGACGGTCCCGAGTTCGCCGCCCGCGCCCGGGAGAGCAAGGACCTGCACCACCCGTGGCTCTTCCCGCCGCTCACCCCGCAGGCGTACACCGCCTATGCCGCCCGGCTGATCGAGGACCCCGCCAAGGCCGGGTTCCTGGTCTGCGAGAAGGACACCGGCGGCGACGGCGGTGCCCTCGCGGGCTTCGTCAACATCAACAACATCGTCCGGGGCGGCTTCCGGAGCGGCGCCCTCGGCTACGGCGCCTTCGCGCACGCGGCCGGGCGCGGGCTGATGCGCGAGGGCCTGGAGCTGGTGATCCGCCACGCCTTCGGGCCGATGCGGCTGCACCGGCTGGAGATCAACGTGCAGCCGCTCAACACCCGCTCGATCGCGCTCGCCCGCCGCTGCGGCTTCCGCCTGGAGGGCTTCTCACCGAAGATGCTGTTCGTCGACGGCGCCTGGCGCGACCACGAGCGGTGGGCGCTCACCGCCGAGATGCTGCAGGACGACGACGGCTGACGCCCTCGCCCGTCCCGGCCGGCGCGGCCCGGCGACGGGTGACCGGGCGGCCGGTCAGCCCCGGCGGTCGACGTACTCGTACACCGCCCCGTCCGGGTGCATCGCGATCAGGCTGCGGCCGGCCGGGGTGGCGACCGGGCCGGCGACGACGCGCGCGCCCAGCTCGCCGAGAACCCGGCAGGCCTCGTCGACGTCCTTGACGGCGATCGTCGCCGCCACCTTCCGCAGCACCTCCAGCTCGGCCTCGGGCCCGCTCATCAGCAGAAAGCAGCCGACGGCGGCCACCCGGACGCCACCGCGCTCGAACCGGAGAGCCCTGCCGCCCGCGAGGCGCTCGTAGAAGGGGACCGCCTGCTCCAGGTCGTCGACGCAGACGCGCAGCGTGGCACCGAGAATCTCCATGCGGCCGAGCCTAGTTGGCGGCGCCGGGCCGGGAGATCGGTTCCGGTGATCGGGCCCGCTCCCGCCGGGCGCGGCGGGTCTGTGGGCCCCGGGCGCGGCGGGTCTGTGGGGCCCGGGCGGGGGTACCCGTGTTTCATGGACCGCTTGGATCATCTGGAGCACCTGGACAAGCATCTGGTCGACGAGCTGGCGCAGGTGGCGCGCGAGACGGTGCGCGACGAGCTGCGCCGGCAGACCCGGGAGCGGCGCCGTACGGCGATGCTGTACGCCGCCTCGGGTGCCGTCGCCCTGTACGCGGGTGCGGCCCTCGCCCTCACCCTGGGCCTCGCCCTCGCCATCGGCCTGCCCGACTGGGCGGCCGCCCTGATCACCGCGGTCGTCCTCGCCGCCGTCGCCTACGCGCTGCGCAACGCGGCCCGGCCCTCCGCGCCCACCACGTCCGCCGCGCCCACCACGCCCACCACGCCCACCACGCCCGCCGAGGGCGGCACGGGCGGCACGGGCGGCGCCCCGTACCCGCCGATGCCGCCCGTCGCGCCCGGCGGGGCCGGCGCGGCGACCGGGGCGCCGGGCGCGGGCACACCGGCCCCCGGCGCGGCCGGGGCACGCCCGCCGGGCCCGGACGACATCGACCCCGAGACGCACCACCGGGCCTGACGGGCCTGACGGGCCTGACGCGGGCGTCGCGGGAACACGACAGTGGAAAAGGGAAGGGGCCGTGGGAGCGGCAG
>NZ_BMWH01000001.1:46415-64098 GCF_014651135.1 Streptomyces echinoruber
GTCGGCCGCTCCCACGGCCCCTTCCCGTGCGCTCGGTCTTCCGCTTCCGGTGCGTTCTCCCGCGGGTTTCCGGGTCTCTCCCGCCCGGGTGTCTGCGTGGATCCTCCGCGCGCCTCCGCGTGCCTCCGCGCGGAGGCACGCGCCGGGCGGCGCTCACGGCAGCTGCGGCAGCACCTTCGCGCGGTAGAAGTCGAAGAAGCCGCGCAGGTCGGGGCCGATCTGGTTGACGTAGATCCGGTCGAAGCCGGCCTCGACGAACTTCGTCAGCTCCGCCACGTGCTCGTCGACGTCGTCGCCGCACACCCGGTTCTCGCGCACCATGTCCTCGGTGACCAGCGTCTGGGCCTGCTCGAAGTGCTTCGGCGAGGGCAGCACCTGGCCCAGCTCGCCGGGCAGCAGTTCGTTGGCCCACAGCCGGTGCACGGTCCGCACGCACGCGTCGCGGTCGGTGCCGTAGCAGACCTTGGTGGCGCCGCTGACGAGCTTGCCGCCGCCTCCGCCCTTGCGGTACTGCTCCACCATCGCCGCGTCCGGCATGACCGTGATGTAGCCGTCGCCGACGCGGGAGGCGAGCTGCGTGGCGGCCGGGCCGAAGCCGGAGACGTCGATCGGGACCGGCTCGTCCGGCACCGTGTACAGGCGGGCGTTCTCCACCGTGTAGTGCGTGCCGTGGTGGTTGACCTCCTCGCCGGTGAACAGCCGCCGCATCACCTGGATGGCCTCCTCCAGCATCTCCAGGCGCACGTGCGCGGGCGGCCAGGGGTCGCCGAGGATGTGCTCGTTGAGGGCCTCTCCGGTGCCGACGCCCAGCCGGAAGCGGCCGTTCGTCATCACCGCGCTGGTCGCCGCGGCCTGCGCCACCACCGCCGGGTGCATGCGGACCGTCGGGCAGGTCACGGCCGTCTCGACGGGCAGGGACACCGCCTGTGACAGCGCGCCGATCACCGACCACACGAACGGGCTCTGGCCCTGCGCGTCGTTCCACGGGTGGTAGTGGTCGGAGATCCACAGCGCCGTGAAACCGGCCTGCTCGGCCATCCGCGCCTGTTCGATCAGCTCCGCGGGACCGTACTGCTCGCACGAGAGGAAGTAGCCGTACTCGGGCATGGGGGGTCTGCCTCCGCGACGTGGGCGGGTCGGAACACCCACCGGGTACCGGGCGGCCGGGCCGGGAAACCGCCGCGCCGCCGCCGTACGGCGTGGCTTCGGACCGACGTTTGGCCGTCCCGGCCCGGGGGACGCGGAAGGTTCCGCAACCAGGTACGCGACCGCGCCGGAGGCGAACCGTGACCCGTCCCCGCATCGTGATCGTCGGAGCCGGTTTCGCCGGGTACCGGGCCGCTCGCACCCTGTCCCGGCTCGCCCGGCACCGCGCCGACATCACCCTGCTCAACCCGACCGACCACTTCCTCTACCTGCCGCTGCTGCCGCAGGTCGCCGCCGGTGTCCTGGAGCCGCGCCGGGTCGCCGTCTCCCTCTCCGGCACCCTGCCCCACGTCCGCCTGGTCCTCGGCGAGGCCGACGGACTCGACCTGGACGCGCGCACCGTGCACTACACCGACCCCGAGGGCGACGGCGGCACGCTGCGCTACGACCGGCTGGTGCTCGCCGTCGGCAGCGTCAACAAGCTGCTGCCCGTGCCCGGCGTCGCCGAGCACGCGCACGGCTTCCGCGGCCTGCCCGAGGCGCTGTACCTGCGCGACCACGTCACCCGGCAGGTGGAGCTCGCCGCCGCGGCCGAGGACCGGGACACCTGCGCCGCGCGCTGCACGTTCGTCGTGGTCGGCGCCGGCTACACCGGCACCGAGGTCGCCGCGCACGGGCAGATGTTCACCGACGCGCAGGTACGCCGGCACCCGCTGCGGACGGGGATGCGACCGCGCTGGCTGCTGCTGGACATCGCGCCGCGGGTGCTGCCGGAGATGGACGAGCGGCTCTCCCGCACCGCCGACCGCGCCCTGCGGCGGCGCGGCGTCGAGGTGCGCATGGGCACCTCCGTGAAGGAGGCCACGCGGGAGGGGGTCCTGCTCACCGACGGCGAGTTCGTGCCCACCCGCACCCTCGTGTGGTGCGTGGGCGTGCGGCCCGACCCGCTGGTGGAGAGCACCGGGCAGCCCCTGGAGCGCGGGCGGCTCATCGTCGACCCCCACCTGCGGGTGCCGGGCCGGCCCGAGGTGTTCGCCTGCGGGGACGCGGCCGCCGTACCGGACCTGGACCACCCGGGGAAGCTCACGCCGATGACGGCGCAGCACGCCTGGCGGCAGGGCAAGGTCGCCGGGATCAACGTCGCCGCCTCCGTCGGCGTCGGCGAGCCGCGCCCCTACCGCCACCGCGACCTCGGCTTCGTCGTCGACCTGGGCGGCACCAAGGCCGCCGCCAACCCGCTCGGCATCCCGCTGTCCGGCCTGCCGGCCGGGGTGGTCACCCGCGGCTACCACCTCGCCGCGATGCCCGGCAACCGCGTCCGCGTCGCCGCCGACTGGCTGCTGGACGCCGTCCTGGGCCGCCAGGCCGTCCAGTTGGGACTCGTGCGGTCCTGGTCGGTGCCGCTGGACACCGCCTCCCCGGAGCTGGCCCGCGTCCCGGGCCGCCCCGAGCGGCAGCCGGAACCCGCCTCGGGCGTGGGGCCGGGAGCGGCCCTGGCCGGGGACGCCGCATCGGAAGACGCGACCAACTCTGCGCAGAAAAAAGGAAGTTCAGGGGGCGGCGAACGGACCGGCGAGCAGACCGCTGAACGGACCGACGAGCGGACCGACGAGCCCGGCGGCACCGCCCCGTCCACCGTGGCCGGCGCCTCCCACGCGGCCCGGATGGCCGAGGAAGGTGTGACACCGCAGGCGCCGGGACCCGACCAGGCCGGCACGCCCGGCGCCACCGAAGCCGCGCGGGCCGCGGACCGGCCCGGCGATGAGCCCGCGCGGACCCGGCCGGGCGGTGAGCCGACGAGGAACCAGCCGGGCGGCGAACCGGCGAGGAACCAGCCGGGCGGCGAACCGGCGAAGCCCGGCCCCGTCCGCCGTGACGACACCCCCGCCACCGGCGACTGACACCCCGCCACCGGCGACCAGCAACCGGCCACCGGTAACCGGCGACCGGCCACCGGTAACCGGCGACCGGCCACCGGTAACCGGCGACCGGCCACCGGTAACCGGCATCCGGCATCCCACCAACGACAACCGACCTTCCACCACCGAAAACTGACACTCCATCACCGACAACCGACGACACACCCGCGGAAGGAAACCGAGAAGACCCATGAACACCGGTGAACTCGTCGAACTCGGGCAGCAGTTGCGCGTCGACAGCGTGCGGGCCGCCGCGGCGGCGGGGTCCGGGCACCCCACGTCCTCGATGTCCGCCGCGGACCTGGTGGCCGTCCTGTTCGCCCACCACCTGCGTTACGACTTCGCGCGCCCCGACCACCCCGGCAACGACCGCTTCGTGCTGTCCAAGGGACACGCCACGCCGCTGCTGTACTCCGCCTACAAGGCGGCCGGCGCCATCGACGACGCCGAGCTGCTCACCTTCCGCAAGCTGGGCAGCCGCCTGGAGGGCCACCCGACCCCGCAGCGGCTGCCGTGGGTGGAGACGGCCTCCGGCTCCCTCGGGCAGGGCCTGCCCATCGGCGTCGGCATCGCGCTGGCCGGCAAGCGGCTGGACCACGCCGACTACCGGGTGTGGGTGCTGTGCGGCGACAGCGAGCTGGCGGAGGGCTCGATCTGGGAGGCCGCCGAGCACGCCGGGTACGAGCACCTGGACAACCTGATCGCCGTCGTCGACGTCAACCGGCTCGGGCAGCGCGGCCCCACCCGGCACGGGCACGACCTGGACGCCTACGCCCGCCGCTTCAAGGCGTTCGACTGGCACGTCGTCGAGCTGGACGACGGCCACGACGTGGACGCCATCGACCGTGCCTACGCCGAGGCCGTCTCCACCACCGGGCAGCCCACCGTGATCCTCGCCCGCACCCTCAAGGGCAAGGGCGTCGCCGACACCCAGGACCGCGAGGGCCTGCACGGCAAGCCGCTGAAGAACGCCGACGAGGCCATCGAGGAGCTCGGCGGCGTCCGTGACCTGCGCGTCCGGGTGCACGAGCCGCCCGCCGTGCGCGACCTGCGCCCCGTGGGCGACGGCGGTCTGGAGCTGCCGCGCTGGGAGAAGGGCGACCCGGAGAAGGGCGTGGCGACCCGCGACGCCTTCGGTCAGGCCCTCGCCGCGCTCGGCACCGCCCGCGGCGACGTCGTCGCCCTGGACGGCGAGGTCGGCGACTCCACCCGCGCGGAGTTCTTCGCCAAGGAGCACCCCGAGCGCTACTTCGAGTGCTACATCGCCGAGCAGCAGATGATCGCCGCCGCCGTCGGCGTGGCCCGGCGCGGCTGGGTGCCGTACGCCTCCACGTTCGCGGCGTTCCTCACGCGCGCGTACGACTTCGTCCGCATGGCCTCCATCAGCGGCTCCGGCATCTGCCTGAACGGCTCCCACGCGGGCGTGGCCATCGGGCAGGACGGACCGAGCCAGATGGGCCTGGAGGACCTGGCGATGATGCGGGCGGTCCACGGCTCGACCGTGCTGTACCCGTGCGACGCCAACCAGACCGCGCACCTGGTCGCGGCCATGGCCGACCTGGAGGGCGTGCGCTACCTGCGCACCTCGCGCGGCGAGAGCCCGGTGCTCTACGGACCCGACGAGGAGTTCCCGGTCGGCGGCAGCAAGGTGCTGCGCTCCAGCGCCGAGGACCGGCTGACGGTCGTCGCCGCGGGCGTCACCGTGGCCGAGGCGCTGGCCGCCGCCGACATCCTGCGGCAGGAGGGCATCCCCGTCCGCGTGATCGACCTGTACTCGGTCAAGCCCGTCGACCGGGCCACGCTGCGGCAGGCCGCCGCGGACACCGGCTGCCTGCTCACCGTCGAGGACCACCGGCCCGAGGGCGGCATCGGCGACGCCGTCCTGGACGCGTTCACCGACGGCAGCCCCGTACCGCGCCTGGTGCGGCTCGCCGTGCGCACGATGCCGGGCTCCGCCACCCCCGCGGAGCAGCTCCACGCCGCCGGCATCGACGCCGAGTCCATCGCGGCCTCCGCGCGCCTGCTGGTGGAGCAGGCGATCGCGCCGTGAACGCGCGGAGCGACGGCGGCACGCGCACGGTGCGGGCCGGTCGCCGCCCGGTGGAGGTGCACCGGCCGGACAAGGTGCTCTTCCCGGGCGACGGGGGCGCGCCGGAGTACACCAAGGGCGACCTGGTCGCCTACTACCGGGCCGTCGCGCCGTACCTGCTGCCCCATCTCAGGGGCCGCCCGCTGATGCTGGAGCGGCACCCGGACGGCCTGGGCGGCCCGGTGTTCATGCAGAAGAACACCCCCGAGTACTACCCGGGGTGGATCCGGCGGGTGGAGCTCGCCAAGGAGGGCGGCACCGTCACGCACGCCGTGTGCGACGACACCGCCAGCCTCCTCTACCTCGCCGACCAGGCCTGCCTCACCCTGCACCGCTGGCTGTCCCGGGCCGACCGCCCCGACAGCCCCGACCGCATGGTGTTCGACCTCGACCCGGCCGGCGACGACTTCGACGCCGTACGGAAGGCCGCGCACCTGCTGAAGGAGCTGCTCGACGAGCTGCGGCTGCCGAGCGCGCCGATGACCACCGGCTCGCGGGGCCTGCACGTCGTCGTCCCGCTGGTCGGCCGGCCCGGCTACGACGAGGTGCTCTCCTTCGCCCACGACGTGGCCGGCACCCTCGCCGCCGCCCACCCGGACCGGCTGACCACCGCGGCCCGCAAGAAGGACCGCGGCGACCGCCTCTACCTCGACGTGCAGCGCAACGCCTACGCGCAGACCGCTGTCGCGCCCTACACCGTCCGCGCCCGCCCCGGCGCCCCCGTGGCCGTGCCGATCTCCTGGGCGCAGCTCGACGACCCGCGGACCGGACCGCGCCGCTGGACGATCGCCGACGCGGTGGAGCAGGCGCGCACGCGGCCCTGGGCGGACGTGGCGAGCCGCGGGCGCGCCCTGGGGCCCGCGCGCCGGCGCCTCGCCGCGCTGCGCGGCTGACCCGCCCCCGCCGCCCGGCGGCGACACGGCGGCGCATCCGCCGACCCGTGTACGCGTGAAGGTTTGGCCAGGGACCGTGCGGCCACCCGGAAAGGGAGGTGGCCATGTCGAACACACACAACACATCGGAGTCGCAAGACTCGCAGAACCCGCAGAAAACGCACGAAACCCACAAGAGAAGTGACAGTGGTGCGGCCCACGGCCGGCCGGGCCCGATGGAGGTGCTGCGCCAGGCGCGCGCCCAGCTCGCGGAGCTCACCGGCATGGTCGCCGAGACCGTGTCGTCCTTCGAGCAGACCGAGGACGGCTGGTTGCTGGAGGTGGAGGTACTGGAGCTCCAGAGGGTACCCGACACCATGAGCCTGATGGCGAGCTACCAGGTCGAACTCGACCCCCAGGGGCAGCTCGTCGGCTACCGGCGCGTCCGCCGCTACGAACGCGGCAGGGCCGACGCACACCGGCGCGGCGGCTAGGCCGCCCGCCCGCTGTCACTCGTCCGACCCCAACGCAGACAAGCACAGACAAGGAGGCGCGGTCGGCATGACCGTAGTCCCGGCACAGCAGACCGGTGGCGGAGGCGGCACCAGTGGCCTCTACGACGTCCTGGAACTCGTACTCGACAGGGGGCTCGTCATCGACGCCTTCGTCCGGGTTTCTCTGGTCGGCATCGAGATCCTGAAGATCGACGTACGTGTCGTCGTGGCGAGCGTCGACACCTACCTGCGCTTCGCCGAGGCGTGCAACCGCCTCGACCTGGAGGCCGGCCCGAGCAAGACCCCGGGCCTGCCCGACGTCATGGGCGAGATCACCGAGTCCGGCGCGCGCGGCAAGTCCAAGGGGGCGCTGTCCGGCGCGGCCCAGACCATCTCCGACGCGTTCAAGCAGGCACGTGAAGAGGGCGAGGAGCGCCCGCGGACCCGCAAGGCCCCGGCGCGCAGGAAGGAGGAGCAGGAGTGAGCACGTACGTCTACGGGATCACCGCGAGCTCGCATCCGGGTCTCCCCGACGGCATGGGCGGCGTGGGCGACCCGCCCCGCCCGGTGCGCATCCTGAAGGAGGGTGAACTGGCGGCGATCGTCAGCGACGCCCCGGAGAACCTGCGCCCCAAGCGCAAGGACCTGCTCGCCCACCAGAGCGTGCTCAGCGAGGCCGGCGCGGGCGGCTGCGTGCTGCCGATGCGGTTCGGCAGCATCGCCGACGACGACGGCGCGGTCACCCGGGTGCTGGCCGAGCGCGCCGAGCACTACCGGGAGCGCCTGCGGGCGCTGGACGGCCGGGTCGAGTACAACGTCAAGGCCAACCACGTCGAGGAGGCCGTCCTGCACCGGGTGATGGCCGAGGACCCGGAGATCCGGGCCCAGGCCGAGGCCAACCGGCAGGCGGGCGGCGGCAGTTACGAGGACAAGCTGCGCCTGGGCGAGATGGTCGCGCACGCCGTGCAGGCGAAGGAGGCCGAGGACGCCGCGGCGCTGCGGCGCGCCCTGGAGTCGGCCGCCGAAGCCGTCAGCGTGGGACCGGAGTCGACCGGCTGGCTCGCCAACGTGTCCTACCTCGTGGCGCGGGAGTCGGCCGAGTCGTTCCTGTCGGCGGTGGAGCAGGCCCGCAAGGACATGCCCCACCTGGAGATCCGCGTCAACGGACCGCTGCCGCCGTACAGCTTCGTCGAGCCCGGCCCCGCCGAGCCCGCCGGCACCGCGGCCGGCGGCGCCGGCGCGGGAGCGGAGTGAGGTCGTGGGCCTGATCAGTGAAGTGCTGCTGCTGCCGCTGGCTCCGGTGCGCGGCAGCGCCTGGGCGATCAGACAGGCGCTCCGCGAGGCGGAACGCCTGTACTACGACCCCGCCGCTGTCCGGACCGAACTCGCCCGGCTCGAGGAGCAACTGGAGGCGGGCGAGATCACCGAGGAGGAGTTCGACCAGCGCGAGGACGAACTCCTGGACCGGCTCGAGGAGGCTCTGCGCCGGCGCGGAGCCACAGGCGAGGGGACGGCATTGTGAATCGGATGGGACTGGGCCTCGCGGTCGGGGCCGGATACCTGCTGGGACGGACGAAGAAGGCGAAGCTGGCCCTGGCCGTGGGCAGCCTGGTGGCCGGGAAGCGGATGCACCTCGGCCCGCGGGCGATCGCCGACCTGGTCAACCAGCAGCTCAAGGAGAACCCGCAGTTCAAGGAGATCGGCGACCAGTTGCGCCAGGAGCTGGGCGGGGTCGGCAAGGCGGCCTCGGGCGCGCTGCTCGAGCGGCAGATGAACGCGCTCGCCGACCGGCTGCACGGCCGCACCGAGCAGGTGCGCGACCGGCTCTCGGGCGCCGCCTCCGGCGCCGGCGAGGCGGCGTCCGGCGCCGCGTCCGGAGCCACTGAGGCCGCCTCCGGGGCCGTGTCGGGCCTCGGCGGGCGGGGCGGAAAGGCCGCCGAGGACGAGGGCGAGGAGGGCCGCGCGTCCGGTGAGGCCGACGGCGGCGAGGCCGACGGCGGCGAGGAGCCGGACACCGCGTCCGGCGAGGCGCCGCGCAAGGCCGCGGGACGCAAGGCGCCGACCAAGAAAGCGCCGGCGAAGAAGGCTCCGCAGAAGGCCGCCGCACGCAAGGCGCCGGCGAAGAAGACGGCGAAGAAGACGGCGGCCACGGCGAAGAAGGCGGCCGCACGGCCGTCGAAGGGAGGCGGTGGTCGATGACCGACACCGTCGGTTCCGCCCGCGGTGCGGCGGGCAAGGCGGGCGGCGCCCTCACCGACGTGGCCCGCAGCGAGGCGGCCGAACGGCTGAAGGCCGAGGCCCAGGAGTACCTGTCCGCGCAGGCCCAGCGCCTGCTGGCCGGGTTCGGCCACAAGCTCGGCCAGACCACCACCAAGCTCAACGACATCGCCGAGGGCAACAGCCCGGGCTTCGCCAAGCTCGCCCTCGACGCCGGCCGCAAGATCAGCCAGGGCAAGGGGCCGGTGCGCACCGCGCTGGAGATGGGCGCCTCACGCGCCAAGGACAGCGTGACCGGCGGGCTGAAGAGCCTCTTCGGCGGGAAGGGCGGCAAGGGCAAGCGCAAGAGCAGCGCCGGGCAGAAGCCGACCGTCATCATCGAGCACATCGACGTCGGTGTGCCGCTGCGCACCGCCTACGACCAGTGGACGCGGTACCAGGACTTCAGCACCTTCGCCAAGGGCGTCAAGAGCGCCAACCGCACCGACGACACCCACTCCGACTGGCAGGCGAAGATCTGGTGGTCCAGCCGCAGCTGGAAGGGGACCACCACCGAGCAGCTCCCCGACGACCGCATCGCGTGGACGACGGAGGGCGCCAAGGGCACCACCAAGGGCGTGGTCTCCTTCCACCGCCTCGCCGACAACCTCACCCGCGTGCTGCTGGTCATCGAGTACTACCCGAGCGGGTTCTTCGAGAAGACCGGCAACATCTGGCGCGCCCAGGGCCGCCGGGTCCGCCTGGACCTGAAGCACTACGCCCGCTTCATCACCCTCAAGGGCGAGGCGGACGAGGGCTGGCGCGGCGAGATCCGCGAGAGCGAGGTCGTGCGCAGCCACGACGACGCGGTCGCGGAGGAGGAGCGGCAGGCCGAGGAGCGCGAGAAGGAGCCCGAGGAGGGGGAGGAGCCCGAGGAGCAGTACGAGGAGGGGGAGGAGCCCGAGGAGCAGGACGAGGAGGGGGAGGAGCCCGAGGAGCAGTACGAGGAGGGCGAGGAGCCCGAAGAGGAGTACGAGGAGGGGGAGGAGCCCGAAGAGGAGTACGAGGAGGGCGAGGAGCCCGAAGAAGAGTACGAAGAGGGGCCCGAGGAGGAGTACGAAGAAGGACCCGAGGAAGAAGAAGCGGAAGAGGAATACGAGGAAGAACCCGAAGAAGACCACGAGTACGCCGAGCACGGGGCCCGCCGATGACGACACCCAGCAGGCTGCCCGAGCCGTACGGCCAGAGCAGCGGAGCCAACCTGGCCGACATCCTCGAGCGCGTCCTGGACAAGGGCATCGTCATCGCGGGCGACATCCGGATCAACCTGCTCGACATCGAGCTGCTCACCATCAAGCTGCGGCTCATCGTGGCCTCCGTCGACAAGGCGCGGGAGATGGGCATCGACTGGTGGGAGTACGACCCGGAGCTGTCCTCCCGCGCCCGGCGCGACCAACTCACCCGTGAGAACAGGGAACTGCGGGACAGGCTGGCGCAGCTGGAGGACGGATACAGCCGGCGGGAAGTGGAAGAGAAAGAGGACGGGTACGGCCGGCGGGAACAGGAGCGGGAGCGGAAGGAGCACCGATGACCGGACTGCGGTACGTCTACGCCGTCTGCCGCCCCTTCGACACGCCCCTGCAGTCCCAGCTGACCGGCGTGGCGGGCGATCCGCCCCGGCTGCTGCACCACCACGGCCTGGTGGCCGTGGTCAGCCACGTCCCGGAGTGGGACTTCTCCGAGGAGGCGCTGCGGGCCCACCTGGAGGACCTGGACTGGCTCACCGAGACCGCCCGGGCCCACCAGGGCGTCATCGACGCGCTCACCGCGGTCACCACGCCGCTGCCGCTGCGGCTCGCCACCGTCTTCCGTGACGACAGCGGCGTCCGCGTGATGATCGAGGCGCGGGAGGACGACTTCCGGCGCACCCTGGACCGCCTGGAAGGGCGGGTGGAATGGGGCGTCAAGGTGTACCTGGAGACCCCGCCGGAGGAGCCCGCCGCCGCGGCGGCGCCGAAGCCGGCCTCCGGCCGGGACTACCTGCTGCAGCGGCGCCGGCAGACCCGGGCGCGGGAGGACCTCTGGCAGCGCGCCGAGGAGTTCGCCACCCGGCTGCACCGCACGCTGGGCGAGTACGCCGAGGACGCCCGGCTGCACGCCCCGCAGAATCCCGCCCTGTCCGGCGCCGCCGGGCGGAACGTGCTCAACGCCGCCTATCTCGTACCGCGCACCCGGTCCGAGGAGTTCGTGGAACTCGTGGACCGCACGAAGGACGACGCACCCGGGCTGCGTGTGGAGCTCACCGGGCCCTGGGCCGCGTACTCCTTCGTCGGCGACATCGCGGAGAACGCGGGGAACGTGCCGGGGGACCCCGGCGGAGAAAAACGCGGAAGTGCGCAGAGCGCCGCGCGGAACGCCACGGGCGACACCACGGGCGACACCGCGGGTGACACTGTGGGGGACACCACGGGGGAGGGGACGTGACCGTCGTCGAACGCCGGGAGATCGCGTTGGTGGACCTGCTGGACCGGCTGCTGGCCGGCGGGGTCGTCATCACCGGTGACGTCACGCTGCGCATCGCGGACGTCGACCTGGTCCGCATCGATCTCAACGCGCTGATCAGCTCGGTCAACGAGAACGTCCCGTCACCGTTCCAAGGCGAGCTCCGGGGGGAGCTCCGGGGGGAGCTCCGGGGGGAGCTGTCATGACGTCCCGCGGCCGGAGGCGCATGGACCTGGAGCCCGACACGGTCGAGCGCGACCTGGTGAAGCTCGTGCTGACCGTGGTGGAGCTGCTGCGCCAGCTCATGGAGCGGCAGGCGCTGCGCCGTTTCGACCAGGGGGACCTGAGCGAGGAGCAGGAGGAACGCATCGGGCTGACCCTGATGCTGCTCGAGGAGCGCATGGCCGAGCTGCGCGAGCGCTACGGACTGCGGCCCGAGGACCTGAACCTGGACCTCGGGCCGCTCGGACCGCTGCTTCCCCGGGAGTGACGCCCCGTGCTTCCCCGGGAGTGACGCCCTGGGGCGCGCGCACCACCTGCACCAGCGGCCCGCCGCTGCCCCCCCCCCGCACCAGCGGCCCACCGGTGCCTCACCACCGGCCACCAGCGGCTCCCGCCCCGGTGGT
Source organism: Streptomyces echinoruber (assembly GCF_014651135.1). Lineage (GTDB taxonomy): Bacteria > Actinomycetota > Actinomycetes > Streptomycetales > Streptomycetaceae > Streptomyces > Streptomyces echinoruber. The sequence goes on from NZ_BMWH01000001.1 coordinate 58,260, forward strand.
CAGGCTTCCTTCCGGCAGAGGATCTCGCCGTGCAGGCAGGCGAACCAGCCGTCCTCGCGCCGCCCCCACTCCCGCCACGCCTCCGACACCGCCCGCAGCCGTTCGGGCGTGGCGTGGCCGCCGCCGACGGCGCGTCCGGCGTACGCGGAGGCCAGGGTGCGCTCGGCCCACAGGCCGCTCCACCACGCCCGCTCCTCGGGGGTGGAGAAGGTCCAGGTGCTGCTGGTGGCGGTGACGTCGGTGAAGCCGGCCCGCAGGGCCCAGGACTTCAGCCGCCGCCCGGCGTCCGGCTCGCCGCCGTTGGCGCGCGCCACCCGCTCGTACAGCTCCAGCCAGTCGTCCAGTCCCGGCAGCCGCGGATACCAGGTCATCGCCGCGTAGTCCGCGTCCCGCACCGCCACGTACCCGCCCGGCTTCGTCACCCGCCGCATCTCGCGCAGCGCCCGCACCGGGTCGCCCACGTGCTGCAGCACCTGGTGGGCGTGGACCACGCAGAACGTGTCGTCCGGGTAGTCCAGGGCGTGCACGTCGGCCACCGCGAAGTCGACGTTGGCCACGCCCCGTTCGGCGGCCGCGGCCCGGGCCCGCTCCAGGACGGCCGGCTCCCGGTCGACGCCGGTGACGTGCCCGTCGGGCACCAGCGCGGCCAGGTCGGCGGTGATCGTGCCGGGGCCGCAGCCGATGTCGAGGATCCTCATGTGCGGCTCGAGGGAGCCCAGCAGGTAGGCCGCGGAGTTGGCGGCGGTGCGCCAGGTGTGCGCACGCAGCACGGACTCGTGGTGCCCGTGCGTGTAGACGGCGGTCTCCCGGTCCTTCCGGTCCTCCGGCATGGCTGTGCCCCTTCGCGTCGGCGTGTCCGCTCCTCGTACCGCCCGCGGCGAGCCACGCCGGGGCGGTACGAGGCACCGTACGCCCGCCAGCCGAATGATGAGACCAATGTTTCGTATAGTGGACTGACGGTGTGTCACCCAGCCGGTGCCGGGCGGTACACCGTCAGCGCCTCCGGTAGTTTCTCCAGTGTCAACTCGCCCTGGATCTCGGTGACCTCGCCGTCGTAGGCGAGCAGCGTGCCCGGGGCGACGCCGGTCAGCCGCAGCCGGCCGACCTGCACCGCGGCGTGGACGGGGGAGCGGGTGAGCGGACCGGCGACGGCGGCGGCCAGCAGGCGCGCCGCGGGCCGGCGGCCGCCGTGCACCACCCGCACGTCGAGCTGCCCGTCCGCCAGGTCCTTGCGGCGGCCCGGGAGCAGGCCCATGCGGTGGTAGGTGCCGTTGCCGGCGAACAGCACCCACAGCGGGCGCGTCTGCCCCTGGAACTCCGCCTGCAGCGGCTGGCGCCGCTCACGGTCGGTGGCGTGCAGCACCTTCCACGCCGCGAGCACCCCGGCCGGCCAGTTCCCGATCCGGCGCGACCAACGGTCCCGCTCCCGCACCAGCTCCGGGTACACGCCCAGGCTCAGCGTGTTGACGAAGACGCCCCGCTTGCCGCCGGAGACGAACCGGCCCACGTCCACGCGCACCGCCTCGCCCCGCTCCACCGCCCGGCTCAGCGCCCGGACGTCCTCCACACCCAGGTCGTAGGCGAAGTGGTTGAGCGTGCCGCCGGGCAGCACCGCCAGCGGCAGGCCGTGGCGCAGGGCCACCTCGGCGGCGGCGTTCACGGTGCCGTCGCCGCCGCACACACCCAGCACCCGGGCGCGGGCCGCCGCCTTCTCCAGCTCCGCCGACACCTCCTGCGGCGGGCACTCCACGACCTCCGCCCGCGGCAGCGCGTCGCGCAGGGCCCGCACCCGGTCCGCGGTGCCCGAGGCGGTGTTCGCCACGACCACCAGCCCCTCACCGCCCGGCAGCGCCGGGGCCACCGCCCGGGGCCGGGCCGGCGGGCTCAGCGGCCGGGGCGGCACCAGGCTCCGTACGGCGTACGCCGCGCCCACGCCCAGGGCCGCGCCGGCCAGCACGTCGCTGGGGAAGTGCACGCCCGTGTAGACCCGGGAGGCGGCCACGGAGAACGCCACCGGCGCCACCACCGCGCCCCACGCGGGCGACTCCAGCGCCACGCCCGCCGCGAACGCCGCCGCCGAGGCCGCGTGACCGGACGGGAACGATGTGGTGAACGGCTGCCGCTTCAGCCGCCGCACCAGCGGCACCGGGTCCAGCACCGGGCGGGCGCGGCGTACCGACCGCTTGCCCAGCGTGTTGATCGTCAGGGAGGCGAGGCCGAGCGAGGCCAGGCCCCGTACGGCGGCCCGGCGGGCGCGCGGGGTGCGGACCGCCGCCATGACGGCCGCCGTCGCGCACCACAGCACCCCGTGGTTGGCGCTGCGGCTCAGCCGCGGCAGGACGGGCTCGGCACCCGGCCAGTGCCGTGCGGCGGCGAGTTCGAAGAGACGGGTGTCCAGGGCGAGCAGCCGCTCGCCGAGGGGGCTGCGGCCGAGGTCGGCGTAGAGGTCGACGTCAGGGCTCATACAGCGCGGTTACCCGGAAGTCGCCGATTCCTGTCCGCCTGCGCGCGGCCACCGGGGCCGTCCGGGGAGCGGCCGGGGAGCGCCGCCGTTTGGCTGCACGACGACCGTCCCGCCCGGATAACCGATTGCCCCGCTCATCCGGCCGCCCGCAGAATCCCTCCCCATGGGACATCTGGAAGCGGCGCACCTGGAGTACCACCTCCCCGACGGCCGGACGCTGCTCGGCGACGTGTCCTTCCGGGTGGGCGAGGGCGCCGTCGTCGCCCTCGTCGGCCCCAACGGCGCCGGCAAGACCACGCTGCTGCGCATCCTCGCCGGCGAACTCGCCCCGCACGGCGGCTCGGTCGCCGTCGGCGGCGGCCTGGGGGTGATGCGGCAGTTCATCGGCTCGGTACGGGACGAGTCGACCGTGCGCGACCTGCTGGTGTCGGTCGCCCCGCCCCGCCTGCGCGCGGCCGCCCGCGCCGTCGACGCGGCCGAGCACGCCGTCATGACCGTCGACGACGAGCCCGCGCAGCTGGCGTACGCGCAGGCGCTCGCCGACTGGGCGGAGGCGCGCGGCTACGAGGCCGAGACGACGTGGGACATGTGCACCACGGCCGCGCTCGGCGTCCCCTACGACAAGGCGCAGTGGCGGCAGGTGCGCACCCTGTCCGGCGGCGAGCAGAAACGGCTGGTGCTGGAGGCGCTGCTGCGCGGCCCCGACGAGGTGCTGCTGCTGGACGAGCCGGACAACTACCTCGACGTGCCCGGCAAGCGCTGGCTGGAGGAGCGGCTCGCCGAGACCCGCAAGACGGTGCTGTTCGTCTCCCACGACCGTGAACTCCTCGCCCGCGCCGCCCAGAAGATCGTCTCCCTGGAGCCGGGCCCGGCCGGCGCCGACGCCTGGGTGCACGGTGGGGGCTTCGCCACGTACCACGAGGCCCGCCGCGCGCGCTTCGCGCGCTTCGAGGAACTGCGCCGCCGCTGGGACGAGAAGCACGCCCAGCTCAAGAAGCTCGTCGTGAACCTCCGTCAGGCCGCCTCCGTCAGCCCCGAGATGGCCTCCCGCTACCAGGCGGCCCGCACCCGGCTGCGCAAGTTCGAGGAGGCCGGCCCGCCGCCGGAGCCGCCCCGCGAGCAGGACATCCGCATGCGCCTGCGGGGCGGCCGCACCGGCGTCCGCGCCGTCACCTGCGAGCGCCTCGAACTCACCGGCCTGATGCGGCCGTTCGACCTGGAGATTCACTACGGCGAACGCGTCGCCGTGCTCGGCTCCAACGGCTCCGGCAAGTCCCACTTCCTGCGGCTGCTGGCCGGGGAGGACGTGCCGCACACGGGGACCTGGAAGCTCGGTGCCCGCGTCGTGCCCGGCCACTTCGCCCAGACCCACGCCCACCCCGAACTGCAGGGCCGCACCCTGCTGGACATCCTGTGGCGCGAGCACGCCCAGGACCGCGGCGCGGCCATGTCCCGGCTGCGCCGCTACGAGCTGGCCGGCCAGGCCGAGCAGAGCTTCGACAGGCTCTCCGGCGGCCAGCAGGCCCGCTTCCAGATCCTGCTGCTGGAACTGCGGGGCGCCACCGCCCTGCTGCTGGACGAGCCCACCGACAACCTCGACCTGGAGAGCGCCGAAGCCCTCCAGGAGGGCCTGGAGGGCTTCGAGGGCACCGTCCTCGCGGTCACCCACGACCGCTGGTTCGCCCGCTCCTTCGACCGCTACCTGGTCTTCGGCGGCGACGGACGGGTCAGGGAGACGCGGGAACCGGTCTGGGACGAGCGGCGGGTCGAGCGGGCCCGGTAGGCCCGGCAGCCGCGGCCCGGGCGCGCGTCACGCCGCGTCACTTCCGGCGCGGGAGCGCGGTCACTTCCAGCGCGGGAGCGCGGTCACTTCCAGCGCAGGATCGCGCCCAGACCGCCCACCGGCGCCTCCTCCTCGGGCGCCGGAGCCGCCGTCACCGACAGCGCCTGCGCGTCGGAGGCGGCCGCGGCGCGGATCAGCGCGTCGTCCGCGCGGGCCGGCCAGGAGTGCTGCTCGCCGAGGATCTTCAGGTCCGTGCGGCGCACCGCCAGCTGGTGCGGGTCCTCGCCGATCCACACCTCCCGGTGCGCGTCCGGCCCGTCCGGGCGGATCAGCAGCTCCTCGATACGGTGCTCACGCGCCGCCTCCACCAGCGCGGGCACGCCCTCCACGGCCCCCGCGCGGCCGTCGTCGCCGGGCGTGCGCGCCGCCAGGAACCGCTCCAGCTCCGCCGCCGCGCGCCGCCGCACGTGCTCGGCCCGGGCCTTCTCCACGTCCTCGTCCAGCAGCCGGCTGCCGGCGCCGTGCGGCGCCTGGACCGCCAGGTCCTGCACCCGCCGCGGCAGCCGCTCCAGCACGGCCCGGCGCTCCCGGTCCTCGCCGACCAGGATCACCAGGTCGGCCCGGGTCTCGTCCTGGCAGGCGGCCAGCGCCTCGGCGATCTCGCCCGCGTTGTCCTCCCAGGTCTTCTCCACCCGTAGCTGGAAGTGGCGCTCGGACCAGTCGGACGAGCTGGTGCGGTGCAGCGGCCAGTCCTGGCCCGTGACCGTCCCGCTCTCCTGCCGGCCCAGCGCGCTGCGCACCTCGAAGCGGGCGCCCTTGCGGTCGACGTACGCCACGACCGCCACCGGGTCCTCCCCGGCCAGCTCCAGCAGCGGCGCGACCCGCGGCAGCGGCGCCCACTGCGCCCAGCTTCCCTGCTGCGGCACACGGGCCAGCGGCGGGTCGAGCACGATCCGCCCGTCCCGGGCGAACAAGGCCCGGCCGTGCGGGTCGGAGGCGTGCCGCAACTCCTCGATCGCGTTCTCCACGGCCCGGCAGGTCGCCTCGTCGGCGCCCTGTTCGGCCAGTTGCCGGGCCATCTCGCGGGCGGTCAGATGCCGCTCGTGCGGGGTGTCCTCCGTGTGCCGGGAGGTGTCCACGTAGACCGAGGCCCAGGGGCCCGGCTGCTCGTACAGGGGGTGCAGAAAGGAAAGATCCATGACTCCCTCCCGGAAATCCGCTCGGGGGTTTTGCCTGCCGGGCGGGTACCCGGACGGCATGAACGAACACGACGAGCGTGACCGGACGGCGACCGGGGTCGACCCGGCCCGGCTGGACGACCAACAGCTCATGAAGGAGCTGGAGAACATCCACCGCACGCGTCACGACACGCTGCTGTACGGCTCCAACGACGCGCTGCGGGCCCACAACGAGCGCATGGCGCAGCTCGAGGGCGAATACCTGCGGCGCAACCCGCGCCGGACCGTCGCGGCGGGCCGCACCCGCGAGGGCGCCCGGGAACGCGCGTCCGGGGAGACGGCGACCCCCGGCGGCCTCGGCACCTGACCGGGGACCGGCACCGGCGCCCGCCGGTGCGCCACACGCGGCGCACC
>NZ_BMWH01000001.1:64119-309180 GCF_014651135.1 Streptomyces echinoruber
CGGCGGGCGCCGGCGCGTCGGGCGCCGGCCGGCCCGGTGGGCGCATAACGGCCCGGTGGGCACGGAACGGCCCGTGCCGGGTGCCGGGCGGTCCGCCCGGCACCCGGCCGGCGCGTCAGGCGGCCTGCTCGGCGAACACGTCGAGGAACGCCTCGCAGAACGCCTTCACATCGTCCGGTTTGCGGCTGGTGACCAGCTTGTTCGGGCCGTGGTCGCAGACCTTGACCTGCTCGTCGACCCAGGTGCCGCCCGCGTTGCGGATGTCCGTCCGCAGACTCGGCCAGCTCGTCAGCACCCGGCCGCGCACCACGTCGGCCTCGACCAGGGTCCACGGGGCGTGGCAGATCGCGGCCACCGGGCGCCCCCGCTCGAAGAAGGACTTCACGAACGCCACGGCCCTGTCGTCCATCCGCAGGAAGTCCGGATTGGCCACGCCGCCCGGCAGCACCAGCGCGTCGAAGGAGTCGGCCGAGGTCTCGCCGACCACCTCGTCCACGCGGAAGGTGTCCGCCTTGTCCAGGTGGTGGAACGCCTGGATCTCGCCGGGCTTCGTCGACACCAGCACCGGATCGTGGCCGGCGTCCTTCACCGCCTGCCAGGGGTCGGTCAGCTCGATCTGCTCGACGCCCTCGGGAGCGGCCAGAAACGCGATACGCATGACAGGTTCACCGTCCTTTCCGCGCGGCCCGGCGGGTCGCGTCACCCCCGGACCGCTTCTTCCTCGCTCGCGCCGCCCGCAGGCAGCGCACCAGCTCCTCGCCGTACGGCAGGAGCACGCAGGCGCCGATCGCGGTGGCGACGCCCGCGAGACAGCCGCGCGGCAGCGGGCGCCGGCGCGGCACCAGCCGCCACGCGTCCGCATCGCCCCGGCCCCCGCGCACCAGGGACCTGACCTGGTCGGCGTGCAGGCACATCAGCGAGGCCGGCGCGGCGAACGGCAGCGACTCCAGGAAGCTGTGGATGTGCTGCTCCAGCGGCTTGACCTCGCGGTCGCTCTCCACCGCCGTGCGCACGTCCCACAGCGCGGTCGCCTCGTGCACCGCGGCGCCGCCCAGCCGCACCGCCGGCAGCAGCGGGTTGACCTCGTAGCGCAGGGTCAGCGCGATGGGCAGGCCCACCTCGGCCATCATCAGGGAGTGGATCAGGGACTCCTTCGTTCCCGCCGTGTCCTCGATGCGGGTGCGCCGGTGCATCGCCCAGTCGGCGAGCCCCGGCACGAACCAGCCCGGCAGCAGCCCGTACAGCAGGTAGCGGATCGTGGCGTCGCCGACGTCGGCGGTGTCGCCGCCGCGCACCGCCGACTCGGCGGCCCGGGCGCGGCTCACGCGTCCGCCCCGCCGCCGGGGCCGCCGGCCGGCTCCGACCGGCTGATGTCGGCCGGCGCCGACCGCGGCTCCTGCGCCACGGCCAGGTCGCCGAGGCCGACCATGCCGACGGGCAGGCCGTCCTCGACGACCGGCAGCCGGCGCACGGCGTGTTCCCGCATCAGCGCCGCCGCCTCCGTCACCCTGTCGTGCGGTCCGACCGCCACCGGCTGCGGGGTGCACACCGCCTTGACGCTCACCTCCTGCGGGTCCAGTCCCTCGGCGACCGCGCGCACCGTGATGTCCCGGTCGGTGAGCACGCCGACGACGCTGTCGTCGTCCGCGACCAGGACGTCCCCGATGTCCTGGGTGCGCATCAGCCGTGCCGCCTCCACGAGCGAGGCGTCCGGGCGGACCGCGGCCACGCCCGGAGTCATGACTTCCCTGACGAGTTCAGCCATCTGTATGTGCCGGCCCTTCCTGGTTGTGGGGGGTGTGGTGGGCTGGTTGTGGGGGGTGTTGTGTGTGTGGGGGGGGCGGACGGTCGCGCGGCTACGCGTTCCCGCCGTCGGCCTCACCGGTCAGCGCCTCGGCCAGCTCCTGCACGTTCCCGTACCGGGCGCGGCGCGGCAGGCGCTCCAGCCGCTCGACGAGGGCGTCCGGCGCGTTGCCGCGGCGCAGGGCCCGCACCAGGTGGTCCCGGTCCGCCGGGAACGCGCTGCGCCCGAGGACGCGGGCCAGGTCCAGGCGCACCGCCTCCAGGGAACCGGGAGCGGCCCCGCGCACGTCGGTGAGCTGCGGGTCGTCCTCCGCGCCGGGCTCCGGGTCGTGCCACTCCTCGGTGCGGGTGGGGTGCCCGGAGCGGAGCAGCCCCTGCAGTTCGTGCTTCATCTCGTCGTCGCGGTGGACGCTCAGCCGGTCGCTGCCTCGCTGCATTGCTTCCCTCCGGATCGTTCTGGGGGACGGGCCTGCCGCGTACCCGGCGCCGCGGCGGCGACACGCCCGCCGCCGGGACGCGCGGGGGCCGTACGACGTCCCCTCCTGCCCGGCGCCGCCGCTACTTCCGGCCGCGGCCCGGCAGGAACTCCTGCATCTTCGCCTTCAGACCCTGCTTGGCCAGGTGGCCGCCTTCCGGGTCGCCCTTGAGGAGCGCGGCGGCCGTCGCCTCCATCTGCTCCCAGGTGGCGTGCGGCGGGATCGGCGGCACGGACGGGTCGGTGAGGAACTCGATCACCGCCGGGCCGTCCGCCTCCAGACCGGCCCGCCAGGCCGCCTCGACGTCCTCGGGCTTCTCCACGCGCACCCCGGTCAGGCCCAGGGAGCGGGCGAACGCCGCGTACTGCACGTCCGGCAGGGACTGCGAGGCCTCGAAGGACGGCGAGCCGCCCATGGCGCGCAGCTCCCACGTCACCTGGTTGAGGTCCTGGTTGTTGAAGACGGCCACGACCAGGCGCGGGTCCTCCCACCGGTCGCGGTACTTCGCCGCCGTGATCATCTCGGCGAGCCCGTTCATCTGCATCGCGCCGTCACCGACCAGCGCGATCGCGGGCCGGTCCGGGTGCGCGAACTTCGCGCCGATCGCGTACGGCACCCCGCAGCCCATCGTCGCCAGCGTGCCGGACAGCGACGCGCGCATACCGGGCCGCATCGTCAGGTGCCGCGCGTACCAGTTCGCCGTCGAGCCCGAGTCGGAGGTGACGATCGCGTCGTCCGGCAGCAGCGGGTCCAAGGTGCGGGTGACGTACTCCGGGTTGATGGGGTCGGCCGCGACGGCCGCCCGCCGCTCCATCACCTCGTGCCAGCGCCGCACGTTCGCGCAGACCGTCTCGTACCAGTCCCGGCCGCGGTCGGTGTTCAGCAGCGGGATCAGCCGCTCCAGCGTCGCCCTGGCGTCGCCGACGAGGTTCACCTCGTACGGGTAGCGCATGCCGACCATGTGCGGGTCGATGTCGATCTGCACCGCCCGCGCCTTGCCGAACTCCGGCAGGAACTGCGTGTACGGGAAGGACGAGCCGATCGTCAGCAGCGTGTCGCAGTCCCGCATCAGCTCGTAGCTCGGGCGCGTGCCCAGCAGGCCGATCGAGCCGGTGACGTACGGCAGTTCGTCGCTGAGGACGTCCTTGCCGAGCAGCGCCTTGGCCACGCCGGCGCCCAGCAGCTCGGCGATCCGCTCCACCTCGGCGCGCGCCCCGGCGGCGCCCTGGCCGACCAGGATCGCCACCTTCTCACCGGCGTTGAGGATCTCCGCGGCCCGCTGCAGCGACTCCTCCGACGGAACCGCGGTCCAGGCGCTGCGGTCCAGGCTGGAGGGCACCATCTTGAACTCGTGCGTGGGCGGCGAGTAGTCCAGCTCCTGCACGTCGCCGGGGATGATGACCGCCGTCGGGCAGCGCCGCGCGTACGCGGTGCGGACGGCCCGGTCCAGCACGTTCGGAAGCTGCTCGGGGACCGTCACCGTCTCCACGAAGTCGGAGGCGACGTCCTTGAACAGCGTGTGCAGGTCGACCTCCTGCTGGTAGGAGCCGCCCATCGCGGTCCGGTGCGTCTGGCCGACGACCGCCAGCACCGGCACGTGGTCGAGCTTGGCGTCGTACAGCCCGTTGAGAAGGTGGATCGCACCGGGCCCCGAGGTCGCCGTGCACACGCCCAGCCGGCCGCTGAACTTGGCGTAGCCGACCGCCTCGAACGCGGCCATCTCCTCGTGCCGTGCCTGAATGAACTTCGGCTGGTCCTCCGCACGCCCCCAGGCCGCGAGGAGGCCGTTGATGCCGTCGCCGGGGTAGCCGAAGACGTACTCGACCCCCCACTCGCGCAGCCGTTGCAGGACGTGGTCGGCGACCTTGGTGCTCATGTGCAGGGACCTCCCGGACTCGCTTCCGAACCTGGTGAAGGCACACGTGCGGACACGCACGGGCAGCAGGTGACGAGTGACCCGGTGCGCTGCCGGAAAACCTGGGGCGCCCGGCGGTCGCCCGGGCGGAGGCGGGAGGTTCCGGAGGGCCCGGGGCCGGTCCGGGCGCGGGGTCGGACGGCCGTTCCGGCGGCTCTTCCGGCGGCTCTTCCGGCGGCCGTGCTCCCCGGCGTCCGCCGGTGTTCCCCGGCGTTTTCCGGCCCGCGGGCCCCGTGACGTGCGGTGACCGCAGGCGTGGGGAACTGTGACGGTCACGGGCGTTTGGGGCCGCGGGCCCCGGGCAGGCGCACCCGGACCAGTGCTTCGGACCGGAGGCACGCCCGTGGGGGCGGCGGACGCGTCGCGAGGGCGCATCCGCCCACAGCCGTGACGCCCGCAACCGTGACGCCCGGATCGCGACCGCGCTCCCGCGGTGACCGTCCATCCCCGAGCACGCCGAGGGAGCTGCGACGCACCATGCGAACCCCAGCCCGCACAGCCCGCACAGCCCGCACGAAGCAGGCCACCACCAGGCACCCGCACGACGACGCACCCGACACGGAGGACGCCTTCCGCAGGCTCGCCGCCCTCCCGCCCGGCCCCGAGCACGACGCGGTGCGCGCGGGGATCGTGGAAGCCTGGCTGCCCATGGCCGAGCGCATCGCCGGCCGCTTCCGCAGCCGCGGCGAGAGCTTCGAGGACCTGCGCCAGGTTGCCGCGCTCGGCCTCGTCAAGGCCGTCGACCGCTACGACCCCGAGCGCGGCAACGCCTTCGAGAGCTACGCCGTCCCCACCGTCACCGGTGAGATCAAGCGCCACTTCCGCGACCACCTGTGGACCCTGCACGTGCCGCGCCGCGTCCAGGAACTGCGCAACCGCGTCCGCGTCGCCTGCCAGGAGCTGTCCACCACCGTCGGCCACCGGCCCGGCGTCACGGAGATCGCCGAGCACGCCGGGATGACCGAGGAGGAGGTCCGGGCCGGCCTGGAGGCGCTGGAGAGCTTCTCCGCGCTGTCGCTCGACGCGGAACTGCCCGGCAGCGACGACGGCTACTCGCTGGGCGACTCGCTGGGCGCCCCCGACCCGGCGCTGGACACCGTCGTCGACCGCGAGGCGGTCAAGCCGCGGCTGGCGGAACTGCCGGAACGGGAACGGACGATCCTGTACCTGCGGTTCTTCGGGGGCATGACGCAGAGCCGGATCGCCGAGCAGCTCGGCATCTCGCAGATGCACGTGTCGCGGCTGATCAGCCGGTGCTGCGACCGGCTGCGCGAGCAGGTGCTGCGCTAGCCGAAGGCCGTGAAGTCATGGCTCGGGCGGGGGTGTCCAGGGGGCGTAAGCTGCGGTTTCGCCGGACGTGAGGAGCGGAGCCCCGGTGGAACCGGCGGTCTGCCAGGACAAGCCGTTCACAAAGTTCGCACAGACAGACCGGAGGCTCCGCCGTCCGGACAACGTGCCCTCACGCGTGTCGTCACGGTGGCCGGACAGCGGCCATGCGCTCGGACCCGCGGACCCACAGGTGACGCGCTTCGTCCGGCGCCGGGCACATCGGCCGGCTCCACCGTCTGCCCGCCTGTCCTCCTGCCCGCCTGTCCTCCTCGAGCGCGACGGGACGGGGCCCCGGTGCCGCCCTTCCTCGCGTCACCCGCACGTGTGATGTGCTCCCGCTGAACGCGTGCAGCCGCGCGCGTCGCTGCCCGGCGCGGGCTCTCATGGCCGGTAGGCGGCACGACCGCCGTGCCGCCGCCGGTCGAAGGAGCCCGCCCCATGCGCCGCACCGCCCGTGCCCTGTCCGTCGCCGTCCTGGCCGGTGCCGCCCTGTCCGCCGCCGGCACCGCGGCCCGGGCGGAGCCGTCCGCGGGGGTCGGCCCGCAGTCCGTGCCACCCGGCGGCACCGTCACCGTCTCCGTGTCCTGCGACCCGGGCGGCAGCGTTGTGCCCGACACCCTGGAGGCGACGTCGCCAGCCTTCGACGACGGCACCGTCCGGCTCCGGCGGGTGCCCGGCGACGACGACCGCGCCGCCGCGATCGCCTATCGCGGCACCGCCCGTGTCGCCCCCGCCGAGGACCTGGAGGAGGACGTCGAGGGCCTCGGCCCGGACACCTCCTGGACGGTGGACGGCACCTGCCCGGCCCCGGCCGGCGGGCAGGGGAAGACGTGGCGCGCCGAGTTCCGGGTACAGCGCGGACAGGGTGGACTGGGCGGACCGGGCGGGCAGGACGGCACCGGTCAGGAGGACGGGCACGACGACGGGCAGGGCGGCTGGCACAGCGGCGGGCAGGGCGGCACCCAGAGCACCGGTGAGCGGCCCGACTGCGGGACCGTCGGGCCCGACGGCACCGGTTCCCGCGACGGCACCGGCTCCCGCGACGGCTCCCACAACGGCCGGACCCACGGCGCCGATTCCCCCGGTGCCGACCCCTACGGCTCCGATTCCCTCGGTCCCGATTCCCCCGGCATCAACCCCCACGGCTCCGACTCTCCCGGTCCCGGCGTCCCCGGCGTCGACTCCCGCAATGCGGAACCCCAGGACCCCGGTTCCCCTGCCTCCCAGACCCAGACCCAGATCCAGCCCCAGCCTCAAACCCAAGCCCAGACCCAGACCCAGACCCAGACCCAGACCCACACCCACGCCTCCGGCCTTCCCGACGACTCCTGCGGCGGTGTCCCGGCGGTCGGGCACGGCGTACGGGCCGGAGCGGGCGGCGCGTTCACCGCGTCGGTCCCGGCGCTGGTGGCCGGCGGGCTGCTGGTGGCCGGCGCGGCCGCGGGCGCCGGGTACCGCTGCACCGCGGGGCGCCGACGGCGCACGCGCGGCGCGGAGTGAGGGCGGCCGCGCCCGCGCCCCGCGTCAGCTCCCTGTGACCCGGGCAAACCCGACCGAGTGGCCATGAGGAGGCGGTGGGCGGGGTACGTGGTCCCACACGGCCGCAACCGCAGCACGCGCGGCACCGGTACCACTACCCACCGGTACCACACCGACAGCACGGCCGACGACGACACGACGCGGCCGGAGCACACGGAGGTTGGACATGCGGACGGATCCGGAGCCGGAGGGACACGGCCCCGTCCGCTACGGGCCCTCCCTGCCGGACGACGGCCTGCCGCCGCTGCCGGAACTGACCGACGTGCTCGCCGCGGCCGCCGGGCGGGCCGCGGAGCCCGTCGGCGGCGGCCCGGCGCTGCGCGAGGCCGCGTGCGGCCACTTCGCCCGCCGTGCCCTTCCCACCGGACCCGCCCGGGTGGCCGCCGCGCCCGGCGCGCCGCCCCTGCTGCTCGCCCTGACCGCCGCGGTGGGCGGTGACGTCCTGGTGCCCCGCCCGTGCGCGGCCTGGTGGGCGCCGTACGCGCGGCTGCTGGGCCGGCCCGTCTTCCACGTGGCGACGCCCGCCGAGTGCGGCGGGGTCCCCGACCCGTACGCCCTGCTGGAGACCGTGCGCCGGGTCCGCGCCGAGGGCGGCGACCCCCGGCTGCTCGTGCTCGCCGTCGCCGACGACCCCACCGCCACCGTGGCGCCGCCCGAGGTGGTGCACGAGACCGTCGAGGCCGCCGCCGCGGAGGGGCTGCTCCTGGTCAGCGACGAGACCTGGCGCGACACGGTGCACGCACCGCACGAGACGGTGCTGCTCGGCCCGGCCGAGATGCTGCCCGAGCGGGTCGTCGTCGTCACCGACCTGGCCGGCGCGCTGCTGCCCGGCGGCTGGCCCGCCGCCGTCGCCCGCTTCCCGGACGATGCCGCCGGCGGCGACCTGCACGCGCGCGTGCTGGACGTGCTCACCGCGCTCGACGCGCGCGTCGCCGCACCGGTCGCCGCCGCGGCCGCCTACGCGCTGGGCGACCCCGCGCCCGTCACCGCGCGCCGGGAGACCTCCGTACGGCTGCACGCGCACCTGGCCGCCGCCCTGCACGGCGCCGTCGTGGCCGCCGGCGCACTGGCCCGCCCCCCGCAGGCGGGCCGCCACCTGTACGCCGACCTGGAACCGCTGCGCGGCGCGCTGGAGAGACGCTCGGTCGGCGACGCGCAGGAACTGGAGGACTTCCTCACCGCCCGGCTGGGCATGCCCGCGCCGGGCGGGCACCGCTTCGGCGACGACCTCGCCGCCCCGCGCGTCCGCCTGTCCACCGGTCCCCTGCTGGGCGCCGGGGACGGGGAACGCGCCCGGCACCCCGATTCACCCGCGCTGTGGGAACAGCCTCAGGTGCAACGCGCGTTGAACCGGGTGAAGTCGGTCTTCGACGACCTTTGCGACGACGCTCAGCGATGGGAGCCTCCTCGATGACGCAGCAGTCCGAGCCGACCACGCCCACCATCCTCCCGGAAGCCGACGACCCGGCCTCCTCGTCAGCCCCGTCACTCCCATCAGCCTCGTCAGCCCCGTCAGCCCCGTCAGCCCTCACCTCCGTCTCGCCGCTCCCGCCGCTCGCCGAGCCCCGCCCCCTGGGGGAGCGGCGCATATGGCCCCGCACCTTCCACGACCGGCTGACCGCACCGCTGCCGGGGGCGAAGGCGTACGCCCGCTTCGTCCGCGAGGGGTCCCTGCGGCCCGGCAAGGAGGGGCTGGCCGACATTCCCCGGCTGCCCTGCGCGCCCGGTCCGCTGCCCCGCGTCGACGCCCGCACCGTCGCCGTCACCTGGGCGGGACACGCCAGTTGGGTGGTGCAGATCGGCGGCCTGACCGTCCTGACCGACCCGGTCTGGTCCCGCCGCATCCTCGGCACCCCGGCCCGCATCACGCCCGTGGGCGTGCCCTGGGAGGCGCTGCCGCCCGTCGACGCGGTCGTCATCAGCCACAACCACTACGACCACCTGGACGCCCCCACCCTGCGCCGACTCCCGCGCGACACCCCGGTGTTCGTGCCGGCCGGCCTCGGACGCTGGTTCCGGCGGCGCCGGTTCACCCGCGTCACCGAACTCGACTGGTGGGAGGCGGCCGAACTGAGTCCGGGGAGCGTCGCGGGCGCCCCGGTCGAGGGCGGTGGCGGGCGACGGGCGGCCGTCCGCTTCGACTTCGTCCCGGCCCACCACTGGTCCAAGCGCACCCTCACCGACACCTGCCGCACCCTATGGGGCGGTTGGGTGCTCACCGCGCCCGACGGGCAGCGCGTCTACTTCGCCGGCGACACCGGCTACGGCCACTGGTTCTCCCAGATCGGCCGGCGCTACCCCGGCATCGACCTGGCCCTGCTGCCCATCGGCGCCTACGACCCCCGCTGGTGGCTCCGCGACGTCCACTGCGACCCCGAGGAGGCGGTCCAGGCCGCCCAGGACCTCGGTGCCCGCCGCATGGCCCCCATGCACTGGGCCACCTTCGTCCTCTCCGCGGAGCCGGTCCTCGAACCCCTCCTGCGCGTCCGCGCCGCCTGGGAGAAGGCGGGCCTGCCCCGGGAGGACCTGTGGGACCTGCCGGTGGGGGCGTCGCGGATACTGGAGTAGCCCGCCGTCGTCCCGCTCACCCCGGGCGCTGCGACCGCTGCGCCGCCGAGGCCCCCCTGACCCGCCGCCACACGCCCGGTGCCGCGCTGATCAGGAGGGTCAGGGCGACGGCGGCGACGACGCCCTCCCAGGGCTCGGGGAAGAGGGAGCCGCCGAGGATGCCGATGAGCTGGTAGGTGACGGCCCAGGCGAGGCAGGCGGGGAGGTTGCCGCGGGAGAAGCGGCGCAGGGGCCACTCGGCGAGCAGGCAGGCCAGCATGACGGGGATGCGGCCGGCCGGCACCAGGCGGGAGAGGACCAGGACGGCTATGTCGTGCTCGGCGAGTTTCCCCTGCGCCTGCGCCAGCCGGTCCTCCGGGGCCCGCGCCCGCAGGGCCTCCAGCCGGCGCGAGCCGTTCCTGGACTTCATCCCCCGGCGGCCCAGCCAGTACAGCGCCGCGTCCCCGGCGAAGGCGGCCAGGGACGCGGTGACGAACACCAGCGCCAGCGAGAACGGCGCCGTCTGGTGGAAGGCGACCACGGCCGCCGAACTCACCAGCGCCCCGGTCGGCACCACCGGCACCAGCGCCCCGAGGAACACCAGCAGGAACAGCGACGGAAAGCCGAGCGCCTGCTGGGTGGACTCCGGCGGCACGCCCGACGTCACGGCGGCGGCCAGCCAGCTCACCGGGCGACCTCCAGCCGCACGCTCTCCCCGTGCCCGAGCCGGTGCACCGTCACCCCGGGCGCGTGCCGCGCGGCCAGGCGCGCGAACTCGTCGCCGGGCGCGTGGAACTCGTGCGGGCGCACGGCGTCCATCCCGATCGGCCAGTACGTGCCGTAGTGCACCGGCACGGCGCTGCGCGGCGCCAGCCGGGCCGCCGCGTGCGCCGCCCGGGCCGCGTCCAGGTGCCCCTCGCCGAGAAAGGGCCCCCAGCCGCCCACCGGCAGCAGCGCCACGTCCACCGGTCCGACCGCCTCCGCCATGCCGTCGAACAGGCCGGTGTCCCCGGCGAAATACGTCCGCGCCTCGCCCTCGACGACGTACCCCAGGGCGGGGCAGCGGCGCGGCCCGACGGGCAGCCGCCGCCCGTCGTGGCGCGCGGGCACCGCCCGCACGGACAGCCCGTCGACCGCCGTCGTGTCCCCGGCCGCCACCTCCGTGACGCGCAGGTGCGTCAGCCGCCGCAGCCCCGGCACCGCCCGGGGCGCGCCCCGGGGCACCAGCAGGCGCGTGCCCGGCGCGAGGCGCGCCAGCGACGGCAGGTGCAGGTGGTCGGCGTGCAAGTGGGAGACGAGCACCACGTCCGCGCGGAGCGCGCCGGGCGGGGGGAGCGCGCCGCGCCGGCGGCGCAGGTGCGCGAGCCGGCGCGCGCACAGGGGATCGGTGAGGACGCGGATGCCCGAGTCCTCGACCGTGCAGGTGGCGTGACCCCACCAGGTGACCTCCACCGGCACCTTCTTCGCCTCCTTCGCGCGCCTCCCGAAGAGCCTACGGGCAGGAGTAGGGTCGGCGGCGAAAACACCGGGGACAAAGGTGACAGGTGGGGGAGGCCATGGGCGAAGCGCGAAGTGCCGCCGGCCCCGGGGCCGGCACGGCATCGGTCCGGGTCACGGCGATCGCCAGTCTGACGCCGCTGGAGGAACTCGACAGCGACCCCTTCCTCGTGGACTCCCGCAGCCAGCACGCCATGTGCGCGCGCTGGGCGGCCGAGCACGGCTACGTCGTCGTCCGCGAGCTCCTCGTCCGCCGGCTGCGCCCCGACCACTGCGTACTGTGGGACGGCGTGCGGCCCGGCCGGGACGTGTTCGTCGCCCCCAGCCGCCGGGTGCTGGAGACGGCGCTGGCCGACGTGGAGGAGTTCACCGCCGAGTGCGCCCGGCGCGGGGTGCGCGTGGAGACGGTCGGCCGCGCCGAACCGGCGTACGACGCGCAGATGAAGGCCCGGGTGCACCGGCGGCTGTCGATGCCCACGGCCGGCTACGACGGCCGCTGACCGCCGGCATCACCACCACACCGCCGCCGGTGACGACGGCCGCCGACCATCGGCGCCACCATCCCCGCCGCCCCGGTCGCGGCGTCCGGCGCCGCGCCGTACGGGCCGTACGGCCGGCACTCGTCCGGGTGCGGTTCGGGCGAAGTCGGACGTGTGTCAGGGTGGAGGCGGGCCCACACCGACGACGGGCCGGGACGCGAGGGGTGCGAGGGGGACGGGACGTGCGCGCAGGACGGTGGCGGCCGGTCGCCCGGCAGGTGGGGCGGAGCATCGCGGTGTGGGCGGTCTCCACGCTCACCATGCTCGTGCTCGCCGGGCTCCTGCCGGACTTCCGGCTGCAGTCCCCGGACGGCGACAGCGCCACCACCATCGCCGTCACCGCCGCGTGCGGCGCCGGCGCCTTCGGCGTGCTGTCCGCCGTGGTGTGGCCGCTGCTGGTCCGGCTGCTGCTGCTCGTGCCCGCGCTCGTCCTGGGCCTGCTGGTGTTCTTCCTCAATGGCTCCCTGCTGCTGCTCGCCCTGCGCGTCAACCCCTCCGGGCAGAGCGAGGCCGCGCCGGAGACCGCCGTCATCGTGGCCGCCGTGATGTCCGCCGTCGCCTCCGCCACCGGCGGCGCCCTGACCGTGCGGGACGACGACGCCTACCGGCGCCGCCTGTACCGTCTCGCCGACCGCCGCCGCAGACCCCGGCCGGCCTGCCCGGCCACCCCGGGCACGGTGTTCGTGCAGCTCGACGGCGTCGGCCACGACGTGCTGCTGGACGCCGTCGGCAAGGGCCTGATGCCCACCGTCGCCCGCCGGCTGGGCACCGGGCCGGGCGAGGAGGCCACGCACCGGCTCAACCCCTGGCGCACCGACTGGTCCAGCCAGACCGGCGCCAGCCAGCTCGGCATCCTGCACGGCAGCAACGAGGACGTGCCCGCCTTCCGCTGGTACGAGAAGGACACCGGGGAGGTCGTGGTCTGCAACCGGCCGACCAGCGCCGCCGAACTGCAGCGGCGCGCCGCCGCCCGCGCCGGCCACGACGGGCTGCTCGCCGCGGACGGCGCCAGCCGCGGCAACCTGTTCAGCGGCGGCGCCGACGAGAACGCGCTGGTGCTGTCCGTCTCCGCGCGCCGCGACCGCCGCCACCGCTCCCGCGCCGGCTACTTCGCCTACTTCTCCGACCCGGCCAACGCCGTGCGCACCGCCCTGTCCTTCACCGCGGAGGTGGCGCGCGAGATCACCCAGTCCACCCGGGCCCGACTGCGCCGGCAGCGCCCGCGCGTCGGCCGCGGCGGCCTGTACCCCTTCGTGCGCGCCTTCGCCACCGTCGTCGAACGGGACGTCGTGGTCGCCGCGGTGATGGGCGACCTGCTGGCCGGCCGCACCGCGATCTACGCCGACCTCGTCGCCTACGACGAGGTGGCGCACCACTCCGGGCCGCGCAGCCGGGACGCCGAGCAGGTGCTGCAGCGCCTGGACCGGTCGCTGGCGCTCATCGAGAAGGTCGCCGAGCACGCCCCGCGCCCGTACCGCGTCGTCGTCCTGTCCGACCACGGGCAGAGCCCCGGCGAGACCTTCCGCGCCCGCTACGGCCTCAGCCTCGGCGAGCTGGTGCGGGCCGGCTGCGGGCTGCCCGTGCCGCGCAAGGCCGAGCGGACGCACAGCGGCGCCGAGGCCCGCGCCGCCGTCCGCGCCGCACTGCGCCGGCCCGTCGAGGAGGACGCCGGGCGGCACCACCCGCCGGTGCGGCGCGCCGAGCCGATCGTGCTGGCCTCCGGCAACCTCGGCCTGATCTCCTTCCCGGACGTGCACCACCGCATGACCAAGGAGGAGATCGACGCCCGTCACCCGGCGCTGCTGCCCACGCTCGCCCACCACCCCGGCATCGGCTTCCTGCTGGTGCGCAGCGAGGAGCACGGCGGGGTGGTGCTCGGCGCCCACGGCAGCGAGATCCCCCTGGACCGGCTCGACGAGGACCCCGGCCCGCTGGCGGTCTTCGGCCCCGGGGCCGCGGCGGCCGTACGGCGCACCCACGCCTTCCCGCACGCCGCCGACATCATGGTCAACTCCTGCTACGACCCCGCCGACGGCGAGGTCCTCTCCTTCGAGGAGCAGATCGGCTCGCACGGCGGACTGGGCGGCGCGCAGGCCCGGCCGTTCCTGCTCTCCCCGCTGGCCTGCTCCCCGCCGGTGGCGGAGGGCGGGGAACTCGTCGGCGCCGAACAGGTCCACAAGGTGCTGCGGCGCTGGCTGGACGAGGCCGGCGGGCCCCAGGTGCCGCTGCCGGCCGCACCGCGGCGGCACGCCGCCTGACCGGCCGCCCGGAAACCCGCCGGCCGCCCGGAATCCCGCCGGCCGCCCGGGATCCCGCCCGACCGGCGCCCGGGACCCCGCCGTTCACCGGGATAGGGGCCGGTGTTCCGCGTGCGGCGGACCGTGATGTGATCGGATGGTGCCGGGGAACCCGGGAACGCCCCTTCCAGGGCGGGAATCCGGAATCCGCTGGAACTCCAGAAGGCCGAAAGGACTCAACGTGGCAACCACGCGCACCGCACACACCGTCTGGGAAGGCAACCTGCTCGAGGGCAACGGCACCGTCACCTTCGACTCCTCCGGCATCGGCCGGCAGCCGGTGTCGTGGCCGTCCCGCGCCGAGCAGCCCGGCGGGAAGACCAGTCCCGAGGAGCTGATCGCCGCCGCCCACTCCAGCTGCTTCTCCATGGCGCTGTCGCACGCCCTCACCGGTGCCGGCACCCCGCCCACCAAGCTGGTCACCTCCGCCGACGTCACCTTCCAGCCGGGCGAGGGCATCACCGGCATCCACCTCACCGTGGAGGGCACCGTCCCCGGCATCGACAACGACGCCTTCGTCGCCGCCGCCGAGGACGCCAAGGCCAACTGCCCCGTCAGCCAGGCTTTGAAGGGCACCACCATCACCCTCTCGGCGAAGCTCGCCTGACGGTCGCGGGCACGCGCGACGCCGGGGCCCGTACGGAGCCGGCCCGGACGCACCGGACGGCGGCCCGGGCCCCGAACCCGCCTCCCGGCGGGGCGCCGGCCGCTCAGAACCGGTCGGCCGATCAGAACCGGCCCGCCGGTCAGAACCGGTCGGCCGGTCAGAACCGGTCGGCCGGTCAGAACCGGTCCCGGTACTCCCGCAGCAGCCTCCTCGTGCGCTCCGCCGACGCCGCGCCGGCCGACATGTGGTCCAGGACCTCCAGATGGGCGGAGACCTCGGTCCGGGCGTCGAGGTACAGAGCGCCGGTGAGGTACTCGGTGAACACCAGGTCGGGCAGCTCCGGCTCGGCGAACCGGAACAGGGTGAAGGGGGCGTACGTCCCCGGGTGCGGCCCGGCGGCGAACTCGGCGACCTGCACGGTGACGCGGTCCCGCTCCGTGTACTCCAGCAGCTTGTCCAACTGGTCGCGCATGACCTCGCCGCGGATGCTCACCGGCCGCCGCAGCACCGTCTCGTCCATGATCACCCACAGGTGCGGCGGATCGGGGCGCTCCAGCAGCCGCTGCCGCTCCATGCGCAGCGACACGTGCCGCTCGATCGCCTCCGGCCCGCCCTGCCCGACCGTGCCGGCCTCCAGGACGGCCCGCGCGTAGGCCTCCGTCTGCAGCAGCCCGGGCACGAAGTGCGGCTCGTAGGAGCGGATGATCCGGGCGGCGCCCTCCAGGCTCACGTACAGGCTGAACCACTCCGGCAGCACGTCGTGGTACCGCTGCCACCAGCCGGGCCGGTTCGCCTCCTCGGCGAGCCGCACGAACGTCCCCACCTCGTCGGGGACGACGCCGTAGGCCTCCAGCAGCACCTGCACGTACGGGATCCGCAGCGCGACGTCGGCCGTCTCCATGCGGCGCACGGTCGCGGACGTCACGCGCAGCACCTTCGCGGCCTGCTCGCGGCTGAGGCCGGCCGCCTCCCGCAACTCCTGCAGGCGTCTTCCCAGCACCACCTGGCCCACGGTGGGCGCGACCCGCCGCTCCACGCCACGCCTCCCCTGGTGCGCCCTTGCGCGCCCTGTGCGCCGATGTTTGGGGGCAGTCTGCCATGTCCCGCCTCCGGCTTCACCCGTGTCCCGCGGGAATCCTGACGGATCGTCGGCGACGGCGGCGACCCGGCTGCCGCCGCCGCGGGGACGCACGGGACAAGGGGGCCGAGTGACGGCAGAGGCGGGAGGGACGCGTGGACGAGCCGTGGTCGCGGTGGAACCGGAAACTGTCCTGGCAGGCCGCGGCGGTCCACCGGGCCCGGGTGCGCGGCTGCCTGCTCGGCGGCGCGCTCGGTGACGCCCTGGGCTGTCCGGTGGAGTTCCACTCCCTGGACCGGATCCGCGCCGAGCACGGCCCGCGCGGAGTGACCGGTCCGGTGCCGGACGGCACGGGCGTGGTCGGCCGGATCAGCGACGACACGCAGATGACCCTGTTCACGGCCGAGGCCGTACGGCAGGCCCACGAGCGGGAGCGGCTCAAGGGCATCGGCGGCGCCGCGCCCCGCCTGGTGCGCTGGGCCTACCAACGCTGGCTGGAGACGCAGCGCCGGCCCGCCCCGGACCCGGCCGCCCCGATGCCCCCGGAGTACGAGGGGCCCGTCGGGCGCCTGGTGACCGAGCCGTGGCTGTACGCCCGCGGCGCCCCCGGCAACGCCTGCCTGTCCGGGCTCGCCCGGGACTTCGTCCCCGACCCGGCCGCCGAGCTCGGCCCGCCCGGGCCGGTCAACCCCGGCTCCAAGGGCTGCGGCGCGGTGATGCGCTCGGCGCCCTTCGGGCCGGCGCTCGCCCCGGTGGAGCACGCCTTCGGCCTGGCCGCCCGCTGCGCCCGGACGACCCACGGCCACCCCACCGGCTCCTACGCGGCCGGCGCCCTGGCCGCCATCGTCTCCCACCTCGTCGACGGCGAGTCCGTCGAGGGCGCGGTGCTGCGCACTCAGCGGCTGCCGGCCCGGCACCCCGGCCACGAGGAGACCACCGCGGCCCTGCAGCGCGCCCTGGACCTGGCCGCCGAGGGCGCGCCGGACGCGGAGAAGGTCGAGCGGCTCGGCGCCGGCTGGGTCGCCGAGGAGGCCCTCGCCATCGGCGTCTACTGCGCCCTGGCCGCCGACCGCGTCACCGACGCCCTGCTGCCGGCCGTCAACCACTCCGGGGACAGCGACTCCACCGGCTCGGTGTGCGGCACCATCCTGGGCGCCCGCTGGGGCGACCACGGCCTGCCGCACGAGTGGCTGGAGCGCGTCGAGGGCCGCGACACGATCGCCTCCGTGGCCGACGACCTGGCGGCCGAAAGCGTGCGCACCTGAGCCGCCGGCGCCGTCCCGGCCGGCGCCGCGCCGCCGCTCCTGTGGCACGCTGAACCGGACCGGCGCACGCTGGACCGGACCGGCGCACGCTGGACCGGACCGGTACGAGGAGAGGCGCGAGCCGCAAGCGGGGAAGGAGCGCGGGCATGGCCGTCGAACCGCTGTCGCAGCAGGAGATCGAGGACCGGCTGGCGGACCTGCCCGGCTGGTCGCTGGAGGAGGGCCGCCTCACCCGCACCTACCGGCTCGCCTCCCACTTCGCGGCGACGGCCATGGTGGTGCATGTCGCCCAGGTGCAGGAGGAGCTGAACCACCACTCCGACCTCACCCTCGGCTACCACACCGTCTCCCTCGCCGTGCACACGCACAGCGCGGGCGGCGCCGTCACCGCCAAGGACGTGGAGCTGGCCCGCCGGGTGGAGGACCTCGCCCCCGGCCACGGGGCGAGCTGAGCGCCGCCCGCCGCACCCACGGCAAGGACCCGGGGGACAGGGGGGCCGCGTGCTGGACTACAGCAAGGAAGCCGACCGCTACGACGACCTGCGTGGCGGCGAGCCCAGGGCCGCGGCCGCCGCCGAGGCCGTCCTCGGCCTGGTGCCGCCGCACGCCCGCCGCCTGCTCGACGCCGGCTGCGGCACCGGCATCGTCACCCGGCGCCTGGCCGCCGCCCGCGAGGGGCTGCGGGTGTACGGCGCCGACCTGACGTACGCGATGGCCCGGCGCGCCGCCGCCCGGCTGCCGGGCGCCGTGGTCCTCGCCGACGCCCGCCGGCTGCCGTTCGCGGACGGCCGGTTCGACGCCGTCAGCACGGTGTGGCTGCTGCACCTGGCCGAGCGCCCGCAGGACGCGCGTGCCGTCGTCGGCGAGTGCGCCCGGGTGCTGGCGCCCGGCGGGGTGTACGTCACCACCGTCGACAAGGCCGCCGCCCACAACGTGGGCAGCGACATCGACGCGGTCCTCGCCTCCCGGCCGCGCAGGGCGGCCACGGACGAGGCGCGGGCCGTCCAGTCGTACGCCGCCGAGTTCGGCCTGGTCCCGGCCGGGCAGGCCCGCTTCCGCGGCCAGGGGCAGGGCCGCAGCCCCCGCCGGACCGTCGCCGACCTGCGGCGCGGCTGGTTCGTGACCCTCCCGCCCGGCGACCCGCTCTCCGAAGGCTTCGCCGAGCGCCTGCGGGCCCTGCCCGACCAGGACCGCCCGCGCCCCGACCCGGTGTTCACCCTGCGGGCGTTCCGCAAGCCGGCGGACGTGTGAGGCCCACGGCCGGCCGCGGGCCGGTCACCGCCGGATTGGCCGTGACCGGGGAGAACGGCGCGGGCGGCGGCAGAACTCCAGGAAGCCCGTCCGGTTCCTTTCCGGCTCGAGGTGACCGCAGAGCTTGTCCTCGCCCAGGTCATGGGCGGCGAACGGCCACGACCCCGAAGGTCCGCGATCAGCCCCGGGCATCCGGGCCGTTGCGTTCGAGCGCCGCTCGGATCCGGCCGAGCCACTTTATGCCCAGCCGGCGCCCGTCGGGGAATTGGTCGTCCCGGTCCCAGCGCCACGCCGTGATCATCGCCAGTACGAGGATCCGGCACGCGCGCAGCAGGTCCTGATCGACACCCGGATAGTGCGCGCCGACCTCTTCGGGCGCATGGGCGAGGTCGAACTCGACGGGCCCCCGGCAGCACGTCTCGAAGTCGATGAACAGCGGCCCGTCCTTCGTGGCGAGCACGTTGCCCGGGTGCGGCTCGCCGTGCAGGAGCTGCTCGGCGCCGCTGCGCTCGCCGATCATGCGTCCCAGGCCGCGCAAGGTGTCGCCGAGCAGCTCCCGGTCCGCGTCGGCGAGCGCCGGAGTGCGGTCGCGGTCCGCCACGAGGTGCCGGGCCTGCCCGACGCGATCCGTGAACCGCGGTGCCGGGACGTCGAGCCCGCGCATGCCGGCGTGCAGCCGCTCGAGCGCGTCGGCGTAGTCGGCCGGCGGGACCTCTCGGGGTGTCACGGGTGCGTAGTAGGTCCACAGCGTGACCACGAAGCCGTCGCGCTCATGGACGCCTGGCTCCGCTCGAGGTTCGAGAGCGGCCACGGGGCACCCGGATGCGGCGAGCCGCCGGGCGAGCTCGACCTCGAACCGTGCGACCTGCCGCGCCACGGGCGCCACCCGGGCCAGGACGTCACAGGGCAGCAGACGCAGAGTGAGCTTGTTCGAGTCGTGAAGAACGATCGCGTCGTCGGCCGTCAGGCCGAGCGACGAGGCGGTCGACAGGGCCGCGGCCACCGCGCGCGGGAGCTCCGACGCCTGCATCGTCGCCCGGCTCCTCTCCGCTGAGCGCCGCCGCACCTCCCCGGGCGGCGCGACCCGCGCACTCTACCGAGTTCTCGACCGAGTTCTCGACCGAGTTCTCGGAAAGACCTCTGCGGCCTCTCGAAGAACCTTCGGACATCCTCGAAAAGGCGGGCGGAAAGGCGAGGGCCGGGCGGCCCCCGTGCGGGAGGGGGCGCCCGGCCGTGGTCCCGCCACCCTGCGGCGGGACCGGTGACGCGGAGCGTTCAGCGGGGACTTATTCGAGGAGCTCCGCGTACGAGCCCATGGCGGTGGCGATGTCCGCCTGGGCCCAGAACCGGTGGTAGGTGAAGCTGGGCGCGGCACCGCCCTTGAGGTAGGCCTCGATCTTCGACCAGGCCGGGTCGTTCTTGTAGAAGGAGCGGATCGAGCTGAACGTCGACGAGGAGTTGATCGCGTCGCCGTTGGGCATCTTGCCGCTCCAGCCGCTGGGCACGTACACCGCGTCGCCGAAGCGGCTGTAGTCGCTGCGGGTCTCCGGGACGGCGATGCCCAGGCTGTCCTGGTAGTGGTCCCACATGCCGTCCAGCAGCGCCTTCGCCGTCGACTTCGCCTGCGCGTCACCGGACTTGGCGGCGTAGTACGTCAGTGTCTTGGCGTACGCGGCGGCCACGCCGACATCGTTGGTGTAGTCGGCGACCGTGACGTGCAGCCCGCTGTTGGAGCCGGGGGAGGAGGGGTTCCAGGTGTCGGGCTGCCCCGACCACTGGAGGGTGGAGGGGATCTGGTAGGTGCCGTCCGGGTTGATCGTGGTCTTGGACAGCGCCCACTTCACCCACTTGTCCAGGATCGCCTTCGCCGTGGCGTTCCCGGTCTGCTGGTAGTACTCGGCCACCCGCTCCATCGACCACGCCTGGAAGCCGAACCACTGGTTGGACGGCGGGTCGTGGTAGACGGGCTGCCAGTCGTAGTACATGCCGTAGAAGGTCGGCGTGCCGGACGGCGGGGTGGCGTAGCGGCCCTGCCAGCTGTTGGTCGCGCCGCCCGCGATGCCGCCCTCGGACGACTGCAGCCACTGGTAGAACTCCAGCTGCCGCTGCAGCGACTTCGCCCAGTCGGAGGCGCCCGTGGCCGACTTGGGCTTCAGGGCGGCGTAGGAGCTGAGCGCGTACGCGGCCAGCGGGTTCTGGTAGCCGCCGTGGACGTGGCTGGAGCCGATGCGCCAGGCCCAGCCCGCGGAGGTGTCCAGGGCGCCGCCCCAGGCGTAGTACCAGGACAGCAGGTAGTGCGAGGCGTCCTTGCCGGTGCCGGCCGGGCAGGAGGACGGGCTCGTGCAGTTGCCGATCTTCTTGAAGTACTTGTCGTACATGGCGTAGCGCAGGTAGTCGCCCATCTTCGCCGCCTTGGCGACGGTGGCGGAGACGGCGCTGCCCTTGCCCTGCTGCTTGGCCCACACGTCCGCCCAGTAGGCGGCCTGCACCGCACGCGCGTCGGCGTCCGGGGCGTCGGTGAACTTCCACTGCTTGGCGTACGACGAGTCGCCGGTGAAGAGGTCCAGGTAGCCGTTGGTGCCGCCGTACTTGAAGGCGTCGCAGGTCGGCTGCGGGACGGTCTCCCACACCGACTCCTGCGGGCCGCGCTGGAAGGTGTTGATGTACGACGGGCCGGTGGCCGTCGGACCGGCCTCGCATTTGCCGGGCTCGTTGCCGTAGCCGTAGACGTTGTCGACGTCCTGGATCCAGTGCATGCCGTAGACGTCGTCCGTGCCGTACGCGCTCTTCAGCTCGCCCGCGATCGGGTCGGAGCCGACCGGGACGCCGGTGTCGAGCTTGGCCGGGTACTCGTTCGGGGTGTCCAGCTCGGGCGCGTAGGTGGCCGGTTTGGAGGCGTTGTAGAAGGAGTTGGTGGGCTGGTCGGCGTGGGTGGGGATCATGTACTTCTCCATCAGGTCCCACGCGCCGTTGAACTTCGACCAGTCACCGGTGACCTTGCCGTACATCGCCTGCAGCCACAGCAGGTAGCTGTAGGCTTCCGACGTCGTCTCGTGGCCGTGGTCCGGTGCCTCGACGATCAGCGTCTCCACCGAGTGGTACGGGATGCCCTCGGGTGAGAAGTAGCCGTTCGCCGGGTTGGTGATCTTCCCGTAGAGGTCCAGGAAGCGGGCGTCGTACGCCTTGGAGGCGGCCAGTTCCGTCACCGTGACCGACGCCTTGGCGTGGCCGGGCGCCGTCGACTCGAAGGTGGCCGCGCCGGTGCCGGAGGAGTCGGCCGTGACGGTCACCTTCTGCGCGGTGTTCCAGTTCGACGGGGTGAACGTCAAGGTGGCGCCGCCGGTCACCGACAGGC
The DNA here is from genome assembly GCF_014651135.1 of Streptomyces echinoruber. GTDB lineage: Bacteria > Actinomycetota > Actinomycetes > Streptomycetales > Streptomycetaceae > Streptomyces > Streptomyces echinoruber. The sequence continues at coordinate 85,618 of NZ_BMWH01000001.1, forward strand.
CCGAGTTGCCGCTCGCCCGGGTGGTCGTCACCGTCACGTTGGAGGACGGCTGGGTGGACAGCTTCACCTCGTACGTGCCGGACTTGCCCTGCTGGACGCCCAGTTGGGTCGGCGAGGCCACGACGGCCGGTCCCGAGGCGACGGTGATGCCGACCGGCGTGGACTCCGCCGAGGCGCCCAGGCTGTCGTACGCCTTCGCCAGCAGGGAGTGGCTGCCCGCGGCCAGGTCGGAGACGGACAGCGTGTACGGCGCGCTGGTGTCGGTGCCCAGCAGCTTGGTGTCGTCGTAGAACTCCACCTTGGTGATGCTCGCGTCGTCCGCGGCCGCGGCCGTGGCCGCCAGCGGCACCGCGTCGCCCTGCGTGTAGGTGGCGCCCGCGGTGGGGCTGGTCAGCACGGTGACCGGCGGCTGGTGCGCGCCGGCGCAGGTGGTGCCGTTGACCGCGAAACTGGTGGGCGCGGTGTTGGTGCCGCTGTAGGTGAACTGCGCCCCGGTGGAGACGGCCGCTCCGGCGGCGATCGTCGCGTTGTACGAGGCGTTCTTCACCGTGACCGTCTGTCCGGACTGCGACCAGGTGCCGTTCCAGCCGTTGGTCAGCTTCTGGTTGCCGCTGTAACTGTACGTCAGCGTCCAGCCGTTGATCGCGTCCGTGCCGCGGTTGGTGAGCGTCAGGTCCGCGGTGAAACCGGAGCCCCAGTCGTTGGTCTTGTAGTCGACGCTGCACTGCAGCGCGGCCGCGTGCGCGGCCGTCGTGCCCGTCGACACCATCGCCAGGGGCAGGGCCAGGGCCGCCACCGCGGCGGCCCACAGCCGCCGTGCCGGACGGCGTCTGCCAGGGGGGTGCATGAGCTGGTTCCTCCTTGCGGCTCGGGAGAGGTGGGGGGAGGAGCGACAAGCCTTGAACCAGTGGGAGCGCTCCCATAGTGGGGACGGGGGTGAGGGTGGTCAAGGTGCTTGAAGGGTCGAAACGATTCGATGCGTCAGATGCCGCACACAGGGCGGAAATCTCGCCGAAACTCTGTGGCCCCTCTGGTCAACGCCGAGGCGCGGCGCTACCTTCACTCGCACCAGTGGGAGCGATTCCATCAGTCGGCGCGCCGCACCCGGCGTGCCCGAGCTGCAAGGAGTCGCTCATGCGACACCCCCCGCGTTCAGTCCTTTCAGCCGTCGCCGGCGCGGTCGCCCTCCTGGGCGCCGTGACGGTCCCGGCGGCCACGGCCTCCGGCGCCGCCCCCGCGTGCTCGGTGGAGTACTCCGTCACCAGCCAGTGGGACAACGGCTTCCAGGGCGCCGTGCGGATCACCAACAACGCGGCCGCGGTGAGCAGTTGGAAACTCACTTTCGACTTCTCCGGCGGCCAGAAGGTCAGCCGGGGCTGGAACGCCGAATGGTCCCAGTCCGGTACGACCGTGACCGCCGCCAATGAGAGCTACAACGGCACACTGGCGAGCGGTGCGAGCGTCAGCGCCGGCTTCCTCGCCACCTGGTCCGGCGGCAACCCGGCGCCGGGCACGTTCAAGCTCAACGGCACCACCTGCAACGTCGACACCGAGCCCACGCCGACCGATCCCACCCCGAGCGATCCCACGCCGACCGACCCCCCGCCGGCCGGCGGCACGGCACCCGCCCTGCACGTCTCGGGCAACAAGCTCGTGGACGCCGACGGCAGGCAGCGCCGGCTGCTCGGCGTCAACCGCTCCGGCGGCGAGTTCATGTGCGTCCAGGGCCACGGCATCTGGGACGGCCCGGTGGACGACGCGGCGATCCGGGCGATCGCCGACTGGAAGGCCGACGCGGTGCGCATCCCCCTCAACGAGGAGTGCTGGCTGGGCCTGTCCCACGTCAAACCGGAGTACGCGGGCGCCCATTACATCGCCGCCGTCAAGGACCTGGTGGAGCGGGTCGAGGCGCACGGCATGACCCCGATCGTCGAACTGCACTGGACCCACGGCCAGTACACCGGCAACTCGGCGGGCTGCTCCGACGTGCACGCCACCTGCCAGAAACCGATGCCGGACGCCCAGTACACGCCGTCGTTCTGGTCGTCGGTGGCGAGCACCTTCAAGGACGACCAGGCGGTGGTCTTCGACCTGTTCAACGAGCCCTACCCGGACCGCGCCACCTCCACCACCGCCCAGGCCTGGCAGTGCTGGCGGGACGGCGGCACCTGCCCCGGCATCGGCTACGAGGTCGCCGGCATGCAGGACCTGGTCGACGCGGTGCGCGCCACCGGCGCCAAGAACGTGATCATGCTGGGCGGACTGGCGTACTCCAACGACCTCGGCCAGTGGCTGACGTACCGGCCGGCCGACCCGGCGGGCAATCTCGCCGCCGCCTACCACGTCTACAACTTCAACACCTGCTCCAGTGAGAGCTGCTGGAACTCCACGCTCGCCCCGGTGGCCGCCCAAGTGCCGCTGGTGGCCGGGGAGATCGGCGAGAACACCTGCTCCCACGGCTTCGTCGACCGGGTCATGAAGTGGTTCGACGACCGCGATCTGTCCTACCTCGGCTGGACCTGGAACACCTGGGACTGCTCCTCGGGCCCGTCCCTGATCTCCAGCTACGACGGGACACCGACCGCCTACGGCACCGGGCTGCGCGACCACCTGCGCGCCCTGGCCGGATGACCGGTCACACCATCCGCACCACCCGCACTACCTGTGCGACCTGCACCACTCGCGCGACCTGCACCACTCGCACCCACACCCATCGCACACGACAAGGAAACCCGCACTCATGAGTCGTACCAGACTTGCGATGCTCGCCGCCCTGACCCTGGTTGCCGGTGCCTCGGGCACGGCACTGGCGGCCGTGCCGCACGGGAGCGGCGGCCTGGCCGCCGCCCCCTGCACCGTCGACTACAAGGTGCTCAACCAGTGGGACTCCGGCTTCACCGCCTCGGTCACCGTGACCAACAACGGCTCCGCAAAGTCGAGTTGGTCGCTGAAGTGGGCGTATGCCGGCAACCAGAAGGTCACCAGCGGCTGGAGCGCGAAGATCACCCAGAGCGGGCAGAACGTCACCGCGTCCAACGAGAGCTACAACGGCACGCTGGCGACCGGCTCCTCGGTCAGCTTCGGCTTCAACGGCACCTACAGCGGAACCAACGCCGTTCCGTCCACCTTCACCCTCGACGGCGTCACCTGCAACGCCGACGGCGGCACGCCCACCGACCCGGGCACGCCGACCGACCCCGGCACCCCGTCCGGCAAGGTCGACAACCCCTTCGTGGGCGCCAAGGGCTACGTGAACCCCGAGTGGTCGGCGCACGCCGCCGCCGAACCGGGCGGCAGCCGCGTCGCCAACCAGTCCACCGCCGTCTGGCTCGATCGCATCGCCGCCATCCAGGGCGTCAACGGCGGCATGGGCCTGCGGGACCACCTCGACGAGGCGCTGAAGCAGAAGGGCTCCGGTGAGCTCGTCATCCAGCTGGTCATCTACGACCTGCCCGGACGTGACTGCTCGGCCCTCGCCTCCAACGGCGAGCTCGGCCCGACCGAGATCGACAAGTACAAGACCCAGTACATCGACCCGATCGCGTCGATCCTGTCGGACCCGAAGTACGCGGGCCTGCGGATCGCCACCGTCATCGAGCCGGACTCGCTGCCCAACCTGGTCACCAACGCCGGCGGCACCGCGGGCAGCACCGACGCCTGCGCGACCATGAAGGCCAACGGCAACTACGAGAAGGGCGTCAGCTACGCCCTCGACAAGCTGGGCGCCATCCCGAACGTCTACAACTACATCGACGCCGGCCACCACGCCTGGCTGGGCTGGGACAGCAACCTCGACCCGTCCGTCCAGGAGTTCTACAAGACCGCGACCAGCAACGGCGCGAGCGTGAACGACGTCACCGGCTTCATCGTCAACACCGCCAACTACAGCGCCACCAAGGAGCCGAACTTCAAGATCACCGACACGGTCAACGGACAGACCGTCCGCCAGTCCAAGTGGGTGGACTGGAACCAGTACGTGGACGAGCAGTCCTACGCCCAGGCGCTGCGCAACAAGCTCGTCGCGGCCGGTTTCAACTCCACCATCGGCATGCTGATCGACACCTCCCGCAACGGCTGGGGCGGCTCCGCCCGGCCCACCGGCCCCGGCCCGCAGACCTCGGTCGACGACTACGTCAACGGCGGCCGCATCGACCGGCGCATCCACGCCGGCAACTGGTGCAACCAGAGCGGCGCCGGTCTCGGTGAACGGCCCACCGCGGCTCCGGCCGCCGGGATCGACGCCTACGTGTGGGTGAAGCCCCCGGGGGAGTCGGACGGTGCCAGCTCCGCCATCGACAACGACGAGGGCAAGGGCTTCGACCGGATGTGCGACCCGACGTACGGGGGCAACGCGCGCAACGGCAACAACCCCACCGGGGCGCTGCCCAACGCGCCGCTGGCCGGGCACTGGTTCTCCGCCCAGTTCCGGCAGCTGATGCAGAACGCCTACCCGCCGCTGTCCTGACGTGGTGAGGACCGCCGGGGCCGGGACCTACGCGTCCAGGCCCCGGCGGATCGCCTCCTCCACCGGTGAGCGGCCGCCGTCGGCCCGCTCCGGCCGCAGCGGCACCGCCGGATGCAGCGGCGGCTGCGCGATGAAACGGGGCCGAGTGCCGTGGTGCGGCTGCACCGCGTGCACCAGGAACGGGTGGCACAGGTAGACGTCGCCCGGGCGGCCGGTGGCGTACGCGAGCGGGCGGTGGGCGGAGGCCGCGTCGACCTGCGGGCCGAGCTGGAGGAAGGACGCGCCCGCCTCGCCGTACGGCGCCGGCACGGGCGGTACGTCCAGGTGGGAGCCGACGCGGATGCGGGTCGGGGCGTCGGCCTCGGTGACCTCGCTGAACAGGAACAGCATCAGCAGGGCGCGGCCTCGGGAGCGCAGGTTGGTGTGGTAGTGCGCGGCCCCCTCGGGCAGGTAACCGCCCTCGATGTGCCAGCCGGTGTCGCCGGGCTCCTCCGGATGCGGGAAGCGCAGCGGGAACGTGCCGAGCGAGTACCGCGGCTCCCAGCGGCCCTCGCCGACGAGCAGGTCGAACGCCCGGTGCAGACCGGGGAGTTGGCGGCCGCCGCGAACGGGCCCTGCGCCATGCCGCCCACCCGGACCACGGGCTCTCGCCAGGTGCCGGGGTCGTCCGGGTCGTACCCCGTCTCCCGCCACAGCAGCCGCGCGCAGTCCGCGGCGACCCGCGGCGGGAAGGCGCCCTCGATCCTCACGAAGCCGTCGGTGAGGAACCTCTCCACCCGTTCGTCGTCCACCCGGTCATGGTGGGGGACGCACCCGGGCGCCGCATCCGGTTTTCGCGTGGTGTTTTTGCCGTTCCGGCAACAGTGGTGGCCCACCCCGGCGCGTCGGCGCAGGCTGTCGGCATCGCAAGGGAGAGGCTGAGCACCATGGCGCACCACCACCACGAGCACCACGAGCGCACCGGGGACGTCAAGGACGTCAAGGACGTCAAGGACGTCGGGGACGTCGGGGACATCGACTGGGCGGCGCTGGCCCCGCTGCTCCAGGCGCAGGCCGAGCTGTACACGCCGCTGTACACCCGTGCCCTGTCCTGGCTGGCCAAGGAGGTCACCGAACCGGGGCTGATCGTCGACGCGGGCAGCGGGCCCGGCGTGGTCGCGGGCCTGCTCGCCGAGACCTTCCCCGGCGCCCGGATCGTCGCCGTGGACGGCTCCGAGCCGCTGCTGGAGCGGGCCCGCCGGCGGGCGGCCCGGCTCGGCGTCGCCGACCGCTTCGGCACACTGACCGGTGAACTGCCCGGCGTACTGGACGAGTTGGACTACCCGGCGGACCTGCTGTGGGCCAGCCGCAGCCTGCACCACCTCGGCGACCAGCGCGCCGCGCTCGCCGCGTTCGGCGCGCGGCTGGCCCCCGGCGGCACCCTCGCCCTGCTCGAGGGCGGGCTGCCCACCCGCTTCCTGCCCCGCGACATCGGTCTCGGCCGCCCGGGGCTGCAGGCGCGGCTCGACGCGCTGGAGGAGGACCGGTTCACGCGGATGCGCGAGGAGCTGCCCGGCTTCGTCGCCGCCGTCGAGGACTGGCCCGCCCTGCTGACCGCCGCCGGCCTCCGGCACACCGGCACCCGCACCTTCCTGCTCGACCTGCCCGCGCCCCTGCCGGACCGGGCCCGCGCCTACGTCGCCGACGACCTGGCCCGCAGGCGGGACCTGTTCGGCGACGACCTCGACCCCGACGACCGCGCCACCCTCGACCGCCTCCTCGACCCCGACGATCCCCGCGGCGTCCACCGCAGGCCGGACGTGTTCGTCCTGGCGGCCCGCACGGTGTACCGGGCGGTGCGGCCGCACTGACACCGCGGACGGCGGCGGCCGCTCGGCGGAACCGGCGGCCCCGCGGGAGCGGTGGCCGACGGCCCCGCAGGACCGGCGGTCGGCGGCCCCGCAGGACCGGCGACCCGACCGGAACGGCGGCGGCCCGGCAAGACGGCGGCCCCGGGGGACCGGCGCGCGGGGCGCTCCTCCAGGGCCGTGCCGGGAACGTCGGCCGGGTCTCAGACCATGCTCAGGCCATGTTCAGATCATGCTCAGACCATGTCGAACGTGGCCGGGTCCGGGCCCAGGCGCCGGCCCTCGTCCAGGGCGCGGAAGACCGCGAGGTCCTCGTCGTCCAGGCTGAAGTCGAAGACCTCGATGTTCTCCTTGATCCGGGACGGGGTCACGGACTTCGGGATGACGATGTTGCCGGTCTGCACGTGCCAGCGCAGCACGACCTGCGCCGGGGTGCGGCCGTGCTTCTGCGCGACGGCGACGATCGCCGGTACCTCCAGCAGGCCCCGGCCCTGGCCGAGCGGCGACCAGGCCTCGGTGGCGATGCCCTGCTCGGCGTGGTACTCGCGGGCCTGGTGCTGCTGCAGCTGCGGGTGCAGCTCGATCTGGTTGACGGCCGGGATCACGGAGGTCTCGCCGATCAGCCGCTCCAGGTGCTCGGGCAGGAAGTTGGAGACGCCGATCGCCCGGGCGCGGCCGTCCGCGAGGATCTTCTCGAACGCCTTGTAGGTGTCGACGTAGCGGTCCCGGGACGGCAGCGGCCAGTGGATCAGGTACAGGTCGACGTACTCCAGGCCGAGCCGCCGCAGCGAGGTGTCGAACGCGCGCAGCGTCTCGTCGTACCCCTGGTCGCTGTTCCAGAGCTTGGTGGTGACGAAGATCTCCTCGCGCGGGATGCCGGAGGCGGCGATGGCCTTGCCGGTGCCCTCCTCGTTGCCGTAGATCGCGGCCGTGTCGATGCTGCGGTACCCGGCCTCCAGAGCGGTGGCGACGGCCCGCTCCGCCTCGTCGTTGGGCACCTGCCACACGCCGAAGCCCAGCTGGGGCATCTCGACACCGTTGTTCAGGACGATCGGGGGAACCTTGCTGCTCACTGACTCTCGATCCTTCGGTTGACGTCAGGGGGACTTCCCGCACCCTCGTCAACGATCAAGGAGCGGGACACATTCCTGACGGGTACGGTCCGGACGGGCCGAGTGCCCCGTCTCACACCCGGTACAACGCCTCGACCTCCTGCGCGTAGGCGTTCTCGATCGCCTTGCGCTTCAGCTTCAGCGACGGGGTGAGCAGTCCGTGCTCCTCGGTGAACGGCTGGGCCAGGATGCGGAAGGTGCGGATGGCCTCGGCCTGGGAGACGAGCGTGTTGGCGGCGACCACCGCGCGGCGCACCTCGGTCTCCAGATCGGGGTCGCGCACCAGTTCGGCCGGGGACAGCTTCGGTTTGCCGCACATCTCCAGCCAGTGCTCGACCGCCTCCTGGTCCAGGGTGACCAGGGCGGCGATGTACGGCCGGTCGTTGCCGACGACGAGGCACTGGGCGACCAGCGGGTGCTCGCGGACCCGTTCCTCCAGGGGGGCCGGGGAGACGCTCTTGCCGCCGGAGGTGACCAGGATCTCCTTCTTGCGGCCGGTGATGGTGAGGTAGCCGTCCTCGTCGAGGCTGCCGAGGTCGCCGGTGGCCAGCCAGCCGTCGTGCAGGGCCTGGTCGGTGGCCTTCTGGTTGTTGAGGTAGCCCTGGAAGACGTTGCCGCCGCGCAGCCAGATCTCGCCGTCGTCGGCGATGTGCACGGTGACACCGGGAACGGGCCGGCCGACGGTGCCGTACCGGGTGCGCCCGGGAGGGTTGGCGGTGGCGGCCGCCGTGGACTCGGTCAGGCCGTAGCCCTCGTAGATCTGCACGCCGGCGCCGGCGAAGAACAGACCGAGGCGGCGGTCCATGGCCGACCCGCCCGACATGGCGTTGCGGATGCGGCCGCCCAGCGCGGCCCGCATCTTGGAGTAGACCAGCTTGTCGAAGAACTGGTGCTGCATGCGCAGCCCCGCCGAGGGGCCCGGCCCGATGCCCCAGGCCTTGGCCTCCACCGCGTCGGCGTACTTCACGGCGACCTCGACGGCCTTCTCGAACGGCCCGGCCTTGCCTTCCTTCTCCGCCTTCCGGCGGGCGGCGTTGAACACCTTCTCGAAGATGTACGGCACCGCGACGATGAACGTCGGCTGGAACGAGGCCAGGTCGGGCAGCAGCACGGAAGCGTTCAGCTGCGGCTGGTGGCCGATCCTGACCCCGCCGCGGACCGCGGCGACCTCCACCATCCGGCCGAAGACGTGCGCCAGCGGCAGGAACAGCAGCGTGGAGGCCTCGTCGCCCTTCTTGGAGTGGAACACCGGCTCCCAGCGTGCGACCACCGTGTCCGCCTCGAACATGAAGTTGCCGTGCGAGAGCACGCAGCCCTTGGGGCGGCCGGTGGTGCCGGAGGTGTAGACGACCGTCGCCACCGTGTCGGGGGTGACGGCCTCCCGGTGCCGGTGCACCACGTCGTCGTCCAGGTGCGCGCCCGCCTCGTACAGCTCCTGCACGGCGCCGGAGTCCAGTTGCCACAGCCGGCGCAGCCGCGGCAGCCGGTCGATGACGGTGGCGATCGTCATGGCGTGGTCCTCGTGCTCCACGATCGCGGCCGACACCTCCGCGTCGTACAGCATCCAGAAGCACTGCTCGGCCGAGGAGGTGGGGTAGACGGGCACGACCTGGGCACCGATCGTCCACAGCGCGAAGTCGAACAGCGTCCACTCGTAGCGCGTCCGGGACATGATCGCCACGCGGTCGCCGAAGCGGATGCCCGAGGCGAGCAGGCCCTTGGCCAGGGCGAGCACCTCGTCGCGGAACTCCGCGCGGGTCACGTCGCGCCACCGGCCCGTCTCGTCCTTGCGGCCGAGCGCCACCCGCAGCGGGTCCTCCTCGGCGTGCCGGAAGACGACGTCGGCCAGGCCGCCCACGGGCGGTCCGAGCGACGTCACCGGAGGACTCGTGAACTCGCGCAATCCTCGCTCCCCGCTTCTTGTGACGCCTCGCACAGGCCGTGAAAGCTACCCCACGCGCGAGGGGGGCGGGAGGGGGTCCGAAATCGAACAACCCTCGCGTACGGGCAGGTCGACGGGCGGAAAAATGCGTTCACATGGGGAAGGTTCGGACAGAATCCCGACGGTGGCGTAAGTTTCGGTCCCGTAATCTCCACCGAATCTGTACGACCCGATTACGCCCCGGGCGACGGGGCGCAGCCGGTCGGTCGCGGTGTGCGGCCCCCTTTCCCGTCAGCGCCGGCGCGGCCGATTCCGTCACACCCGGCTCGCCCCGGCGGGACGCCCCGACGCCCTCGACCCGGTCCGGCACCGGCGCCGTCCCCGCCGGCCCCGCCCGGCGGGCGTCCGGCACGTGAAGGCGGCCCCGTGTTCCTGCGCCGGGTGGAGCAGCCGGCCGGTGCGCCGCGCCTCCGGCCGGGCCGCCCCTCTCAGTCCCTCTCAGTCCCTCTCAGTCCCTCTCCGCCCCTCTCAGCGCCGGTGCAGCCGGTCCCCGCCGGCGAGGATCGCCGCCGCCAGGGCGTCCGCGGCGTGCTGGGCGGAGGGGCGGCGGCGGCCGTGGACGAGGACGAAGTCGACGCCGCCGAGCTGGGGCAGGCCGAAGCGGTCGGGGACGCGGACCAGGCCGGGCGGGACGAGGCCGCGCGCGTGGGCCATCACGCCGAGGCCGGCGCGGGCGGCGGCGATCAGGCCGTTGAGGCTGCCGCTGGTGCAGGCGATGCGCCAGGGGCGGCCCTGGCGCTCCAGCGCCTCCAGGGCGAGGGCGCGGGTGATGCCGGGCGGCGGGTAGACGATCAGCGGGACCGGGCGGTCGGGCTCCGGGCGGAGGCGTTCGGCGCCGATCCACACCAGCTCGTCGTGCCACACCAGTTCACCGTGCGTGTCCTGGGGGCGCCGCTTGGCCAGGATCAGGTCGAGCCCGCCCGCGGCGAGCTGCGCGTGCAGGGTGCCGGACAGCTCGACGGTGAGCTCCAGGTCGACCTCGGGATGCTGGTGGCGGAAGCCCTCCAGGATCTCCGGCAGCCGGGTGAGGACGAAGTCCTCCGACGCGCCGAAGCGCAGCCGGCCGCGCACCCGGGTGCCGGTGAAGAACGCCGCCGCCTGCTCGTGCGCCTCCAGGATCCGGCGCGCGAACCCGAGCATCGCCTCGCCGTCCTCGGTGAGCTCCACCGAGTGGGTGTCCCGGGTGAACAGCGGCCGCCCGGTGGCGTCCTCCAGGCGGCGCACGTGCTGGCTGACGGTGGACTGGCGCAGCCCGAGCCGCCGGGCGGCCTGCGTGAAGCTCAGGGTCTGCGCCACGGCCAGGAAGGTCCGCAGATGGGCGGGATCGTACACATCCTCGACCCTAGCCGGTCATCATGGTTGGCGATAGCAGTGAGAGCCGTGTGCCGGATTCCCGATCACCGTCGGGAGGAGCAGGATGGTGAAGGGGCCCCGCGCCCCGCCGCCCGTGCCCGCGAGACGCAAGGGGAGCGCCGTGAAACGCCTGACGTGGCCGTCGTGGCTGCCGATCGACCCGTACCTCCTGCTGCTGCTCGGGACGGTGGGCCTCGCCGCCGTGCTGCCGGCCCGCGGGACGGCGGCCGACGTCACCGGCGTCGCCTCGACGGTGGCGATCGGCTTCCTGTTCTTCCTCTACGGCGCCCGGCTGTCCACCCGCGAGGCCCTCGACGGGCTGCGCCACTGGCGGCTGCACCTCACCGTCCTCGCCTGCACCTTCGTGGTCTTCCCGCTGCTCGGCATCGCCGCCCGCGCCCTGGTGCCGGTGCTGCTGACCCAGCCCCTCTACCAGGGGCTGCTCTTCCTCACCCTGGTGCCGTCCACGATCCAGTCCTCGATCGCCTTCACCTCCCTCGCCCGCGGCAACGTGCCCGCCGCGATCTGCGCCGGCTCCTTCTCCTCCCTGGTCGGCATCGTCCTCACCCCGCTGCTCGCCGCCGCCCTGCTCGGCGGCGGCGCGGGCGGCTTCTCCCCCGACTCGCTGGTGCAGATCGTGCTGCAGCTGCTGGTGCCGTTCCTGGCCGGGCAGGTGCTGCGCCGCTGGATCGGGGACTTCGTGGCCCGGCACAGGAAGGTGCTCGGACTCGTCGACCGCGGTTCGATCCTCCTCGTCGTCTACACCGCGTTCAGCGAAGGCATGGCCCGGGGCGTGTGGCACCGGGTCAGCCCCGCCCGGCTGGCCGGGCTGCTCGCCGTGGAGGCCGTACTGCTGGCCGTGATGCTCGCCCTGACCTGGTACGGCGGCCGGGCGCTGCGCTTCGGCCGCGAGGACCGCATCGCCCTGCAGTTCGCCGGGTCGAAGAAGTCGCTGGCCTCCGGGCTGCCGATGGCGAGCGTCCTGTTCGGCGCGCACGCCTCGCTGGCGGTGCTGCCGCTGATGCTGTTCCACCAGATGCAGCTCATGGTGTGCGCGGTCATCGCCAGGCGCCGCGCCCGCGACCCGGAGGTCGGCGACACCGCCTCGCCCGGGCCGGCCGCGGCGGCGGCGACCGCGGCCGGCACCGGGACGCCTCCCCGCTGACGCGGGCCGACGCGGCGGACGGGCCCGCCCGGGCGGGCCTGCCCGGGCGGGGCGGCGACCGCGGCTCGGTACCGGCCGCGCCGCCCGGCGCCGATCCCGGCCGCGCCCGGCCCGGCCCGGGGCGCGCCCGCGGAGTGCTGCCGGCGGCGACCCGGTCATGTGGTGGTGGGGCGGTGGGGCGGCGGAGCGCGGTGTCAGCGTCCGCCGCGCACGCGGTCCATGGGCAGCCACAGGACGGTGTGGCCGTAGGGCTCCGCCGTCCCCTCGCGCACCCCGGTCAGTTCCTCGTCGCTCAGGGCGCGGTCCCAGACGTGGACGTCGTCGAGGGCGCCGGTGAAGAAGGCCCGGCTGTCCATGCGCTGCCCGAGGTGCACGCCGAAGGGCGAGTTGCGGCTGACGGAGCCCGGCACGTCGGCCGTGTCGAGGGCCGTGCCGTCGACGAAGAGGGTGAGCCGGCCGCCGCCGCGGCGCAGCGCGAGGTGGTGCCACCGGCCGTCGTTGTAGGCGCCGGTGGTGCGCACGTACGCCGACCGCGGGGCGCTCGCGCCGTCGCGCACCGTGATCAGGCCCTGGAGGCGGTTGTTCGCCGGTTCGCCGCGCAGCCACACCTGGGGCCGGCCGGTACCGATGCCGCCCATCCACAGCAGGGGCTGCTCGCCGTCGGCGGCGGTGTAGCGGAACCACAGGGAGGCGGTGAGGTCCTTGGTGCCTAGGGGGAGTTGCGGCCGGTAGGGCAGGCGTACGGCGTCGTCGGTGCCGTCGAAGGCGAGCGCGCCGCCGAACACGCCGTCGGTCTCCTCGGTGCCGCCCAGGACGAGCGCGCGGGAGGCGTGCGGGGCGAGGTCGGCGGTGGTCGGGTCGGGGCCGCGGCGCGGATGCAGCCAGTCCTCGGTGAACCGGGCGAAGCGGATCTCGTCGCGGGCGTCGGCCGCGCCGCCCTCGTACAGCAGACCCACCGTGTCGCCGCCGACGCGGACCAGGTCGGAGTAGCCGGACCAGTCGGTCGTCACGGCGGTGCCGCGGTCGACGCTGTCCCAGGTGCGGCCGCCGTCGTAGGAGGAGCGGATCATCATGGTGCGGCGGCGGTCGGGGTCGCCGGGGCAGGACAGCAGGAGGCGGTCGCCCAGGCGCAGCAGCGCGCCCTGCACCTGCGGGGTGTACAGGTCGGGCAGGTCGCGGAAGGGCGCGGTGAAGCGGTCGCCGCCGTCCCGGCTGACGGCCTGGGTGCGGTGGCCGAGGTCGGTGCCGTCCTGTTCCCGGCCGCTGACCAGGATCGAGCCGTCGGCGCGCTCGGCGAGGGTGAGTTCGGACGGCTTCTGCCGGAAGGTGCCGTCGGCGGCGATCGGCCAGGTGTCGGTGGCGCCGACGCGCCAGTGGTCGCCGTGGTCGTCGCTGACGACCAGCGCGGCGTGGTTGGCGGTGACCCGGCTGCCGTCCCAGGTCTCGGTGTTGACCCCGAACACCAGCCGCCCGGCGTGCCGGCCGCGGGTGAGCTGGACGCCGTGCACGGGCCCGGTGGCGTACCAGGAGTTCCAGTGCGCGGGCAGGATCTCGGCGCTCAGGTCGCGTGGCTGCGACCAGGTGAGCCCGTCGTCGTCGCTGTACTGCAGGTGCGGGGTGCGGTCGCAGGGCACCGAGCAACTGGCGCTGTCCGTACGGCCGGTGTTGTACGTCTCCGCCAGCAGGACGCGGCCCGTCCGGCGGTCCACGACCGGCGCCGGGTTGCCGTGGGTGTCGCCGCCGCCCTCGTTGACCACCCGCAGCGGGCCCCAGGTGCGGCCGCCGTCCGTGGAGCGTTTGACGACGATGTCGATGTCGGCGGCGTCCCCGCAGTTGAGGACACGGCCCTCGGCGAAGGCCAGCAGGGTGCCGCGGGTGGTCCGCACGATCGCCGGTATGCGGAAACAGGCGTAGCCCGGGTCCTGGGCGGCCTTGAAGAGGACCTGCTGCTCGAACGGGGGCGTGTCGGCGGCCGGCCGGGCGTGCGCCGGGAGCGGCATCAGGAGGACGGCGACCGCCGCGAGCACGGCGGCCGGGGTGGATCTCAGACGTGTGCGCAGACGTGACGGCATGGTGCGACCTGCCCTTCATCCGTCCGGACATCCGGACATCCCACGTCCGATGACCCGGTCCCCAGACGGTAGTTGGACGCCCGGGCACCCGACAAGAAGCGTGCGGCGCATGACTGACGGGGCTTCAGGGGCCTGTCGCCGTCAGGGCACGAGCACCACCTTGCCGAGATTGCGGCGCCCCAGGACGTCCGCGTGCGCCCGCTCCGCGTCCTCCAGCGTGAACCGCGCGTGCACCCGCGGGCGCACGGCGCCCTCGGCGAACAGGTGCCACAGCTCCCGCCGCCACCGCTCGTACAGCTCCGGCTGTTCGCGGGCGACGCGCGCCATCTGGAAACCGGTGACCGATTTGGCGCCCACCAGCAGGTCGTATGCCCGGACGGTGCCGCCGCCCGAGCTGTAGGCGACCAGCCGGCCGCCCGGCGCCAGGGCGGCGAGCACCCGGCCGAGCAGGTCGCCGCCGACCGCGTCCAGGGCGTAGTCCGCGGGCTCGCCCCAGCCCTCCTCGCCGTAGACCGCGACCTCGTCGGCGCCCAGGGAGCGCACGAAGTCCGCCTTGGCCGGATCCGACACGGCGCCCACGACCCGGATCGCCCCGCGCGTCCGGGCCACCTGCACGGCGAGGTGGCCGACGCCGCTCGCCGCGGCCGTCACCAGCGCCGCCTCGCCCGCCTCGGGACGCGCGGCGTGCAGCGCGCCGAGGGCGACCAGGCCGCCGCGCACCAGCGCGACCGCGTCGACGGCCGAGGCGCCGTCGGGCACGGGGGAGGCCATGGCCTCGTGCAGCGGGGCGAGGTCGGCGTAGGCGTGCCCGAAGCACAGCCCGGTCACCCGGTCGCCGGGCCGGAACCGGGTGACGCCGGCGCCGGCGGCCACCACCTCCCCGGCGATCTCCCCGCCCAGCGGCACCGGCTCCGCCTCCTCGGCGGCCTTGCGCACCACGGGCAGGGTGACCCCGACGGCCGCGCAGCGCACGAGCAGTTCGCCGGGGCCGGGCTCGGGGGCGGGGACGTCCTCCACGAAGAGCGGGCCGCCGGGGGAGTCGTACCGGACGCGGCGCATGGCACCTCCAGAAACCGTTGGGACCCCCAATGGATTCATTGGGGAACCCAACGGTATTCATGATTCATGGGGAAGTCCAACGACTTCTTCGTTAGGCTGCCGCCATGGCCGACGAAGCCCCCCTCCCCGCCATCCGCTCCCTGCCCAGCTGGCTGCTCGGCCGGGCGGCCGCCCGCGGACGCGCCTTGGTGGCCGAGGCGCTGGCCGCCGAAGGCCTGAGGATGTGGCACCACGTGGTGCTCTCCGCCGTCCGCGACCTCGCCCCCGTCGCCCAGGCCGACCTCGGCCGCAGCATCCGCCTCGACCCCAAGGACCTGGTCGGCATCCTCAACGACCTCCAGGCGGACGGGCTCGTCGAGCGCGCCCCCGACCCGAAGGACCGCCGCAGGAACCTGGTCTCCCTCACCGGAGCGGGCGAGCGACTCCTCGTGCGCTGCGAGAAGGCGGCCCGGGAGGCGAACGACGCGCTGCTCGCGCCGCTGACGGCGGCCGAACGGGAGCGGTTCACGCGGATGCTGGTCCGCGTGGTGGGCGGGGCGGGCACGGCGGGTGTGGCGGGCACGGCGGGTGTGGCGGGCACGACGGGTGTGGCGGGCACGAAGGACTGAGGCCGGGGACCGGGGGAGGCCCGGCCTCGGCCCGCCGTGCCCGCGCGGCGGGGTCCCGCCGCTCGGAAGCCTGCTGCGCCGTGTCGGGGCGCGGTCGGCGCGTGTCGGGGGCAGTCAGCCCGTGGCGGCCGTGGTCGTGAGGGCGATGCGGTCCTCGCCCGCGTACACGTTCATGGAGGTGCCGCGCAGGAAGCCCACCAGAGTCAGGCCGGTCTCCGCGGCCAGGTCCACCGCCAGGGACGACGGCGCGGAGACCGCCGCCAGGACCGGGATCCCGGCCATGACCGCCTTCTGCGCCAGCTCGAAGGAGGCCCGGCCGGAGACCAGCAGCACCGTCCGGGACAGCGGCAGGTCCCCGTTCTGCAGGGCGCGCCCGACCAGCTTGTCGACGGCGTTGTGCCGGCCCACGTCCTCCCGTACGTCGAGCAGCTCGCCGTCCTCCGCGAACAGGGCCGCCGCGTGCAGGCCCCCGGTCCGGTCGAAGACCCGCTGGGCCGCCCGCAAGCGGTCGGGGAGGCTCGCCAGCAGCTCCGGCGCCAGACGGAGCGGGGGCGTGTCGGCGATCGGCCAGCGGGCCGTCGTGCGCACCGCGTCCAGACTGGCCTTGCCGCACAGGCCGCACGAGGAGGTGGTGTAGACGTTGCGTTCGAGGGTGACGTCCGGGACCGCCACGCCGGGGGCCGTCCGCACGTCGACGACGTTGTAGGTGTTCGAGCCGTCCACCGCCGCGCCGGCGCAGTAGACGACGGTGCGCAGCTCGGCGGCGTCGCCCAGCACGCCCTCGCTCACCAGGAAGCCCGCGGCCAGCGCGAAGTCGTCGCCCGGCGTGCGCATCGTGATCGCCAGCGGCCTGCCGTTCAGCCGGATCTCCAGCGGCTCCTCGGCGACGAGCGTGTCGGGACGGGACGACACGGCTCCGTCCCGGATACGGATCACCCTGCGTCGTTCCGTGACTCGTCCCATGTCCTGATCAGCCCCGGTTCTGTGCGTGCTGGCGGCCGAAACGGCCCTTGCTACGGCCCTTGCTGCGGAAGGCGCCGTGGGTCACCGGGTCGTCGTGCGGCGGGGTGACCCACGCGATCTCATTGTCCTGCACGGGCGGCGTCAGGTCGCGGCCCGCTTCACGGTCCACTTCGCGGCCATTCCGCAGCCCACTCCGCAGCCCATTCCGCGGCCTGCTCCGCGGTACGGCCGCGCCCGGGCCGCCGGGGCCGTCCCGGGTGGCACGCCGGCCGAGACGGTGGATCCGGCGCCGGCCGTCCCGGGCGCGGCCGCGTGACATGGCTCATAGTGGACACGCGGCGACTGTCACATGACACCCGGTGCCCCTACGCCTCCGTACCGGGTACGACTACGACAACGCGCGCGGCCCCGCCCGGGTGTCCCGCCCGCGCCGCCCGCGCACGGGGTGCGTGCCCGTGCCCGGGCGATCCGCCACGCATCCCCGCCCGACCGTGCACCGAGAGCGGAGCAACCCGATGGCACACACCCTCACCCTCAAGGCGGGCACCGCCTGGAGCGACGCCTGGCGGCGCTGCCTCGCCGCCGCCCCCGAGGCCTTCCGCGACGACCGCGTCCTCAACCTCTGGAACGCCGCCTGGCAGGCCGACGGCAACCCCCTGCCCGCCACCAGCCCCATCGACGGCAGCCCCATCGCCGGCCCGCCCCGCCTGGACGCGGCCACCGCCCGGCAGGCCGTCCGCGCCGCCCTCGACCAGCACCGCACCTGGCGGCACGTACCGCTCGCGGAGCGCCGCGCCCGCGTCACCGCCGCCCTCGACGCCCTCACCGAGCACCGCGACCTCCTCGCGCTGCTGCTGGTGTGGGAGATCGGCAAGCCCTGGCGGCTGGCCTGCGCCGACGTGGACCGCGCCATCGACGGCGTGCGCTGGTACGTCGACGGCATCGAGCCCATGCTCGCCGACCGCGCCCCGCTGGACGGCCCGGTGTCCAACATCGCCAGCTGGAACTACCCGATGAGCGTGCTGGTCCACGCCATGCTCGTCCAGGCGCTGGCCGGCAACGCGGTCGTCGCCAAGACCCCCACCGACGGCGGCCTCGCCTGCCTCACCCTGGCCTGCGCGCTCGCCGCCCGCGAGGGCCTGCCCGTCACCCTGGTCAGCGGCAGCGGCGGCGAGCTGTCCCAGGCGCTGGTGCGGGCGCCGGAGATCGGCTGCGTCTCCTTCGTCGGCGGCCGCGACACCGGCGCCGCCGTGGCCACCGCCGTCGCCGACCTCGGCAAGCGGCACATCCTCGAACAGGAAGGCCTCAACACCTGGGGCGTCTGGGACTACAGCGACTGGGACGCCCTGGCCGCGGTCGTCCCCAAGCTGTTCGACTACGGCAAGCAGCGCTGCACCGCCTACCCCCGCTTCGTCGTCCAGCGCGACCTGTTCGACGCGTTCCTGGCGGCGTACCTGCCGGCGGTCCGCCGGGTGCGCACCGGCCACCCGCTGGCCGTGGCCCACCCCGACGACCCCTTCCCCGAACTGGACTACGGCCCGCTCATCAACGCCGCCAAGGCCAAGGAACTGCGCGACCAGGTCGCCGAGGCGATCGACCGCGGCGCGGTCCCGCTGTTCCGGGGCGAGCTGTCCGACGGGCCGTTCCTGCCCGGCCAGGACACCTCCGCCTACGTCCCGCCGGTCACCCTGCTGAACCCGCCGCCGTCCTCCCCGCTGCACCACGCCGAACCGTTCGGCCCCGTCGACACCATCGTCCTGGTCGACACCGAGGCCGAGCTGCTGGCGGCGATGAACGCCTCCAACGGCGCCCTCGTCGCCACCCTCTCCACCGACGACCCCGCCACCTACGACCGGCTCGCCCCGCAGATCCGCGCCTTCAAGACCGGCCACAACCGCCCCCGCTCCCGTGGCGACCGCGACGAGCTCTTCGGCGGCTTCGGCGCCTCCTGGCGCGGCGCCTTCGTCGGCGGCGACCTGCTGGTGCGCGCCGTCACCCGCGGCCCGGCCGGAGAGCGGCTGCCCGGCAACTTCCCCGACTACCACCTGATGCCCTGAACCGGACCGGCCCCCGACGCGCCGATCCGGACCGGCCCCCGACGCGCCGGTCCGGACCGGCACTCACCCGATGCGCCGAACCGCCGCCGCCGGTCGCGCCACCGGAAGGAAACGCAGGTGAAAGGCACTGCGAAACCTTGGTATGGTTGTCCCTGTCGCCGCGGGGAACACCCCGCACGGCGGCGGACACCTCGTCCGGGTGGCGGAATGGCAGACGCGCTAGCTTGAGGTGCTAGTGCCCGTTTAAGGGCGTGGGGGTTCAAGTCCCCCCTCGGACACTCGGAGAAACCGACGAAACGGGTTTCTGCTGGTGACGGAAGTCACCAGCAGGGGCCCGTTTCTCGGTTTCATGATCGCTGTGAGGCATCACACAGCCTGGTCAGGTCATACGACAGGCCCCGACGCACGAGCTATCTCACGGGTGGGACCTGTCTTCGTTGTGCTGCAGTGGCGGGGGCCGGATCGGTTTATGCCGCTGGTGTCAGGTGGCCGGTCGGGGTCCTGCTCTTCGGTTGTCTGGTGGGGTGGCGGTGGTGGGTCCGGCGTCGTGGCCGTTCG
This sequence comes from Streptomyces echinoruber, assembly GCF_014651135.1. Lineage (GTDB taxonomy): Bacteria > Actinomycetota > Actinomycetes > Streptomycetales > Streptomycetaceae > Streptomyces > Streptomyces echinoruber. The sequence goes on from NZ_BMWH01000001.1 coordinate 104,819, forward strand.
CCGCCGAGGGCCAGGGTGTCCAGCCACTTCTTGATCTTGCGGCGGTTGGAGTGGGCCAGCTGGAAGGCGAGCAGGATCGTTTGGGCGGCGATGCCGCGGATGCGTCGGGATCCTGCGGATTCGATGCCCTCGGCGAGGGGGTTCTTGGCGTAGCCGTTGTAGCCCTCGACGCTGTTGCGGAGCCGGAAGTAGACCTTCTGCCATTCCGGGCTGCCGTAGTCCAGGGCCTGCCACTGCTTGGCGCCGGCGTCGGGGCCGATGGTGATCGTGCGCTGGCGGCAGACCTTGAGCGGGCCGGTGGGGCTGGGTTCGGGGTCGATGAGGGGCAGGTGGATGCCGCGGCCCATGCTGTAGGGCTTGATGGGGCACTGAACCTTGCCTGCTGCGGCGGGGCACGTCATCCGCTGGTAGCCGTCGGCGTCGGCGTTCTCTTTCGGCATGATGCGGTAGCTGCGGCGGGCGGCGATCAGCCGGACCCATGTCTCCCGGTCGATGCGTTCGGCGTGCAGGTCGATGGTGGCGTTGATGAGCGGCTCGGGCATGGAGGGGCAGTACCAGCGGCCCTCGACGAGGATCGCGCCGTGTGCGCCGGCCTGTTTGCCGAGCTGGTCGGCGCGGTAGTCGTAGACGGGCTTGTAGCCCATGGCCCGGACGGGCAGCTGCCACTCGTCGGGCTCGGAGTTGTTGTAGGCGCGATCGCCGGCCAGGTAGCCGGGTTTGTATCCACGCTCCCGGAGGCGGTTGAGGATCTTCAGGCCGTTGTACGCGGGACGGTGGCCGGGCTTGTCCAGACTGACGCCGAGGACGAGGGCCGGGAGGACGTCGGGGTTGGGGGTGCCGTCGTCGAGGAGTACGGCGTCGTGTTCGGCGTCGCGGGTCACGATGAGGTGGGCGTCGTAGCCGAAGAGGTACTTCTTCTTGAGCGAGGTCTTCTTCTTGTTGCCTTCGGAGGCTTTGGCCGTGCGCTTGTCGGTGGGCGGTGGTGTGGGGCGCATGGCGTCGGTGACCGGGGTGTCGGGGTCGCGGTGGTCGCCTTCGCGTACGTACCAGCCGACGTCGGGGTCGGTGGCGAGCTCCAGCCCGTTGGTGCGCCGGCCGCGGGAGAACGTCCTCAGAGGGCGGTACGTGACGTGATGTCGCTTTTACCGGTGGTTCGTTAAATCCGGAGGTAGAGGTCAATGCCGTGTCCGGTGCTGACCGCGTCGATCAGGGCCTGGAGCTCGGAGGGTGGGTCGGTGTCCGTCCAGGCTTGCCATCATCGGGTGAGGGTGATGGCGGGGGTGAGCCAGGAGCGGATGGCCCGTAAGGCCTTTGGCCGGCAGGGCGGTTGGGGCTGGTGGGGTATGGCTGGGCCCCCTCTCTGGCCCCTCCTCGGGGCACGGGTCCGGTGCGCTGGCGTCCAGCGGTCCGGGCGGGGCGAACCACTGGTCCCAGCAGAAGGGAAAAGCGCAGTTGACCAGAATCTGGTGGCGGCGGATGGCGCGGTCGGAGCGGACTTGGAAGTCGGCCCAGCCGAGTTCGTCCTTGATCTGCTTGTAGCTCTGCTCGATCCAGGGCCGCAGGCCGTAGAGGCGGACGATCTCGGCGAGGTCGGCCGGCGGGTGCGGGCTGGTGACGGCAGGGGGTGCGTCGGGGTGGGGCAGGTTGGTGGCCAGGTACCAGGTGGCCTTCTCCGGCAACGTAGCCGGGTCGGTGGTGGCCACGACCAGCCGGCAGGGCGAGTCGGGTCCGTAGCCGCCCAGGCGGGCGTCAGCGGCCCGCCAGGTCTCGGTGTGCCCGTCGCGGAAGTGACGCTCCACAGCCGTCCAGTCGCCCGGATGCTTGGCATTCTTCCAGGCCAGGGCGTGGGCGGCTTCGATGGGGGTGTGCGGCTGGTCGGCCCGGGCCCAGGTGCCGCGGTGCGGCTTGAGCGCGACCACGTAGGCCAGGCCGGCCTCGCGCAGCGCGAGGTACCAGTCGTCGCTCACGGAGTAGGCGCAGTCGGCGACCACCGCCCGGCAGCCGAAGCCCGCCTCCTTCCCGCGGGCGCGAGGGCGGCGGGGCTGCTGCTGAGCCTGCTGCTGCGGGGCCGGGCTCCTTCCCGCGGGCGCGAGGGCGGCGGCCGGCTGCGGTTTCGTGCGGAAGGCCGGATCGGCCCGGCCGCGGGCGAAGTGGTGGGCAGGGGTGTAGGGAGTCGCGTGCAGCGGGGAGTACACGCGGCCGTCGGTCCATACCGTGGACACCGTGACAATGCCGCTGCCCGTCTTGCCCAGCCGGCCCAGCCACTGCCGGCCCACATGCGCGGTGGCGGTGCCGTCCCTGCGGTCCCCGGAGTCGTCGATCACGATGACCCCGCCGGCGTGCGGAGCCGTCGCCGGCTCCTCGCGCAGCAGCTCAAGCCGCCGGTCGTTGGCCTGCTCGGCCTCCCAGGGCGACTCGGACAGGAAGAACTGCAGCCGCTGCACCCCCGGCGTCCCCGCACCCGCCACCGGCTCCGCCCCGGCCAGGCAGGTGATCGTCTTGTTCCGCTCCCGCGGCGCCAGCAGCCCGGTCAGGTACTCGCGACACCCCCGCCGCGGGGCGGGACTGAAGAAGAGGTCGTCGAACCGGGCCGCGTAGTCCTCCAACGGCCCCGGCGCGGGCGGACACGGACGGCGAGCGGTCATCTTCAGCCCCTGGCAAGGAAGCTGACTCCTCCCACCGGCCTACGACCAACCCGACCTGCCGTCAACCCACGCCACCACCGGATCTAACGAACTACCGGTAACGTGGCAGGTCACCCGACCTGCTGAACTGCGGTTCTTTCCGGGACAGCGGAGGCGGCCGTTCTCCACGCTTCGAGATGTCGAGTCACGAAGGACAAGAGAACGGCCGCTGTGTATGAGTCTGTCTGTCGATGCGTCCACAGGCGAGGCGTTGGACGTGTTGTCCCGCTTTCGGGTCGAGTTCTACGAATGCCTTTACGCCCGCGCGGATGCGCTCTTCGAGCTCACCGACGCGGTGCTGTGCGCGGACGGGCCGGTGAAGACCCTGGTCGAGCTGTCGCTCGCGGTCGAGCACCGGCGCGGGCACGGTGCGCTGTACGCGGCCTTGGACCGCGGCTGGCTGGAGCCGACACGCCTGCGCCGCACGCTGGCCGGCCTGCCGCTGCCGAAGGCGGCCGACGGCCGGATCGTGCTGGCTGCGGACGTGAGCAACTGGCTCCGTCCCGATGCCCCGACCAGCGACAACCGGCTGTTCTGCCACGTCTACGGACGTGGCGACCGCAAGACGGACCAGTTCGTGCCGGGCTGGCCGTATTCCTTCGTCGCCGCGCTGGAATCCGGCCGCACCTCCTGGGTCGCGCTGCTGGACGCTGTCCGCCCGGGACCCGCCGACGACGCGACGCTCGTCACCACCGCCCCACTACGCGATGTCGTAAAGCGGCTGACGCAGGCCGAGCACTGGCGGCCGGGCGACCCGGAGATCCTCATCGTGATGGACGCCGGCTACGACGTCACCTACCTCGCCCACGCCCTGGCCGACCTGCCGGTGATGCTGCTCGGGCGCCTGCGCTCGGACCGGGTCATGCTCCGCGACCCCGGCCCGCCCCGCTGCGGCCCGAAGGGCGGACGGCCCCGCCGGCACGGCGGCGTCCTCACTTTCGCCAAGCCCGACAGCCGGCACCAGCCCGACGTCACCACCAGCACGGACACCACCCGCTACGGCACTGCGGAGGCGATGGCCTGGGACCGGATGCACCCCAGGCTCACCCACCGAGGTCCATGGCTGGACCACGCGGACGAGGAACTACCCATCCTGCACGGCACGTTGGTGCGGCTGCAGGTCGAGCGCCTGCCGGGCGACCGCGACCCGAAACCAATCTGGCCGCAGTGCTCGGCCACCGCCGCCACGCCGGTGGACGTGGACCGCTGGTGGCAGTCCTTCCTCCGCAGATTCGATCTCGAGCACACCTTCAGACTCCTGAAGCAGACCCTCGGCTGGACGGCACCGAAGGTTCGCCACGCCGACAGCGCCGATCTGCGGACCTGGCTCATCATCGCCGCCCACACCCAGCTCCGCCTCGCCCGCCCCCTCGCCGAGGACCTGCGCCGTCCCTGGGAGCGACCCGCCGAGCCCCGCTGCCTCACCCCCGCCCGCGTCCGCCGGGGGTTTCGCAACGTCCGCGCGACGGCGGCCCGTCCAGCGGCCGCACCGAAACCGTCCAAGCCGGGCCCGGGACGGCCTCCCGGATCGAAGAACAAGCACCGGGCCAGGCACCACGACGTCGGCAAGACGGTCAAACGGGCCGAGTCGATCAAGGAACACCAAGCCCGCCGAGGATAAACGCCAAGCTAAGCCGGTGGCCGTTCTCCTCTCCGGGCCCTCACCCCGACACCCGGACAAACGCCCGGATCAGGCAGGAACCCGCACACCACTTCCCAGGACGCAACCCCCTTACCTGTTTCTCCGAGTGTGGTGGATGGCTCTGGGCACGGCGGAACGGACCGTCGATGGCTGGGAGGCTGTCGACGGTCCGCGTCCGTGTCGCGGACGGCGATCGTCGCATGAGCCCGGCGCACAGCCCCCTGCCTCGCCTGCTGAAGTCGCCGTGATCATGCCCCGTCACCACACCGCCGTGCCGTTTCACCAGACGGGGCGCAACGGCGGGATCGAGCCACCGGCCAACGTACGGATGACGGCCGCGAGTTCAGCTCGCGGGACTTGTCGACCGACTTCGTGGAGCTGCTTGGTCAGTTGCGCCTCCAGCTCGTGCAGGATCTGCCCGGCCACCGCGAGGTGCTTCAGAGCCTTGTCGGTCAGAACAACGAGCTTGCGCCGACCGCCGGCGGGGTGTGGCCGACGTTCCACGTAGCCCCGCCTCTCCAGGTCGTCGATGATCTGGCCGGCGGCCTGTTTGGTGACCCCGAGTTGCTCGGCCAGCTCACTGCTGGTCGCACCGGAGCCGTGCAGCACCTGAAAGACCAGGCCGTGCATGGGGCGCAGGTCGGCATAGCCCGCGGCGTCAAGGCGGCTCACGAACTCGGAGAGGACCAGCTGGAAGGCCATCCCGAGCAGGAAGGTGAGCTCGGTTTGCTCGAGGGGGTCGTGGGTCTCCATCAGCCCATCTTGACACACCGATATAAAGCCGCTTTACTCGCTGCAAGTAAAGATGCTTTACACAGGAGGTGTCATGAACGCGGTCAGCGAGAGCGAGCAGCGGACGACCAAGACCCCTGCCGGTTCGATGTTCGGCCTGGCGGCCCCCAGCCAGGGGAGTGCCGAGGTCAGCACGTGGCGGGTGGAACTGGGGGCGGACTCGGCTACACCGGTACACATCATCGACCGCGAACAGGTGTGGATGCCCCTGTCGGGCGAGTTCGAGGTCGAGGTGGAGAGCGAGACCGGGCAGGCCAAGGCCGGCCAGGCCGTCATCATCCCCGCCGGTGCCGTGCGGCAGCTGAAGGCCGTGGGCGGCCCGGCGGAGGCGCTGGTCGCCATGGCCGTCGGCGGCAAGGCGATGATGCCCGGGAGCGAGGACAAGATCCCGCTTCCGTGGGCTGAGTGACCATACCTGACTGAGCGACCCGGCCAGGTCGACCCCCGAGGGATCTGGCCGGGCCGTTCGCCTCTCCGGACTCTCCGCCTCGGTCCTCACGTCACCGTGAAGTCAGAGATGTCGGACATCAAGTGCAACCCGCCCAATCCGATTAAGGACAGGTATGAATCCCGAAGTGAGCAGCGGGCGCCGCCGGGCGATTCTGGCTCTGCTCGCCATCACCGTACTGATCGTGGTCATGGACCTGACGATCATCAATGTGGCGCTTACCCCGATCCAGCAGAGTCTGAACGCGACCAACGCCGAGCTCCAGTGGTCGCTCGACACGTATCTGATCACCTTCGCGGCCTTCCTCTTCACCGGTGGCGTGTGCGCGGACCGGTTCGGACGGAAGCGGACGCTCATGGCCGGCCTGGTGGTGTTCGGTGCCGGCTCGGTGCTGGGGGCGTACGCCGACACCGTCACGGAACTCATCGTGTGGCGTGGCGTCATGGGCGTGGGCGCGGCGGTCGTGCCGACCGTCACGCTGGCCGTCATCATGAACGTCTTCCCGCCCATGGAGCGGCCGAAGGCGATCGCGGCCTGGGCCTCGGCCGCAGGAGTCGCCTTCGCCGTGGGGCCGGTGCTCGGCGGGCTGCTGCTCGAGCAGTTCTGGTGGGGGTCGATCTTCCTCATCAACGCCCCGCTGGTCGTCGCCGGCGTGATTCTCATGGGGGTGCTCGTCCCCGAGTCCAAGAACCCCGCGCCCGCCAAGTTCGACCCGCTCGGCGTGCTGCTGTCCATCGCCGCCGTCGGCCTCCTGGTCTACGGCATCGTGACGGGCGGTGAGGACAACGACTGGCTGGCTGCCGACACTCTGGGCGGGCTGATTGGCGGTCTGGTGCTGCTCGTGCTCCTCGTGGTGATCGAGTCGCGAATGGCGGCACCGTCCCTGGACGTCAGCCTGCTGCGCAGTGCCCGGTTCTCGGCGGGTTCCGGAGCCATCGCGCTCTGCTTCTTCGCGCTCATCGGGGCGATCTTCGTCACGCAGTTCTACTACCAGGCCGTGCTCGGCTTCTCTCCGATGAAGGCCGGTCTGTTGCTGCTGCCCACGGGCATCGGCTCCATGATCATGTCCGCCCGCTGCCCCAAGCTCGTGATGCGGTTCGGGCCGCGCGCCGTGGTGGCCGCCGGCGCGTGCGTCATGGCTGTGTCCTTCATCCTCAGCAGTCGGCTGACCGCGGACACGCCCACCTGGCTGCTGATCGTCGCGCAGCTGATCTTCGGTCTCGGCTGGGGCTGCATCATGGCGCCGGCCACCGCGTCCCTGATGTCCGTCGTGCCTCCGGTCAAGGCCGGTGCGGGGCAGGCCGTGTCGCAGACCATGCGCCAGGTCGCCGGTGCGCTGGGCGTCGCGGTCATCGGCAGCATCATCGGTGTGGTCTACCGCTCGGGGATGGAGGACTCGGTGGGCGTGCTCCCGGAGGCCCTGCGCGACGAGGCCGCCGGGTCGATCGGCGGCACCCTGCGCGCGGTCAAGGCCGCAAAGCTCGGTGACCAGGCTCCTGCTCTGATCGGCAAGGCCGTTGACAACTACCTGTCGGGCATGGAGATCACCATGCTCGTGACTGCCGGTGTCGCGCTGCTCGCCGCCGCTGTGTCCCTGCGCTGGCTGCCGAAGACGGCACCGAAGCCGCCGGTCCCGCCGGCACCGAAGCCCACCGCGGGCGAGGCCGCCGGCTCGCTGGGAGCACGTGTCTGAGGACCACCTGCACGCGTACGACGAGAACACAGGGTGCCCGCCGTATACAACGGCGGGCACCTTTGTGTCTCGCTCCTGGGTGAAGTCGACACACGGACTTCATAATTCCGCATCACTGCGTGTAGTGGTGGGGAGTTTTCAAGCTGCGGCTCCGCGGTGCGAATAGGGGTGAATCGGACGGAGCTAGGCATTCCGAATTTATTAACATGACCAAGAGTAAAAGTGCTTGACTTACTCCCTCGCGAATCCATAGTGTCATGCCGTCAAGCAGCTCTCTCGGTGCGCCAGGTGGGATGCAGGAGCTGCCTCTCCGTGACTCGTTGACTGTTAATCAGGTTCGGCGATCGCGGTTTGTTTCCTAATGCGGGCGATCGGCGCCCGGCATCGTTAGGATGGGGGATCAGTGGTGTCATTCGGTGATGCCGAAAAAACGTCGGCCGGTGTTGATCTGGAAACGCTCGAAGGTGTCTCTTCCTGGCTTCGTCGCGAGGTTGCCGCACTGGTGGGCCGTGATGCCGGCGACGTTCTCGAGGACGAGCTCTTCTCACGCCTCGGGATGGATTCGATGCGGGCCACCAGCCTCATGGCGGCGCTCTCTCGCGCCACGGGAAAGCGCTGGTCACCAGCGTTTCTGTGGGCCAACCCCACCATTGGCGACCTCGCGGAACGAGTGGTGGCCGGTGACGCCCTCCCGGAGGGGCCGCAGGGGCCGATCCGTTCCCCGGCCCGGGGGGACCTCCGTCCGGGTGAGCCCGTCGCCGTCGTGGGCATAGCATGCCGCTTTCCGGGTGCGGATGGTGTCGCGGCGTTCTGGAACCTGCTGGAAGCGGGCGTGGACGCCGTCCGGGACGTGCCGGAAGGTCGGTGGGAAAAAGATTCCCCGGGCTATGGAGATCCTGATGTCTCCGGCGGCATGACCGCGACGGAAGCCGGTTTCCTGGATGGTCGGATCGATGAATTCGACCCGTTGTTCTTCGGGATTTCCCCGAGGGAATCCCAGGAAATAGACCCGCAGCAGCGACTTTTCCTTGAAGTCGCCTGGGAGGCGCTCGAGGACGCGGGTGTCACGGAGAGAAGTTTGGCCGGCAGCGACACCGGCGTGTTCGCCGGAGCGATTTGGCACGATTACGCCGACCTCGCCTTTGGAAATACCGGTGGCCTGTCCTCGCACTCCGCCACAGACCGGGCACTGAACATGATCGCCAACCGGCTGTCCTACGTGCTCGGGCTGCGTGGCCCGAGCATGGTCCTCGACTCCGCCTGTTCGTCGTCCTTGCTGGCCGTACATCTGGCCTGCCAGAGCATCCGGAGCGGCGAGTCGTCCATGGCCATCGCCGGTGGGGTCAATCTGCTGCTGAGTCCTGAAACCATGGTGTCCCTCAGCCGGTTCGGCGGCCTGTCACCCGACGGCCGCTGCAAGGCGTTCGACGCGAGGGCGGACGGGTTCGGCCGCGGCGAAGGCTGCGGAGTCGTCGTCCTCAAACCGCTGTCGCGCGCTCTCGCGGACGGGGACCACATCTGGTGCACGATTCGGGGTTCCGCCGCCAACAACGACGGCTTGAGCAACGGACTCACCGCCCCCAATCCGGCGGCGCAGGAAAGCGTGCTGCGCGCCGCCTACCGCAACGCCGGCATCGCCCACCCACAGGTGCACTACGTCGAAACGCACGGCACCGGAACCGCGCTCGGCGACCCCATCGAGGCCATGGCCCTCGGCGCTGTGCTGGGAAAGGGCCGGCCCGAGGACCGGCCACTCCGCATCGGATCAGTCAAAACCAACATGGGACACCTCGAAGCGGCGGCGGGAATCGCCGGCTTGATCAAGACCGCTCTGGTGCTCAAGCACCGGCGGGTGCCGCGGAACCTGCACTTCGAGACCCCGAGCCCGCACATCCCCTTCGACGAACTGCGCCTGACTGTTCCCACCAGAGCCGAGCCGTGGCCCGAGGACAGCGGGCTGTACGCAGGAGTCAGCTCCTTCGGCTGGGGCGGCACCAATGTCCACGTGGTGGTCGAGGGCCACCGGGAGCCTGCCCCGCCGACGGTGCCCGGCAGCGCCGCGCGGGGCATACCCGGCCGTCCCCGGATCGCCTTCGTCTGCTCGCCGTACGGGCAGCAGTGGGTCGGCATGGCGCGCAACCTTTACCGCACGGAGCCGGTCTTCCGGTCCGTTCTGCAGGAATGCGACCGCGAACTCGCCGGCCACACCGGGTGGTCGCTCGTCGAGGAGCTGTTCCTGGACGAGGCGCGGGCCCACACCGGTGACGTCGGGGTCATGCAGCCCGTCGTCTTCGCGGTACAGGTGGCCCTGGCGACCTGGCTGGAGGCCGCCGGGGTGCGACCCGGCGCCGTGGTCGGGCACAGCCTCGGGGAGATCGCCGCGTGTGTCATCGCCGGCGTGCTCGACCTACCCGATGCCGTACGGCTGGTCCACCACTACAGCGACCAGCAGCGCAGGGTGGCCGGTCCGGACCGCGGCATGGCCGTGGTCGAGCTGTCCGCCGGCGAACTGGAGGAGCGCCTGGCCGGGCGGGACTCCTCGGTGTGCGTGGCGACCCGCAACGGGCCGCGCACCACGGCACTGGCGGGCAGCCGCACGGAGCTGGAGGAGATCGTCGCCGCACTGAAGGCGGAGGGCGTGCTGTGCGCCATGATCCGCGTCGATCTGCCGGCCCACAGCGCGGCGATCGACCCCATTGTGGCGGACCTGGAGAAAGCTCTGGAGGGCATCGCCGGCCGGCCCGGCCGTATCCCGGTCATCTCCTCGGTGACCGGGCGGCCCTTGGACTGGCGGGAGGTGGGCCCCGCGTACTTCGCGCGGAACCTGCGCGAACAGGTGCGGCTCGCCGACGCCACGGCACATCTGCTGCGGGAGAAGTTCGACGTCCTGCTGGAGATCAGCGCCAACCCGGTGCTTGCCCCGGCGCTCCAGCAGAGCGTCGACGACTTCGGCCGCACGGCGACCGTCATGACTACGATGCGCCGCGGCGACGACGACCGTACGGGGCTGATCGAGACCCTTGACGCGCTTGCCCGGCTCGGTACGAAGGTACGGCTGCCGAGCGTGCGGGACGAGCCGGTCGCGGAGCTGTTCACGCTGTCCGCCAAGTCGCCCGAGGCACTGCGTGAGCTGGCCGGGCGCACCGCCGCGAGCCTTGCCGGGACGGGCTCGGAGGGCGGGGATGCGGCCGGTGAGCCGACGAGTGCTCTGCCGGCGCTGGCGCAGGCGGCCCTCCCGCGGGCCCACCACCCCTACCGGTTGGCGCTTTCGGCGCGGGACGAGGAGGAGCTGGCCGAGGCGCTTGCCGCGCACGCCCGCGGCGAGGACCCCCCGGGGCTGTACGTCTCCGGCCGGGCCGCCGAGAAGCGGCCCCAGGTGGCCTTCGTCTTTCCCGGCCAGGGCTCCCAGTGGGTCGGCATGGGCCGGGAACTCATGCAGAGGGAACCGGTCTTCCAGGCGGCCGTCCGGGAGTGCGACGCGGCAGCCCGCGCCTTCGTGGACTGGTCCATCGAGGCCGAGCTGACCGCCGGCGACACCGATCTGGTGGTCGACCGCATCGACGTCGTCCAGCCCGTGCTGTTCGCCGTCGAGGTGGCCCTCGCCGCGCTGTGGCGCTCCTGGGGCGTGGAGCCCGACGCGGTGATCGGACACAGCATGGGCGAGGTCGCCGCCGCGCACGTCGCCGGAGTGCTGAGCCTTGAGGACGCGGCGCGGATCATCTGCCTGCGTAGCCGTCTGCTGCGCCGCGCCAGCGGGCAGGGCGCGATGCTCGCCGTCGAACTCACCATGGACGAGGCACGACAGGTGCTGGCGGGCCGGGAGCACGCCGTGTCCATCGCCGTGAACAACAGCCCGCGCTCCACGGTGCTCTCCGGGGACCGGGACGTACTGGCCGAGATCGCCGGGCAGTTGGAGGCGGAAGACGTCTTCTGCCGCTGGGTGAAGGTGGACGTCGCCTCCCACAGTCCGCAGATGGACCCGCTGCGGCCGGATCTGCTGGCGGCTCTGGAGGGGCTGGCGCCCCGTCGCGGGACCATACCGGTGTACTCGACCGTCACCGGCGAGGCCGTCGGCGGTGAGGAGATGACCGACGCCTACTGGGCCGACAATCTGCGCGAACCCGTCCTCTTCGGCGACCAGGTCGCCCGGCTGCTGCAGAAGGGCGTGCACGCGTTCATCGAGATGAGTCCACACCCCATCCTGCTCCCCGCCGTTGAGCAGGTCGCCTCCGTGGGCGTGGCCGGCCCGGCCGTGCTGCCGTCGCTGCGCAGGAATGAGAGCGCGCGGGAGTCGCTGCTCGCCTCCCTGGGGCGGCTGCACGTGCTGGGCGTCCCGGTCCGCCTGGAGCGCGTCCTGACCCCCGCGCGCCCCAGCCGACGGCTGCCGCACTACCCGTGGCAGCGGGAGCGGTACTGGCACGAGCAGACCGGCAGGACCGCCGGTACGGGGCTCGCCCCTCGGCAAGGGCTGCTCGGCGAGCGGATCGATTCGGCGATCCAGCCCGGCACCCACTACTGGCAGACGGAACTGAACACCTCGACCGCGGCCTTGGGAGACCACCGCATCGGCGGGGCGGTCGTCGTCCCCGGCGCGGCCTTCGTGGACATGGCCCTCGCCGCGGCCCGCCAGGTGCTGCCGGGCGAGCGGCACCTGCTGTCCGACGTGCTCTTCCAGCAGCCGCTGGTACTGCCCGAGGCGGGACACGCGCGTGTCCAGGCGGTGCTGGAGGGGTCCCGGGAAGAGCGGGCGCGACTACGTTTCTTCGCCGCCGAGGAGACCGGCCCCGTCTGCGTGGCCGAGGCCGTGCTGTCGGCGGCCGGCTACGGCACCGGCCCGGAGCCGGCCGACGCCGGCTCTCTCGCCGCACGGATGACGGACGCGCTCGACGGACCGGACTACTACCGGGCGTTGGCGGCTTGCGGCCTCGGCTACGGTCCCGCCTTCCAGGGCATCGGGCACATCGCGCGCGGAGCGGGCGAGGCGCTCGCGAGGATCGGCCCGCACGGTCGGGAGTGGCGTGACACGGGACACGTCCTGCCTCCCACGCTGCTGGACGCCGCCCTCCAGACGGCGGTGGCGCCGCTCCTCGGCGCCGACTGGACGGCGGAGGGCGGGTTCCTGAGCGAGGGCATGGGCCGAGTCGCCGTCCACGGCACGGTCCGCGGCGAGGTGTGGGCTCACACCACCTGCCGGGTCGTGGGCGACGGACAGTGGGAGGCCGACGTCTCGGTCCACGGCCCGGACGGAACTCTGCTCGCCGAGGTCACCGGGTTGCGCATCGTCCGGCTCGCGTCCGTACCCGTGCTCACGACGCCGCCGTCCGCACCACCGGACGGGGACGGCCCGGCACAGTCCGGCAACCGGGGGGACGGTCCGGCTGCCCTGCGCGAGCGCATCGCCGCGCTGGCGGACGGGGCGGAGCGCCGCGCGGCACTGGAGTCGGTGGTGCGGGAGAACGTCGCCCGTGTCGTGAAGCTCCCCGCGCGCAGGGTGGATCCCGACCGGCCGCTGAAGTCCCTGGGGATCGACTCCCTGATGTCGCTGGAGCTGCGCAACAGGCTGGAAGCGACCTTCGGCGTTCGGCTGTCGGCCACCCTCATCTACAACTACCCGACCATTCGCGACCTCGCTCCCTTCCTGGCCGAAAAGCTGCGGCTGGCCCTCGACGAGTCCGCGGCGCCATCAAAGACCCCGGTCCCGCCGGCCCCGCGCGCGGGCGCCGGCGGCAGGGCCGAAGCCGGGGATCTGAGCCCCGAAGAACTCCTCGAACGTGAACTCGCCGAGCTCAACGAGCGGATGGAGACCATCTAGCATGCGCGGCACATCCGGGACCCCGACGGACCGGTACGCGGCCACAGCCGCCGATGACAGCAGCATCACCAAGGCCCTCGCCGCCATCCGCCGGCTCCGCGGACAGATCGATGTGCTGGAGCGGGCGAAGCGGGAAGGGATCGCCGTGGTCGGCATGGGATGCCGGCTGCCGGGCGGGGTGACATCACCTGACGCCTTCTGGCAGGTGCTGTCCGAGGGCGTCGACACCATCGGGGAGGTGCCCGAGGACCGCTGGGAGCTGCGCCGGGCGGACGGACCGGGCGGGCCGCCCGACGGGAAGCCGCCGCCGCACGGTGGCTTCATCGAGGGCGTCGACCGGTTCGACCCCTACTTCTTCCGCATATCGCCGCGCGAAGCGGCCCGCATGGACCCCCAGCAACGGCACTTCCTCGAAGTGGCCTGGGAGGCGCTGGAGGACGCCGGACTGATCCGGGAGAAACTCCAGGGCAGCCGGACCGGTGTCTTCGTGGGCGCCAACGCCACGGACTACCTCCAGCTCCAACTCGAAGGAGCCGCGGCCGACACCTACACCGTGGTGGGCGGCACGAACTGCATCATCGCCAACCGGCTGTCGTACGTGCTCGACCTGCGCGGCCCCAGCATGACCGTGGACACCGCGTGCTCCTCCTCGCTCGTGGCCGTGCACCTCGCCGCCCAAAGCCTGCGCACCAAGGACTGCGACACGGCCGTCGTCGGCGGCCTGAACCTGATCCTCTCGCCCAGGCTGGCCGAGGCCCACGCCAAGGGGCTGCCGCTGGCCCCCGACGGCCGCTGCAAGACCTTCGACGCGGACGCGAACGGCTACGCCCGCGGCGAGGGAATCGGCGTGCTCGTCCTCAAACGCCTCTCCGACGCCGTGGCTGACGGCGACCGGATCTGGGCGGTGATCCGAGGCTCCGCCGTCAACCAGGACGGCCTGACCAACGGGCTGACCGCCCCCAACGGGCTGTCCCAGCAGAGTGTGATCCGGCAGGCCCTGCACAACGCCCACCTCGAACCCTCCCAGGTGACGTTGCTGGAGGCGCACGGCACAGGCACCGAACTCGGCGATCCCATCGAGGTGGAGGCGCTGAGCGCCGTCTACGGACAGCCCGCGTCCGAGGGCGACGTGTGCGCGCTCGGCTCGGTCAAGACGAACATCGGCCACCTCGAGGCCGGGGCCGGCATGGCCGGACTGATCCGGTCGGCGCTGAGCATCCACCACCGCACCCTCACCCCCCACCTGCATCTCACGACCCTCAACCCGCATATCGACCTCGACGGGACCCGGCTGGTCGTACCGACCTCCCTGCGTCCGTGGGACGTGCCCGACGAGCGGCGGCACGCGGCCGTCAGCTCCTTCGGTGCCGGCGGCACCAACGCCCACGTGATCCTCGGCCCCGCACCGGCGGACACCGGGCGCGCGGACGAGCGGCCCCCGAGCGGGGACGGCCCCTGGCTGCTGCCGGTCTCCGCGGCCACCGGCGACGCACTCGCCCCCCTGGCCCGCGCCTACCGCGACCACCTGCGCTCCGCCAAGGGGCGCGCCCAGCGCTTCGACGACATCGTCCACACGGCGACGGCCCGCCGCACCCGCCACGAGCACCGGCTGGCCGTCGTTGCCGGATCGCACGAGGAGGCGGCGGACCGGCTCACCAGGTGGCTGGACGGGGAGGAGGCGACCGGCGTGGTCACCGGCCGGGCGAACGGCAGCGTGGCCGACGGCCTCGTGTTCGTCTACCCGGGGCAGGGCTCCCAGCGGGCCGGCATGGGCCGGGAACTGCTGGACGCCTGCCCGGTGTTCCGCAAGGCGGTCGGGGAGTGCGACGACGCGATGCGGCCCTTCCTCGGCGGGCGCTCGGTCGTCGACCACGTCATGCGCCTGGAGCCCGACGCCGCACTCGACCGCATCGACCTGATCCAGCCCGCCCTGTTCGCCCTCGCCGTCGGCCTCACCGCCCGCAGCCGCTCCTTCGGCGTCGCACCGGATGCCGTGGTCGGCCACAGCATGGGCGAGGTGGCCGCCGCGCACATCGCCGGGGCGCTCACCCTGGACGACGCCGCCCGGGTCATCTGCCGGCGCAGCGCCCTGCTCCGCCGCATCAGCTGCCAGGGCGCGATGCTCGTCGTGGCGCTCCCCCTGGACCAGGCGGACCGGCTCATCGAGGACTGCCGGGACAAGGTGTCCGTCGCGGTCGCCAACAGCCCCACCTCCACGGTGCTGTCGGGCGATCCGCGCACCCTGGTCGACCTGTCCGAGACGTTGCGCGCCCGCAATGTGTTCTGCCGCCCGGTGAAGGTCGACGTCGCCTCGCACAGCCCCCAGGTGGACCCGCTGCGCGACGAACTCCTCGCCGACCTCGTCGGACTGTCACCCCGGCCGTCCCGCATCCCCATCCTGTCGACGGTCACCGGCGAACCGACCGACGGCTCGGACTTCGACGCCGATTACTGGATGCGCAACCTGCGCGAGCCCGTACTGTTCTGGGACGCCGTGCAGTCGCTCATCGCCCGGGACAACGGGGTGTTCGTCGAGATGAGCCCTCACCCGGTGCTGCTGTCCGCGATCGAGCAGGGCTTCGAGTTCAGTGAACGGGACGGGCTCGCCCTGCCGGCGATGCGACGTGACGCGCCCGAGACGCACGGCATGCTCGAAATCCTCGGCGCCCTGCACGCACACGGCCTGCCGGCGGCCGGTGCGGACACGCTGCTGCCCGCCGACGCCCGCCCCGTGCCGCTGCCCGCCTACACCTGGCGGCACGAGCACTTCTGGTTCCGCGACGCCGAGGCGGCACGCCGTGCCGCGACCGGCGTACGGCGCCCGGAACCCACCGCCGCCCCGGCGCCGGAACCCGCACCGGCACCGGCCGGATCACCGAAGGCCGGCGGCGCGCGGAGCGAGCCGCACGACCGGCCGGCATCCGTGGCCATGGCCGAACGCCATGGCATGATCCGGAGGTTCGTGCTGCGTGCCGTGGCCGACGTGCTGGAGATGGCACCGGAACGCGTCGATCCCGGCGCCGGGTTCTTTCAGATGGGCATGGATTCGATGCTCGCCGCCCGGGTCCGCGTACTGCTGGAGGCAGGGCTCGGGCGCAAGCTGCCCGCACCCGTGATGTTCGAGCACCCGTCGGTCGAGGAGCTCTCCGCCCATCTGCTGGGCCTCACCGAGCGGCAACCCGCCGCGCCCGGTCCCCGGCCGGCTCCACCGGAGACCGAGGCACCCGCGCCGGCACCCACGGTCCCACCCGAGGAGCCCGCCCAGGCCCCGGTGGACGAGACGACCGACGACCTCACCGAGGAGGAACTCCTGGCTCTGCTGGCCGAAGAAGTCCGCTCCTCGACCCGTACCGCAGGAGGTTCCCGATGACCGGCAACGGCCCTGAACGCCAAGCAGTCCTCGCCCAGAGCCTGAAGGAGATCCGCAGGCTGCGCGCCGAACTCGACGCGGTGCAGAACGCCGGAACGGAGCCCATCGCCGTCGTCGGTATGGCCTGCCGCATGCCGGGCGGCGCCGACAGCCCTGAGGCGTTCTGGGAGTTCCTGGACCGCGGCGGGGACGGGATCGGCGAGATACCGGCCACGCGCTGGGACGTCGACCGCTTCTACGACCCCGACCCGGACGCGCCCGGCAAGATGTCCACCCGGCGCGGTGGATTCCTGGACGACGTCGACCGGTTCGATGCCGGGTTCTTCGGGATCTCCCCCCGCGAGGCGGCCGCCCTCGACCCGCAGCAGCGCCTGCTGCTGGAGGTCGGCTGGGAGGCCCTCGAACACGCGGGACAGTCACCCGACGGACTACGGGGCTCCGACACCGGCGTCTACTTCGGGGTCACCACCTACGACTACCTGCAGGCGCAGATGCAGCAGGTCGACCCGGCCGACCTGACCGCCTACAGCCTCACCGGGAACGCCTCCACCTTCGCGGCCGGCCGACTGTCGTACTGGCTCGGCCTGAACGGCCCCAGCCTGTCCGTCGACACCGCCTGCTCCTCCTCCCTGGTCGGCGTGCATCTGGCATGCCGGAGCCTGCGCTCGGGGGAGACCGGCCTGGCCCTGGCCGGCGGCGTGAACGTGCTGCTGGCGCCGGAGTGGTTCGTCGTCGCCTCCAAAGCGCACATGCTCGCGGCGGACGGCCGGTGCAAGACGTTCGACGCGAGCGCGGACGGCTACGTACGCAGTGAGGGCTGCGGCATCGTCGTACTGAAGCGGCTGTCCGACGCCCGCGCGGCCGGGGACCGGATCCTCGCCGTGATCCGGGGCTCCGCCGTCAACCAGGACGGACGCAGCAGCGGCGTCACCGTCCCGAACTCCGCCGCGCAACAAGCAGTGATCCGTCAGGCCCTGCAGTCGGCGTCCGTCGAACCGGCCCAGGTCGGCTACGTCGAGGCGCACGGCACGGGCACGCCTCTCGGCGACCCGCTGGAGCTACGTGCCCTGGACGCCGTGCTCGGCGGGCGCGGGGAGGCGGGTCCGCTGCTCGTGGGGTCGGTCAAGACCAACGTCGGCCACCTGGAACCGGCCGCCGGTGTCGCCGGGCTGATCAAGGTCATCCTGTCCCTCCAGCACGAGCGCATACCCCCGCACCTCCACCTGTCCGAGGTCAATCCGGAGATAGGCATCGAGGACCTCGCCGTCGAGATCCCGGCCGAAGGCCGGCCCTGGCCGCGCGGAGCCGCGCCCCGGATCGCCGGTGTCAGCTCGTTCGGCGCCAGCGGAACCAACGCGCATCTGATCGTCGAGGAGGCCCCCGCGGAAGCCGGCCCCGACGTCACCGCCCCGGAGCGCACCGCACACCTGCTGACACTGTCCGCGAAGAACCCCGAGGCGCTCACCGCCCTTGCCGGGCGGTACCGCGACCGGCTCGCCGCGGCGACGGACGCCGAACTCGGCGACATCTGCTTCACCGCCGCCACCGGCCGGTCCCACTTCGCCCACCGGCTGGCCGTGACGGCCTCCTCCGCCACCGAGATGGGGCGGCGGCTGGCCGAGCACGCCGAGGGCGGGCGGCCCGCCGGCAGCCACCGGGGCCACGCGAGGGCCGGCACCCGCCCGCAGGTCGTGTTCCTGTTCACCGGCCAGGGAGCGCAGTACCCCGGCATGGCCCGCGCCCTCTACGCCACGGAGCCCGTGTTCCGCCAGGTCCTCGATGCGTGCGACGAGGTGCTGCGCCCGCTGACCGGACGCCCGCTGACGACCGTCCTCGACCCCGCGCCCGAGGACGCCGCGCTCCTCCACGACACCTCATGGACGCAGCCGGCCCTGTTCGCCGTCGAGTACGCGCTCGCCCAACTGTGGCGGTCCTGGGGCGTGGAGCCCGCGGCCGTGCTGGGGCACAGCGTCGGCGAGCTGGTGGCGGCCTGCGTGGCGGGAGCGATGGACCTCGCCGACGGCCTGCGGCTCGTCGCGCGGCGCGGGCGGCTCATGCACGACCTCACCGACGGGGGCGCCATGGCCGCGGTCTTCGCGTCCGAGGACCGCGTCGCGGCGCTGCTCGAGCGCCATGCCGCCGAGCTGTCCGTCGCGGCGGTCAACGGCCCGGAGAACATCGTCCTGTCGGGCAGCGAGAGCGCCCTGGACGCCGTCCTCGCCGAGCTGTCCGAGCAGGGGGTGCGCGCCAAGCGGATGACCGTGACGCGCGCCTTCCACTCACCGCTGATGGATCCCGCGCTCGACGCGTTCGAACGCGAGGCCGCCGGTGTGACGTTCCGGGCGCCCAGGATCCCCGTCGTCTCCAACCTCACCGGAGAGATCCTGACCGGAGAGGGGGCGTTCACCGCCCGCTCTCTGCGCGAGCACGCCCGCGAGGCCGTACGGTTCCACGAGGGCATGACCACGCTGTACCGGGAGGGGTACCGCGTCTTCCTCGAGGTGGGACCCGCTCCCACGCTGACGGGGCTGGCCAAGCGGTCCCTCACGGCCGACGCGGGGCCGGGAGAGCAGCCGGAGCCCGACGAGCAGCCGGTGTTCCTGCCGTCCCTGCGCCCCCGCCGCGACGACTGGCAGGTTCTCCTGGACAGCCTGGGCGCCCTCTACACGCGGGGCGTGGCCGTCGACTGGGAGCGGTACGACGCCGGCCGTGGCCGCCGTCGCACCGAACTGCCCACGTACGCCTTTCAGCGGGCCCGCCACTGGTTCCGGCCCAGCGCCCGGCCCGAAGCCACCGCCGAAACGGCACCCGCGGGCGGGCTGTCCCGTACGCTGCTCGGCGCGCGGGTCGCCTCTCCGCTTCCCACCGCGCAGTTCGCCGCCACGGTCGGCGCCGAGGCGCATCCCTGCCTGGGCGACTGCGTCATGGACGGGCTGCCGGTGGTCAACATCGGGGTCTACCTGGAGACCGCCCTGGAGGCGAGCCGGGAGCTGTACGGCGCCGGCCCGGTCCTGGTCGAGGACTGCACAGTCCTGCAGAGCATGGTCCTCGACCCGGGCGACCGCGCCGAGGTGCAGCTCCTGGTCGACGAGTCGACGGCGGGCCCGGGGCGCGGCGCCTTCCGCTACTTCGCCGCCCGCCCGGGCGACCACGACGACCAGGGCGCACCGCGCTGGACCCTGCACGCACAGGGCCGGGTCGGCCCGTCCTCCGCGGCCCCGTCGGCCGAGGACCTCGACGCCCTGCGGGCCCGGCTCACCACGAAGATCTCCGGCGACGAGTTCCACCGCGGCATGTGGCGGCGGAAGCTGTACCTCGGGCCCTCCGCGCAGTGGGTCGAGCACATCCACGCGGGCGAGGGCGAGGCGCTGGCCCGGATGCGCCCGGCGCGCCCCGAGGAGAGCGGCACCTACCTGCTGCACCCGGGCCTCACCGACGCGCTGTTCCAGACCCTGTTCGCGTGCCTGCCCCCGGACGGCCCGCCGGACGCCACGTACATGCTCGTCAGTATCGACCGCTTCCTGCTGCACGGTCCCGCCGGCGGCGCGACTCACTGCCGGGTACGGCTGCTTCCGTCCTCCGGCCCGGCCACGATGCTGCTGGCCGAGGCCCGGCTGTACGACGACCGGGGACGCACCCTGGTCGAGGCGGACGGGGTGTGCCTGCGACGGGCCGAACGCGAGCAGCTGCTGCGCGCGGAACCCCAGGACCCGGCCGTCACCCGCCGGGCCGTCGCCGCGCGGCCCGCCGATGCGGCCCCGGCAGCCGCAGTCCCGGCACCGCGTGACCCCGACGCCGTGCGGGACCTCCTGGCGCGCACCGTCGCCACGGCCCTCGGCAGCGACCGGGCCGGCCTGGATGTCCACGAGCCGCTGCAGAACCTCGGCCTGGACTCGCTCATGGCCCTGGAGGTCAAAGAGACCCTCGCCGCCCGGCTCGGCGTCTCCCTGCCTCTCGTGATCTTCCTCGACGGCCGCAGCGTGCACACGCTCGGCACGGAGATCCTCGGCCTGCTCGGGGCCGACGACGCCGGCGAGGAGCCCGGCACGGCCGGCGCGTCCCGGGTGGAGAGCGGCGCCCTGCCGGTCTTCCTGCCCGACGCCCAGGCACGCCACGAGCCGTTTCCGCTGACCGATCTCCAGCAGGCCTATCTGGTGGGCCGGTCCAGCGCCTTCGAACTCGGCAATGTCTCGACGTACTTCTTCATCGAGGTCGACGTGGAGGACGTGGACCTCACCCGCCTCACCGAGTCGCTGCGGCTGATGATCGCACGCCACGACATGCTGCGGGCCGTCATGACCGAGGACGGCCACCAGCGGGTGCTCGCCGATGTCCCGCCGTACGAGATCCGGACCACGGATCTGCGCGCGTGCGACGAGGGCGAACGGGACCGGCTGCTGCGGGACCTCCATGAGGAGGTGCGCGACCAGGTCTTCGACACCACGCGCTGGCCGCTGTTCGACGTGCGGGCCACGTTGCTCGACGAGCGGCACACCCGCCTGCACATCGGCCTGGACGCCCTGATCATCGATGCGTGGAGCACGTCCCTGCTGTTCAGCGAGTGGGCGGCGGCCTACCGCGGCGAAGCGGCCTCGCTTCCCGAACTGCCCTTGACCTACCGGGACTACGTCGTCACCGCCCGCTCCATCGAGGGCACCCCCCTGCACACCGCCTCGCTGGAGTACTGGCGCGGGCGCGTCGACTCGCTGCCGCCCGCCCCCGAGCTGCCGCTCGCCAAGAACCCGGCCTCGCTCGACCGCCCCGTGTTCACGCACCGCTCGCACCGTATCGAGGCGGAGGACTGGGCCCGGTTCAAGCAGCAGGCGGCCGCTCTCGGCGTCACGCCCTCGGCGGCCCTGTGTACCGCCTATGCCCAGGTGCTGGCCGCATGGAGCAAGTCCAGCCGGTTCACCCTCAACCTGCTGTTCTTCAACCGGCTGCCGTTGCACCCGGACGTCGGCAAGGTGGTCGGCAACTTCAGCGCCACCACCCTGCTGGAGATCGACAGTTCGGCCTTGGACGGCTTCGCCGTGCGCGCCGACCGCATCCAGAAGCAGTTGTGGAACGACCTGGAGCACAGCCACGTCAGCGGCGTCGAGGTCCTGCGCGAACTGCACCGGGCCCGTGGCGGAGGCGGCCGGGCCTCCATGCCCGTGGTCTTCGCCAGCACGGTCAACTTCGCCGCCAAGGAGGACTCCGCGGCGGCCACCGGCCTCGCCCAGCACCTGACCGCGCTCGGAAGCGCCGGCCGTGAGGTCTCCACCTCCATCCGCACTCCGCAGGTGTGGCTGGACCACCAGGTCGTCGAGGACGCGGGCGCCCTGATGGTGAACTGGGACGTCGTCGAGGAGATCTTCCCCGAGGGAATGATCGACGCGATGTTCGCGGCCTATGTGGACCTCCTGCGCGGCCTCTGCCACGACCCGCAGGCCTGGCACCGCCCCGCCCCGGTCCTGGTGCCGGACGCCGACCTGGCCGTGCGCCGCGAGGTCAACGCCACGGCCGCGCCGCTGCCCGCCGGGCTGCTGCACGAACCGTTCACGGAGCGTGCCGCGGCGCACCCCGACCGCACCGCGGTCATCGCGGCGGACCGCACCCTGACGTACGGCGAACTCGACGCCCGCACCGACCGGCTGGGCCGCCGGCTGCGCGAACACGGAGCACAGCCGGGCAGCTTGGTCGGCGTCGTGATGGAGAAAGGCTGGGAGCAGGTCGCCGCGACGATCGGCGTGCTGAAGTCCGGAGCGGCCTACGTGCCCATCGACGCGGCCGTCCCGCCCGAACGGCTGCGGCTGCTCATGGAGAAGGCCGGCATCTCACTCGTCCTGACACAGGCCCGCGTGGAGGAGCGCATCGCCTGGCCGGACGGTACCGTGCGGCTCAGCGTCGACACGACCACCGCCGAAGCGCCGGACGCCGCACCGCTGACGCCGTCCCCGGCCCGCCCCGACGACCTGGCGTACGTCATCTTCACCTCCGGGTCCACCGGCACGCCGAAGGGCGTGATGATCGAGCACACCGGTGCCCTGAACACCTGCCTCGACATCAACGAGCGCTTCGGCATCACCGAGGACGACCGGGTGCTCGCCCTGTCCGCACTCAACTTCGACCTCTCCGTCTACGACGTCTTCGGCGTCCTGGCCGCCGGCGGCGCGATCGTACTGCCGGAGCCGGGCGCACAGCGGGAACCGGCGCGCTGGGCGCACCTCGTCACCGAGCACGGCGTCACGCTGTGGAACAGCGTGCCCACGCTGATGGAGATGTTCACCGAACACGCCCTCGGCGAGGGCCTGGCCGGCACTCTCCCGCTGCGGACGGTGATGATGAGCGGCGACTGGATCCCGGTCACCCTCCCCGACCGCATCCGGGCACTGGTGCCCGACGCGGCCGTGTGGAGCCTGGGCGGAGCCACCGAGGCGTCGATCTGGTCGATCCTTCACCCCATCGGCGACGTCGATCCCGACTGGGCGAGCATCCCGTACGGCACGCCGATGCGCAGCCAGCAGTTCCATGTGCTGAACGACGCGATGCAGCCCTGCCCCGTGTGGGTGCCCGGCCGGCTCTGCATCGGCGGCGCTGGACTCGCCCGCGGCTACCTCGGCGACGAGGCCAAGACCCGGGCCGCCTTCCTGCGCCATCCGTCCACCGGGGAACGGCTCTACCGGACCGGTGACCTCGGCCGCTACCTGCCCGACGGGAGCATCGAGTTCCTGGGCCGCGAGGACTTCCAGGTGAAGGTCCAGGGCTACCGGATCGAGCTGGGAGAGATCGAGGCGGCCCTCGCACAGTGCGCCGGCGTGCGGGCCTCGGTGGTGTCCGCCGTGGGCGAGAGGCAGGGAGCCAAGCAACTCGTCGCGTACGCCGTGCTGGACGAGGGGCACGATCCCGCGGGCGCGCCCGAGCGACTGCGCGAGGCACTGGGCAAGACGCTGCCCGCGTACATGGTGCCGCACCACGTCCTCCTGATGGACGCGCTGCCTCTGACCGCCAACGGAAAGGTCGACCGGACGGCACTGCCGGTACCCGGCACCTACGCGGACGACGACGGTGCCGCGGTCGCTCCTCGCGACGAGGTCGAGGCGGAACTCGCCGCCATCTGGGCCGAGTTCTTCCCCGACGCCCATGTCGGCGTGCATACCGACTTCTTCGCGCTCGGCGGCAACTCGCTGCTCGCCGTCCGTCTCATGGCCGGGATAAGCGCGCGCCTGCACTGCTCGCTGCCCCTGTCCACCCTGTTCGCACAGCCGACGATCGCCTCGCTCGCGGAGGCCGTCCGGGACGCCGGCAGCGGCCTGAAGCGCACGGCGCTCGTCCCGGTCCGCACCGACGGCAACAGGCCCCCGCTGTTCTTCGTGCACCCCGTGGGCGGCGACGTGCTCTGCTACGCCGAACTCGCGTCGCTGCTCGGCGAGGAGCAGCCGTTCTACGCCCTCCAGGTGCCGGACGGCCCCGAGCTGACGACGGTCGCCGAACTGGCCGCCCACTACGCCGGGGCCATCACGGAGGCAAGCCCCGACGGCCCGTTGCGACTGGGTGGCTGGTCCATGGGCGGTGTGGTGGCCCTGGAGATCGCCCAGCAGCTCACCCGGGCCGGACGCACCGTGGAGAGCCTCGCGGTCGTCGACCTGCTGGAACCGCCGGGGCCGGCGGACCACGCGCACGTCGACGACGCCGTCCTGCTGTCCTGGTTCGCCCGTGACCTCGCAGGTCTCGCCGGCGAATCCTGGGCGCCCGAGCCGGACACCTTCCGCGGGGCCGGTGCCCTGCCCGACGCGCTGGGCGTGCTCCACACCGAGGCCCGCCGGCGATCGGTACTGCCGCCTGACCTGGACGCCGGGACCCTCGGCGCCATCTTCGACCGGTTCGCACGCAACTTCCGGGCCCTGCTGTCCTACGAGCCGCAGCCTTACGCGGGCCCGGTCCGCTTCTTCCGGGCGCGAGAAGGCGCCCCGGACGCGGTGGCGGCCGCCTGGCAGGCCCACTTCCCCAGCGACACGCAGGTCGTCGACCTGCCCGGCGACCACTACACCGTCATGCAGCAACCCCAACTGCGCCGCCTGGCGGACGAACTGACCACCTGGCTCGACGACTCCCGCCCGCAGTCACGACACGACAACGAAGGAAGCCAGCGATGACTCTCCGCTTCGGCGCTTTCATCCCGCCTTTCCATTCGCTCGACGAGGACCCCACCACCGCCTTCTGGCGCGACCTGGACCTCATCGACTGGCTGGACGTGCTCGGCATGGACGAGGCCTGGGTGGGCGAGCACCACTCCGGCGGCTGGTCCACCGTCAGCTCACCGGAACTCTTCCTGGCCGCCGCGGCCGAACGGACCCGCCGGATCAAGCTGGGCACCGGCGTCGTCAGCCTGCCGTACCACCACCCCCTCACCACCGCCAACCGCATCGTGCAACTGGACCACCAGAGCCGGGGGCGCGCCATGTTCGGCATGGGCGCCGGGGTCTCGCCGGCGGACGCCCACATGATGGGCATCGCCGCGGGCGACCAGCGGCGGATGATGGCCGAGTCGCTCGACGCCCTGGTGCGGCTGCTGCACGGGGACGAGCCAGTGACGGCCAAGACCGACTGGTTCGAACTGCGCGACGCACGCCCGCACCTGAAGCCCTGCACCAAGCCGTGCTTCGACATGGCCGTGGCCGGCGCGGGCTCGGAGCGGGGCATGCGCCTGGCAGGCCGGTACGGGCTGGACTCGCTGACCTTCGCCGGGCGGCCCGGCATGGAGGAGCCGCCGCTGGCGCGGCTGTGGGCGGCGGCGGAAGACGAAGCGGCCAAGCACGGCAAGACCGTGGACCGTTCGAAGTGGCGGGTCGCCATCTGCGTGCACGTCGCGGAGACACGGGAGGAGGCCCTGAGCCAGGTCCGGGACGGCATGACCCGCTGGTTCCGGGAGTACGTCCGGGACACGGTCGGCGCTCAGGCGAAGCTGCCCGAGGGGCGCGAGGCCGAGGTGGCGGTCGAGACGCGGACCGCCATCATCGGCTCGGTCGACGATGCCATAGCGGCGATCCAGCGCATGCTCGACGAGAGCGGAGGGTTCGGAACCCTGCTGGTCAACACCCAGGACTGGGCCACGCGGGAGCAGACCAAGCGCAGCTACGAACTGCTCGCCCGCTACGTGGCTCCGTACTTCACCGGTGCGCTGGAGAGCCGGCGCGCGTCGCAGCGATGGGTTGCGGAGCAAAGGGACGACTTCGCAGCCCAGGCGCGCGAGGCCGCCCGGCAGTCCTCGGCCGGCCGATAGCTCTCAGCGGGAGGTGCACCATGGTGAGCACACAGGTCGGAGACAGTCCGCCGGCTTCGGGCAGTACGGAGTTCCGCGAGGCGATGTCGTTCCTCGCGGCTCCACTGACCGTCATCACGGCACGGGACGCCGATGGGCGTTTGTGGGGGTTCACCGCCAGTTCCGTGACGTCCGTATCGCTGGAGCCCCCGCTTGTGCTCGTAGGGATAGCGCATACGTCCAGCTGCTTCGGGGCGCTGTCCGAGGTCACCGAATTCAGCATCAACATCCTCGGAAGCGACCATCGGGATCTGGCCCGGACCTTCGCCACCCGCGGGGTGGACCGGTTCTCCGGAGTGCGCCTGGCGGACTGGCCCGACTCGACCGTGCCGTACCTCGCTGACATCACCGTCGCTCTGCGGTGCGCTGTGACCAGTCGCATACCAGTCGGCGACCACACGCTGCTGATCGGGGAGCTTTCCGGAATGCACAGGCAAGGGACGGCGGCCTCACCCCTGGTGTGGTACCGGCGCGACTTCCGGACACCTCTGTGAACGGCTGGTAGACCCCTTCTCCCGGAACTTCCGGTTCGGTGCGCAGCCGCACCTTGACCCGGAAGGCGTACCTCTCCGCCGGACAGGACCCCCTGATGGAGGGGACCGGTCGCCGATCACGACTCGGCGGCCATGACGCCGCTGATCCCCGGCCGGGCTCCCTCCTATCCGAGGGGCCCGGCCGGGGGGGACAGGCAGCGCCTGCGTTACCGACTTCGGCTCGAAGTCCCTGACGGGCCCGGAGCGGTGCCCGTATCCCGTGGTGTGGGGCATGCGGAGGGAGACGGACTGACTCCTGCAAGGAGGCGACCTGGGCGGCCGAGGTAGCCGAGGTAAAAGAGTCCGGGCGGCCCGCGGAGGCTGCATCGGCTTCGAGGACGAAGCCGGGTCCCGCCGGCCGCCCACAGGACGCACCTGAGGTCGGTGCGGCCGTACCGCGATCGTGAGCGTCAGCGGCCGCCGCACAGGGCGCCTGTCGGTGACCGGACCGATAGCCGTGCGGCCCGGCTCCCGCACCCGGCTGTGCTCCCAGGCATGGGCGATGGACACCCGCTTCCGGCCTTCGACCGGAGCGGGTATTTGTCGTTGCGGTGCCTTACGCCTGGCTCCTTCCTCCGGTGGCGGTTCGGTGGGCTTCGGCCGGCTGACGGTGATCCTTTCCGCCTGGGCCGTGTCCGCGGTCAGGGTCCTGGTCGCGGGGTCGAGGAGGCCGTGGTCGGCGCGTTGGCGGTTTTGGACCTGCCGGCCGGCCCGACCTCTTGCGGCACCCGGCCGCGGGCCGGTGGGAGTACGCGGCGTGTGGGTGCCCCGTTTCCCTTTACGGGGTGCCTCGCAGGTGCCGCAGCAGCGTCTCGAAGACGGTCCAGCCCTGCGCCGACTCGCCGTCCCCCAACGGGTAGTAGTAGCCCGGTCTGGCCGCGGTGCCGAGTCGTACCGGGGTGGCGGGAAGCGGCGGGCGGGCGGCGAGGCCGGTGCCCGCCTCGGCGACTTCGGCGGGGCCCAGGGCGAAACCGAACGGCACGGGCGGCTTTTCGAAGTGCGGCGGCACGGTGAGGTCCGCGCGGGCCTCGCGCAGTCGCGCGAGAAGGGTGCGCAGGCCGTGCCGCGCGGTGAGCTCGGCGGCCAGGTCCGCGACAGCGGACACCGGCGGCTTCTCGCCATCGCGGAAGCCGACGGCGAGGGTGACGTCCTCCTCCACCCCCTCCGGCGTGCGCAGCACGCGCAAGGTGGCCAGGGCGGGCCGGTCGGCCGAGCCGACGACGACGGTCCAGGTGGGCCGGGGCGCGCGCTCGTACGCCAAGTCGGTGAGGCGGTGCCGCGACCACGGCAGGTTGGCCGGTTCGGCGGTGCCCCAGCCGGTGGGGGGTTCGCCGGCGAGGGCCTGCCAGGCGGCCTCCAGGGCGCCGCCGAGGACCAAGTGGGCGTCGGGCCGGTGGACCGTGCGGAAGCCGAGGAGGAGCTGGCGCTCCCCGGTGCGGGCGACGTCCGTGAAGGCGGGGGCGACCGGTGCCTCGCCGTCGGCGTCCTTGACGGCCTGGAAGGCGCCGTCCCGCCAGCGCAGGACGGCGCCGGTGAGGCCGTCGTAGTAGCCGCAGTCGGGGTCCTGGACGACCCAGCGCGTGGGCGGGCCGGTGAGCGCCGTGCTGGTGGGGAGGGAGAGCCGGCAGTGGCGCGGCGTGACGATCTGGAGGGCGCGTTCGCTCTCCAGGGCGGCGCGCAGGGCCTCGGAGAGCCAGCTGGTCATGCCGATGACCGGCCGGTCCTGGAGGACCACGGCGACCTTGTCGGTGAGCACGTCGACGGCGGGCTGTGCGGCGGCCGGGGTGGGAACGGCCGTGATGTCGGAGGTGTCGACGGGGTGGGCCGGGTCGTCGGCGCCGGGCGCGTCCGGCGGCCAGACGGTACCGCCGAGCAGGGTCGCAAGGCGCGCGGCGAAGACTCCCGCCAGCCGTTCGGCCCCGGGCACCGCGGTGGAGGCGCGGGCCTCGGTCCACCACTTCTGCTCGTCGACGGCACCCGTGGCGCCGAGCAGCCGCTGCGCCTCCCCCGGCACATGGAGCAGCAGCGGGGCCTCGATCGAGACCAGGGGGCGGCCCTGCGCGTCGCAGAGCTGGATGACCGCTCCTTCGGCGGCGGACCGCACATGGAGGTCGGGACCGCCGGCGAGGAGGCCGGCCAGAACGCTCCAGGCGTCCGGCATGCGGTCGGTCAGTGCGATCACGTCTTTGGTCATGCGGTGCCCCCGTGTCTTCCCCGTGGTCGGTCGTCGATTCTTTGGCCAGCGCCGCCCGGACGAGCCTGCTCACCTCGCTGCGACGGACGAGCGTGCTGCGGCCGGGCGGCCGTGCTCGCATGAACGCCGGATTGTCGAAGGAATCCCTCAGGGGCTTTGAGAGGGTGAATCACGCCGTAATCTCTCGAAGCCCCGCGAGCGGGTCCCGTCCATTCTCCTTTACGTATTCTTCCCAGTGGGAGGCGATATTTGTGGGGCGCGCCAGCGCGTAATAGTCCCAGAAGTCAAGCAGGACCGCCAACGTCGTGTCCAGTGGGAATTCACCCTGTACGTGCTCCACGAAGTTGTTTTCAATGGTCACGCCCTGGGGACTGAAGGTGGCGGTGTGGGCGTTTCCATCCATTTCCTCCGGAGGGAAATCCGGGTCGGCCTGCGCCATTCTTACCAGATCGATCGCTTCCAGAATAGAAAGCGCGGAGAGTTGGATGTCGGCAGTCACCCATTGCCCCAGAACCTTGAGCTCTGCAGGGCCATTGAAGCGCGGTGTCCTGAATTCGTCCTGTGTATAATACTTGGTGCGGATCACGCGCTGTTCTCCTTCTGGTGCTTACTCACGGGGCATGATCGGGTAGACGGTCGTCGCGTCACCCGTGACGGGGTCGAAATAGCCTTCAAAAGTGATTCCCTTGTATTCGCCTTTCCACATATGAGCTTCGGGGTCGATCACCCGGCTGTTCTCGAATGCTTTGACCATCGCCCGCCGAACTTCGCGCTCCGTCCACGTCGGCGGGAAGAAAGTCGACTTGGCCCGCTTCATCACCCAGATGCCAGTACGCGGGTCGCGCATCCACACGTTGCCTGTCGTCAGCCCCGTTTTGTGATCGATTTCAAGAATTTTCGGAACCTTTACGCCGTAGGGATCGCGACCGCCTGGACGGAAATGATATCCGACGACCCGGGGCTGGCCGTTCTTGCCATACTTCAGCTCTCCCTTGAGCACGTGGTCGAAGGTGTGCTCGGGGATGTGACCGCTCGGCTTAGGGGCGGGCGGTTCCTCGACGTGGTCCGTTGGCTGCTGGCCATGCTGGCCGTGGTGGAGATCTCCACCGCCGCCGTGCCCCGTTCCGGAATCGGCGGGGCCGTGGTAACCGCCGTGGCCTGCGGCGTCGTGGTCCCCGGACCCGTGGCCGGAGCCGTGGTCACCGCTGTTCGCGCCGTGTCCGGCGTCGCCTCCTGCGTGAGCGGCGCCGTGGGGTGACCCGGACAGGGCGCCGTGGCCACTCGCGTGGGAGGCGGCCTCGGCCCCGGTGCCGCCGCCCACATGCGTCGGCACCGGTTGGTCCGCGTGGGCCGGCGTGTGCGGCGGCGAGATCTCGTGCCGTGCCAGGCGGTCCGCGGCCGAGGACTCGACCGGAATGGGGTTCTGGTGCGGCTTGCCCTCCGGGGAGACCATGGTGCCGTCTTCGTGGAGGATCGAGCCGTCCGGGTAGCGGACGGACTTGTCCGAGACGGTGACGGGGGCGTGCGTGTCCGGGATCTCGGGCGAACCGGCGCCGTGGAGGAAGTCGTCGGCGGCACCGGAGTGGAGCCCCTTCAGGCCCGCCATCAGGTCGCCGACCTTGAGCTTGGCGAAGCTCGCGCCCTTGCCGACGTAGGTCATGGGGTCGACGAGCCGGCCCGCCTTGCCGAAGGCGTTCGCGACCTTGGCGACGCGGCTGACCGCAGAGGCCGCCCCGCCCGCCTCACCCGCCTCGCCGGCCTTGGCGGCCAAACCGGCCTTGCCGAGCTTGAGGAAGGCGCCGGAGCCGAGGGTGAGGAGGTTGAAGGCGGCGGTGCCGCCCGCGCGGGCGGGGTTCTCGCCCCACTCGTCGTAGGCGACGAGAGACTTGCCGAAATCGCGCAGGGCCTTCTTCTGGCGGTCGGTGTCGCTGTGGTCGGCCGGGCCGAACATCTTGTCCATGGCCCAGTCGTAGGGCGTCATGATGTACGCGCTGACACCGCCGAAGATGTCGCCGATGCCCTTCCACGTCTTCGTGAAGGTGTCCCAGTCGAAGACGTTGACCATGTGGCCGAGGCCCTTGAGGGCGCCCCAGACGCCGTCGACGAAGAAGCCCTCCTCGGCAGCGGTTTCCGGCCGAGGCCCCTGCAGGCGGTTTGAAATGAAGTGGCGTCGCTGGTGCCCTGTTGCTTGGATACCCGGCGTGACCTCTGCTGATTTTGACGATCACCCTGAGCGGGCATTGCTGGACCGGCTTGAGGACTACTACGACGCGGTTCCGCGCCACGGCGCCCGAGTCGAGGACCACGGGCCGCTGACTCTGTTCGTGCGAGAGGGCCAGGGCTGGCCGTTCTACGCACGTCCCGCACGGGGATGGACCGGACCGCTGGAGGCCACCGATGTGCAGAAGGTCCGTTCCCGCCAGCGGGAACTGGGGATCCCGGAGAGTTTCGAATGGGTCGCGGAGACCACGCCCACGTTGCGGGCAGCAGTCGAGGAGTCGGGACTCGTGGTCCGCGAACATCCGCTGATGGTGCTCGATCCCGGTACTCCCGCAGCGCCATTGGAGGGGTTGTCCGGCAACCTATCCGTGCGAATCGTAGGGGCGGACGATCCGATACTGCCCAGCGCGCTGGCCGTTCCTCACCTCGCCTTCGCCGAGCCTGGAACCCACGTCGGTCTCGCGGGAACACCACAACTGGCGGAAGCGATCGACGCTCGTGTCGCCGACGGATCGGTGGAACGCACGATCGTGCGTATCCGGGCAGGTCTGACGGCGGTCGCCGCAGCTGTCGAGCATGGATCAGCGCTGTCCGCGGGCCAGCACCAACCGCTCGCAGGAATCAGCGAGATCGTCGGCGTCGGAACGCTCCCCGCAGCTCGCCGTCGTGGTCTCGCACTCGCGGTCACCGCGGTACTGGTGGCCGACGCCCGATCGCGGGGTGCGGCAACCGTCTTTCTGTCGGCAAGTGACGACGACGTCGCGCGGGTCTACGCCCGACTCGGCTTCCGCAAGATCGGTACGGCGCTGATCGCCGAACCCGCCGAATAAGCCGGCCCCGTCCACTTCGCAGTGGTATCACTTCTCATCTCACCGACATTTTCGGGCTCTGGGATTGACGAATGGTGGCCGAACTCGGATACCGACGGTGTCCTTTTCGCCTACGAAGCCAGAGGTCCTGGGCCCCGTCGATGACGACGTGCCGACAGCATGACCCCCGCCCGGTCGGCAGGTCGGTGGCCTCCACGCAGGTGCCGAGGCAGGTGCGCAGCCCGTCCTCGGTGCTCCTTGGGGGTTTTCCGGTCCGCGTACGGGGCTGGTTGACTTCTTCCGCGCGGGCTGCCGGCGGCGGGCCTTCCAGCCGGGCGGTCCGTGCGCCGACAGACCGCTGGGACTCACTGAGGGAAGGGAACGTGGAGCAGTTCGCCGCGGGCAAGGTTCTGCGCAGCAGGTACCGGCTGGACCGGATTCTGGGCAGAGGGGCGATGGGACACGTCTGGCAGGGGACGGACGTGTATCTGGAGCGTCCCGTCGCGGTCAAGACCGTCGCCGCGGATCTTCTGGCCCTGCCCGACTGGCGCCCCACCGCCCTGGCACGTTTCGAGAGGGAGGCCAAGGCCGCCGCTCGTCTGGACCACCCCAACATCACCACCGTGTACGACGCGGCCGTCACCGAGGACGTCTGCTGCCTGGTGATGCAGCTCGTCGACGGGACGACCCTCGACAACGTCATCGACGGCGCCGACGAAGGACGCCTGCCCGTGCCCGCCGCGGTCTCCGTGGCCGCGCAACTGTGCTCGGGGCTGTCCGCCGCGCACGCGGCCGGCCTCGTGCACCGTGACCTGAAACCCCAGAACGTCATGGTCCGCACCAGCGGTCTGGTGAAGATCCTCGACTTCGGTCTGGTGAAGGTCCTCTCGGACACGGACCCGCAGCTCACCATGACGGGCGAGACACTCGGCAACGTGGCCTACGCCTCGCCCGAACTCCTGGCCGGCGAGAAGCCGCTGGACGGCCGCAGCGACCTGTACGCGGTGGGGTGCCTGCTGCACCACATGCTCACCGGCCGCCCTCCCTTCCACGGTGAGAGCCCCGCCGAACTGGTGACCCGGCACCTCACCGCGCCCCCGCCCCGGCCGGCCGACCACGGTGCCGATGTCCCGGCCGCGCTCCAGGAACTGCTGCACGCGCTGCTCGCCAAGCGCCGCGAGGACCGTCCCGGCAGTGCGGCGGAGGTGTACGCGGCCCTCGCCCCGTACCTGCCGGCCCCCGATCCGGCCCTCGCGACCCGCAGGATGCCGCCGGAGGATCCCCGGCGGCCGTTCCTCGTGCCCCAAGGGCCGGTGGTGCCGCGCTAGAAGGCTCGTGAAGATCCGGGGCGCACCGCGGCACGATGCCGGCGGCCGCTCATGCCGCGACCGGCGGCCGGACTTTGATCAGTTCCTTGAGGAACGGGCTCGGCTCCCCGTGCCAGAAGATGTCCAGGCTGTCCCGGGCGCGGGTGGCCGCCACGAAGAGCAGGGACCGGGCGCGCTGCATCTCCGTCCGGTAGCGGGCCGGGTCCGTGGTCCGCCGCTGCCGGACGCTCGCACGCGGCACCAGGCCGTCGGTCACCCCGGCGATGATCATGCGCTGGTACTCGAGCCCCTTGAAACGGAACATCGTGCCGACGTGGACGCCGCTGTCGCCGCGGGGGCCGTCCGGCCCGATCTCCAGCGCCCGGATGCCGTGCTGGGCCAGAGTCTTCATGACCTCGCTCACCATCAGGTTGGTCGGCACGGCGATGGCGATCTGCTCGTGCGGCATCTGGCCCCAGGACTCGATCAGCGCGGCGATCGCCTCGCGCTCCTCCTCCCAGTCGTTCAGCCTGTGCAGGTCCGGGACGGCCCCGCTGAGCACGGACCGGTACCCGGCCAGCGTCTCGGAGCTGCCGTCGAGGTCGTCGTACGTCTCGTCGCCGAGCAGGGTCAGCGCGGAGCGCAGGATCTGCCGGGTGGTGCGGTAGCTCAGCGACAGCTTCGACGACCGGCCGCGGATGTTGATGCCGAGGCTGCCGAGGGTCACCTGGTTCTTGTAGATGCGCTGGTGGGTGTCACCGACCAGGAAGAGGTCGTTGCGGTCCGGGGCGGTCATCGCGCGCAGCATCTTCCAGTGTGCGGGCCGCAGGTCCTGGGCCTCGTCGACGACGATGTGCCGGTACCGGTAGCGCAGCCAGCCTCCCGAACCGTCGGCCACGTGGATGTTGTCCAGGCCGCCCGCTTCCTCCCGCCGGCGGTCGAGGGCCTGGATGCGCCGGGCGCGTGCCACCTCCAACTGCGCCGCGCGCTCCGCGATCTGGTCCCACGTCTGGACTCCGAGCCGGTCCAGCCGCTGGGTGAACCGCTCGACGAGCTGCCAGATCTCGGCGCGCTCGGCACGGGTGACCGTGCCTCCGCGTCCGGCGCGGCGCGCCCGGAAGTATTCCGTGCGGGAGGTGACGGCCTGTCCGAGGATCACCTGCGTCCACTCGTCGTTCAGGAACTCCGCGTCCCAGCGGTCCTCGCCGAGTTCGTCCAGGAGCGAGCGCCATTCGCGCACCGCCTGCGCCTCGTCGATGATCCGCTTGCGGTTGCCCGGCTCCGCCTCGCGGACGGTGCGCAGCGCGAGCTGGTCGACGTGGCTGATCTCGACGCGGGACAGCAGCGTCTCGCCGCCCAGGGCGAGCAGCCGCGACCGCAGGTCCGCAGCGAGGTTCTTGTTGTACGTGGTCAGCAGAACCGGCTTGTTCCGGCCGGCCGGGAGCCGCTCGACCAGGTGCTTGACCCGGTGCAGCGCCACGATTGTCTTGCCGGTGCCGGGTCCGCCGCCCACGCGCGCCGGACCGCTGTAGTCCCGCGTGACCAGCTTGGCCTGGGTGGGGTGCAGGAACACCTTCCAGCGGCCGAAGTCCTCGCCCTCCAGCGCCTCGCGCAGTGCTTCGTCGGTCGTGGTGACGATGGTGGCGGGACGTTCGGCGGCGGCCCGGAAGTCCTCGGGGTCCACGGGTTCCGGCGCCGCGACGGGGGCGGTGACCTGCTCGAGGACGTCGTCGTACGCCTTGCCGTCGTACAGGGCCAGCAGCACCTCACCGGTGAGCTGGGGGGCGTACTCGACGAGTCCGAGGAGCTGGTCCTCGGTGGTCAGCGCGGCGACGACCGGGATCAGGGACGGGGCCACACCCAGGTCGGTGAGCTGTTGTTCCGACCACTTCGCGAACAGCGGCTCCGGGGCGGCCGGTTCGGCGGGACGGGCGGGCTCGACCGGCTCGGCGGGAGCGGCGGGCTCGGCGGGAGCGGCGGGCTCGGCGGGAGCGGCGGCCCGCGAGACCGGGGAGTTGAGCACTTCCTCCTGCACGACCTGCAGGTCCACGTACTCGATGCCGCCGGTGACGCGGTTGACCGAGTAGGTGAGCCGGTCCAGGTGCGCGTATACGTCCTTGCGGTGCTTGACCGAGACGATCAGCCAGTCGTCGTCGGCCAGGCGCAGCAGCAGCGCCCGGTACTCGTCGTTGACGCGTGCCGAGTACAGCTTGTCGTGCCCCTGCAACTGCTTGAGGCGCAGGCCGGCGGAGTCGGGGTTGGTCTTGAACTTGTGCTGGAAGTCGTAGATCGCGCCCTTGACCGGGCGGGGGAGCTTGAGGATCTCCCGGTCCGCCTTGTCGAGCAGGCGCAGCGTCACGTTCTTGCCGGTCACGGTTGCTCTTTCTCCCCGTTCTCCGTGGTGGTGCCGTCGGGCAGGTCACGATGCCGCCGGTCGCCGGACGGCGGTGCGCCGTTCAGGCGGGCCATGATCTCCTCCGCGGTCCAGGCGGCGGCGGGCCGTACCTCCCAGCCGGCCGCGGCGAACGCGCGGTCGCGGTCGGCGGCCTCGGGGTCCTCGTCCTCGCCCTCCGGCGGGCGGGGGGCGAGAACGACACCGACGCGTGCCTCCCGCCACGCCAGTTCGGCCAGCCAGCCGTTCTCGTCGAGCTCGTAGCCGTCCTCGGGGACCGGGGCACCGCGCGCGGCGAGGGTCTCGGCGAGCGCGAGCAGGCCGGGCTCGTCCGGGTCGAGATACTCGATGACCCGGTCCCACGCGGGGTTTCGGACAGGCGTGGCGGCGCCCGCCGCGGGCTCCTCCGCGGCGGCCGGGGCCTGCGGCGCAGGAGCGACGATCCCGGTCGGCGCCGGCGTGCCGCCGGCGGGCACGGTGGTGGCGAGCGTGGCGCGGACGCTCTCCAGGCGGACGCTCTCCAGGACGCCGCCCCCGCCCGTGACCGCGAGGGTCTCGACGGGGAATGCGTCGAGACGGCTGGTCGTGAGCTGGACGGCGTCACCGCCGCCGCTGTCCAGGAACTGCAGCAGGTTGGACCAGTACAGCCAGGCCCGCCAACGGCGCTTGTGCGCCTCCTCCTGGGCGTGGACGCCGGGCGCGTCGTCGAGGAGGGCGATGCCGGTCCACACCGGGGGCCTGGCCCGGCCGTCCGCGGCGAGGACCAGCGGCAGCCCCGAGCCGTCGGTGACCGTGAACAGCTGCACCGGGCCGCGGGGCCCCGCGGGCGCCGTGCCGCGCAGTGCCGCCGTGATCTGCTCGCCGAGCACCTCCGGCGCCAGCGCGACGGGGCGGGCCCCGGCGCCCATGAAGCCGGCCAGGGCTGCCTCCGCCCGCCACTGCCAGCGCTTCGCGTCCGGCAGGCGCAGGTACTCGACGAGCTGCACGGCCGGGTTGACCCACACCGTCTCCGCGAGTTCACCGGGCAGGGCGCTTCGCACCTTGGCGTAGTAGTCGCGGGCCTTGCCGCGGGCCTGGTCGCCGTACGGCTCCCACACCGGGCGGGCCGGGCCGGCGCCCGCGTGGCCGGTGTCCCGGACGCGGCGCTGCCACTCCTTGACGTCGCCGTAGGTGAGCTGGAAGACCCGCAGCCCTTCCGCGCGCAGCCGGGTGCGCTTGTCGGCGTCGTCGCCGGCCCGGTTGTGCTCGCGGCCGGCGTGGAACTCGTAGCCGTCCAGGTAGACCGCCACGCGCGGGCCGGGCGCGTCGACCCGTTCGAACAGGACGTCGGGGCGGGTGCCGTCCAGGGCGCGCTGCTGCGACACCCGCCAGCTCAGCGTGGTGCCGTCGGCCGCGGTCAGCCGCAGGTCCAGCGCGTGGGTGCCGGCCGGCGTGATGTAGGCGTCGCCGCTGGCACGGCTCTCCGGGAGGGCCGCCCACTCGCGCAGCGTGTCGATGAACAGCACCTCGAGGTCGCTCTCGGCCTGCCGGTGCATCGGGATGTGCTGGGTGGTGGCGACGGGCGAGGTGCGCCAGCGCTCGCCGTCCGCGCCGAGCAGCTCGTCGAGCATCTGCCGGACCTCGTTGCGGCTGACCTTGTCGTAGTCGGCCGGCGGCACGCGGAGCAGCAGGCAGCGGTGGCAGCCGTCGAGCCCTTTCCTCAGGCAGTCGCAGTTCTCGATCACCTCGCGGGCCTTCAGCAGGACCTCGCGGAAGCCGTCGGAGGTCGCCAGGCGGTGCAGGTACCCGGTGCCGCCGGGCAGCCGGTCGTACACCACGAGGAACCGGCGCGGCCATTCGCGGTCCTCGCCGTCCGGCATGGAGGCGGCGGTGATGTCGATGTGGTCGGGGTCGCCGCCGTAGCGGGCCGCTATGCCCGCGAACAACGCGGCGGTGAACGAGGCGAGCCGCTCCTTGGCACGCGCCACGGACGCCGGCAGCAGGATGCGCACGGCCTCCGTCGTCAGCTCGTGCGCCAGCAGCAGCGGTACGTCCAGTCCGGCGCCCTGCTCCTCCCCGCTGCCGCGCAGCCGCCGGCGCGGGCACCACAGCTGGTGGTGGGCGCTGGCGCGGGTGGAGCGGGCGAGCGAGGCGGTGAGGGCGTGCTGCGACTGGTCGACGACCGGCTGCCCGTCGGCCGTCGCCCCGCCGCAAC
The DNA here is from genome assembly GCF_014651135.1 of Streptomyces echinoruber. GTDB lineage: Bacteria > Actinomycetota > Actinomycetes > Streptomycetales > Streptomycetaceae > Streptomyces > Streptomyces echinoruber. The sequence continues at coordinate 142,210 of NZ_BMWH01000001.1, forward strand.
TGGCGCACACGTAGAACGGGTTCAGGCGCACGTCGGCCCCGGCCAGCGGGACCGTGCTGCTGCCGTCCTGCCGGTCGATCCCCAGGTTCAGGGTGCGGACGACGGCCTTGCGGGTGAAGTCGGCGCCGAAGACCGCGGTGTCGTGCCGCCACGATCCGGCCGCCAGGTGCGCCGGGGCGATGTCGACGGTGGTGAGGACCGCGTACCGCTTCCGGTCCCGTTCCTCGCGGTCGTCCCGCACCCGGGCGTCGTCCCGTTTGTCCCGGGACATCACCCGCCGGGGCTTCAGCACGCGGTGCACGCAGCCCGCGTCGGCGATCTCCCGCGAACCGCACCGCGGGCACGGCGAGGTGTCGTGCTGCGGGTCGCCGTGCGTGCGCGCGTACCCGCAGGCCGGGCAGAGGCGCCACACCTCCCAGGCGCGCCGCTCGGGGCTGCCGATGTCCAGGGCGCGCACGACGTGCCGGTAGCCGTTGACGTAGAAGCTGTTGCCGGGCGCGAGTTCGGTCAGGGCCAGTTTGCGGGAGCGGTCGTAGTCGCGCACCTCGCTGCGGTACACCCAGTCCCGGCGCTCGTCGTCGCCCTCCGGGGCCGGGGCGTCCTCGTCGTCCCCGGGCGCCTCCTTCCAGTAGAGGGTGGCCTCCAGCGAGGTGGTGGTGTCGGTGAGGCTGTAGTTGGGCAGCAGGCCCAGTTCGACGAGGGCGTTGTGCGCGCTGGTCTGGCTCAGCTCGCGCAGCAGCTCGACCGTGGCGCGCCGCTCCGCGAGCAGTTCGCGCCGCTCCGCGCCCTGTTCGCGGTCCTCGGCGAGCAGCCCGTCCACGGCGGTGTCGATGGCGGCGATGCGGCGGCGCAGCTCCTCGCGGCGCGCCGTCCACTCCTCCTCGGCCTCCTGCAGGGCGCGCGCGATGCCGCCGGTGGCGTACGCGCGCAGCTCGTCCGCGGCGTGCGCGGACACCCCCCGGTCGTCGTCCGGGCCGCCGCCGGCCTGCGGGAACAGCGCCAGGAACTCCTCCACCAGCCGCGCCCCGTGGGTGAGCGCCGCGTCGGCCAGGTCCTGGCACCAGCCGGTCGTGCCGAACAGCGCCGACGACAGGCGCGGCACCGGCATGAGCGGCTCGCCGTCGGAGGTGGTCAGCTCGCCGCGGGCCGCCCGGTCCAGCAGGTGCGCCGTGTACTGGCGGCGCAGGATCTCGACGGCCGACAGGTAGCAGCCCGGCGGCACGATGTCACCGGCGATCATCTCGGTCGGGTCGTCCAGGTAGTACCGGTCGCGCGCCCGGCGCCCGCCGAAGGCGACCACCAGGGCGTTGCCGGTCCGGCGCCCGGCCCGCCCGGCCCGCTGCACGTAGTTCGCCGGGCCGCCGGGCAGCGAGCCGAGCAGCACCGCGGAGAGGTCGCCGATGTCGATGCCCAGTTCCAGGGTGGGCGTGCAGGACAGCACGTTGGGGTCGGTGTAGTGGGCGCCCTGCCGGAACGCCCGCTCCACGCGCTCGCGTTCGGGCCGGGTCAGCATGCCGGTGTGCTCGGCCGTGACGACCCGGTAGGTGCCGCCGGTCAGGTACAGGCGGCGGTAGTAGTCGGCGCGGTAGTCGCGTTCGAGCCTTCCGCCGAAACCGTCGCCGCCCGCCCCGGCCGAGGAGGTGTCGTGCTGCGGCGGGGTGAGGATGCCGGTGCAGCGCCAGCGCGGGCAGGGGTGCCCGTACCAGCGGGTGCGCCGCTCGGGCGGCACCACCTGCTGCCAGCCGCACTCCTCGCAGGCCACGAACGCCTTGTTGACCAGGTCGTCGGTGAGCAGCCGCACGTGGATATGGCCCGGCTGCAGCCCGTAGACGCGCGTCGTGCGGTCCTTGGCGGTGCGCACCGACAGCACGCCCTCGTCCGCGAGGACCGGCAGCAGCCTGCGCAGGTACTCGGTCGCCTGCGCCGCGTCCAGGCCGAGGCAGCGCCGCGTCCAGTCCTGGTACCAGTTGTTCCGGCCGGTGATGGTGTCGAACTTCGTCTTCTCCTTGGGCCCGTCGAGCAGGAACCTCGGCGGCGCCACCCGCCCTTCGGGGAAGGCGGGCATCCCCTCCGGGCGCCGGCCGGAGATCAGGTACTGGTTGACGCCGGCTTCCCTGATCCAGGTGTCCAGCCACCGGTGCCGCACGCCGCCGCGCAGCCGCAGCCGCTCCAGCAGCCCCCGCACGTACGCCAGGTACCGGTCGGGCGTGGGCAGGCCGCCGTCCAGCCCCAGCTGCCCGGGCAGCGCGAGGTGGAGGTCGCGGGCGAGCGCGGCGATCCGGTCCGGGTCGGCGATCACCACCTCCGCGGCCGTGGTCCGGGTCAGCTCCAGGGTGCGCCCGAGCCGGGAGCGCAGCCCGAACTCCATGACGGTGGCGAAGGCGAGCCGTTCCCCGATGAGTTTCCAGGTCCGCGCGTCCCCGGTGCCGCGCCCCGACAGCAGCCGGTCCACGCCCGGTTCGTCGTGCAGGTCCGGCGGCACGACCGCGGCCAGCGTCTGCGGGTCGTCCACGGAGTCCAGGACGTCGCCGATGAGGTCGTTGAGCGGCAGCGGCGCGCCGGTGTCGTCCAGTTGGTGCGCCAGCAGCGAGCGCAGCGAGAACTTGTAGGAGGCGTTGGCGACGTACCCGGCCCGGTGCGCGGCGTCCTGCGTGGAGTCGTTGAACAGCAGCGTCTTGCGTTCCTCCGGCGCCAGCGCGATCTCGTGGCCGCCGGTGAAGAGCTGGGTGACCGTGGCGGAGGCCAGCGCGGCGAGCGCGGTGCCGAGGAACCTGATGCCGTTGTCGGTGTTGCACGCCGGGCAGGTGTCGTCCAGGGCGGCCTGGTCGGCGGTCTTCTTGTCCAGGACGGCCCGCGCGAACCAGGCGTCCTGCAGCCCGTCGGCGTCCTCGGCGACGGGCATGCGGTAGGTGCCCTGCGCCCCGTCCAGCACCACCACGGACTGCGGGTCGACGCCGCCCGCCTGCTTCGGCGCGGTGCCGGTGAGCGCGGCGAGGGCGTCCCGCGCCTCGGCGGGCGTCGCCGAGATGAAGTACCGCAGCCGCCGCTTGTCCCGTCCCACGGAGGCCTGCCAGATCCGCGTCGGGCTGGTCTCCAGCTTCTGCGGGTCGGCCTCCGGGGACAGGGCCGCCCAGCCCGAGCGGCCGCACACGCGGCAGTAGACCGCGGGCAGGTGGGCCTGGGCCGGCCGCTGCACGGTGTCCGCGCCGGGCAGCGCCTCGGGCCGCCGGGAGTCCGCCGTGGGCCACGCGTCGTCGTCGGCCGGGTCCTCGGACGCGGACGCCGCGGTGAGCGCGGAGCGCCGCGCGACGGTCCGCTCGTCCTCGTACCAGCGGAACTCCGGCCGGGCGCCCACCCCGCTCAGGATCCGTCCCACCGGCCGGATCCACAGGTGCGCCTCGATGTGCAGCAGCGGGCGCGGCCGGCGCTCGTCGGAGGCCGGATCCCGCGCGGACGACAGCAGCGCCACGAACCGCGACAGCGCCTCCAGCGCGAGCCGCGGGTTCTCCCGCGCGGTGCGCGCCCACGCGTACCCGAAGCGGGCCATGCGGTCCCGCAGCCCCCACTCGTCGAGCGGCTCGCCGTTGAGCAGCGCGAGCACGCCGTGGGTGAAGTCGTGCTTCTTCAGCAGCCGGCCGATCTGGAAGGCGTCCAGGCCGCGCCGCCCCAGCAGCCGCTCGGCGAGCCCGTCCAGGTCGAGCCGGTCCGGGTCGGACTCCACGCCCGGTCCGCCCGAGACGTCGATGACCTCCTTGGGGCTCGGGGGTTCGGGCAGCTCGTAGTCGATGTCGCCGACGAATTCGTCGGCGCTCAGCCGCTCCTCGCCGATCACCGCGTCCGGACCGAACGGCACGCCGAACACCTGCTCGGCGACGGTGAGGATGCCCCCGGTGTCGCCCCCGCCCTCGCCGAGGGTCGCCGAGGTCGCCACCGGGCAGATCGAGCCCAGCGGCCGCCCCGGCTTCGCGGCGCCCACGGCCGCCGCCAGCCGCCGCAGCAGCATCGCCACGTCGGTGCCCTGCGCGCCGTCGTAGGTGTGGAACTCGTCCAGCACGACGTACGCCGGGTCCGCGCCCTCCCACAGGGGCCGGTCCTCGCCCCGCTGCAGCAGCAGGTCCAGCATCTTGTAGTTGGTGATCAGCACGTCCGGGGGCGACTGGCGCATCTCCTCGCGCCGCGTCATCACCCGCCGGAAGTCCGTGTCCGGTTTGTCGCCGATGTAGAGGCCGGCCGTCACCTGGGCCAGTTCCGGCTGGGCCAGGTAGTCGCCGATGCGGCCGGCCTGGTCGGTGGCGAGCGCGTTCATCGGGTACAGCAGCACGGCCTTCACCCCGCGCCGGCCCATCGCCTTCTGCCTGCGGCAGTGGTCGAGCACGGGGATCAGGAACGACTCGGTCTTGCCGGACCCGGTGCCGGTCGTCACAAGCGTCGGCTCGGCCGGCCCGTTGAAGGTGCTCAGCCGCTCCCAGGCCTTCGCCTGGTGCCGCCACGGCGTGAACGACGGATGCCATTCGAGCGCCGACCGCCACCCGTCGCCGGCGGGGTGGAACGGCGTCCTGATCCGCAGGTACGGCCCCCGGAAGATGCCCGTCTCCGGATCCCCGAGGAACCGCTCCAGCGCGAGCCGCGTGTCCTCGTCGGCCAGCGCGTACGTCGTCGTGAGGTACTGCGTCAGACTGCCGCGGAGCTGCGCGGCGGCCAGGGTGGGCTTCACGAGGACCTTTCGGGCAGGACGGGTACCGGAACCGCCCGGTGCGCAGCGCCGTGACAGCCGGCGAGGGCACCGTGACGATCAGCGTCAAAAATAGCGCCCACCTCGGACATTGGTACCCGCGCGGCCGGATCCCGGACTCCGGCCGCGCGGTGCGGACGAGACTCGGGTGCCCGGTGATGTCCGTGGCCGACATCGTCTGCCCGCCGGTTGCCCTCCTCGGGGCCGTCGTCGGCCTCGCGGAAGCGCGCGGATAGGATCACTCAGGATCACTGCGCGCACGAGCTTGTCACGCTGAGGTCACGGGGGCAGAGATAAGAGCAGTGGGCGTACGTGGTGCAGGCGCGGGCCGGGAGGGCGGCGCCGATCTGAGGGTGTCGAGTCAGGACCTCGCCAAACTGGCTGATGACCTCCACGCCATGCAGGACTACCTGAACAAGCAGGTCAGGCGGATGGACGCGATCGTCGACCGTATCGAAGCGGGGTGGCGAGGACCGGCGGCGACGGCGTACCGCGCCTTCCACCGGGCGGCGGCCGAGGACGCCGTGCGCATCCGTGAAGTGATCCGGCACCTCGAGCAGGCCGTGCGCCTGAGCCGGGACGGCTTCACGGAACGGGAACTGGATGTGGTGGCCCGGCTGCAGAGCGTTCCGGTGGACGTCGACAGCGAGGTCGACAAGTTGTCGACATCGCATCCGGAGACGGCCGGGCCCGCCCGTCCGCGCAGCAGCCTCGACTCCCTCTGACGACCTCTCCGAGGCTGCCTGCCGCCACCGCGACGACACCTACGGAACGGGGAACCATGCCGAACGGGAGCACGGACGACGGCCGCATAACCGTCTCCTTCGCCACCCTCCGCGAACTCGCCACCGAACTGGAGGACATCCTCAAGAAGCTCAACGGCAGTCTGGACGACCTCCGCGACCGGGTCGTGCCGGTCGTGCTGTCCTGGGAGGGGGAGGCCCGCGAGGTCTTCGTCGAGAAGCTCGACGAGTGGGACCGCTCGGCCCAGGACCTCCAGGCGGCCCAGAAGTGGTTGCATGAGTGCGCGACCACGAGCCACCTCAACTACGCGGCGGCGCACCAGGCCGTGCTGCGCGGCTGGGGGGTCGGCTGATGGGGACGCCACCGCCGGGTCAGGGCGGCACCATCGACGTCAAGCCGACCGACCTTTACCGAGTCTCCGGCGGTGTGGCGAGTCAGCAGACGGTGATGGACAAGGGCGCCAGGACCCTGCTCGAGGATCTGCACAAGTACCCGGACGCCGGTGGTTACGGCACCTCGCCCCAGGCGTTCGCGACGTCGTACGCCAAGGTGGGCAATCGCTTCCTCGAGGTGTGGGCCAAGAGCGTCGTCAGCATCGGGGGCGCGGCGGTCGGCTTCACCTCGACGGCCAACACCTACGCGAAGGCGGAGGCGGCCAACGACCCCACGGGGAAGACGAAGCCGGTCGTCCAGCCGTTGCCGGAGGTCATCGAGAAGCCGCCCGCCTACGGTTCCGTGCCGAACCTGAAGTGGGGCGACGACGACGGCGGCGACGACTTCGTCCGCAGGCTCCTCGAGTGGGTGCCCGAGCCGGTCCGGGACGTGCTGAGACCGGTGGTGAAGCACGCCTTCCGGATGGGCAAGGTCGCCGAGGTCTATCCGTTTCCACAGCAGCACTACCTGAACTCGCTGTCCAAGGCGTGGATGGCGACGACCACCACGCTCTCCACGGTGGAGAGCGGGCTGTCCGGGAACATCAGCAGCATCACGCAGCAGACCAACAGCGAGTGGTACGACGCGATGCGCCAGTTCTGCAGTTCGCTGTGGGGCACGACGGCGTGGGGCGGGAACCGCGAGAACTACAACTGGAAACACGACCGCGCCTCCTCGCAGACCGCCACCCATCCCGTGATGACCGTGCTGTTCGACACGGCCCGGAAGGTCAGTGATCTCCTCTACGATTTCGCGGAGGCGGCCGTCTACCTCAACGGCGAGGTCTGGAACGTCTACATCGAGGCCGTGCGCGACGCGATCCCCAAGGTGGAGATCGACCTCAAGGACGGCGTCGGTATGGACGACGTCAAGGGCCTGCTGAAAGGCGTGGCCAAGGGGGTCGCCAAGGGCGCGAGCCAGCTGGGCTGGGGCATCGTCCTGAACATGGACACCGCCAGGCTGAACGCGATCGTCACCGAGTACAACCGACGGGTCGACGCGCTCGTCCCGCAGCTCGACGCGCTCATGGGGCCGTTGGACGAGGCGTACCTGAGCGCCCCGAAGTTCGAGGCCCAGGAGGCGCGGGCGGAGGGCTTCGGCATGAGGTCCCTGGAGGAGTTCAAGGACTCGCAGGTCTGGCTGAGGGTCGACTCGGCCGGCAAGTACGATCTCAACCTCGCCGCCAACGAGTACCTGGAGAACGGTCACACCCTGGACAAGCACGTCGGCAAGACGGACGAGCAGTTGGCGCAGCGCCTGCGCGACCAGCAGACGAACCCGAACCCGACCACGGCCTGGCCGTACGGCAAGCCGTACCCCGGCGCCGCGTCCGCCTTCCCGAACTACCGGCGGGCAGAGGAACTGACCGAGTACAACCTCAACCGGAACAAGGCCGCCATCGAGGCGTGGATCAAAGGCCCGCCGCCGCCGGAAGAAGGAAGCGTCAAGGACTTTCATTCGGTCGCGCCGAATGGCGAGACCAGCGGCCGCAGCGTGTTCAAGCAGCCGGTGGACCCGAACGATCCGCTGTCCGGGTACAAACAGGGTGGCATGAACGCCAAGGCGTACGACGTGCACGGCATCGACACGCGGATCCGGTATGACAGCAGCCGGACCCCGCCGTTCACCGTCATGACGTCGATGCCCTCCCGGTCCTAGCGCCCGTTGAGAAAGGCCAGCACCACATGTCCGTCGACCAGACGTCCTGGGAAGCCGCGGTACGTCACCTGTTCGAGGACGCGTACCCGTACGACGCCACGGGTCCGCGGCGCCACGAGGACTGGGTCCTCGACGTCATCGCCTTGATGGCCCGGGCCGTCCCGGACCCCCGGGGCTGGAACGGCCTCGACGACGCGGCACAGAGCCCGGAGCACGACGGGTCCCCCACGTTCCCGTTCGCCGTCCACCCCCCGGAGTACATCGCGCAGCGTCTCCACGAGATCGACCGGGCCAGCGCCGAGAACCTGCTTCTGGCCCTCACGGATGATCGCTGCACCCTGTCCAACCTGAAGCGTTTCACGGAGAGCGAGGAGGAACTGCGAGCGATGGCACGCACGGTCCTCGCGCGGTACGGGGACGAGGCCACCTATCACACGAACGTCGACAGGCCCGGCACTGTGCCCGGCACACTCGACTTCACGACATCGCACTGGGGCTACGCCCCTCTGAGCGACGTCTACTCGGAGGATTGCGGCCTGATCGTCGTCTCGGACACCGAGGTGGGCATGTTCTGGAACTTCTCCGACTATTGATCCGTCAGAGCACAGCTTCTGACCGGATGATCTGATTTGAGAGGATGCTCCCGTGCTGACCCGTTCCGCCTCCTACCCCGACCGGGAGACCGCCCACTGGGCCACCCAGCAGGTGGTGACCGCCAACGAGCAGGTCATCCACCGCTGGCTCGCCCAGGGCACCCGGGCCCGTCTCACCATTGAGGCCGCCTGGCCGTCCCGCGAGGAGCCCGTGGGCCGGGTCCAGCTGGAGGGTGACCTGCTGGCCGGGCGCGGGCCCGTCGACGTCCGTGCGGCGCGCGTAGTGCTGCGTCGTGAGCCGTCGCGCCCGCACGGTTTCGTCGTCCACACGACCCTTCCGTTCTACCTGTAGGAGCCGCCCGCACGTGTCCATGAAGCCCCTCGAACACGACCGCCGGTACGGCGAGCTGGACCAGGTGATGCGCGCCTACCTGGGGCAGCCGGCCGACGACACCCCGGAGCGGCGCAGCCGCGCGCTGGACGCGTACCTCCGCCACACCTGGCACACCCGCCCCTGGGCCATCGCGGAGGCGGAGCGCCAGCTGCGCGAGTACAGCCGCAACCCTCCCGGCCGCATCCGGCAGCAGCTGGGCGAGTTCTACGCGATCCCGGACACCGGGATGCCCGAGTCCAGGATCGGCGACTGGCTGCTGGTACTGGCCGACCACCTGAGGAGGAGTGTCGAGGAAGGCGACGTCCCGGAACCGTCGTCCCCGCAGACGCACTGGGAGTGGCACGCGCGCTTCCCGGAAACGGCGCAACTGCTGGGCGGTTGGTTCTCGCAGGACATCGTCGACGAGTTCCCCGACCACGATGCCGCCGTCGCCGACTACGCCGCCACCACCGACCCCCACCTGGTCGCACGCCTCGTGGGCGAACTCCACGAGCTGCTCGCCCTCCCCCTGGACGAGGGGGACTACGCCTTGGCGGCCGCCGAACTCGGCATGGAGGTCGGCCCGCCCGAGCCGTTCTCCTACGGCGCCTGGTTCCGGTCACTGGCGACGACGCTGTCCGGTGTCTGATCCGCCCCCGGCCCGCCGTTCGTCGTTCCGGCGCCATGGTCGGAGCAGCCGCCGCTGCCCTGGCGACACCATGATCGGAGATGATCACCAGAGATCTGCCGACGAGCGGCGGCCTGGCGGAGTCGGAACGGGGACGGCCTGGTGGTCGGCCCGAGCGGGTGCCGAGGCCGGTCGGCTTCGGACTCTTCGACGGTCTCCTTCACCTCGTCGCCGCCGTCCGAGGGGCCGAGCCGGGGAAGCGTGGACAGGCCGCTGCTCAGCCGCCGGATGCCGAAGCTGCCGCTGTCCTCGCTCTGGCCGGCCCGCACGTCGAGGATGCGCGCTTCCTCACCCGAGATGGTGATGCGCCTGCCGCGTCCCTGCCTGCGTTTGAACGCGAAGCTCTCCTCGCGGGAGAGGGTGTACGCCATCGGTTCACCGGTCCGCTTGTAGCGCAGGGAGCGGCGCCGGATGGTGAGGCTGTACTCGTCCGGCGCGTTGAGGGTGGAGTTGGTCGTCCAGGTCGCCTTGAGCTGGATGCGCAGGAAGGTCGGCGGCCTATTGCCGCCCCAGAAGGCCACCTCGTCGAATCCGCCACGCGTGTCGAGCGCCGGCTGGAGGTCGGTGCGGATGATGTCGGCGAGGAAGTCGAACACCTTCAGCACGTTGGACTTGCCCGCCCCGTTCGGGCCCACTCACACCGTGAGCGGACCGAGCGGCACGGTCACGTCGCGCAGACTGCGGAAGTTCTCGACGTGGAGTTCGAGGAGACGGCCAGGCATGGTACGCAACCTATCGGCTCGATGATCGAGGTGTGGGGAGAGTGGGCCGAATGCGGTGCGCGCGCTGCTGCGTCCTTCCTCCGGTCCGCGCGGTTCCCGGTGCGAGATGAACGGGCGCGGGGAGCAGATCAGGTCGGGTCACTGACATCGCGCCCGGGCTCGCGACCTCCGGTGCACCGACGATTCGAGGGCCCGGCCGTCACCCCGCGGTGTCGAAAGCGGTCGTGCCTCGTGTTCGGGAGTGGACAAGACCGTACTGCGAGGGGACGGGACGTCAATTGCCGCCTAACCGAAGGCCGTCGAACCGTAGACTTCGCCGGCGAACGCCGACGACGCATGGTCGTTGCGCGCCCTCGTGGGGAGGAAACCGAATGCAGGCCCCTTCGGAATCGACAGAGATCGCCGAGCCCGAGCGGAACGGCCGGAGCAATGCCGCCGATTCACCTGGTGTGGACGAGCCGGCACCCGAGTCGGACATCGACTCGACGGGGGTATCGACGGTCCTGGCGGAGGTGCTCCCAGGGGTCGCCGTCGTCCTCGGCGAGGTCCCGGCGGAGCTCGAGCCCCATCTGGTCGACTTCGGGCTCGTGTCGGCCGCCGACCGTGAGCAGCTCTCCGCAGCCCTCGCCTCGGTCGGAAACACGGCGACCGCGGCCGGCAACCTCGCGAACGCGTTCGCCGGCGTGCAGGGGCTCTACCGGATCAACAGCGCGACACAGGCCCTGCTGAAGGCAGGCGGAACGCTCGCCGTCAAGGACGGTGCAAACCTCGGAGCGGTGTTCGTCAACGGCAAGATCGTCGCTCAGGCCCGCTTCATCCCCGTGACGTCGGTGAGCGCGGCGCAGACCGCGGCAGCGCTCGGGCCGGCGCTGGCCATGGTTGCCCTGCAGATGCAGCTGAGTGAGATCACGGGCCTCGTGAGGACCAACATCGCGCTGACGAGCCAGGTGCTCGCCACCCTCCGCAACGAGCAGTGGGCCGAACTGACAGGGCTCGTCACGACCGTGGATCGCGCAGTCGGGCAGGCACGGGAAGTCGGATCGGTCCCCGCCTCCTTGTGGGAGAACGTCGCGGGCAACGAGGCGTCGCTGCGCAAGCAGCTCGACCTGTACCGGCGGAACGTCCGCGGCCACATCGAGCAGATCGATCAGCCCGACACGCGTCGCCTCCGCGAGTATCTTCAGACGAACGCCGAGGCGATGATCTTCGACGCCCACGCCCTCCTGTCCTCCCTCAAGGCCTGGACCGGATACCAGGCGCTCCGCGCCGGGAAGGCAAGGACCGCCGGACGTGAAGACGCCGACGAAGCACGGCTCGTCGACGTCATCGCGCGCGACACGCGCACAGAACTCGACTCCGCTCTCGCCGAGACGACGCGCCTCGTCGACGCGCTGACGCGGGAGCTGCGCATCATCGCCGAACTTCCCGGAGGCGGGACACTGCCCCAGTCACTGCCGGGCAAGCGGAAGGATGCGAAGGCGGCCCGCCAGACCTCCGCCCGTCTTCTGGAGGCGATCGAGCCTCTTGCCGATGCTCTTCGTCCGCCGGCCCCTCCGCTCGGGACCCCGGACGTCGTCTGCGCACCCGAAGCGCTGGATCCCAAGCCGTACCTGCGCATCCTGCGATGGTTCGTCGAGGACGGGGAGACCCTTCGTGTCCTCGGCTTCGCCGACCAACTCGATGCCCTCGGCCCGATTTCCGCGATCATCGGCGGAGCGAAGGAGAAGCTGGCGGCAGCGAGGGACAAGGCTGCGGCGAAGACACTGGTCGCCGTCACGGACCGCCGCATCATCACCACCAGGACGAACGCGTTCCTTGAGCGGGGCGAGATTCGTCAGGTAATCCCGATCGACCGCGTGCGATACGTGCGAGCAGCGATCACACAGGACAGGGGCGCGCGTTCGACGATCGACCTCATCACGCGCGACGAGAACATCCGGTGGCTCTTCCACTCCGACATCGACACTGCTCAGGTGAACGCGCTCGCCGCCGTGCTCGCCGAGTCGATGAGGATTCCGGACGAGGAGCGCAATGAGCTGCAACGGCGGCGTCACCTCCCCATCGATGCGGGAAGGAAGAGCGAGAGCACCGGCAGGACGTCTGCGGAGCCGACTGGATCCGAGGCCACGAGCTATGAGGCCGGGTAGGCCTGGAGTCCATTGACGCGGGCCGCCCGACCGTGCGTACCGAGCTCGGTCATGTGCGAGGGCAGACACGAGCGCCCGATGGCTCGGCGGCAGGCCGAAGGGGCGCCGCAGTGGGTGTGCGTGCCCGCTGAGGGGCGTCGGGTCGACTGCTCGACGCGGTGTGCAGCACCGCCCACACCGTCTTGCCGGGACCGGGGCGGCGGTCGGTGACGCCCCAGTCGTCGGCCAGGGCGGCGACGAGGAGGAGGCCGCGGCCGGACTCGGACTCGGCATCGGGGGCCACGGGGGTGGTGACGGCGGGCCGGCGTTCCGCGCGGGTGTCGGAGACCTCCAAGCGCAGCTGCTTGCCGTCGGCTTCGGCGGACAGCCGGACGTGGAAGTCCCGTCCGGGAACGCGGCCGTGCCGTACGGCGTTGGCGCACAGTTCGGCGGTGATCAGGGCCAGCGTCTCGTTGACGTCGCTGTCGTAGGGGTGACCCCAGGAGTCCAGGCAGTGCGCGACGAACAGCCGGGCCAGGCGGGCACCGCGCGGGGTGGAGGTGAAGGACAGGGCGAATTCCGTCGGGGTCGCGGGTGCGGCGGGCGGGCAGGACCGGGATGAGGATGCGCTCATGCCGTCAGCGTCCCGACTGTGATCGGCGTGTCACCAGAGGTGACGTCTGTACGGCGGGCTGCTGTACGCGATGGGGAGCCCCCGTACACGGTCGGGTCATACGCCGGAGGGGACACCGCGGGCCGGGTGTGCTGTATCGGTCAGCCCAGGTCCGCACTGATGTAGGCCTGCGTTCCCCGGAACATCCGGCACCCGGCGAGGTGACGGGTGTTGTGCTCACCGCCGTCGTGCTCGAAACAACGCCACGCGCCCACGTCGGCGACAGCGCTGGTGTGGGCCGGGGGCGGGGACTGGTCCAGCCGGGCGAGGAAGTCGCCGGCGATCTGCCGGGCCGTTCCGCACGGCGTTGAGGTGTTCATGACGGTGATCACCGCCTTGCCGCCGTTCTTCCGGCGGATCGCGTCCGGGCAGGTGACCGCGCGCGGTGTGCCCACAGGGGATGGTGTGAACGATCGCGACCATGTGCGCGGTACGTCGCGGCAGGGGTGGGCGGCCTGTGCCCCGGGCAGTGCCGTCACCGTCCCCGCGCCGCTGAGAGCGCGCTCCGGGAGGCGCTGGTCGGGCAGCGCGCGAAAGGGGCCCACCACTGTCCTGCCCGTGCGGCCGTTGGCACGCCACATGATGGTGAGGCGCCAGTCCACGGCCTCGTCGCCGCATGCCAGCGGCATCACTGTCCAACTGTCGTCGGTCAACGGCAGACTTCCGGACGGGGCGCGGACGGTCGCTCTGCCTCCGCTGAAGGTCACCCAGGCATCGGCGTCGGAGCCCAGCCAACTCAGCGGGTCGGCACCGACCGGACAGGACGAGTTGTCCAACAGGTAGGTGCCGTCCTCCCGATAGGAGGGATAGGACGCGACGATCGAGGACTGACAGTGTGGATGTGATGACCTCGGACGGCCGGAGTCGCCTGCTGTCGGGCAGCGCCAGGCAACTCCGGCCACAACACACCGGTTATGGCGCGACCAGCTGGTGTTCCGGTCCGATGCCGGACGCATTGCCCTCGGTGTACAGGCTCAGCTCACCGTCGGACCAGCGGACGAGTGTGTCGTCCGGCCACGGGTTCTCGCTGAAGTCCCCGCCTGTCACGAGCATGGCGTGCTCCCACAGGTCGTTGGGGGCCTTCCACTTGTGCTCTCCCCAGGTGTCACCGGTGCCGGTGAAGTCGTCGTAGAGAGTGAGCTCTCCGTCGGACCAGCGCACCACGAGATCCCACGTGTCGCCCTGTGTGTAGTCGCCGGAGCCGATCTCGACGGCGTGGGTCCACAAGCGGTTCGGGTTGACGACCTTGATCTCCTTGCCAAGACTGGTGCCCGTGTTCTGGTACACGGTCAGTTCTCCGTCGGACCAGCGCACCACGAGGTCGTCCTGCCACTTGTTCCCGCCGTAACGGCCGGCGGTCATCGCCTCGGCGTGCTTCCACGTCGGGTTCGGTGCGAGGATCTGCTTCTCGCCGTGGAAGCCGTTCTCGTCCACCGACGGGTACAGCGTGACTTCGCCGTCCGACCAGAGCACGATGAGGTCGGAACCGTTGTCACCGGTGAAGTCACCGGCGACGACCTGCACGGCGTGATCCGCCCAGAGCTTGTTGGGCTTTTGGACCCTGATCTCCTTGTCGAAGTAGTTCAGGCTCTTGTCCGCTCCGCGATAGATCGTCAGCTCGCCGTCCGACCAGAGGACGAACATGTCCATGCGGTCTTCGGAGACGGGCCCGTCCAGTGCGAAGTAGCCGGAGGCGATGTCCTTGGCGTGCTTCCACGTCGAGGCGGCCGGCAGGACGATGGGGGCGGGCTTCCTCCCTGCCACCGCAGCGTCGTAAATCCGCTTGAGGTCGCTGTCGAAGTATGAGGAGTAGGACGTGTCGTCGCTGTGGCCGCCGGTCTGCCAGCCGCCTGTCACGCCGATGACCTTGGGATCGTCCCCGCCGATGATGAAGGGGCCGCCCGAGGTGCCACGTACGTAACCCTTGCAGTCGATCTGCGAGAAGGTTCCGCCCTTCCAGCCGCCGGAGGTGCCGGTGACGAACTTCTTCATCGGGGAGGTGCAGTCCAGCGGATCCTGGTGGGGCTTGTACTTGCCGTCGTCGTCCGGCAGCCACGGGTAGCCGATCACCCGGGTCTTGGGATGGTCGAAGCCCGTGCCGTAGCCGATCGGGATGGCTCCCACCACGTCCTGGACCTTCTTGCCGTCCGATCGTGGTTCGGTCTTCAGCAGGGCGAAGTCCAGATCGGTGTAGTCGTGGTCACCGCCCTTGCGCAGGTAGCGGGGGTCGGCATAGATCTGTCCGACGTTGATCGGGAAGAGACCGTACGGCTTGGGATCGGCCTGGTGGTGCTTGGGGACGAAGACCAGCTTCTTCCTCTGGTCGGTGCTGTCGAAGCAGTGCGCTGCGGTCAGTACCAGGTCCTTGTCCGGCGAAGGGACAACGGTGCCGGCGCAGAACCGGTACTTCAGATCGCTGTCCTGCCAGAAGAATGTGCCCACCTCCTTGATGCCCTCGAACGTGTGCGAGGGCGAAGTCCGGGCGACGGACCTGCTGCTCCCGGAAGCGGCCGTCTGTTCCGGCAGGGGCTGATCCTCCTGGACCGGGATGGCCTGTGCCATGCGCTCCGGGGTCCAGAACCTGTCCAGCTCCGTCGCCGGTTCCGTGTCCGCGGTGGTCGCGCTCGCGCCGGGGGACGTGCCGGGCGTGCCTTGCGCTCCGGACGCGGACGGCGAGGCCGTGGTGGCCTGCGGACTCGTGGAGGGCCTCGCCGATCCGTCCGGAGTGGTGGGTGACGCCTTGCTCGAAGGGGAGGCGGATGGTGAGGGGCTGAACGATGAGCTGGTCGGCCCCACCGTTCCCGAAGGTGTGGAATCGGCCCAAGCAGTCGTCGGGATGAAGGTAGCCGCTATCGCGGTGGCAGCGGCCAGGCTGTGTCTCAGCCTCAAAATTCCCCCTTGTTCAGATGTGCATGGGTCGATGGTCAGTTCGACCCGGTCTGTTGCGATCTTGGACCCTACCCTCATCCTCCTTGGGCGTAAAGGACGATCAATGAGGCAACCAAGGGATCGCGAAACCCCTCTAACCGGCTGGACAGCCAAGGCATCAAGAGGGGAAACGGGGCATGCGTGCACCCGCACAGAGGCGGCCGCTCAGGCTTGCCCTCACGGCGGCCTTGCTCGGCCTGATCACCGTGTCCTGCGGCAGCGGCGGCAGCGCCACACCGAAGTCACCCTCGCCCCGTACCACTGCTGAACCTGACTACAAAGCGGCGTACGACGCCGGATGGCGTGAAGGCAAACAGCTGTTCAAGGACGGTGGAAAGGGCGCTGCGATTCGCGAGGTGGTGTGGGGAGGTTGTGTCCGCCGGTCGCTCAAGGCGGAGCCGCGGGACGTCGTGGAGAAGGACCGCGGTGCCTGGGTGCTGGGCTGCAAGCAGGCCGTGGGATCGGGAACGGACCGCCATCCGCCGACCGGACGGGTGACACGCCGCGAACCGGACCCGGACCTTCTCGCCCGGTTCCGGTCCTGGGCCGCTGCGCACGGGGCGAAGCAGCTCATGCGGCATGCCAGTCAGGTGATCCTCGTCCACCTCGGAGAGTCCGACTACGACGTCGAACTCCTCACCGCCTACACCGACACCAGCGCGAAAGCCGAAGTGAAGCAGCTGGCCGACACCTTCGTGACCTGGTGGGACGCCGACGACGGCGACGATGCCAGGGCATGGAACCTCATCGTCCGCGCCCGGGACGGCAAGAAGATCATCACCCGCAGCCTCTGACAGCCGAGAGACCGACCTCGTTCGACCGAGTCCCTGCCGAACCGCTCCGGATGCGGCAGGGACTCAGTCCTCTCAAATGATCGAGCCTCCACCGAACCGGAGCGGTTCACATCGGCTCACCGATCCGCCACGGTCTCCTCCGCCGAGCGCCGGCCGCCTTGAGCGAAGCCCAGACGGTTTTGCCCGGTCCGCTACGGCAGTCCATGACGCCCCAGTCGTCGGCCAGGGCGGTGACGAGGAGCAGGCCGCGGCCGGGGGAGTGGCGGGCGCGCGATGGCGCAGGACGGCGTCAGCCCCGGCGGCACCGCTGCCGAAGCTCCGCGAGGACCGCCTTCTCACGGGAGTTGAGGTCACCGTCCACGGTGGCGACCCGCTCCGCCGCGTCGACGATGTCGCCGAGATCGCCCGGCTCGGCGTCCACGCGCCGCCACACCTCGGCCGGGTCGATGTCGACGACGTGCGCGAGCTGCTCGTCGGCCACCTCGTGCCGTTCCCGGACCAGCCGCACCAGGTGCCGCATCAGCAGCGCCTCGTCGTCGCTGATCCCGCCGTCCGCCATGATGACGAGCCACGCGACCCACAGCATCAGTTGCGGGTGCCGGCTGCGCCTGCTCAGCCCCTCGGCGAGCTCGATCACCCGCGCCTCGTTCCGGAACACGGCCCGCGCGTGCCGGCCGGCGAGCAGCGTGGTGTAGCGGTTCAGCAGGACGGCGAGGGGGACGCCGACCAGGGGAATGCCGATCTTGATGACGTTGCGCTGGAGGAGGTGTTTCCCGACGACGGGGAGCGCCTTCCCGGCGGTGAGCGCCGATCCGGAGTAGAAGCGCTTGACCAGCGGTCGCACCATGACCGGGACCGCTTTGACCACGGTCTTGTTGGCCGCTTCCCTGCTCTTGATGGTGAACGCCACGCGGATGAGCTTCCACAGGTCCTCGGGGTCGTGCACGTCGAGCGGGACCCGGTAGAGCACGGAGATGTCGTAGGCCAGGCGGAGCTGGAGCCGGGTGATGAACGCGACGTCGGCCATCATGGTCGCCACGGCCGCGGGGACGGTCGCCGGCGAGGCGCCCCCGAGGCTCCCGATGGTGGCGGCGACGGTCGCCGTGTAGGCCCCGGCGGAGAGCCCGCCTTCGAGCGCGGCGTACCGGGCCGCCATCTTGATCCGCTGATCCACGACGGCGTCCGCGGGCACGCCCGCGTACCGGTCCTGGAAGTACTGCCAGTCGACCTTCTCGGTGTACGCGTTCATGGCATGGGCGGCGAACTTGGTGAACCAGTTGCCCGACTTGATGTCGTCCGCGCTCAGGCTCTTGACGAAGTCCTTGATCTCGGCCTGCTCCTGCTCGACGACCTTCCGGTCGGCGGCGTCGCCGGCTTCGTCCGCGTCGATGTGGGCGGCGTCCGCGGGCGCGTCGGTCATGGTGAGTCCCCCCAGGCTGTTCCGCGAGTGACCGAGGTACGGGCGCGGACACCCCTGCTTCCCCGTCTCCGCGCGGTGATTCGGTGAGCGGCGCAACGGCCGCTCGATGTCCTCCCCTTGAGGCACAACTTGAGGCACAACTTGAGGCGCAACCCTAGCGTGTCGTCGGGCGGTCGGTGCCCTGGTGGGACACGCGGGTGCGGGTGTACAGGCGGGGGCTGTACGCGGGAGGGCGGGCGCTCGTACGGGGGAAGCGGGGCCAAGCGGCGGGAAAGCGACGAAGAGTGTCCCTACAGTGAGCCGTGAGTAACGGACGGGTGCGGCGCCTGCGGCGGGACGAGGAGCGGGCGCCTCCCTGAGGGCGGGTGAGGTGAGGGCACCATGGCGGCGCACGGGGAGAGCGAGACGGGCATCCTGCGGTGCTTCGGGCAGCAGGTGCGGTTGCTGCGGACGAGCCGGGGGCTGACGCGGGCGGAGTTGGGCGCGAAGCTCGGGTACAGCGAGGACATGATCGCCTCGGTGGAGCTGGGACGGCGCATTCCGAGACCCGAGTTCATCGACCGGGCGGATGAGGTGCTGGGGGCCGGCGGACTGCTGGTGGTGATGAAGGAGGAGGTGGCGCGGGCCAGGTATCCAGCCTTCTTCCGGGACGCGGCGAAGCTGGAGGCGGAGGCGGTCGAGCTGCATGTGTATGCCAACCAGGCGGTGCCGGGGTTGTTGCAGGTCGAGGAGTACGCACGGGTGGTGTTCGAGATGTGGCGCCCCCTGCTGGACGAGGAGACCGTGAACCAGCGCGTAGCCGCTCGGCTGGCCCGCCAGGAGCTGTTCTCACGCAGGCCCATGCCGACGATCAGCTTCGTCATCGAGGAGAGCACGCTGCGTCGGCCCCTCGGTGGGAGTGCGGTGATGCGCGCCCAGTTGGAGCAGATCCTTCTTTACGGTCAGCTGCGCAACGTCGAGATCCAGGTCATGCCGACCGACCGTCGCCAACATGCCGGAATGGGTGGCCCGTTCACCTTGATGGAGACGAGCAAGGCGCAGAGGATCGCCTACGTGGAGGTGAACGAGCACAGCCACCTCTACAGTGAGCGGCCGGTGGTCCGGGGGTTCGAGGAGCGGTACGGCATCCTGCGAGCGCAAGGCCTCACACCGTCGGAGTCACTGGCCTTCGTTCAGAAGCTGTTGGGAGACCTATGAACACGGAAGACGCGCGCTGCCGGCCCAGCTCAGAGCTGCACTGGTTCAAGAGCAGCTACAGCAGCGGCGCCGGCGGCGAGTGCGTTGAAGTCGCTGTTACGGCTGCGGGTGTGCATGTGCGTGACTCGAAGCGGGTCGCGCAGGGCGGTCCTGTGCTGAAGGTGGGCTCGGCGGCGTGGATAGCGCTGCTTGAGGCAGTCTGAGCTGAAGGATTTGCAATGGTGGGCGCTCCTCGCGGGGGAGCGCCCACCATCACTGCTGGGCACATGCATCAGCGCTTCGGCGGAGTCCAGCGCCCGGCAGTGATCTCCTCCTCCAAGCGAGCTTGGAAGTGCGCGTGCGCGGCGCGCATCTCCGCCTCGCGGTCCGCCTTGTAGAAGGGGGCCTTATAACCGGTCGGGGGTGGGGTGGTCTCCGGGCTCTCAAGGTGGGCCATGAGGTCGATGTAGTCCTGCTTGGTCTGGCCGTGTCCGTAGGTGTTGTGGTTCGCGGCGATCTTGCGGCCGTTGGCGTCGAAGTACATCTCCGATTCGTAGTCGGACAAGACCGGATAGCGGGACTTGTAGATTGCGACGAGCTGGTCAGCAGTGATACCGAGCCAGACGGAGACAAGCGCGTCAAGCTCGACGAGCGCGGCCCGACGTTCATACTCGGTGCGAAGGGGAGTTTCGTGTTCCCAAGTAGCGGTGAGCCCGGCGGCGAGAGGTTTCAGTAGCGGCCAGTCAGGATTGGCCCAATCCTCGTAGCCTGCCCAGCGAGGATCGTAGAGTTCCTCCCAGAGGGGGGAGTAGTGGATGGTAAGGGCGTTCAAGCGGAGGGTGCGGAGGAGGAGGGCGGAGGCAAGGGGATGGTCTGAACTGGCGGCGGGCATCCCAGTTACATCAGTGGAGTGGAGGTTCGCGCGACCCGTGATACGAAGGAGGTAGTCCAAAGGAAGGGATGCCCAAAATCCCGCGTTGAGTGTAGTGGCGCGATTGTCTGCCAGTGACATCGAAAAGACAGAGTCAATGTGAGCGGGGCCGGGCGGAATCAGCGCGGCAAAAAGACTCCGTTCAGTATCGAAGGGAATCATTTTTCGCCAGGCCAAGCGGAAGTAGTCCGTGTAGCGGAGTTCCTTGGCCTCGTCCCAAACGTCCTGCGCGGCGCGGTAGTCGGTCTCGGAACAGGCGCGGACATAGTTCGTGCGGGGGACGGCGTGCGCCGGGAGAACGCGTAGGTCTATGGCGGACCAGTCGCGGTTGGTTCGACAAGGATTGTTGGGTTGCTTGTTGAAGGGAAGCCCCACGCCTAGATGTGGTCCTTGAAGGATGAGATCTCGAGGATCGTTCAGATCTGATGTGTCCCAGCGATATAGACCGAGTTTCTTCGTCGCAAGATTCTCGAACATGCCCACGGTGATGTGCGGCCGGAATCGCTCCTCAGCGAGACGGCTGGGAAACGTGGAGAGCGCATTGATAGCTCCCTGCTCAGCGGATGTCACCGGATACAACATGGGGGCTTCTGCGTCCGGTATGTTGCTCTCGCCGGACAACCGGTTCCACTCGGCAAGACGAGATGCATCGACGTTGACGAGACGGGCACGGTGGGGACGGGTGTCCCACTTGCCATTGTGTTTGATGCCGGGCAATGGCCCCTTGCCGTCGTGATGGAGGGAAGCGGTGAGTGTGTCAGGCGAGAAGAGCCAACTCAAGTGGGTGAAGTCAACCGCAGACGGTGCGCCGTAGATGTTCACGCTGAACTCGGTGTTCGCGTGGATGTCGGGAAAGATGCCGGTGCGGTTATGGAAGTGGGCGTGGACCCGTAGGTGCCGGTAAGCCGCCCCGCGTAGCGGTCCTTCCTTTACGCCCCCGAAGTGTGTGTCCGGATGGATGAGCCCTGCCGTGCCCATCATGTTCGTGTGGCGCCAGACTTGGGTCATGAACGCGCGGTAGAGGTCCGGCCGGGTCTTGTTCAGTAGGGGGTACGTCGACTGAGAACTGAGCAATTCAGCCGTGGCGGTGATGCCTGCTAGATTATCTAGGACGAAGGCGACTGCCGCCTGGTCTTCCATGGCTTCAGACTTGCGTAGACGCCACTCTTGAGCGCTCGGCTTCTCCGACAGTTTGAACCATGGCTTAAGCTCAGCCAGTACAACATCCTCATTCCAGTCCGGCCGCACCCAAGGCGGATTCCCCACCTGCAAGTCAAACCCGCCCGCAGCGGCGAAAACGTGCCCGAACTCCAACTCCCAGTGGAAGAACCCCTGCCGCTCGGCCACATCCCGCGCGACCGCCGCCCACGGATACCGGGACTCCAGCGAGTAGAACCGCTCCATGCCCATCCACTCGGGCAGTTCGTCCTCGTACCGCTCCAGCTCATCGAGCGTGTCGAACTGGGCCACCAGGGAGTCCGCCGGCACGTCGTGCGTGCCCAGCAGGGATTCGGCGAAGTCGAGCCAGTCGTCCAGGGAGGCCAGCGGGATCACCGGGCGGCGTTCGCCCTTGATCCGCTCCTTGCGGCTGCCGCCCCGCGTGCCCTTGGACTTGACCTCGACGACCTGGACGTCGCCGAACAGGTCCGCCGCCTCGTACGTCTCCCGCGCAGGCGCGCCCGACTGGGCCGGGACCGGAGCCGAAGCCGAGGCCGAGGCCGGAGCCGAGGCCGGGGTCGTCGACACGACCCACTCGCCCGACTGCGAGGCGACCTGTGCCGCCCGCGCGTACGCCTCGTGGGAGCCGTCCAGCAGCGCGGCCTCCTGCACGGGCCAGAACCACAGGGCGCACCACGCGTCCATCAGCGTCTTCAGCCGCCAGTACGGGGTGTCGACAGCTTCCAGGTCGGCCTTGACCTTCTCCCTCGGCACGGCGACCTCGGGGGAGCGCAGCCAGCCGTTCTCCGCGCCCCACACGTCGATCCGCCGCGAGATCTCCCGCTCGGAGATCTCCAGCCGGCGCACGACCAGCCCCCACAGGTACTCGGCCCGCCGCGCGAGTCCTTGGAGCCGCTTGGTCTGGGTGGCGTTGGGGGACTTGGTGATCGCCTTGCGCCAGGCGGCGAGGGCCTTGGCCTCCTCCGGGGCCAGGGCTTTGGCCTCCTTCTCGGCGGCGACCGCGCCCCACTCCTTCGCCGGGAGGAGGAAGTGGTGCACCGCGCCCTCGGGGAGCGGGGCGCCGGACAGGGCCTCCGACAGGGGGAAGCGTTCCGGGGTGGTGCCCAGCCAGCCGCCCTTCTTCAGCTTCTCCGCCGGGTAGATCTCCCGCCGGCCGCCGATGAGGGAGTTGCCGCGCCGCAGGTGCAGGCCGAACCAGGGGGCCTCCATGCCGGGGTGCATGGTGTTCAGCCACAGCGACACCTCCGCCAGCTCCACGGCGGTGTCGTTGAGGTCGACGCCGTAGGAGTTGTGCAGGGCGATGTACGCCTTGACCTTCTGGAGTTCGACCGCGTACTTCTCGGTGTCGATGGCGGTGCCGAGTTCCTCCTGGCGGCGGCGCAGGTACTCCGCGGCGACCTGGTTGATCGCCTCGTTGAGGAACGCGCCCGAGCCGAGCGCCGGCTCGCAGATCTTCCACTCCAGCAGCTCGCGCGCCTCGGTCTTCGTGCCGTCCTGGTCCAGGCGGTGCTGCAGGGCGAGCTGGACCGTGACGCGGGTCAGGGACTCCGGCGTGTAGTAGGAGGCCGAGGTCTGGCGGTCGCGGCCCGACAGGCGGTACACGAACTGGCCCGGCGCGTACCGCACGCGCCGCTCCTCGCCGGTGTCCTCGTCCCTGTGCCGGACGAACACCTCGTCGGGGTACTCGTCGGCCTTGGACGCCGGGATCAGCCAGGAGCCGTCCTTCGGGTCGCCGTTCTTCGCGACCTCGTACAGCTCCTCGCCCGCGACGAAGCCGGTGTAGGACATCAGGCCCTCGTACACGGCGCCGAGCTGGTTGATGCCGAGCTGGGCGTAGGAGATGAAGCCGCCGCGCTCGCGCCTCTTGCCGCGGGTCAGCATCAGCAGGCGCAGCACCCGGTACAGGGTCTCGTTGCGCAGGCGGGTGTCGATGAAGCGCTCCCCGCCCTCGGCGCCGGCCTCGCCGTCGGCACCGGTGCCGTCCTCGGTGTCGACGCGCGGGTCGGGGACGGCGTAGCGGCCGATCAGCCGGATCGCGTCCGGTTCGAACAGCTTGGAGCGCAGCGGCTCGAAGCGCAGGCCCACGTCCTCGGACGTCTTGCCCGCCGCGGCGTCGGCCGGCTCCGCGTCCGCGCCGTGCGTGCGGCGCGGGCGGTGGCCCTCCTGGACCTTGCGGAACAGCAGGTCCAGCGACTCGTAGAGGTAGAAGCCCTTGCGGGACTTCTCGTCGACGAGGTCGCGCTCGGCGATCAGCTCGCCGAGGCGGCCCAGGCCGTAGCCCATCTGGTACTCGGGGTAGTCCGAGGGCAGGATGCCCAGTTCGGGGCGGGCCTCGGCGTACAGCAGGAACAGGATGCGGTACAGGTAGCGCAGCGACTCGCGGGTCAGCTGGCGGCCCAGTTCGGGGAGCTCCTTGACCTGCTCGGGGCGGACGCCGGCCTCGCGCAGCCGGTCCAGGACCTCGTTGGCGATCAGTTCGACGCTCAGCCGCAGGCCGTCGCGCAGCTCGCTGGAGACGCCCACCGCGTGCTTGGTCGACTTGTCCAGGAGCGCGGCGAGGGGGTTCTCGCCGCCCTCCTCGGGGGTGCGCAGCGAGTCGGCGCCGAACAGGGCGGCCACCGTGTCGAGTTCGCCGCCCGCCTTGGTGTCGTTGCGTTCCAGCGCCGTGTCCAGCGACACCGCCAGGTAGCGGCCCTCGCCCCAGGCGGCCCGGTCGGCGAGCACGACGACACCGCCGACCAGCAGCAGGACGTAGCGGGGGGCGTCCTCGCAGGCGAACAGGAAGGAGGCGAGCTTGGAGCCGGTGGTGATCGTGTGCTGCCCGTCCAGGCGCACCTCGTCCAGGAGGCGTCCGGCGCCGTCGGGGTCCAGGGCGTCGTCGGGCTCGGCGGACCAGCCGCAGTCCAGGGCGACGAGGTCCTTCTCCGCGTGCGCGACCGGCACCTCGTAGGACTGGTCGGCGCGCACGACGGTGAGCGTGCCCGGCTTGGCGTCGAAGCCGAGGGCGCGCAGCACCTGCGCGTTGAGCGCGCGGACGCGGTCGCGCCACTCGGGGGCGTCGTACGTCACGGCGTCGTCGCCGGTCGCCGCCTGCTCCTCGGCCATCGTGAAGTAGGAGCGGGCCGCGAAGTAGGGGCGGCGCAGCGCCCGCAGACCCGCGCGCGGGGTGACCGGCAGCGCGCCCTCGGGCCGCTCGGTGCCGGCGGCGTCCTCCTCGCGCTGCTTCCACTCGGCGAGCAGACCGGACTTGAGGTCCTTGGGGAGGACCTCGGCGAGGTAGTGCGCGGAGAAGTAGTCGCCGCGGTTGACCAGGCTGTCGTACGTCATCTTCAAGAACCTCTGGGGGATGCGGTCAGGCGGCGTGGGCCGTGGCGGGGGCCAGGACGGCGAGCAGGCGCAGCATCGGGCGGCCGGTGGTGAGCAGGGAGTCCGCGAGGGAGGCGAGGCGTTCGCGGGTGCCGGTGGACGCGCCGCCACCGCCGTCCGTCAGCGTCGGCTGCTCCCACGCGCCCAGGCGGGCCTTGTACTCCTCGATGGGCTTCCTGAGCGGTTCGTCCCACGCCTCGCGGTGGAGCTCCAGGAACGCCTCCGCGGTGTCCAGGACGCCGGGGATCGCCTCGGCGAGGCGGGCCGTGTCGTGGGCGAGGCCCGGGTTCGCCATCGTCGGGCCGACCTTCGCGCGGCGCAGTACCGCCACCATGTCGTCGTCGACCTCGCCGTCCGTGGTGACCGCCATCCACTTGACGACGGTCGGGCGGCCCAGCGCGTTGGAGTAGATGCCCTGCACGAGGTAGGTGGGCTGCGGCACGTCGGCGGTCAGCACCGGCGCCTCCTGGCGGTCCAGGCGGACCAGGACCTTGTCGGTGAGCCACTCCATGACCGGGTGCAGGTCGGTCAGCAGCGAGATGTCGGGCCAGCTCGAGGTCGCCGAGGCGCGGGCGCGCTGGAGGCTGTGCTCGGCCAGCCGCCGGTTGAAGGTGACCTTCAGGCGGTCGCGCAGGCCCTGCTCGCGGACGTAGTCCGGGGGCAGCGCCTTGAGGCGGTGCACCAGGTCGGGGGGCGGCACGAAGGAGAGCAGGCCGGTCTCGGGGTCGACGGACAGATCCAGCCGGTCGTGGGCGTCCGGGTAGACCTCGCGCAGCGCCTCGTCGAGGAACTCGCGGGCGGAGGCGAACAGCCGGGGCACGTGCGCCCTGGGCACCGTTCCGGTGCCGTCGCCGCCGCCCGCGTCCGTGGTGGCGGCGTCCTCCTCCGGGTCGTCGTGCACGGCGCCGAAGAAGTCGGCGAGGAAGTCGTCCATGCCGTCGTCGGCACCGTCGCCGTCGCCGGCGCCGGGGGTGCGCCGGGCGTCCAGGGACTCGTCCACGGTGCGGCCCCGCAGCAGGTCCTGGATGAGGGACTTCTCCTCGGCCTCCGCCCGGTACAGGCCGGACACCGCCTCCGCCGTGCCCAGCGCCCGGTGGGCCTGGGCCTCGCGCTCCAGCAGGCGCTCCGCGACGAGCGTGTCGTCCTTGGCGCCGTCGACGGAGCTGGTGAGGATCAGCGCCCGGAACTGCGGCTGGTGCGCCTGCCCGTAGCGGTCGATGCGGCCGTTGCGCTGCTCGATGCGGATCAGCGACCAGGGCACGTCGTAGTGGATGAGCTGGTGGCACTGGCGGTGCAGGTTGACGCCCTCGGAGGCCACGTCGCCGGTGAACAGGATGCGCACGGGCGTGTCCGCGAGACCGAAGTCCTCCACGCACTGCATCTGCTGCTCGTCCGACAGGCCGCCGTGCATGACCCGGGCCGCCTCCTGGGCGGCCTTCCCCTTGAAGCCGAGGGCCTGCGGCACGGTCCGCGCCAGCCACTCCAGGGTCTGCACCCGCTCGGAGAAGACCACCACCCGGGTGTCGGACCCCGGCCCGACCCCGATCTCCCGCAACTGCTCCAGCAGCGCGCCGAACTTGCCCGAGTCCTTCTCCGTCATGCCCGACGCCAGCTCCAGCAGCCGGTGCAGGGCCGCGAGCTCGGCGGCCGTCGCCCGGGGGTCGTCCTTCTTCTCCAGGGTCTTGATGCGCGTGGTGACCGTGGCCTTCAGCGCCGCGTGGGAGGAGAGGAAGGACTTCAGCAGCGTGTACGGGAACAGGGGGACGTCGCTGACCGACTTCGCACCGTCGGACGGCAGCCACACCGCGGCCAGCTCCTCGAAGATCCTCTCCTCGGCGGGCGTGGCCGCCACCCGGATCGAACGGGAGGGGCCGCGGTCCGCCCACTGCCCCTTCATCTGCTCCCGCACCTCGGGGCTGACCTTGGTGCGCCGGATGAACAGGTGCTTGATGTCCTCGGCGCGGTAGTGCTCCGGGTCGCGGATCGCGGCCGGGTCCAGCAGGGAGATCAACTCGGCGAAGGAGCGGGCGTCGCCGTTGTGCGGGGTCGCGGAGGCCAGCAGCAGGGCGTCCGTGTGCGGGGCCAGCGTACGGGCCAACTGGTTGCGCAGGGACCCCTTGTTGATGAGGTTGTGCGACTCGTCGATGACGACCGCGTCCCAGGTGATCCGCTCCAGGTGGTGCTTGTACTGGTCGGTGTTCTTCAGGGTGTCGATGGAGACGATGACGCGCTTGAAGTACGTGAACGGGTTGCGGCCCGCCGGGATCTCCCGCTGGATCCGCTCGATACCCACCGAGTCCAGGCGCACCAGCGGGATCGCGAACCGCGTCCACAACTCGTGCTGGAACTGCTCCAGGACGTGCTGCGGGGTGACGACCAGGATGCGCTCGCCGCGGCCGCGGCGGATCAGCTCGGCGAGGATGAGGCCGATCTCCAGGGTCTTGCCGAGGCCGACGACGTCCGCGATGAGCATGCGAGGGCGCAGGTTACGGCCCGACAGAGCCAGTTGCGCGGGGCGCTGCTGGTAGGGGAGCGGGTCCAGGAGGAAGGAGTCCGCGAGCGCCAGGCCCCGCTCGGACTGCGGCAGCGGCGTCTTGCGCAGCACCGCCTCCAGGAACAGGCGCGAGCGGCGGAAGTTCGGCGAGTCGTCCCGCACCAGGCGGGTCCGCCTCGGGTCGAGCAGTTCGATCCGGTCCAGAGCGGTGAAGAACACCGCCTCCTGGTCGCGCACGAAGTCCGACGCGCCCACCGCCTCGACCCGGATGCCGTCGTGCTCGGTCCGCGTCGCGTTGCGGACCAGCCACACCTCGTCCCGTACGAGGATCTGGGCGCCCGGCGGGAACAGGGCCTCCTCACCGCTCGTCGCGGGGGCGGTGCTCAAGTCGGCGGTCACGCGGATGCCTCCTGGGCTTTCGTGTCGGTGGACTGGGATGCGTCCTGTCGCTGTCGCCGGCGCTGTCGTCGGCGCTGTCGCCGGCGGTCGGCGGTCGGCGGTGGCGCCGGCGGAACGGCGGGACGCGTGGTCAGGGGGAGGGGTGGCCGTGCGGCTCGGCGCGCGCGGCGGCCGAGTTCCGGTGGGCCGGGTTTCAGAAGGGAGCCCCCGCCGCATACGCGGCGCGGAGGCGCTCCGCGGTCCTGCGGGCCTGCACGGAGTGCCGCAGCGTGGGCGTTCCCTCCTTGGGCCGCCGGGACGCCGCGGGCGGGCGGCCCGGCGCCGGCTGCTCGCGACGGGAACCGTCGGAGGAGTCCGGCCGGGCGGGGGGCGTGGGACCGGGGGAGTCCTGAACCGCCGGTCCGGTGGGGCCGGGGGCGGTCTCGGCCACGGTGGGGGAGGGTGCCGGGGAGCCGGGGCCGGGGCCGGAGCCGGGAGTGGCCGGGGACTCCTGGGCGGCCGGGGCGGTCTTCGCCTCCGGGGCGGTTTCCGTGTAGGGGACGGTCTTCGTGGCCGGGACGGTCTCCGCGCCCGGGGCGTCGCCCGCGGAGGCGGGCCAGGGGAAGGCGGGGGAGTCGTCGGCGGGCGCGGCCTGGTGCCGTTGCCCCGCGGTGTACGCGGTGAGCCTGCGACGCGCCTGGGCGATCCGCATGCCCTGGGCCTCGATCACCGAACGGCACCGCTGCACCACCTCGGTCAGCGAGGGCCGGTCCTCGGCGTCGTGGGCGAGCATGCCGGTCAGGAGCGGCACCAGCTCCTCGGGCGCACCGGACAGGTCCGGGGCCGTGTCCGGGTCGGTGACGAGGTGGAACACCATGTACGGGGTCGCCGCCTCGTGCGGGTAGTGACCTGTCGCGGCGAAGAGCAGCAGCGCGCCCAGCGCGTACACGTCCACGGCCGCCGTCAGCGGCTTCACGCCGGCGGCCTGCTCGGGAGCCATGCAGATCGGGGTGCCGACGACCTGGTGGGGGGCGGTGAGGGAGACGGTCGACTCGGTGAAGGCGGCCAGACCGAAGTCGATGATCTTCGGGCCGTTCGGTCCGAGCAGGACGTTGGCCGGCTTCAGGTCGCGGTGGAGCAGACCTTGCGTGTGCACGGCCGACAGCGCCTCGGCGAGGACCGCGCCGAGCGCCGCGGTCAGGACGGACGGCAGCGGTCCGTGCCGCTTCACGTGCCGGGCGAGGTCCGGACCGTCCACGTACTCGGTGGCCAGCCACGGCTGCTCCGCCTCCGCGTCGGCCCCCAGGAACGCCGCGATGCGCGGACCCCAGATGGTCTTGAGGACCTCGATCTCCTGCGCGAACCGCCGACGGGACGCGGAGTCCACGACCGACGGCTTGATCACCTTCACCGCGGCGGGCTCACCGCCGAGCGACTCTCCCAGGTAGACCTGGCCCATGCCTCCCTGGCCGATCCGGCCGAGAAGTTCGAAGTCGCCCAGCGAGGGCGGGTCCTCGGGGTTCAGGGGCGTGATCTGCACGTGTGTCCTCGAAATTCGGTCGTGGCGAGCGTCTGATCAGCGGCGATGCGCGCCTGGAGACACGGTAGTGGATGCGGTCGGGACGGGAACGGGGGTTGCGAAATGGAAATATCAGCCCCTTGGGACGGAAAACATGGGGCGGGTTCCGGCCGGGTGCGGGTCGGCGCGGCCAGGACGTCCGTCGTCTCCGCGTGAGGTCCACCGGGCCACTGGGAGTGGGCGCGCCTCGCCGCCCTCGTACGGCTGCTGCTCACCGAGGGGCTCCCCGGGTTCCTCCCGTGAGCGTTCGGCTCCTGTCGCGCGCCGTCGGCCGCACACATGTACCCCCCAAGTAGTGATGTGACGATACGCTGCCCTATATGGGCGAATTGTCGCCTGATGGCTGCGAAGTCACGTTCCGCGCGGCAGCAATTGGCCGCCCGTGAGTCCGCCCGACAGCAGCCGTGCCGTCTCCTCGGCCAAGTCCCGTGCGCGCCGCGCCTGTTCACGCAGCGTCTCGACGTGCCGGAAGGCCTCGCCGTACCGCCGCTGCTCCGCCAGCGGCAGCAGCGGTACGCGCAGCCGCCCCGGGCTGAGGTGGAGCGTGGAGCTGCCGGTCGAGGCGCCGGCCAGGTTGGCCTCGGAGCTGAGGAAGCCGAGGAGGAACCAGGAGTCCAGCCGCGCCGGGTCCGGCCGGAACAGGTGGACGCCGGCCCCCAGCAGGGCGCCGGCCTCCGCCTCGCCCGCGACCCGGGCCACGGCGCCGGCGCCGCCGACCAGGTTGCGGACCAGGACGTCGCCCACGGCGATCTCCGGCATCTGCTCGGCCCGCGCGTCCAGGACCTGCCCCGTCGGCCCGGTCCCGCCGGCGATGTCGTCGCCCGTCAGAACAGGCCGGCGTTCCCCGCCGTCGGCGCCCGCCTCCGCGTCCTCCGCCTCGGCGGCCATCGCCCGCGGTGGGACCGGGGCCGCGCGCAGCACCTTCAGCGCCCCGCCCCGGGCCAGGTCCGACACCGTGGCCGTGCGCCACTCGCGGGCCGAGGCCCCCGCGACGTCCCACGAGGCCGTGCCGGCCAGTTCGGCCACCGTCCGCACCGCCGCCGCCAGTTCTTCGCGGGCCGCCGCGGCCTCGCGGGCCAGTTCCCGCGGGTCGACGTCCGCCTGGGAGGCCCGGACCTGCCGGGCCGGGGTCACGTCGACCACCTCGTCGAGCAGGTCGACCACGCTCACCGCCCGCGCCACACCGGCCTGTGCCTCGAACCCGTCCGGGTCCTCGGCGTACGCCGTCCACGCGGAGAGGATCCGCTCGGTCACCCGCGCCCAGTCCACCGCGCCGGCACGGCTCCCGCCGCGCCCCGCAGGCGTGGGCTCGCCCGCGGTGTCGACGAAGAGCACCGTCTGGTACGCCGGCCGGGTCGGCTCCGGGCGCTGCAGCACCCACACCTGCAGGCCGATGTGGAGCGGGATCGCCGCACCCGGCGGCAGGGCCGCCACCGCCCGCAACGCGCCGCTGCGGATCAGCTCGGCGCGGATGCGGCGGCCGGAGGAGCGGGACGCCGTGGCCGGCGGGAGGAGCAGCACGGCGTGGCCGCCCGGTTCGAGGTGGGCCAGCGCGTGCTGGACCCAGGCCAGTTCGGACTCGGCGCGGGGCGGGAAGCCGTACGCCCAGCGCGGGTCGTAGGCCAGTTCGTCGTGGCCCCAGTCCCGGTCGCCGTAGGGCGGATTGCACAGCACGGCGTCGACGGTGAGGTCCGGGAAGGCGTCGGCGCGCAGGCTGTCGCCCGTGCGCACGGTGACGTCCGCGCCCTCCCCGGCCGTCAGGGTCAGGCCGACCGCGGTGCGCCGCGCCTGGACGGGAAGGCTGTCCTGCCCGTACAGCTCGCGCGCGCCGCGCGCCGCGGCGGCCGACAGCAGGGTGCCGCTGCCGCAGGCGGGGTCGAGGACGCGGGCGGGGGAGCCCGGGATCAGGCGGGCCAGCAGGTCGGCGAGCGGGGCCGGGGTGCGGTAGGCGCCGCTGGCGGCGCTGTCCTCCAGCTCCCGCTCCGCCAGTACGCCCAGCGCCGTCTGCGCGCCCTCGTCGCGGACGCAGAGCAGCAGGGCGCGCAGGACCGCGGCGTCGGCGGCGGTGAACCGGACGGACTCCGTGTCCGGCACCACGTCCGCGACCCCGGCGGCCGCGTCGTTCGCCTGCTTCACCAGGTCGTCGTCGGGCAGCGCGAGCAGGCCGGTGAGGCCGTCGGCGGGGCGGCGGGCGGCTGCCAGGACCAGCAGGAGCAGGTCGGACGCGCCGGCGCCGGCCGGTTCGCGCAGGCGCAGGGTGGTGCGCAGCTCCCCGCTGGGTGTGGCCGCGGTGCGCTGTCCGCGTGAGGCGAGCCAGGCGCGGACCTCCTCCAGGTCGTACAGCGGGCTGCTGTCCGTGCCGCCCGAGGGTGCGGGGAAGTCGTCGTGCCGGCGGCGCCAGTTGCTGACGGTGGCGCGCGTGACGCCCGCGATGCGGGAGATCTCGGCGGCTGTCACCTGGGCGGAGGGTGCGGGGGGCTGCGGCATGGGTGTGGTCCTGGCTCCGATGGTCGGCGTAGTCACACCCTACAGCGGGAGTCAACTCCTGAAAACTGTTGGACAGTGCTTTCACTGTCATGCTTTCATGTATTCGCTTCCGCTAGTGAGCGTCGCTCACCGGCGTGAAGTGTCGCTTCTCTTGCCACAGCCCTGTCCTCGAGCGCCCAGCCCCTCGTCCTGTCCCGATCTCTTTCTGCGGGATGCCGGGGGACAGGCGGCGCCTCGGGACCGGGCGATGGCCGGTCAACACCACCCAGGGGGGAATCCATGCGCCTGACCATGCCGAGCGGCACCCCGGAGGGAATCCCGCTCACCGTCATGCCGTTCCGCGAGGACGCGGTCATCGGCACCATGTCCCTCGCGACGCTGGTACGTCTCGTGCCGTCGCCGCGTCAGGAGGAGGACCCGCGCGCCCTCAAGACGGCGTCCGGGCACGACCGGCGCCACGCCGAGCTGCGCGCGACCGTGCAGCGGACGCTGAAGTCCCAGAAGGGCAAGAACATCCCGGACTACGCCGAGTACATCGCCGCCGGCATCCTCGGCAAGCACGGCTCCGCCTGGTCCACGCCCCCGATCACGCTCTGGCACGCGGGCGGGATCGCCGCGATGAGCGAGGAGCTGATCCCCGGCTCGGGCCTGCGGACGCTGACCGTCGCCCCGGACGCCATGGTGATCGCCATCGACGGCGAAACCCAGACCACCGCCTGGCACGACATCTACCAGGACCCGGAGTCCTTCGGCCTCACCTACACCGAGCTCGGCCGGCGGGTCCGCATCCCCTTCGAGCTCTACCTGGGGATCTCCCCGGCGGACGCGCGGCAGATCTTCTACGACCGCAACGTCAAGGGCGTCGACGTCGCCAAGAACCTGGCCATGTCCATGGACCAGCGCGACCTCGCCACCCGCCTCGCCCACACCGTCGGCGAGAAGCTCGAGGTCGAGTCGGACGGGCAGCGGATGCCGTTCGGCAAGCTGGTCAACGTCGGCAAGCGGCAGCTCACCAGGACCGACAAGGAGGTCGTGACGCTGTCCGCGCTGCGGGCGCTGATCGTCACCACCGTCTTCGGCGGCAAGGGGGTGCAGTACTCGGCGGCCACCGTCCACGAGGGCGACCTGCCGCCCCACACCGACGCCGACGAGGTGGAGACGGTCGTCGTCCGTCTGGTGTCCCGGCTGATCGAGGGCCACTTCCCCGACTTCGCCCGGCGCGGCGCGATCACCGCCCCGGCCGTGATGGCGGGCCTCGGCATCCTGCTGCACCGCGCGACCCCCTGGTGCGCCCCCGGCGACGCCATGAGCTACGAGACGGTCGAGCACCTGCTCGCCGACGTCCGCTGGGAACGCGAACCCGCCTACTGGGACGGAGTCTGCGCCAACGTCGGCTCCACCGGCCGGCTCAACTTCAGCGGCGGCGTGAAGGACTCCGCCGGCCGCGTCGCGGGCGCGCTCCTCGACCCGCACAGCGAGTTGGGCCGGAAGATCCGGGGGAGGCGGAGCTGAAGAAGTGCGCGGCGCGGGTTCTCCGACGCCGAGACCTTCTCAGCCGAACGTCCCTTCCCCGGACGAGATCCCACCCGCGGGTACGGCCCACGGCTCCCGCACTCGCGTGGCCGTGGCGTCCGAGCCGCGATGCCGCACCCGGGGGCGGCTCTGTCCGGCTCTGTCCGGCTCGGTCTTGCCGGTCCGGACCCGGGCGCGGCGGGGCGGCTTCGCCTCCGTCCGCTTCCGTCCGCATGCGCGCCCCCTCCTTCCGCCACCCGTCAGGCCCTTCCCTTGTCCCTCCACCTCCGTACAAGTCCCGTCATATCCGTATAAGGAGCGGTCTCATGAGCTACCCGAACATCTCCGGCACGCCGTCCTCCCCCTCCCCCTCCCCGTCCCCCTCCCCGTCGGCCGGGAGGAAGCCGTCGTGGCGCGCGGCGCGGCCCGCCCGCGGCGCCTCGACGCTCCTCGCGCCGATCGCGGCGCCCCCGACCCGCCCGCGCAGAACCGTCCTCGCCGTGGCCGCGACCGTCGTGGGCTGCTCCCTGGGCGCCTGCTCCACCACCGGCGGCACCCAGACCGACACCGCGCCGCCGGCGGCCACCGTGACCGCCTCGCGGGACACCCGGAACGCCGAGGACGCGCAGAACACCCAGGACGACTCCGACAGTTCCGACAGTGACACCTTCACCGTCGCGCTGGACAAGACCGCCACGTGGAAGAACGGCGTCAAGGCGCACCTGAGCGGCTTCAGCCGGGGCACCTCCGGCGAGTACGCCAGCCCGTCCGGCAAGGCCTACCTGGCCTTCTCCGTCACTCTGCAGAACGGCTCCAAGTCCGCGATCGACCTGAGCATGGTCGGCCTGTCCTGCCCGGACGGCGCCGAGGAGGTCTTCGACACGGACGCGGGCTTCGACGGCGCGCCGGACACGCACCTGCTGCCGGGCAAGTCCCAGACCTGGAAGGCGGCCTGCGTGTTCCCCAGGACGGCCAGGAACGTCCAGATCGAGATCACGCCGACCGACACCTCCGGCTCCGGCTGGTACCGCACGGCCATCTTCACCGGCCAGGTGCAGTAGCCCGGACCGCGGACGGGACCCTGCCGGGCGCCGCCGTCGTCTCCGTCGTCTCCGCACGGCGGCGGCTCACACCTCCGCTGGCCTCGGGCGCACCCCCGGCGCCCGGACCACGAGCCCGCCCGCACCCCCACCCGATCACCCACCCGTCGGCCCCGCCCACCACCACCCGCGACCTGGAAGGCCACCGTGACGATCACCGAGCACACCGAGCTGGTCCGCCGCCTCGCCGACGACTTCACCGCCCTGCAGGAGGCCGTCCTCGCCCGCATGAACGGGATCTGCGCCCCGGAGATCGCCGCGGCCCTGGACCACGCCTCGCTCACCGGTCCCCTCACCGTCGTCCTCGCCCACGCCGACGTCCTGGCGCGCGGGGCCGTCCGGCGCGCGGAACTCTCGGCTCGGCTCCCCGAGCGGCTGCGGCACCTGCGCGCCCACGCGCGCAAGGTGCGACGGGCCCGCTCGCAGGCGGAGTCCGTGTACAAGGAGCAGCGTGCCCGCCGCCTCGCCGGCCGCTCCCGGCCGGTGGACACGCTGGAGCTGAGGGTGGCGCGCAGGGCATTCCCGGCGGCCTACGCCGAGGCCCTGCGGCAGGAACTCCGCGCCAGAGGACTGCCGGACGGCACACCGCAGGCGCCGGAGAGCGACCTCGCCCGCTGGGCCTGGGAGCGGAAAACGGCCGGCGACGAACTGCCGGCACCGGTGCGTGCCCTGCGGGACTGCGACGACGACGCCTTCGTGCAGGCCCTCCTGCGCGACGCCCGGGAGGAAGAGAACCCGTACCTCCCGCACGACGCGGTGGTCGAACGGTGGAGCCGCCACGCCCGTGTCGCGCTGGCCTGGGGCCGCTACGCGATCGGCCAGGCCGAACGGGACGCACTCGCCTGCTCTCCCGCCGCGCGGCGCACCCGGCTCGACGCTCTGGACGACGCCTACCAGGACACCGCGGTGCTCGCCGCCCGCGCACGCGAAGCCCTGCTCCGGGCCACGGAACTCCACGACCGGATGCAGGCCTGCCTGACCGCGGGGCCTTTCGCGGAACTCATCGCGCAGTGCCGCGCCGCGGCTCTGGCGCGCTTCGCCGACACCGAGCCGGAGTTGTGGCACGGCGTGCGTGAGCTGACCGTGAGGCACCAGGCGCACTGCCGTGAACAGGCCGACGGCTGCCCGCGCTGTCACCGCGCTCTCGCGGCCGCCCTCGCCGACGCCCATCCCGCCGACGCGGACGAGGACGGGGACGCAGACGGGGACGGCGACGGGTACGGGGACGGCGACCGTCCGACGGCAACGGTTCCGGCCGACGGGGACCGCTACGCCGTGCTCGCCGACCTTCCCGACACCGCCGTGGTGGCCGTCGCCGACGCCGCCGTCGGTGACGAGTCCGCACTGTGCGGCTACGGCTGGGCTGCCGAGGACGGGACCACCGGATACGGCGACTCCCTGGCCTCGAGCAGCGGTGAAGCCGAAGCCATCGGCATCTGCGCGGCCGCCCTCAGCCTCCTCGAGCACCACGAGGATGCGCCCGTGGTCCTCCTGTGCGACAGCACCGAGGCAGTCGACGCGGTCGACACGGCCCTGCGCTCCGCCGACCCGGCAGCCGCCCACCGCACCCTCCTCTTCCCGGAGAGCCGGCGGCTGATGGACCGCCTGGTGCGCCACCGCCACCGCGTCCAGGTCCGCTGGCTGAAAGGCCACATCGGACACGACCTCAACGAAACCGCCGACGCCTTCGCCCGCCTCGCCCTCCGCCGCGCCGGCGGCCGGATCCCTCCCTCCGCCGCCCGGAGGGAAGAGGCGCGGATCCTGCGCTCGCTCGGCTCCGGAGCCGGACCCCTCTCGGCCGCTGCCTGAGCCCATGGTCCGAGGCGGCAGCCGCCGAGTCTCACGGCCTCCTTCGTCTTCGTATCTGCACATCGACACGGATCGATGACGGCCCGGCGGTTGGTGGAGTGCCCGCAGTTCCCGGACCGCTCGGCGACGGTACGGTCGCGGGCGAGCCCCCCGTGGTCCGGCGGCCGGCGCATCGCCCCGCCCCGGATCAGGACGGGCCCGGTGCCGTCGGCTGCCGGTCCCGGCCCCGGAAGGGGTGGGGGAGGTGGTGGTCGAGCAGCCAGTGCCCGAACAGCGCGCCCCCGTAGACCACGAACCCCACGCCGATCAGCCACGACTCCACGACGAGCACGACGCCGACCGCGCCGTAGCTGACGGCGTTGGTCACCACCAGCGGTGCGAAGACGAAGTAGGAGAACACGCGCAGACCGCCCAGGCCCGCCATGGTGCACATCGCGCCAGGCAGCAGGTCCCGCCACCGGACCTGGCCGCCCAGCAGGAACCACTGACCCCACCAGAAGAACAGCACGCCGGTCGCCGAGCTCAGCGCGATCCGTCCCACTCCGGGCAGCGCGGAGCGGGACCGCACCTCCTGGTACAGGTACACGGTCAGCACGATCAGCCACACGGCCTGCCGCCACACCCGGTGTCACGGTCCGGAGGGCACGCCCCAGATCCGCTCGTAGCCGTTCTGCACACTCCCGCCGAACGGCACACCGAACACGGCGAGCGCCACACCGCTCCACACGCTGGTCGTGTTGATGACGCTGTGCGGCGGACTGATGACGTCCGTGAGCTCCTTCGCGGACCGCCCCGACAGCCCCATGCCGTCGGCCAGCCAGGGCGCGAAGCCGCCCCGGCCCAGCGGATCGGCGGCGGCGACCACGATCAGCAGCGGCGCCAGCGTCACCAGGGCCAGGGTGGCGAACCCCAGCGCCCGGTGCATCAGCTCCAGATCGCGGCCCCGCCGCACGAGGGTGCGGGCGCCCAGTTGCTCCCACCCGTGGCGGAGTGCCTGCGGGAGCCGGTTCACCGCGGTCTCCGCGCGTGTCTGGTGACGACCATCTTCCGTCTTCCGTCGGAGTGCCGAACTCCTGTGTTGAACCCCTCTGCCGAATCCCCCTGTCGAACCTCTCTGCCGAGCCTCTCTGTCGAGCCTCTCTGTCGAGCCTCTCTGTCGAGCCTCTCTGTCGAGCCTCTCTGTCGAGCCTCTCTGTCGAGCCTCTCTGCCGAGCCTCTCTGTCGAACACCTCCTCCATGGTCGCCGACGGACGACCGGGTGACTGCCCGGAGTCGGCAAACGGAGGCGGGCCGGTCTCACGAAGACGCGCAGGGGCCTTTCGCGTGCCCCGTTCCCGGTTGCGGGGAACTGCCGACGGCAGGTCAATGACTGTTCGGGACCGGCTACCGCAAACACCGCAAAAACTACAAAAACTGTAGAAAGTAGTAGAAAAAAGAGGGGACGTCCGGATGTCTGTGAAGCACTTCCACGAGCAACAGGACGAAGGCAGGGATCTGGAGCTGAACCCCCTGTTCAGCCGTGAGCCCGTGCACGTGCCGCGGTACGTCCTCCCGGACGGGGAGATGGAGCCGGACACCGTCTACCAGATCGTGCACGACGAGCTGATGCTCGACGGGAATGCCCGGCAGAACCTGGCGACGTTCGTCTCCACCTGGGCCGAACCGCAGGCCCTGCGCCTCATGGCCGAGTGCGCGCAGAAGAACATGATCGACAAGGACGAGTACCCGCAGACCGCGGAGCTCGAGACCCGGTGCGTCCACATGCTCGCCCGGCTGTGGCACGCCGAGCGTCCGCACCGCGCGATCGGCTGTTCGACGACCGGCTCGAGCGAGGCGGCGATGCTCGGCGGGCTCGCGCTCAAACGGCGCTGGCAGCGCCGGCGCCGCGCCGAGGGCGGGTCCACCGACCGGCCCAACCTGGTCATGGGCATCAACGTGCAGGTCTGCTGGGAGAAGTTCGCCGACTACTTCGAGGTGGAGCCGCGCTACGTGCCGATGGAGGGCGATCGCTACCACCTGAGCCCCGAGAAGGCGGTCGAGCTGTGCGACGAGAACACCATCGGCGTCGTCGCGGTCCTGGGCTCGACGTTCGACGGCAGCTACGAGCCGGTCGCCGGCATCGCCGCTGCCCTGGACGACCTGCAGGCCCGGACGGGACTGGACGTGCCGATCCACGTCGACGGCGCGTCGGGGGCGATGATCGCCCCGTTCCTCGACCAGGACCTGGTCTGGGACTTCAGGCTGCCCCGGGTCGCCTCCATCAACACCTCCGGCCACAAGTACGGCCTGGTCATGCCCGGCGTCGGCTGGGCGCTGTGGCGCGACGAGGAGGCCCTGCCCGAGGACCTCGTCTTCCACGTCAACTACCTCGGCGGGGACATGCCGACGTTCGCGCTGAACTTCTCCCGGCCGGGTGCGCAGGTCGTGGCCCAGTACTACACGTTCCTCCGGCTCGGCTTCGACGGCTACCGGCGGGTGCAGCAGACGTGCCGCGACGTCGCCACCCGCCTGGCCGCCGAGATCACAAAGCTCGGGCCGTTCGAGCTGATCACCGACGGCACCCGGCTCCCGGTCTTCGCCTTCCGCGTCCGGGACGGCATCGACAACTTCACCGTCTTCGACGTGTCGGCGGCGCTGCGCGAGCGCGGCTGGCTGGTCCCCGCCTACACCTTCCCCGAGCACCGCACCGACCTGGCCGTCCTACGCGTCGTGGTGCGCAACGGCTTCAGCCACGACCTGGCCGACCTGCTCCTGGAGGACCTGCGCCGGGCGCTGCCCCGCCTGAGCCGGCAGGGGGAGGCGCAGCACCACGCGGACGACGCCGACGGCTTCGCCCACGGCGCGGAGACCAAGAACCCCCGCCGTCCGGGCCGTCACTGACCGGGCCGCCGCCGGCCGGGCTGCCACTCCGGACCGCCACTGGTCGGGCCGACCCGGTGCCGGCCGCCTCGTCACACCGTCGGCCCGTGCGAGACGTGCGTGCCCCTCCCACCGCCCCGATCCCGTCCGAGGAGGAATCCGATGTGCCGCCTGTTCGGCCTGAGCAGTGGACCGCGGCCCGCGCGGGCCACCTTCTGGCTGCTCGACGCCCCCGACAGTCTCGACCGCCAAAGCCACCGCGAACCCGACGGGACGGGCCTGGCGTACTTCGCCGACGACGGGACGCCGGAACTGCACAAGGCGCCGATCGCCGCCTACCGGGACCGCGCGTTCGCGCAGGAGGCCAGGCAGGCGCGGTCCACGACGTTCCTCGCCCACATCCGCTACGCCTCCACCGGAGGTCTGGAACTCCGCAACACCCACCCCTTCGAGCAGCGCGGCCGGTTCTTCGCCCACAACGGTGTCATCGAGGACCTCGACCGTCTTGAGGCCCACCTCGGACCGGACCTCTCCCTCGTCCGGGGCGACACCGACTCCGAACGCTTCTTCGCCCTCGTCACCCGGGAGACGCAGCGCCACGGCGGCGATCTGGGCGCCGGGATCGAGCACGCCGCCCGGTGGGTGGCGCGGAACCTGGCCGTGTACGCCCTCAACTTCGTCCTGATCACACCGGACGAGCTCTGGGCCCTGCGCTACCCGGACACCCACGAGCTGTACGTGCTGCGGCGCCCGGCCGGCGGCCACCACGGCACCCGGCACCTGGACCACAGCGGCAGCCACGGGCACCTGCGGGTCCACTCCGAGCACCTGGCCGCCCACCCCGCGGTCGTGGTCGCCGGCGAGCGCATGGACGATCACCCCGAGTGGCGCCTGATGGACGCCGGGGAACTGCTGCGCGTCGGCCCGGACCTGGACGTCGCCCGCCGCGTCGTCCTGCCCGAGCCGCCTGCCCGCCGGCTCACCCTGGAGGACCTGCGCCCGGAAGCCGCCGCGTCGCAGAGGGCGGCGTGAGGCATACGCGTCGCCCGTCCGGTCCCGCGGGCCGGCGCGGGCCTCACCGACCGCGGCGGGCTCCGCCGGACCGCCGGCGGATCCGGTGCTCGGTCGGCGACCGGCGGGGCCGTCCGGGCCACGGCGACGCCGAAACAGCCGCGCGGCAGCACGCGAAGGCACGAAGGCACCGTGCACGACACGCCGGGACATACATCGGGACGTACATCGGGACATACGCCGGGACATACATCGGGACATACGCCGGGACATACACCGGGAGCCATACCGGGGAGCACGCCGGAGAACGCGTCGGGAACACGCCGGTAGGCGGCACGCGGGGGTGCCTCGGCATTCCGGTGCGGTACGCGCCGGTGAGCGGGGAAGGCGCCAGACTGGGAGGGCCGACGGGAGGAGTCGGCGTCCGCCGGAACCGGGCCCGGCCCCGGACAGGGAGTGGCTACGTGGAGCGGCTGGTGGCAGCACAGGCAGGCGACGGCGGCGGTGAGGCGCCGCGGGCGGCCGTCCGGCGTCCCGGCGAGGACGGGGACGGGAGCAGGGACGGGAGCAGGGACGGGGGCGGGGGCGGGCGCCGCAGGATCCCCCGCACCGACGTCCTGCTGCGCGATCCGCGCCTCGAGGCCGCGGCGCGCCGGCTGGGTGCGGGCCTGGTGAAGGCGGCCGTGCGGCAGGCGCAGGAGCGGGCGCGCGCCGGGAGGATCGCGCCGGAGGAGGTGGCGGACGCGGCGGCCGCGTTGCTGCCGCGCACGGCGGGCGGACTGCGCCCGGTCATCAACGCCACCGGCGTGCTGCTGCACACCAACCTCGGCCGGGCGCCGCTGTCCGCGGCGGCCCGGCAGGCGGTGCAGGACGCCGCGGGACCCACCGATGTGGAGCTGGACCTGCGTACCGGTGTCCGGGCCCGGCGCGGCCGCACCGCCCTGCGCGCCCTGCGCGACCGCGTGCCCTCGGCCGCCGCCGCGCACGTGGTGAACAACGGCGCCGCCGCCCTGGTCCTGGCGGCGACCGCGCTCGCCGCCGGCCGGGAGATCGTCATCAGCCGCGGCGAGATGGTCGAGATCGGCGACGGGTTCCGGCTGCCGGACCTGCTGGTCTCCACCGGGGCCCGGCTGCGCGAGGTGGGCACCACCAACCGCACCACCGCCGCCGACTACGCCGCCGCCCTCGGCCCCGACACGGCGTTCGTGCTGAAGGTGCATCCCTCCAACTTCCGCATCACCGGCTTCACCCGCTCCGCCGGGGTCGCCGAGCTGGCGGCGCTGGACGTGCCGGTGGTCGTCGACATCGGCTCCGGGCTGCTCGCGCCGCACCCGCGGCTGCCGGACGAACCCGACGCCGAGACCCAGCTGCGGGCCGGCGCCGCCCTCGTCACCGCCAGCGGCGACAAGCTCCTCGGCGGTCCCCAGTGCGGTCTGCTCCTCGGCGAGGAGGACCTGGTCCGCCGGCTCGCCCGGCACCCGCTCGCCCGCGCCCTGCGCGTGGACAAGCTCACCCTCGCCGCGCTGGAGGCGACGCTCACCGGGCCGGACACGCCGACCGCCGCCGCGCTGGCCGCCGACCCGGAGCAGCTGATGCGCCGCGCCGGGCGGCTCGCCGCCGACCTGGGCGCCGACGGCATCGACGTACGGGCCGTGCCCAGCGAGGCGACGGTGGGCGGCGGCGGCGCGCCCGGGGTCGCCCTGCCCAGCGCCGCGCTGTCCCTGCCCGAGCCGTACGCCGCCCGCCTGCGCACGGGCGCAACGCCCGTGGTGGGGCGCCTGGAGGCGGGCCGGTGCCTGCTCGACCTGCGGGCGGTGCCGCCGGAGGACGACGAACGGCTGGCCGGGGCCGTCCGGTCGGCCGCGGGGAGGTGAGCCGCCGTGCGGGTGGTGGCCACCGCCGGGCACGTCGACCACGGTAAGTCCGCCCTGGTGCGCGCCCTGACCGGGATGGAGCCCGACCGGTACGAGGAGGAGCGGCGCCGCGGGCTCACCCTCGACCTGGGCTTCGTGTGGACCCGGCTGGAAGCCGATGGCGCCGGCGATGGCGACGTCGACGGTGACGGTGACGGCGGGGAGCACCTGGCCTTCGTGGACGTGCCGGGACACGAGCGGTTCGTCGCCACCATGCTGGCCGGGGTGGGCCCCGTGCCCGCCGTGCTGTTCGTGGTCGCCGCCGACCAGGGGTGGCAGCCGCAGTCGGAGGAACACCTGGCGATCCTCGACGCCCTCGGCGTGCGGCACGCGGTGCTCGCGGTGACCCGCAGCGACCTCGCCGACCCCGAGCCGGTGCGCGCGGACGCCGTCGAGCGCATGGCCGCGACCTCGCTGGGCGCGGTGCCGTCCGTCGCGGTGAGCGCGGTGACCGGCGCCGGACTGGACGAACTGCGCGCCGAACTGGCCCGGATGGCCCGCGCGCTGCCCGTCCCGCCGGCCGACGCGGACGTACGGCTGTGGCTCGACCGCGCCTTCACGGTGCGCGGCCACGGCACCGTCGTCACCGGCACGCTCGGCGCGGGCACCCTGCGCGTCGGCGACCGGCTGGTCACCGCCGACGGCGCGCAGCCGCTGCGGGTGCGCGGGCTGCAGTGCCTGCAGCGGGACGTGGACGCGGTCGGCGGGGTGGCGCGCGTCGCGGTCAACGTGCACGGCGCCGCCGACGACCGCCTGCGCCGCGGGCAGGTCCTGCTCACGCCGGGCCGCTGGCTGACGGCCGACGTGGTCGACGTCCGCGTCGCCCCGGTGCCGGCCGCCGACCTGCCCCGCGAGGTCACCCTGCACATCGGCACCGCCGCCGTGCCGGTGACCGTCCGCCCGCTCGGGCCGGACACCGCCCGGCTGACCCTGCGCCGCGCCCTGCCGCTGCGCGTCGGCGACCGCGCCGTGCTGCGCGAACCCGGCGGCTCCCGCACGCCGTGCGGCGTCACCGTCCTGGACGTGCGCCCGCCCCGGCTCGCCCGGCGCGGCGCGGCACGGGCGCGGGCCGCGGAACTCGCGGCCCTGACCGGCCGCCCGGACGGCGCGGCCGAACTGCGCCGGCGCCGGCTGGTCCGCCGCCCCGACCTGCTGGCGATGGGGGTGCCGCCGCCCGCCGGTCCCGTCGCGGGCGACTGGCTGGCCGACCCGGACCACTGGACGGGACTGCGCGAACGCCTGGCCGTGGAGGTGCGGCGGTACGCCGAGCGGCACCCGCTGGAGCCGGGCCTGCCCACCGAGGCCGCCCGCCGCCTGCTCGGCCTGCCCGACCGGTGCCTGGTCGACGCCCTCGCCGCCGCGCCCGGCACGGTGCCGCTGCGGCAGCACCAGGGCCGCCTGTACGGTCCCGGCGCCGCCCGGCCCGTGCTGCC
Organism: Streptomyces echinoruber; assembly: GCF_014651135.1. Classification (GTDB taxonomy): domain Bacteria; phylum Actinomycetota; class Actinomycetes; order Streptomycetales; family Streptomycetaceae; genus Streptomyces; species Streptomyces echinoruber. The sequence goes on from NZ_BMWH01000001.1 coordinate 185,321, forward strand.
GCCGCCGGTGCGGGCGGCCGTCGACGCCGTCCTCGGGGACCTGGCCCGCGCCCCGTTCCGCGCCCCGGAGGCCGACCGCCTCGCCGAACTGGGCCTGAACCGCAAGGCCCTGGCCGCCGCCGTCGCGGCCGGCGAACTGCTGCGGGTCGGCGACGGCATCGTGCTGCCGCCCGGCGCCGACGCGCGGGCCGCCGCCGTGCTGCGCCGGCTGCCCCAGCCGTTCACGCTCAGCGAGGCCCGCCGGGCCCTGGACACCACGCGCCGGGTCGCCGTGCCGCTGCTGGAGTTCCTCGACGCCCGCGGGTACACGGAGCGGGTGGACGACCGGCGCCGCCGCTGCCGGCCGGCCGCGCACCCGGCGACGGAGACACACCCGGCGACGCGGGGGAGGGCGGAGTCCCGGAGGAGAACGGAGACACGGGGGAGAGCGGAGACGGAGGCGTAGGGGAATCGAACCCCCCTGCCCGAGATCCTCGGGCACCGCGGTTTTGAAGACCGGGAGGGCCACCAGGCACCCGCACGCCTCCACGCGGGAGGCTACCCGAAAGGCGGAAGACCATGACCTCGACGCGCGAAACCCCCGTACGGCTCACGCAGTTCGCCCACGGCGGCGGCTGCGCCTGCAAGATCCCGCCCGGTGAACTGGAGGACGTGCTGGGCGCGCTGACCGCGCCCAGGCCGGCCGCGGGCGACGTCCCGCTCCTGGTCGGGCTGGCCACCGGCGACGACGCCGCCGTGGCCCGGCTGCCCTCCCCGGCGGGCGCGCCGGCCCAGGCCGTGGTGTCCACCGCCGACTTCTTCACCCCCGTCGTCGACGACCCCTACGACTGGGGGCGGATCGCCGCGGCCAACGCGCTGTCCGACGTCTACGCCATGGGCGGCCGCCCCGTCCTCGCCGTGAACCTGCTGGCCTGGCCACGGGACGTGCTGCCGTTCGACCTGGCCCGCGAGGTGCTGCGCGGCGGGCTCGACATCGCCACCGAGGCGGGCTGCCACGTGGGCGGCGGCCACAGCGTCGACGACCCGGAACCCAAGTACGGCATGGCCGTCACCGGCCTGGCCGACCCCACCCGGCTGCTGCGCAACGACGCCGGCCGGCCCGGCATGCCGCTGTCGCTCACCAAGCCGCTCGGCCTCGGCGTGCTCAACAACCGGCACAAGGCCACCGGCGAACGCTTCGAGCAGGCGATCGCCACGATGGTGACCCTCAACCGGGACGCGGCCGCCGCCGCCCTGGCCGCCGGCGCCACCTGCGCCACCGACGTCACCGGCTTCGGCTTCCTGGGCCACCTGTACAAGCTGACCCGCGCCTCCGACGTCACCGCCGTGATCGACACCGCCGCCGTGCCCTACCTGGAGGGGGCCCGGGAGGCGGTGCGCGACGGGTACGTCAGCGGCGGCACCCGGCGCAACCTGGAGTGGGTGACGCCGCACACCGACTTCGGCGGCACGGACACCGACACCCGACTGCTGCTCGCGGACGCCCAGACCTCCGGCGGGCTGCTGGTGGCCGGCGAGGTGCCGGGGGCGCCCGTGGTGGGGGAGCTGATGCCGCGCGGGCCGCGCGCGGTGCTGCTCAGGTAGCGGCTGCCCGGCCGTAGGTAGATGGCCGGCCGGCCGCCGGCGGATGGCCGCCGGACCGTGAGCAGCGACCGCCCGTCCGCCGGCGGATGGCCGCCCGGCTCGCCGCCGCTCGCTGTGCCGGAGGATCACCGCGGCGGTCGGCGGGTACCTCGGGCTGACGCGGTCTGCCTCACAGGCACCGGCCTCTTCCCCCGTACGCACTTGTACGTACGTGTCGGCATCCGTTCCGTACGCGTCGGCGCCCCGCGAAACGCGCGCGGCGGTCTGCGGCCAGGGCGTGCGGGGTACGCGGGACGTCCGGCGTGCGCGGGGCATGCGGGGTGTGCGGGGCGTCCGGCCCGTCGCCTCACCCGCCGATGGTGGTCAGGCCGGCGATGCCGACGGCGTACAGCACCACGACGGCGATGCTGTCCGGGCCCAGGCGCAGGTACTGACGCCTGGGCCGGAAGACCAGCCCGGTGATGTAGACGACGGTCAGCACGATACCGAGGGCCGTCAGGTAGATGTCGGTGTGGTGCGCGGTGGGCAGGACCGGCCTGCCGGAGATGACGGTCGCCAGGAGGAACAGCACCGGCAGGAAGGCGTTGCCGCCGAAGATGTCGCTCATGGCCAGCTGGTAGTCGCCCAGCCTGGTGGAGGTCAGGCCGGTACTGATCTCCGGCAGGGCGGTGGCGGCGGCCAGCACGGTGGCGCCGAACAGGATGCCGCTCAGGCCCTGGCGGCCGAAGAACTCCTCACCGCTGCGTTCGATGACGACCCCCGCTACGAGCGTCGCCGCGGCCGCCGCGGTGAAGACCAGCGCCGCGCGCCGGGTGCTGACCCCTTTGTCGGTGGCGGCCTTCTCCTTCTTGCCCTTGGAGTGGCCGCGCGGCTCCGGCTGCGCGCCGGGCGCGTCCCCGCCCTCCCGCCAGGGCAGCCCCTTGCCGGCGCGGTCGAGGAGCACCAGCCCGATCACCCAGAAGGCGGTGATGACCACCGCCGCCGGGCTGAGCCGGGCGAAGGACAGGTCGCCGGGGAGCTGGGTGCCCATGACGACGACCGCGAGCACCGCGACGACCAGGACGCCCTCCAGAACCAGGACGAGGCTTGCGGCCAGGCGCGTCAGCGGCGCGCGCGGCCGCACCCCCGCCGCGTCCAGGACCGCCAGGACGACGGTCTGGACGGCGATGCCCCCGAGGATGTTGCCCACGGCGACGCCGAGCTGACCGGCCAGGGCGGCACTGGCGGTGATCGCGATCTCCGGCAGGTTGGTGGCGATCGCCAGCAGGATCAGCCCGCCGAGGGCGCTGCCCAGACGCAGCCGCTCGGAGAGCACGTCGGTGGTGTCGGACAGCTTGATTCCCGCGTACCAGATCACCGCCGCGCTCGCGAGGAACAGCACCAGCAGCACAGGTGAGCTCAAAGATCCCATGCCGCAGTGAGTACCCGCCGCGGCCGGGAATCCCGAGCAGCCCGGTACGGCCTGGTCGCCCGGTACGGCCTGGTCGCCCGGTACGGCCCGGTGGCCCGGTACGGCCTGGTCGCCCGGCGCGGCCCGGCCGACGGGGGTGCGCGGCGCCGGATCCGTGGCGGACCGGATCCGTGGCGGACCGGATCCGCGGCGGGAAGCCGGACCGGACACCGCGTGAGAGCGTAAAGAAGGACAGATAGGGTATTCCGGGTGGCTAGAGCTCGCGGGGGCAAGGACGGGGCAAACAGGTAGGGCTGCGATGGTCTACTTCTTCGGCCTGGCCTCCGCGTGCATGCTGGGCGTCGGTTTCGTGCTTCAGCAGCACGCCGCCGAGCGGGCGCCCATGAGTGACCTGCTGCGGTTCCGCCTGCTGTGGGACCTGGCCCACAGCCGTCTGTGGCTCGGTGGTATCGCCTGCATGGTGGTGGGCCAGGTGCTCGGCACGGTGGCGCTCGCCGCGGGTGACCTGTCCCAGGTGGAACCGCTGCTGGTCACCAACCTGCTGTTCGCCATGGCGCTGGCCCGAAGGCTCAGCGGGCAGCGGCTGGGGGCGTCGGGGTGGGCGGGCGTCCTGGTGCTCAGCGGGGGAGTGGCGGCGTTCAGCCTGGCCGGACGGCCCAGCGGCGGAGCCGCGGACGCCGACCCCTTCAGACGCTGGCTCGTCATCGGCCTGGTCGTCGGCCTGGCCCTGATCCTGGTGATCTTCGCCCGTCACCTCCCGCTCTTCGAGGAGCCTCCCCTCCTGGCCGCCGCGGCGGGCGCGCTGTACGGGCTGCAGGACGCCCTGACCCGGGTGTCCAGCGGCATCTTCGGCCGTGCGGGGATCACCGGCCTGCTGGTCCACTGGGAGCCCTACGCCCTGGTGGCGCTGGCCGTCACCGGTCTGATGCTGGTGCAGAGCGCCTTCGAGGCCGGGCCGCTGCGCATGTCGCTGCCGACGCTGACGGCTACCGAGCCCCTGGTGGGGATCGGCTGCGGCATCGGGTTCCTCGGTGACCGGCTGGAGACCGGAGCGGTCGCGCTGACCTGGGAGGCCGTCGGTCTGGTCGCCATCGTGACCGGGGTGTTCCTGCTGGCCCGCCACCCGGCGATGCCGGGATGCGCGGACGTGGAGAAACAGCCGGGACCGGCCGACCGCAGCCGCGGGGGAATCAGCCCCGAGGAGAGCAGCCGGCCCTAGCGAGGACTGTCGCGGAAAGCCGCGTTTCCCCTGCCGGGACGCCGGGCGACCGGAGTTCCGGGGCGGCACGGCGCGATGCGGCGCGGCGCGGTTCGGGCGGGGCGGCATGGACGCGGTCGATCCGGTTTATGAGGCCGGCCCATGAGGCCGGCCCGCACCACGTGTGCCGACCTCCACGGAGATGCCGTCGACCCACCCGTGACGACGCACCGCCGCGGCGTTCACCAGGGTGTCCGGTCGCCCCGTCCGCCGTGATCCGCAGCCTGCCGCCCGGCTCTCCGCCCGATTCTCCGCCCGGCTCTCCGCGTGGCACTGCTCCGGCGGGGGAGGGAGAATCGGGGAGAGGCGCGCGGTCCGCCCGGATGCGCGGCGGCGCAAGAGGAGTCCCGATGTTGATGGCCCATCCCGCGGTGCTGAGGGATCTCGTCGAGCAGTACGAGACCCTCGCCGCGCTGCACGCGTCCGAGTCGGAGAGCACGCAGGTGCGGCAGCGGATGGAGGACGTCGCCTACACCCTGTGCGTGTCCACCGGCACCCGGGAGGTGGAGACGGCTCTGGCCGTCGCCCGCGACCAGTTGCGCGGTGCCGGGATCCGTACCGTGCCGCCCCGGCGGTGAAGGCCGGACGCCTCGCCGAACGCGTCCGGCCCGGCCGGAACCGGGGCCGCCCGGTTCCCGGTCCGGTCGTTTCCACCGGCCGGGTTTCCGCGGCTTCCTCTTCGCCGACGCCACCGCGCTCGCCCACGCCCCGGACCTCGGCGAAGCCCTGCGCCAGGTCCACCAGCACGTCGCGCGGATCCTCGCCGACCTGCTGTGTCGCGGCCGGGCGGCCGGGGACGTGCGCACCGACATCGACGCCGGTACCGCCGCCTGGTGGCTCGTGTCGCTCCTGGCGGGCCGCTCCTTCCGCGCGGCCGTCGTGCCCGACCGGGAACGCGTGGAGGCCGAACTGACGGAGCCGGCCCTGCGCTCACTGCGGCCGGCGCGGGGGGAGTGACGGGGTCCCAGGCGGTCGCAGGCATCGGGGGTGACGAGGGTGACGAGGGTGACGGGGCACCGGGTTCCCAGCGGGCCGGTTCGAGCCGCGGTCGCCCCCGGGGTCTGCGCGCCCGGACGGCACGCGTTTCGGTGGCACGGGCGGCACGCGTTTCGGTGGCGTGCGCCTCGGCGGTGCGCACTTCGGCGGTATGCACTGCGGTGGCATGCGCCCCGGCGGTACGCGGCGGCGCATGGGCACGTGAAGGTCACCGAATCTTCACGCCAACGGCCCGATCGGCGGGTGGCCGGCAGGGCACCCGGCATGTGCCGTCTGCCACGAGGGAGGCAGGAAGTGATCGTGCTCATCGCATCCCTGCTGCTGCCGGTGGCGGGACTGCTGCTGTTCGGCATGGACCACATCGAGGACCGCCTGTTCAGCGGGCCGAGCTCCCCTAGGGCGAGCTCTCCTCGCCATGCCCGTGCCCGCCGCCACCTGCGTCTGATCCGCGGAGGCGGAGCAGGCGCCCCCGCCCGGCCGGAGGCCGGGAGCCGGGAGCGGCGTCTCGACGCGGCCTAGCGCCGACGCGTCCCGGACCGCTCCGGGAGGCGTCGGCGCCGCGCCGTCGACCGGCGTCGCACCGCCTGTGCCGCGCCCGGCACCAGAGGACGGGCGCGGCACAGGCGCGTCCGGGCACAGGCGAGGCGTTCCCAGGTGCGCCCCCGACGTTCGCGTCCGCCCGCGGTGCTCACTCGCATCGGTGGCGCTCACCCGCATCCATGGTGTTCACCTGCATCCGCAGTGCTCACGTACGTTCGCAGTATTCACATGCATTTGTGCTTATTTGTCGATTTCGACGAGGGTGGGGCGGGCGCCGTCGAACGCGTGGACTAGCCTGGGGGCGGCCCAGGGGCAGCGGGACGCTTCCGGGTGGAGGGAGGAGGTCCATGCCGCAGCAGGCGTCAGCACACCACGGGGTGTCCGGCAGGGTGAACGGCCCGGCACCGGCGCGGGCCGCCTCGGCTCCGTCCCCGTCCCCGTACCCGGGCCCGGGCCCGGATCCGGAGGTGGAGTCCGGCAGGCTTGCCGCGGTACGCCGCTACGAGATCCTCGACACTCCGCCGGACGGCGCCTTCGACCGGATCGCGGGGCTCGCGGCCCGGCTGTTCGACGTGCCGGTGGCGACCGTGGCGATCGTCGACGTGGACCGGGTGTGGTTCAAGGCGGTGCACGGCCTGGAGGGCGTCACGCAGATCGGCCGGGGCCCGGGCCTGTGCGCCTCCACGGTGCTGCGGGACGAGGCCCTGGTGATCCCCGACACCCTCCTCGACCCGCTCGCCAGCACCAACCCGCTGGTCACCGGCCCGATGGGGGTCCGCTTCTACGCGGCCGCACCCATCGTCACCTCCGACGGGTACCGGCTGGGCACCGTCAACATCCTCGACACCCGCCCGCGGGTGCTCACCGAGGAGGACGTGGCCACCCTCACCGACCTCGCGGGCATCGTCATGGACGAGCTGGAGCTGCGGCTGTCGGCGATCCGCACGGTGCGCGACGAGCGGGAGCGCCGCGAGGCCGAACGCCGGCACGCCGAGCAGGAGCGGCGCCGCGCCGAGCGGGAGCGGGCCGCACGGGAACGGGAACGGGCCGAGCGGGAGCGCGAGCAGGCCGCACGGGAGCGGGCCGAGCGCGACCGGGCCGCCCTGGCGTCGTTCGCCTCCACCCTGCAGCGCACCCTGCTGCCGCCCGCCCTGCCGGCCGTCCCCGGCCTGGAGCTGGCCTGCCACTACCACGCGGCCTCCGCGGACGACGTCGGCGGCGACTTCTACGACGTCTTCCCCGTCGACGACACTCGCTGGGCGTTCTTCCTCGGCGACGTGTGCGGCAAGGGCGTGCAGGCGGCCACGGTCACCTCGCTGGCCCGCAACACGCTGCGCGCCGCGGCCCACCACGACGCCGACCCGCTGGCCGTGCTGGGCATGCTCAACACCGCGCTGCTGGCCGACGTGTGGGCCGGCCGCCGGTACTGCACCGCCCTGTTCGGCCTGCTCACCCCTGACGGGGACGGCACGTTCAGCGTCACGCTGGCCTCCGGCGGGCACCCGCCCGCCTACCGCCTCCGGCCCGACGGCGGCCACGGCGGCGTACGCGTCGACGCCGTACGGCCCGAGGGCGGCATGCTCATCGGCGCGCTGCCCGAGGCGCGGTTCGCCGCCACCGCCTTCCGGCTGCGGCCCGGCGACGGGCTGCTGCTCTACAGCGACGGCCTCACCGAGGCCGCCACCGGGCCGGGCACCCTGCTGGGCGAGGAGGGCCTGGCCGCCTTCCTCGCCGGGCGCGCAGCCCCGGTCGGTGCCGCGGAGCTCGTCCGGGACACCGTCGGCCTGCTGCACTCCCTGCCCGAGGGGCCCCGCGACGACGTCGCGCTGCTGGCCCTTTCCGTACCCTTGCCGGGAGCGGCGCCTCACGGAACGGAGGCCGCCGCCCCGACCACCGCCGCACGAGAAACCGACGACGGCGAGGAGCACGACCGCCGTGACCGATGACTTCGACCTGACCGTGGAACACGCCCGCGACGGGGACCGCACCGTCGTCCGTGTCGCCGGCGACGTCGACCTGACCACGGCGCCCGGCCTGCGCGCCGGCGTCATCGACCTCATCGAGGCCGGCCACCGGGACGTCGTCATGGATATGTCCAAGGTGCGCTTCTGTGACTCCACCGGCCTCAGCGCCCTCATCGGCATCTGGCACCACGCCCGCCAGGCGGGCGGCGCCCTCGGCCTGGCCGTCGTACCCGGCCGGCTGCAGCGGATGCTGTCGATGACCGGCCTGGACACGGTCCTGCCGACCTACCCGGCGGACGCGGCGGGCTCGCGGGGCTGAGCACCCCGGCGCCGCGGTCGCCGCCGCATCCGTACGGACTCCGCGGGACCGGAAACGCGGTTGCCCGCCGGATGCCGGCCGCCCTACCGTGGGCAGCACTCCGACGAGACGCTCTCCCGAAGGACGCCGCAGCGCGGGAGCGTCCCACCCCGCTCGGGCGGGGCGGCGGAGGGGCGGCAACCGTCCTTGCCGTTCCTTCCACCGGAGGTGTTCTCCGTGCACTCCGCCCCTGCCGCACGCACCGTGCACGTCGGTGTCGGCCTGCCCACCGGCGACCCGGCGGCCCTGCTCACCTGGGCCCGCCGCGCCGAGGCCGGTCCCTTCCGCACCATCGGCCTGCTCGACCGGGTCGTGTACGACAACCCCGAGCCGCTCGTGGCCCTCGCCGTCCTGGCGGGTGCCACCTCCCGCGTCCGCGTCCAGACGGAGGTGCTGCTCGCGCCGCTGCGCGACACCGCCCTGCTGGCCAAGCAGGCCGCCACCCTGGACCGGATGACCGGCGGCCGGCTGGTGCTCGGCCTGGGCGTCGGCGGCCGCGCCGACGACCACCGCGCCACCGGCACCGACCTGCACACCCGCGGCCGGCGCCTGGACCGGCAACTGCCGCTGCTGCGCCGCCTGTGGGCGGGCGAGCCCTACGGCGACGACGTCGGCCCCGTCGGGCCCGCGCCCGCCCGCCCCGGCGGACCGGAGATCCTCTTCGGCGGCTTCCGCCCGCCCGCGCTGCGCCGCGCCGCCCGCTGGGGCGACGGCTTCCTCGCGGCGGCGCCGCCCTCCTGGGCGCAGGACCTGTTCGCCACCGTGAGGCGCCACTGGCGGGAGTACGGGCGTCCCGGCGAGCCCCGCATCGTCGCCCAGGTGAACGTCGCCCTCGGACCGGACGACGTGATCGACGACGCCCGTGCCCGCATGCACGCCTACTACGCCTTCACCGGCATGGCCGACCGGATGACGGCCGGCCTGCTCACCACTCCGGCCGCGATCCGCTCCGCGCTCACCGCGTTCGGCGACCTCGGGGCCGACGAGGTCGTGTGCTACTGCCACGGCCTCGACCCGGACCAGGTGGACCGCCTGGCCGACCTGCTGTAGCGCCCCGCAGGACTGTGGCACCCCGTGGGCCGGTAGTACCCCGTACGCCGGTCACTCGCGGAGCCAGAAACCGGACCGTTCCAGCCAGAGATCGAGCAGGTGCGCGTCGCCGTGGACCTCGATGCCCTCGTCGCCGACGGCCCGCCGCCGGTACAGCAGCAGAACGAGGTCGGTCGGCGAGGCACGCACGGCGACCGCGGCCTTCTCGTGCGCGCGGCGCCAGACGACGGCGTCGCCGGTCAGGTCGACCAGCCACTCCGCCGCGGCCCCGGGCGCGGTACCGGTCGCGTGGAAGTGCAGCGTACGGCCGGGGCCGAGCAGCGGGGGCACTCCGGGCCGGGGCTCGACGAGCTCCGGCGCGGAGCCGAACCCCATCCACTCGTCGACGGCGTCGAGGGCCACGTCCTCCTCGACGGTGAACTCCTCCCCGACCGCCCAGGTCGCGTCGGCCCGGTGGACGACGGCCTCGTGCAGCATGCGCCGGGCCCAGAACACCGCGGTGCCTCCCGGGCCCGGCGTCCACACCCGCGCCTCGGGCCCGGCGGCGCGCAACGCGTCCGTCAGCCGTGCCGCGCCCTCGGCGAGCCAGGCGTCCAGCACGTCGGGCCGCTCGTCGGCGTACCCGGCGACGTCGTTGACCAGGTCGTCCGGTACGGGCTTCGCCGCCCGGGTCCGTACGACCGTCTCCCCCCAGCGGTGCGTACCGCCGACGTGCCGCAGCAACTGGCTGAGATTCCAGCCGGGGCAGGTGGGCACGGGGGCCGTCAGGTCCGCACCCTTGACCCGCGACCTCAACAGATCGGTCTGCGTGACGATTTCCGCACAGCAGCGGTCGTAGCTCAGGACAGTCATGGCCGCACGGTAGACCGCCGGTGGCGGGGGACGCCCGCGATGTGCGCGGGGAGCGGCTTCCGCGGCCGGCCTCTACCGGGATCAGCTTCCGCCGGGATCAGCCGGTCGCCAATCAGGCACCGCCTGGGTGCGGCGTGCCGTCCGCCGGCAGTGCCAGTTCGGCTGTGATCCGCTTGCCCCGCCCCCAGGGGGCGACCGTCACCGTACGGCTGATCGCCTGGACGATCTCCAGGCCGTGGCCGCCCACCCGCCTGCCGTCCGGCGGCCGCGGCCGCGGCGGCGCCGGGGAGGTGTCCCAGACGGAGATGCGCAGCCGGTCGCCGGCGGCCGGCAACTCCAGGCCGAGCCCGCAGGGGCCGGGCGCGTGCCGCACGACGTTCGCGACGAGTTCGCTGACCACCAGGTGCGCGTCCTGCGCGACGTGGTCGGGTACGGGAACGCGGGTGGAGGCGCGGACACGAGCGAGGAAGTCGCCGACTGCCGCGCGTGCTTCGGCGGCGGTCACCGTGCCGCTGTCCCACGTGGCGTTCCAGCGCAGCGCGACACGCCTGTCCCGGTCCGGCCCATCCGACGCCTGCTGCCTAAGCGGGATGGCCATGAGGTATGCCTTGAACTGTTGCAGATGTCACAGGGGGTTACTGCTCTTCCGGTGCTGCGTTTACCCGCTCTCGCACCGGATAAGGCGGCTTGTCGGGTGGCCCGCGTCTCACCGCGGTGCGTCACCCGGCCGCCACGCACCGCACCGGACGCAGGTCGGCGCGCCGGGCAGGGGACCGGCCGGGCGGCAGGAGGAGGACCGGCCGGCACGCCGGGCAGGGGACCGGATACAGCGGCGGACGGAAAACCGGATACAGCGGCGCACGGAAAACCGGATGCCCCCGCCTCCCGCTCCTCCCTACACTCGCCACGCCGCCCCGGAAGAGGACGGCGAAGTCGCAAGACGACGAACGACGAACGACGACACCGAGGGGAGCCGCGCCGTGGGTGACCGCACCGCCGTCGCCGTTCCCCGTTCCCGTTCCGAGGTGATCCTGGTGTCCTCGTCGCCCCGGTGCCCGCTGCGCGGCCGGCACCGGAATCCGTGACGTGCGACGGACCCCTTTCGCCTCCTTCTGTTTCCTCTGCTTCCCGGCTTTCCTCTGCTTCCCGGCTTTCCTCTGCTTCCCGGCTCCTCGCCGTACCGGCGCCGGGCGCCGGCCGGCCGGTCGCCGCCGGCGCAGAGCGCACCGGGTCCGTCCCGCCGCGGTGAATCGCGCAGTCCCACTGGAGACCGACCGAAAGGCCATGGGCCGTGCGCAACGACCTTCCCTCCCTCGCCGCCGTCCGCAACCTGGGCATCCTCGCCCACGTCGACGCGGGCAAGACCACCGTCACCGAGCGGATCCTGTACCTGACCGGTGCCACGCACCGGCGCGGCGAGGTGCACGACGGCACCACCGTCACCGACTTCGACCCGCAGGAGCGGGACCGCGGCATCACGATCTTCGCGGCGGCCGTGAGCTGCGCGTGGGACGGGCACCGGATCAACCTCATCGACACGCCGGGCCACGTCGACTTCGCCGACGAGGTGGAGCGTTCCCTGCGCGTACTGGACGGCGCGGTCGCGGTGTTCGACGCGGTGGCGGGCGTGGAACCGCAGAGCGAGTCGGTGTGGCGGCAGGCGGACCGGCACGGGGTGCCGCGGATCGCGTTCGTCAACAAGATGGACCGCGCGGGCGCCGACCTCGACACGGCGGTCGCGTCGATCCGCGAGCGGCTGCATCCGGTGCCGCTCGTGGTGCAGTTGCCGATCGGCCGCGAGGCCGGCTTCACCGGCGTCGTGGACCTGGTGCGGATGCGGGCGCTGGTGTGGGCGGACGGCGGCGGCCCGGTCGTGGAGCGGCCGGTTCCGGACGAGCTGCGGCAGGAGGCGCTGCGGCGGCGCGGGCTGCTGGCGGAGGCGGTGGCCGAACGGCACCCGGCCGCCCTGGAGGAGTACTGCGCCACCGGCACGCTCGGCGCGGCCGGACTCACCGCCGCCCTGCGGGACTTGACCCGCGGCGGCGACGGTGTGGTGGTGCTGTGCGGCTCCGCCTACCGCGACCGCGGCATCGAACCGCTGCTGGACGCCGTCACCGCCTACCTGCCCTCCCCGCTGGACGTGCCGCCGGTCCGCGGCACTTGGGAGGGCGGCCGGCAGGAGCGGGCCGCGGACCCGCGGGCGCCGTTCGCGGCTCTGGCGTTCAAGGTGACCGCCACCGCGACCGGGCGGCTGACGTACCTGCGGGTGTACTCGGGAACGATCGGGAAGGGAGAGGCCGTGTGGGACGCGGTCACGCGCACCGCCGAGCGCGTCGGGCGCGTCCTGCGCGTGCGGGCGGACCGGCACACGCCGTTGGAGCGGGCGGTGGCCGGGGACATCGTCGCCGTGACTGGCCTGAAGTCCGCCCGCGCCGGTACGACCCTGTGCGCGCCGGACGCGCCGCTGGTCCTGGAACCGCCCGTCACCGCCGAACCGGTGGTCTCCGTCGCCGTCGGCGCGCGCCGTCCCGGCGACGCCGACCGCCTGGCGCCGCTGCTCGCGCAACTCGCCGAGGAGGACCCCTCGCTGACGGTGCGCACCGACCCGGAGACCGGGCAGACGGTGCTGTCCGGCATGGGCGAACTGCACCTGGAGGTCGCGGTGGAGAAGCTGCGCCGCACCCGCGGCCTGGACCTCGCCGTGGGCCGGCCCCGGGTGGCCCACCGCGAGACCGTCGTGCGCGGCGTGACCGGCGCCGTGTACCGGCACGTCAAACAGGACGGCGGGGCGGGGCAGTTCGCCCACGTGGTGCTGGACGTCGAGCCGCTGGAGGGTGGGGCGGGCACCACCGGCTTCGCGTTCCGCTCGACGGTGACCGGCGGCCGGGTGCCGCAGGAGTACGTGCGGGCCGTGGAGGCCGGCTGCCGGGACGCCCTGGCCGACGGTCCGCTCGGCGGGCATCCGGTGACCGGTCTGCGCGTCACCCTGACGGACGGGGCGACCCATCCGAAGGACTCCTCCGAGCTCGCGTTCCGCACCGCCGGCCGGCTCGGGCTGCGTCAGGCCCTGCGCGGCTGCGCCATGGCCCTGCTCGAACCGGTCGCGGAGGTCACGGTGACCGTCCCCGAGGACGCCGTGGGCGGTGTCCTCGGCGATCTCGCCGCCCGCCGCGCCCGCGTCACCGGCCAGGAGACGCACGGCGGGACGGCGGTGGTCACGGCCACCGTCCCGCTCGCCGAACTCTTCGGCTACGCGACCCGGTTGCGCGGCCGCACCCGGGGCCGCGGCACGTTCACGGCCCGCCCGGCGGGCTACGCCCCGGCTCCGGCCGCCACCGCACCGGCCCGGTGACGGCGGGCGCGGTAGCGCGGCGGCGGACGCGCTACCGCGGTGCCCGGGCCGGGGACGCCGGCCCCTCCCACGGCGGAGGGGCCGGCGCCTCCCGGCCGCCCGGACCGGTCACCGGAACCGGTCGCCTGGACCGGCCGCCTGAGCCGATCACCGGGACCGACCGTCCGGACCGGTCACCGGAACCGGTCGCCTGGACCGGCCGCCTGAGCCGATCACCGAAACCGGCAGCCCGAACCGGCCACCGGAACCGGCCGCCCGGACCGCTCAGGGATACGACACCACCGTCGACGGCGTCGTCGACGTGCCCGAGGTCGGCGCGCCCGTGTCGTTGATGACGTGCGCGTACTGGCCGTTGCCGCCCAGCGACACCACCAGCAGGTCGTGGAAGCGCACGCCCGGCCGGACCGGGGCGGCGAAGCCGTGGTCCTGCACGATGGTCGGGGCGACGTTGTAGTAGCAGTAGCTGCCCAGGCCCCAGCCCTCGTGGCTGGTGACGTTGTCGCCGACCTTGTAGGCGGCGTAGCCGCGGACCGGGCCGTCCTGCACGGCGGCCTGGTCGGGCGCGTCGTACGCCTTCTCGTTCTGGAAGAAGATGGTGCGGCCGCGCTGGCCGTACCACTGCACGTCGTACTTGTTGAAGTGCTCCACGAACAGGCCGGTGGCGAGCACGTCGTCGCCGTTGACGACGATGCCGTAGTCGGCGCGGTTGGTCTCCCAGCCGACGCCCGTGCCGTGGTCGGCGCGCCACACCCAGGTGTGGTCGACGAGGGTGTGGCGGCTGTTGATCACCATGCTGGTGGTGGCCCGGCCGGCGCCCGCGCCGCCGATGCGGACGAACACGTCCTGGACGGTGGTGGGGTTGGCGGAGTGGTCCTTGGCCGCGCCGGGCGGGCCGATCTCCAGCAGGGTCGCGGAGTTGACCGGTCCGGCGTCGACGAGGAACCCGGCCAGCCGTACGCCGTCGACGTCGGCGACCTGCACGGCCGTCACGCCGTTGTCCGGGACCAGGGTGGCGTAGCCCAGGCCGAGGACGACGGTGTTGGGCCGGTCGATCCGGATCGGCTGGTCGAGGTGGTAGATGCCCGGCGTGAGCAGCAGGTGCAGGCCCTGCGCGAGCGCCTGGTTGAGGGTCGCCGCGCTCACTCCGGGCCGGACGACGTAGAACTGCGTGAGCGGCAGCGACGTGCCGCGCGGGGTGCCGCTGCCCCAGGTCACGCCGCGGGCGTTGGTGCGCTTCTCGGGCAAAAAGACGCGGAACTCGCTGCCGTTGACGTACAGGAACGGCTTCTCGCGGGAGACGGGGGTGGTGCCGAGCGTGGTGTACGGCGGGTTGGGGAAGCTCTGCGCGGGTGCTCCCTCGACGCCGGAGAACACCATGTTCCACACGCCGTTGAGCCAGCCGCCGATCGCGCTGTCGCGGGTGTACCACTGCTGCTGGGAGTACGGGCCGACCTGGCCGTCGATGCGGCTGTCGGCGATGTAGCCGCCGCTGGCCCAACCGTAGCCGCTGGGCGCGAGGTCGAGGCCGCCGTGCACGTGCATGCGGCGGAACGGGGCGGCCTGGGCGACGGCCCAGCGGTTGGTGCCGTTCGCGGGGTACAGGGCGAGGTTCTCCGCCGAACGCCAGAAGTTCTGCGTGGCGTTGCCGTTGAACCAGCCGGCGTCGACCGTGACGTCCCCGTGGAGGGTGGTGTCGTCGGGGGAGAGGCCGAGGCCGGCGATGGAGGTGTAGAAGCCGATCTGGGCGTTGAGGCCCCGGTAGGTGCCGGGCTTGAACAGCAGGGCCCAGCGGCCGGTGCCGAACTGCGCCGACTCCTGCTGCCGGAACACCTCGTCCAGCTTGGCCTGGATGTTCGGGGTGGCCGGGTCGAAGACCAGGACGTTGGGGCCGAGGTCGCCGCCGCCGGCCAGGGGGCGCGGTCGGCGGCGGGTGCCCGGTGCGGCGGCCCGCGCGGGGGCCGGGGAGGAGGCCCGCGCGGGGGCCGCGGCGGCGGACGTGCCGGGGGTGAGGGCGACGGCGGCGGCAGCGGCCGCACCGGTGGCGGCGCCGAGGACGGCTCTGCGGCCGAGCGCGGCGCGTGAACGGCCGGAGGGGTGTGGGGAGTCGAAGAGGTGCGAGGACTCGGAGGGGTGCGAGGACTCGGAGGGGTGCGAGGACTCGGAGGGGTGTGGGGAGTCGGGAACCATGGCGGCTCTCCTGGTTCGGGAAGTGAACGGTGGGGTGGTCAGGGAGCGCTCTCTCGCCGGGGAATGCTTCATCCGTGTAAACGGATGCGTCAAGGGGTGCGCGCAGAGTTCGACAAACGCTGTGAAAGTCCTTGACGGCCAAGCCGGTTGGGTCTTAACTCACGGCCTGAATTAAGTCGTGAGGGAGTTCGTCCGCCGAACGGGGCGCGCGGTGCAAGCCGTCCGGTCCCCGGGTTCCCGACTCCCGGAAGGGACACCAGAGCCATGCGCAGCACGCGAGCCGCGGCCGTCGGCGCCGCCACCCTGTCACTCGCCCTCGCCGTCTCGGCCTGCGGCGGCGGCACTTCCACGGGCGGCGGATCGGACGCCTCCCCGAAGACCCTCACGTACTGGGCCTCCAACCAGGGCGCGAGCATCGCCGTCGACAAGCAGGTCCTGCAGCCGGAGCTGGAGAAGTTCCAGCGGCAGACCGGCATCAAGGTCAAGCTGGAGGTGGTTCCCTGGTCCGACCTGCTCAACCGGATCCTGACCGCCGCCACCTCCGGGCAGGGCCCGGACGTGCTGAACATCGGCAACACCTGGAGCGCCTCCCTGCAGGCCACCGGCGCGCTGCTGCCGTGGGACGCGAAGAACTTCGCGAGGATCGGCGGCAAGGACCGCTTCGCCGCCTCCGCGCTGGCCTCCACCGGCGCGCCCGGCAAGGACCCGGCCGCGGTGCCGCTGTACTCGATGGCGTACGCCCTCTACTACAACAAGAAGATCTTCGCCGACGCCGGCCTCACGCGACCCCCCGCCACCTGGGCCGAGTTGGTGGCCGACGGCAGGAAGATCCGGCAGCGGGGCAAGCAGGCGCTGGGCGCCGAGGGCTCCAACCCCTCGGAGAACATCCACCACGTCTTCGTCCTCGCCAAACAGCACGGCGCCGACTTCTTCACCCCCGACGGCAGGCCCGACTTCACCAACGACGGCGCGGTCGCCGCGGTGAAGCAGTACGTCGACCTGATGGCCAAGGACAAGGTCGTCCCGCCCGGCAACGCCGAGTACGCGCAGAACCAGTCGGTGAGCGACTTCGCCAAGGGCCGCACCGCGATGCTGCTGTGGCAGTCCGCCGCCGCCAACCTCAAGTCCCAGGGCATGAAGGAGTCCGACTACGGCGTCGCCCCCGTGCCCGTGCAGTCCGGCAGCCCCGGCACCGGCACCCAGGTCAACTCCATGGCCGCCGGCATCAACATCGCGGTGTTCAAGAACACCCACAACCTCGACGGCGCCACCAGGTTCGTGAAGTTCATGACCGGCGACGCCGAGCAGAAGATCCTCAACAAGGCCTACAGCTCCATCCCGCCGGTCACCTCCGCCCAGTCCGACCCGGCGTTCGCCGCCCCGGCCACCGCCGTGCTGAGGGACACCCTCGCCAGGAGCGCCGCCGCGCTGCCGCAGGTCGTGGACGAGTCGCAGTTCGAGACGGCCGTCGGCACCGCCGTCAAGGAGCTGTTCGCCGACGCCGCCGCCGGCCGCGCGGTGACCACCGCCTCGGTGAAGGCCAGGCTCCAGAAGGCCCAGCAGCAGATGCCGGCGAAGTGACGCCGATGACGACCACCGTGGAAACCGGCAAGTCCGCGGTCTCCCACAGCTCCCCCGGTGCGGCGGCGCCCGGCCCCCGCCGCACCGGCCGGCTGCGCCGCGGCTCGCTGCCCTACCTGCTGCTCCTGCCCGCCCTCGCCCTGGAACTCCTGGTCCACCTGGTGCCGATGGTCATCGGCATCACCATGAGCTTCAAGGAACTCACCCAGTTCTACCTGCGCGACTGGGGCGCCGCCCCCTGGTCCGGCATCGGCAACTACCGCGTGTCGGTGGACTTCGACGCCCCCGTCGGCCGCGCCCTGCTCCACTCCTTCCTCGTCACCTGCGGCTTCACCGTGCTGTCGGTCGGCCTGTGCTGGCTGATCGGCACGGCCGCGGCGATCTGCATGCAGGACGCCTTCCGCGGCCGCGGCCTGCTGCGCGCACTGTTCCTGGTGCCGTACGCGCTGCCGGTCTACGCGGCCGTCATCACCTGGGTGTTCATGTTCCAGCACGACAACGGCCTGGTGAACCACGTCCTGCACGACCAGCTCCACCTCACCGGCAAACCGTCGTTCTGGCTCATCGGCGACAACAGCTTCGTGGCGCTGCTGGTGGTGTCGGTGTGGAAGGGCTGGCCGTTCGCCTTCCTCATCGTCATGGCCGGCCTGCAGACCATCCCGCGCGAGCTGTACGAGGCGGCCGCCCTGGACGGCGCCGGGGTGTGGCAGCAGATCCGCCGCATCACCCTGCCGTCGCTGCGCAGCGTCAACCAGGTGCTGGTCCTGGTGCTGTTCCTGTGGACCTTCAACGACTTCAACACGCCGTACGTGATGTTCGGCAAGGCCGCGCCCGAGGCCGCCGACCTCATCTCGGTCCACATCTACCAGGCGTCGTTCGTCACCTGGAACTTCGGCACCGGCTCGGCCATGTCCGTCCTGCTGCTGCTGTTCCTGCTGGTCGTCACCGGCGTCTACCTCGCGCTCACCTCACGCGGACGGAGGGCCGCCGATGCCTAGGTCCCCGATGGCCGCGCCGCGCTCCTTCCTGTGGACGCGCCGCGTCCTGCTCACCCTGCTCACCGGCTTCGTCCTGCTGCCGGTGTACGTCATGGTCTCCAGCTCCCTGAAGCCGCTCGCGGACGTCTCCGGCTCGTTCCGCTGGCTGCCCAGCGGCCTGACGGTCCGCCCCTACATCGACATCTGGTCGACGGTGCCGCTGGCGAAGTACTTCGTCAACTCGCTGATCGTGTCGGTCAGCGCGACGCTGTGCTCGGTCGCCGTGGCGGTCTTCGCGGCCTACGCGGTCAGCCGCCACGACTTCCGCGGCAAGCGCGTCTTCACGGTCACCGTGCTGTCGACGCAGATGTTCCCCGGCATCCTCTTCCTGCTGCCGCTGTTCCTGCTCTACGTCAACATCGGCAACGCCACCGGCATCGCCCTGTTCGGCTCCCGCGGCGGCCTGATCCTGACGTACCTGACCTTCTCCCTGCCGTTCTCGATCTGGATGCTGATCGGCTACTTCGACTCGGTGCCGCGCGACCTGGACGAGGCGGCACTGGTGGACGGCTGCGGTCCGCTCGGCGCGCTGCTGCGGATCGTCGTGCCGGCCGCCGTGCCCGGCATCGTCGCCGTCGCCGTCTACGCTTTCATGACCGCCTGGGGCGAGGTGCTGTTCGCGTCGGTGATGACCAACGACACCACCCGCACCCTCGCCGTGGGCCTGCAGGGCTACTCCACCCTCTACGACGTCTACTGGAACCAGATCATGGCCGCCTCCCTCGTGGTCAGCGTTCCCGTGGTCGCCGGCTTCCTGCTGCTGCAGCGCTATCTCGTCACCGGGCTCACCGCCGGGGCGGTGAAGTGACCAACCCGTCCGTCTTTGAAGGGACTTACGTGTCCGACGCCATCGATCTCGCCGCCCTCCCGCACGACTTCCTGTGGGGCACGGCCACCTCGGCGTACCAGATCGAGGGAGCCGTCGCCGAGGACGGCCGCTCCCCGTCCATCTGGGACACCTTCTCGCACACCCCCGGCAAGACCGACAACGGTGACCACGGCGACGTCGCCTGCGACCACTACCATCGCTGGCGCCAGGACATCGACCTGATGCGGCAGTTGGGCACCAACGCCTACCGCCTGTCCGTGGCCTGGCCGCGCGTCGTACCCGGCGGCGACGGCCCGGTCAACCCCAAGGGCCTTGACTTCTACGACCAGTTGATCGACGGACTGCTGGAGGCCGGCATCACCCCGTCCGTCACGCTCTACCACTGGGACCTGCCGCAGGTGCTGCAGGACCGCGGCGGCTGGCCCGAGCGCGCCACCGCCGAGCACTTCGCCGCGTACGCCGCCGCCGTCGCCGCCCGCCTCGGCGACCGGGTCACCCACTGGGCCACCCTCAACGAACCCCTGTGCTCGGCCTGGATCGGCCACCTGGAGGGCCTGATGGCCCCCGGCCTGACCGACCTGACGGCCGCGGTGCGCGCCTCCTACCACCTCCTCCTCGGCCACGGCCTGGCCGCCCAGGCCGTCCGCGCCGAGGCCCCCGGCGCCCAGGTCGGCATCGTCAACAACCTCTCCACCGTCCATCCCGCCACCGACCGCCCCGAGGACGCCGCCGCCGCCCGCCGGATGGACGGCCACACCAACCGCTGGTGGCTCGACCCGGTGCACGGCCGCGGCTTCCCCGCCGACATGCGCGAGGTCTACGGCGTAGAACTCCCCGAGCGGCCGGGCGACTTGGAGACCATCGCACAGCCGCTGGACTGGCTCGGCCTGAACTACTACTTCCCGGCCACCGTCGCCGACGACCCCGCCGGCCCCGTCCCCCACGCCCGCACCGTGCGCCGCCTCGGCGCCCCCCGCACCGGCATGGACTGGGAGATCGACGCGAGCGGCATCGAGACGCTGCTGCTGCGCCTCACCCACGAGTACGGCGCCCGCCGCCTCTACGTCACCGAGAACGGCTCCGCCTTCCCCGACGTGGTACGCCCCGACGGCACCGTCGACGACCCCGAACGCCGCGACTACCTCGTCGCCCACCTCGCCGCCTGCGCCTCCGCCGCCCGCAAGGGCGCCCCGCTCGCCGGCTACTTCGCCTGGTCGCTGCTGGACAACTTCGAGTGGGCGTACGGCTACGACAAGCGCTTCGGCCTGGTCCACGTCGATTACCGCACCCAGGTCCGCACCATCAAGGGCTCCGGACACCGGTACGCGGACATCATCCGCGCGCACCGGGGGCGGGGGCGACAGGCGGCCTGAGACCGGGCCGCGGCCCGAGGCGGGCTGCGGCCCGGACCGGCCGCGGCTCGAGACCGGCCGAGGCCCGAGGTGGGGGCGCGTGCGGCGGGCGCGGGAGCGGGAGCCCGGGCCCGCCGCACCACCCCCAGGAATGACATGTCCATGACTTTCGCCAAGGTGTGCCACCCCACGGCGTACCACCGCACCCCGCACCACCGCACCTCGTACCACCGCACGGCACTGGCACCCTCACCCTCCCCAAGGAGAGCCGCATGCCATCCTCATCCCGCACCCCTCGCACCCCTCGCACCCCACGCGCTGCCCGCGCCTCCCGTACCCCCCGCACCCTGCTGACGGCCCTCGCGGCCCTGGCCCTGCTGCCCGCGGGCCCCCTCTTCGCCGCCCCGGCGACCGCGGCCCCGGCGACCGCAGCCCCGGCGACCGCGGCCCCCGCCCAGGCGCCCACCGCCGCGGCCGCCGCCTGGGACACCGACCGCGCCGCGGCCGCCTACGCCGCGAACCAGGCCGCCGTCACCGCCTCCGGCAGCGAGAGCGCCGGCACCGCCCCCGGCAACGCCTTCGACGGCAACCCCACCACCCGCTGGTCCAGCGACTTCGCCGACGACGCCTGGATCCGCGTCGACCTGGGCACCACGATCCGCATCGACCGTGTCGTCCTGGACTGGGAGGCGGCCTACGGCAAGAGGTACGTCCTGGAGGCCTCCCGCAACGGCACCGACTGGACCCCCTTCTACACGGAGACCGCCGGCACCGGAGGCGCCCTCACCGCGCACACGTACCCGCAGGAGGTCACGGGCCGCTACGTCCGCCTGCGTGGCCTGGAACGCGCCACCCCCTACGGCTACTCCCTCTACTCCTTCCGCGTCTACGGCGGCGAACCGGCGCCCGCGTCGACGACCCGCACCAACCTGGCCCTCCACCACCCGGCGTACACGAACTACTACCAGCACGCGGGCGTCTCCCCGGCGTTCGTCACCGACGGCGGCCGGCCCGCCGACCTGAAGGGCGACGTCTCCCGCTGGTCCAGCGACTGGAACGCGGACCGCTGGATCTCGGTGGACCTGGGCGCGACGTCCACGATCGACACCGTGGACCTGTACTGGGAGGCGGCCTACGCCGTCGACTACCAGCTCCAGGTCTCCGACGACAACCGCACCTGGCGCACGGTGTACCAGCCCACCGCCGCCGAGGTCGCCGCCCGCCGCGCCGACGTCAAGTCCCCCTCGGAGGCGGCCGGCCGGCACGACACCGTCAAGCTCTCCTCCCCGGCGACCGGCCGCTACGTGCGCATGCTCGGCAAGGAGCGCCGCTCCTTCTACAACCCCGCCCCCGCCACCGCCCAGTTCGGCTACTCCCTCTACGAGTTCCAGGTCTGGGGCACCGGCGGCAGCGCGGCGGCGGCCTACCCGGCCCTGCCCGGCGACCAGGCGGGCACCTACCGGACGACCTTCTTCGACGACTTCACGGGCCCGGCCCTGGACCGCTCCAAGTGGCGGGTGGTGCGCACCGGCACCGACATGGGCCCGGTCAACGGCGAGTCCCAGGCCTACGTCGACTCCACCGACACCGTCCGCACCGAGAACGGCAACCTGATCCTCCAGGCCACGTACTGCAAGGGCTGCACCAGGGCGGGCGGCGGCACCTACGACTTCACCTCCGGCCGCGTCGACACCCACACCCACTTCGACTTCACCTACGGCAGGGTCAGCGCCCGCATGCGGCTGCCGGTCGGCGACGGCTTCTGGCCGGCCTTCTGGCTGCTGGGCAGCGACGTCGACGACCCGTCCGTGTCCTGGCCCGCCTCCGGCGAGACCGACATCATGGAGAACATCGGCTACCCCGACTGGACCAGCACCTCCCTGCACGGCCCCGGCTACTCCGCCGACGGCAACATCGGCGCCCGCCAGACCTACCCCGCCGGCGGCACCGCCGGCCAGTGGCACACCTACGCCGTCGAGTGGACCCCGACCGCCTTCCGCTTCTCCGTCGACGACCGCCTCGTCCAGGAGACGACCCGCGACAAGCTCGAATCGACGCGCGGGCAGTGGGTCTTCGGCCACCACCAGTACGTCATCCTCAACCTGGCCCTCGGCGGCGCCTACCCGGCCGGCTGGAACCAGGTCACCAGCCCCTACTGGGGCCTGCCCCAGTCCAGCGTCGACAAGATCGCCGGCGGAGGCGTACGGGCGGAGGTGGACTGGGTGAGGGTGGAGCAGAAGCGCTGATCATCCATTTTTGTACATCGTGCGACTACTTAGCGTCGTGTTGGCGTCGTCAACGCCATGCTTCGTTGAAGGCGCGCACGGCGCTGTGTACGGTGGCAGACATGGCAGAAACCGCCGCTCAGCCCGCCCGCCCCCTGGTGACCGGCTCCGAGATCGCCCGGATCGCCGGCGTCACCCGCGCTGCGGTCTCCAACTGGAGGCGGCGGTACGACGACTTTCCGGCACCCGCCGGCGGCGGGGCGAACAGTCCGCTGTTCGACCTCGCCGAGGTCCGCGCCTGGCTGGACAAGCAACGCAAGGGACAGGACATCGCGGAGGAGGTCCAGCTCTGGCAGGCGCTGCGCGGCGTCTACCGCGACGACATGCTCGGCGCGCTCGCCGACATCGCCCAGGCGCTGGCCGAACCCGACGCGGAGACACCGGCCGGGCTTCCCGCGGAGGCGGTCCGGCTGGCCCGCCGGATGGCGGAGGACGGTTCCCCCGGCGAGGTGGTCAACGGCCTCGCCGAACGCTTCACCGACTCCGTCCGGCGGGCCGGCTCGGACCTGATCACCTCACCCCGCGTGGTGCGCGCCGTGCTCCACCACGCCGGCGAGGTCCCGCCCGACGCGGTCCTCTTCGACCCGGCCTGCGGCATCGGCACCCTCCTGCTCGCCGTCGGCCCCGCCGAGGGGCCCCGGCGGTACGGGCAGGAGGTCGACGCGCGCAGCGCCCGGCTGGCACAACTGCGGGCCGACCTCTCGGGACGGACCGAGGTCCGCATCACGACGGGGGACTCGCTGCGGGCCGACCGGTGGCCGGAGGTCAAGGCCGATCTGGTCGTCTGCGATCCGCCCACCGCCGACAACGACTGGGGCCGGGAGGAACTGCTCCTGGACCCGCGCTGGGAGCTCGGCACCCCGTCCCGTGCCGAGGGAGAACTGGCCTGGCTCCAGCACGCCTACGCCCACACGGCCCCCGGCGGCCGTGTCGTCATGGTCATGCCGCCTTCGGTCGCCTACCGGAAGGCGGGCCGCCGCATCCGCGCCGAACTCGTGCGCAGGGGCATCCTCACCCAGGTGACCGCCCTGCCCCCCGGCACGGCGGCCTCCCACGCCCTCCCGGTGCACCTGTGGCACCTGCGCCGCCCGCAGTCACCCGACGACGCGGCCACCGCGGTGCACATGGTCGACCTGACGGCGAACGATCCGGACGGCCCGCTCGACCCGCGGCCGGACCAGACCGCGCAGGTCGCCCCGGTCGACCTGCTCGACGACACCGTGGACCTCACCCCGGGCCGCCACGTCGAGGAGTCCCACCGCGACTACGCGGCCGAATACGGAGCCCTGCAACGCGAACTCGCGGAACACCTGCGGCACATGGCCGACCTGCTGCCGGCGCTCACCGCGGGCGAGGGACCGGGCGCGCTGGACGCCCCGAGCGTCAGCGTCGCCGATCTGGCCCGCGCCGGACTCGTCGAGTACGCCGACCCCGAACCGGTCTCGACCAGCGACCAGCTCGACACCGACTTCCTGCAGGGCTTCCTGCGCAGCGCCGCCAACACCCGCCGCTCCACCAGCGCCAGCGGCAGCTTCCGCCTGGACGGCAGGGGAGCGCGCGTCCCGCAGATGGACATCACCACGCAACGCCGCTACGGCGCGGCCTTCCGCGCGCTGCACGAGTTCGAGGAGCGGGCGCGCAGGGTGGCGGAACTGAGCCGGCAGACGGCCGCACTGGCCCGGGACGGACTCACCAACGGCGCGCTCGAACCCCGGGAGTGACGGCGCACCGCTTCCCGTGACGGACGGCGCACGGCGGCGCACCGCTTCCCGTGACGGACGGCGCACGGCGGCGCAGCGCTTCCCGTGATGGCCGGCCCGCCGCTTCCCGCGGCGGGCCGGCCATCACGCCTGACCCGGCAGGAACGGGCTGGCCTTCCCGCTCCACGACACGGAGAGCTCCTCCCGCGCACGGGTGCAGGCCACGAACAACAGGCACCGCTCCCGCAGCAGGTCCGACTCGTGCTGCAGCGCGTCCACTTCCGCCGGGGTCACCTCACGGGCGAACGGCACCGCGCCCGCCGTCACGCCCAGTACGGCCACGCACCGGAACTCCAGGCCCTTCATGGCGTGCATGGTGGCGAGCCGGACGCCCTCCACGTCCGCCGCCGGCTGGTCGCGCACCCGCACCACCGGCACCCCGGCCGCGTCGAGCTTGTCGTAGATCTTGTCCAGCAGCACGTTGAAGCGGGCGCACACACCGATCTCCGCCGGCCGGATGCCCTGCCCGATCCACTCCCGGACCCGTTCGACGAGGGCCGCGACCTCCTCCTGCTCCGAACCGTATCCGGCCACGTGCGGCCGTCGCCCGTGCAGCAGCGAGCGGTAGCCGACCAGCGTGTCGCTGCCGTCGCCACCGAGGTCGTCCACGGTCACCGGGCTCATGACGCCCGTGGACCAGGTCAGGGTCTCCTCCGTGCTGCGGTAGTTGAGCCGCAGCCGGTGCGTGCGCCCCGTCACCGGGATGCCGAGCGCGCCGAGGGAGACCCTGGCGTCGTAGATCCGCTGGTGCGGATCGCCCGTGATGAACAGGTCGTCCCTGCCGGGCGCCACTGCGGCGCGCAGCACCCGCCACTGCGCGGGGTGCAGGTCCTGCGCCTCGTCCACCACGACATGGTCGTGCGTGGGCCCGGAGGCGGCCAGCAGTTCGGCCGCCCGCGCGCACACCTTCAGGTGCGTGGTCGCCTTCTGCTCGCGCAGCATCGACTCGAACAACTCGACTGCGGGCCACAGCTGTTGGCGGCGTGCCGCGGACAGCGCGCTGCCGCGGCCGCGCCGCGAGGCGGCCAGGTAGGCCTCCAGCGTGCGCAGGTCCTGGGCGAGGATGACATGCCGGTACTCCTGCGCCAGGAACTGCTCCGTCCACGGCAGCCCCAGCTTCTTGGCGACCCGCTGCCACAGGCGGCGCTCCTCCCGGTCGCCGATGGGGGAGGGGATGTGCCCGTCGAGGCGGCCGACCACGCCGTGCGCGTAGGCGTTGACGGTGGTCACCTCCACGCGGTCGAGGAGGGCGGCGTCGTGGTCGAGGAGCAGGGCGAGGTTCTCCCGCAGGGAGGCGGCCAGCGCGTTGGTGTAGGTGGTGAGCAGGACGCGGCTGTCCGGGGAGCGGGACAGCAGGTGCTTGACCCGGTGCAGGGCGGCGACCGTCTTGCCCGTGCCCGGACCGCCGGTGACCTGGACCGGGCCGCTGTACGACGCCCGGTAGGCGACCCGCCGCTGCGAGGGGTGCAGGAAGATCCGCCAGGCAGCGAACGGCTTGCCGAGGATCTCGTCCAGCTCGTCGCGGTCGGTGACCAGCTTGATGCGGCCGGTGGTGTTGGCGATGGCGACCGCCAGGCTCTCGTCCGGGTCCGGGCCCGCGTCGGCGGGGCGGCGCACCGCGACGACGTCCCGGTACACCTCCTCGGGGCTGAAGTCGTCGGCGAGGAAGTACAGGACCTCGAACTGGTCCTCCGGCAGCAGCTTCTCGAAGGCCTGCAGCTGCGCCTTGTCCACGATGGTGCGCGCCGCGCGCAGCACCTGCTCGTCGATGCCGAGTTCCCGCAGCACGTGATCGGAGAACTTTGCGAACAGCAGTGAGTCGGCCGCGGCGGCCGCCTTCTCCAGCGCCGGGGTCAGCTGCTCGAGCGCGACCACGTTGCGGACCTCCAGGCCGCGGGTGGCCGCGTTCGTCGTGTACAGCCGCTTGGCCGCCCAGGTGTACGCCTCGTCGTGCGGAACGACGTTGACGAGCAGGAAGACGTCCGTGCCGTCGTCCGGGGCCAGGACGACTCCGCGCCAGAAGTCGTTGATGCGGATGGTCCGCATGCGCGGGTCGCGCGCGTTCTCCACGGACTCCAGGTGCAGCCCTTTGTCCGCCTGCAGCTCCGGAACGGTCAGCTGCTGGAACTTCTGCATCGCCTTGCGCACGCCCGCCTTGACGGGCTTCTCCAGGAGGTCGTAGCTCTCCCAGAAGCTGCTGGCGAACGCGAGCTGCGGCACGAGCCGGATCCCCCACCCCTGGTCGGACCTTCGTCGGTTGATCATACGCGCGGTGGACCGGCCGCTTACCCGTAGCCGACGTCCGGAAGGACCAGCCGCCGGGCGACCGCGGCGACGTCCGCGAGCAGCCCGGCCGGTTCCTGGTCGAGGTCGAGCGCGTGCTGGTGCAGCACGACGCCCGCGTGACGCACCCGGTGCGCCGTGTGCGGGGCGTTGCCCTTGGCGTAGACGAGATGCCCCTCGCGCAGGCCGAGGGCCGTGCAGTACGCCAGCATCTGGTACAGGTCGCCGTCCGGGAAGCCGCCGCGCTTCTCCGCCTTGTACTTGGCGTCCACCACCGCGCAGGGCCGGCCGTCCGGCCCGTACAGCACGAAGTCGGGCCTCATGCGGATCGCCGCGGCCTCGTCGAGGTGGTGCGGGTCCTGCAGGCGCGCGGTGTACGCCGAGTCGCCGAAGACCTCGCGCAGGGCGACGGTCACGAAGTCCTCGAAGAGCCGGTTCATGTCGAACAGGAACCCGTCGACGCGCAGCCCGCCCGGCGCGTGCTCGGCGGAGGAGTTCTCCAGGACGGCATGGGCCAGGCGCAGGGCGTGGTGGTAGCGGGAGTTCAGCCGGGTCGGCCGCCACCCGGGCAGCTCCTGACCGCGCCCGACGGGGGTGACGTCGGCCAGCCGGGCCCGCTGGTGCAGCAGCCGGCGCCGCACGTCGCGCGGAACGCCGGGCAGGCGCAGCAGACGCTCCACGGCCGTGCGCAGGATGCGGTTCTCGGCGATGTCGGTGGTGAACTCGTCGTACGCCACCTCCACCGGCAGCGTCGCGCCGAACCGCCGCCGTATCTGCTCCGCCTCGCGGATCCGGCCGCGCACCACCGGCGCGGTCTCCTCCGTCGCCCGGTAGCCCTGCAGCAGGCCCTGCCGCAACGCCCGGTCGATCTGCCGCTCCACGGCATGGGCGAACGCGGGCAGCAGGTCCCGGTGCCCGGCCACCCCCACCTCGCCGTCCCGCCGGCCGCCGGCGGGATCGAGGCTGTAGCCGACGAGGAAGAACAGACGCGCGACGGGCACCTTCGGAGTGATGCGCACGGTGACCGTCTCGTCCTGCCCGGGCACGGCGAACGTGACCGCGCCCACCGTGCTGCCCGCCCGCAGCGACCAGCGCCCCGGCACGTACGGGTCCGGCGCGGCGTCCACGATCCGCCCCGCGGCCAGCGCCCGCCCCACCGCGTCCGGCAGCGGAACGCTCACCGCGGGCCCGTGCTCGACGAGTTCGACGACGCACGTCACCCGAGCGACTCCCGCAGCGCGGCCAGCCCGTACCGCTTCTCGACGTCCACGCCCTCTCCGTAGTGGTGCTCCTCCAGCAGCGGCAGGATCTTCGTCCGCCACGTCCGCTCCAGTCCGCCCTCCCGGTAGACCCCCTTCTTCATCAGGTACGACGGCCCGATGCGGAAGTCGGGGTCGTCGATGCGGGAGTTGAGCGCGTCGAGCAGGTCGGCGGGCTCGGCGTCCTTTCCCTCCCTCGCCAGCCAGCGGCGCAGCAGGCCGGCCGTGGGCTCGGTGCGCGGCGAGAGCTCGACGAAGGCGAAGCGGCGGCGCATCGCCGCGTCGACCAGCGCGATGGAACGGTCCGCGGTGTTCATGGTGCCGATCACGAACAGGTTGGGCGGGAGCGCGAAGTCGTCGCCGGAGTAGGTCAGCCGCACCGACTTGTTGCGGTACTCCAGCAGGAAGTACAGCTCACCGAACACCTTCGCCAGGTTGGCCCGGTTGATCTCGTCGATGATCAGGAAGTGCGGGATGTGCCGGTTGCCCTCGCGGGAGGCCAGGTCGGCGAGTTCGCGCAGCGGGCCCGCGGTCAGGCGGAAGGCGACCTCGCGGGTCTCGGGGTCCTCCTGCGGCCGGAACCCCTCGAAGAAGTCCTCGTAGGAGTAGGAGGGGTGGAACTGCACCAGCTTGACCTGCTCGGGCCCGCCCCCGAGGAACTCGGCGAGCTTCAGGGCGAGATACGTCTTCCCGGTGCCCGGCGGGCCGTACAGCACCAGCTGCCGTTCGTCCCAGAGCAGGTCGCGCAGTTCGCGCAGCCAGGCGATGTCGTGGACGAGCAGTTCAGCGGCCAACTCGTCCGTCGGTTCGGGCAGCTCCAGCTCCCGGCGGGCGGTGAGGGCGGGAAGTTCGACGCTGGGATCGCGGTCGGCGGCCTCGGCCTCCTCGATCAGGTCCTCATCACTGATGCCCAGGCCGTCGATGAGGTCCTTCACCGCGGTGAGGTCCACCACGTCGTGCTGCGCGGAGAGCCGCTGCTGGAGCTCCTCCGGCAGGTCCTCGTACGGATGCCCCCGGTCGGACCACTCCACCGGCCGGCGCAGGTTGGACCGCCCGTCCTCGGAGTCGACCTGCTGCGCGGCACCGGCGATCGTGCCGACGTAGAGCTTTCCGCCGGAGATGGTGCACATCGTGTCGCCGGGCCGCATCCGCGACAGGAACGCGTGCACCTCCTCCACCAGTTGCACCTTCTGGCTGTACGTCGCCGTGGACCCGTAGTCCTCCTCGACGGCGGCGCGCAGCCGGTCCTTGCTGACGCCCTGCCCGATCCCCTGCCGCAGGTGCCGCGCCGCGAGGGTCACCAGGCCCTGCGGCAGCCACAGCCGCTGCACGAGGTCGAGACCGGAGACGTGGGAACCGCGCACCAGCCAGGCGCGGTTGGGACCCCACCACACCTGGTCGAGGTAGTCGGAGAGCGGATGGCCGTCGGCCGACTTCCACTCCGTCCATCCGTTGGCGCTGCGGCCGACCAGGATCTCGGCGGCCGCGGAGGGCGAGTTGCACTCGACGTCCCGGGTCGTCTCCAGCCATCCGGGCCAGCGGGCCGAGGGAACCAGGACGCCTTCCTCGATCAGACGCCGGCGCAGCCGGTACGACGACGGCATCCGGACCGGGAACGACGGCACCACCTCCGAACGGCCCGGGGAGCCCGCCAGGACCACGAACTTCTGGCTCCCGTTGGTGCCCTTCTCCGCCAGCAGCCGCCCCCGCGCCTCGGGCCCGCCGTTGGGCAGGCGCAGCCGGAACTCCGGGTAGGCGGCGGTGCCGGAAGGGGGTTTGTACTGCTCGCTCACACACGCTCCTCACGTGGGGAGTTTCTTGGCGATTACCCTATGCGCCGCTCTGCGGACCGCCCCGTTCGGCGCAGGAAGAGGGGCGTGCCCACTCCGCGGCAGGGTCGCTCGCGTGCCCGCGAAAAGCACCGCTGAGCCTGAGCGGCCGGTCGGTAACCGGCCGCCGGGGGTCATGGAGCCGTGCCGGGACCGGCGTGCAGGGCCGCCACAAGGGCGGTGACCTCGACCAGTCGGGCGTGGATCTCAGCCGGGGCCGGAGGCAGTTCCTGCGCGCGGTAGTGGCATGCGGCGCTGAGTGCCAACCAGGTGGTGCGGCAACGGCGGGCGGTGTCGCGGCCCGCGTACCACTCCAGGCACAGCATCCGGTGCTTGCCGATCCGCGTCATCGACGGATGGACACGCGCCCAGTAGGCGTCCAGGGCCTGGTCGAGCGCCATGCGGAGCAGAACCGCGGCGGCACGGGCGCGCAGCCCCGGAGCCAGGGAGGCCACGGCTCCCGACGGATTCAGCAGACGGTCGGCGGCGCTGACGAGCGCCTGTGCGGACGCGGTCATCGGGCGCCTCCGGTGCTGTCCGCGGCACCGATGCCCCCGGTGCGTCGGATCGCCTGAGCGAGCGCCGCGGTCCTGGCCACGAGCCTCTTACGGTCGTCGACGCCCGGCAGCGGCGCGTGCGCACCGGAGTTGAAGGCCTCCACCAGCCTCCAGCCGCCCGGGCAGATCCGCTCCACGGCGTCGCGGGCATTCTGCCGCCCGTCCCCGAGCAGGGCGAGCGCCACGTACGTCTTGGTGCGGTCCAGGGACGCGACGCGCTCTTCGACCGCCCTCAGGCCGAACCCGTGCTCGTCGCGGAGTCGGCGCCGCGCGGTCTCCAGGCAGGCCGCCTCCACCGCCACCCGGCACATGGCGGGCAGCACGTGGTCGGCCACGTCCTGCGGCAGGCCCGGGTCCAGGGAGACGGCCCGCGCCTCGGCGAGCGCCTGTTCCACCGGGTCGGTGAGAGTCTCCACGCTTACCACGGAGTTACTTTGACGCGTCACGCGCAGGACGGTGGCCTGGATGCCCAAGTGGGCGACGGCCTGCTGGAGCCGGGTGTCGTGGGTGAAGACGATCACCTGCCGGTCCCGGGCGCACGCGTCCAGGACCCGGGCCAGTCCCTCGACCTTGTCCGGGTCCATGGACTGCACGGGGTCGTCGATGACGAGGAACCCGAACGGGCTGGCCGGGTGCGTGGCGCGCGGCAGGAACAGGGAGAGCGCGAGGGAGTGCAGCTCGCCCTGGCTCATCACGCTGTAGGCGGGTGCCGACCGGTCGTCCACGGAGACGTCCAGGACGACCCGGCCGCGCCCCGGCGTGCCCGCCAGGGTGACGGAACCGAGCGTGACACTGCTGTGCTCGCACAGCCTCTGCCACACCTCCTGCGACTGGTGGGCGAAAGGACGCAGCCGCTCCTCGCGCAGTTCGTCGATGATCGGGCGCAGCCAGGTGCGGGCCTTGCGCGCGTGCCGGCGACGCTCGGCCGCGGCCTCGGCCGCCTGCGCCGCGGCCAGCCATTCGGCGAGCCGCACGGCTGTCGGCTGCCAGGCGTCGTCGTACTCGGCCAGCCGCCCGGCGGCCTCGTCCCGCACCTGCCGGCAGGCTTCGTCCAGAGCCGCCGCGGCGCGCTCCACGCGGTCCGCCAGCTCCCGGGGATGCGTGACGTCCCGGCACCACGCCCACTCCTGCCACAGCGCGGCGAGCCCGGACGTCTCGCCGCGCAACCACACCGGGACGGGCTGCACGAGGTCGTGCACGGCACGTACGGCGACCGACACCGCCTGCCGGGCGGCCTCGGCGTCGGCGGCCTGAGCCTGGAGCCGCTCCACCTCGGCCCGTGCCCGCTCGGACCAGGCCCGGTCGAGCCGGTCCTCGCTGCCGCACACCGGGCAGTGCGCGCTCCGGGAGCGGCGGCGGTGCTCCAGCGCCGCCTCCAGGAGCCGGGCCAGTCGCCGGGCGTCCTCGGCGCTGCCGTAGCGCGCCTCCTCCGCGGTGGCGGCGGCGTCCCGCAGCCGGGCGACGGCGCCCGCCGTCTCCCGCAGGTCGGGGCCGGTCAGACCGGCGTACTGCCGCAGCCGCGCCAGTTCGGCCTCGGCGGCGGGGGTACGGCTTTCCAGCAGGGCCCGGATCCGGCCGAGGTCGGGCTTGGTGCCCGACAGGGCCTGGGCGGCCTCGCGGGCCCGGGGGTCGTCGAGCCCGGAAAGTTCGTCCAGCAGCTTTGCGGTGAGCGTGTCCCGCTGCTTGATCGTCTGACTGCACTCGGTGTCGACGTCCTTGACGCGCGCGTCGAACTCGGCGAGCAGCTCCAGCCCGAGAAGCCGGAAGAAGGCGTCGTGCAGCGAGCCGAGGGTGCCGTTGATCATCGAGCCGAGCTCGCTGTACGGCAGGAAGGGCCGGGCGAGATCCAGCGCCTTGGCGTCGATGACCTCCTCCCACTTCCGCTCCGCGCCGTCCGGCCCCATGACCTGCGTCCGTGTCTCGTCCACCTTCGTCCCGTACCAGGTGCGCCGTACGGTGACGGGCTCGCCCCGCTCGCCGACGGACAGTTCGACGCAGACCTCGGGGGTGACGCCGTCGGGCGTGTGCAGGTTGCGCCAGCCGCCCTGCCAGTCGCGGGCCCGTCTGCCCTCCCACCGGGAGTTGCGCCCGGTGATCGCGGTCTCGGCGGCCTCCGCGAAGCTCGACTTGCCGGAGCCGTTGGGCCCCGCGACGATCACCAGGCCGGGGCCCGGCGGGAGTTCGAGAGTGGTCCGCGGTCCGATGCCGCGCCAGCCGGCGGCGGTGATGGACCGCAGCTGGACGGTTCCCTCGGGACTGCCGCCGCTGCCGCCCGTCTGCTCGTCCGGAAGCAGCTCGCGCAGCAGTTCCCTGGTCTCGGGGGCCAGACCGGAGGCGGAGTCGAGCCGGGCGAGGAGAAGCTCGCGCAGGCTGCCGACCGAGCCAGAGGCGTCAGGCGCGTAGGGGTCGTGCGCGGTGAGCGGGTGGGAAGACTCCGGAGGCTGTTCGGCCATGCTCGTGTGCCGCCTTTCGAGTTCTGGGACGTGCGCGCCTGAAGAGTGGGATGGGGCGATCGGGACGCAGCGTATTCTCGTTGAGCATGACGGAAGTGCGTTAATGGCGTCAACAAGCTTTCGCGCTCTATAGATCTCGAATTTGTGTACGAATGAGCGAACTTTTGCACCGTTAACTGGGTGCAGGTGAAGGCCGCCAGGGGGCGAGGGGTATCGGAAGAAGACCGGAACTAAGTCCCTGAAGGGCCGGAGAGCGCTTTGACCTGAGGTTGGGCGGAGTCGGAGCCTTCAGCAACCCGTAGAGGGCGTCGTTGTTCGCGTGAACGTCGGAGTTGGCCCCTTCCGCGCGATCGCGCGGGCGTCATGGTCCCCGCCTTCGGGCAGAAGGGCCAGGATCGGGGGCTGGTAGCCCATGACGGGAAGTGCGCTGTGCGCAGGGGCGAGCGCGGGGGCGGTGTTCACGCGAGTGTTCCCCTTGCTTGCTGGTGATGTGCGCTTGGTCGACGCGGACGCGCAGCGGCAAACCGGCTGCGGCCTGCGGGCTTCAGTGGCGGGTTGTGGTGTGCCGCGAGTCGCTGTGGGCCGGTTCCGGCTCGTGCTGCGGCATGTGGTTGCGGCGGGGGAGCAGGAGCGGGGTGGTCAGGATGAGCAGTCCCGCGACTGTGAGGGCGGTGCGTGGGCTGGTGAGGTCGGCGAGCAACCCGGCGAGCGTGGTGAGGAGGGCGATGGACGCCTGCTGGCCGATCGACCAGGCCGACAGGGTGCGGGCGACGAGGTGCTTGGGGGTGTGCTCGAGCCGGTAGGTGGCGAGCACCGGGGTGTACAGGCTCATGTTGATGATGATCGCCAGTTCGACGGCCATCACGGTGACGAGGCCGACGATGCCGGGACGGACGAAGGCCAGGCCGATCAGCCAGACGGCGCGCAGGGTACCGACGGTCCGGAAGACCGCCTGCCGGCCGTAGCGGGCCACGACGCGGCGGGCCAGTCGGGAGCCGATGAGTCCGCCGGCACAGGGGGCGGCGAAGACGAGGCCGTACTGCCAGGGCGGGAAGCCGAGTTGACGCAGGAGAAGGACGGCCAGCAGCGGCTCGGTGGCCATGATCAGACCGGCGACGAGTATCTGGTTGAGGTAGAGCGCACGCAACCCGGGATGGCCCATGATGTGTCGCCAGCCGCCGAGCAACGTGCCCACCCGGGCTGGTGGTTCGCCGGTTCTGCGCGGTGCTTCCTCTCGGCTGCGAATCGCGGCGATGCCCAGCGCGGAGAACAGGTAGCTGAGCGCGTCGGCCACCACGGTGGTGACCGGCCCGAACAGACTGATCGCCGCCCCGCCCAGTGGTGGCCCGACCGCGAGGGAGCTCCAGTTCGTGGACTCGAACCGTGCGTTGGCCACGAGCAGGTCGTCCGGCCGGACGAGGGCCTTGAGATAAGCGCCGACGGCCGCATTGAAGGCGATCTTGGCCGCGGCGACCAGGGCCGAGACCACGAGCAGATGAACGAAACTGAGCCAGCCGAAGGCGTAGGCGACCGGGATGGTCGCCATGAGCGCGAACCGGGCCAGATCCATCGCGATCATGACCGGGCGCTTGCGCCGGAACTCCACCCACGGTGCGAGTGGTACCGCGACCAGCGCGCCCACCGCAGGCCCCACCGCGGACAGCGCGGACACCTCGGCAGGGCCGGCATGCAACGCCAGCACGGCGATCAGGGGGAACGCCCCGAACCCCAGCCCCGACCCATAGGCGCTGACCGCGTATGCCGCCCACAGCCAGCCGAACTGCCGGCCCAGCGGTCTTCTGCCCACCATGCTCAGCACGCCCCCTCGATGTCCCACCCGAACACACTGACGTCGACCGGTGAGAGCTAAGCGAGCAGCACAACAGCAGGTCAAACAACTGCCCTGTCGGCGCTTCACAACCATCTGTTGTTCACTAAGGGGGATCGGCGTGGATCTCGAAGCCGTCCGCACCTTCGTCGCCGTTGCGGAAGCGGGCCAGTTCCAGGAAGCCGCCGTCGGCCTGTCGATCACCCAGCAGGCCGTCTCCAAGCGCATCGCCGCGCTGGAGAAAGATTTGGCGGTGCGGCTGTTCACCCGCACCGCCCGCGGCGCCCGGCTCACCATCGACGGCCAGGCATTCCTGCCCCACGCCCGTGAACTTCTCCGGGTGGCGGAGCGGGCTGATGCGTCCGTCCGCCCCGGCCGGCGCGCTCTGCGCGTCGATGTCGTCAACCGGCGGATCGTGACAGCGGGGCTTGTCCAGGACTTCTACCGCGTGCATCCGGAGATCGAACTGGATGTCGTGACGCTGGACGCCGACGTCGACGACGCAGTCGCCGCCGTCGAAGCCGGGACGATCGACGCCACTTTCCACGCGGTTCCCCCGCAGCAGCACCTACCGGATGCGATCAGCACTGTTCGCGTGGTCGACGAGCCGCACCAGCTCCTCGTCGGACCGCGCCATCCGCTCGCCCACGCCCGTGCCGTCACGCCGGGGCAACTCGCCGGGCACCGCATCTGGATGCCCGGCCTGGATGCCCGTGGTGAGGTGGCCGTCTACTACGACGAACTCGCCACCACCTTCGGCATCACGATCGACGTGGTAGGACCCGTCTTCGGGAATGAGGCACTGCTGGCCGAGATCGCCGACTCCGCAGACCTGGCGACCCTGGTCGATGAAGGATCGCGGTATCTGTGGCCGGACAGCTACGACCTGCGGCGCATACCGGTACGTGACCCGGCACCGGTCTACCCCATGTCACTGATCTGGCGCGAGGACAACCCCCATCCCGCGCTCGTCGAACTTCGCCGCTACCTCGACTCCAGACGAACGGACCCACCCGATGCCAATGTCTGGGTGCCGACGTGGGAACAGTGAGCGGCCCCGAGGCCATGAGCAAGGGGCACATGTCACCGTCTTCCTGCGCTCGCGAGTCGGCGGCACCGACAATCTCCCTCCCCGCCCGGCACCAGCCGCACGCGAGGAGGTGTGCCCGGCCATGCTTGTCATACCCCCACCGAGGCAAGGTGAGGATCTGTACAGTCATGCCATGACCAGGACAATCATGTGGCTTCTGGCGTGCATCGGGGCCGGTGTGATCCTGTGGCTGCTGACCAGCGCGCCGGACATCAGCTCGGGTTATCCCCAGTCGGAGTGCTACTCCGCCCTCGGCACCGAGTGGACCTCTGCGCACGGGTCGATGGAGCGTAGCGTGGAGGCGACGTGCACCTCCCTTCAGACACGGCGCCTGGGCTGGGCGGTGGTGGTGTCGGTGCCGACGGTGGTGCTCGCGTCCGCGGCCATGCGCAGCCGACGCGCCTGAAGCCGCCGCGGCGGTCCGGAGGGTCCGCCTACGGCAGGCGTCGTCCACCCTGCCGCAAGCGGACATCGGCCTGGTGGGTACGTCGCTGAGGCTGCTGCTGCGTCCCTACGGCTTCGGCGCCGGGGGCTTGGCGACAGCCCTCAAGCGTGGCCCCGCATCCTTCGGCAGCAGGGCGAACGCCTGGTTCATCCAGTGGGCTCCCGCCTCCTGCTCGCCCGCGTCGGCGAGTTTGAGCCCGTAGTCCATCATCACCACGAAGGCCACTTCCCCCCGCAGCCCGTCGGTGGGCCAGTCGTCGCGCTGCTGGATCGTCGCGAGCTCCTGGTACTCGGCCCGCACGGCGGGGTCGGCGAAGTCGCTCTTGTGCAGCCGTATGCCCCACAGCCGCAGGGCCTCCCAGAGCAGAGGCAGACGCGGGGAGTGGTGCTCGGTAAGCCGCAGCAGGCGGCGGACCGCCTCGACGAGCACGGCACGGCCCTCCTGCGGCCGATCACAGGCGTACAGGCACTGCGAGTAGTTGATCAATGCCTGGGGGAGGCTGGGGTTCAGCGGGTCGGGATGGAGGCGTTCCTGCTCGCGGAACCCTTCCACCGATTCCTCGATCACGGCCAGGGCTTCGTCGTGGCGGCCGAGGTCGCTGAGCCGATTGGCCAGATTCATGAGGGTGATGGGCAGGTACGCGCGGACCGCGGGACTGTGCCGGGTCTCCGTCCGCCACTCCTCGACGGCCTTGACCATGGCCTTGTAGGCCTTTTCGGGCCGCTTCAGGCCCTTGAGCACGCTGGAACGGACCCACCAGATCTGGGCCCGCGTGAACCAGTCGTCCGCTTCGCAGTGGCGTTCGGCCGCGGCGAACGCCTGGGCGCACATCTCGAGTGCCTCTCGGTGGTGACCGCAATTGGTCAGCTGCACGGCATAGTTGCTGAGCACCCTGACGTACTCACCGCCGTATCGGTCCGGCTCGTCGTGGGCCAGGCCGCGGTAGAGGTCGGCGGCCGTGCGCAGTGATTCCAGGGCCTCCTCGAACCGGTTGGCGGAGACCAGCCCGTCGGCGAGTGAGGCGTGCAGTTCCGCCTCGGCCGGGATGTTCCGCTCCGCCGCCCGGTAGCGGCGCAGAGCCTGCTCGGCGGCCGCGATCTTCAGGTCGCAGTTGCGGTGGGAGTGCGGCATGGTCTGGACGGCGCCCAGCAGGAACGCCGGATCGCCGACGGTTCCGACGGAGTCGGTCAGCGCCGGCTGCAGCAGGTCCGGGCGTGGCAGGTACGAGGCCACCATCGCTCCCGCGAGCCACAGGCTGTCCGAGCCGTTCGCGAGGATTTCGGGGAAGGCTTCCCGCACCGCCGGGAACCGCGCGGCGGTGCGGGCCAGCACCGTCCACAAAGTCCCCTGCTGGTGGGGGGCGTGCGCGGCCCGGCCCAACGCCGCGGTCAGTTCGGGCTGCTGGGCCAGCGCGTCCGCCACCAGCCGCTCTGCGAGCGGATCGGGCTCCAGCGGGTTCAGCCAGTGCTCGCCCGGGTGGAGCTGATGGGCCCAGTCCGCGTACTGGCCCAGGACTCGGCGGTGCTCACCGGTCAGGTCGGGCACGCATTCCATGAGCCGCACGGCTTCGTCCCGGTCGGCGGCACCGCAGCAGGTGACGGCCGTCATCGCCGCCCGCAGCGTCCTTGGGCGGTGGTCCGGGAGACCGGCGGCGCGGGCCGTCGCCGACCAGTACCGCTGCTCGTGGTCCAGCACGCGCCCGGCCGCGTCGCGGAACGTCTCGGACGCCGGGAGCGACTCGTCACGGTCCAGCAGTGCGGCAAGCGCCGCCATGTGGAGGGCGAGAGCGGAGGAGAAGCGGTCCTCCACCAACTCCTCGAAGGGTTCCACTCCTTCCGTGGGGTAGCCGCCCGCCTCGGCGAACCTCCGTACCGCCTCCCGGAACATCAGCGGCCTGTCCTCCGCGGCGCCGAACAGCGCCGGCAGCTCGTACTCCGCGTCGTACATCAGCGCGGCGGCACGGTCGGGAGCGGTGACACGCGCCTGCGTCCACCACTCCCCGGAGCTGCGGGCCAGGAGCAGCAACCGCAGCCGCCCGAGGCCCGCCGGCCGCTCCCCGGCCGCCGTCAGCAGCGACGCCAGCAGTTCGGGCCGGGCCTCGGCGTAGTCCACGACGGCCAGCGCGTCCCCGGGCAGGGCGCACAGCTCCCGCAGCGTCCGCTCGTCGCAGTCGGTGCGCAGCCGCCCGGCCGTCCACTTTCGCCCCTCCGCCCAGCCGATCATCTCCAGTGCCAGCCGGGTCTTGCCCTGCCCTCCCGGTCCGGTCACCAGGCGGAGTCCGATCTCCTCCTCGTCCTCGCACCAGGCCACCAGGTCAGCCAGCTCCTGCCGCCGTCCATGGAAGGGAACGACCTTGTAGTCGCTGCGCAGCAGGAAGCTGGGCGGGAACTTCCCCTTCTCCGGCAGGCGCGACTCGGCCAGGAACGCACGGCGGGGGAGCGGGGCGGACGCCGGCTCCTGCGCCGTACGCGCGTTCATGTGCAGTGTGCCGACGTTCATTTGATGGATGTAGCCGCTGTTGGCAAACGCGTCCGGCGCGGCGGCGATCGCAGGTCCGGTCCCGCTCACCCGCACCCCGGCCCAGTCCGAGCCGGCCTCCGAAACAGGGCCGCGGTAGCCGGAGTTGGCGGTTCCGCCGGAGGCCGCCTGCGCCTCCCCGGACTGCGTGACCGAGATCTGCTCACCACCGGTGCGCGCCTCGGGACCGTTCCCGCGCCGGCTCCGCCCGCGTCGACCGCGCATGCTTGTCTCCCCCTTCTCCCCGCGGTCACGGTTCGGTCAAGTGGTGCCGCGGTGGTGTGGTCAGCCGTAGTCGATTCCCGTGTTCGCGCTGCTGCCGGGGGCGTCGGCGGTCGCGTCCCCGGTCTGCTCGGCCCGGGCGGACCCGCTTCCCGCACCGCGCGGTCGCCGGATGCCGGTCGACGCGCTGCCTCCGGCGACGGCCCGGGCCCGTCCCGTGCCGACGGCCGTGTCCACCGTCCCGGATTCCGAAGCGGCCGGCGAGGCGAACAGCGCCAGGACCACGGCGGCCACCCCGGTGAGCCCCTGGACACAGGCGGCGACCAGTTGGCCGGTGTCCGGATCGCCCAGCACCCAGAAGAGCGGCGTCGAAACGACCAGTGCGCCACCGACCACCAACGTCGGGATCTTCCAGCGTCGCGGCACCCTCACCGCCCCCTTCGGCAGCCGGCCGACGGTATGTCACATCAGCGGGAACGCCTGCCGGCGGCCGACGGTTCCGCGGGAGGAGCAGCACCGGCCGCGGTCGGCATCCCCGCCCGCATCCGCTCGGATCTCCCCAGTCTCGCTTGGGTGTTGCGGTCACCGTCACCGGGCGAGCCGTCCGGCTTCTCGTCGGCGAACCGCCTGTCGGCCCGTGGCTCCGTACGGTTGCTCAGCGGTCGCCGAGCAGGTGCCCGGTGCTCTGTGAGAGGTCTTTCCGGGCGGGAAGCGGCGTGCCGGGCCCGCCGACGCCCAGTGGCAGAGCCGACCGCATCCAGGCGACCGCCTGAGCCGGAGGCGTACGGGTGTCGACTCCGAGGACGTGGAGGACACCGAGCACACCTGCGGGGCCCTCGACCCGGGCGACACGTTGGGCGTGCCCTCCCGGTTGCGGGTGCACGATCACAGCGTCGGGGGCGTCGGCCGGGGCGTACCCGGCGCAGTAGGTGAGCAGTTGGTGGATGTCCGCCGCACCGACGCGGTGGCGGTCGTAACGCTTGTACTTGGCGTCCACCGGCAGCAGTACGCGCCGAGCCGGATCCCGGCCGGGCAGGCTGAGCAGGAGGTCTGGCCGGAACGTGGAAGTGCTGCCGAGGTCGTCGAGGATGGTGATGTCGGCCTTGCCGGTGCTGGGGACGGCGCGGCCGCCGTGCCCGGCGGCGGCCTCCGCGGCGAGGCGGCGGACAACCGCCTCCCAGAGCGCGGGCATGGGCAGCAGAAGACCGTCCGCGCTGATGCCGCGGTCGGCGAGCAAGTCGGTCACGCCGCCACCGCGCAGCAGCAGGCGGGCCCACGTATGGGCCGCGCGATAGCGGGAGTTCAGGCGGGTGTATTGGACGCGGTCCAGTGCGCGGAGCGCGGCGGCCGGGGTCGGCGCCTGCGGGAACGCCTCGGCGATGCCCTTCAGGTCGCGGGCGAGGCCGGAGTCGGCGGCCAGGGCGAGCGCGACGCGCAGCGCGGTCCCGAGGACGCGGTTGTCCCAGATGTCCGTCTCCCGGTCGAACGTGCGGAGATGCAACTGGTCCAGTCGGCCGTAACGGCGGGTCACCTGGGCAGCGGTGTCCAGGCGCCCGCGGAGCACCGGTTCGAGGCTGTGGCGGGGAACGTAGTCGCAGCGCAGCCCGTCCCTCACCAGCTTTTCGCACTGTTCGAGCAGGGCCGCGGCCACGAGGTCGGCGTAGCCGTCCGCAGCGGTGGTCCAGCGCCGGGCCGCCGTGGGCGTGGGGGTGCCGAGCGCGTAGGCGAGCCAGGCCATGAGCTGTTCGCCCGGGATGGCGAGCTTGGGCTCGATGACGAGGCGCACACGGTCCAGGGCGAGCACGCCGACGGTCGCGTCGGCGGTGAGGCGCCAGCTGGCGCGATCTGGCCGCAGGGTGAGGCAGCCGCGTGCTTGAATGGCGTGCAGGCGGGTGACGTCCCGCGGGGTGAGCTGCTCGGCGTCCAGCGTGCGGGACTCGTACTCGCCGAGTCTGATCTCGGCGCGGTCAGGCATCGGAGCCGGGAGTGCCGCCGCTGGTGAACTCGGTCGCCAGGGCGTCGGGCAGGTCCTGCGGGGACATGAGTACGGGACGCCCGGTGTCCGCGTCGACCAGGTCGCCGAGGATGCGGTGCAGCAGGTCGGCCCGGCCGAGGCAGTAGTCCTCCAGCAGAGGGATCACCTCGTGGCGGAAGGCGGCGGCCAGGTCCTCCTCCGTGGCGATCGGCTTGCCGTCGCGCAGCAGGTAGGCGTGGCCGATCTGGTGATCGGTGTCGAGGTGGCGGGCTATGCGCGCGTTGAGGGACTCGAGGAACGCGGCCAGGTCCAGGGGGCCGACCGTCGCGGACACGGCGTCGGGGTCGGGATCCACGGGCAGGAAGGCGAACCGGCGGCGCACCGCGGCGTCCAGGTGGCTGATGCTGCGGTCGGCGGTGTTCATCGTGCCGATGATCCGGACGTTCGGCGGCACGGAGAACTTCCGCCTGCTGACGGGCAGGGTGACCGGCAGGCCGCGCTTGTCGAGTTCGAGGAGCGTGATCAGCTCACCGAAGACGCGCGGCAGATCACCCCGGTTGATCTCGTCGACGATCAGCAGGAACGTCTGCTCCGGCCGGGCAGCGGCCCGAGTGCACAGGTCGTGGAACAGACCGTCCCTGAGGGTGAGGGTGAGCCCGGGGCCGGTGGCGCTCATGTCCGGCTTGAAGCCTTCGACGAAGTCTTCGTACCCATACGAGGGGTGGAAGGTGACCATGCCCACGCGGTCACCGTGCAGCATCTCGGCCTGGGCCTGGGCGCGCCGGTCCGGCTCGGCGCCGAGCACGTCCGCGCGGCCCGTCAGCGCGAGGGCGGCGCGGAGCGCGAGCCGTGTCTTTCCCGTGCCGGGCGGCCCGTGCAGGATCACCTGCCCCTTGCGGTCCACAGCGTCCACGACGGCCTGCACGTCCTCGGGCAGTGTCACCGGCGCGCCGTCCTCCCGCGCCCGGGCCGTCCCCGCGGCGTTTCCGTCGCGGGCTGCCGTGAGCCGGGCGAACAGGGCCGGGTCGACCTTGGCGAAGGTGGACTGCCAGCCGTGCTGCGGCTCGGCCAGTTTCCGCGCGTGGGAGGTGTCCCACGCCACGGGGACGACGTGCCGGAACTCCACCCGCTCCGCGGCGAACCGGTAGCCGCCGGTGACCGTGCCGGTGGCGAGGACCTCGTCCTTGCCGCGGTTGGCGACGATCCGGTCTCCCGCCTCGAGGTCCCGGAAGGCCAGCAGCCGGCGAGCGAGGGTCAGACTGCCGCCGCGGCTGCCGGGCGAGTTCAAGTCGAGGGCCGCCTTGAGTTCGGTGTCGCTCTGGTATTGGCCGAGGTCTCCGACCTCGTCCCAGCCCACGCAGATGAACCCGCCGTCGCGGCACTCGTCCCAGAGACGGCCGCGCTCACCGGGGGCGATCTTCCAGATCGTGCGTTGCCGGGGGCGCGGATCGAAGTTCCGGTAGAGGAAGCGCATCACCTCGAGGCCGCTCCACCCCTCGAACTCGGGCCGCTGCCGCACCAGATGGAGGAGCCTGCGGTTGCTGCGCCAGGCCGGGGAGTCCGCCTCGGCTGTCCCGCCCAGCCGGAGAAGGAACGTGCGCAGGTGCTCGGTGGAGTAGACGGGCAGGAAGTGCTCGGGGAAATAGGCGGTCAGTGACTTGGTCACCAGGGCCGGGCCGAACCGCAGCAGGTTGAGGTCGTCCAGCGTTTCGAAGTCCTGCCGGGCCACCGCGTCGAAGGCCTGGACGAACTGGCCGCGCAACCGCGCCCACGCCTGAGCCGGTTCCAGTCCGCGCAGGGGCGCGGCCAGCCGCCATTCGCCGGAGCGGTGGCGGTAGATGATGTGCTTGGCCGCGCTGCCACCCCTGATGCTTCCGAGGTGCGGCGTGCCGAACTCCAGCAGTCGGCAGTACGTCGCCCCGTCCTCGCCCACGCCGGACCGGGGCGTGTCGGAGAACCCGCTCTCCACCGACGTGTCCAGTCCCAGGGCGTAACGCTCGAGCGGCAGTTCAGCCCACTGCTCCAAGGGGAACCGGGTGATGATGCGCCGGCGTTCCTCCTCGGCCCTGGCCTCGTCGACGGCCACAGTGCCGCGGTCGAACGCGGCCGCGGCCTCCCCGATGCCCACCCTATCGTTCATGATGGTCATCATCTCGCACGCGCCAGGGCCCGACGCCGTGGGCGGCTCCCACCGGCCTGGGAGATTACGGGCTGCGCAAGGCTTCGATGCCTGACATGATGAGCCGCCCGGACACTCGCGCGGGGCGGGTGCGGTGGCCGAGGGGAAAACGTGGCGGACTGGATATACATCCTCAACCCGGACAGAGACACGCTGGACGGAGAGCCTCTCGACAAGGAGGAGATGCACCGGCTGGCGGAGGAGGAACCCGAACTGGAGCTGTGGCTCAGCCGGCGCTACACCATGAAGCCCGGCGACCGCCTCTGGTTCTTCATCACCCGACCGGAGGCGGCGGTCGCCGCGGTGGCCGAGGTCGACAAGGAACCGTGGGAGGAGCCGGGCGCCCCCTACCTCGTGGCGGCGACCCTGCTGCCCGAGGCGACCAAGGCGCTGTACCGCGACCCCGTGGGCCGGGACGAGCTCGGGCTCGGGCAGGTGCGCTCGGTCCAGAAGGTGAAGCCGCACGCGCTGCCGGCGCTGCTGGCGCGGGCGGGCCTCTGAGGGCCGCCCGCGGCGGGCCGGACGGCCGGAGCCTCGGTAAGGTGATCGGCATGTCGTCCGCGCACTTGCTGATCATCGGGGACCGGGCCGCTCTGAGCTGGGTGGTGACCGAGCAGCGGATGGCGTTCCCGGCCGGGCGGACCAAGCTGGCGCGCACCTTGGAAGCGGGCGACGAGATCTTCCTCTACACCACGCGCGGCTGCTTCCGGAACCCGACCCGCGACCTGGGCCGCGTGATCGCCCGCGCCTCGGTCGCCACTCCCGTACGCGCGCTGGACGAGCCGGTCGTCTTCGGCGACCGCTCCTTCACGGAGGGCTGCCGCCTGCGCATCTCCGGCCTGGCGCCCTTCCGCCAAGGGCTCGTCCTGCGCGACCTGGTGCCCCGGCTGTCGGTCTTCCCCGACCCGGCGACGTGGAGCGTCCGCATGCGCCGGGCGTCCCTGGCGCTGCCACCGGGCGACGCGGACCTGCTGCGCGCCGAACTGGAGCCGCTGCTGCGGCCGTACGACGAGACCGCCGGCGCCTACCGCTGGGAGCCGGCGCCGGCCTGAGCCGGTACGGGTACGGCTCCCGCGACGGCGCCGGACCGGGAGCGGACCGGGACCGGCAGGCTCTTCCCGAGCGAGCCCGCCCGCCCGGCACCGCCGGACCCCGACACCCGAGTCCCGTTCCCCGGCAGAGAGGTGTGCCGCCTTGCCCCACGCGAAGGACCACCAAAGGGAGCTTTTCGCCCGGCAGTCCCGCGTCCGCGGAATGATGCTCGGCCTGGCGCTCGGAGACACGGTGGGAGGGGCCCGGGGCAGGCTGCCGGCCGGGGGTCCGCTGCGGGCCGGTGTCAGCACACAGCTCGCCTGCTTCACCGCCGAGGGCGTCATCCGCGCCCAGGTGCGCGGACACCACAAGGGGATGTGCTACGTACCGGGCGTGATCCTGCACGCCTACTGCCGGTGGGCCTACTTGCAGGGCATCGAGCAGGAGAAGATGCGGCGCCGCTGGGCCCCCTCGTACAGCAACGCGGTGTGGCCGGACGGCTGGCTCGCTCGCGTGCCCGTGCTGGCCGAGCGGCGCGGCAGCGCACCGGCGACGGTGACGACCCTGTCCCGGATCGAGGACGGCGACAAGCGGATGCCCGCCCCCACCCCCAGCCGGGGCTGCCACGCACTGACCCGGAGCCTTCCCGTCGCGGTCGC
This sequence comes from Streptomyces echinoruber, assembly GCF_014651135.1. Classification (GTDB taxonomy): domain Bacteria; phylum Actinomycetota; class Actinomycetes; order Streptomycetales; family Streptomycetaceae; genus Streptomyces; species Streptomyces echinoruber. The sequence goes on from NZ_BMWH01000001.1 coordinate 230,045, forward strand.
CGGGGCCGGGGGTGTCGCCCAGGTCGGCTCACTGGCCGCGCTCACGCACGGCGACCCGGCCGCGCAGGCCGCCACGGTCCACGCGACCGTGCTGGCCCACCACTGCCTGACCCACCCCGTGCCGGCGTGCGACCCGTCCTCCTGGCCCGGCGCGTCCGCCCAGGTGGTGCGGGAAGCGCTGCACGCGGGCCTCACCGCCCTGCCGTCGACGGGCCGGCCCGTCACCGGTGACGAGCAGGACCGCCTGGTGGCGGCGTTCCGGTCCGCGGTCGACGAGCCGCCGGACGCGGGACGCCTGGCACGGCTCGCGCCGGACGCCACCGCGCCCTCGGCCCTGCTGGGCGGTCTCTACACGGCGGCCGCGTTCCCCGCGCCCGCCGATTTCCGGACCGCGCTGGAGTTCGCGGCGGGCGCTCCGGACGGCGACTCGGTCGCCTGCGTCACCGGCGCGCTGCTCGGCGCCGTCCACGGGGTCGAGGCGCTGCCGGTCGACCTGGTCAGCCGGCACGAACTGGCCTGGGTCCTGGACACCTTGGCCCGCGACTTGGTGCTGGAGTTCGACGACTCGCCCAGCGGCAGCGAGTACATCCGGGGCTGGGACCCGCATTGGTGGAACCGCTATCCCGGCTGGTGACGCCCATCATCGGATCGCCCACCGGTCCACCCGCCGACCGGGCCCGGCCCTCCCCTCCCGGGCGGAAGCCGCGTCCTGTCAGGAGTAGGTCCAGCGCCAACCGCCCCCGCTGTAGGCGCACTTGATCCGAGCGCCGCTCGCGGTCGTGGTCACGGCCCCGTGGTCGCTGTTCCGGCAGTACTGCCCCGCCTGGTAGCAGTTGCCCGCGTTGGAGACTATGGAACACGTGCCGCTGCCGCCACCACTGCTGCCGCCGCCGCTGCCGGAGTCGGCCGCCTGAGCGGCTCTGGTGACGGTGACGGTGGGGCCGGGCCGCGTGACCGTCTTCGTCTTGGTGACCGTGGGAGCGGGTTCGGGCTTGGCGCTGACAGTGGCCGTGGCGGTCACGGTGGCCGTGGCGGTCACGGTCGGCGTGGGCCGCGCGGCGAGCGTGTGGGCGGCGTTCGCGTCGTCCTGACCGGCCTGGCCGCCGATCACCCCGAGAGCGAACAGGGCCGCGCCCGCGGCCCACACCCTCTTGCGCTTGCGCAGCGGTCGGAAGTCGGCCGGGTGCGGCGGACGGTTGTGCGGGTTCACGGTTCCCCCTCGAATTCCGAGTGTTCACAGGGACGCTCCTGCCGACGCACCGACCGCTCCTGGCGCCTTCCTTGAACTTGAAGCTCAGGAGCCAGGACGGGCGCTACGGGCGGGGGTCGGAACACCGTCGGCAGGTGATGACGTCAACGGGAGCATGACCCATTCCTGTTAGCTATGTCAACATACTTCCATCACTGCTTGGCTGCGTTACTGTGTACGATCGGTTGTGCGGGTCTCGGTGAGCCAGTGGCGATACCGACCGGCCGTCGAGCCCCGCACGCACGGGAGCCGGCAGACCCTCCGCCGCAGCGCAGGAGCCGAAACCGATGGACGTCTTCGGCGGCCTGCAAGGAACTGCGCTCCCGGTGCCACACCCGGAGCGGTCGGCGGTCCGGGCCTGTCGGAATGAACCATCCGAGCCGCCCCAACCGCCCGACGCCCCACCCGCCCGGCTCCTCAGCCGGCAGGCCCGGCCGCTTCCCGAAACGGCCGGGTGTGCGAGGGCTCCTGCCTCAGCAGCGCCCACACCGTCTTGCCCGAGGGCGGGAACGGGTCCGTGCCCCAGTGGTCGGCGAGCGCGGCAATCAGGAGCAGGCCCCGGCCCGACTCGGTGTCCGCAGGCGTGGTCAGGTCCGTCACGGGGGAGGGGAGCCGGTCGCCGCGCGCGTCGGTCACCGCGATCCGCAGCACACCCGCGGCCGGGTCGAAGCGCAGCGCGAGACGGAAGTCGCGGCCCGGCACCCGGCCGTGCAGCGCCGCGTTGGCCGCCAGCTCCGCCACGATCTGCTCCGCGCGCTCGGCCACGGACGGTGACACCTGCCAGGCGTGCAGCTCCGCCGCCGTGAGCAGACGCGCGAGGCGCGCACCGCGGCGCGTGGACGACAACTGCTGCGCGAACGTCCTGACGGCCGTGGGCGGATGGGGTGTGGTCACGTTCATGAGGTCAGAGTGGCGGGCGCGCGGGGGCGCGTTCCAGGCGCGATCCCCGTACGGTGCGTCAGCGTACGGAGACGTTCCGTAGACGGTACGGCCCGCCTGCCGTCACGCTGGGTGTTGTGCCGTCGGGAGTGGGGTGCCGGAAGACCCGGACGGCTGCGCACGGACGTGAGGGCAAACGGAGGGTGGCGCACATGGCGGACGCCGACATCATCGGTACCCGGGACGAACTGGCCGTCTGCGAGGGGGAGAAGGAACCGGACCCGTCCGACAGCCTGCGGACCTTCGGCGCCGTCGTCCAGGCCCTGCGGGAGAACGCGGGACTGAGCCGGGCCGAGTTCGGGGAGCTGGTGCGCTACTCCAAGCACACCGTGGAGTCGGTGGAGTTGGGCCGCCGCATGCCGGACGAGTCCTTCGTGGAGCGGGCGGAGGAGGTGCTGGGCAACACCGGTGCGCTGCGCAGGTCGGCCCGCTTCCTGACCCGAGGGGAGGCGGGTCTGGCGGCGTGGTTCCGGCGGTGGGCCCGGCTGGAGCGGGTGGCGGTGAGCCTGTGGACGTATGAATGCCGGTTGGTGCCTGGGTTGTTGCAGTCGGAGGGGTACGTCAGAGCTCTTTGTGACAACGACATCCCACCCCTCACGGATGACGTGGTGGAGACCACGGTGCAGGCTCGCCTGGAGCGCCAGCGTTTGCTTCGTGACAGGCCCGGCACCACGTTCGACTTCATCGTGGAGGAAAGCGTCCTGATGCGCCGTCTGGGAGGAACGCAGGTCGCTGCCGAGCAGTTGGACCACATCATCCAACTGACTTCGCTGCGAAACGTGACCTTCCAGATCATGCCTGCGAACAGTGAGCAACACGCTTGCCTCGCCGGGCCGGTTCGGCTCCTGCAGACGTCGGACGGCCGCTGGCGCGCCTATTCCGAGGGGCAGGGGACCGGTCGCCTGATCACTGACCAGAAAGAGGTGAGCAGGATCCACATGCGCTATGCGAGACTGCGCTCGCAGGCCCTCTCCCCGAAGGACTCCGCGAGCCTGCTGGTGCGGATAAGAGGAGCGCTATGAGCAAGCCGGAACTGGCCTGGTTCAAGTCCAGCTACAGCAGCGCGCAGGGCGACGACTGCGTAGAGGTCGCCGTCACCGAACAAGCCATCCACGTACGCGACTCCAAGGACCCGAACCGCCCCCACTTCACCGTGGACCGTGAGCAGTGGACGCGTTTCGTGGGGTACGTCATCGGCGGGTGAGCGCCGCCGCCGGTCGTCGGCCGTGCGGCGGCCGGCGTTCCAACTCCTGGGCACGATGCCCGGTCGGTGCCCCGCGGTTCATGCCAGGGTGACGTGCACGCCGCCCCCGGCCAGGACGTCAAGGGCCTCGGCGAACAGGTCGTAGGGCCGGCCGTCCGGTGTCAGGGCCCGGGACAGGTGCTCGCGTGCGGTCGTGGCGTCCCGCCACAGCAAGGTGGCGGGGGCGGTGTGGCCGAAGGTGCCGCGCAGGCAGTCGGCGAGGGCGTCCAGGCAGCCGCCGAAGTAGCCGCCCGGCCCGTTCACCGCCTCGCCGAGCGCCAGGTAGAGGCCCGGTTCGTCGGTGATGTGCCGCCCGTCGAGTTCGTAGACCTGGCCGGCGGGCCGGTCACGGCGGGTGTGCCGGCAGGCCCGGTCCCGGACGAGGTCGAGCCAGGCCCCGCGGCGCCGGGTGTCGAGGTCGGCCCAGGCACCCGCGGTGTCCGGCGGCCCGGCGAGCCACCACTCCCAGACGGGCCGGGCGTGTCCGGGAACGGGCGTGCAGAACTCCCCGTCGAGCTCCAGGTCGATCAGATCCGCCCCGTGGGAGGACGGGCGCCAAGCGCTGATTTCGGCCCACAGCGGGCATTCGGTGAGCGGCTCGCCCCGGCCGTCCCGTATCTCCAGGGCGGCCTGCCCCAGATCCAGCGCCCGCCGGGTTCCCTTCGCCAGCGCCGCCCGCAGTCGCTCGCCCGGGGCGAGCCCTCGCAGGACGAGCGGGGGCGCCGGCCGCTCGGGCGGCAGGACGCGGGCGAACTCCCGGCAGGAGCCCAGCCACCGGTGCCCGTCGTGCACGCGAACGCGGCTCCGGTACCCCTCGGGCGGGCCCTCGTAGTCGTCCAGGCCGGTGAGCACCAGGCCGTCCGTCCCGGGGAGCCGCACCGGACTCTCCGCGTCCTCCAGCAGCCAGGGGCCGAGTGTCTCGTCGTCCGGCACCAGCCACACCCGGCTGCCGATCCAGCCGCGCGCCTCGGCGCCTTCCGGGACCCAGCCGAACAGTTCGTACGTCCCGCGCCGGGACTGTTCGAAGAGTCCGTCCACCGCGGCGCACTCACCCCAGACGTGGCCGTGTTCCGTATCCGTCGTATCCGTCAGCCTGTACCGCCCGTGTCCGTGATGGCCCCTGTCCTCCCGCACAGCGGGAATCATGCCCGGGCCGGGCTTTCACCACGAAACCCTTTTCCCGTACTCGGCTGCACGGAGCGGGGGCGCGTCGGTGGCGGGAGATCCGGCTCGGGGCGCGCGGGCGGCGGATCGGGCGTGGACGGAGCGGGCGTGGACGGAGCGGAAGCGATGAGTGAGCCGTCCGGCGCGGCTCAGCCCGGCACGTCCATGCGCTGGGTGCCGACGACCGACAGCAGCCGCAGGGCCTCCTCGGAGGACGAGCCGGGCGTGGCGGTGTAGAGCACGACCCGCTGGTCCCGTTCGGTGATGTCGAGGACGTCACAGTTGACGGTCACCGGGCCCACCAGCGGATGCCGGAACGTCTTGCACAGGGTGGGCTCCGCGGTCACGTCGTGGGAGGCCCACAGCCGGCGGAACTCCTCGCTCCCGGCGAGGAGTTCGGCCACCAGCCCGGTCACTTCCGGGTCGCCGGGGTAGCGGGCGGCGGTGGCGCGCAGGCGCTGCGCCGCGCCGCGGGCGAACACGTCCGCGTCCGACACCCCGTACAGCCGGCGCCCCTGGGGGTGCGGACCGAGGAAGGCCCGGCGCAGGAGGTTGCGGTCGCGGCGCGGCAGGGCGGAGAAGTCCTCCATGAGGGCGGCCGCCAGGTCGTTCCAGGCCAGCACCTCGTACGTCGCCGACACCACCAACCCCGCGGTCTGCGACAGCCGGCGCAGCAGGTCGAGGATGCTCTGCCGCACCTCGCGCGGCGGACCGGGCGGCGGGCCCGGCGGCGCCCCGGCGAGGTGGTGCAGGTGGTCGCGCTCGGCGTCCGACAGGCGCAGCGCCCGCACCAGCCCCGCCAGCACCTCGCGGGACGGGCGCGGGCCGCGGGCCTGCTCCAGCCGCGTGTAGTACTCGGTCGAGATGAACGCCAGCTGCGCCACCTCCTCGCGGCGCAGCCCCGGGGTGCGGCGCGGCCCGGTGGGCAGCCCCGCGTCGGCGGGCGTGATCCGCTCGCGTCTGCTGCGCAGGAAGGCCGCCAGCTCCTGTCTGTCCACACGTCCAGTGTGCGCGGCGGCGCGGGGCCCAGCCAGGTACTGCCGGTGCCTGGATGGGGCCGACGATCCGGCGCAGGCTCGCTGCCATGGACAACGCATCGACGAACCCCACATCCACCGCGGACGCTGCGCCCGCCCCGGGCCTGCTGGCCGGCAAGGTCGTCTTCGTCAGCGGCGCCGGACGCGGCATCGGCGCCGCCGCGGCCCGGCTGTTCGCCCGGGAGGGCGCGAAGGTGCTGCTCGCGGCCCGGACCGAGACCCAGCTGAAGGCGGTGACCGAGGAGATCCGGGCGGCGGGCGGCACCGCCGACCACGTGGTGTGCGACCTGGCCGACACGGACAGCGTGCGCGCCGCCGTGAATTGCGCCGTGGACCTGCACGGCCGCCTCGACGCCGCCTTCAACAACGGCGCGACCCTCCAGAAGCCCGGCCCGCTGGACCGGATGCCGGAGGCCGACTTCGACCACGTCTACACCGTGAACCTCAAGGGAGTCTGGCTGGCCATGGTCGCCGAGGTGGAGGCGATCCGGGCCACCGCCGGCACGGGCGCCATCGTCAACAACTCGTCCGTCGGCAGCTTCCTGAGCAACCCCGAACTGCCCGCCTACGGCGCGATGAAACGCGCCGTGAACAGCCTCACCGAGTCGGCCGCCGTCACCTACGGCCCCGAAGGCATCCGCGTCAACGCGATCGCCCCCGGCAACACGCTCACCGAGATGATCCGCGCCTGGGAGGCGGAATCCCCCGGTCTGCAGGAGCGGCTCACGGCGCAGACACCGCTGCGCCGCGGGGCCGACCCGGCCGAGATCGCCGAGGCCGCCGCCTGGCTGCTGAGCGACCGCGCCTCCTTCGTGACCGGCGCGATCCTGCGGGTCGACGGCGGGGCACGGGTCTGAGCCGCTCCCCGGTCGCGCTCATCCGGCCTGTGCAGGCACACCGCCCTCGTGGAGAACGCCGCCCTCGTGGAGAACGCCGCCGGGTCCGGCATCGGCGGGGCCGCCGCCCGCGCCCGCGTACCTCGCGTACGCGGCGCCGCCATTCCGGGTGCGTGCGCAGGCGGGCGGGGCGGGCGTGGACCTGTACGGCGCGGGCGGGACGCTGTCACACGATGGGGTGAGCTTCGGCCGCGTGGGCACGGGCCGCGGGGGCCGCTCGTTCGACGCGGTGACGGGATCCCTCCGAGGGCGGGCTCACGTCACGGACCCACGGGAAGAGCCGGCGAGTCCGTCTGTGTCGAGGCGTCGGGACATCAAGGCATCAAGGCTCGAGGCGTCAAGACATCGAGGCCTCGACACAACGGCACATCGACGCGGGACGGGGCCGGGGAGCGAGGTTCGGGACAGCGAAAGGGGTGCGTGATGGGACTGTACTTCCACCGCAATGACGACGGCACGACGACAGGGCGGAACGAGGACACGGGGTTCACCGTGACCCTCGCCGACGAGGAGGAGGTCAAGCGGCGCCTGTACGAGGACGCCGGGTGGGAGTACACGCCTCCGCCGCCGCCCGTCCCGCCCGGCTTTCACCGGTTCTCGCTGGTGCACGAGGATTTCACGGACGGCGGGTTCGCGGACGAGCGGTACGCCGCGCTGCGGGCGCGTCCGCCCGCCGGCTGCCGGCCGGTCGACTGGGGCTGCTTCGCCCTGGAGTGCGAACGCCCGGGAAGAACGCTGCTGGACGCGGTCACGGGGACGGTCGCGGAGATCCGCCGCGAGCACGGCCTGGTGATGAACGGCATGGGCATCGAGAAACCCGACGAGTGGCTCGGCGACGACAAGAACGGGCACGGAGCCGAGATCGTCGGACACCTGCTGCTGGCCGCCGTGCATCGCGCCACCGTGCTCGGTTACGGGCGCAGGGACCTCGTCCGCCTTCTCGACGCCACGGGCATGCAGTAGGCGAGGCATGGCGGAGTCCTGGCGAGGCGGACGCGGCGCCGCGCGTACCTGGCCCCCAGCCGACCTGCTCCCGCATCGGCACCAGGTTCCGCGACTCGCGCTCCACCTCCGCTTCACCGCTTCACCGGCGGCCGCTTCGATCGGGGTGACGCGGTTGGCGGGGCCGAAGGTGCGCAGCCGGGATCGGTACAGGGTCCGGGAGAGCACCGCCCACAAGGCGGGGCCGCAGGCGGCTGACGTCGGCCGAAGGGGGGAGAGAGGATGGGGGCGTTTCCAGCGGCGTGGTCGCGCAGCTCCGAGCTGTCGCCGTGTCGGCCACGGTCGCCTTTGCCGTTGTACGCACGTGCTCCCCGTGAGCGCAGCGTGTGGTGCGCCCGCGTACGCGCGTACGGCAAGAGGTCCGGGCCGCGCACGGCCCGGACCCCGCCGCCCGTCGTTCGGACCGTCAGCCCACCGGCTGCCGCTCCGAGACCGAAACCGGCACCGGCACCAGGTCCTGCAACTCCCGCTCCAGCGACGCCTCGTCGGTGGCCGCTCCGGTCGCCGTCCCGGCCGCCCGAGCCGTCCGCCACAGCCACAGTACGTCCCGTCCGAAGGACCACACCAGCAGGCCCAGGGCCAGCAGTACCACGCCCAGGTTCCCCACTCGCGGCAGCAGGTCCGCGCCTGCCAGCAGCAGGCAGACGCCCTGCAGCGCGGCGACCGTCTTGCGGGCGGTGCTCGGCGGCAGCGGGGCGTTCAGCCAGGGCCACACGCGGGCGGCGGCGACGAAGGCGTAGCGCATGGCGCCGATCAGCAGCACCCACGGGCCCAGGTCCATGGCGACGTACACGCTGAGCACCAGGATCAGGAACGCGTCGACCTCCATGTCGAAGCGGGCGCCGAGCGCGGTGGAGGTGCCGGTGCGGCGGGCGACCTTGCCGTCCACACCGTCCAGCAGCAGCGCCACGGCCGTCAGGCCGACGAGCAGCGTCACCGGCGGGGCGCTCTCGAAGGAGTCGGCGACCAGCGCGGTCACCCCGCCGACGAGGATGGCGCGACCGAGGGTGACGCGGTTGGCGGGGCCAAAGGTGCGCAGCCGGGATCGGTGCAGGGCCCGGGAGAGCACCGCCCACAGGGCGAACGCGAAGACCAGCCCCGTGAGCCAGCCCGCCGGCCCCATGCCGATCGCCGTGCCGAGCAAGGCCAGCAGCAGGAGCTGTATGCCCGCGCCCACCGCGGTCTCCTGCTGGACGGGCCTCGCACCGTACGTGTTGTTCAGGGCCACCGCACCCTCCGGCCATGTGACAAGTCGATCAACGCCGCGTACTGTGCGCGGCCTGTGCACACCTCGGTACGCACGCGAGTTGCCGATCGTTCAGGAGGGCGCCGATGAAGCACACCGCACGTGCGTTCTGGCTCAGTGAGCCCGGTCGCGGGGAGATCAGGAAGACGGAGGTGCCGGACCCCGGCGAGGACGAGGTGCTGGTGCGCACGCTGTACTCCGGTGTCAGCCGCGGCACCGAGACCCTCGTCTTCCGCGGCGGGGTGCCCGAGAGCCAGCACGCGGCGATGCGGGCGCCGTTCCAGGAGGGCGACTTCCCGGGGCCGGTGAAGTACGGCTACCTCAACGTGGGCGTGGTGGAGCGGGGACCGGACCGGCTCGTGGGCCGCACCGTCTTCTGCCTCTACCCGCACCAGACCCGCTACGTCGTTCCCGCGGACGCCGTGACCTTGGTGCCGGACGCCGTGCCGGCCGGGCGGGCGGTGCTCGCCGGGACCGTGGAGACCGCCGTCAACGCCCTGTGGGACGCGCGGCCCCTGATCGGCGACCGGATCGCGGTGGTCGGCGGCGGCATGGTGGGCTGCTCGGTGGCCGCGCTGCTGGCCCGCTTCCCCGGCGTCCGCGTCCAGCTCGTCGACGCCGACCCGGCGCGGGCGCACATCGCCGAGGCGCTCGGGGTCGGCTTCGCGCTGCCCGAGGAGGCGCGCGGCGACTGCGACCTGGTCGTGCACGCCAGCGCCACCGAGCGGGGACTGGCCCGCTGCCTGGAACTGCTCACCGCCGAGGGCACGGTGCTGGAGCTGAGCTGGTACGGCGACCGGCGTGTCGCGCTCCCGCTCGGCGAGGCCTTCCACTCGCGGCGGCTGGTCATCCGCTCCAGCCAGGTCGGCACCGTCTCCCCGGCCCGCGCCGCCACCCGCGGCTACGCCGACCGCATGGCCCTCGCCCTGGAGCTGCTCGCCGACCCGGCGCTGGACGCCCTGATCACCGGCGAGTCGGCCTTCGAGGAGCTGCCGGAGCTGCTGCCGCGGCTCGCCTCCGGGCAGCTCCCGGCGCTGTGCCACCGCGTGCGGTACGGCGACGGGGCCTGAGCGGCGGAGCCTGAGCGGTGGTGTCCGGGTGGCGATGTCCGGGGGTGGCGCCCAGCGGCTGTACCCGGGTGGCGGTGTCCGGGCGGCAGCAGCCGAGCAGGCAGTGGCCGAAAGGCGACGCCCGGACGGCGCCCGAGCGCCCGTACCCGAACGCGCCCGAGCACACGCGCCCGAACGCGCCCGAGCGAACGCACCCGGGCACCGGCACCGGGACGGCGTCCGGGCACGGCACCCGGCAAGAGCGCCTGACCTGAGAAAAGAGTGAGAGACGGCTGAACGCGGGGAAGCGGTCAGCCGTACTACACGGCATCCCCCGGCAGGGAATCGCGGGGGGCCAGACGCGCCGCACCTGGAGGGTCGTCCGTTGTTCAGTGTCACCGTCCGCGATCACATCATGATCGCCCACAGCTTCCGCGGCGAGGTCTTCGGACCCGCGCAGCGGCTGCACGGAGCCACGTTCCTCGTGGACGCCACGTTCCGGCGCGAGCAGCTGGACGAGGACAACATCGTCGTCGACATCGGCCTGGCCACCCGGGAGCTCGGTGCCGTCGTCGGAGAGCTGAACTACCGCAACCTCGACAACGAACCCGAGTTCGCCGGAGTCAACACCTCCACCGAGTTCCTGGCCAAGTGGATCGCCGACCGGCTCGCCGAGCGCGTCCACAAGGGCGCCCTCGGCGAGGGCGCCAAGGGCCTGGCGGGCATCACCGTCACCCTGCACGAGTCCCATGTCGCCTGGGCCAGCTACGAGCGTGGCCTGTGACCGACATGGCCCTCGACCACACCCCGCTGCGGTACGTGCCCGCCCAGGCCGCCGCCCCGCACCACCCCGAGATCATCCCCATGTCCCTGCGCACGCTGCACTTCGTCATGCCGGGCGGCGTCGACGACCCGTCCGCGCCCAGCGGCGGCAACGCCTACGACCGGCGTGTCAGCCTCGACCTGCCCGGCTTCGGCTGGCAGGTCGCCCAGCACGCCGTGCCGGGGAGCTGGCCCCGGCCGCGGGACGCCGACCGCGCCGAACTCGCCCGGGTGCTGCGGGACCTGCCCGACGGCACGCCCGTCCTGCTCGACGGGCTCGTCGCCTGCGGCGTCCCCGAGGTCGTCGTCCCGGAGGCCGGCCGGCTCGGCCTGGCCGTCCTCGTCCACCTCCCGCTCGGCGACGAGACCGGCCTCGACCCCGCCGTCGCCGCCGACCTCGACGCCCGCGAGCGGGCCGTGCTGCGGGCGGTGCCGGCGGTGATCGCCACCAGCGACTGGGCCGTACGGCGCCTCGTCGCCCACCACGGCCTGGCCCCCGGCAAGGTGCACGTCGCCGCCCCCGGCGCCGACATCGCCCCGCTCGCGCCCGGCACCGACGGCGTCTCCCGGCTGCTGTGCGTCGCCGCCGTCACCCCCCGCAAGGGCCAGCACCGGCTGGTGGAGGCCCTCGCCCAGGTCACCGAACTGCCCTGGAGCTGCTCGCTCGTCGGCAGCCTCACCCAGGACCCCGGGTACGTGGCCGACCTGCGGGCCCTGATCCGCCGGCACGGGCTCGAGGACCGCGTGGAGCTGACCGGCCCGCGCAGCGGCGCCGACCTCGACGCCAGCTACGCCGCCGCCGACCTGATGGTGCTCGCCTCGTACGCGGAGACGTACGGCATGGCGGTGACGGAGGCGCTCGCCCGCGGCATCCCGGTGCTCGCCACCGACGTCGGCGGCCTGCCGGAGGCGGTCGGCCGCGCCCCCGACGGCGGCGTGCCCGGCATCCTCGTCCCGCCGGAGGACCCGGCCGCCCTCGCCGCGGAACTGCGCGGCTGGTTCGGCGAACCCGACGTACGGCGCCGCCTGAAGGCCGCCGCGCGGGCCCGGCGCGCCGCACTCGGCGGGTGGGCGGCCACGGCCCGCAGCCTCGCCGGCGTCCTCGACCGGCTCCCGACCGACCCCCGGAGGGTGGCATGAACGAGACGACCACACCGGCGCAGACCGCGCTGATCCCGGCCCCGGACGGGACGCAGGACACGGCGCCCGTCGCCGGCGCGGGTCCCGCGCCCCGCCCCGGTGAGCGGCCCACCCTCCGGCTGCGCGAGGGCGCACCCGAGGAACCGCCCCGGTACGCGCCGGAGTGGCTGCGGCTGCGGGAGCCCGCGGACGCCGCGGCACGGGCGGTGGAACTGCTGGACCCGCTGCGCGTCCGGCTGGCCAACCTGCCCGGGCGGAGCGGCGGCCACGTCGTCCACGACATCGGCTGCGGCACCGGCTCCATGGGCCGCTGGCTCGCGCCCCTGCTGGACGGCGCCCAGCACTGGGTGCTGCACGACCGCGACCCCTACCTGCTGCACTTCGCCGCCGTGGGCGCCCCGCGCGCCGCCGCCGACGGCAGCCGCGTCACGGTGGAGACCCGGCGCGGCGACGTGGCCCGGCTCACCCCGGACGCCTTCGCGGGCGCCTCCCTGGTGACGGCCTCCGCGCTGCTGGACGTCCTCACCCGCGAGGAGGTCGCCACCCTCGCCGCCGCCTGCACCGGCGCCGGCTGCCCGGCGCTGCTCACCCTGTCGGTGGCCGGCCGGGTCGACCTCACCCCCGCCGACCCGCTGGACGCCGAGCTCACCGACGCGTTCAACGCCCACCAGCGCCGCGCCGACCTGCTCGGACCGGACGCGGTGACCGTCGCCGCCGAGGCCTTCGCCGACGGGGGCGCCACGGTCAAGGTCCATCCCAGCCCCTGGCGGCTCGGACCCGACGAGGCCGCCCTCACCGCCGAGTGGCTGCGCGGCTGGGTCGCCGCCGCCGTCGAACAGCGCCCCGAGCTGAAACCGCGCGCCGACCGCTATCTGACGGAACGTCTGGAAGCGTGCCGAGCGGGGGAGTTGCGGGTGACCGTGCACCACAGCGACCTGCTGGCGCTGACCCGGCCGACGGGGGGCGGTGCGGCATGAGCGTGGAGACGGTGCAGCCGGCGGAGACGGCGGGGACGGCAGGGACGGCGGAGGCCGACGCGGGGCGGGAGACGCACCCGGACGCGCACCCGGACGCGCACCCGGACGCCACGGGGCCCGAGACGGACGCGGAAGCCGCACGACCCGGGGCGGACGCGGCGGCCGTACGGCCCGTGGAGCAGGAACAGGAAGCCGTACGGTCCGACGTGCCCCCGGCGGTCGTACGGTCCGGCGCGGACCCGGTGGCCGTACGGTCCGGCGCGCGCCCGCGTCCGGGAGCGGCCGGGCGTCTCGCCGCCGTCCTGGCCGCCGTGCGCCCGCACCTCGGCAGCCTCGCCGGTGCCGCCATCCTGGGCGTGCTGCTGTGGCGGCTGGGCACCGGCGTGTTCCTGGACGGGCTGCGGCGCATCGACGCGCCGGGCGTGGCGGCGGCACTCGGCGTCGGCGCGGTCACCACCGTCTGCAGCGCGTGGCGGTGGCAGCTGGTGGCCCGGGGACTCGGCATCCGGCTGCCGCTCGGCCCGGCCGTCGCCGACTACTACCGGGCCCTGTTCCTCAACGCGGCCCTGCCCGGCGGGGTCCTCGGCGACGTGCACCGGGCCGTGCGGCACGGGCGCAGCGCCGGCGACCTGCGGCGCGGGGTCAAGGCGGTGGTCTTGGAGCGGGTCGCGGGCCAACTGGCCCTCGCCGCGGTCGGCGTGACGATTCTGCTGACGCTGCCCTCCCCGGTGCGCACGCAGGTGCGGCACCTGGCCCCGCTCGTCGGCCTCGCCGCGGTGGGCGCCCTCGCCGTCCTGCTCGCGCTGCGCATGAACCGGGCGCCCGCGCGCCGCGGCCGGGCGGTGCACCGCTTCCTCGGCGAGGCCCGGGAGGGCCTGTTCTCCCGCCGCAACGGTCCGGGCGTCGCCCTGTCGTCCGCCGTCGTCCTCGCCGGCCACCTGGCGGTGTTCGTCCTCGCCGCCCGGATCGCCGGCTGCGCCGCCCCCGTCACCGTCCTGCTGCCGCTCGCGGTGCTGGCCCTGGCCGCCATGGGGCTGCCGCTCAACATCGGCGGCTTCGGCCCCCGCGAGGGCGTCACCGCCTGGGCGTTCGCCGCGTCGGGCCTGGGCGCCGGCACGGGGCTGTCGACGGCCGTGGTCTACGGCGTGCTGAGCTTCGTGGCCAGTGTGCCGGGGGCGGTGGTGCTGGTGGCGCGGTGGTACGCGGGGCTGCGCGGCGGCGCGGCGGACGCGGAGCCGGAACCGGCCATGGATTCCGAACCGGCCACGGAATCCGAACCGGCCCTGCAGCCCGAGCCGGCCACGGAGTCCGAACCGGCCGTGGAGTCCGAACCGGTCATGGCGTCCGAGTCTGCCCCGGAGTCCGAACCGGCCGCGGCGGCCAGGGTGGTTGAGGCGGCCAGGGCGGCCGGGGCGGAACGCCGCACCCGGCGGCGCGGGGGAGACCACCCCGCCCGGCGGCGCGGAGAGGACCGCCCGGTCCGCCGGCGCGGGGGAGACCGGCCCGCCTACCGCTCCTCGTCCGACGTCAGCAGCGACCAGCACGCCCCGAAGGAGTCCGCGAGGCTCGCCAGCAGTTTCCTGCCCTTCTCCGGAGTGCCGAGGGAAGGGCGGCCGATGACTCCGGAGTCGGTGTAGGCGGACATCCCCAGGGAGAGCAGATGGCGCCGGTCGTCCGCGGTGAAGTCGGCGGACTCGTAACCAGGCCGCACCACTTCGGGATGGGCGTGCAGAAGAATGGAGGTCTCGATTTCCCCCGCGTGCATGTCGGTGAGCAGCGAGGATTCCACCCCCGCCCGCTCCAGGGCGGTCTCCCAGTCCTCCACGGCCGGGAACAGCGCCATGCGCTCGCCCCGCGCGGAGGCCTCCTGCACGACGTTGCCCAGCACGTAGTTGCCGCCGTGGCCGTTGACCACCACCAGGGCGTCGACGCCGGAGCGGCGCAGCGAGTCCGCGATGTCCCGTACCACCGCGTGAAGGGTCACGGAGGAGATGCTGACGGTTCCCGGCCAGGCCGCGTGCTCGTGCGAGCAGGAGATCGTCACCGGCGGCAGCAGGTGCACCGGGTACGCCGCGGCGATCTCCCGGGCGACGGCGCACGCCACGAGGGTGTCGGTGGCCAGCGGCAGGTACGGGCCGTGCTGCTCGAAACTGCCCACCGGCAGGACGGCGACCTGCCGTGACACGCCTGCTCCCCGCTCCCGTACCTCCTGCGTGGTGTCCGCGGGCACCAGCACCGGGGCCGCGTCCGCCGCCGGCCGCGCCTTCGCACCACTCATCGTCTTCCGGCCTTTCGTCACTGCTTAGGAATGTTCAGGAATCAGATCATGACAGAGAACATCGGCGTCCTCGGCAAGAAGTCCCCGCAGCGCACCGGCGTGGAGCGGGTCGTGAACGCGCCCCTGCCCACCGTGTACGGGAAGTTCCAGGCGGTCGGCTACCTCGACCACGACCGCGGCGACGAGCAGGTGGCGCTGGTCCACGGCGACCTCGACGCGAACGGCGGCGAGAACGTCCTGGTGCGACTGCACTCGGAGTGCCTGACCGGCGACGCCTTCGGCTCCCAGCACTGCGAGTGCGGCGACCAGTTGGACGCGGCGCTGCGCGCGGTCGTCGCCGAGGGCAGCGGCGTCGTCGTCTACCTCAGAGGGCACGAGGGCCGCGGCATCGGCCTGCTCGCCAAGCTGCGGGCGATGGCCCTGCAGGCGGAGGGCCTGGACACCGTCGAGGCCAACCTCGCCCTCGGCCTGCCCGTCGACGCCCGCGACTACGGTGCCGCCGCCGGCATCCTGCGCGACCTCGGGGTGCGCTCGGTGCGCCTGATGTCCAACAACCCGCGCAAGCGGGAGGCGCTCGTCCAGCACGGCATCGAGGTCAACGAGCAGGTGCCGCTGCTGATCCCGCCGTGCGAGAGCAACATCACCTACCTGCGCACCAAGCGGGAGCGGCTCGACCACCACCTGCCCCACCTGGACGCGGTCGCGCACCTGTCCTGAGCCTCGGCGGGCATCGGACGGGAGGCGGGGCAGGGAGCGTGTCCGGCGCCGCCCCCTTCCCGCGTCTCCCGTCCGCCGCTGAAGCCCGTCGGCCGCTGAAGCCCGTCGGGTCGCTGTTCCGTCCGCCGTTGTTCCGTCCGTCCCTGCGCCCCGTCCGCCCCTGAGCCCCGCCGGCCCGGGGCCCCATCGGCCCTGAGCCCCATCGGCCCCGAGTCCCGCCGCCCCCTCCGGGCGCGCCGCCGCCCCCGGGTTAGGCTGCGGCGTATGAGCTCCAACCTGCACCTGTGGCTGCGCCACGAGGCCCGCCCCACCGAGCGGCGGACGCCGATCGTGCCCGCGGACGCCCGCCGGCTCGTCGAACACGGCGTGACCCTGACCGTCGAGGAGTCCCCGCAGCGGATCTTCCCGATCGAGGAGTACGAGGCCGCCGGGTGCCGCACCGCGCCCGCGGGCTCCTGGACCTCCGCGCCGCGGGACGCCGTCGTCGTGGGCCTGAAGGAGCTGCCCGACGAGCCCGCCGCGCTGGAGCACCGGCACGTCTTCTTCGGCCACGCCTACAAGGGCCAGCCCGGCGCCGGGGCGCTGCTGCGCCGGTTCGCCGCCGGGGGCGGGACGCTGCTGGACCTGGAGTACCTGACCGACGAGCAGGGGCGGCGGCTGGCCGCGTTCGGCTTCTGGGCCGGCTACCTGGGCGCCGCCCTGGCCGTCCTGCAGCACCGCGGCCGGCTCACCGCGCCCCTGACGCCCACCACCCGCGAGGAGCTGGACGCGCGGCTGCGCCCGGCGGACGGGGAGGAGGAGGTCACCGCGCTGGTGATCGGCGCCCTGGGCCGCAGCGGCCGGGGCGCCCGCGCCGCGTTCGCCGCCGCCGGGATCGAGCCGACCTGCTGGGACCTGGCCGAGACCCGCGACCTGGACCGCCCGGCACTGCTCGCGCACCAGGTGATGGTCAACGCGGTCCTGGCCACCACCCCCGTCCCGCCGTTCCTGCGCGAGGAGGATCTCGACGACCCGGCGCGCCGGCTGCGCACCCTGTGCGACGTCACCTGCGACGTCGGCTCCCCGCTCAACGTGCTGCCGGTGTACGACCGTACGACCGACTGGGACGAGCCGGTGCGGCCGCTGCGCAAGGAACCGCCGCTGGACCTCATCGCCATCGACAACCTGCCCTCGCTGCTGCCCCGCGAGTCCAGCACCGACTTCTCCGCGGCGCTGCTGCCGCACCTGCTCACCCTCGACGCGGGCGACGGCGGCCCGTGGGACCGCTGCCTGGACCGGTTCCGCCGGGCCTGCCGCGAACTGGGCGTCGGGCGGGGCGCGCCGGGCGCCGCGGAAGCCGAAGAAGAAGGGACGTCGGTCGAGGAAGGAACGTCGCATGGCTGACCGGATTCCCGCGAGCGGCACCGTGCACTGGGTCGGTGCCGGCCTGTCCACCGGCAGCGGCTTGGCCGCCGTGTGCGATGCGGCCGAGCGGGTACGGCTGTGGCACCGCACCGAGCAGCGCGCAGCCGAGGCCCTGGACCGCCTGGGGCTGACCGGGCGGGCCGAGCCGCGCGCCCTCGCCCCGGACGCGCTCGCCGCCGACCTGGCGCCGGGGGACGTGGTGGTGTCGATGCTGCCCGCCGCCGAGCACGCCGGGCTGCTCGCCGCCTGCGTGCGCGCCCACGCCCACTTCGCCTGCTCCAGCTACGTGTCGGACGCGGTGCGCGACCAGGTGCCCGCGGCGCGCGCGGCCGGCCTGGTCGTGCTGACGGAGGCCGGTCTCGACCCGGGCGTCGACCACCTCTTCGCGCACGACCTCATCGCCCGCGCCGCGCGGGCGATCGGGGAGCGGGAACCGGCGACGTACCGCCTCACCTCGTACTGCGGCGGCATCCCCGCCGAGCCCACCCCGTTCCGCTACCGCTTCAGCTGGGCACCGTTCGGCGTCCTCAACGCCCTGCGCTCGCCCGCCCGTTACCTTCAGGACGGCCGGGAGACAGTGGCCGAGCGGCCGTGGGAGGCGACCCGGCCGCACGTCGTCGGCGGCGAGACCTTCGAGGTGTACCCCAACCGCGACAGCGTGCCCTTCGTCGAGCAGTACGCCCTGCCCGCCGCCTGGAGCCCGGACACCTTCGTGCGCGGCACCCTCCGCCCGGACGGCTGGCTGCGGGCCTGGCAGCCGGTCTTCGAGGAGCTGCGGCGCGGCGACGACGAGCGGATCGCCGCGCTCGCCCGGGAGCTGGCCGCCGCCCACCCGACCACGCCGGACGACCGGGACCGCGTGGTCCTCGTCGTCACCCTGGAGGTGCGGGCCGCCTCGGGCCGCACCTGGTCCGGCCGCTACTGCCTGGACCTGGTCGGCGACGCCGGCGAGAGCGCCATGGCCCGCTGCGTCTCCCGCCCGCTCGCCCTCGGCGTCCGCCACGTCCTCGACGGCTCCCTGCCGGCGGGGCTGAACCGGGCGGCCGAGACGGCTCAGCGGTCCGCGCAGTGGCTGGCCGAACTGGCCGACGAAGGGCTGCCGTTCACGCTGCGGGAGGAGAACTGACCCGGCGGCGGTGACGGCCTCAGTCCGTCACCGCCGCGTACACCAGCCGCTTGAGGTCCTGGAAGACCGTGTGCCGGCTCCTCGGGCGCACCTGGGTCATGAACTGCACCGTCATGTCCCGCACCGGGTCCACCCAGAACGTCGTGGTCGCCGCCCCGCTCCAGCCGTACGTGCCCGGGCCCGACGGGAACCGGGTGCGGGCGGGGTCGATCACGACGGAGACGTTGAAGCCGAAGCCGACGCCGTCGTTGTCGGGGGTGTCGTGGACCGGGCGGCTGCCGAAGGACCGCAGGTCGGCATCGCCCGGCAGGTGGTTGCGGGTCATCAGGGCGACCGACTCGGGGGCCAGCAGACGCACGCCGTCGAGTTCGCCGCGGCGGCGCAGCAGCTCCATGAAGCGGTGCCAGTCGTGGGCGCTCGCCACCATGCCGCCGCTGCCCGACAGGAAACGGGGCCGGCCGTGCAGCGGCAGCCCGGGGACCGGCTCGATGCCGCCGTCCTCGCGCTCGCCGTACAGCTCCGCCAGCCGCCCGGCCTGCTCCCCGGTGACGTGGAACCCGGCGTCGGCCATGCCCAGCGGGCGGAAGATCCGCTCGGCGAGGAACACGTCGAGCGGCTGCCCGGACACCACCTCGATCACCCGGCCCAGGACGTTGCTGGCGACCGAGTAGTTCCACTGCGTGCCCGGGTCGAACTGCAGCGGCAGGCTCGCGTACACCTCGACGGTCTCGGCCAGGTCGGAGCCCGGCACCACCGAGGACTCCAGGCCGGCGGCCCGGTAGAGGGCGTCGACCGGGTGGGTGTGGTAGAAGCCGAACGTCAGCCCCGCGGTGTGGGTCAGCAGGTGCCGGATCAGTATGGGGCCGGCGGCCGGGCGGGTGCGTACGTCGTCGCCGGTGCCGTCCACGTACACCCGCGGGTCGGCGAAGGCGGGCAGGTGCCGCTCCAGCGGGTCGTCCGGCGACAGCCGGCCCTCCTCCACCAGCAGCAGCGCCGCCACCGCGGTGACCGGCTTGGTCATGGAGTAGATCCGCCACAGCGTGCCGGGCTCGACGGGCAGGCCGGCCGCGACGTCGCGCCGGCCGTGGGTGGTGAGGTGGGCGACCCGGCCGCCGCGGGCGACGGCCACGAGGAAACCCGGCAGCCGCCCCTCGTCGACGTGGCGGGCGAGGTGCTGATCGAGGCGGTCCAGCGCCTTCCCGTCCAGCCCGGCCTCTCCCGGGTCCACCTCTTGCCGCAGCTCCTGTCGCACCTGTGCCATCGCTGTCCTCCCGTTGCGTACCGCGCGCGGCCCACTCCCGGCCTACCCCGTCCGGATGGTCTCAGTCGTCGCCCCCACCCGTGGCCGCGGCGGGCGCGGGCCCGGCCCGCCCGGCGTGCGCGCGGGAATGCGCCCCGCCCGGGACCGGTTGAGTCCCGTATGACCCAGGACACACTCCGACCCGGCGACGACGCCCTGCTCCGGCTGCTCTCCGAGGAGAACGGCGGCGTCCTCGTCACGCTCCGGCGGGACGGCCGCCCGCAGCTGTCGAACGTGGCCCACGCCTACCACCCCGACGAGCGGATCATCCGGATCTCGGTCACCGACGACCGCGCCAAGACCCGCAACCTGCGCCGCGATCCGCGCGCCTCCTACCACGTCACCACCGCCGACCGCTGGGCCTACACGGTCGCCGAGGGCACCGCCGAACTCACGCCGGTCGCGCGGGACCCGCACGACGAGACCGTCGAGGAACTGGTCCGGCTCTACCGCGAAGTCCAGGGGGAGCACCCCGACTGGGACGACTACCGCGCCGCCATGGTCCGCGACCGGCGCCTGGTGCTGCGGCTGAAGGTGGAACGGGTCTACGGCATCCCGCGCCGGCGGTGAGGCACCGGACCGGTGGTGAGGGACCGGACCGGTGGTGAGGGACCGGACCGGTGGTGAGAGAGCGGACCGGCGGCGAGAACGGCGGCCGCCGGTCCTAGGACCCGGGGCCGGGAGACCGGGGTCCCGGGGCGCAGGACCCGCGGCCGATGTGCCGGCACCCGGCCGCCGCCTAGGCTGCCGGACGGCCGCCGGACGCCCCGGCGGCCACCCCTCGGGGGTCCACAGCTACGAGGAGAGTCCCGCATGCCCGTCGACGGCCGCAGCCACATCCGTATCGCCCGCCCCTCCCGCGACCTGTCCGCGGCCGAGCGCTTCTGGGTCGGCGGCCTGGGGCTGGACGTGGTGTGGCGCACGGAGGGCGGGACCGGGCCCGGGGAGCACCACCTCCTCATGGTCGGCTGGCCGGACGCCGACTGGCACCTGGAGCTCGTCCACGAGCCCGGCCGGCCGGTCCGGCCCCGGCCCACCGAGGAGGACCTGCTGGTGATCTACGCCGACGGGCCGGTGCCGGAGGGCCTGGTGGCCCGGCTGGAGGAGCACGGCGGCAGGCGGGTGCCGTCGCCCAACCCGTACTGGAACGAGTGGGGCGTGACGATCGAGGACCCGGACGGCTACCGGCTGGTGCTGTGCCGGCGGGCCTGGTCGAACTCCTGAGGAACGGGCGGGAGGCGAGGACGGGGACGGGGACGGCGGCTCCCCGGGGACGGGACAGGGCGGCCCGAACGAGCCGGTGCACCCACCGGAAGGTCCGTGGGGGAGGGGCGGGACGGCGCGCCGTCGCCCCGGTGGGGTCAGGAGGGCGCGCGGTCCGCCGTGAGGTAGGCGATCACCATGTCGCCGAGCATTCTGCGGTAGTGCTCCCGCCGGTCCGCCGCCAGCAGGTCGCGGCCTGACAGGGCGCCGAAGGTGTGCCGGTTGGCGACCCGGAAGAAGCAGAAGGCGCTGATCATCGCGTGCAGGTCGACGGCGTCGGCGTCCGCCCTGAACCGGCCCGACTCCTTGCCGGCGGCCAGGATGCGGCGGAGCGCGTCCAGGGCCGGGGAGCCGATCGAGGCGAGCCTGGCGGAGGCCGCGACGTGCTGGGCGCCGTGGATGTTCTCGATGGCGACCAGGCGGACGAAGTCCGGGTGCCGCTCGTGGTGGTCGAAGACCAGCTCCGCCAGCCGCCGCATGGCCGCGACCGGGTCCGGGTGCTCGGCGTCGAGCTGCCGCTCGGCGTCCCGGAGCGTCTCGTACGCCTGCTCCAGGACGGCCGTGAACAACTGCTCCTTGCTGCCGAAGTAGTAGTAGATCATCCGCTTGGTGGTGCGGGTGCGGGCGGCGATCTCGTCGACGCGGGCCCCGTCGTAGCCGGCCCGCGCGAACTCCTGGGTGGCCACGTCGAGGATCTCGGCCTTGGTGCGGGCCGCGTCACGGATGCGTCCGCCCTGCCGGGCCGGTTCGTCGACGCTGGTCATCGGGTTCCTTCGGGCTCGATGGGCCGGTGGCGCCGATTGTAGGAGCAGGGCCGGTGCGGTCCGGGCCGCCGGCCCGTCGGCCCGCGTCGCCCCGGTGCGGCCGGCGGCGCAGCGCGCGGCGGCCGGTCGGCCGAAGGGTGCCGGGCCGGCCGACTGGCCGAGGGGCGCCGGACCGGTCGGCCGCCGCGCGGACGGGCCCGGCGGGCGTCAGGCCGGCTGCGGGCGGAGGTTCCACTCGGCGATCACGTGGTTGCCGTGCTCCGTGGACAGGCGGCCGAGCGTGCCCGTGGCCAGCTGGAACAGGCGCCCGTCCTGCGGCGGCAGCCCGAGGCGGCGGGCCGTCAGGACGCGCAGGAAGTGGCCGTGGGCGATCAGCAGCGCGTCGCCGCCGCCCTGGGTGAGGGCGGAGTCCACCCGGGACAGCACCCGGTCGGCGCGCTCGCCGACCTCCTCCGGGGACTCGCCGGGCTGCCCGTCCGGCCCGGGCGGCGTCCCGTCCCGCCACAGCTGCCAGTCGGGCCGCGCGCGGCGGATCTGCCGGGTCGTGATCCCCTCGTAGGCGCCGTAGTTCCACTCGTGCAGGTCGGGCTCAATCTCCGCCTCCTCCAGGCCCGCTAGCCGCGCGGTGTGCGCCGCGCGGCGCAGCGGGCTGGTCAGCACCAGGCAGAACCGCCGGCCCGACAGGAGCGGGGCGAGCGCCTTGGCCTGCTGCTCGCCCAGCGGGGTGAGCGGCAGGTCGGTGAAGCTGGTGTGCCGCCCCGACCGGCTCCACTCCGTCTCACCGTGCCGGACCAGCAGCAGGTCACCCACCGCGGGTCACTTCTCCTTCGCCGACTCGACGGTGTGGCCGCCGAACTGCTTGCGCAGCGCCGCGACCATCTTCATCTGAGGGGAGTCCTCCTGGCGGGAGGAGAAACGCGCGAAGAGGGAGGCGGTGATCGCCGGCAGCGGCACCGCGTGGTCGAGGGCCGCCTCCACCGTCCAGCGGCCCTCGCCGGAGTCCTCCGCGTAGCCGCGCAGCCGCTCCAGGTGCTCGTCCTCGTCGAGGGCGTCGACGGCCAGGTCCAGCAGCCAGGAGCGGATGACGGTGCCCTGCTGCCAGGAGCGGAACACCTCGCGGACGTTGTCCACCGACTCCACGTTCTCCAGCAGCTCCCAGCCCTCGGCGTAGGCCTGCATCATCGCGTACTCGATGCCGTTGTGGACCATCTTCGCGAAGTGGCCCGCGCCGACCCGGCCGGCGTGCACGAAGCCGTACGGGCCCTCCGGCTTGAGCGCCTCGAAGATCGGCCTGAGCCGGTCGACGTGCTCCGGGTCGCCGCCGACCATGAGGGCGTAGCCGTTCTGCAGGCCCCACACGCCGCCGGAGACGCCGGCGTCGACGAAACCGATGCCGCGCGCGGCCAGCTCCCTGGCGTGCCGTTCGTCGTCCGTCCAGCGGGAGTTGCCGCCGTCGACGACGATGTCGTCGTGCCGGAGCAGGCTGGCGAGCTGGTCGATGACGGTGTGGGTGGCGGGGCCGGCCGGGACCATCACCCACACGTGCCGCGGAGCCTCGAGCTTGTCGACCAGGTCGACCAGGCTGCCCACGTCGGAGAGTTCGGGGTTGCGGTCGTAACCGACGACGGTGTGGCCGGCGCGGCGGAGCCGTTCGCGCATGTTGCCACCCATCTTGCCCAGGCCAACGATTCCGATCTGCATGTCAGTTCACTTCCTGAGATCGCGGTAGGCGGCCACCAGCGCGGCCGTGGACGGGTCGAGACCGGGCACCTCGGCGCCCTCGGTCAGCGCGGGTTCCACACGCTGGGCGAGCACCTTCCCCAGCTCCACGCCCCACTGGTCGAAGGAGTCGATGTTCCAGATCGCGCCCTGCACGAACACCTTGTGCTCGTACAGCGCGACGAGCTGGCCCAGCACCGACGGGGTCAGCTCGGTCGCCAGGATCGTCGTGGTGGGGTGGTTGCCGCGGAAGGTGCGGTGCGGCACCTGCTCTTCCGGGACGCCCTCGGCGCGTACCTCCTCGGCGGTCTTGCCGAAGGCGAGCGCCTGGCCCTGGGCGAACAGGTTCGCCATCAGCAGGTCGTGCTGCGCCTTGAGCTCGTCGTCCAGTTCGCCGACCGGGTTGACGAACCCGATCAGATCGGCCGGGATCAGCTTGGTGCCCTGGTGGATCAACTGGTAGTACGCGTGCTGCCCGTTGGTGCCCGGCGTGCCCCACACCACCGGCCCGGTCTGCCACTGCACCGGCTCCCCGTCGCGCTGCACCGACTTGCCGTTGGACTCCATGTCCAACTGCTGCAGGTACGCGGTGAACTTCGACAGGTAGTGCGAGTACGGCAGCACCGCGTGCGTCTGGGCCCCGAGGAAGTTGCCGTACCAGATCCCCAACAGGCCGAGGATCAGCGGGGCGTTGGCCTCCGACGCCGCATTGCGGAAGTGCTCGTCGACGATGCGGAAGCCGTCCAGCATCTCCCGGAACCGGTCCGGGCCGATGGCGATCATCAGCGACAGGCCGATCGCGGAGTCGTAGGAGTAGCGGCCGCCGACCCAGTCCCAGAACTCGAACATGTGGGCCGGGTCGATGCCGAACCCGGCGACCTTCTCGGCGTTGGTCGACAGGGCGACGAAGTGCCGCGCCACCGCCTCCTGCCCGGCCCCCAGCCCGGACAGCAGCCAGTTCCTGGCCGACGTGGCGTTGGTGACCGTCTCGATGGTGGTGAACGTCTTGGAGGCGACGATGAACAGCGTCTCCGCCGGGTCCAGGTCGCGCACCGCCTCGTGCAGGTCGGAGCCGTCCACGTTGGAGACGAACCGCACCGTCAGCGACCGGTCGGTGAACGGCCGCAGCGCCTCGTAGGCCATCGCCGGGCCGAGATCGGAGCCGCCGATGCCGATGTTGACGACGTTGCGGATGCGGCGGCCGGTGTGGCCGGTCCACGCACCGGAGCGGACCCGTTCGGCGAAGTCGCTCATCCGGTCCAGCACGGCGTGCACCTTGGGCACCACGTTCTCGCCGTCGACCTCGATCACCGCGTCCCGCGCGGCGCGCAGCGCCACGTGCAGCACCGCCCGGTTCTCGGTGACGTTGATCTTCTCGCCGCGGAACATGGCGTCCCGCAGGCCGAACACGTCGGTGGCGGCGGCCAGGTCGCGCAGCAGCCGCAGCGTCTCGTCGGTGACGAGGTGCTTGGAGTAGTCGACGTACAGGTCGCCGACCTGGAGCGTGTACCCGGTGCCGCGTCCGGGGTCGGCGGCGAACAGCTCGCGCAGCCGCACCTCGCCGAGCTCCTCGCGGTGCTTGGCCAGGGCGGTCCACTCGGGCATCTGGTTGAGCCTGGCACGGCCCTCAGCGTTCATCTCGGACTCCAGCCTTCTTCCTTGCCTCAGTACACCGGATTCTGCGTTGCCTGTGTGCGCCGGTCCCAACCTAATTGATCAGTCGGCGGCGGGAGCCGCCACCGTGGCGGCGTCCGGTCCGACCACAGGTACGTCCAGGCGGCGCCCGGGTATCAGCGCGGCGACGGACAGCACGAAGAACGCGGCGGTGAGCAGGGCGGGACCGCCCGGCCCCCAGGCGGTGGCGGCGGCCCCGCCGAGCAGCGCGCCGAGGGGAGCCCCGGCGACGGCGAGGGTGCGGTAGGCCGAACTGACACGGCCGAGCAGGCCGGCGGGGCTGCGCTGCTGGATCAGCGTGGTGGTGCTGACGTTCCACACCATGCCCATCAGGCCGAACACGGCCAGTGCCGCCGTCAGCGCGGTCAGGCTGCGCACGGTGCCCATGACGACGAGCGCGGCGATCTGCACCGTCCCGGCGAGCAGCACCGCCCGCATCCGGCCCAGGCGGCCGGCGATCCACCCGGCCGACGGGCCGCCGGCCAGGCTGCCCAGCGTGTAGGCGACGGTGGCGGCCGCGTACCCGGTGCTGCCCGCGTGCAGCCCGTCGGTGACGAGGACGACGAGGGTGGCGACGAGGGCACCCATGCCGACGTTGCACAGCGCGGTGGCGGTGCACAGGGCGCGCAGGAGGCGGTCACGGCCGAGGGTGCGCAGCCCGTCGGCGATCTCCCGGCGCAGGGTGCTGCCCGCGGGCCTGGGCGCGCGCTCGGGCTGCCGGAGCCGCAGGGAGGCCACCAGCGCGGCGGCACCGAGGAAGGTGGCCGCGTCGGCGGCGAAGGGCGCGGCGGCGCCCGCGGTGAGCAGCAGCGGCAGGACCGGGCCGCCGAGCAGCCCGGAGGCGAGACGCTGACCGGTCAGGAGACGGGCGTTGGCGGCGCCGAGGGCCCCGGGGCCGACGAGCGCGGGCAGCAGGGCCGTCGCGGCGTTGTCGAAGAGGGTCTGCAGCATGGTGAGCGTGAAGGCCAGCGCCAGCAGCAGGCCGATCGAGGCGTGCCCGAAGGCGACCGCCACGGCGAAGCAGGCGAGCAGGGCCCCGCGCACCGCGTCCACGGCCCACAGGGCACGCCGCTGGTCCACGCGGTCGGCCAGCGCCCCGCCGAGCAGCCCGAACAGGATCCAGGGCAGGTAGCCGCAGGCGGTGACGGAGGCGATGAGGAAGGGCCGGTCGGTGAGCGAGGCGGCCAGCAGGGGCAGCGCGGAGGTGCGCAGGCCGTCCCCGAAGGCGGAGAGCACGGCGGCGCTCCACAGCCGCCCGAAACCTCCGCACCACCCGGGCCCACGCCCGTCCCCCGTCTCCCCCGTCACCACGACTCCCCCTCACGGTCGGCTCATGCACACAACCGTAGAGGGCACCACTGACAATCGGTCCGCACACGGGACCGCGGGGGTGGGAGGCGCCGCGCGGGCGGAGGGGGTGCCGCCGTGCACGGCGGCGGGGACGCGGCCCTGTACAGGCGGGGACGCGGCCCTGTACAGCAGAAGGTCCGGCGGGACACGATGCCCGCCGGACCTCGACTCCTAGATCTCGCCCCGGAGTTTGGCCAGCGCCTCGGCGAGGATCGCCTCGCCGTCCGCGTCGCTGCGCCGCTCCCGCACGTACGCCAGGTGCGTCTTGTAGGGCTCGGTGCGCGGCGGGGCCGGCGGGTTGTCACGGTCCCGTCCGGCCGGGAAGCCGCAGCGCGGGCAGTCCCAGGTGTCGGGCACCTGCGCGTCGCTGGCGAAGCTCGGCTGCGTCTCATGCCCGTTGGCGCACCAGAAGGAGACGCGCAGCCGCGGCGCGGACTCGCCGCGCTCGGCCTCGCCCATCGGCCCCGCCCCGACCCGGCTGCCCCGGATCGCGTTGCCACTTGCCACGGTCGTAACTCCCTGCGTGATGGTGCCGCGAAGCGAGTCGGCGTTCCGCTTCGCCGCGAGCGCCTCAGTCTACGTAAGGCCCAACGCGCGTCCAGTGGTGGGAGTTACAAGCCCCCGCACCCAGACGCAAGCCCCATGATAGGCCGCGCACAGGGGCGCGTACCGGCACATGGGGCCTTGGGTGCGGAATGCGCGGTACCCGTACCGCGTCAGCTGTTCACCTTCGTCAGGATGCCGAGCACCACAATGCAGGCGAACCACAGCAGACCGACCACCACGGTGATCCGGTCGAGGTTGCGCTCGGCGACCGAGGAGCCGCCGACGGACGACTGCACACCGCCACCGAACATGTCGGAGAGGCCGCCGCCCTTTCCCTTGTGCATCAGCACCAGCAGCATCAGCAGCAGGCTGAAGACGATCAGGGCGATGGAGAACCCCAGAACCACGGCTGGACCAACTTCCTCGGATGCGGACGGACGACGGGGGCACGGTGGAATGCCACCATGCCCCCGCAAGCGTACGACGGATCGCCGCTACGGCCTACTCGGCTCCCGTCGATTCGCCTTCGGCGCGCCCACCGCTCACTGCTCGCGGTAGCGCACGATCCTGACGAACTCGTCGGCGTCCAGGGAGGCGCCGCCGACCAGGGCGCCGTCGATGTCGGCCTGCGCCATGATCTCGGCGACGTTGCCGGACTTGACGGAGCCGCCGTACTGGACGCGGACCTTGTCGGCCACCTCCTGGGAGTACAGCTCGGCGACCTTGCCGCGGATGGCGGCGCAGACCTCCTGGGCGTCCCCGGCGCCGCAGACCTTGCCGGTGCCGATGGCCCACACGGGCTCGTAGGCGATCACGATCGTCGCGGCCTGCTCGGCCGGCACGTCCTTCAGAGCGCCCTCGACCTGGGCGAGGGTGTGCGGGACGGCGTTGCCCGCCTCGCGGACCTCCAGTTCCTCGCCGACGCACAGGATCGGGGTCAGGCCGTGCTTGAAGGCGGCCTTGACCTTGGCGTTGACCAGTTCGTCGGTCTCGCCGTGGTACTGGCGCCGCTCGGAGTGGCCGACGACCACGTAGGTGCACTTGAGCTTGGCCAGCATCGAACCGGAGACCTCGCCGGTGTAGGCGCCGGAGTCGTGCGCCGAGATGTCCTGGGCGCCGTACACGATCCTGAGCTTGTCGCCCTCGACCAGGTTCTGCACCGAGCGCAGGTCGGTGAAGGGCGGCAGGACGGCGACCTCGACGGCCTCGTAGTCCTTGTCGGCGAGGGCGAAGGCGAGCTTCTGGACGTGGGCGATGGCCTCGAGGTGGTTGAGGTTCATCTTCCAGTTACCCGCCATCAGCGGCTTGCGCGTGCTCATGCTGGGTCAGTCCTCCAGTGCGGCGAGGCCGGGGAGCGTCTTGCCCTCGAGGTATTCGAGGGAGGCGCCGCCGCCGGTCGAGATGTGGCCGAATGCGTTCTCGTCGAAGCCGAGCGTGCGCACGGCTGCCGCCGAGTCACCGCCGCCGACGACGGTGAAGGCGTTGCTGTCGATGAGCGCCTGGGCGACGGCCCGGGTGCCCTCGGCGTAGTCGGGGTGCTCGAAGACGCCCATGGGGCCGTTCCAGAACACCGTCTCGGCGTCGGCGATCTTCGACGCGTACAGCTCGCGCGTCTTCGGACCGATGTCGAGGCCCTCCTGGTCGGCGGGGATGGCGTCGGCGTCGACGACCGTCGGGTGGGTCGGCGCCTTCGCCTTCAGGTCCGGGAACTTTGGCGAGACCACCGCGTCGACGGGCAGGACCAGCTCGACGCCCTGCTTCTCGGCGCGCTCCAGGTACTCGGTGACGGCCGGGATCTGGTCCTCCTGCAGCAGGGACCTGCCGACCTCGTAGCCCTTGGCCTTGAGGAAGGTGTACGCCATGCCGCCGCCGATGAGGAGCCGGTCGGCCTTGCCGAGCAACTGGTCGATGACGGCGAGCTTGTCGGAGACCTTGGCGCCGCCGAGAACGACCACGTACGGCCGCTTGACGTCCTCGGTGAGCTTCTTCAGGACGCCGACCTCGGTGGCGATGAGGTATCCGGCGTAGTGCGGCAGGCGGGCCGGGAGGTCGTGGACGGAGGCGTGCTTGCGGTGCACGGCGCCGAAGCCGTCCGAGACGTAGACGTCGGCGAGGGCGGCGAGCCGGTCGGCGAAGGCGCCGCGCTCGGCGTCGTCCTTGGCGGTCTCGCCGGCGTTGAAGCGCAGGTTCTCGATGACGGCGACCTGTCCGTCGGCCAGCCCGTCCACCGTGGACCTGGCGGAATCGCCGACGGTGTCGGTGGCGAAGGCGACCTCGGTGCCCAGGAGCTCGCCGAGGCGCACGGCGGCGGGCTTCAGGGAGAACGCCGGGTCCGGGGCGCCCTTGGGGCGGCCCAGGTGGGAGGCGACGACGACCCTGGCGCCGGCGTCGGCGAGGGCCTTGACGGTGGGCAGGACGGCGCGGATGCGGCCGTCGTCGGTGATGGTGGTGCCGTCCAGCGGCACGTTGAGGTCGGCGCGTACAAAGACGCGCTTGCCGGTCACGCCGGCGGAGAGGAGTTCGTCGATCGTCTTCATGAGGGGACTCCTGAGAGGGCTCGTGATCGCTTCAGGGGCGGCCCCCGGGGGCCGGTCGATCTGTACGTGAGTCAGGGCTCGGGCAGTGCGCGTCCGCGCGCCGCCCGAGCCCTGCTGTTCACCTCTGGGTTCCTGATCCGCCGATCAGAGCTGGTTGCCGACGAAGACCGTCAGGTCGACGAGGCGGTTGGAGTAGCCCCACTCGTTGTCGTACCAGCCGATGACCTTCACGTTCTTGCCCTCCTGGACCATGGTCAGGGAGGAGTCGAAGGTGCAGGAGGCCGGGGCGTTGACGATGTCGGAGGAGACGATCGGGTCCTCGGTGTACTCGAGGATGCCCTTCAGCTCGCCCTCGGCGGCCTTCTGGAAGGCCGCGTTGACCTCTTCCTTGGTGACCTCGCGGGAGAGCTCGACGACGAGGTCGGTGACCGAGCCGGTCGGGACCGGAACACGCATCGCCATGCCGTCCAGCTTGCCCTTGAGGTGCGGCAGGACCAGCGCGGTGGCCTTGGCGGCACCCGTGGTGGTCGGGATGATGTTCTCGGCGGCGGCACGGGCGCGGCGCAGGTCCTTGTGCGGGAAGTCCAGGATGCGCTGGTCGTTGGTGTACGCGTGCACCGTCGTCATCAGGCCCTTGACGATGCCGAAGTTCTCGTCGAGGACCTTCGCCATCGGCGCCACGCAGTTGGTGGTGCAGGAGGCGTTGGAGATGACGTGGTGGTTCGCCGGGTCGTACTTGTCCTGGTTGACGCCCATGACGATGGTGACGTCCTCGTTCTTCGCCGGCGCGGAGATGATCACCTTCTTGGCGCCGCCGGCGATGTGCTTCTCGGCGTCTTCCTTCTTGGTGAAGATGCCGGTCGACTCGATGACGATGTCGACACCCAGCTCGCCCCAGGGGATGTCGGCGGGGTTGCGCTCGGAGAGGACCTTGATCGTCTTGCCGCCGACGGTGATGGTGTCCTCGGTGTGCGAGACCTCCTGGCGGAGCCGGCCGAGGATGGTGTCGTACTTCAGCAGGTGGGCGGTGGTCGCGGTGTCACCCAGGTCGTTGACAGCCACGATCTCGATGTCTGCACCCTGCTCCAGCAGCGCGCGGAAGTAGTTACGACCGATGCGGCCAAAGCCGTTGATGCCTACGCGGATCGTCACGAACCGATCTCCTCGTTGGTACGCCGGCTCTCGTCGCCGGCGAGCTGTATGGGATGTCCCCGACCGCCTACGACCCTACCTCTCCGAGGCTGCCGGAGTGACATCGAGTCGCCCCATACACGGCAGGCCGGTCCGTACCCGCCAGTAGAGGTACGGACCGCCCTGGCCGTGGCCTTTCGATCACTCGATCCCGCTACGGCACGTCAACGCTCCGTAATTGTTTTCACCCCCGGCGTTTCTCCCCTTTCCCCCTGCCGCGGGCTTGCCGAGGGCGGTGGGCCTCATCCGCCGAGGGCGGTGGGCCTCATCCGTCGAGGACGATGGGTCTCATCCGTCGAGGACGATGGGTCTCATCCGCCGAGGGCGGTGAGCGCCTTGCGCACCAGCGCCGTGCGGTCGGCCGCCGCCGGCACCTGTTCCAGGCCGAAACCGAGCAGCACGGTGCGGTCGGTGGTGACGGCTCCGTAGGTCTGGAAGAGCGCCCCGGTGCGCGTCCAGTCCTTGCGCACGGCCGGACTTCCCGCGGGCGGTCCGGGCACCGTCCAGGGGCCGAGGGACGTCTCGAAGCCCTCGGTCTCCCGCGCGGTGCCGCCCACCACGAGCGAGGCGTCGTCGGCCAGGACCCCGTGCCCGCCGGTGCCGGGATCGGTGACGTAGCTCAGGGACACCTCGACCCGCTGGCCGGCGTACGCGCTCAGGTCGAAGGAGACCTGCCGCCAGCCGCCGGAGGACCCGGTGAGGCTGTTCCAGGTGCCGCTGCTGCCCCGGGCGGCGCAGCCGTCGGATCCCGGGGTGAGGTAGTGCCTGAGCCACGGGTGCTCGTTGACGAGGAACCCGGCGCCGCACTCCGCCGGCACGGCCGTACCGGTGGCGCCGGCCGCCTCGGGCAGCGTCGTCCAGTCGTCGGCGCCGACGGTGTGCGCCTCGACGATCGCGTGGTCGTAGCCGGGCTCGGTGTCCCACAGCAGCCGGGTGCGCAGCGCGGGCCGCTCGGCGGCGCTCACACCGGTGAGGTCGACGGTGCGGGTGAGGCGCTTGTAGGCGTCGTCGGTGTGCACCGCGGCGGCCATGTACGACCCCGAGTACGGCCCGTACGGGCTCGCGGCCCCGGCGTAGCGGCCCGCGCCGGCACTGGCGAACCAGGGGTGGGTGGCGGCCGGCAGCTCGTCCGACGTCACGCCGTACGCCCCGGCCCCGTCCAGCGGGTTGCCGGGGGCGTCGCCCAGCGCGCCGGAGAACCCGGCGAGGGCGCCGGTGCCGGTGAGGCCGGTGGGTTCGGCGACGGACGCCCGGGAGTAGGCGCCCAGGTAGTACTGGCTGAAGTCGTCGGAGAGGTTGCCGCCGCCGAGGTCGACGCTGCCGCCGGCCAGTTCCCCGGCCTCGATCAGCCTGCCGCCCTCGTTGAGGTAGGCGCGCAGCTGCAGTTGGGTGGCGTTGCCCGGGCCGGACGCGCCGGAGTAGTGCACGACGGTCCGGAAGTGCTTCAGCACGCCCAGCGCGTCCGGAACCCCCTGCGTGGCGACGTCCCACACGACCGCCGCGCGCCCGCTCGCCCGGAGCGCGTCGAGGTACGTCCGCGCCTGCGTGGCCTTGGCGCCCTCCTCGGCGACGACGAGGGTGTCGGCCCCGGGCCGCTCGGCCACGGCGTAGGTGAAGTGCGCGCTGGAGACGCGCCCGCCGCCGCGTGCCCGGCCGGTGAACCACACCTCGACCCGGTCCCCCGGCTTACCGCCCCTCACCTCGGCCCGGTACTCGTCGAAGTAGAGGTTGTCGTCGCCGCCGTAGGTGTCGCCGCCCTTCCAGGGCCGGAGCGCGGCGGAGTGCGTCCGCCCGCCGTTGAGGCGGTACCTGAGCTCCTTGTCCCGCACGGACCTGCGTACGACGACGGAGACCTCCTGGCCGGCGCCGCGCGCGTAGGAGGTGGTGAACGGCGCCGGAGTGAAGTCGGCGGCGGTCAGGCCCACCGACGACGAGGGCCGGTCGGGGTGGGCGGCGGTCTCGGCGACGGAGAGCGCGAACGGGACGTTCTTGGCGAACTCCCGCTGGATCAGCTTCTCGTCGTCGGGGAAGTTGAACACCGACTGGCAGTCGGACGCGTTCCAGGCGTCGTCGGGGTCGAGGTTCGAGGCGGTCTGGCAGGTCGACATCTCCGGGGTGAACATCGCCATGCCGTTGACGTTGGCGGCGTGGCCGTCCGCCTCGCCGTTGGTGGTGTACAGCTCGGAGGAGACCTGCGGGCGATAACCGGGGATCGCGGAGCGGTCCGGGGTGCCGGCCAGCGCCCGGTAGAGCACGTCGTCCGGGGTGGGGGTGGCGACCTGCCAGCCCACGCCGTAGAGGAGGAGTTCGGCGGCGGAGTGGTAGTTGATGCCGTACGTGAAGCCGATGCGCTTCTCGAAGGCGTCCAGCGCCTTCGTCTCGGGCTCGGAGCCGGGGGCGGGGCCGCGGTAGGTCTGGGCGGCCGGGTCGGGGGACGAACCCTCGTCGTCGTAGCCCCACTTGTAGGGGAAGTTGCGGTTGAGGTCGACGCCGTCGCCGGTGGTGATGGTGCCGTCCCCGTTGACGTCCCGCAGGTTCTTGCGCCACAGGCGGGTGCCGGGGCCCTGGAACGTGTAGTCGTAGCCGTCGGGGTTGGCCGACAGCACGAACCACAGCTCGGTGGAGTCGACGATCCTCCTGATCCGCTTGTTCCCGGCGTAGTGGTCCAGGTAGTAGTGCATCAGCCGGCGGGTCGTCTCCGGCGTGATCCACTCGCGGGCGTGCTGGTTGGACAGGTACAACACGGACGGTCTGGAGCCGTCCCGGGTCTTCCGCGCGTTCCTGGTGAGTTTCAGGGCGAGGATGTCCTGGCCCCTGACGGTCCTTCCGATGGAAACGACCTTGGTGAGGCCGGGGTGGGCCCGCGCGGTGGCGAGGATCTCCTCCTTGAGTCCGCCTTTTCCGCTGTAGGGCCGGAACACGCCCTGCGCGGCCCGCGCCACGCGCGCCTCGGCGTTCGCCGACAGGGTGTGCTCGGTGAGGTGCACGCCCCGTCGGCGCAGGCTCTCGGCCTGCCGACCGGTGAGGTAGACCTCGACGGCGGTCCTGCCGCTTCGAGGGACCTGCTCGCCGAGTTCGTGCCCGTCCTGACCGGCCTTCAGCAGGAGGGGCACCTGCTTCCGCGTCACCTCGGCGCGGTAGACCCCGACTTCCTCCGCTGTGTCCTGCGTGTCCCGCGTGTTCTGCGTGTTCTGCGTGTCGGATCCGGCCGGGGTGGCGGACGGGGACGGGCGGGTGGTCTGCGCGGCCTGGGCCTGGGCGATGGGTGTCATGCCCGCCCCGCCGAGCAGGAGTGCGCCGGCAGCGAGGATCGATCTCGCTCTGTGTCTCATGAGAACCCCCTAGCGGTGGTTCGCCACGGCGACGAACTTCGCCAGGCTCATGTCACTTCAGGATCGAGTCAAGGGCGCCTCGAAGACACATCAACACGTCAACACGCCTGGCTTGTCACCCGTTCGGGGAGGGACGAAGGAGTGAGCGCGGAAACGGAGGAGCGGGTGCGGAGGGGCCGGAGCACGGGCGGGGCGGAGGGCAGCGCGAGGGAGCGGGCGCGACGAGGGTGGAGGGGGCGGATGTGGAGGGGATGGTGGGGAGGGGCACGGAGGGAGTGGCGGTGAGGGCGCGGAGGGGAGGGCGGGACGAGCGCGGAGGGGGCGAGGGCATGGTGCGTCGCCGTCGTGCGCCGTTCCCCCTCCTCGGGCCGGCCGGCCCCGCGTGCCGGGCCGGCTCAGCCCGCCACGTTCTCCACCATCTCCTCCGTGAGGCCCGCCTCCGTGCCGGGGATGCCGAGGTCGGCGGCGCGCTTGTCGGCCATGGCGAGCAGACGGCGGATACGGCCGGCGACGGCGTCCTTGGTCAGCGGCGGGTCGGCGAGCGCGCCCAGTTCCTCCAGCGAGGCCTGCTTGTGCTCCATGCGCAGGCGCCCGGCGGCGGCGAGGTGCTCGGGGACGTCGTCGCCGAGGATCTCCAGGGCGCGCGCCACACGGGCACCGGCGGCGACGGCGGCGCGCGCGGAGCGGCGCAGGTTGGCGTCGTCGAAGTTGGCCAGGCGGTTGGCGGTGGCGCGCACCTCGCGCCGCATCCGCCGCTCCTCCCAGGCCAGCACGGACTCGTGCGCGCCGAGGCGGGTCAGCAGCGCCCCGATGGCGTCACCGTCCCGGACGACGACGCGGTCGACACCCCGCACCTCGCGGGCCTTCGCGGCGATCTGCAGCCGGCGCGCCGCGCCGACCAGGGCGAGGGCGGCTTCGGGGCCGGGGCAGGTCACCTCCAGGGAGGAGGACCGGCCGGGCTCGGTGAGGGAGCCGTGGGCGAGGAAGGCACCGCGCCAGGCGGCCTCGGCGTCGCAGGTGGCCCCCGAGACCACCTGCGGGGGCAGGCCGCGGATCGGGCGGCCCCGGCCGTCGACGAGGCCGGTCTGGCGGGCCAGCTGGTCACCGCCGGCGACGACGCGCACGACGTAGCGCGAGCCGCGGCGCAGCCCGCCCGGCGCCATCACGATCAGCTCGGAGGTGTGGCCGAAGATCTCCAGGATGTCCCGCTTGAGGCGGCGCGCCGCCATCGCGGTGTCCAGTTCGGCCTCGATCACGATGCGTCCGCTGACCAGGTGCAGGCCGCCGGCGAACCGCAGGACGGCCGAGACCTCCGCCTTCCTGCAGCAGGTCCGGGTGACGGGAAGCCGGGAGATCTCGTCCTTCACCGCTGCCGTCATCGCCATGGGCCGATCCTTCCATGCATCCGAAAAATACGGTCGTACGCGGCGGCCAACAGCTCGGGGTCGTGCCGCGGAGTTCCGTCCCTCCGGGCCACCGGCGCCAGCTCGACCGCGGCACCGAACCGCTTGGCGGCCTCGGTGAGCACCTCGCGGTCGGGCACGGCGGCCTCGTCGGCCAGCACCACGTCCAGGGCGAGTTTAGGGGCGTGTCGTGCCAAAACCTCCAAATGACGCTGCGGGGAGAAGCCCTCGGTTTCTCCGGGCTGCGGGGCGAGGTTCAGCGACAGCACCCGGCGCGCCTTGGTCTTCACCAGGGCGTCCAGCAGCTCGGGCACGAGCAGGTGCGGGATGACGGACGAGAACCAGGAGCCGGGCCCGAGCACCACCCAGTCCGCGTCCAGGACCGCCGCCAGCGCCTCCGGCACGGCGGGCGGGTCGGGCGGTACCAGGTGCACCGACTGCACCTCGCCGGGGGTGAGGGCGACGGTCGCCTGGCCGCGCACCACGTCCACGTCCTCGGGCCGGTCCGGATCGTGCCCCTTGACCAGGGCCTGCAGCTCCAGCGGCACGGCGGACATGGGCAGCACCCGGCCGTGGGCGCCCAGCAGCTTGCCCACCAGGTCCAGGGCCTGCACATGGTCGCCGAGCTGCTCCCACAGGGCGACGATGAGCAGGTTGCCGACCGCGTGGTCGTGCAGCTGCCCCTTGGACTGGAAGCGGTGCTGGATGACCCGGGCCCAGGTCTGGCCCCACTCGTCGTCGCCGCACAGCGCGGCCAGCGCCTTGCGCAGGTCGCCGGGCGGCAGCACGCCCAGCTCGTCGCGCAGGCGCCCGCTGGAGCCGCCGTCGTCGGCGACGGTGACGACGGCGGTGAGGTCGCCGGTGATCCGGCGCAGTGCGGCGAGCGAGGCGGACAGGCCCATGCCGCCGCCGAGGGCGACCACCTTGGGCTGGGCGCCCCGGCGGCGCGGGCGGGCCCCGCGGACCTCCACGGACCGTCCCACCCGCCCCTCGGGGACCCTCCGGCCCAGCCTGCCCAACCTGCTCAGCCGCGGAGTACGTCCTGTCATTCGCGTCCCATGTCCCGGTGGACGACCACCGTCTCCACGCCCTCGGCGGCCAGCCGCGCGGCGAGTTTCTCCGACATCGCGACCGAGCGGTGCTTGCCGCCGGTGCAGCCGATCGCGATGGTCACGTAGCGCTTGCCCTCCCGGCGGTACCCGGCCGCGACCAGCCGCAGCAGCTCCGCGTACCGGTCGAGGAACTCCTTGGCGCCGGGCTGGTTGAAGACGTACGCGGCGACCTCCTCGTTGAGGCCCGTGTACGGGCGCAGCTCCGGCACCCAGTGCGGGTTGGGCAGGAAGCGCATGTCCGCGACCAGGTCGGCGTCGACCGGGAGGCCGTACTTGAAGCCGAAGGACATCACCGTGGCACGCAGCTCGGGCTCCTCCTCCCCGGCGAACTGCGCGTCCATCTTGGCGCGCAGCTCGTGCACGTTGAGGCTGGAGGTGTCGATCACCAGGTCGGCGTCGCCGCGCAGCTCGCGCAGCAGCTCCCGCTCGGCGACGATGCCGTCGACGATGCGCCCGTCGCCCTGCAGGGGGTGGGGGCGGCGCACGGACTCGAAGCGGCGCACCAGGGCCTCGTCGGAGGACTCCAGGAAGACGATCCGCCGGGTGACGCCGCGCGTGTCGAGGTCGGCGAGGGACTCGCGCAGGTTGTCGAAGAAGCGCCGGCCGCGCACGTCGACGACGACCGCGATCCGGGCCACGTTGCCCTGCGAGCGGGCGCCGAGCTCGACCATGGTGGGGATGAGGGCCGGCGGGAGGTTGTCGACGACGAACCAGCCGAGGTCCTCCAGGCACTTCGCGGCCGTGGACCGGCCGGCCCCGGACATCCCGGAGATGATCACCAGCTCGGGGATGGCCGCGTCGGCCGGCCCCGCTGCCGTGGCGTCCGTGCTCACCTGTGCTCCGTTTTTCTGGGCCGCTCGTTCCTGGGCCGCCGGCTCGTGAGCGGCTCGCTCGTGGGCCGCCGGCTCGCGGGGCACCCGCTCAGGGTCCTGCGGGCCCTGTGCCGGATTCTCCCGGCCCGTCGGCCGCAGCGCCCCGTCCTCGCCCGCGGTGCTGTGCGCCGCCTGGCTGTGCGCTGAGCGTTCTTCGTCGCGTTGCTCGTGCTCGGTCATCTCTCCTGCCCCCGTCTCTCGTCCGGGGCGCCCGCGGACACGGGCTCCCCCGCGGAACCCGCCGTCGTACCGGGTTCCTCATCTTCCATGATCTCTCCCGTCGCCGTGTTGACGGCGGGTGCGGCCGGGGCCGCCTGGGCGAGGGCCGCCGCGACGGCCTCGGCCGTCTTGCGGCCTATGCCGGGAACCTCGCAGATCTGGTCGACTGTCGCGGACCGCAGCTTCTTCACCGAACCGAAATGCTTGATCAGCGCCTGTTTGCGGGTCTCGCCCAGGCCCGGCACCGCGTCCAGGGGGCTGGAGCGCACGCGCTTGGACCGCTTGCTGCGCTGGTAAGTGATCGCGAAGCGGTGCGCCTCGTCGCGGACACGCTGCAGCAGGTACAGGCCCTCGCTGGTGCGCGGCAGGACGACCGGGTCGTCCTCCCCGGGCAGCCAGACCTCCTCCAGGCGCTTGGCGAGACCGCACACGGCGACGTCGTCGATGCCCAGCTCGTCCAGGGCCCTCTTGGCGGAGGCGACCTGGGGCGCGCCGCCGTCGACGACGACGAGCTGCGGCGGGTAGGCGAACCTGCGGGGGCGCCCCTCGTCGTCCTTCAGGCCGTCCCCGGGCCGATCGGCCCCGCCGATCCCGCCGATCCCGTCGGTTCCGTCAGGCCGGTCTTCCTCCCACTCCCCCGTCCGCTCCTTCTCGGCGAGGTAGCGCCTGAAGCGGCGGGTGAGCACCTCGTGCAGGGAGCGGACGTCGTCCTGGCCCTCGAAGCCCTTGATCTGGAAGCGGCGGTACTCGCTCTTGCGCGCGAGGCCGTCCTCGAAGACGACCATGGAGGCCACCACGTCGTCGCCCTGGAAGTGCGAGACGTCGTAGCACTCGATCCTGAGCGGTGCGCTGTCCAGGCCGAGAGCCTCGGCGATCTCCTCCAGGGCGCGCGAGCGGGTGGTGAGGTCGGAGGCGCGCTTGGTCTTGTGCAGGGCGAGCGCCTGCTGCGCGTTGCGCTGCACGGTCCCCATGAGGGCCTTCTTGTCGCCGCGCTGCGGCACCCTGAGGGACACCTGGGAGCCGCGCCGCCCGGTCAGCCACTCCTGGACCGGCTCGACGGGCTCCGGCAGCGCGGGGACGAGGACCTCCCTGGGGACGGCGTCGCCGGTCTCCTCGCCGTACAGCTGCTGCAGGGCGTGCTCGACGAGGGCGCCGGTGGTGACCTCCTCGACCTTGTCGGTGACCCAGCCGCGCTGGCCGCGCACGCGTCCGCCGCGCACGTGGAAGATCTGCACGGCCGCCTCCAACTCGTCCTCGGCGACGGCGACGAGGTCGGCGTCGGTGGCGTCGGCGAGCACCACCGCGTTCTTCTCCATGGCCTTCTTCAGGGCCTCGATGTCGTCGCGCAGGCGGGCGGCCCGTTCGTACTCCAGCTCCTCCGCCGCCTGCATCATCTGCTTCTCCAGGCGCCGGATGTGGGTGCCTGTGCGGCCGGCCATGAAGTCGCAGAACTCCTCGGCCAGCTCCCGGTGCTCCTCGGCGGAGACGCGGCCGACGCAGGGCGCGGAGCACTTGCCGATGTAGCCGAGCAGGCAGGGGCGGCCGGTGCGGCCGGCGTTCTTGAAGACCCCGGCCGAGCAGGTGCGCACCGGGAAGACGCGCAGCAGCAGGTCGACGGTGTCGCGGATCGCCCACGCGTGCGCGTACGGCCCGAAGTAGCGCACGCCCTTCTTCTTGTGGCCGCGCATCACCTGCACGCGCGGGAACTCCTCGTTCATCGTCACCGCGAGGTAGGGGTAGCTCTTGTCGTCGCGGTACTTGACGTTGAACCGGGGCTCGTACTCCTTGATCCAGGAGTACTCCAGCTGGAGCGCCTCGACCTCCGTGGACACCACCGTCCACTCCACGGACGCGGCCGTGGTGACCATGGTGCGGGTGCGCGGGTGGAGGTTCGCCAGGTCCTGGAAGTAGTTCGCCAGGCGCTGGCGCAGGCTCTTGGCCTTTCCGACGTAGATCACCCGGCGGTGCTCGTCACGGAACCGGTAGACCCCGGGGGAGTCCGGGATCTGTCCCGGCTTGGGGCGGTAGCTGGAGGGGTCGGCCATGTGTCACACCCTACTGGCGGGGAGTGACAGCGCGGCGGGCCTGTGGACAGCCGTGTCCCGTTGTCCACAGGCGGCCCCGGCGCGCCGGGAAGGCGGTGCGGGGACGGTGCGGAGTCGGCCGGGTAGGAGCGCGGAGTCGGCCGGAAAAGACGGTGCGGTGGGGCTCCGGGTGTTGTCGGGGCTTGGTCAACACGCTTCAATGCGGGGGAACTCGGGGCCTGAACGGCGGCGTACGGATGTGAAGACACCGCCGGCGTCACACGGGGGTGGCCCCGGCGAGCCGCGCGCGGCCCGACCAGCCGACGCGCCACCTCACAGAAAGGCCCCTGCATGCCGCATGCCCCTGAGCGGGTCGAGACCGCCGCCGATCTGGACACGGTGCTGCGGGGCGGCCCCTTCCACGTCGCGCTGCGGGCCGCCATCGCCGCCCGCGGACTGCCGCTGCAGCGGGTGCAGCACCACCTGTCGCGCCACGGAGTCCGGGTCGGCGTCACGAGCCTGAGCTACTGGCAGCAAGGCGCCCGGCGCCCGCAGCGCCCGGAGTCGCTGCGGGCCGTCCGGGCGCTGGAGGAGATCCTGCAGTTGCCGGACGAGTCGCTGATCCGGCTGCTCGCCGAGAACGACGGGCACGCGACGGCGCACCGGGCGGCCACCCGTTCCTACCGCTCCCTCGCCGAGGCCTCGGACGTCCTGGACGGCCTGCTCGCCGAGCTGGAGACGGCGCCCGACTGCGGGCTGGACGTCCTGTGCCATCACGAGCGAGTGCGCATCGGGGACCGGCGTGAACTGGCCGAGCAGGAGTCGCACCTGATCGTGCGCGCGCACCGGGACGGCGTCGACCGGCACGTCGCCGTCCATCAGGGCGACCCGGGGTGCGCACCGGAGCACATGCGCGTCCACGCCCTGGAGAACTGCCGCACCGGACGCGTCCGGCGGCACGAGGACACCGGGCTGCTCGTGGCCGAGCTCCTCTTCGACACCCGGCTGCGGGCCGGGGACACCTTCCTCTTCCGCTACGGCGTCACGGACGGCACGGCCGGAACGTCCCGCGAGTACGCGCGCCGCTTCGGCACCGCGGGCGGCCAGTACGCCCTCCAGGTGCGCTTCGACACGGACGTCCTGCCGGTGCACTGCCACCGGTTCACCCAGCACTCCCCCGCCGCCCCGCGCAGCGCCCGCCGTGTGCTGCCGCTGAGCGCCCGGCACCGCTCGGTGCACCTGGTGGAGCCGCGGGTGCGGTCGGGGGTGGTGGGCATCGGCTGGGACTGGGAGTGAGCCGGCACACGCAGACATCCCGCTTTGTCGACATCACCCTCTCAGCCCGCCGGCCTGTCTGCCTGTCTGTCTGTCTGTCTACCTGTCGGCTTGCCCGCCCGTCGCCTCGTTGACGGAGCCCGCGTAAACGCTTGCGCAAGCGTTTACGCGGCCCGGGTCCATGGGTTACCGTCCCGCCCTGAGCCCACCCAGGCCCCGCAGGAGGTGACACCGTGCCGACCATGGCCGACGTGGCGCGGCACGCCGGCGTGTCCGTGGCGACCGTCTCGCACGTGCTCAACGGCACCCGCCCGGTGCTGCCGCACACCCGCCAGGCGGTGCTGGACGCCGTCGACGCCCTCGGCTACACGCCGAACACCCTGGCCCGCTCCCTGGTGACGTCCCGCACCCGGTCCATCGGGCTGGCGGTGTCGGCCGTCCGCAACCCGTACTTCACGGAGATCCTCCAGGGCGTCGAGGCGAGCGCGCTGGAACACGGTTACGGCCTGCTCATCGCCGATCCGCGCGACGACCCCGCGCACGAGCGGACCGTCGTGCAGCTCCTGCACGAGCGGCGGGTGGACGGCGTGATCGTCGCCCCGTCCGCCGACCCCCGGGAGCTGGTCGCCTACCTGACCCGGCACTCCGTACCGGCCGTGTTCCTCGACCGGCTGGTGGACGCGGACCCGGACGGCGCCGCCCGCTTCGACCAGGTGGGCGCGGAGAACGCCGAGCCGACGGCCCGGCTCGTCACGCACCTCGCCGAGCTCGGACACCGCCGGATCGGGCTGGTCGCGGGCCTGCCGGGGTGGAGCACCACCGCCGAGCGGATCGCCGGCTACCGGCACGGGCTGGCGGCCGCGGGCCTGCCCCACGACGAGCGGCTGGTCGTGCACGGCGACTCCGACGCGGCCGGCGCCGAGCGCGCGACCGCGGCCCTGCTGTCCCTCGCCGCGCCGCCCACGGCCCTGGTCACCGCCAACAACGCCATGACCATCGGTGCCCTGCGGGCTCTGCGCGACCGCGGCCTGTCCGTGCCCGGCGACATCGCGCTGTGCTGCTTCGACGACTTTCCCTGGGCGGACCTGTTCGCGCCCCGGCTCACCGCCGTCGCCCAGCCCAGCAGGGACATCGGCGCCCGGGCGGTACGGCTGCTGCTGGACCGGCTCGACGCGCCGCAGCACCCCGCCCGGACCGTGCGCCTGCCCTGCGCCTTCGTCCACCGCACCTCGTGCGGCTGCCCGGAGCCGTCCCGCCCGCACCCGCGGGCCGAGCGGCCCGGGCAGCCGGACCAGCCCACGAAAGGACCCGACTCGTGATCGTCGTCGCCGGCGAGGCCCTCATCGACCTGGTACCGCAGGGCCCGGGTGCCCTCGCGAGCCTCACCCCGGCACGCGGGGGCGGCCCGTACAACACCGCGATCGCCCTCGGCCGCCTCGGCTCGCCCACCGCGTTCTGCTCCCGCGTCTCCCTGGACGCCTTCGGCGAGGCCCTGCTCGACGGGCTGCGGCAGGCGGGCGTGGACGTCTCCGGGGTCCAGCGCGGACCGGAGCCGACCACTCTCGCGGTCGCCACGATCGGCGGCGACGGCTCCGCGGCGTACACCTTCCACGTCGAGGGCACCGCCGACCGGCTGTTCACCGCCCCCGAGGCGCTGCCTCCCGGCACGCGCGCGCTCTCCTTCGGCACCTGCTCGCTGGTGCTCGAACCGGGCGCGAGCGCCTACGAGAAGCTGATGCACACCGCGGCCGCGCAGGGCGTGTTCACCGCCCTCGACCCCAACATCCGCACGGGGCTGATCCCCGACGCGGACGCCTACCGGGCGCGGTTCAAGAGCTGGCTGCCGTCGGTGGACCTGCTGAAGCTCTCCGAAGAGGACGCGCGCTGGCTGGGCGGCAGCCCCCGCGAGTGGCTGGCCGCCGGCCCCTCGGCCGTCGTGATCACCCGGGGCGGCGACGGGCTCACCGTCCACACCCGGAACGGCGCGGAGCACTCCGTGCCCGCCGAGCGGGTCGACGTGGTCGACACGATCGGCGCGGGCGACACCGTCAACGCCGCCCTGTTGCACGGCCTGTCCGTGCACGGCGCCCTGTCCGGGCGGGCGCTGGCGGAACTGGACGGCTCCGCCTGGACGCGGCTGCTGCGTTTCGCAGCCCGCGCCGCGGCGGTCACCTGCTCCCGCGCCGACGCCGAACCGCCGTACGCCTCCGAGGTGGGCGAGCCGTAGACCGCCCATGAGCCGCCTGCGGCACGGGGAGGGGCGCGCCGTCGGCCGCCGCACCGACGAACGGTGCCCCGCGGGGAGTCCACGCGGGGCACCGTGACCTCTGGGCGGACGGAGTCGTTGACCGAAAGCGGGTGGGCCGGTGCTTCCCCGCCACCGCGGGGGTGGTCCGTTCCTTCGCGACATCTTCCGGGCCGACAGCATGCGGTCCCCGCCCACGCGGGGGTGTCCACCCGGCCGCCTGCTCTACTCCCTCCCCTTGGCCGACGCGTTCCTGCGCGTCCTGCTCTTCGGGGTACGAGCAGCATCGCTGATCTTTTCCGCGGAGAGGATCTCCCGCAGGAACTTGCCCGTGTGGCTGGCCGGTACGCCCGCGACCTGCTCGGGCGTGCCCTCGGCCACGACGAGACCGCCGCCGGCGCCGCCCTCGGGACCCATGTCGATGATCCAGTCGGCGGTCTTGATGACATCGAGGTTGTGCTCGATGACGATGACCGTGTTGCCCTTGTCGACCAGGCCGTTGAGCACCTTCAGCAGCTTGCTGATGTCCTCGAAGTGCAGACCGGTGGTCGGCTCGTCCAGGACGTAGACCGTGCGCCCGGTGGAGCGCTTCTGCAGCTCGCTGGCGAGCTTGACGCGCTGCGCCTCA
Organism: Streptomyces echinoruber; assembly: GCF_014651135.1. Classification (GTDB taxonomy): domain Bacteria; phylum Actinomycetota; class Actinomycetes; order Streptomycetales; family Streptomycetaceae; genus Streptomyces; species Streptomyces echinoruber. The sequence goes on from NZ_BMWH01000001.1 coordinate 273,788, forward strand.
CCGCCGGACAGGGTGGTCGCGGACTGGCCGAGCCGGACGTAGCCGAGGCCGACGTCGTTGAGCGTCTTCAGGTGGCGGGAGATCGCCGGTACGGCCTCGAAGAAGTGCATCGCCTCCTCGATCGGCATGTTCAGCACGTCGGCGATGGACTTCCCCTTATAGTGGACCTCCAGGGTCTCCCGGTTGTAGCGGGCGCCGTGGCAGACCTCGCACGGGACGTACACGTCCGGGAGGAAGTTCATCTCGATCTTGATGGTGCCGTCGCCGGCGCAGTTCTCGCAGCGGCCGCCCTTGACGTTGAAGGAGAAGCGGCCCGGCTGGTAGCCGCGCACCTTCGCCTCGGTGGTCTCCGCGAACAGCTTGCGGATGTGGTCGAAGACGCCGGTGTACGTCGCCGGGTTGGACCGGGGAGTACGGCCGATGGGCGACTGGTCGACGTGCACCACCTTGTCGACGAGGTCGTCGCCCTCCACGCGCGTGTGCCGCCCCGGCACGGTGCGGGCGCCGTTCAGCTCGCGCGCCAGGTGGGTGTAGAGGATGTCGTTGACCAGGGTCGACTTGCCGGAGCCGGAGACGCCCGTGACGGCGGTGAACAGGCCGAGCGGGAAGGAGACGTCGATGTCCCTGAGGTTGTTCTCGCGGGCGCCGTGCACCGTGAGCTGCCGGGCGGGGTCGCGGGGGCGGCGCATCTCGGGCACCGGGATGGACTTCCGGCCGGAGAGGTACTGGCCGGTCTGGGACTCCTCGTTGGCGAGCAGTTCCTCCAGGGAGCCGCTGTGCACGACCCTGCCGCCGTGCTCACCGGCGCCGGGGCCGATGTCGACGATCCAGTCGGCGGTCTTGATGGTGTCCTCGTCGTGCTCGACGACGATGAGCGTGTTGCCCATGTCGCGCAGCCGGACCAGGGTCTCGATCAACCGGTGGTTGTCGCGCTGGTGCAGGCCGATGGACGGCTCGTCCAGGACGTACAGGACGCCGACGAGGCCGGAGCCGATCTGGGTGGCCAGACGGATGCGCTGGGCCTCGCCGCCGGAGAGCGTGCCGGCCGCGCGGTTGAGCGACAGGTAGTCGAGGCCCACGTCGACCAGGAACCTGAGCCGCTCGTTGACCTCCTTCAGCACCCGCTCGGCGATCTTCTTGTCGCGGGCGGTGAGCTTGAGCCGGCCCAGGAAGTCCGCGCAGTCGCTGATCGACATGGCGGAGACCTCGGCGATCGACTTGCCCATGATCGTCACCGCGAGGACGACGGGCTTCAGGCGCGTGCCCTCGCAGGCGGGGCAGGGCACTTCGCGCATGTAGCCCTCGAAGCGCTCGCGGCTGGCGTCGCTCTCGGCCTCGCTGTGCCGGCGCTTGACGAACGGCACGGCGCCCTCGAAGGGCGTCGTGTACACGCGCTCGCGGCCGTACCGGTTGCGGTAGCGCACCTCGATCTGCGTCTTGTGCCCGTACAGCAGGGCCTTCTTGGCGCGCTGCGGCAGTCCGCCGAAGGGGATGTCGGTGCGGAAGCCGAGGGCGTCGGCGAGGGCGCCGATCAGGCGGCCGAAGTAGTCCTTGGTGTGCCCGTGCGACCAGGGGTGGATGGCGCCCTCGTCGAGGGTCTTGTCCGGGTCCGGGACGATCAGTTCGGGGTCGACCTCCATGCGCGTGCCGATACCGGTGCACTCGGGGCAGGCGCCGAAGGGCGAGTTGAAGGAGAAGGAGCGCGGCTCCAGCTCCTCGAAGGAGAGGTCGTCGTACGGGCAGTACAGGTGCTCGGAGTACATGCGCTCGCGCTCGGGGTCGTCCTCGGGGAGATCGACGAAGTCGAGCACGACCATGCCGCCGGACAGGCCGAGCGCGGTCTCCACGGAGTCGGTCAGGCGCCGCTTGGCGGACTCCTTCACCGTGAGGCGGTCGACGACCACCTCGATGGTGTGCTTCTCCTGCTTCTTCAGCGTCGGCGGATGGGAGAGCTGGATCGTCTGTCCGTCCACCCGCGCGCGGGAGTAGCCCTTGGCCTGGAGGTCGGCGAAGAGGTCGACGAACTCGCCCTTGCGCTCGCGCACCAGCGGCGACAGCACCTGGAAGCGGCTCCCCTCCGGCAGCTCCAGGACCTTGTCGACGATCGCCTGCGGCGACTGGCGCGAGATGGGCCGGCCGCACTCGGGGCAGTGCGGCTTGCCGATGCGGGCGAAGAGCAGGCGCAGGTAGTCGTAGACCTCGGTGATGGTGCCGACCGTCGAGCGCGGGTTGCGCGAGGTCGACTTCTGGTCGATGGAGACCGCCGGGGACAGACCCTCGATGAAGTCGACGTCCGGCTTGTCCATCTGGCCCAGGAACTGCCGGGCGTACGAGGAGAGCGACTCCACGTAGCGTCGCTGGCCCTCGGCGAAGATCGTGTCGAAGGCCAGGGAGGACTTGCCCGATCCGGACAGGCCCGTGAAGACGATGAGGGCGTCTCTGGGCAGGTCGAGCGAGACGTTCTTCAGGTTGTGTTCGCGCGCGCCACGGACGATGAGACGGTCGGCCACGCCGGTCCGCACCTTTCTTGAGAGAAGTGACAGGGGCGGGGCCCCCGTGTTTTCTCAGACTAGGGGGAGCCACTGACAACGCCGGTCGGATTCCCGGTTCCGCACACAGTCCCGGACCATCCAGCATGCCCGACGCCGCACACGACCCTATAGCACGTACATTCGATTAACGGGGCTGGTCCGCCTTCTTCACCCGAAGGTGTGGCGCGGCTAGGGTCGGCCCCATGATGGATCACGCGCGCGACCTGGCGTCTGTACGCGACGCGACGGAACGGCTGCTCACCGCAGCGGCCAAGCTGGACAACGCGGCTGTGACACAACCGTCACGGCTGCCCGGCTGGACCCGCGGCCATGTGCTCGCCCACCTCGCCCGCAACGCGGACGCCCTCGTGAACGTCCTCCAGGGGCGCCCCATGTACGCCTCCGCGCAGGCCCGGGACGCCGACATCGAGCGGGACGCCCCGCGCCCCCTGGACGCCCAGCTCGCCGATGTGCGCGACAGCGCAGCCCGCTTCCAGGAGGCGGCGGCCGCGCCCGCGGACTGGTCACGCACCGTGGAACTGCGCAACGGGGTCACCGACTCCGCATCCCGGGTGCCCTTCCGGCGGTGGATCGAGGTCGAGTTGCACCACGTCGACCTCGGGATCGGCTACGAACTGGAGGACCTGCCGGCCGAGTTCACCGAGCGCGAGATCGAGTTCCTCGTCGAGCGCTTCTCCGGCCACCCGGACGTGCCGCCGGTCCACCTCACCGACGGCCGGCGCGGCTGGCGCACCGGCCGGGAGGCCGAAGGGCTCGGGGTCACCGTCCGGGGCACGCGCGCCGACCTCCTCGGCTGGCTCGCGGGGCGGCGCGACGGGGCCGCGCTCAGTGTCCAGGGCGGTCCGCTGCCGACGCTGCCGCCGCTGTGACCGCCGCCGTGCCCCCGCTGCCGCCACTGTCGCTGCGCCCCGCCGCTGCGGGCCCCGAGCTCCGCGGCTGCGGGCGCGGCGTCCCGGGCGGCGGAGCCGGGCACGGACGGGCGGAGGCGGCTGTCACGCCCCTGGCGGTTGTGCGTCTCGCTGCACGGGGGCGGCCGCTCATCGCCGCTATAGGCTGCCGTCATGACGTACAGCGGAGCGGTGAAGGTCGGCGGCCCCGCCGACGTGCACGAGCTGCAGGACCTGATCATCACCAAGATCGCGGTCGGGCCGATGGAGAACAACTCCTACCTGCTGCGCTGCCGGGCCACCGACGAACAGCTGCTGATCGACGCGGCCGACGAGGCCCGGACGCTGCTCGGCATGATCGGTGACGACGGCCTCGCCTCGGTCGTGACCACCCACCGGCACCCCGACCACTGGCAGGCGCTCGCCGAGGTGGTGGCGGCCACCGGGGCCCGCACGTACGCGGGCCGGTACGACGCCGAGGGCATCCCGGTGCCGACCGACGTCCTCGTCGACGACGGCGACGTGCTGCGGGTCGGACGGGTGGAGCTCACCGCGCGCCACCTCGTCGGGCACACGCCGGGCTCGATCGCGCTGGTCTACGACGACCCGCACGGGCATCCGCACGTATTCACCGGCGACTGCCTCTTCCCGGGCGGGGTGGGCAACACACACCGGGACCCCAAGGCGTTCGCCAGCCTGATCCACGACGTGGAGACCAAGCTCTTCGACGTGCTCCCGGACGAGACCTGGATCTACCCGGGCCACGGCAACGACACCACGCTCGGCGCGGAGCGGCCCCACCTGCCGGAGTGGCACGCACGCGGCTGGTGACCGCGGCGTCGGGGTGAGCCCGGGACGGGCGCGCGCTCCGGGCGCCGCGCCCGTCCCGGGCACCCCGCCAGCAGGCCCGGCCGACACGTCCGGCCGACACGTCCGGCCGACGCACGCGCCGGCACGCGGGTCACCGTGTCCGATCAACACGCCCGGCCGGGAAAGCCGTTCGTTCGCCTGCGCCGCGCCTCGGCGTGCACCGGCGCATAGAAGCGCGCGCCGGGCGCGCCCCGTGTGAATCGTCCACACGCATTGGTGCCCCGCGCACGCTCCCCCGGCCGCTTCTCGCGCAGTCAACTGGGGGCAACCCCCCGCAGGATGACGGCTCCTGCCGGGTGTGGGCCGCCGGTCCCCATCCCCGCCCTCGGCCGGCGGCCCCCGCCCGTCCCTCGGCCCCACGCCGGGCCGGCATCCGCGGTCGGCGGCCCGACGGTTCGAGGTCCACGCCTCAGGTCTCGGTCTGCCCGGCACCCACCAGTGCCGCGATCCGCTCCACGCCGAACACGTACCCCTGCACCCCGCATCCCGCGATCACGCCGTCGGCCCGCAGCGACACGTAGGAATGGTGCCGGAAGGACTCCCTCTTGTGGATGTTGGAGATGTGCACCTCCACCACCGGCATGCCGTCGCAGGCGTTGAGGGCGTCCAGGATCGCCACGGAGGTGTGCGAGTAGGCGCCGGGGTTGATGACGATGCCGCAGTGGTGCAGCCGTGCCTCGTGAATCCAGTCGACCAGCTCGCCCTCGTGGTTGGACTGGCGGAAGTCCACCCTGCCGCCGTGCGCGGCGGCCGCCTTGGCACACAGGGCCTCGACGTCGGCGAGTGTGTCGGAGCCGTAGATCTCGGGCTGGCGCTGTCCGAGCAGATTCAGGTTGGGGCCGTTGAGAATCATGATCGGGGCGCTGGCCAGGGTGCGGGGCACTGTTCCTCCGGTCCGTCGACGGGGCGGTCCGCTCACGACCGCTGCTGGGACCCGGTCTATCACGGTGCGCCGGGGCGGTCGGCGGGGTGTCCGGAGACCTGCCGCTCCCGGCGCCGGTCCGGCGCGGCCCGCCTGCCGGCTCCGGGGCGGAAGGCCCGCGGTGCTCCTTCCCCGGTCGCCGTCAGGCGTCGGCGTTGTGCTTCGCGAGGCTGCCGCCGCGCTCTTGCTCCCGCTCCTGTTCCTGCTCCTGTTCCTGCGTTTCCTCTGCCGCCGTCTGCCTGCTGGACGCCAGGAGGCTGGTGACCGTGGTGACGGTGAGGACCGCGCAGATCACGCCGAGGGAGACCGGGATGCTGATCTCCGGGACGTGGACGCCGGACTCGTGCAGCGCGTGCAGCACCAGCTTCACGCCGATGAAGCCCAGGATGACCGACAGGCCGTAGGACAGGTGGACCAGCTTCTTCAGCAGGCCGCCGATGAGGAAGTACAGCTGCCGCAGGCCCATCAGCGCGAAAGCGTTGGCGGTGAAGACGATGTACGGGTCCTGCGTCAGGCCGAAGATCGCCGGAATCGAGTCGAGTGCGAAGAGCACGTCGGTGGTGCCGATCGCCAGCATCACGACGAGCATCGGCGTCATGACGCGCTTGCCGTTCTGCCGTATCCACAGCTTGGTGCCGTGGTAGCGGTCGGCCACGCCGAAGCGGCGCTCGGCCCACTTCAGGGCCTTGTTCTCCTTGTACTCCTCCTCCTTCTCGTCCGTACGGGCCTCGACGATCAGCTTCCAGGCGGTCCAGATCAGGAAGGCGCCGAAGAGGTAGAACACCCAGGAGAAGCCGGCGATGATCGCGGCGCCCGCGGCGATGAAGAGGGCTCGCATGACCAGGGCTATGAGCACGCCCACGAGGAGCACCCGCTGCTGGTACTGCGACGGCACCGCGAACTTCGCCATGATCAGGACGAAGACGAAGAGGTTGTCGACGCTGAGGGACTTCTCGGTGATGAAGCCCGCGAAGAACTCGCCGGCGGGCGGGCCGCCGCCGAAGACCAGCAGGCCGAGCCCGAAGAGGCCGGCCAGCGCGATCCACACGGCCGTCCAGATCCCGGCTTCCTTGAGGGATACGTCGTGGGGTTTGCGGCCGATGAAGAAATCGACCGCGATCAGGGCACTCAGGCCCGCGATGGTCAGGACCCACAGGGTCATCGACACGTCCACTGCGCCTCCGGCAGTCGTCACGGCAAGGGTTCGTCGTCACTACCGGAGGTCTCTTCCACCCGCCGCGGCCGGTCGCGTGCACGGGACGCGTCCGGAAGCCACGGGTCGGCGCCCCGGGATCCGGCCGGATCCGTACTGACGGGAACGCCGCAGCAGTCAGGGAGTACTCCCCTCCGTACGGACGACAGTACCCCAATGACCAAGGATTGGTAAAGACCCAGGCAAAGAAAACCCAAATCGCCAGCTCAGAGGCCCTTTACCAGGCTTGACCGCGGCCTTGTGGCGTCAGGGCACCCAAGGGCGCCGTGCCGCCGCGACCCGGCCGAGCACCTGCCGGAGGACCTGGCTGCCCGGCGGGACGCGGCAGGGCTCATAGGTCCAGGCGTGACCGACCCAGGGATCGGCCAGGTGGTCGTCGGGGACGGGCGTCAGACGCAGCAGCGAGCGCCACAGCGGGTCGAGCAGCGGGCCGTAGGCGGCGGCGTCCTCGCGGTCGGCGACCATGAGCAGATGGACGCCGACGCCCGGGCCCTCGTCCGCGAGGTAGCGCAGCCGGGTCACGGCGCGGTCGTCGAATCCGTACGGGAAGTCGTTGACGATCAGCAGCTGCCGGGAGGTGTCCAGGCCGGGCGGCAGCGCGTCGGCGGCTCCGCCGCGCACGGCCATCTGCACCAGGTCGACGCGCTCGGTCAGGCGGGCGAGGACGTCGGTCACGCCTGCGGCGCCCCGGGCGGGCGGGACGGCCAGCACGCCGCTGTCCACGAGCGGTGCCAGCGCCCGGGCGCCGGAGGCGGCCGGGTCGATGACCTGGACGCCGCACTCGCCCGGCGGGTGCGCGGCCAGCAGCCGGGCCGCGAGCCCCACCGCCGTCTCCAGCGCCGCCTGCCGCCGCTCGCCGGCGTCGCCGGCCGGCCCCGCGGAGGAGCCGGTGCGGCCGCTGTCGATCCACAGGCCGCGCTCCAGCGGCAGCCGCATGAGGAACGGGATGCGCAGCGTGCCGCTCTCGGGCAGGTGGAGGTCCCCCAGCCGGATGGCCTGCGGACTCTCCTGCGGTACGCGGTAGCCGTGCCACACCGGGCTGTCCCAGCGGGCGTAGGCCGGGGGCAGCGCGGGTTCGACGACGTCCGACTCGGCGGTCAGCTGGGCGAGGTCGCGGTCCAGTACGGCCCTGGCCCGGTCGACGAGCTCGCCGTGCCGGGCGCGGGCCGCCTCCCGGGCGGCGTCTCCCTGTCCGCCGATCCTGCTGCGCGGGTCGGACAGGATCTGGTCGAGTTCCTTCTCCAGGCGTGTGTCGGCGAACTGTACGGCGCTGCGGTAGGCGGCGGTGGTGCGGGCCAGGTCCTCGAACATGCCCCAGACCTGGTTGTAGAGGCGTTCCTCCATGCTCCAGCCGGGCGCGTCGCCCGCGACGGGCGGCGCGGGCCGGCCGGGCGGGGGTTCGGGCGCGGGGGGCGGGGAGGAGGGCGGTGCGGCCGGGCGCCGCCGGGGGTGCTGGTAGTCGACCGGGCCGCCCGCTGGGGGCACCGGCCGGGAGGCGGACGTCCCGGCCGATGGCATGCCCGGCCGGGGCGCCCGGCCGCCGGGCGCGGGGGCCGGTTCGTGGGCGGTGTACGGCGGTGCCGCGTCGTGCGTGGCGGCCGGGGTGCCGGTCGGTCCCTCGGGCAGCGCGGCCGGCGTGCCGGCACCACCGCCGTGCGCCGCCGCACCAGCCGGTGTGCCGGCCTGCCCGGAGCGGTCGTGGTGCGCCGGGCGCGGCGGCGGTGCCGGTACCGAGAGGGCGAGCCCGCGGGCCACGGCCTCGTGGATGGCGGCCGCGAGCCGGTGCGCCTCGGTGAGGCCCTGGTCGGCGAGGAGGTCGGCGAGTCCGCCGGTGTATCCCTGGCCGACGGCGCGGACCTTCCAGGTGCCCTGGCGACGGTAGAACTCCAGGGCGATCAGGGCGGACTCGGTGTCCAGACCGGTGACGGTGTAGTCGGCGACCGGCGTGCCGTCAGGGGCGGTGACCGCGGCGAACGGAGCGGCGGCGGCGCCGAACCGGGCCGGGCCGCCGGTGCCGACCGGCAGCGCGAGCACGACGTGGAGGCGGTGCGCGGCGTCCGGGAGGGCGTCCAGGTCGAGAGCGAGACGGTGCCGGGCGGCCGCCTGCCGAGAGACCTCCACACCGGGCAGGACGGGTGCGCCGGGGTGGGCCACCCACTCGGCGCCGCGCACCCTGTCCCGGTCGTCGCTCAGTGTGGCCGCGGCGACGATCGGCGTGCCGGCCGAGACGCGGACCTCCAGACGGGTCTGGGTGAGCGGGTGGTTCTGCCCCCGCACCAGCTCGGCCGTCATCGCCTTCTGCCCCCTGTGTCGCCCCTGTGTCGTTGTCTGCCGTCGTGCCGCCGGGCCCCGCTACAGGTAGGGCATGATCGTCGGCATCAGGTCCTGGAAGGTGCGGCCATTGGCCGGGGCGCCGATGGCGGTCATCGTCCAGCCCGTGCCCGAACGGTGGACCTTGGCCATGATCTGGGCGGTGTAGGCGCCGCCGCCCGCCAGGGTGTAGCGGGCGAGTTCCTGGCCGTTGGTCTCGTCGACCAGGCGGCAGAAGGCGTTCTGCACCTCCTGGAAGGTCTGGCCCGTGAAGGAGTTCACGGTGAAGACGATCTGGTCGATGTGGACCGGGACCCGCTGCAGGTCGACGAGGATCGCCTCGTCGTCGCCGCCCTGCCCGGCACCGCCGACGAGGTTGTCACCGGTGTGCCGCACGGACCCGTCGTCGCTGACCAGGTGGCGGAAGAACACGACGTCGACGGGCTGCTTGTCGGCGAAGAGCACGGCGGAGGCGTCGAGGTCGATCTCCCGCGTACGGGAGCCGAACAGGCCACGGCGCGGCGCCGCCTGCCAGCCGAGACCCATACGGACCGCGGTCAGGCTGCCCCCGTCGTTCTTCTGCAGACTGATGGCCTGACCCTTGGTCAAGTTGACGGTCACGGCTGCTTCCCCTCTCGGACTACTCCCCTGTTGCCGCGACGTGCGCGGTTGAGCAAAACCCTACGCAGGAGCACCGGCAGCGCCGAACCCGGAACCGCACTTTGTGTCGGTCCTGCAACACACCGCGTACCGGGTACGGCTCAGGCGGGTACGGCTCAGGCCAGGCCCGCCTCCTTCATCTGGCGCAGCTCCTTCTTCATCTCGGCGATCTCGTCGCGCAGCCGGGCCGCGATCTCGAACTGCAGGTCCGCGGCGGCCGCGCGCATGCGCTCGGTCAGCTCCTCGATCTGCTCGGCGAGCTCGGCCGCCGGGCGGTCGGTGGGCACCGTCTCCCGGACCTTGCCCTTGGCGGACTTGGCGGTCTTCGTGGTCTTGGTGGTCTGGGCGGCCGCCCTGCCGCCGAGCGACGGCACCGGGGCCTTGGCGCCCCCGCCGTCCTTCCTCGCCCGGCGGTAGCCGCTGCCCAGCAGCTGCTCGGTGTCGACCTCCTCGCGGGCGATCTGGGCGACGATGTCGTTGATCTTCTTGCGGAGCGGCTGCGGGTCGATGCCGTGCGCCTTGTTGTAGGCGATCTGCTTCTCGCGGCGGCGGTTGGTCTCCTCGATCGCCCGCTGCATCGCCGGCGTGATCTTGTCGGCGTACATGTGGACCTGGCCCGAGACGTTGCGCGCCGCGCGGCCGATGGTCTGGATCAGCGAGGTGCCCGAGCGCAGGAAGCCCTCCTTGTCCGCGTCGAGGATGGCCACCAGGGACACCTCGGGCAGGTCGAGGCCCTCCCGCAGGAGGTTGATGCCGACCAGCACGTCGAACTCGCCGCTGCGCAGCTCGCGCAGCAGCTCCACGCGGCGCAGCGTGTCGACGTCGCTGTGCAGGTAGCGCACCTGGATGCCGAGTTCCAGGAAGTAGTCCGTGAGGTCCTCGGCCATCTTCTTGGTGAGCGTGGTGACCAGGACCCGCTCGTCCTTCTCGACCCGCTTGCGGATCTCGTGCACCAGGTCGTCGATTTGCCCCTCGGTGGACTTGACGACGACTTCCGGGTCGACGAGACCGGTGGGGCGGATGATCTGCTCGACGACGCCGTCGGCCCGCGACAGCTCGTACGGGCCCGGGGTCGCCGACAGGTAGACCGTCTGCCCGATGCGCTCCTGGAACTCCTCCCACTTCAGCGGCCGGTTGTCCAGCGCGGAGGGCAGCCGGAAGCCGTGCTCGACGAGGGTGCGCTTGCGGGAGGCGTCGCCCTCGTACATGGCGCCGATCTGCGGGACGGTGACGTGCGACTCGTCGATGACGAGGAGGAAGTCCTCCGGGAAGTAGTCCAGGAGGGTGTTGGGCGGGGACCCGGGCTCGCGGCCGTCGAAGTGCAGTGAGTAGTTCTCCACGCCGGAGCAGGTGCCGATCTGGCGGAGCATCTCGATGTCGTACGTGGTGCGCATCCGCAGGCGCTGGGCCTCCAGGAGCTTGCCCTGCTTCTCCAGTTCGGCCAGCCGCTCCTCCAGCTCCTGCTCGATGCCCTTGACGGCGCGCTCCATGCGCTCCGGGCCGGCGATGTAGTGGGAGGCCGGGAAGACGTACAGCTGCTGGTCGTCGCTGAGGATCTCGCCGGTGACCGGGTGGAGCGTGGAGAGCGCCTCGATCTCGTCGCCGAACATTTCGATGCGGACGGCGAGCTCCTCGTAGACGGGGAAGATCTCGATGGTGTCGCCGCGGACGCGGAAGGTGCCGCGGGTGAACGCCACGTCGTTGCGCGTGTACTGGATGTCCACGAAGCGGCGCAGCAGCTCGTCCCGGTCGATCTCGTCGCCGACGCGCAGGGTGACCATGCGGTCGACGTACTCCTGCGGCGTGCCCAGGCCGTAGATGCAGGAGACCGAGGCGACCACGACGACGTCCCGCCGGGTGAGCAGCGAGTTGGTCGCGGAGTGGCGCAGCCGCTCGACCTCCTCGTTGATCGAGGAGTCCTTCTCGATGTAGGTGTCCGACTGCGGTACGTAGGCCTCGGGCTGGTAGTAGTCGTAGTACGAGACGAAGTACTCGACCGCGTTGTTCGGCAGCAGCTCGCGGAACTCGTTGGCCAGCTGGGCGGCCAGCGTCTTGTTGGGTGCCAGCACGAGCGTGGGGCGCTGCAGCTTCTCGATCATCCACGCGGTGGTGGCGGACTTGCCGGTGCCGGTCGCGCCGAGCAGGACGACGTCCTTCTCGCCCGCCTGGATGCGCCGGGCGAGCTCTTCGATGGCCTGCGGCTGGTCGCCGCTGGGCCGGTAGGGGCTGACGACCTTGAAGGGCGCCACCGTGCGTTCGATCTGGGAAACGGGCCGCATGAAGTCAACCGTACGACCCCGCACTGACAACGGAACTGACAACGGGGCCCGGTCAGCGGTTCCGCGAGGCGCGGGTGACGCGCCGCCCCGGCTGGTGGCGGGGGTACGGGGCGGGGCGCCGGGCGGAGTGGGCCACGAGTTCGCGGGCCGGCACGCCGGGCTTGTGCTCGGCGGGGACAAGGTTCGGCTTCCCCACGACCATCAGCGGATCGAACATGACCACGACACCGGCGAGGAGGAGGAAGGCGAGCGGGCCGATCAGCATCGGCGCGAGCAGGGCGGCGGGCGCCTCGCCGGCGGACGCGCCGGCCGTGCCGTGCAGGTGGACGGTGACGGCGGCCATGCCGGTGTAGTGCATGCCGCTCACGGCCAGCCCCATCACCAGGCTCGCGCCCACACTCCACAGGAAGCCCCGCACCTGCCCGGCGGCCCACAGCGCGGCGATCGCGGCGACGACGGCTATGACGACGGAGGCGGCGACGGTGAGCGTGTTGTACTCGAGCGTGCCGTCCAGGCGCATGCCGGCCATGCCGAGGTAGTGCATCGAGGCGATGCCCAGGCCGGTGACCGTGCCGCCGGTGAAGAGCGCGGCGCCCCTGGCGCCTCTGTAGCCGACGATGAAGATGCCGGCGCCCACCATGACGATGGCGAGGACCAGGCTCGCGTACGTGGTCGGTACGTCGTAGTGGATCGGGGTCTCCTTGACCGCGAACCCCATCATGGCGACGAAGTGCATGGTCCAGATGCCCGAGCCGATCGCCGCCGAGCCCAGGGCCAGCCAGGCGGGCCGCCAGGAGCCGCCGATCAGCAGGGAGCGGGTGGTGCAGCGCAGACCGAGCGCGGCGCCGAGGCAGGCCAGGAGGTAGGCCACAACCGGCGTGACGAGTCCGTAGCTGAATCCGTCGACCGTGCCCTGCATGCGCGGCTGCCCTTCCGCCTCTCGCGTCCCGGAAATCACGTGCTTCTCCCCGCCCCGGAACCGCCGGGCCGGTCAGGGTGACGCAGAGAGTATGACCCGCACGGGAGAAGGCGAACGACTCTCCGGTAAAGAAACACGGCCTCGCCCCAGTTGTGCGCCACCGGTGTGCGGATCGGCGGCCCCGTCTTCACCTGCCGGCGCCGCACCCTGTCCCGTCTGTCGTTTCATCTGCCGATTCATTTGTCATTCCGCCTGTCGTTTTATTCGCCGGTCCCGTCTGTCCGGTCCGCCTGCGGGTCCACCTGTTGGTACGCCTGTCCGATCCACCTGTTGGCCCGTACGCCCGGCGCCGATGACGCCGAGCTGTCACCCTGGAGCTGTCCGTGACCGCCCGGCACGAGGAGTGCCCATGTACGCGCGCGTTGTCGCCACCGCCGTCGCGTTCCTCGGCGTTGCCGCCCTCCTGCTCCCCGCCTCCCATGTCCGGGCGGTCGGCAGCGCGGAGCACCCGGTGGTGATCGCCCACCGGGGCGCGTCCGCCTACGCCCCCGAGAACACGCTGGCCGCCGTCGACAAGGCGGCCTCGCTGGGCATCGGCTGGGTGGAGAACGACGTCCAGCGCACCAACGACGGCGAGCTCGTCGTCGTCCACGACGACAGCCTGGCCCGCACCACCGACGTCGAGCAGGTCTTTCCCGACCGCGCGCCCTGGAAGGTGAAGGACTTCACCGCCGCGGAGATCGCGCGGCTGGACGCGGGCAGCTGGTTCGGGTCCGGGTACGCGGGCACGCGCGTACCGACGCTGGAGCAGTACCTGCGCCGCGTGGAGGCGCACCACCAGAAACTGCTGCTGGAGATCAAGAACCCGGAGCTGTATCCGGGCATCGAACGGCAGATCCTCAAGGTCCTCGCCAACGAGGGCTGGCTGGACCGGGCGCACGTCGGCGGGCGACTGGTCGTGCAGAGCTTCAACGCGGACAGCCTGCGGACCGTGCACGAGCTGAAACCCGGGATCAGGACCGGCTTCCTCGGCCGGCCGGCCGTGGCGGACCTGCCCGCGTACGCCCGCTTCACCGACCTGGTCAACCCTTCCGCCACGTCGCTGTCCCTCGGGTACGTGGCGGCCGTCCACGCCGTCACCGGGCCGCACGGCAGGCCGCTCGGGGTCTTCACCTGGACCGTCGACGACGCGGCCGGGGCCCGGCGCGTCGCCGGCTACGGCGTGAACGGGGTGATCACGAACAAGCCGGACGTGGTGCGCGACGCACTGAAGGGCCGGTGACGTCCGCGCCCGAGCCGCGCCGGGCGGATGTGGTCCGCGTGGGGCGTGAGCGGCGGCCAGGTGTCCGGATACGGGCCGGCTCCGGCCGGGGCCGGTCACCCGGTCCGGAGGGCGTTGAACCCGAGTATCGGCATCGATGTCAGTGGCGGGTCGTACGGTGGTCGCATGGACAGCCACGGGGAGGACCGGCAGCAGGTGGTGTGGGCCGTCGTCGGCACCGGCATCGGCCCACTGCTGCTGGCCGCGACGCACGACGGCCTGGTCAACGTCGTGTTCCACGCCACGGACGCGGTGCGGGACAGGGCGCTCGCCCGGCTCGCGTCACGGCTGGGCGCCGAACTGGTCGAGGCGCCCGGCTCGCCGCTGCTGACGGAGGCGATACGCCAGGTCACGGCGTACTTCGCGGGCGAGCGGCGCGTCTTCGAGCTGCCGCTGGACTGGTCGCTGGTCTCCGGCTTCAACCGGCAGGTGCTGCGCGAACTGGCCTCCGGGGTGCCCTACGGCACGGTCGTCGGCTACGGGGAGCTGGCCGGCCGGGTGGGCCAGCCGGGGGCGGCGCAGGCGGTGGGCATGGCGATGGGCGCCAATCCGCTGCCGGTCGTCGTGCCCTGTCACCGGGTCGTCGAGAGCGGCGGTGGCATAGGCGGCTTCGGGGGCGGTCTGGAGACCAAGCGGAAGCTGCTCGCCCTGGAGGGGGTGCTGCCCGAGCCGCTGTTCTGACGGTCCGGGCCGTTTCGGACGCCTCACGCGTCGGTCGTATGACGGCGGTCGGTCGCGGCGCTCTCGGTCAGTCGCGGCGCCCTCGGTCAGTCGTGGTGGCCACGGTCGGTCGTGGTGGCTGCGATCAGGCGCGGCGGTCTCGGTCAGTCGTAGTGGCGGGCCTCGAAGACGTTGCCGTCCGGGTCGCGGAAGTAGAAGCTGCGCTTGGCCTTCCCCCGCGCACCGAGGGAGTCGTGGGAGAGGTCCGAGACGGGCACCCCCTGCTCCTCCAGGCGGGAGCGCAGGGCGTCGAAGCCGTCGCGGGGCAGGGACAGGCAGACGTGGTGGACGGGGTGGCCGGCGCTCGCGGCGGCACCGGGGACCACCTCCATCCGCTCGGCCAGCGGCAGCGGGGCGAGGTCGAGGATCGTCTCCTCGTTGATGCGCACGGAGCAGAAAGGCGCCTTTCCCTCGGCGTACTCGGCGACGCGCCAAGGTCGCAGGCCGACGGCCTTCTCGAAGAAGGAGGCCGAGGCGACGGGGTCCCGGACCCACAGGACGACATGGTCGAGTCGTGGCGTGCTGTCCGTCATATGTCCAGGCATACGTCCAGGCTGGTGCCCGCCGCAGCGGGCCGCAAGGGTTTGGCCGGGCACGATGCCCGCCAGAGATGCCAGAGACGGGAGAAGACCGACAGACGGGAGGCAGGCGCGTGCTGGTGGTGTCCGAAGAGGTCCGGGAGGCGCTCGCCGCGCGCCGCCCGGTGGTGGCGCTGGAGTCCACGATCATCGCCCACGGGCTGCCGCGCCCGCGCAACCTGCAGGTGGCGCTGGAGCTGGAGGAGGCGGTACGGCAGGAGGGGGCCGTACCGGCGACGATCGCCGTGCTGGACGGGCGGCCACTGGTCGGCCTGGACAAGGAGGGCCTGGAGCGGATCGCCAACGAGGACGGTGTGCGCAAGCTCGGCCACCGGGACCTGCCGCTCGCCGTCGCGGCCGGCGCGAGCGGGGCGACCACGGTGTCGGCGACGGCGCTGCTGGCGGCCCGGGCGGGTGTCCGGGTGTTCGCGACCGGCGGGCTGGGGGGTGTGCACCGGGAGTGGACGGTGACACAGGACGAGTCGGCCGACCTGGGGCTGCTGGCCCGTACCAGGATCACGGTGGTGTGCGCGGGCGTGAAGTCGATCCTCGACGTGCCCGCCACGCTGCAGCGGCTGGAGACCCTGGGGGTGGCGGTCGCCGGGTACGGCACGGACCGCTTCCCCGGTTTCTACCTGTCCGACTCCGGCCACCCCGTGGACTGGCGGCTCGACAGCCCGGAGCAGGTCGCGGACGTGATGCGGGCTCAGGACGCGCTCGCCGCACCGGAGTCGGCCCTCGTCGTGGCCAACCCGGTCCCCGAGGACGAACAACTGGATCCCGACCTGCACGCGCGTGTACTCGCCGACGCGCTGCGCGCCTGCGGAGAGCAGGGGGTCACCGGCCAGGCGGTGACGCCGTTCCTCCTGGACTACCTGGTGCGGCACACCGACGGTGCCTCGCTGCGCGCCAACCTGGCGGCGGTGCGCGGCAACGTACGGCTGGCGGGCCGGATCGCGGCGGCGTGGGCCGAAGGGTGACGGCGGGCGGCACGGGGATGCCGCGAGAGCGGGGCTCTTCATCCGGGCGCGGTGCGGGGCCCGCGCGGGACGCGGCGGTGGAGCGGGACGGGGCGCCCCGGCGGGAGGGGGTGTCCGAGCGAGAGGAGATGTCCGAGCGGGGCGGGGCGCTCCTGGTCGTCGGGGACGTGGTGACGGACGTCGTGGCCCGGCACCGGGGGCCGCTCGCGCCGGGCACCGACACGGCCGCGGTGATCCGGACGCTGCCGGGCGGCGCGGGCGCCAACGTGGCGTGCTGGGCGGCGTACTGGGGTTGCCCGGACGTGCGGATGCTGGGCCGGGTCGGCGAGGACGCGGCGGTGTGGCACGAACGGGCGCTGGCCACCGCGGGCGTCCGGCCGTGTCTCGTCGTGGACTCGCGGGCGCCGACCGGGACGGTGATCTGCATCGTGGACACGGACGCGGCGGCCGAGCGCACGTTCCTCACCGACAGCGGGGCCTGCCTGCGGCTCGCGCCCGGTGACTGGTCGGACGCGCTGCTGGACGGGGTGGCCCGGCTGCACCTGTCGGGCTACCTGCTGTTCTCCGCGCCGAGCCGGGCCCTGCTGCGGGTGGCCGTGGCCGCGGCACGCGCGCGGGGCGTTCCGGTGAGTCTCGATCCGGCGTCGGCGGGCTTCCTCGGGGAGCTGGGGGTGGACCGGTTCGTGAAACTGACGGAAGGGGTGGACGTCCTGCTGCCCAGCCGTGACGAGGCGCGGCTGCTGACGGGGCTGGACGATCCGGTGGACGCGGCCGCCGAACTGAGCCGGCGCGTTCCGCTCGTGGTCGCCAAGCAGGGGGCCGACGGAGCCCTGGTGGCTCGTTCCGGTGCTGTTCACGCCCGGCTTCCCGCCCGGTCGGCGCGTCCGCGGGACACGACCGGGGCCGGCGACGCGTTCACGGGAGCGTTCCTCGCGGCCCTGCTGGCCGGGGCCGGGCCCGAGGACGCGGCGGTGGAGGGGTGCCGGGCGGGGGCGTGCGCGGTGGAGCGGGTGGGCGGAAGGCCGCCCGTGCGGGAGGAGAGCCGTGGCTAGCCGCTCTGTCCGGGGAGGTTCCGGCGACGGGCCACGGCTGGTCCTCGGCCGGCCCCCGGCTGGTCCGCGGCCGGTTCATGGCCGGTTCACGGCCGTGGATCTCCGTGAGCGCCCGAGGAACCGTCAGTCGCTGCCGGGGTGCTCCGCCTTCCGTCCCCGGGCCGAGATCAACGGAGCCGTGGTCAGGTCGAGACGGCCGGCGGCGATGTTGGCGAGGTGGCGGTCGACGTCCTCGTCGGTGGCGAGGCCCGCGGTGACGAGCCGGCCGCGGATCTGGCGGATCGTGGCCGCCTCCAGGGCCGCGCCGGCGGACGAGGCGAGCGGGAACCAGGCGTCGGCGGCGACCTCGCACAGGCCGGCTTCGCGCAGCAGGCGCGGGAGTTTGCGGCCGTAGGCCAGGTCGGCACCGTGGTCGGCGAGCAGGCTGCGGAAGGCGTGCCGCAGCCGGTTGGCCAGCCGCTGTTCGGGACCGTGCTCGTCGGGGCAGGCCAGGGGTTGCAGGGCCGGGTCGGCGTCCTCGACGAGGAGGTACCCGCCGGGGCGCAGGGCCGCGACCATCGACCGCAGTGCCCGTGCGCGGTCCGGCACGTGGACCAGGACGAGGCGGGCGTGCACCAGGTCGAAACCCTCGTCGGGCGGCTCCTCGGCGCCGACGTCGTGGACGCGTACCTCGACCGGTGGGCGGGCGGCCGGGGCGACGCGGGAGACGTCGATGTCGGTGGCGAGGACCCGCCCGGCCGGACCGACCCGCTCCGCCAGCCAGGACACCACGGAGGTTCCACCCGCGCCGACCTCCCAGCACCGCCAGCCGGGTCCGATGCCCAGTGCCTCGAGATGCCGGAACGTTACGGGGTCGAAGAGGGCGGTGAAGGCGTCGAAGCGCTCCGCCGCCTCGGCCTGCCGGTTGCGGAGGAGATATCGGTCGGACGGTGTCATGCCCCGATCCTCCCAGTCACCGTTCCCGCCCGGGTTCCAGCCCGGTCGCCGTTCCCGCCCGGGTTCCCGCCCAGTCATCGTTCCCACCGGGTTCCCGCCCGGGCGGGAACGGCATCCCGCCGCCCCGGGCGCTTCTCGCCGCCACACGGCCGTCCACAGGCGGGAACAAAGCGGAACTGCCTGTTCCCACAGGCCCGTACGCCGTTGACGCAATCCTGGCAGACTGGCCGGCCAGGGCGCGGAAACGCGGTGCGGGGAGATCCACCCAGGGAGATCCAGATGTCCATGGCAGGGAATCTGCGGAAGGTCACGAGCCTCGGCGGGGTCGGCGGTCTGCGCAAGGTGGCACGGCTCGCCCGGCGCCGTGACCGGGTGGATCTGAGCCACCCTGCCCGGTCGCCCCTGGGCTCCTCGGTGGTGAACTGCGTGACGTATCAGGACGGCGTCCGCACGTCGGGGACGGAAGACGTGGCGGAGGCCCTGCGGCGGGTACGCAAGGTTGGTGACGGTTTCGTCTGGCTGGGTCTGCATGAGCCGACGGAGCAGGAGTTCGCCGGTGTGGCCGAGCTCTTCGAGCTGCACCCGCTGGCCGTCGAGGACGCGGTGGAGGCCCACCAGCGGCCCAAGCTGGAGCGGTACGGGGAGAGGCTGTTCGCCGTGTTCAAGACGGTCTGCTACGTCGAGCACGAGGAACTGACCGCGACCAGCGAGGTGGTGGACACCGGGGAGATCATGGTGTTCGTCGGCCGGGACTTCGTGATCACCGTGCGGCACGGGCGGCACGGCTCGCTGGGTCCGCTGCGTGAGGAGCTCGAGTCGGATCCGCAGCAGCTCGCCAAGGGGCCGGCGGCGGTGCTGCACGCGATCGCGGACCATGTGGTCGACGACTACCTGACCGTCGCCGAGGCCGTTCAGGAGGACATCGACCAGGTCGAGACGGACGTGTTCGCGCAGAACGGCGCACGGGCCGATCCCGGCCGCATCTACCAGTTGAAGCGGGAGCTGCTGGAGCTGAAACGGGCGGTGGTGCCGCTCGGCCGCCCGCTCGAGGAACTCGCCACCCGGCCGATCCGCGTGGTGGACCCGGAGATACAGGCCTACTTCCGCGACGTCTCCGACCATCTGCTGCGGGTCGCCGAGCAGATCGCGTCCTTCGACGAACTGCTCAACTCGATCCTGCAGGCGCACCTGGCGCAGGTGACGGTCGCGCAGAACGAGGACATGCGGAAAATCACCGCGTGGGCGGCGGTGATCGCCGTGCCGACGATGGTGTGCGGCGTGTACGGCATGAACTTCGACCACATGCCGGAGCTGCACTGGAGGTTCGGTTATCCCCTGGTGATCGGCCTGATATTCGCCGCCTGCGGGATCCTCTACCGGGGCTTCCGCCGCAACGGCTGGCTCTGACCGACCCGGCCGGTCATGGTCCGCACGGCCGACCCCGATCCACCGGCCGGCTTCGCCCCTCCGCCGACCCGGATTCACGGCCGACGGGGGGCCGGACCCCGGTGGGTGGTCGGCCGGGGCGCAGGGGCTGGTCGGGGCGCAGGGGCTGGTCGGGGCGAACGTCGAGAGGACGAAGCGGAGATCGCGGCGGAGGTTGCGCACCCCGGACGTCAGCCGCTCCATGCCGGGTGGCGCGGATCGTCGGCGCGTACCAGGACGTCCGCCGTGCCGGCCGGGTCGGCCTCCGCTTCGTAGCGCTCGTAGGCGGGCAGCGTCCAGTGCTCGGCCTCGGGGGTGCGGCGGCGCAGGGCGGCCGGGGAGAGGAGGACGTGGACGGTCAGGTCGAAGGGGAACCAGTGCCGCAGCAGGAGGGGGCCGTGCAGCAACAGGAGACCGCCGGGCGGGAGTTGGACGTAGGGGCTGCGGGTGGCGCGGTCGGTGACCGGGTCCCACAGGTCGGGCAGGACACGGCCGGTCCCGCCCGCTTCCAGGGGACCGAAGACCTCCCGCCACAGGGCGCCGGTGTCGAACCAGCCGTCGTAGTAGGAGTCGACGTCCTGGCGGCCGTGCTCCAGGCGCAGCGAGGCGGGGCGCATGAAGCCGTCGGTGCCCACGACCAGGGAGGGGCGGCCGCGCACCCGCAGTGCCTCCGAGACGCGTTCGGCCAGGTCACCCGGGCGGGCGGCCGGGGCGCCGTCGAAGGCGACGCGCGGCCACGGACTGCCGTCGCCCGGACTCAGGTCGAGCAGACGATCGGCGAGCCGCTCGCCGAGCCGGTCCCAGGTGATCGCTTCCAGTCGCACACGGCCATGATGCGGCAGCCGGCGGCACGACGGTGGGGTCCGGGTGCCCGGGCTTCGTACGTGCGCGGGGGGGGGAAGGCGGTGGAGCCGCACTCGCGCCACCACATCGGGCCCCGCGCCCCCTGCTTCGATGATCTCCGCGCTCACGTCTCTCCCGACGATCACCTGGCCCTGGCCCTCGACACCCGCCCGACGGCTCCTCGCGCCCTTGACGCTTACCCGCCTCACCCCGGCGCGTATCTGACCGTTCTCGCCCCGCCTCGGCACGTACTTGACCACTCCCGCCTCGCCTCGGCATGCACTTCACCCCCTCCTGTCCCACCCGCTACCCCACCCACGCCCCGCCGCTCCAAAAGGCCGGGCAGAGACGGCAAAAGCACTCTCGGGAATTCCGCACAAGTGACCGAAGGGACGTATCGTGACCGAAAGCATGTGCCGCCCAATGACGCTCGGCCCCGTCGTACGCATCAGTCAAGGAACAGAAAGTCGGCCATGGGCGATCCCAAGGGTTTTCTGACCACCCCGCGCGAGGACTGGCCCCGCCGCCGCGTCGAGGAGCGCGTGCGGGACTGGAACGAGGTCTACGTCCCCGGGGCGCTGCTGCCCATCATCAGCAAGCAGGCCAACCGCTGCATGGACTGCGGCATCCCCTTCTGCCACAACGCCTGCCCGCTGGGCAACCTGATACCGGAGTGGAACGACCTCGTCTCCCGCGAGGACTGGCGGGCGGCGAGCGAACGGCTGCACGCCACGAACAACTTCCCCGAGTTCACCGGCCGGCTGTGCCCGGCGCCGTGCGAGACGGGATGCGTGCTCGCCATCAACCAGCCCGCGGTCACCATCAAGAACGTCGAGGTGTCCATCGCCGACCGGGCCTGGGAGGAGGGGTTCGTCCCGCCGCGCCCGCCGGAGCGGCTGTCCGGCAAGACGGTCGCGGTGATCGGTTCCGGCCCCACCGGCCTGGCCGCGGCGCAGCAGCTGACCCGGGCCGGGCACACGGTCGCCGTGTACGAGAAGGACGACCGGCTCGGTGGTCTGATGCGCTACGGCATCCCCGAGTTCAAGATGGAGAAGCACCATCTGGAGCGCCGGCTGGAGCAGATGCGGGCCGAGGGCACCAAGTTCCGTACCTCCACGGCGATCGGCCGGGATGTCGACGCGGCCGGTCTGCGTGCCCGTTACGACGCCGTGGTGATCGCCACCGGCGCGACGGCCTGGCGCGAACTGGACGTGCCGGGACGTGAACTGGCCGGCATCCACCAGGCGATGGAGTACCTGCCGCTGGCCAACCGGGTGTGCGAGGGGGATCTGGAGACGTCCCCGTTGTCCGCCGCCGGCAAGCACGTCGTCATCGTCGGCGGCGGCGACACCGGCGCCGACTGCCTGGGCACCGCGATACGCGAGGGCGCCGCGTCCGTGACGCAGTTGGACATCTACCCGCAGGCCGGCGGCGAGCGCGACGAGGAGCGCGAGCCGTGGCCGACGTACCCGACGCGGGTCTACCGGGTGTCGGCCGCGCACGAGGAGGCGCGCGACCTGCGCACCGCGCCCTACGCCGACGCGGACGCGCGGATGTTCGCGGCGTCCACGCTGCGCTTCACCGGCGACGCCGACGGGCACGTGCGCGAGCTGCACCTGGTCGGCGTGGACGACCGGCGCCGCCCGGTGCCCGGCAGCGAGCGCGTCATTCCGGCCGACCTGGTGCTGCTGGCCCTCGGTTTCTCCGGGCCCGACCGCACCGACGGGCTGGTCGACCAGCTGGGCCTGCGGCTGGATCCGCGCGGCACCATCGCCCGCGACCGCGACTTCGCCACGAACGTCCCGGGCGTCTTCGCCGCCGGCGACGCCGCGCGCGGTCAGTCGCTCATCGTGTGGGCCATCGCCGAGGGCCGCGCGGTGGCCGCGGCCGTCGACCGGTATCTGACGGGCGGTACGCGCCTGCCGGCGCCGATCGGGCCGGACGACCGGCCGATGGCTGTGTGACGGTCCCGGCCCGACCGGCGGCAACCGTCCAACGCCCCGGCCGTCGGCGGCGCTCCGGCGCCCCGACCCGCCGACGGCCGTCCGACGGCCCGCCCCCACCGGCAGCCTTCCGGCGGCCCGACCCGTCAACAACCCCTCAACGCCCCGTCAACGCCCCGCCTGCCGTCCGCACCCGGCGCCCCTCGCCGTCACGGCTTGCGGGCCACCGCCCCGTACCCCGGGATGACCCCGTCGTCCTGCCCCGGCACCGGCTCGCCCAGTTCGGGGTGCCACTGGTGGACGACGGCGACGCCGGGGTCGACGAGTTCGAGGCCGTCGAAGAAGCGGGTGAAGTCGGCGCGGGAGCGCAGGGCGAGGGTGATGCCGGCGGCCCGGAGCTTCTCGGTCGCCGCCGCGGATTCCTCGGGGGTGAAGTCGGCGGTGGCGTGGCTCATCACCAGGTAGCTGCCGGAGGGGAGTTCGGCGACGAGGCGGGCGACCAGGTCGTGGGCGCCGTCCTCGTCGGAGACGAAGTGCAGCAGCGCGATGAGCGACAGGGCCACCGGCCGGTCGAAGTCGAGGATCCGCCGGGCGCCCTCGATGATCGCGCCGGGTTCGCGCACGTCGGCCTGCAGGTACTCGGTGACGCCCTCGGGCGTGCTGCGCAGCAGGGCGGCGGCGTGGGCCAGCACGATCGGGTCGTTGTCGCAGTAGACGACGCGCGCGTCCGGCGCGATCTCCTGGGCGACCTGGTGCAGGTTGGGCTCGGTGGGGATGCCGGTGCCGATGTCCAGGAACTGCCGTACGCCGTGGTGCGCCAGCCAGCGGGTGGCCCGGTGCATGAAGGCCCGGTTGACCCGGGCCATCACCGGCACCCGCGGCTCCAGGGCGAGCATCTGCCGCCCCATCTCCTCGTCGACCGGGTAGTTGTCCTTGCCGCCGAGGTACCAGTCGTACATCCGCGCGGGATGCGGCTTGCTGGTGTCGATCTCCACGGCGTTCGTGTCGGCGTTCTGGCCGGTCATGCGGTACCCCGTAAGCGTCTGGTGTGGTGGGTGGTCACGTTGGTGTGGCGGGTGGTCACGTTGCTGTCCTGCACAAGGAACCCGGAAGAACCGGAAGAACCGGAAGAAGTCGGAGCAACTCGCGGGCGCCCGGAGGCCCTCGGAGGGGACGGGGGCAGGGCCGGAGGAGGGTCAGGAGATCAGGAGACGAGGAAGTCCGCCGCTCCCGCCTTGGCCCCCTCGATGAAGGCCGTCATCTCGTCGGAGGTGTAGATCAGAGCCGGCCCGTCCGGGTCGGTCGACTGGCGCAGGGCGACACGGCCGTCGGCGAGCTTCATCGCCTCCAGGCAGTTGCCGCCGTTGCCGCCGCTCCACGGCTTGTGCCAGCCCTCGCTGCCCAGCTCGCGCGCGGGCATGCCGTTGTAGATCCGCTCGCTGCGGACCCGCGGCGTGGCGGAGTGGGACGTGATGCGATCCATTCACAGCTCCTTGCGGAGATCCCGCAGGATCTCCTTCGTGCGTCGTGCAGTGGCGGCCTGGGCCGCCATGCGGTCCATGACCTCGAGGTAGGTCGCCACCTCGGCGCGCGCGTCGAGGTAGACGGCGCCGGTCAGGTACTCGCTGTAGACCATGTCGGGCAGTTCCGGCATGGGGAAGCGGAACAGTACGAAGGGCCCGTAGGTGCCCGGATGCGGTCCCGAGGAGAACTCGGCGACCTGGAGCGTGACCGTGGGCAGCTCCAGCGCCTCCAGCAGCCGGTCGATCTGGGCCCGCATCACCTGCGGGTCGCCGACCGGCCGGCGCAGGGCGGTCTCGTCGACGACCGCCCAGAACCGGGGCGCGTCGGACCGGGTGAGCAGCGCCTGGCGCCGCATCCGCAGCTCCACGTGCTTCTCGATGTCCTCCGGCCTGGTCTGGCCGACGGCCCCCGAGGTGAGCACTGCGCGCGCGTACTCCTCGGTCTGCAGCAGTCCGGGCACGAAGTGGGGGTCGTAGGACCGGATGAGGGAGGCCGCGCCCTCCAGGCTGACGTACATCGAGAACCAGCCGGGCAGGATGTCGTGGAACCGCTGCCACCAGCCGGGTTTGTTGGCCTCCTCCGCCAGGTGCACGAATGCCTCGGCCTCGTCGTCGGGGACGCCGTAGGCCTTCAGCAGGACCTGGAGGTAGGGGATCTTCAGCGCGACCTCGGCCGTCTCCATGCGGCGGACCGTGGCCGGTGCGACGCGCAGGATGCGGGCGGCCTCCTCGCGCTTGAGTCCCGCGCGCTCCCGCAGGTCCAGCAGGCGCCGGCCGAGGACCACCTGGCCGACGGTCGGTCCGGACCGCGGTTCGCTCACCTCTCCACCTCCACGACGTGCGTCCTGACAGCCCTGCGGCGCCGTTCCGAAGACCCGCTCGAAGGACGAGGATCCACTCGAAGAACCCCGAAGAGCCTCGAAGGACTTTTCGAGGATCACCCGGGTCTTGTGGGATCCGGACAGACCCTCGTCGGTCCGGCGTGCCGAACCGGCGCCGCTCGGCGTGCCGTTGCGAGCAGTGTGCCATGGCCACCTACTGCGCAGTACAACACTCTGCAATTTTCAGAGTGCCACTTGCCAAGTGTTTGCGTCAGGGCGATAGTGGCAAGCGTGATTCCGCCCGCGCCCTTAGGAGCAGACGCCGCCGTCGGCCTTCACGGCCTCGGTGCCGCCACGGAAGCCGTCCCGGAGACCACTTCGGAGCGGACCGCCGCCGAGCGCAGGTTCCGGTTCGAGTTGGCCGCCCACCCGGGCTCGCCGGCTCAGGCCCGCCGGCTCACCCGGGCCCGGCTGAGCGGCTGGTCGGTGTGCGAGGACACCTGCGACACGGCGGCGCTCGTCGTCTCCGAGCTGGTCACCAACGCCGTCGTGCACACGGCGAGCACACGGATCGTGTGCGAGGTGCAGGACGGCGGGAAGTTGCTGCGCATCGCCGTGCGCGACGAGGGCTGCGCCACCGGTGAGCCGCAGTCCTCCCTGCGGCTGCCGGAGGAGGAGCACGGGCGCGGGCTGCTGCTCGTCGACGCCGTGTGCCACGCCTGGGGCGTCCACGAGCACGGGCCCGGCCTGCTGGTCTGGGCCGAGCTGGCGCGCGGGGGCGACGACTCCGACGACGGCGGCGGCTCCGGCGCGGACGCCGGTCCGCGCGCCGACCTGGGCTGGGGCACCCGCCCGAAGCAGGATCCGGCCGGCGGCGATGCGGACACCGACGACGACGGCACGTCCGATTCCGGCGACGGACTGGGGCCGACGCAGGCGCACCACGCGGCGGACGCCGCCCCCGGTGCCGTACCGCACGACCGCGGTGCCGTACCGCACGGCCGTGGCGTGGGCCGGGAGGACCGCGGTCGCGGCGGCGCGTTGTCGGCGCCCCGGGTGCCGCACCGGACCGAACTCGGAACGGGGGCCGTATGGCTGTGAGCGGCGCGTCCGCATCCGGCCGGGTGCTCGCCCTGGACACGCTGGTGCGCCTGGGCCGCGCCCGGCGCACCCCGGGCGGGGACGCGCCGCTGCGGCTGCCGGTGCCCGACGGCATGACCGCGCCGCTGGGCTGCGACGCCGTGGCGGTGCCCGCCCGGCTGGGCCCGCTGGTGCTGCCGCTGCTGCCGCGCGTGGGGTGCGTGTACGGCGACGACGCGCACTGGTGGTGGATCGTTCCGTCGGACTCCGACTACGCCCTGGAGTGGCCCGCGCCCGCGCGTTATGCCGCCGGCGCCCTGGTTCCGGGGAGCGGGCCCGTTCCCGGTCTCCTCCGCCGGCCGGCCGGCACGGTCCCGTACACTCCGCCGATCCCGCTCTACCTGGCCCTGTGCCGTCTGACGGGCACCACGCCGGCGTGGTCGCGGCCGGTCACCGCGTGACCCCCGGTCGCCGCGCCGTCCGCCGCCGGCGCCTCTGAGCCACGGCGCCCGCGCCCCTGCGCCCCCCGCCCGCCGGTACGCGCCGCCACCGCCGGCGTCCGTACGTTCCCCGGCACGCTGCCGGCCCGGTGTGCGCCCGCGTACCTCGCCCGCCGGTCCACGCGCCCTGCCCGTGGCGCGCTCGCACGGCGATAGTGGCCGTTCATCCGCGGTCCGGGGCGGAACGGGAAGGGAGCGGCGGTGCGGCTGGGGCGGCTGGGAACGGGCGGAAAGAGGAGACGGCACGCGGTCGAGGCGGAGGTGTCGGAGTCGGAGCGGCTGCTGTTCGGCGGCCCGCTGCGCTACGACATGGGCTGGAACTCGCACTCCGAGGCGTTCCTGGAGCTGGGCTTCCGCTCCATGGTGACCCGTCTGCCCTCCCTGCTGGCGGAGAGTTTCCGGCTCGCCCGGCAGGCGGACCGGGCGGCGGCGCGGACCGTGCTGGCCGCCGAGACCGGCCGGGGTGCGGCGCAGGCGGTGAGCCTGCTGGCGGTCAACAGCGTGCTGGGCCGGCTGATGGGCGGCGGCGCCCTGGAGGAGCGGCTGCGCGCCACGGTCCCGGCGCTGGCCGCCATGGCGGCGGTCCTGCTGGTGGGCGCGCTGCTGCGGGCGGCGTCGACGTACGCGACCGGCCGGCTGGAGCCGAAGGTGGAGCGGGTGGCGACGGAGCGCTACCTGGAGCGGGCGGCCGCGGTGGAGCTGTCCGCGATCGAGGACCACGCCTTCCACAAGCTGCTGGACACCGCGAAGTACGGCGCCGCCTCCGCCCGCCGCATGATCATGTACGGCACGCGCGTGGTGAACGCGATGATCTCGCTGGTCGCGGCGGCCGGTGTGCTGACCGTGCTGCACCCGGTCCTGCTGCCGCTGCTGCTGACGATGACGCTGCCGAGCGCGTGGAGCGCGCTGACGAACGCCCGGCGCCGCTACGCCTCGTACCACATCTGGGTGCAGCACGCCCGCGCCGGCCAGCTGCTCAGCAACCTGCTGACCGAGCCGCAGGCCGCGCCGGAGATCCGGGTGCACGGCGTGGCGCCGTTCCTGCTGCGCCATTACCGGGCGATGTCGGAGACCGCCGAGGCCGAGCAGGCCCGCCTGGCCCGGCTCGCGGCTCGTACCGGCCTCTTCGCGGCGGGCTGGACCGGCGTGGCGACCGTGGCGACGTACACCACGCTCGGCGCGCTGCTGCTCGGCGGCGCGATGGCGCTGTCGGTCGCGGGGACGGCGGTCATCGCGATCCGCACCGGCTCGGCCAGCCTGGACACCCTGGTCCTGGAGGTGAACCAGCTCCACGAGGAGGCGCTGTTCGTCGGCGACCTGCGGCGGCTGTACGGGGAGGCGGCGCGGCGCGCGATCCCGGTCGGCGGGGAGCCGCTGCCCGCACGGCCGCGGGAGATCCGCTTCGAGCACGTCACGTTCCGCTACCCGGGCGAGGCCACCCGTCCCGCCCTCGACGACGTCACCCTCACCCTGCCGCTGGGGCGGATCATCGCGCTGGTCGGCGAGAACGGGTCGGGCAAGACGACGCTGGTCAAGCTGCTCGCCGGGCTGTACACGCCGGACGGCGGCCGGATCCTGTGGGACGGCGTGGACGCGGCGCGCGCGGACCGGCGGGCGCTGGCCGAGCGGGTCGCGATGGTCGCGCAGGACTTCAAACGGTGGCCGTTCACGGCCCGCGTCAACGTCGCCGTCGGCCGTTCCTCCGCCCCGCTGACCGAGGAGCGGATCGCGGCCGCCGTCGCCGAGGCAGGCGCCGAGGACGTCGTCGACGGGCTGCCGCGCGGGCTGGACACGCTGCTCGCCCGGCACTTCAGCGGCGGGCACGAGCTGTCCGGCGGCCAGTGGCAGCGGCTCGGCATCGCGCGGGCCGCCTACCGGCGCGGGCAGATCCTCATCGTGGACGAGCCCACGGCGGCGCTGGACGCGCGGGCCGAGTTGGAGGTCTTCGACAAGATCCGGCGGCTGGCGGGCAGCGGCCAGACGGTCGTTCTGATCACGCACCGGCTGGCGTCGGTGCGCCACGCCGACCTGGTGCACGTGCTGGACCGGGGCCGCCTGGTGGAGTCCGGCACGCCCGACGAGCTGCTGGCCTCCGGCGGCCTGTACGCCGAGCTGTACGCCCTGCAGGCGGAGCAGTTCGCGGTGCAGACGCCGACGCCGGGAACGACGGGCTGACCGCGGGCGCCCTCCCCCACGGAAGGGCGGGCCGACCGCGGGCACGACCAGGCGAGCGGCGAGCCGGGCGCCGGTCTCCGGCCGCGTCGGCGCGGCGGGTCAGCGAACCGGCGGACCGGCGGACCGGCGCGGGAACCCGGGCCCGGCCCCGGGGCGGCGGGGCCGACCGCGAGGGTCAGGCCACGGCGCCGCCCGGGGCCGCACCGGCTGTGTCGGCGTTCACGCGGCGGCGTCCCCCGGACCCTCGCGGACGATCACCAGGAAGGTGTCCGTCGCGAGGTCCATGACAACCTCCGCCGGCAGGCCTTCCAGACGCCGCGCATGCGCGAACTCCTCCGCCGGCCACGATCCGCGCGGTCCGCCGGCGGGAAAGCGCTCGAGCACCGTTCGCCCGTTCACCCTGCACCTCCGTAAACGTTGTACGTGTAGAAGTTAAACGCCTCGGCGGGGGTGAACGGCTCGCGAAGTGACGGTACTGAGACGTACTCGACATCCATTCACCGCCACGAGTGAGATGGAGATCACCTTTTCAGCCCATTCGACGACGCTCCGCGTCAACGGCCGCACTGATCGTGACGTGAGGCGACGCACACATCACAGCCGCCCCAAAGGCCGCAGCGCACCCTCGGCCTCGTCCGCGCCCTTCGCGTGCCCGGCCGCCACGGACATGCCGGGCCGCCACGGACATGCCGGGGCCCCGTGACCGGGCGGTGCGCGGTCACGGGGCCCCGGAGCGGTCACGCCTGCCGCGCGGCGAAACCGACGAACTCGGCCCACGCGCCGGGAGTGAGGCGCAGTACGGGGCCTGCCTTGTCCTTCGAGTCGCGCACGTGCAGGGCGCCCGTCCAGGCGACGATTTCGACGCATTCGCCGCCTTCGCCGCTGCTGTGGCTGCTCTTGACCCAGACCGACTCCGGCACGGTCCCGACAGAGTCTTCGACGCTCATCTCTCCCCCAGCAGCTTCTCGATGAAGGCCGGCGATTCGCGCGGTGTGAGTGCCTCGGCCCGCAGAATCCCGTACTCCTCCGTCCGCAACAGCCCCGGCACCGCCTGGTTGGCGTACACATGCAGCTCCACCGCCTGCGTCTCCAACCTGGCCGCGTCCCGGAAGAACGCCGGATACCGCGCCCGCCCCACTTCCTCCTTCCCCGCGCTCAACAACCCGCCGGCGCCCAGTACTTCGTCGGCGTGGTCGATGAACCGCGGGGGCGGGATGCGCCTTCCCTGCTCGAACGAGGCGATCGTCGAGACGGAGTAGCCCGTGCGCGCGCCGAGTTCGGCGCGGTCGAGGCCCGCCCGTTCGCGGCACAGCCTGAGCTGCCGTCCGAACAGGGTGAGGATGCCCGTTCCGGCCTCGTACTCGCCGCCGTCGTCCGTCTGCTCCTCTCCTCACGGAGCCGCCGAACCGGAGCAGCGCTTCGAACCGCCCCTTCCCGGCGATGCGCCCGAAGCAGTCCTCGGGACCGCTCCTCACCCGGCGACGCGCCGGAAGAGATCCTCCGCGGCGGAGATCACGGCGGTCAGCCGGTCGGGCTCGGGGGTGAGTTCGACCAGCAGGTCGTCCACCGCGCGCAGCCCGGCCCGCTCCAGCAGCCGCTTCTCGTTGGTGACCCACTCCCCGCGCGCCGCCAGCACCGCGTGCCCGGTCTGCGCGGCGGCCGTCGCGACCGCCCCGGCCACCTCCGTCAGGCGGCCGGCGGGCGCGTGGTTGGCCCGGGCGTAGCCGAGGGTGGCGCGTGCGGTGCCGTACCAGCGCTCGCTCGCGGTGCGCCGCAGCGGCTCCGGGTAACCGTCCGGCCGCGGCAGTTCTCCGCGCAGCACCCGGTTGAGGGCCAGCTCCGCGACCACCAGGTAGCTGGGAATCCCCGCCAGGTGGAACAGCAGCGGCTCCACCCGGAACCGCCCCTGCTCCGCCTCCGCCAGCTCGTGCTCCACGACGTCCAGGTCGCGGTAGTGGACGTCCACGCGCCGCCCGTCGACGGTCAGCCAGGCACCCCCGTTGAACACGCCACCGCCCCAGCCGCCGACCTCGGACACCTCGCCCTCCCAGCCGACGGCGCGCAGGTCGGCGGGGTCGAACGGGCCGCGGTAGTAGACGGCCAGGTCCCAGTCGCTGTCCGGGCGGTGGGTGCCCTGGGCGCGGGAGCCGCCGAGGGCGACCGCCCGCACCGTGGGCAGGGCGGCCAGGCGGTCGGCGGTGGCGTCGAGGAACTCCGGGTCGGTGAGGGACGGCATGACGGCTGCTCCAGCGGGTGTGCGCGGTGCGGAAACGGACGGGGGACTCAGTCATCCCTCGCGGGCGGCACCCGGCAGTCGCGCACGCCCACGCAGTTCACGGATCATCACGGTTCATCGCGGATCAGCACGGCTCAGCGGCGGGCGGGCGTACCGGTCCGTCGCCGCCACCAGCGCCTCCGTCATCCCCGGCATGCCCGTCCCGTGTCCGGTCCCGCCGACGACGACCAACTCGCTGCCGGGCCAGGCGTGGTGCAGTCGCCACGGTGCCCAGCAGGTTGCCGAGATCGAGGCTTCCCTGCACCAGGGTGCCGGGGACGTCCTTCAGCAGGGGCGCGTCACGCAGGACGACGCCCTCGTCGTTGCCCTCGCCCAGGAAGTGGCCGTTGCCCCAGTAGTGCGTGACCGTGCGGGCGAAGCCCAGGCGGAAGACCGGGTTCTCGAACCGTTCCACCGAGCGCGGCGGTGCCGGGAGGATCGCCGTCTCCCAGTCGGTCCAGGCCCGCGCCGCCCGTTCCCGCGTCGGCCGGGTCGGGCGACTCCAGCAGCCGGTGGTAGGCGGCGGCCAGGTTGCCGTCCCGCCGGTCCTCGGGGAGTTCCGCGACGAACCGCGCGAAGGCCGCCGGGAAGATCTTCCCCAGGCCCCGCGTCAGCAGCTCCACCTCGGCGTGGGAGCCGGTCGCGACCGCCGTCAGGACGAGTTCGGAGACGGCGTGCGGGTGCGTCTGCGCGTATCGCAGGCCGAGCACCGACCCCCACGACACTCCCCACACCAGCCACCGCTCGATGCCCAGATGGCGCCGCAGCAGTTCCAGGTCGGCGATCAGGTGGGCGGTGGTGTTCACGCCCATGTCGGTGTCGTACGCGCTCGCGTGCGGCGTGGAGCGCCCGCAGCCGCGCTGGTCGAGCAGCACGATCCGGTACGCGGCCGGGTCGAAGAGGCGCCGCGGGAACGGCGAGCACCCCGATCCCGGCCCTCCGTGCAGCACGACCGCCGGCTTGCCCCGCGGGTTGCCGCAGGTCTCCCAGTACACGCGGTTGCCGTCACCGACGTCGAGCATGCCGTGCTCGTACGGTTCGGTCTCCGGGTAGAGGGCCACCGGGGCACCGTAACCGCCGTGCGGACGCCCCGTCCCGTCATTTACGAGCGGGCGCGGGCGGGTACGGGCGGGCCCGTCATTCACGAGCGGTGCGTGGGCAGTTCGGCCGCCGCCGCGGCCGATGTCAGGACCTCGCGCAGCATCGCCGGGGTGAGCTTGCCGGTGAAGGTGTTGCGCTGGCTGACGTGGAAGCAGCCGAAGAGTTCCAGCCCGTCCAGGGACACCCGCGTGCCGTGTGCGAACGCCGGCCGCGGCCGGGTCACGGACCACCCGGCGGCGTCGAACGCGGGCAGCGCCGCCTGCCAGCCGAACGCCCCCAGGACCACCGCCGCCCGCAGCGTCGGCCGCAGCAGCCGCAGTTCCTGCACCAGCCACGGCCGGCAGGTGTCCCGTTCGCCGGGCGTCGGCCTGTTGGCGGGCGGGGCGCAGTGCACGGGGGAGGTCACCCGCACCCCGTACAGCTCCAGGCCGTCGTCCGCCGTCACCGACGTGGGCTGCGAGGCGAGCCCCACGTCGTACAGCGCCTCGTACAGCACGTCCCCGGAGCGGTCCCCCGTGAACATCCGCCCCGTGCGGTTCCCGCCGTGCGCCGCCGGCGCCAGCCCCACGACCAGCAGCCGTGCGTCCGCCGGCCCGAACCCCGGCACCGGCCTGCCCCAGTACGTCCAGTCGGCGAACGCGGCCCGCTTCGTCCGCGCCACCTCCTCCCGCCACGCCACCAGCCGCGGGCAGGCCCGGCAATCGGCGATCCGCTCGTCGAGCACGGCGAGGCTGCTGGCGTCCATGCCCCCACCGTATGCCGGGCCGGCCGCCCCGGGGCCGGGGGGCGGACGGGACCGGGGTCGCCGGACGGTCGCCGCGCCCGCTGTTCGGCGGCTGCCGTTAAGGTCGGAGGCATGGCTTTGGCTCATGAGGCTGCGGACGATCAGGGCAACGGTGCGACCGGCCACGGTGCGACCGGCCACAGCGGGACCGGACCGGGGCACGAGGACGTGGGCGCCGCGGGCGGGGAAAGCGAAGACGCGCACGCCGGCGGACCCGACGCTTCCGTGACCGGCCCGCGCGAGCACGTCACCGGCCCCGCCGCACCGGACTCCGCCCAGGCCGCGCCGGCCTCCCGCCCGGGTTCTCCCGACTCCACGGCCGCCGACCCGGAGGCCGCCGATTCCAAGGCCGCCGATTCGAATGCCGTCGATCCGAAGGTCGCCGCCGCGGTGGCCGCTGCGGAGGCGGCCGCTCCCGCGCCCGGCGAGACGGTCCGCATCGACAGCTGGATCTGGGCCGTGCGCCTGGTCAAGACCCGCTCCCAGGGGGCGGCCGCCTGCCGGGGCGGCCACGTCCGTCTGAACGGCGAGCGCGTGAAACCCGCCCACGCCGTCCGCATCGGCGACGAGGTGCGGCTGCGGCACGAGGGCCGGGAGCGGATCGTCGTGGTCAAGCGCCTGATCCGCAAGCGGGTCGGTGCGCCCGTCGCCCAGCAGTGCTACGTCGACAACTCGCCGCCGCCCCCGCCCCGCGAGGCCGTCGCCCCGGCCGGTATCCGCGAACGCGGCACCGGCCGTCCCACCAAGCGCGAACGCCGCGAGCTCGAACGCCTGCGCGGCTTCGGCCTGCCGCCCACCGGACGCCCCCGGGGCCGCTGACCGGCGCCACCTCGCACCGTCCGCGCCGTCCCGTGCGCCTGCGCGGCGCATCCCGGCGGGGCGCGGCAGGCAGCGCTTCCCGGCGGGGTGCGGCGGGCAGCGCTTCCCGGCGGGCACGGTGGCGGCCCTCCCCCGTGGGACCGCCACCGTGCCCGTCGGCTTCACGCCTCTCGCGCCTCGTGCCCCGTGTCCGTCGGCCATCACGCCCCTCGCCGGACCAGCCGCAGCAGCTTCCGGTTGCTGCCCCGCCGCGCCCACGCGATGAGCGCGAGCGGCACGATCAGCAGCAGCGGTGTGGCCGCGTACTGCCCGTCGAAGACGGTGAGCTGGACGACGAACGCGCCCACCATCAGCGCGCTCAGTGCCATGGCCGCGACGGACTGCAGGAGCGGGACGAGCAGGGCGACGGCTCCCGCGAGCTCCAGCGCGCCGATGGTGTACATGCCGGGGTCGCCCCAGCCGATCCGTTCGAAGGACTCGACGGCCGACGGGTGCGCGATCAGCTTGGGCAGCGCGCTCGCGATGCCGTAGAACAGCGCGAGCAGCACCTGCAGGACGCGCAGGGCGACAAGGGCGGCGCGACGACGGCCACGGCCGGCCGGCGTCCCGGTGGTGGCGGAGGTGACGGACGGAGTGGCGGCGGTGGTCTCGGACATGGTCTCTCCCGTGCGACGCGGTCTGTACTGCGGTCATGGAGTCAGACCGGCCCCGCTGCCCGAACTCATCGCTCCCCGGCGTCCTTTTCCACGCCTCCTTCCCGGTCCGCCGGTACCGCTGCCGGTACCGCCCGGACCCATATCCCGTCCGGCGTGAGGTACTTGTCGACCTCCAGCCCCGCCTGCGCCAGCGCCTCCTCGAACTGCCCTCTGGTCAGTGGCCGGGACCGGAAGGTCTGCGTCCAGGTGGCGTCCGGGAACACGTACTCCGCATGGACCTCGTTCACCCCGTCCCCCACCGCTTCCACCGCCAGGATCCGCACCGTGAAGCCGGCGGGGTCGACCCGCT
This sequence comes from Streptomyces echinoruber, assembly GCF_014651135.1. Taxonomy (GTDB): domain Bacteria; phylum Actinomycetota; class Actinomycetes; order Streptomycetales; family Streptomycetaceae; genus Streptomyces; species Streptomyces echinoruber. Next base: position 308,281 of record NZ_BMWH01000001.1, read on the forward strand.
CCCGGGGCACGTTGGTGTGGAAGTCCTCGCCCTCGCGCTGGATCAGGACGCAGCCGCCCGGCGCGACGTGCCGGGCGCAGGTGCGCAGCAGCCTCTGCCGGAGGCCGGCGTCAGCGGTGTGCACGAGGAAGGACGCCAGCATGACCACGTCGAACGTCTCGGACAGCTCCAGGTCCTCGATCGGGCTGCATATCGTGCGTGCTCCGCGCACCCGCTCGAGCATCTCGGGCGACTCGTCCACCGCCGTGACCGTGAAGCCCCGCTCCACCAGTGCGTGGGTCACGCGCCCGGCTCCGCTGCCCAGCTCCAGGATGCGCGCGCCCGCCGGCACGGCCGCCGCGACGATGTCCGGCTCCTGGCCGGCCGGCAGCCGTGCGTACAGCTCGACCGCGCATCCGTCCGGGGTGATCGCCCCGGGTCCCGTCCCCGTGTGTCCCGCTCGCGTCTTCTGCTCCATGCCCGTCCAACGGCCCGCGGGCGTACGGTCGTTCCATCCCGTCGCACATTCATCCGTTCGAGCTACGGCGGCCCGCCGGTGGAGGACGGCCGCGGCCCGCAGTACCTTGCTGGGAGGAGCGGTGGTCTCGATGCGTACGGGCAGTGAGCCGACGACCGCGCGCAGTGCTCTGCGGGCGCGCTTCTGGCTGAGCGTGTGGGGGCTGGTCTGGTCGGTCGTCGGGACGGCGGTGTTCGCGCTCGCCGGGCACCCCGGGTGGGCGGCCGTCTTCGGGGTGCTGTGGCTGGTGGTCACCGTCGATCTGGCCGTGGTCCTCAGGCATCTGCACCAGGGCCCGCACTACCAGCCGGGTCGGGACGTCCCGCCCTACCGGCCGCCGGAGGGCCACCGCCCGTAGCCACGCGCCCCGTTCTCCACGGATCCGGGGCCACGCCCCGCTCCCC
>NZ_BMWH01000001.1:309193-696357 GCF_014651135.1 Streptomyces echinoruber
CCCCCCCCCCCCCCCCGGGGTCGGGGCCGGGCGTCGCGGCCGAGGCAGCCGATGCGGCCGACATGGCCGATGCGGCCGGCGCGGGGTCAGGAGTCGAACCGCGCGGCCTTCAGATACTGCGGGTTGGGGTCGAGCGCGGCCGCCAGGCGGAAGTGGCGCCTGGCCTGGTCGGGCCGGCCCTGGCGCTCATAGGTGCGGGCGAGCGCGAAGTGGGCGAACGCGTTGTCCGGCTCGCGCTCCAGCACGAGGGAGAACTCCAGCTCGGCGGGCCGCAGTTGCGCCGCCGCGAAGAAGGCCCGGGCGCGCAGCAGCCGGGCGGCCGTGTTCTCGGGGTGGGCGGCGATGACCCCGTCGAGCAGTTTCACGGCGCCCCGCGGGTCGCGGGCGGCGAGCAGTTGCTCGGCGGCCCGGTAGTCGATGACGTGCGTCTCCGGTGAACGTCCGGTGGAATCGCTGGTCTCGGACACGGCACATTCCTTCCCTTGCGAGCAAGGTTCAACGCCCGCGGGAAGGCCGCTATTCCTGGGTGCCCGGGGTGTCCGGGGTGTCCGGGAGGGTGCCGGGGCTGCCGCCGCCGCTCAGGGCGTCGGCCGGGCCTTGTCCCGGGCTCGGCGTTCCAGGTCGGCCCACACCTCCCGCACGCGCTGCCGGAGCTGCTCGCGCGAGCCGTCGTTGCCGATCACGATGTCCGCGATCTCCAGCCGCTTCTCCCGCGGGGCCTGCGCGGCCATGCGGGCGCGGGCGTCCTCCTCGGTCATGCCGCGCTGCCGGACCAGCCGGTCGAGCTGGGTCTCGGGGCGGGCGTCGACGACGACCACGACGTCGTAGAGCGGGGCGAGGCCGTTCTCCGTGAGGAGGGGCACGTCGTGGACGACGACGGCGTCCTCGGCCGCGGCGGCCTCCAACTCCCGGGAGCGGGCGCCCACCAGGGGGTGGACGATGGAGTTCAGGACGGCCAGCTTCTCCGGGTCGGCGAAGACGATCGAGCCCAGCCGGGGCCGGTCGAGGCTGCCGTCGGCGGTGAGCACGTCCTCGCCGAAGGCGTCCACGACGGCCGCGAGGCCGGGCGTGCCGGGGGCGACGACCTCGCGCGCGATGCGGTCCGCGTCGATCAGCACGGCCCCGTGCTCCACGAGCAGCCGCGACACCTCGCTCTTGCCGGCGCCGATGCCGCCGGTCAGACCCACTTTCAGCATGAGCGGAAGCTTAGGCCCTGCCGTCGGCGGGCATCCGGTGGGACCGCGTCGGCAGGGCGTCCGGCGGGCCCGGAGTGTCCGTGTCCGGGAGCGCGGCAGGCCCGGAGTGTCCGTGTCCGGGAGCGCGGCTGGTTCTCGCCTAGTTCTCGCCTTCCCGCTCCGCCAGGAACCGCTCGAACTCGCGCCCGATCTCGTCCGCGGACGGGATCTCCACGGGCTCGGCGAGCATGTTGCCGCGGGTCTGGGCGCCCGCCGCGGCGTCGTACTGGTGCTCAAGTCCCTGGACGAGCGCGGTGAGCTCCTCGTCGCCCTCCCGGATCTGCCGGTCGATCTCGGTCTGGGTGCGGTGGGCGTCCGTGCGCAGGGAGTGGGCGACGGAGGGCAGGACCAGCCCGGTGGCGGCGGTGATGGCGTCCAGGACGGTCAGGGCCGCGTCCGGGTAGGGGGAGCGGGCGATGTAGTGCGGGACGTGCGCGGCGACGCCCAGGACGTCGTGGCCGGCCTGCATGAGGCGGTACTCGACGAGCGCCTCGGCGCTGCCGGGCACCTGCGCCTCCTCGAAGGGGCTGCGGTGGCCGGGCACCAGGTCGGTGCGGTTGCCGTGCGGGGTCAGGCCCACGGGGCGGGTGTGCGGGACGCCCATGGGGATGCCGTGGAAGTTGACCGCCAGGCGGACCCGCAGCCGCTTCACGATCTGCTGGACGGCCGCGGCGAAGCGCTCCCACTCCACGTCCGGCTCGGGGCCGGACATCAGCAGGAACGGGGCACCGGTGGCGTCCTGCACGAGGCGCACCTCGATGGCGGGCTCCTCGTAGGCCACCCACCGGTCGCGCTTGAACGTCAGCAGCGGGCGGCGGGCCCGGTAGTCCACGAGCCGGTCGTGGTCGAAGCGGGCGACCGGCTGGTGCGGCAGCAGGTCCAGGAGCCGGTCGACGATGAGGTCCCCGGTCTCGCCCGCGTCGATGTATCCGTCGAAGTGGTAGAGCATGACCAGGCCGGCCGACTCCTGGGCGAGCGCCATGTCGACGACGGCCAGGCCCTTGGGATCCCACGCGTACAAACCCTGCGGATCAAGCACTGTGACGGCTCCTCCTCGTGTCCGTTACTGCACAACGTGGTGCAGGGGCACGGGCATTCCCGCCTTCGGGCCTCGGGTTTCGGACCTCGGGTTCCGGGCTCCGGGCTCAGGGCCTTACGGGTCCCGGTTCGGGGCCTTGCGGGCTCCGGGCCTTGCGGGCTCCGGCTCCGGGCTTGGAGACCCGACCCGGTTCCGTACTTCGAGCTCCGGTTCCGGGACCGCGGGGGCGCAGCCCGGCTGCGCGTCCCGTCGGCCGTTCGCCGCGCCGCGTATCGCCGACCATGCGCTCATGCGCTTATGCGGCTCATGCGCCGTGCGCGCGGCGTGCGCTGCGTGTCGCCGGAACGGCCGGAGCGGCCGGAGCGGCGGGGCCCGTGATCACACGGCTGCGGGGCCCGCCCCCGGAGGGACGGACCCCGCAGTCACCGGTCATCGTGCCGCCGAGCGGTCACCGCTCGGCGGCCGTGTCTCGGCCTCGGCAGTGCCTCAGCTCTGGCCGCCGGCGAGCTTCTCGCGCAGCGCGGCCAGCGCCTCGTCCGACGCCAGGGCGCCGGAGTTGTCGCCGCCCTCGGAGGAGTACGAGCCGCCGGAGGCACCGGCACCCGCGCCCTCGCCGGTCTCGGCCGCGGCAGCGGCGTCGGCCTCGCGGGACTTGATGACCTGCTGCTGGTGCTGCTCGAAGCGGGCCTGCGCCTCGGCGTACTGGCGCTCCCACTCCTCGCGCTGCTTCTCGTAGCCCGGCAGCCAGTCGTTGGTCTCCGGGTCGAAGCCCTCGGGGTAGATGTAGTTGCCCTGCTCGTCGTAGGACGCGGCCATGCCGTAGAGGGTCGGGTCGAACTCGACGGCGGTCGGGTCGGCACCGAAGGCCTCGTTGGCCTGCTTCAGCGAGAGGCTGATGCGACGGCGCTCGAGGTCGATGTCGATGACCTTGACGAAGATCTCGTCGCCGACCTGGACGACCTGCTCCGGGATCTCCACGTGGCGCTCGGCCAGCTCGGAGATGTGGACCAGACCCTCGATGCCCTCGTCCACGCGGACGAACGCACCGAACGGCACCAGCTTGGTGACCTTGCCCGGGACGACCTGGCCGATCTGGTGGGTGCGGGCGAACTGCTGCCACGGGTCTTCCTGGGTCGCCTTCAGCGACAGGGAGACGCGCTCGCGGTCCATGTCGACGTCGAGGACCTCGACGGTGACCTCCTGGCCGACCTCGACGACCTCGGAGGGGTGGTCGATGTGCTTCCAGGACAGCTCCGAGACGTGGACCAGGCCGTCGACGCCACCCAGGTCCACGAAGGCACCGAAGTTGACGATCGAGGAGACCACACCGGAACGGACCTGACCCTTCTGCAGGGTCGTGAGGAACGTCTGGCGGACCTCGGACTGGGTCTGCTCGAGCCAGGCACGGCGGGACAGGACCACGTTGTTGCGGTTCTTGTCCAGCTCAATGATCTTCGCCTCGAGCTCCTTGCCGACGTACGGCTGGAGATCACGGACGCGGCGCATCTCGACGAGAGAGGCCGGCAGGAAGCCACGGAGGCCGATGTCGAGGATGAGACCACCCTTGACGACCTCGATGACGGTACCGGTGACGATGCCGTCCTCTTCCTTGATCTTCTCGATGGTGCCCCAGGCACGCTCGTACTGGGCGCGCTTCTTCGAGAGGATCAGGCGGCCTTCCTTGTCCTCCTTCTGGAGAACCAGGGCCTCGATCTCGTCGCCGACAGCGACGACCTCGTGCGGGTCGACGTCGTGCTTGATCGAGAGCTCGCGGCTGGGGATGACACCCTCAGTCTTGTAGCCGATGTCGAGCAGGACCTCGTCCCGGTCGACCTTCACGATGACGCCGTCGACGATGTCGCCGTCGTTGAAGTACTTGATCGTCTCGTCGATCGCTGCGAGGAACGCTTCCTCGTTACCGATGTCGTTGACCGCGACCTGGGGGGTGGTGGCGGTGGTCTCGGTGCTGCTCGTCATGTGGTAAAGGGCTCCGGTACGGACATTGAAGTCGTAGGTACTGCTCACGCTGGAGCCCGTTTCGCTCTGCAGAAGCCGGACAGCCAAGGAAGCGCCGGACAAGCAGTGCCCTTTCGGGCCCCGCCGACCGACGCCTCGACAACCGAGGGGACATACATACAGATGCGAGCGCAGCCTGCTCCGTCCGAGGCGCGCAGGCCCGCAGCGCAACTTGTAGCATACGGGGGCAGCCCAGCAGGGTCAATGCGCGAAGGCGCACAGCCGGGGCGGATCGCCGCATTCCCGGCAGAAATTCCGTCCCTTCAGGCCACGCGGGTCCCGCGGTGTCCCCGGAGCGACACCGGACGGCGCCCCCGGGCCGGGCTGGACGAAGGGTACGACGAGGGAGCCGACCATCCAAGAGCCCGAACCGTTCGAGCCGGAGGCCACCCGCCGGGAGGCCGGTGTCGCGGAGAGCACCCGCGCCAACCGGGGCTGGTGGGACCGCAACGCCGACGAGTACCAGAGGGACCACGGCACCTTCCTGGGCGACGACCGCTTCGTGTGGGGCCCGGAGGGCCTGGACGAGGCGGAGGCGGGGCTGCTCGGCCCGCCGGAGGACCTGCGGGGCAAGGACGTCCTGGAGGTCGGCGCCGGGGCCGCCCAGTGCGCGCGCTGGCTGGCCCGGCAGGGCGCGTGGCCGGTCGCCCTCGACCTGTCCCACCGGCAGTTGCAGCACGCGCTGCGCATCGGCGGGTCGTTCCCCCTGGTGTGCGCCGACGCGGCCGCGCTGCCCTTCCGGGACGGCTCCTTCGACCTGGCCTGCTCGGCGTACGGGGCGCTGCCCTTCGTCGCCGACCCGCGGCTGGTGCTGCGCGAGGTGCGCCGGGTGCTGCGTCCGGGCGGCCGCCTCGTGTTCTCCGTGACCCATCCGATCCGCTGGGCCTTCCCGGACGAGCCGGGGCCCGAGGGCCTGTCCGTCTCCGCGTCCTACTTCGACCGCACGCCCTACGTCGAGCAGGACGAGGAGGGCCGCGCGGTGTACGTCGAGCACCACCGCACCCTCGGCGACCGGGTCCGGGACGTGGTGGCCTGCGGCTTCCGGCTGGTGGACCTGGTCGAGCCGGAGTGGCCCGAGTGGAACACCTCGGAGTGGGGCGGCTGGTCGCCGCTGCGTGGCCGGCTGATCCCGGGCACCGCGATCTTCGTGTGCGAGCGGGACTGAGGCTCCCCGGCACGGGCGGGGCGGGTCTCCCGCCGGACGGGGCGGATTCCCTGCCGTCAGTGCCGTTGGTGGGGGCAGGTTCCCTGCCGCGACAAGGGCAGGTTCCCTCCCGGGCAGGGCGCACGCGCCGGGGGCGGGACGTTCCCGTCGGCACGTCCTGCGTCCCGCCGCCGTCGGGGGCGCGCGTGTGAAGGGCGTTCCCGCCGGCGTACGACACTAGGGGCGTGATCCGTGACGACGCCCTGGACGCCCTGCCCGTACGCGGCGCCCTGCCCGCCCTGACCGAGGCCCTGGAGCGGCACGGCACCGCGGTCCTCGTCGCGCCGCCCGGCACCGGCAAGACGACGCTGGTGCCGCTCGCGCTGGCCGGTCTGGTGGGCGCGGGGCCCGCGCGGCGGGTGGTCGTGGCCGAGCCGCGGCGGATCGCGGCGCGGGCGGCGGCGCGGCGGATGGCGTGGCTGCTGGGTGAGCGGCCCGGGGAGAGCGTCGGGTTCACGGTGCGCGGGGAGCGGGTCGTCGGGCCGCACACGCGCGTGGAGGTCGTCACCACCGGTGTGCTGCTGCAGCGGCTGCAGCGCGACCAGGAACTGGCGGGCGTGGACGCCGTCCTGCTCGACGAGTGCCACGAGCGGCACCTGGACGCCGACACCGCGGCCGCGTTCCTGTGGGACGTGCGTGAGACGCTGCGGCCGGAGCTGCGGCTGGTGGCCGCGTCGGCCACGACCGACGCGGAGGGCTGGGCGCGGCTGCTGGGCGGTGCGCCGGTGGTGACGGCGGAGGGTGCCGCGCACCCGGTGGAGGTGGTGTGGGCGCCTCCCGCGCGCCCCGTACGGCCGCCGCACGGCACGCGCGTGGATCCCGCGCTGCTGGCCCACGTGGCGTCGGTGGTGCGGCGGGCGCTGGCCGAGCGGCCGGGGGACGTGCTGTGCTTCCTGCCGGGCGTGGGCGAGCTCGCCCGGGTGGCCGGGCTGCTCGGGGACCTGGGGGACCTGGGGGACCTGGGGGACCTGGGGGACATCGACGTGCTGCAGGTGCACGGGCGGGCGCCGGCGGCGGTGCAGGACGCGGTGCTGTCCCCGGCACGGCGGCGGCGGGTGGTGCTGGCGACCTCGGTGGCGGAGTCGTCGCTGACGGTGCCCGGGGTGCGGGTGGTCGTCGACTCCGGGCTGGCGCGCGAGCCGCGCGTCGACCACGCGCGCGGGCTGAGCGCGCTGGCGACCGTACGGGCCTCGCTGGCGGCGGCGCGGCAGCGGGCCGGGCGCGCGGGGCGTGAGGCGCCGGGTGTCGTCTACCGGTGCTGGGCGGAGGCGGAGGAGGCGCGTCTGCCGCGCTTCCCCTCCCCCGAGATCAGGGTGGCCGACCTGACGGCGTTCGCCCTGCAGGCGGCGTGCTGGGGCGATCCGGACGCCTCCGGGCTGGCGCTGCTGGACCCGCCGCCCGCCGGGGCGATGACGGCGGCGCGGGCCGCCCTGGAGGCGGTGGGGGCGGTGGACGCCGCCGGCCGGGCCACCGGGCGGGGCGTGCGGCTGGCCCGGCTGGGTGTGCATCCGCGCCTGGGGCGGGCCCTGCTGGACGCGGACGCCCCGGACGACCGGGTCGCCGAGGTGGTCGCGCTGCTCGGCGAGGAGGCGCCCCGGGAGTACGGGGACGATCTCGCCGGTGCCGTGCGGCGGGCCCGGCGCGGAGGCGACGCCTACGCGCGGCGCTGGGCCGCCGAGGTGCGGCGGCTGCGGACCGTGCGCGGGGAGGGGACGGCCCGTTCCGCTGCCCCGGAAGCCGCGGCCGGGGCAGGCGGCCGGGGAGCCGCGGCCGGGGCGGACGCCCGGGCCCGGGGAGCCGCGGCCGGGGCGGACGCCGCCTGGGGCGCCGACGACGAGCGGGTCGCCGGGCTCGTCGCCGCTCTCGCTTTCCCCGAGCGGGTCGCCCGGCTGGACGGAGGGTCGTACCTCATGGCCTCCGGCACCCGCGCCGAGCTCGCCGAGGGGTCCGCCCTGCACGGCGCCCCCTGGATCGCCGTCGCCGTCGCCGACCGGCCGCTCGGCAGGGTGCACGCGCGCGTGCGGCTCGGCGCCGTGATCGACGAGGACGTGGCGCGGGCCGCCGCCGGGGCGCTGCTCCAGGAGCGGCAGGAGGTGCACTGGGCGGACGGGGATGTCGTGGCGCGGCGGGTGGAGCGGCTCGGTGCGATCGAGCTGGCGGTGCGGCCCTTGGCCGACGCCGACGCCGGGCTCGTGCGCGGCGCCCTGCTGGAGGGGCTGCGGCAGGAGGGGTTCGGGCTGCTGCGGTGGACGCCGGAGGGGCGGGTGCTGCGGCAGCGGCTGGCGTTCCTGCACCGGCACCTCGGCGAGCCGTGGCCCGACGTGTCCGACGACGCGTTGCACGCGCGTGTGCAGGACTGGCTGGAGCCGGAGCTGAGCCGGGCCCGGCGCCGGGCCGACCTCGCCCGGATCGACGCCCGGGAGGCGCTCGCCCGGCTGCTGCCGTGGGCGTCCGGGGAGGCGGCGCGGCTGGACGAGCTCGCGCCGGAGCGGATCACCGTGCCCAGCGGGTCCCGGGTCCGGGTCGACTACGCCGATCCGGAGCGGCCGGTGCTGGCGGTGAAGCTGCAGGAGATGTTCGGTCTGGAGCGCACCCCGGAGGTGGCCGGGGTGCCGCTGCTCGTCCACCTGCTCTCCCCCGCGGGCCGGCCCGCCGCCGTCACCGCCGACCTCGCCTCCTTCTGGCGGGACGGCTACCGCGCCGTGCGGGCGGAGTTGCGCGGGCGGTACCCGAAGCACCCGTGGCCGGAGGATCCGGCGGCCGCGGAACCGACCCGGCACACCAACGCCCGGCTCCGGCGCGCCTGAGGGCGGTGACGCCGGTCCACAGCCCGGGCGTGACGTCATGTCATATGACGTATGTGCGCGGGCGCGTACGGCCTCTGGTGCGTACGCGCCGGGGGCGCCCACCGCGTAAAGCGGGGGCGCCCCTTCGGGAACGCCTCTCCAAGAGCGTGCTCCGGAATTCGGAGCGTGCCGCCGTGGCCTCAGGCCGGCCTCGGACGGCCTCAGGCCGGCCTCGGACGGCCTCGGACGGCCTCAGGCGGAGAGGCTGGGGCTGGACGGCGCGGAGACGGTGGCCGACGCCGAGGGGCTGCTCGAAGTGTTCGGCGAGGCCTCGGCCGCCTTCACCGTCAGCTCGACGGTGAGGGTCGCGCCGCCGGTGGTGGTGATGCGCAGCAGGAACGTGCCGGCGGTGTCGTCGGCGTACAGCCGCGGCAGCGTCAGCAGGCCGTCCTTGTCGGTCGTCAGCCCGCTCAGGGTGCGTACGGCCTTGCCGCTCGCGTCCTTGAAGTAGGGGCCCTTGTCGTTGACGGCCGGGTCGGTCGCCGACTTGACGAGGGTGGCGGTGGCCGCGACGCCGTCCGCGACGGCCTTGCGGTAGGTGGCCTTCACCTGGACGCGCTGCTCGAACGTGCCGCCCGGGATGCAGGTCAGCGGCGTGTCGCTGGTACGGGTGAGGGTGTCGGCGGCGCGCGGGGTGACGGTCGCGGTGTAGGTGACGCCGGAGACGGTGCGGCCGACGACGACGGCGCGGACGGTGAACGTCCCGGTCTTCTCCCCCGCTTGGAGCGCGGGCGCGGCGGCCACGCCGGAGGCGTCGGTGAGGACCGTGGCGGTCTTCTCGCCGCCGGTGAACGCCGCGTCGGTGTCGCCGGTGACGGTGAAGCGGATCCTCACCTTGGCGACGGGCTTGCCGTCGCTGGTCTCGGCGCGGGTGGCGATCCTCTTCGCGAAGGTGTCGCCGGCCCTCGCGGTGAGCTGCCCGGTGCCGGCGTCCTCCAGGTGGTCCACCGTGTCGGTCGGGGTGGGGGCGGGCGATGTCGTGCCGCCGCCCGGCGGGGTCGGGGTGGGGCTGCCGGGGGTGTCGCCCTTCCCGCCGGGCCCGGGGCTCGGTTTGGGCGACTCGGTGCCCTTCTTGTCCCCGCCGCCGTTCTTGCCGCCGTTCTTGCCGTTCTCGTCGCGGTGCTTGCTTCCGTTCTTGGCGTTCTTGGCGCTGTTGCCGCCCTTGCCGCCGGAGCCCGTCGTCCGGTCGCTGCGGCCGGAGGGCAGGCTGCCGGTGCCGTCGGGGATCGAGTGGGTGCCCTTGCGGTAGTACTCGAACCAGGACATGACCGTGTTCAGGTAGTCCTGCGAGTTGTTGTAGCTGAGGACGGCCCGGTCGATGTCGGCCTGGACGGACAGGTCCCGGCCGTCGCGGCACAGGTAGTGGCCGGTGGCGAGGGCGGCGTCGTAGATGTTGTTCGGGTCCTTCCTGCCGTCGCCGTTGCCGTCGCGGCCCGCCCACGCCCAGGTGGACGGGATGAACTGCATCGGCCCGACCGCCCGGTCGTAGGCGCTGTCACCGTCGTAGGCGCCGCCGTCGGTGTCCTTGATGAGCGCGAAGCCGTTGCCGTCGAGCTTGGGGCCGAGGATGGGCGTGAAGGTGGTGCCGTCGGCGCCGACCCGGCCGCCGTTGGCCTGCCCGGACTCCACCTTGCCGATGGCGGCGAGGAGTTCCCAGGGCAGGTTGCAGCCCGGCTTGGCCTCGCGCAGCGCGGCCGCGGCCCTCTTGTACGCGTCGAGCACGGTCGCGGGGATGCCCGCCTCGGTGGCGCCCGGCGCGGGCGTGGGGCCGGCGGTCGGGGGCGTGCTCGTACCGGGGCTGGGGTTGGGGCTGTTCAGCGGCGGCAGGTCCGTGTAGTAGGGGGAGTTGCCGGTCGCGCTGTCGTCGGCGTTCACCTCGGGCGAGGTCTGCGCTCCCGCGGTGGCCGGTCTGCCGCCGTCGCCGGCCGTGACGCCGGGGGCCTGGGATGCGGACAGTGCAGCGACCGCCGCAGCGGCCACGGCGGTGGTCGCCGCTCCTTTGCGCAGCCTCCTGCCGAAATGCGCCGCCATAGAGTGAACCCCTCCCGTGGACGCCCGAGCGCCCGTCTCCGTCTGCTGTGTTCGCCCTGTTGTGACGGTTGACCCGCCGTGCGGGTTGCCCCCGCGCCGCTTCCCGGGTGCTTTGCCGGTGGTTCTTCCGGTATGCCGTTGTGTTCCGTGGTGCCGGCGCACTTGTCCGTACGGGCGCCGCTCACCCGTTCGGCCACGCGCCGCCGCCCGGCGACCCACGTGACACTACGACAACTTCCTTGGGGCGGGGAGCAGTCCGCGTTCGGTTTTCACCGATCGGCCACGCGCCGTTGGCCGGGGTGTCGCGCGGTGGCGTGCCGCATACTGGCCGCGATACTGGCCGTGGCCGATCTCGGGGCGCGCGCCCCGTCCGACAAGCCCGTGACGCCGTGAGGAGCCCGGTTGCCGTTCACACTGAGCCATGCGGCGGCGGTCCTGCCCGCCGTGCGGGGCGACGGGACGGGGCGGGCCCGGCTGGTGCCCGCGGTGCTCGTGGCCGGTTCCTTCGCGCCGGACCTCACCTACTACGCGGCGGGACTTGTGCCGGGCGCCATGGAGTTCGGCGGGGTCACCCACTCCTTCCCGGGCGTGTTCGGTGTCGACGTGCTGTTCGCCTGGGTGTTGACGGGGTGGTGGCTGTTCGTGCGGGAGCCGCTCGTGGCGCTGCTGCCGCGGGTCCGGCAGGGACGGGTGGCGGCGCTGCTGCGCTGCGGGGCGCCACCCGTGCGCGTGCGGGCGTCGACGGTGGCGCGGTGGTACGTCTCCGCCGTGCTCGGCGCGCTCACCCATGTGGTGTGGGACGCGTTCACGCACGTCGGGCGGTGGGGTGTGCGGCTGTTCCCGGTCCTGGACCAGCCGGTCGCGGGTGTGCCGCTGTACTCGCAGCTGCAGTACGGCACCTCGCTGCTGGGCGCGGCCGTGGTCGCCGTCTTCGCGGCGCACGCGCTGCGCCGGGCGCCGGCCGTCGCGCCGGCGGGGGAAGCAGCGGTGACGGAGGCGGCGGTGGCGGCGGCGGGGGAAGCAGCGGTGACGGAGGCGGCGGTGGCGGCGGTGGCGGTGCTGTCGGCGCGGGACCGGTGGCGGGCCGCCGGGGCCCTGGGCGGCTGCACACTGCTCGGGGCGGCCGCGCGGGTGGCGCGGTGGGCGGCGGGGCGGGGGCCGGGCGCCGATCCGTTCGACCTGATCCCGGCGGTGTGCTTCGGCGCGGGCGCGGGGCTGCTGGCCGGGCTGCTCGGCTGGGCCGCCGCGGTCAGGGCGCGGCGTCCGGTCCCGGTCCACGGTGGCCCGGAAGAGGGCCCGGGGGAGGCGGTGGGGAAGGTGGGGGAGCCGAGCGCGAGCCGTCCCGGCGGCCGGTGACGGCGACGGCCGACGCGACGAACACGGTGACGGTCCGCACCGGCCGCGACCGCGGCAGGCTGTCGAGCAGAAGGGCCAGGTAGCCGCAGGCCAGGTCGGCCCACAGACGCCAGGGCGGGGTCGTGTCGTGGGGTCGTGCGCTCTCCCCGGGCGCGGGTTCCTCTCCCCGGCGCGTCAGGCGGCGCCGGGCGTTCGCGGCGGTGCGGCGCAGCGCCGCGAGCGGGTCGGTGGGGACGCGGGCGGTGCTGGCGCCGGCCGCGAAGGCCGGGACCGGCGGCGGCGCCGAGGAGGCCGCGTCGGCGTCCGCCTGCGCTTCCGCCGGTCGGCGGTTGAGCATGCGTATACCCATGCCCGCATCTTGGGGGCGGGGGACGGCGGCGGCTTTCCCGCGGGGGCCGGAGGAGTGACGGGGCGGCGGCGCCTCCGGCCGCCGCCCCGGCCGGAGGCGGCCCTTCCCGTCCTCCCTGAAGCAGCCCTTCCCGCCCTCCCTCCAAAGGCGGTCTCCCGTCCTGCGGCCGGAGGCGGCCCCCTCCTCCCGCCGCAGGTCAGTGCGCCGCCGACTCCCAGTCCGGCCCCACGCCCACCGAGACGTCGAGCGGGGCGCGCAGGTGGACGGCGGTGGCCATCTCGTGGCGGACGATCTCCTCCGCGGCGGTGCGCTCGCCCGGGGCGATCTCCAGGACGATCTCGTCGTGGACCTGCAGGAGGATGCGGGACCTCAGGCCGGCCTCGCGCAGGGCGCCGTCCACCTTCAGCATGGCGATCTTCACGATGTCGGCGGCCGTGCCCTGGATGGGCGCGTTGAGGGCCATCCGCTCGGCCATCTCGCGGCGCTGGCGGTTGTCGCTGTTGAGGTCGGGCAGGTAGCGGCGGCGCCCGAACAGCGTCTCGGTGTAGCCGGTGGCCCGCGCCTCCTCCACGACCCGGTGCAGGTAGTCCCGTACTCCGCCGAACCGCTCGAAGTAGGCGTCCATCAGCGCCCGGGCCTCGGCCGCCTCGACGTTGAGCTGCTGGGACAGGCCGAACGCCGACAGGCCGTAGGCCAGGCCGTACGACATGGCCTTGATCTTGCGGCGCATCTCCGCGTCCACGGCGGTGGGCGCGACGCCGAACACCTGGGCGGCGGCCGTGGTGTGCAGGTCCTCGCCGGAGGTGAACGCCTCGATCAGGCCCTCGTCCTCGGACAGGTGGGCCATGACGCGCAGCTCGATCTGGCTGTAGTCGGCGGTCATGAGGGACTCGAAGCCCTCGCCGACGACGAAGCCGCGGCGGATGGCCCGGCCCTCGTCGGTGCGGACCGGGATGTTCTGCAGGTTCGGGTCGGTCGACGACAGGCGGCCGGTGGCGGCGACCGTCTGGTTGAACGTGGTGTGGATGCGGCCGTCCGGCGCGATCGACTTGATCAGGCCCTCGACCGTGACCCGCAGCTTGGCCTGCTCACGGTGCCGGAGCATGATCACCGGCAGTTCGTTGTCGGTCTGGGTTGCCAGCCACGCCAGGGCGTCGGCGTCGGTGGTGTAGCCCGTCTTGGTCCGCTTGGTCTTCGGCAGGGCCAGCTCGCCGAAGAGGACCTCCTGCAGCTGCTTGGGCGAGCCGAGGTTGAACTCGTGCCCGGCCGCCGCGTGCGCCTCCTTCACCGCCTGCTGCACGGCACCGGCGAACGTCTGCTCCATCGCCTCCAGGTGCGTCCGGTCGGCGGCGATGCCGTGCCGCTCCATGCGGGCCAGCAGCGCGGAGGTGGGCAGCTCCACGTCGCGCAGCAGCTCCGCGGCGCCGACCTCCCGCAGGCGGCTCTCGAAGGCCGTGCCCAGGTCGAGGACGGTGCGGGCCTGCACCATGAGGGTCTCGGCCTCGGCGCCGTCGTCCGTGCCGAAGGCGAGCTGGCCGTCGGCCGCGGCGGGCGGCGCCAGCTCGCGGCCCAGGTACTCCAGGGACAGCGCGTCCAGGTCGAAGGAGCGGCGGCCGGGCTTGACCAGGTAGGCGGCGAGCGCGGTGTCCATGACGACGCCCTCGATGCTCCAGCCGTGTTCGGCGAAGACCCGCATCGCGCCCTTGGCGTTGTGGAACACCTTCGGGCGGTCCGCATCGGCCAGCCAGGCCGACCAGGCGGTGTCGTCGGCCTCGTCCAGCTCCGCCGGGTCGAACCAGGCCGCCGCTCCCCCGGCCGCGGCCAGCGCCACCTCGGCGACCGAGCCGCTGCCCAGCGCCCAGCTGTCGACAGTGGCCACGCCGAGCCGCTGTGTGCCGTGCTCCGCCAGCCACGCGGCCAGTTCCCCGGTGCGCAGCACCCTGCCGTCCAGTTCCACGCCGTCCACCGCGGCCGGGGCCGACTCGGTCTCCTCGGCGCCCGGGTCGACGGCGAACAGCCGCTCGCGCAGCGACGGGTTGCGGATCTCCAGGGTGTCCAGGATCATCGCGACCGCCTTGCGGTCGTACGGCTCCCGCTCCAGGTCCGCGACGGTCCTGGGCAGCTCCACGTGGCGCTCCAGCTCCGTGAGCCGGCGGTTGAGCTTGACTGCCTCCAGGTGCTCGCGCAGATTCTGCCCGGCCTTGCCCTTGACCTCGCCGGCCCGCTCGACCAGCGCCGCGAACGAACCGAACTGGTTGATCCACTTCGCGGCCGTCTTCTCGCCGACGCCGGGGATGCCGGGGAGGTTGTCGGACGGGTCGCCGCGCAGCGCCGCGAAGTCGGGGTACTGGGCGGGCGTCAAGCCGTACTTCTCGACCACCTTCTCCGGGGTGAACCGGGTCAGCTCGGAGACACCCCTGGTGGGGTACAGCACCGTGGTGTGGTCGCTCACCAGTTGGAAGGAGTCCCGGTCGCCGGTGACGATCAGCACCTCGAAGCCCTCGGCCTCGGCCTGGGTGGCGAGGGTGGCGATCACGTCGTCCGCCTCGTACCCCTCCACCGCGAAGCGGGGCACGCGCATCGCGTCCAGCAGTTCGCCGATCAGCTCGACCTGGCCCTTGAACTCGTCCGGGGTCTTGGAGCGGTTCGCCTTGTACTCCGCGAACTCCTCCGAGCGCCACGTCTTGCGGGAGACGTCGAACGCCACCGCGAAGTGCGTGGGCTCCTCGTCACGCAGTGTGTTGGCCAGCATCGAGGCGAAGCCGTAGATCGCGTTCGTCGGCTGGCCGGTCGCGGTGGTGAAGTTCTCCGCGGGCAGCGCGAAGAACGCGCGGTAGGCCAGTGAGTGCCCGTCCATGAGCAGCAGCCGGGGACGGCCGCCGCCGGGGGTGGTCTCGGTCTTCTTCGATGCTGTCTCTGCCACGCCCCCGATCCTGCCACGCCCCACTGACACTCGGCTCCGCCCCACCGCCCCGCCGCCCCACCACCACCCCGCCGCAGTCCGGCGCGGGCGCGGCACGGGTCCGGCGCGGGTCCGGCGCGGGCGCGACACAGCTCCGGCGTGAGCGCGGCACGGGCCCCGGCGCGGGCCCCGGCGTGGGCGCGGAGGGTGACGGCGGCGCACCGAACTCCCCCTTGCTCCCCGCGGTTTCCACCGCCACCTCACGCCCCTTCCCCTACCGGGAGGGCGGTCTTCCGCCAGCCACGCGTGCGAGGATCAAGGCGAGCAAGGCGAGTCCGTGCCGGCGGAGCCGGACACGCCGGCGAAGTCACCGTGCCAGCGAAGGAGCGCACCGCGATGGCCACGAAGCCGCCCCAGGGTGATCCGGTCCAGGACGCGCCGGAGGTCTTTGAACCGAAGCACGCGGCGGCGGGGCTGCCGGCCGTGGGGCACACGCTGCGCGTCGCGCGGCAGCAGATGGGCGTGCGGCGCGCGGCGCTGACGCTGCTGCGGGTCAACCAGAAGGACGGCTTCGACTGCCCGGGCTGCGCCTGGCCGGAGCCCGACCACCGGCACCGGGCGGAGTTCTGCGAGAACGGCGCGAAGGCGGTCGCCGAGGAGGCCACCCTGCGCCGGGTGACCCCGGAGTTCTTCGCCCGGCACTCCGTGAGCGACCTCGCCGCCCGCAGCGGCTACTGGCTCGGCCAGCAGGGGCGGCTCACCCACCCCATGTACCTGCCCGAGGGCGCCGACCACTACGAGCCGGTGACCTGGGAGCGCGCCTTCGACATCGTCGCGCAGGAGATCGCCGCCCTCGACTCCCCCGACCGGGCCGTCTTCTACACCTCCGGCCGCACCAGCAACGAAGCCGCCTTCCTGTATCAGCTCTTCGCCCGCGAGCTGGGCACCAACAACCTGCCGGACTGCTCCAACATGTGCCACGAGTCGTCCGGCTCGGCCCTGGCGGAGACGATCGGCGTCGGCAAGGGCAGCGTCCTGCTGGAAGACCTGTACCGGGCCGACCTGATCATCGTCGCCGGCCAGAACCCGGGCACCAACCACCCGCGCATGCTCTCCGCCCTGGAGAAGGCCAAGGCCAACGGCGCGCGGATCATCAGCGTCAACCCGCTGCCCGAGGCCGGCCTGGAGCGGTTCAAAAACCCGCAGACGCCCAGGGGGCTGACCGGCGGCACCGCGCTGACCGACCTGTTCCTGCAGATCCGCATCGGCGGCGACCAGGCGCTCTTCCGCCTCCTGAACCGGCTGATCATCGAGACGCCGGGCGCGGTCGACGAGGAGTTCGTACGCGAGCACACCCACGGCTACGAGGAGTTCGCCGCGGCCGCCCGCGCCGCCGACTGGGACGAGACGCTCACCGCGACCGGCCTGACGCGCGCGCAGATCGAGGAGGCGCTCGGGATGATCCTCGCCTCCGAGCGCACCGTCGTGTGCTGGGCGATGGGCCTGACCCAGCACAAGCACGCCGTGCCGACGATCAGGGAGGTGGTCAACTTCCTGCTGCTGCGCGGCAACATCGGCCGCCCCGGCGCGGGCGTGTGCCCGGTGCGCGGCCACTCCAACGTGCAGGGCGACCGCACCATGGGCATCGTGGAGCGGCCCGCCCCGGCCTTCCTGGACGCGCTGGAGAAGGAGTTCGGCTTCGCCCCGCCGCGCGAGCACGGCTACGACGTCGTACGCGCCATCCGCGCCCTGCGCGACGGTGAGGCGAAGGTCTTCTTCGCCCTGGGCGGCAACTTCGTCGCCGCCACCCCCGACACCTCGGTCACCGAGGCGGCCGTGCGCCGGGCCCGCCTGACGGTGCACGTGTCGACCAAGCTCAACCGCTCCCACGTCGTCACCGGCGCCCGCGCCCTGATCCTGCCGACGCTGGGCCGCACCGAGCGGGACGTGCAGGCGGGCGGCGAGCAGTTCGTGACGGTGGAGGACTCCATGGGCGTGGTGCACGCCTCCCGCGGCACCCTGGAACCCGCCAGTCCCCACCTGCTGTCCGAGCCGGCCATCGTCTGCCGCCTGGCCCGCCGCGTGCTGGGCGAGCGCAGCAGGGTGCCGTGGGAGGAGTTCGAGCGGGACTACGCCGCGATCCGCGACCGCATCGCACGCGTGGTGCCCGGCTTCGAGGACTTCAACGCGCGCGTGGCCCGCCCCGGCGGTTTCACCCTGCCGCACGCCCCGCGCGACGAGCGCCGCTTCCCCACCGCCACCGGCAGGGCGAACTTCACCGCGGCGCCCGTGGAGTACCCGAAGGTGCCCGAGGGGCGCCTGCTGCTGCAGACGCTGCGCTCGCACGACCAGTACAACACCACGATCTACGGCCTGGACGACCGCTACCGCGGCATCAGGAACGGCCGCCGCGTCGTTCTCGTCCACCCCGACGACGCCCGCGCGCTCGGCGTCGCCGACGGCTCCTACGTCGACCTGGTCGGCGAGTGGAGCGACGGCGTGGAGCGGCGCGCCCCCGGCTTCCGGGTCGTGCACTACCCGACGGCGCGGGGCTGCGCGGCCGCCTACTACCCGGAGACCAACGTGCTCGTCCCGCTGGACGCCACCGCGGAGGTCAGCAACACCCCGGCCAGCAAGTCCGTCGTGGTGCGTCTGGAACAATCGGCCACCGACTGAGCGTTCGCTCAGTCGATGCCGTACCGATCAACGACGAACGGAGCCTGGTGTCATGGGCGAGCAGCACAGCGTGAAGTTCCCGCAGGAGGTCATCGACGAGTACGCGGCCCTCGGCGTCGATCTGGAGGCCCTCTTCTCCGCCGGGCACCTCGGCACCCGCATGGGCGTGCAGATCACCGAGGCCTCGGCGGAGCGCGTGGTGGGCACGATGCCGGTCGAGGGCAACACCCAGCCCTACGGACTGCTGCACGGCGGCGCCTCGGCCGTGCTCGCCGAGACCCTCGGCTCCGTGGGCGCGATGCTGCACGGCGGCGCCTCGAAGATCGCCGTCGGCGTCGACCTGAACTGCACCCACCACCGCGGCGTGCGCTCCGGCCTGGTGACCGGCGTGGCCACGCCCCTGCACCGGGGCCGCTCCACGGCGACGTACGAGATCGTGATCAGCGACGAGCAGGGGCGGCGGGTGTGCAGCGCCCGCCTGACCTGCCTGCTGCGCGACGTCCGCCCGGGCGACGAGACCCCCGTCCGCGACGCCGGCTGAGCCCGCGCCCGGGCGCCCCGCCCCACCCGCACCCCCCACTCCCGGCGCCCCCTTCCCTCCCCGACCGCCCGGAGATCACCGTGACAGGCCGGAAACGACCCGGCGTGTCACGGTCCGGATTTCGGTATCCCATTCTTCGGGACCGCCCACCAAGCGCCGATCTTCCCTTTCCGCGTGTAACGCTGCGTAACACGCACGCAATCCGGCACCGCCGTTTCCCCTGCCGCGCCGCCCCCTTGCAGGCTCTTTCCGATCTTCCGCGCACCCGTCCCGGCCCCCTTCCCCCGCTCCCTCGCCCACGAGTAATCGGAAGTGCGGGTTCTCACCATGTGGACCGAACGGGAATTCCACCAAAACGGCCGAGAGCCCCCCATGCGCAGGCCGGTGCTCCACCGCGTCATAACAAGAAAGTCACAAGCCAGCGCACGCCGATGCCCAGATCTCCACACCAGGCTTAGAGTCACGCCCAGTCACCGCTCCATCGGGAGTTCGGTACAGGCGCGGCACCAGCCGTCCTCACACAGGGCGGACGTGACCGCGGAAAGGACTGATTGTGCGACAGCGTTCTTTGGTGATACTTACCTCCGTTCTCACCACCGGAGCTCTGACTCTCACCGCCTGCGGCTCCCGAGACAACAGTGGGGACAAGAGCGGCGACGGGTCCGGCACCACCCTGACCATCGGCGTGGACGCCCCGCTGTCCGGCGAGAACTCCACCACCGGCCTCGGCATCCAGTACGGTGTCCAGATCGCCGTCGACGACGCCAACAAGAACAACTGGGTGCCCGGCGTGAAGTTCAAGGTCAAGGCCCTGGACGACAAGGCCCAGCCGGCCAACGGCCAGTCCAACGCCACCGCCCTGGTCGGCGACGGCACCGTCGTGGGCGCCGTCGGCCCGCTGAACTCGGGTGTCGCCCAGTCGATGCAGCAGGTGTTCGCCTCGGCCAACATGGTCCAGATCTCCCCCTCGAACACCAACCCGGAGCTGACCCAGGGCAAGAACTGGCAGACCAAGAAGACCCGCCCGTACAAGACGTACTTCCGTACCGCCACCACCGACGCCAACCAGGGCGGATTCGCCGCCCAGTACGCCGCCCAGGGCCTGAAGAAGAAAAAGGCCTTCGTCGTCGACGACAAGCAGACCTACGGCTCCGGCCTCGCCAAGATCTTCGCGGAGAAGTTCAAGAGCTACGGCGGCACGGTCGTCGGCACCGACCACGTCAACACCGGCGACAAGGACTTCGGCTCCCTCGTCACCAAGATCAAGAACTCCAAGGCCGACCTGCTCTACTACGGCGGCCAGTACGACGAATCCTCGCTGATCACCAAGCAGCTCAAGGACGCCGGCGTCAAGATCCCGCTGTTCGGCGGCGACGGCATGTTCGCCTCCACCTACATCGACGTCGCCGGCAAGGCCGCCGAAGGCGACCTGGCCACCTCCGTCGGCGTCCCCGCCGACACCCTGCCCGCCGCCAAGCAGTTCATCCAGACCTACAAGAGCAAGGGCTACAAGGGCGACTACGCCGCCTACGGCGCCTACGCCTACGACGCCGCCAGCGCCATCATCAAGGCCGTCAAGGCCGTCAAGGACGCCAACGGCGGCAAGCTGCCCAGCGACATCAAGACCGACCTGCGCGCCAAGGTCGTCGACGAGGTCCAGAAGTCCGACTTCGAGGGCATCACCGGCAAGGTCGCCTTCGACCAGTACGGCGACACCACCAACAAGCAGCTGACGGTGTACCAGGTCGTCAACGGCAAGTGGAAGGCTGTGAAGACCGGCACCTACAACGGCTGATCCCCAGCCGCCAGCACACCGCAGCACGGGCCGCGCGGAAGGAGGATCCCGACCGCGCGGCCCCTTCCACACCCCCGCCCGCACCCCGAGTGCGGACGACCACGACCACCAGCGACATGGAGGCCACGCGGTGAACACCCTGCCGCAGCAGCTGGCCAACGGGCTGCTCCTCGGCTCGATGTACGGGCTGATCGCCATCGGTTACACGATGGTGTACGGCATCGTCCAGCTGATCAACTTCGCACACGGCGAGATCTTCATGACCGGCGCCTTCGGCGCCCTCACGGTCTACGCCTACATCCTGCCCCACGGCACCTCGATGTGGGCCGCCGTCCCCCTCATGCTGATCGGCGGCGCCATCGTCGCCGTCCTCGTCGCGGTAGGAGCGGAACGTTTCGCCTACCGGCCACTGCGACAGGCACCACGACTGGCCCCGCTCATCACCGCCATCGGCCTCTCCCTGGCCCTGCAGGAAGTCGTCCGCAACTTCTACCCCGGCGCCGACAAAGCCCGCTCCTTCCCCAGCCTCGACACCACCCACGACCTCGGCGCCGTCACCATCAAGGACGCCGACATCTTCCTGATCATCGCCGCCATCGTCTGCATGTCCTCCCTCGCCTACTTCGTCCGCAAGAGCCGCACCGGACGCGCCATGCAGGCCACCGCCCAGGACCCCGACACCGCACAGCTCATGGGCATCGACACCAACCGCATCATCGTCATCGCCTTCGCCATCGGCGGCCTCTTCGCCGCCGTCGCCGCCGTCTCCTACGGCCTCAAATACGGCAACGTCGACTACCGCATGGGCTTCCTCATGGGCCTCAAAGCCTTCACCGCGGCCGTCCTCGGCGGCATCGGCAACATCTACGGCGCCATGCTCGGCGGCGTCGTCCTCGGCATCGCCGAAACCCTCGCCTCCGCCTACATCAACAACATCCCCGGCATGCAGCAGCTCGGCGGCCAGAGCTGGGCCAACGTCTGGGCCTTCTGCCTCCTCATCCTCGTCCTGCTGCTGCGGCCCCAGGGCCTGCTCGGCGAACGCGTCGCGGACAGGGCGTGATCACCATGACCGACACCACCAAGACCCCCACCCCCGAAAACACCGCCCCGGCCACCACGGCCCCCCGCGGCCCCCTCCCCCTGCCCACCGCCGCCGCCCGCGCCCTGCTCCTCGCAGGCGGCCTCGCCACCCTCGCCTCCACCTTCCTCGCCTGGACGTGGACCAGCGAATTCCCCGGCGACCTCACCGTCTACGGCTACCCCGGCGGCCTGCAATGGCTCACCTTCACCGCCGGCCTGCTCACCACCCTCTTCACCCTCGCCTCCTACCAGGTGCGCGGCCTGCGCTGGCTGCTGCCCGCCGGCAACAACACCCCCCTCCTCCTCACCGCCGTCGGCGCCTTCGGCGTCACCTGGTTCACCATCCTCGCGATCGCCATCGAACTCGGCGGCCTGGTCAACCTCGAACCCGGCGGATGGATCGCCGCCGTCGCCTCCCTCCTCCCCCTCCTCGGCGCCCTCGCCCTCCCCCCGGCCACCGCCACCAGCGGCACCGGCAGCACCGGCGGCACCAAGGAGACCATCAAGGCCTACGTCGCCAAACCCGAACACATCCCCGCCGCCCAACCCCTCAACGGCTGGGCCCAGCGACTGATCATCACCGCCGTCACCGCCCTCGGCCTCGCCGTCTTCACCTACGGCATCGACACCGAATACGGCGAACTCTTCATCGGCTACCTCATCGTCGTCGTCTTCGCCGTCTGGGCCCTGCACACCGCCGGCCTCCTCGACCGCTTCTCCCGCCTGGTCGCCGCCAACCGCGGCTTCACCCTCGCGATGGGCTTCGCCGCCGCCATCGCCTTCCCCTTCACCCAGACCGACGACCACTACGCCAACATCGGCGTCAACATCCTCATCTTCGGCACCGTCGCCCTCGGCCTGAACATCGTCGTCGGCCTCGCCGGCCTCCTCGACCTCGGCTACGTCGCCTTCCTCGGCGTCGGCGCCTACACCGCCGCCCTGGTCTCCGGCTCCGAATTCTCCAAATTCTCCGGCGTCCAATTCCCCTTCTGGGCCGCCGCCCTCACCGGCATGGCCGCCTCCCTCGTCTTCGGCGTCCTCATCGGCGCACCCACCCTGCGCCTGCGCGGCGACTACCTCGCCATCGTCACCCTCGGCTTCGGAGAGATCTTCCGCATCGCCGTCAACAACATGGACGGCCAATCCGGACCCGACGTCACCAACGGCCCCAACGGCATCCCCTCCATCCCCGACCTGAAGCTGTTCGGCTTCAACTTCGGCAACCCCCACGACCTCGGCGGCTTCACCCTCGGCCGATTCGCCAACTACTACCTGCTGATGGTCCTCATCATGGCCATCGTGGTCCTCGTCTACACCCGCGCCGCCGACTCCCGCATCGGCCGCTCCTGGATCGCCATCCGCGAGGACGAGACCGCCGCCACCGCCATGGGCATCAACGGCTTCCGCGTCAAGCTCATCGCCTTCGCCCTCGGCGCCTCCCTCGCCGGCCTCGCCGGCACCGTCAGCGCCCACGTCACCTACAGCGTCGTCCCCACCCCCTACCAGTTCGCCGGCTCCACCCCGCCCAACTCCGCCTTCCTCCTCGCCGCCGTCGTCCTCGGCGGCATGGGCACCGTCGCCGGCCCCCTGCTGGGCGCCGCCCTGCTCTACCTGCTGCCGGAGAAACTGGACTTCCTGCAGGACAAATCCCTGCTCGCCTTCGGCATCGCACTCATCCTGCTGATGCGCTTCCGCCCCGAAGGCATCATCGCCAACCGCCGCCGGCAGCTCGAATTCCACGAAACCGGCCAGCTCGACATCCCCGACACCCCAACCCTCACCGGCGAACCCGCCGTCACCACCAAGGCGGGGGCGTGACCACCATGACCACACCCGTACTCCAGGCAAGCGGCGTCACCATGCGCTTCGGCGGCCTCACCGCCGTCCGCTCCGTCGACTTCACCGTCAACACCGGCGAAATCGTCGGCCTCATCGGACCCAACGGCGCCGGCAAGACCACCTTCTTCAACTGCCTCACCGGCCTCTACGTCCCCACCGAGGGCACCGTCACCTACAAAGGCACCGTCCTGCCGCCCAAACCCCACCTCGTCACCAAGGCAGGCATCGCCCGCACCTTCCAGAACATCCGGCTCTTCGCCAACATGACCGTGCTGGAAAACGTCCTCGTCGGACGCCACACCCGCACCAAGGAAGGCCTCTGGTCCGCCCTCCTGCGCGGCCCCGGCTTCCGCAAAGCCGAAAAAGCCAGCGAAGAACGAGCCATGGAACTGCTCGACTTCGTCGGCCTCGCCGCCAAACGCGACCACCTCGCCCGCAACCTCCCCTACGGCGAACAGCGCAAGCTCGAAATCGCCCGCGCCCTCGCCAGCGAACCCGGCCTGCTGCTCCTCGACGAGCCCACCGCCGGCATGAACCCGCAGGAGACCCGCGCCACCGAGGAACTCGTCTTCGCCATCCGCGACAAAGGCATCGCCGTCCTCGTCATCGAGCACGACATGCGCTTCATCTTCAACCTCTGCGACCGCGTCGCCGTCCTCGTCCAAGGCGAAAAACTCGTCGAAGGCACCTCCGACGTCGTCCAGGCCGACGAACGCGTCGTCGCCGCCTACCTCGGCGAACCCTTCGAAGGCGACCCCGGCACCGCCGAAACCGCCGACGTCGCCGCCGCGGAAACCGGCGCCGCCCCGCAGAGCAGCACCACCAGCACCAAGGGAGAAGCCCAGTGACCGCACTGCTCGAGGTCGAGGACCTCAGGGTCGCCTACGGCAAGATCGAAGCCGTCAAAGGCATCTCCTTCAAGGTCGACGCCGGCGAAGTCGTCACCCTCATCGGCACCAACGGCGCCGGCAAGACCACCACCCTGCGCACCCTCTCCGGCCTGCTCAAACCCACCCACGGCAAGATCACCTTCGACGGCAAGCCCCTCAACGGCACCCCCGCCCACAAGATCGTCGCCCTCGGCCTCGCCCACTCCCCCGAAGGCCGCCACATCTTCCCCCGCCTCACCATCGAGGAGAACCTCCAACTCGGCGCCTTCCTCCGCAAGGACAAGGCAGGCATCGACAAGGACATCCAGCGCGCCTACGACCTCTTCCCCATCCTGGGAGAACGCCGCAAACAGGCCGCCGGAACCCTCTCCGGCGGCGAGCAGCAGATGCTCGCCATGGGCCGCGCCCTGATGTCCCAGCCCAAACTGCTCATGCTCGACGAACCCTCCATGGGCCTCTCCCCGATCATGATGCAGAAGATCATGGCCACCATCGCCGAACTCAAATCCCAGGGCACCACCATCCTCCTCGTCGAACAGAACGCCCAAGCCGCCCTCTCCCTCGCCGACCAGGGCCACGTCATGGAAGTCGGCAGGATCGTCCTCTCCGGCACCGGAGAAGACCTCCTCCACGACGAATCCGTCCGCAAGGCCTACCTCGGCGAGGACTGACACCCACCACCCCACCCACCCACACCGACACGGCCGAGGCCCGCACCCCACCCCGGGGTACGGGCCTCGGCCACATCAACGCTCGGACTCTCGGACTCCTGGACTCCCGGGCTCTCGGACTCCCGAACTCCTGGGCTCCCGGGCTGCCGGGCTCTCGGACTCAGCCGGCCCCGGACTCACCCCTTGTCCGACTGCTTCGCCGCCTTCGCCGCCTTCTTCTCCTCATGATCGTCGATCACAGCCCGCGCCACCTGCTGCATCGACATCCGCCGATCCATCGACGTCTTCTGAATCCACCGGAACGCCGCCGGCTCCGTCAGCCCGTACTCCGTCTGCAGGATCGACTTCGCCCGGTCCACCAGCTTGCGCGTCTCCAGCCGCTGGGAGAGATCCGCGACCTCCTTCTCCAGCTCCTTCAACTCGTTGAACCGGCTCACCGCCATCTCGATCGCCGGCACCACGTCGCTCTTGCTGAACGGCTTCACCAGATACGCCATCGCCCCCGCGTCCCGGGCCCGCTCCACCAGATCCCGCTGCGAGAACGCCGTCAGCATCAACACCGGCGCGATCCGCTCCCCCGCGATCTTCTCCGCCGCCGAGATCCCGTCCAGCTTCGGCATCTTCACGTCCAGGATCACCAGATCCGGCCGGTGCTCACGGGCCAGCTCCACGGCCTGCTCGCCGTCACCGGCCTCACCGACGACCGTGTAGCCCTCCTCCTCCAGCATCTCCTTCAGGTCGAGCCGGATCAGGGCCTCGTCCTCCGCGATCACGACACGGGTCGTCATCGGAGGCACGTGCGACTTGTCGTCGTCGGGCACGTCAACGGGCTGGGGCGACTCGGCGGTCACGGAAGCTCCTCGTTCGGGGCAGGGGTACTGCTGACACGAGGGTACCTAGCTGCGGTATGGTGGGGACGCGGCGGGTATCCGTCGACCTTCAATTTGAAGGGGGCCCCGGTAGCCCAGCGGTAGAGGCAATGGTCTCAAACACCATACAGCGTCGGTTCGAATCCGACCCGGGGTACGTTTCCTCGGATTCCAAGGTCACCTTCTGAGAAGCGGACGCTCACCTTCGCGTGAACCTCCGCTTTTTGTTTCGCTCGGTCGCGATCAGTAGCGCACAGTGGTCGCATGTACGACATCGGTACACGCAAGCGAGCTTTGGCGCTCGTCGCTCAGGGGCGCAGCCTCAACTCCGTCAGCAGGGAGACAGGCGTGTCCCGGGCCGCGATCCGTTCGTGGCAGACCCGTATCGAGCCGCTCGGCTGGGCAAGCCGCGCAGTTCCCTGCCCTCGGCGTCAAGACGTTCCCAGACTTCCCGAGGAGCCGGCCGCCTACGCCTACCTTCTGGGGCTGTATCTCGGCGACGGCTGCATCAGCGCGTTCGCGAAAGGCGTGTACTTCCTGCGCATCACCTGCGCCGACGCCTGGCCTGGACTGATTGACGCCTGCGCCGAGGCCATGCGCTTGGTCCGCCCTGACAACAAGGTGTTCCGCGTGCAACGGCAGGGCTGCCAGAATGTCACCTGCTACAGCAAGCACTGGACGTGCCTCTTCCCCCAGCACGGCCCCGGCAAGAAGCACGAGCGCCGGATCGTGCTCGAACCCTGGCAGCGGGAGATCGTCGACGCGCACCCCTGGGAGTTCATCCGCGGTCTGATCCACTCGGACGGCTGCCGGGTCGTCAACTGGACGACCCGGCTGGTCGGCGGTGAGCGCAGGCGCTATGAGTATCCGCGGTACTTCTTCACGAACACGTCCGCCGACATCATCCGTCTCTTCACGGACGCCTTGGACAGGGTGGGTGTGGAGTGGCGGACGTTGAACCAGAGTCGCGCCGCCGTCACCGTCTCGGTCGCCCGGAGGGCGTCCGTGGCGCTGCTCGACGCTCATGTTGGGCCCAAGCACTGAGGGTCACCCGAGGGTGTCGCCCTCTCCGATGTGGTGGACGCGGACCATGTTCGTCGTGCCGGGCATGCCGGGTGGGGAGCCGGCGGTGATGACGACGACGTCGCCGGGTCGGCAGCGGCCGTATTGCAGGAGCAGTTCGTCGACTTGCCGGACCATGGCGTCGGTGGAGTCGGCGTGGGGGCCGAGGAAGGTTTCGACGCCCCAGGTGAGGCTGAGCTGGGAGCGGGTGGCCGGTTCGGGGGTGAAGGCGAGGAGGGGGATCGGGGAGCGGTAGCGGGAGAGGCGGCGGGCGGTGTCGCCGGACTGGGTGAAGGCGACGAGGAAGCGGGCGTGGAGGAAGTCGCCGATCTCGGCGGCGGCGCGGGCGACGGCGCCGCCCTGGGTGCGGGGTTTGTTGTTTTGGGTGAGCGGGGGCAGGCCGTTGGCGAGGAGGTCGTGTTCGGCGGCCTCGATGATGCGGGCCATGGTGGCGACTGTTTCGGTGGGGTATGTGCCGACGCTGGTTTCGCCGGAGAGCATGACGGCGTCGGTGCCGTCGATGACGGCGTTGGCGACGTCGCTGGCCTCGGCTCGGGTGGGGCGGGAGTTGTCGACCATGGAGTCGAGCATCTGGGTGGCGACGATGACGGGCTTGGCGTTGCGTTTGGCCAGTTTGATGGCGCGTTTCTGGACGAGGGGCACTCGTTCGAGGGGCATTTCGACGCCGAGGTCGCCGCGGGCGACCATGATGCCGTCGAAGGCGGCGACGATGTCGTCGAGGGCGTCGACGGCCTGGGGTTTTTCGATCTTGGCGATGACGGGGAGGCGGCGGCCTTCTTCGTTCATGATGCGGTGGACGGGTTTGGCGTCGTGGCCGCTGCGGACGAAGGAGAGGGCGATGATGTCGAAGCCGGTGCGCAGGGCCCAGCACAGGTCGTCCTCGTCTTTTTCGGAGAGGGCGGGGACGGAGACGGCGACGCCGGGGAGGTTGAGGCCCTTGTGGTCGGAGATCATGCCGCCTTCGAGGACGGTGGTGTGGACGCGGGGGCCGTCGACGGCGGTGACCTGGAGGCAGACGCGGCCGTCGTCGACGAGGATGCGTTCGCCGGGGCGGACGTCGGTGGCGAGGCCGGCGTAGGTGGTGCCGCAGGTGTGGTGGTCGCCTTCGGTGCCTTCTTCGGTGGTGATGGTGAAGGTGTCGCCGCGTTCGAGGAGTACGGGTCCTTCGCGGAATCGGCCGAGTCGGATCTTCGGTCCTTGAAGGTCGGCGAGGATGCCGACGCTGCGGCCGGTTTCGTCGGCGGCCTTGCGGACGTGCTGGTAGCGCTCCTCGTGTTCGGCGTGGGTGCCGTGGCTGAGGTTGAAGCGGGCGACGTCCATTCCGGCTTCGACCAGGGCTTTGATCTGGTCGTAGGAGTCGGTGGCGGGGCCCAGGGTGCAGACGATTTTCGCTCGGCGCATGGTGCGAGCCTAGGGCTTACCGGCGGGTAGCGAATTGGCTGGGTGTGACCACTCAACGGCCTTGGGGTGAAAGGTTGTTGACAAGTTTTTCATTGTGCGACGAGGTGCTCTGATGAGCATTTCCCGGTGTCGGCCGCTGTTTTTTCGGGCTGGTGTGCGTCGGGTTTATGGAATGTGCGGGTGATTTCGGTGGCGCGTTCGGCTTGACGGGCGAGGGCGGTTGAAGGCGGGTGGAGGCGGGGTAAAGGGGGTGGCCGGCCGGGGTTCGCCGGGGTGGTCGTACGTCTCGTTCCGTCCTCGCCGGCCGGTGCGGGCGCTTGGGTTCGTCCGGCGGGTCACCGGATCGAAACCTGCCGGACCTGTTGCCGTCGGTCATGTTCAGGTCAGAATCTACGCGCATCACCCGTATCTGCTGTCTACCCCACCTGCCGTCTACCGCACCTGCCGTCTGCGCGCGTCGTCGCCTGGCCGAGGAGAGAGACCGGACATGCCGTTGAACCGCCGGAAGTTTCTGAAGGAGTCCGCCGTGACCGGGGCGGGGGTGGCCCTCGCCGGTGCGGCGGCGGCCCCGGCGGCGCAGGCCGCCGAGGCGCGGGAGGCGACGGGCCGCGGGAGGCCCGCCAGGCGGTACTCCCTCACCGTGATGGGCACGACCGACCTGCACGGGCACGTGTTCAACTGGGACTACTTCAAGAACGCGGAGTACCGGGACAGCGCGGGCAACGCGCAGGGTCTGGCGCGGATCTCGACGCTGGTGAACCAGGTCCGCGAGGAGAAGGGCCGGCAGAACACGCTGCTGCTGGACGCGGGCGACACGATCCAGGGCACTCCGCTGACGTACTACTACGCGAAGGTGGAGCCGATCACCGCGCAGGGCGGCCCGGTGCACCCGATGGCGCAGGCGATGAACGCGATCGGCTACGACGCGGCGGCGCTGGGCAATCACGAGTTCAACTACGGCATCGAGACGCTGCGCAGGTTCGAGCAGCAGTGCCGTTTCCCGCTGCTCGGTGCGAACGCGCTGGACGCGACGACGCTGAGGCCGGCCTTCCCGCCGTACTTCGTCAAGAAGTTCCGTGTGCCGGGTGCGCCGCCGGTCAGGGTCGCGGTGCTGGGGCTGACCAACCCGGGCATCGCCATCTGGGACAAGGCCTATGTGCAGGGGAAGTTGACGTTCCCGGGGCTGGAGGAGCAGGCCGCGAAGTGGGTGCCGAGGCTGCGTTCGATGGGGGCGGACGTGGTGGTGGTGTCGGCGCACTCGGGTACGTCGGGCACGTCGTCGTACGGTGACCAGGTGCCGTACGTGGAGAACGCGGCGGTCAACGTGGCCCGGCAGGTGCCCGGCATCGACGCGATCCTGGTCGGGCACGCGCACGTGGAGATCCCGGAGCTGAAGGTCGTCAACGAGCGGACCGGGCGGACGGTCGTGCTGTCGGAGCCGCTGTGCTTCGCGGAGCGGCTGACCCTGTTCGACATCGAGCTGGTCCTCCGCGGGGGCCGGTGGGAGGTGGAGTCGGTCTCCGCCTCGCTGCGCGATGCCCGCACCGTCGCCGACGACCCGCGGATCACGAGGCTGCTGTCGGACGAGCACGCGAAGGTGGTGGCGTACGTCAACCAGGTGGTGGGCCGGGCCACACAGACGCTGACGACGGCCGAGGCCCGCTACCAGGACGCCCCGATCGTCGACCTGATCACGAAGGTGCAGGAGGACGTCGTCAAGGCGGCTCTGGCGGGCACCGAGTACGCGTCGCTGCCGGTGATCGCGCAGGCCTCGCCGTTCTCCCGCACGTCGGAGATCCCGGCCGGCGACGTGACGATCCGGGATCTGTCGAGCCTGTACGTGTACGACAACACGCTGGTCGCGAAGCTGATGACGGGTGCGCAGGTGCGGGCGTACCTGGAGTACTCGGCGGAGTACTTCGTGCAGACGGCGCCGGACGCGGCGATCGACGTGGAGAAGCTGACGAACGCGGGCGGCCGCCCGGACTACAACTACGACTATGTGTCGGGCCTGAAGTACGACATCGACATCGCGCAGCCGGCGGGTTCGCGGATCAGGAACCTGACGTTCGGCGGGGCGCCGCTGGACGACGCGCAGCAGTTCGTGCTGGCGGTGAACAACTACCGGGCCAACGGCGGCGGCGCGTTCCCGTACGTGGCGTCGGCGAAGGAGCTGTGGTCGGAGTCGACGGAGATCCGCACCCGGATCGCGGAGTGGGTGACCGCGAAGGGGGTGCTGGACCCGAAGGACTTCGCGTCGGTGGACTGGCGGCTGACGCGCGACGGCACGCCGGTGTTCTAGGCGGGGGCCGTGCCGCATCCGCCTCCGGCAGCACCGCCGGGAATGCCGGGACCGCCGGGGGCGCCGGGGGCGGATGTGGCAGACTCCCGGGCCGATACGTCGGTCGTTACGGGGGAGAGAATCCATGTATCCGGGTCAGCAGCAGCCGGGGCCGTACGGGCAGCCGGGACCCTATGGCGGGCCGGGGGCGTACGGGCAGCCGGGACCGTACGGCGGGCCGGGGCCGTACCAGCCCCATCCGCAGCCGCCGCAGGGACCGTACCCGCCGCAGCCGCAGGCACCGCAGCCGTACCCGCCGCAGGGCCACGTCCCGCCGCCGCAGGCCCCGCAGTTGCGGATCGGTGACGCGCGGATGCGGATCGATCCGAACCTCACGCCGGACCAGCGCGGCCTGGTGCTGAAGATCCAGCAGAAGTCCAAGACGTTCGCGGTCGGCTTCGTGCTCGGCCTTCCGCTGACCTTCGGCGGTGTCCACTACGGCCTCACCGAGAAGCCGGCCGGTTTCGCCGCCGCGGCGGCCGGGCTGGTCCTGCTGGCCGTCGGGGCGCTGGCGCAGACACACCTGGTCGCGCTGCGCCGGCAGTTGCGGCTGATCACCCCGGACGCCTGGCGCTCTCCCGCGGCGCATCTGCCCGGCGCCCGCAAGGCCGCCACCCTCGCCGCCTACGTCAACGGCGTGCTGGTCGTGCTGTCCCTCGGCGCCGCGGGCTGGCTGCTGGTCAAGGGCGCCGGCTGGGGCGCGTACGGCAACTCCTTCGGTTTCGGCGCGCTCGTGCTCGGCGCGTCCCTCCCGCTCGGCATGGGTCTGGCCGCCGCGTCCACGATCCCGCAGCTGCTGCGGGTGATCCCGGCCGGTGCGCGGGTCGGGCGTGCCCTGTACTCGGTCATCCTGGCGCTGGCGGCGATGATGCTCGGCAACGGCGTCAAGGAGGCCGAGCCGCGGGCCGTCGTGGTCGGCGGGACGGTCTCCGCGGTCTGCCTGGGCGCCATGGCGCTGCTGGGCCGCGCCGCCCGGCGGATGCGCGGCGAGGGCCTGTGAGCCACCGTCCGGCGGATGCGCGGCGAAGGTCGGTGAGCCACCGCCCGGCGGGTGCACGGCGAAGGTCGGTGAGCCACCGCCCGGCGGATGCGTGGCGAAGGTCGGTGCCCGCCGGACGGTGACGCGCGGCGGGATCTCGTCCCGCATCCGCCGCCTCAGGTCCCGTCCGCGAGGGGGGTGAGTTCCCGGGGGTGACGGGCGGGCGGGGTCTGCGGGCACGGGTGGGGGTGGGGATGGAGCTGGTCGAGGCCGAAGGTGGTGAAGGCGGTGCGTCCGGGCAGGCGGTAGACCTCCCTGCCGGTGAGGGTGTTGAGGATGCTCGCGCTGCGCCAGGCGGCCAGGCCCAGGTCGGGGGCGCCGACGCCGTGGGTGTGGGTTTCGGCGTTCTGGACGTGGACGGCGCAGCCGGTGGCGCTGATGGCGGGGTCCAGGACGAGGCGGTGGCGGGCGTCGATGCGGGGGCGGCCGCGGCTGTCGCGGCGCAGGTGGGGGTCGAGGTCGGCGAGGATGCGGTCGAGGGGGCGCTGCCGGTAGCCGGTGGCGAGGACGACGGCGTCGGTGGTGAGGCGGCTGCGGGTGCCCTGCTGGACGTGTTCCAGGTGGAGTTCGATGCGGCCGCCGTTGCGGCCTGCGGTGCGGACGCGGACGCCGGGGACGAGGTGGGCGTCGGGCCAGCCGCCGTGCAGGGTGCGGCGGTAGAGCTCGTCGTGGACGGCGGCGAGGGTGTCGGCGCCGATGCCCTTGTGGAGTTGCCACTGGGCGGCGAGGAGCCGGTCGCGGACGGGTTCGGGCAGGGCGTGGAAGTAGCGGGTGTAGTCGGGGGTGAAGTGTTCCAGGCCGAGCTTGGAGTACTCCATGGGGGCGAAGGCCGGGGTGCGGCCGATCCAGTGCAGGCGTTCGCGGCCGGGGGGCCGGTGGCGGAGCAGGTCGAGGAGGACTTCGGCGCCGGACTGGCCCGAGCCGACGACGGTGACGTGCCCGGCGGCGAGGAGGGTGTCGCGGTGGGTGAGGTAGTCGGCGGCGTGCAGGGCGGGGACGTCGGGTGCGTCGACGAGGGGGCGGAGCGGGTCGGGGACGTGGGGTTCGGTGCCGATGCCGAGGACGACGGCGCGGGTGTGGGTGCGGCCGGTGGCTCGGGCCTCGCCGTCGGGACCGAGCCGGGTGTGGTCGACCTCGAAGAGGTTGCGTCCGGGGTTCCAGCGGACGGCGTCGACCCGGTGACGGAAGCGGAGCCGGGGGAGGTTCTCGCTGACCCAGCGGCAGTAGGCGTCGTACTCGGCGCGCTGGATGTGGAAGCGCTCGGCGAAGTAGAAGGGGAAGAGGCGGTCGCGGGTCTTGAGGTAGTTGAGGAACGTCCAGGGGCTGGTGGGGTCGGCGAGGGTCACCAGGTCGGCGAGGAAGGGGACTTGGAGGCGGGTGCCGTCGATGAGCAGGCCGGGGTGCCAGTCGAAGCGGGGGCGTTGTTCGTAGAAGACGGTGTCGAGGCCGGGGATCGGGTGGGCGAGGGCGGCGAGGGACAGGTTGAACGGGCCGATGCCGACGCCGACCAGGTCGCGGGGGGCGCCGGGCTCGGGCTCGTGGCGGGGCGGGTGGGGGGTGGTGCTCATCGGGGGGTGTGTCCTTCCACGAGGTTCTCGGCGGCGTCCGCGGGGTTCTCGGTGGGGTCGCCGGTGTGTCTCCCGGTGTGTCTCCCGGTGTGTCTCCCGGCGCGCTCCTCGATGTGTTCTTCAACGTGTTCTTCGAGGTGTTTCTCGAGGTATTCCTCGAGGTGTTTCTCGAGGTGCTCTTCGAGGTGCTCTTCGGCGTGTCGGAGCAGGGCGGCCAGGTCGTCGGGCCGGGTGTGGGGGTTGAGGAGGGTCGCCTTGAGCCAGAGGCGGCCGTCGAGGCGGGCGCGGCCGAGGACGGCGCGGCCGTCGGTGAGGAGGCGGCGGCGGACGGCGGCGACGGTGGTGTCGGGTGCGTGGGCGGGCCGGAAGAGGACGGTGCTGAGGACGGGTTCGTCGTACAGCTCCCAGGCGGGATGGTCGCGCACGAGGGCGGCCAGGTCGCGGGCGCGGGCGCAGACGGTGTCGACGAGGGCGCCGAGCCCCGAGCGGCCGAGGGTCTTCAGCGTGACGGCGATCTTGAGGATGTCGGGGCGGCGGGTGGTGCGCAGGGAGCGGCCGAGCAGGTCGGGCAGGCCCGCTTCGGTGTCGTCGTCGGCGTTGAGGTAGTCGGCGCGCTGGTTCAGGGCGGTGAGGTCGCTCGGGTCGCGGACGGCGAGGAGTCCGGCGGCGGCCGGCTGCCAGCCGAGCTTGTGCAGGTCGAGGGCGACGGTGTGGGCGGCGTCGAGGCCGGTGAGCCGGGCGCGGTGGCGGTCGCTGAACAGCAGGCCCGCGCCGTAGGAGGCGTCGATGTGGAGGCGGGTGCGGTGGGCGGCGCAGCGGGCGGCGATCTCGGGCAGGGGGTCGATGAGGCCGGCGTCGGTGGTGCCGGCGGTGGCGGCGACGAGCAGGGGACCGGGCAGTGCGGTGAGGGCGGCGTCGAGGGCGGCGGGGTCGAGGGTGCCGCCGGGTGCGGGTACGGCGACGGGGTCGGGCAGGCCGAGCAGCCAGGCGGCGCGCGGCAGGGAGTGGTGGGCGTTGGCGCCGTGGACGAGGCGGAGGCCGGCGCCGTGCCTTTCGCGGGCGAGGAGGAGGGCGAGCAGGTTGGATTCGGTGCCGCCGGTGGTGACGAGGGCGTCGGGTGCGGGTGCGGCGGGGAAGACCTCGGCGGCGAGTGCGCGGGTGACGAGTTCCTCCAGGGCGGAGGCCGAGGGGGCCTGGTCCCAGGAGTCGAGGGAGGGGTTGAGGGCGCTGGCGGCGAGGTCGGCGGCGGTGGCGACGGCGAGGGGTGGGCCGTGCAGGTGGGCCGCGCACAGGGGGTGGGCGGGGTCGGCGGCGCCGGCGGCGAGGGCGTGGACGAGGGTGCGCAGGGCGTCGGGGTCGCCGTGCGCGGGCAGCACCTCCCCCACCGCGTCCCGCAGGCGGGCGGCGACCTGTCCGGGGCCGCCGGCGGGCAGCGGGCCGCCGCGGGCGCGGGCGCCCGCGGCGAGCGTGTCGAGCACGGTGCCGAGCAACGGCCGCAGTGCGTCGGGGCCTTGGGGGCCTGAGGCGAGGGGCGGTGTGCGCATGGGTTCCTCCGGGGCGCGGTGCACACGGGTTTCCGCCGGGATTCCGCGGGGGTTCCAGCTTGGCGCGCCGGGGGCGGTGTGTCCGTGAAGCCGGGCGGTCGGAACCCGAAAGGTGTACGGCCGCCGGGGCTTTCGGCCTCGGAAGGGGGCGGGCCCGGGAGGGGGCCGGGGGTTGCCGGTCCTCTCCCGGGCCCGCCGTGGGGTGCGTCACCGTTCCTGTGCCGCGGCCTCCTTGGTCTCCTTGGCCTCTTTGGCTTCCTTGTCGTCGTGGGCCCGGCGGATGCGCAGGGCGCGTGCGAGGTCGTCGAGTTCGTCGACGAGGCGGCGGCGCAGGGCGGGGACCGGGTCGGCCTCGCGCAGGCAGGTCTCGCCGAGCCGCAGGTGGTCGGCGTCGACGGCGTGGGCGGGGAAGGCCCAGCGTCCGGCGGCGGCGGCGATGGCGGGGCCGCGGCGGGCGGCGACGGCGACCGCGTCCTGGTAGTAGCGGGGCACGTAGTCCCGTACCAGGTCGGCCTGTTCGGGCTGCCAGAAGCCCTTGGCGGTGGCGGTGAACAGGTAGTTGGACAGGTCGTCGGTGGTGAACATCGCCTGCCAGGCGCGGTGTTTGGCCTGCGGGTCGGGCAGGGCGGCGCGGCAGCGGGCGGCGCCCTCCTGGCCGGTGGCGCTGGGGTCGCGGGCGAGTTCGGCGGCGATGGCGGCCTCGTCGGTGGCGCCGAGGACGGCGAGGCGGCCGAGGATGCGCCAGCGCAGCTCGGGGTCGAGTTCCGGGCCGCCGGGTACGGTGCCGTCGGCGAGCCAGGCGGTGAGCGTGTCGGAGCGGGTGGCCACGTCGATGAAGTGGCGTACGGCGATCAGGCGCAGGCCGGGGTGGTCGCCGTCCTCGGTGCGGCGGATGAGGTCGCGGCACAGGTCGGCGAGGGTGGCCAGGGCGGCGGGCCGGTCCTCGGGGCGGACGTAGCGGTTGGCGATGTGGGTGTGGGCGAAGGCGAGGACGCCCTGGGCGACGGCGAGGTCGGTCTCGTGCGGCAGGTGCGCGCGGGCGGTGGCCAGGTAGGTGGCCGGGGGCAGTTCGCCGTCGCGGACGGCGTCGCGCAGGGCGTTCCAGACGACCGCGCGGGTGAGCGGGTCGGGCAGGCCGGAGAGGTGGTGGCGGACGGCGGGGAAGGAGTCGGGGTCGAAGCGGATCTTGGCGTAGGTGAGGTCGCCGTCGTTGAGCAGCAGCAGCGCGGGCCGTTTGCCGACGGGTTCGGCGGTGGTCTGCGGCAGGTCGATCTCGCGGCGTTCGCGCAGGGTGAGGTGGCCGTCGTCGGAGACGTCGTGGTCGTACAGGCCGACGGCGACGCGGTGCGGGCGGCTGCCGGCGCGGGTGACGGTGAGCAGGCAGGTGCCGTCGTCGCAGCGGCTGAGGGTGGGGGTGAGGGTGTCGACGCCGGTGGTGCGCAGCCAGGCTTCGGCCCAGGCGTGCACGTCGCGGTCGGTGGCGGAGGCGAGGGAGTCGAGGAAGTCGGCGAGGGTGGCGTTGCCGAAGCGGTGGCGGGTGATGTGGTGGTTGATGCCGGCGAGGAAGTCCTTCTCGCCGAGCCAGGCCACGAGCTGGCGCAGGGCGGAGGCGCCCTTGGCGTAGGAGATGCCGTCGAAGTTGAGCAGCGCGGAGGCGGTGTCCTGGACGGCCTCGGGGGCGACGGGGTGGGTGGAGGGGCGTTGGTCGGCGTCGTAGCCCCAAGCCTTGCGGGTGATGCCGAACTCGGTCCAGGGGCCGGTGAACCGGGTGGCCTCGGCGGTGGTCTGGTAGCCCATGTACTCGGCGAAGGACTCGTTGAGCCAGATGTCGTCCCACCACTTGAGGGTGACGAGGTCGCCGAACCACATGTGGGCCATCTCGTGCGCGATGACCATGGCGCGGGTCTGGCGTTCGGTGTCGGTGACGGCGGAGCGGTGGACGAACTCGTCGCGGAAGGTGACCAGTCCGGGGTTCTCCATGGCGCCGGCGTTGAACTCGGGGACGAACGCCTGGTCGTAGGAGTCGAACGGGTAGGGCTCGGTGAACTTCTCGTGGTAGCGGTCGAAGCAGGCGCGGGTGACGTCGAGGATCTCCTCGGCGTCGGCGTCCAGGTAGGGGGCGAGGGAGCGGCGGCAGTGGATGCCGAAGGGCAGGCCGCGGTGTTCGGTGCGCACCGAGTGCCAGGGACCGGCGGCGACGGCGACGAGGTAGGTGGAGATCGGCGGGGTGGGCGCGGCCTTCCACACGCCGTCACCGGTGTGCTCGGTGATGCCGTTGGCGAGGACGGTCCAGCCTTGCGGGGCGGTGACGGTGAGGTCGAAGACGGCCTTGAGGTCGGGCTGGTCGAAGGCGGCGAAGACGCGCTGGACGTCGTCCAGGAACAGCTGCGTGTAGACGTACGTCTCGCCGTCGCCGGGGTCGGTGAAGCGGTGCATGCCCTCCCCGGTGCGGGAGTAGCGCATCCGTGCGTCGACGCGCAGTTCGTGCTCGCCGGCGGTGAGGTTCTTCAGGGGCAGGCGGTTGTCGTCCAGTGTGTCCGGGTCCAGGGGCTGCCCGTCGAGGGTGGCGGACCGCAGCTGCTCGGGCTTGAGCTCGACGAACGTGTCCGCGTCCGCACGTGCGGTGAACCGGATGACGGTGCGGGAGCCGAAGGTCTCCTCCCCGGCGGTCAGATCCAGGTCGATCGTGTACCGGTGGACGTCGAGGAGTCGGGCACGGGTCTGCGCTTCGTCGCGCGTCAGTACGGACATGCAGGCCATGCTGCCCGATGGCACCGGCAGCGCACAGGGGTGGTCCGGTGCGGGGTGGCGGGGCGGGGTGGCGCAAGCGGTTGCGCGGCGGTCGCGAGGGCTTGCGTGGCGGTGACGGGGTGGTGGGCGACGGGGTGGTGCCGGGGTGCGGCGCGGGCAGGGGCGCCGGGCCGGAACCGGGGCGTCCGGGCCGGAACCGGGGCGTCCGGGCCGCGGTGGCGCGGTGGTGAGGGGCCGCCGCGCCGGGGTGGTGCGGTGCGGTGGCGGGAGGCCGCCGCGCCGGGGGCGGCGGGGCCCGGGCCCGGGGTCAGTGGGGCACGCCGCCGTTCCCGGTCTCCTCGGCGATGCGCTCGTGGTGGCGGATCACCTCGGCCACGATGAAGTTGAGGAACTTCTCCGCGAACGCGGGGTCCAGCTTCGCGTTCTCCGCCAGGGCCCGCAGCCGGGCGATCTGCCGCGCCTCCCGTGCCGGGTCCGCGGGCGGCAGCCGGTGCGCGGCCTTGAGCCGGCCGACCTCCTGGGTGCACTTGAAGCGCTCGGCGAGCATGTGGACGACGGCCGCGTCGATGTTGTCGATGCTGTCCCGCAGCCGCTCCAGTTCGGCCCGGACGGCCGGGTCGACGTCGTCGACGCCGGTGGTGCTGGTGGTCATGGGCGTCCACCCTACGGGTTTCCGGGCCGGTCGATCATGGGTGGTTCACGGAGTGGACACCGGCCTGCCCGCACCGCCCGTCCGCGCGGGCGGAGCGGATCCGGCCGGCGAGATTCCGCACGGCTGCGCCTGCAGTGGGAACGCCTACAGTGGGAACAAGGCGGTGGCGGCGTCCTTGGGGGCACGGCGTGACGAACGGCGGACCTGTCGAGCACGGCTACCCGCACCTGGAGACGGTGCAGGCCGCGATCACCGCGCTGTACCGGCGGCTGTCCTACGACACCGTCCAGACCTTCGCCACCAGCGTGGCCCCCGCCGACGTCGCCTTCTGCGACGCCGACGACCTGTACCTGGGGGCCCAGCGGGTGGCCCGGGAGCTGGTGCGCCACTACCACCTGCCGGACGCCCGGCTGGTGGTCGGCTTCCGCGCGATGGAGCACGCCGCCCACATCGAGCTGGCCGCGGGACCCGAGTACTTCGTCGAGCTGAACGACCGCTTCCGCACCCACCGCCGGGACATCGGCGCCGCCCTGGCCCATGAGGTGATGCACGTCTACCTGCACCGGCTGGGCCTGTCCTTCCCCGGCGTGCGCGCCAACGAGATCCTCACCGACACCGCGGCCACCTACCTGGGCGCGGGCTGGCTGCTGCTGGACGCCTACCGTGAGGACGCCGTCTCCTCGCAGAAGCTGGGCTACCTCACCCCGGAGGAGTTCGGGTACGTGCTGGCCAAGCGCGCCCTGGTGTTCGGTGAGGACCCCTCGACGTGGTTCACCAGCCCGCAGGCCTACACGGCGTACGTCGCGGGGCGGGAGCTGGCCCGGCGGGACGAGCAGCAGCCGCCGCTGACGGCGGCCGGCTGGGCGGGCCGGCGCCGCTACGCCCGGGACCGCCGCCACGCCCAGGAGCGCGCCGCCGCGGTGGCCGGCCGGGCGGGCGTGCCGTACTCCTTCGCCCCGGACGGCGACGGTCCCCTGCGGGTGTCGTTCCCCTGCCCGACCTGCCGGCAGCGGATCCGGCTGCCGGTACGGGGGCGGGTGCGGGCGCGGTGCCAGTTGTGCCGGACGGTGCTGGAGTGCGACACGTGAATCGGAACGAAAGGTGACGACGCCTGCCCGGGCGTCCGGTCGGGGACTGGTGGGCAGGCGTCGTCGGTGTTCCGTACGCCGTTGTACGGGACGTTTCTCGGGTGCCGTCAGACCGCCGGCGCGCGGTCCGTCGGGCGGATCGGTGCCGTCAGACCGCCAGTGCGCGGTCCGTCGGGCGGATCGGGGCCGGCAGGTCGCTGGCGCCGGTCAGGTAGCGGTCGACCCCGCGGGCGGCCGAGCGGCCCTCGGCGATGGCCCACACGATGAGGGACTGGCCGCGGCCGGCGTCACCGGCCACGAACACGCCCGGCACGTTGGTCTGGAAGTCGGCGTCGCGGGCGATGTTGCCGCGTGCGTCGAGCTCCAGGCCGAGCTGCTCGACCAGGCCGTTCTCGCGGTCGGTGCCGGTGAAGCCCATCGCCAGCGTCACCAGCTGGGCCGGGATCTTGCGTTCGGTGCCGGGCTTCGGGGTGAACCGGCCGTCGACGAACTCGACCTCGGTCATGTGCAGCCACTGCACGTTGCCGTCCTCGTCGCCCTCGAAGTGGGTGGTCGAGACGGAGTAGACCCGCTCGCCGCCCTCCTCGTGCGCGGAGGTCACCTTGTACAGCATCGGGAAGGTCGGCCAGGGCTGGGTGACCGGGTCCCGCTGCTCGCCCGGGCGCGGCATGATCTCCAGCTGGGTGACCGACTTGGCGCCCTGCCGGTGGGCGGTGCCCACGCAGTCCGCGCCGGTGTCGCCGCCGCCGATGACGACGACGTGCTTGCCCTCGGCCGAGATCGGGGAGGTGACATAGTCGCCCTCCTGCACCTTGTTGGCCAGCGGCAGGTACTCCATGGCCTGGTGGATGCCCTTGAGTTCGCGGCCGGGCACCGGCAGGTCGCGCGGGGTGGTCGCGCCGACGGCCAGCACGATCGCGTCGTAGCGCTTGCGCAGGTCCTGCGCGTTGAGGTCGCGGCCGATCTCGATGCCGGTGCGGAAGCGGGTGCCCTCCGCGCGCATCTGCTCGATACGGCGGTTGATGTGCCGCTTCTCCATCTTGAACTCGGGGATGCCGTAGCGCAGCAGGCCGCCGATGCGGTCGGCGCGCTCGTAGACGGCCACCGTGTGGCCGGCCCGGGTGAGCTGCTGCGCCGCGGCCAGGCCCGCCGGGCCGGAGCCGATGACCGCCACCGTCTTGCCGGACAGGCGTTCGGGGATCTGCGGGGCGACCCCGCCGTTCTCCCACGCCTTGTCGATGATGGAGACCTCGACGTTCTTGATGGTCACCGGCGGCTGGTTGATGCCGAGCACGCACGCCGACTCGCACGGGGCCGGGCACAGGCGGCCGGTGAACTCGGGGAAGTTGTTGGTGGCGTGCAGGCGTTCGGAGGCGGCCGCCCAGTCCTCGCGGTAGACGTAGTCGTTCCACTCGGGGATCAGGTTGCCCAGCGGGCAGCCGTTGTGGCAGAACGGGATGCCGCAGTCCATGCACCGGCTGGCCTGCTTGCTGATGATCGGCAGCAGGGAGCCGGGGACGTAGACCTCGTTCCAGTCCTTGACGCGCTCGTCGACGGGGCGGGTCTTGGCGACCTCGCGGCCGTGGTTGAGGAAACCCTTCGGGTCAGCCATTGATCGCCGCCTCCATCATCTTCTCGTGCGTTTCGGACTCGGAGAGACCGGCTCGCTCGGCGGCGTCCTTGGCGGCGAGCACTGCCTTGTACGTGCTGGGGATGATCTTGCTGAAGCGGTCCACGGCGGTGTCCCACTCGGCGAGCAGCTTCTCGGCGACGGTGGAGCCCGTCTCCTCGTGGTGGCGGCGCACCACGTCGTGCAGCCACTGCTTGTCGGCCTCGTCCAGCGCCTCGATCGCGCCGAGGTTGCCGGGGTTGACGTTGTTGCGGTCGAGGTCGACGACGTAGGCGATGCCGCCGGACATGCCGGCCGCGAAGTTGCGGCCGGTCGGGCCGAGGACAACCGCGCGGCCGCCCGTCATGTACTCGCAGCCGTGGTCGCCCACGCCCTCGGAGACGACCAGCGCGCCGGAGTTGCGCACGCAGAACCGTTCGCCGACCGTGCCGCGCAGGAACATCTCGCCGCTGGTGGCGCCGTAGGCGAGGGTGTTGCCGGCGATGACGCTGTACTCGGCGAGGTGGTCGGCGCCGCGGTCCGGGCGGACGACGATGCGGCCGCCGGAGAGGCCCTTGCCGACGTAGTCGTTGGCGTCGCCCTCCAGGCGCAGCGTGACACCGCGCGGGATGAAGGCGCCGAAGGACTGGCCGGCGGAGCCGGTGAAGGTGATGTCGATGGTGTCGTCGGGCAGGCCTGCGCCGCCGAACTTCTTCGTCACCTCGTGGCCGAGCATGGTGCCGACCGTGCGGTTGATGTTGCGGATCGGCACCTGGGCGCGCACCGGCTGCGCGTCGGTGGCGGAGTCGGCGGCCAGCGCGTCGGCGGCGAGCCTGATCAGCTCGTTGTCGAGCGCCTTCTCCAGGCCGTGGTCCTGCGGGACGGCCGCGTGGCGCACCGCGCCCTCGGGCAGTTCGGGCACGTGGAACAGCGGCTCCAGGTCCAGGCCCTGCGCCTTCCAGTGGTTCACCGCGCGGGTGACGTCGAGGACCTCGGCGTGGCCGACGGCCTCCTCGATGGAGCGGAAGCCCAGCTCGGCCAGGAGCTCGCGGACCTCCTGCGCCACGAACTCGAAGAAGTTCACGACGAATTCGGGCTTGCCGGTGAAGCGTTCGCGCAGCACCGGGTTCTGCGTGGCGATGCCGACCGGGCAGGTGTCCAGGTGGCACACGCGCATCATCACGCAGCCGGAGACGACCAGCGGCGCGGTGGCGAAGCCGAACTCCTCGGCGCCCAGCAGCGCGGCGATGACCACGTCCCGGCCGGTCTTGAGCTGGCCGTCGGTCTGCACCACGATCCGGTCGCGCAGGCCGTTGAGCAGCAGCGTCTGCTGCGTCTCGGCCAGGCCCAGCTCCCAGGGGCCGCCGGCGTGCTTCAGCGAGGTCAGCGGGGAGGCGCCGGTGCCGCCGTCGTGGCCGGAGATCAGCACCACGTCCGCGTGGGCCTTGGACACGCCCGCGGCGACCGTGCCGACGCCGACCTCGGAGACCAGCTTCACGTGGATGCGGGCCTGCGGGTTGGCGTTCTTCAGGTCGTGGATGAGCTGCGCCAGGTCCTCGATGGAGTAGATGTCGTGGTGCGGCGGCGGGGAGATCAGGCCGACGCCGGGCGTGGAGTGCCGGGTCTTGGCCACCCACGGGTAGACCTTGTGGCCGGGCAGCTGGCCGCCCTCGCCGGGCTTGGCGCCCTGGGCCATCTTGATCTGGATGTCGTCGGCGTTGACCAGGTATTCGGAGGTGACGCCGAAGCGGCCGGAGGCGACCTGCTTGATCGCCGAGCGGCGCGCCGGGTCGTACAGGCGCTCCGGGTCCTCGCCGCCCTCGCCGGTGTTGGACTTGCCGCCGAGCCGGTTCATGGCGACGGCGAGCGTCTCGTGCGCCTCCTGCGAGATGGAGCCGTAGGACATCGCGCCGGTGGAGAACCGCTTGACGATCTCGGAGACCGGCTCGACCTCCTCGATCGGGACCGGCTTGCGGTCCGACTTGAAGCCGAACAGGCCGCGCAGCGTCATCAGGCGCTCGGACTGCTCGTTCACGCGCTCGGTGTACTTCTTGAAGATGTCGTACCGCTTGGTGCGCGTGGAGTGCTGCAGGCGGAAGACGGTCTCCGGGTCGAACAGGTGCGGCTCGCCCTCGCGGCGCCACTGGTACTCGCCGCCGATCTCCAGCGCGCGGTGCGCCGGGGCGATGCCGGAGGCCGGGTAGGCCTTGGCGTGGCGGGCGGCTACCTCCTCGGCGATGACGTCGATGCCGACGCCGCCGATCTTGGTGGTGGTGCCGTGGAAGTACTTGTCGACGAACTCCTGCTCCAGGCCGACCGCCTCGAAGACCTGGGCGCCGCGGTAGGAGGCGACGGTGGAGATGCCCATCTTGGACATCACCTTCAGCACGCCCTTGCCGAGCGCGTGGATGAGGTTCCTGATGGCCTGTTCGGGCTCGATGTCCTTCAGGAACGTGCCGGCGCGCAGCAGGTCCTCGACCGACTCCATCGCCAGGTAGGGGTTGACGGCGGCGGCGCCGTAGCCGATGAGCAGCGCGACGTGGTGCACCTCGCGCACGTCGCCGGCCTCCACCAGCAGGCCCACCCGGGTGCGCTGCTTGGTGCGGATGAGGTGGTGGTGGACGGCCGCGGTGAGCAGCAGCGACGGGATCGGCGCGTGCTCGGCGTCGGAGTGCCGGTCGGACAGCACGATCAGGCGGGCGCC
Organism: Streptomyces echinoruber; assembly: GCF_014651135.1. Lineage (GTDB taxonomy): Bacteria > Actinomycetota > Actinomycetes > Streptomycetales > Streptomycetaceae > Streptomyces > Streptomyces echinoruber. The sequence goes on from NZ_BMWH01000001.1 coordinate 352,313, forward strand.
GTTGGCGATGGCGGCGTCGGTCTCGGCGCAGATCTCCTCGATCCGCTCGGCCAGCGCCCGGCCGCCGCCGTGCACCCGGTACAGGCCGGAGAGCGTCGCGGCCTTGAAGCCGGGCATGTCGCCGTCGGCGTTGATGTGGATGAGCTTGGCCAGCTCGTCGTTGTCGATCACCGGGAAGGGCAGGACGACGCTGCGGCAGGACGCGGCGGTCGGCTCCAGCAGGTTGCCCTGCGGGCCGAGCGAGCTGCGCAGCGAGGTGACCAGCTCCTCGCGGATGGCGTCCAGCGGCGGGTTGGTGACCTGCGCGAAGAGCTGGGTGAAGTAGTCGAAGAGCAGGCGCGGCCGCTCGGAGAGCGCGGCGATCGGCGAGTCGGTGCCCATCGAGCCGATCGGCTCGGCGCCGGTGCGGGCCATCGGCGCCAGGATGACGCGCAGTTCCTCCTCGGTGTAGCCGAAGGTCTGCTGGCGGCGGGTGACCGAGGCGTGGGTGTGCACGATGTGCTCGCGCTCGGGCAGGTCGCCCAGCTCGATCTCGCCGGCCTCCAGCCACTCCTGGTAGGGGTGTTCGGCGGCGAGCCTGGCCTTGATCTCGTCGTCCTCGATGATGCGGTGTTCGGCGGTGTCGACGAGGAACATGCGGCCGGGCTGCAGGCGGCCCTTGCGGACCACCTTGGCCGGGTCGATGTCGAGGACGCCGACCTCGGAGCCGAGGACGACCAGGCCGTCGTCGGTGACCCAGTAGCGGCCGGGGCGCAGGCCGTTGCGGTCCAGCACGGCGCCGACCTGGGTGCCGTCGGTGAAGCAGACGCAGGCCGGGCCGTCCCAGGGCTCCATCAGCGTGGAGTGGTACTGGTAGAAGGCGCGCCGGGCCGGGTCCATGGAGTCGTGGTTCTCCCACGCCTCCGGGATCATCATCAGCACCGCGTGCGGCAGCGACCGGCCGCCCAGGTGCAGCAGCTCCAGCACCTCGTCGAAGGAGGCGGAGTCGGAGGCGCCGGGGGTGCAGACCGGGAAGATCTTCTCCAGCTTCTCCCTGCTGCCCAGCAGCCCGGACTCGAGCTGCGACTCGCGGGCCCGCATCCAGTTGCGGTTGCCCATGACCGTGTTGATCTCGCCGTTGTGCGCGACGAAGCGGTAGGGGTGCGCCAGCGGCCAGCTCGGGAAGGTGTTGGTGGAGAAGCGGGAGTGGACCAGCGCGATCGCGGAGGCGAAGCGGCGGTCGGACAGGTCCGGGAAGAACGGCTCCAGCTGACCGGTCGTCAGCATGCCCTTGTAGACGATGGTGCGCGCCGACAGCGACGGGAAGTAGACGCCGGCCTCGCGCTCGGCGCGCTTGCGCAGCACGAACGCCTTGCGGTCCAGCTCGATGCCCCGGCTGGTGTGGTCCGTGACGAACAGCTGCCGGAAGGCCGGCATCGTCGAGCGGGCGGTGGCGCCGAGCAGTTCGGGCGCGACGGGGACGTCACGCCAGCCGAGGACCGTCAGGCCCTCCTCGGCGGCGAGCGCCTCGATGCGGGCGACCGCGTCCTGGGTGCCCTCCTCGGGCAGGAAGGCGATGCCGACCGCGTACGCGCCCGCCTCGGGCAGTTCGAATCCGGCCACCTCGCGGAAGAAGGCGTCGGGTACCTGCGCGAGCAGGCCGGCGCCGTCGCCGGAGTCCGGCTCGGAGCCGGTGGCGCCGCGGTGCTCGAGGTTGCGCAGCACCGTCAGCGCCTGTTCGACCAGCGTGTGGCTGGCCTGGCCGGTCAGGGTGGCGACGAAGCCGACGCCGCAGGCGTCGTGCTCGTGGCGGGGGTCGTACATACCCTGCGCAGCAGGGCGAGCATCCATGAACGACCAGTTCTGGCCATTCGTGGAGTGCTGGGACGGCTGGCGCGGCGTACGCATCGGCTCTCCCGTCGTCGTCAAGTGGCTGGTGGTCCTCCCGGGCCGCCAGGGGCCGGCTCCGGGGGAGAAAACTGCCGAGGGACGACGCTGGCCCTCTGCGTGGCATCGAAATTTCGTGCAGGTTACATGATGGAGCGGTTCTCGGGAACCGGATGCTCCGTTTCAACATGCGGACACCGCCCGGCCGCGGAGGGGGTGCCGCGGCGGCGGTGGAAGCGGTGGGGCCGGCGCGGACGGATCGGTCGGATCGGTGCCCGTCGGCCCGAAGGGACGGGGAGGGCGTCGTCGCCCACCCCGCTGGTACGCGGCGGGCGTCATCGCCCACAGCGCGTACGGCTCATGCCCGGTGGTCACGCGGTCGAAACCAGCGAGTAACGGCTATTTATGCGGTCCCGCGCATAAGTGCCGGCCGCGTTATCCTACGGCGGTTCCGAACAGGCTGCCCAGGGCGTACGTCACACCCGCCGCGGCACCCCCCAGGGCGAACTGCCGCACACCGCTGTACCACCAGCTCCGCGCGGTCACCTTGGCGACGAGCGCGCCGCACGCGAACAGCCCGGCCAGCGCCACCAGGACCGCCGGCCACAGCGCACTCGCCCCCAGCAGGTACGGCAGCACGGGCAGCAGCGCGCCCAGCGCGAACGACCCGAACGACGACACGGCCGCGACCATCGGCGAGGGCAGGTCGCCGGGGTCGACGCCGAGCTCCTCGCGGGCGTGGATCTCCAGGGCCTGCTCGGGGTCGCGGGAGAGCTGCGCGGCCACCTGCCGGGCCAGCTCGGGGTCGACGCCGCGCGCCACGTACAGCGCGGCGAGCTCCTCCTCCTCGTCCTGCGGGTGCTTGCGCAGCTCGCGCCGCTCGACGTCCAGCTCCGCCTCGACCAGCTCGCGCTGCGAGGCGACGGAGGTGTACTCGCCGGCGGCCATGGAGAAGGCGCCGGCGGCCAGGCCCGCGAGGCCGGTGAGGACGACGGTGCGGGTGCCGACCGAGCCGCCGGCGACGCCGGTGATCAGGGCGAGGTTGGAGACCAGGCCGTCCATCGCGCCGAACACCGCGGGGCGCAGCCAGCCGCCGTTGACGTCCCGGTGCGTGTGGTTGTCACGGTGCGCCTCGTGCAGCGCCGCCTCGGTGTCGATGATGGCCATGCGGATCCCCCCGGGATGCTGTGGAGTACCGTGGAGTGCTGTTTGGACGGGTTCTACTTTTCGACAACACCCCAAGGTACGCCCTGGATTCCTCTTCCGCCAGCAAGGAAAGGCTGCGCTAACCTGCGGCCTTTACAGACAGTGAGGGCGCCCGGATGGCTCCGGGCGCCCTCGGCGACGTACGCGCACGGCCGTCAGGTCGTGTTCGCCGAGCCGGCCTCGTCCTTCACGTCCTTCGCGTGCTCCGCGTCCTCCGCGCGCTCCGCCACGTCCTTCGTGTCTTCCACGTTCTTCGCGTCGGGCCCCGGTCCGCCGCCGGACTCGGTCCCGCTGTCCGCGCCGTCCTCGCCGTCGGCGGCGGACTCCTGCGCGGCGGCGGACTCCTGCGCGGCGGCGGGCTCGACCACGGCCTCCCGGCCGGGCCGCCGCTTCGCCGACACCACGATGTAGCAGACCGCGAGCAGGAACACGATCAGCGCGGTCCAGTCGTTCAAACGCAGCCCCAGGATGTGGTGGGCGTCGTCGACGCGCAGGTACTCGATCCAGCCGCGGCCCACGCAGTAGGCGGCGACGTACAGGGCGAACGCCCGGCCATGGCCCAGCTCGAAGCGGCGGTCCGCCCAGATGACGAGCAGGGCGACACCGATGCACCACAGGCATTCGTACAGGAACGTCGGATGGTAGTAGCCGGGCACCCGCCCGTCCGCCGACGACGTGATGTGCAGCGCCCACGGCACCTTGGTGGGCTTGCCGTACAGCTCCTGGTTGAACCAGTTGCCCCAGCGGCCGATCGCCTGCGCGAGGGCGATGCCGGGGGCGACGGCGTCGGCGTAGGCGGGCAGCGGGATGCCGCGGCGGCGGCAGCCGATCCAGGCGCCCAGCGCGCCGAGCGTGATCGCGCCCCAGATGCCGAGGCCGCCCTGCCACACCTTGAAGGCGTCCACCCAGTCGCGGCCCGCGCTGAAGTACAGCTCGTAGTCCGTGATCACGTGGTAGAGCCGGCCGCCGACCAGACCGAAGGGAACGGCCCAGATCGCGATGTCGGCCACCGTGCCGGCCCGCCCGCCCCGGGCGATCCAGCGCTTGTTGCCGAGCCACACGGCAACGAAGACGCCGATGATGATGCAGAACGCGTAGCCGCGCAGCGGAACGGGGCCGAGGTAGAGCACCCCGCGCGACGGGCTGGGAATGTAGGCAAGTTCCATGGCAGGGTCGACGCTACCGTGCCGCACCGTACCCGCGGCAGCCAACCCGGCTACGGGTCCGTAACGGGCGGTACGGGCGTGCCGGTACGGGCCCCGCGGGGCGGGTGCGGCCGGGGTCAGTGCCGGGCGGCCTCCTCCACGGCCCGCTTCAGCGCGGCCGGGGTCATCCGACTTCCGACGACGTCCTTGCCGTTGAGCAGCACGGTCGGGGTGCCGCTGTAGCGGGCGGACTGGAAGGCGGCGTGGGACTTCCTGACCCAGCCGTCGTGCGTGCCGTCGTCGACGCACTTGCGGAACGCGGGCGTGTCCAGGCCGGGGACCTTGCCGGCCAGCTCGATGAGCCGGGCGTTGTCCGCGTAGGCGTCGTCGCTCTCCTCGGGCTGGTGGTCGTACAGCACGTCGTGGTAGGCGGTGAACTTCCCGGCGTCCTGGGCGCAGGCCGCGGCGTTGGCCGCGCGCAGCGAGCCGCTGCCGCGCAGGTTGCCGTCGATCAGGGTCACCAGGTGGTACCGCGCCTTGAGCTTGCCGGAGCCGACCAGCTGGTGGACGGTGGAGCGGTACGCCGCCTCGAAGGCCTTGCAGGCCGGGCAGCGGAAGTCCTCCCAGACGGTGAGCGTGGACTGGGCGCCGTCCTTGCCGACGGGGACGGCCAGGGCGTCCTTGCCCTGCGCGCCGGAGGGCGCCACGACCGGGCCGGCGCTGCGGGAGCCCTCGTCCTCGCCGGCGCTGGCCGCGATCACGCCGATCACCGCGGCCAGGGCCAGTACGCCCGCCACGGCGGCGCTCACACTCAGCGCGCGCCGGCGCTTCTGGGCGACCTTCTGCTTCTCGCGCTCGACCGCCAGCCGCTGCCGGGCGGTGCGCTGTGCGTCACGGTTGTTGTTGCTCACATCCCGCAAACGAACCGGGGAGGCGCAGCGCGCCTCCCCGGCCCGAGGTCAACCCGTTCGAGTGACCGAAGGACGTGTGGCTGACCGAAGGAGGTGGGGCGCCGTCAGGCTCGCCCGCGCACGCCCTGCGCCAGCTCGCCCGCCAGTTCCCGCACGGCCCGCAGCCCCGCCGCGTGGTCGGGGGCGTCGAGGAGCCGCTTGACGAAGGCGGAGCCGACGATGACGCCGTCGGCGAAGCCGGCGACCTCGGCGGCCTGGGCGCGGTTGGAGACCCCCAGGCCGACGCAGACGGGCAGGTCGGTGCCGGTGGCGCGGGTGCGCCGCACCAGGTCCCGCGCCTGCGCGCCGACCGTCTCGCGGGTGCCGGTGACGCCCATCAGCGAGGCGGCGTAGACGAAGCCGCTGCCCGCCGCGGTGATCTGGGCGAGCCGCTCGTCCCTGCTGCTCGGGGCGACCACGAAGACCGTGGCCAGGCCGTGCTTCTCGGCGTGCTCGCGCCACAGCCCCGACTCCTGCACGGGCAGGTCGGGCAGGATGCACCCGGCGCCTCCCGCCTGGGCGAGTTCGGCGGTGAAACGCTCGACACCGTAGCGGTCGATCGGGTTCCAGTACGTCATGACGAGCACCGGCTTGCCGGTCGCCTCGTGGGCCTCCCGCACCGTGCGCAGCACATCGGCGATCCGCACGCCGCCGCGCAGGGCGATGTCGTCGGCGGTCTGGATGACGGGGCCGTCCAGGACCGGGTCGCTGTGCGGCAGGCCCACCTCGACGACGTCCGCGCCGGCCTCCAGCACGGCCTTGACCGCCTCGATGCCGCCGTCCACGGTCGGGAAGCCGGCCGGGAGGTAGGCGATGAGCGCCGAGCGGCCCTCCGCCTTCGCCGCGGCGAGCGTGTCCGCCAGCAGCCGGATGTTCCCGCTCACTGCGCGTCCTCCTTGATCTCGGCGGTGCTCTCCGCGTCGGCGGCGACCTCGGCGTCGGTGTCGTACAGCCCGAAGTAGCGGGCGGCGGTGTCCATGTCCTTGTCGCCGCGGCCGGAGAGGTTGACGACGATCAGCCCGTCCGGGCCGAGCTCCCGCCCGACCTCCAGGGCGCCGGCCAGGGCGTGTGCGCTCTCGATGGCCGGGATGATGCCCTCGGTCTCCGACAGCAGGCGCAGCGCCCGCATGGCCGCGTCGTCGGTGATCGCGCGGTACTCGGCGCGGCCGGAGTCCTTGAGGTAGGAGTGCTCGGGGCCGATGCCCGGGTAGTCCAGGCCGGCCGAGATCGAGTACGGCTCGGTGATCTGGCCCTCGTCGTCCTGCAGGACGTAGGAGCGCGAGCCGTGCAGGATGCCGGGCTCGCCCGCGGTCAGGGTGGCCGCGTGTTCGCCGGTCTCGATGCCGTGCCCGGCCGGTTCGCAGCCGATGAGGCGCACGCCGGTGTCGGGGATGAAGGCGTGGAAGAGGCCGATGGCGTTGGAGCCGCCGCCGACGCAGGCGACGGCCGCGTCCGGCAGCCGCCCGGCGCGCTCCAGGAGCTGGCGGCGGGCCTCGACGCCGATCACCCGGTGGAAGTCGCGCACCATGGCGGGGAACGGGTGCGGCCCGGCGACGGTGCCGAACAGGTAGTGGGTGTGGTCGACGTTGGCGACCCAGTCGCGGAACGCCTCGTTGATGGCGTCCTTCAGCGTGCGGGAGCCGGACTTCACGGCGACCACCTCGGCGCCGAGCATGCGCATGCGGGCCACGTTGAGGGCCTGCCGCCTGGTGTCGATCTCGCCCATGTAGATCGTGCACCGCAGGCCGAAGAGCGCGCAGGCGGTCGCGGTCGCGACACCGTGCTGGCCGGCGCCGGTCTCGGCGATGACGCGGGTCTTGCCCATGCGCTTGGTCAGCAGGGCCTGCCCCAGCACATTGTTGATCTTGTGGGAGCCGGTGTGGTTGAGGTCCTCCCGCTTGAGGAAGACCCGGGCGCCGCCGGCGTGCCGGGCGAAGCGCGGCACCTCCGTCAGCGGGCTGGGCCGGCCGGTGTAGTGCACGAGCAGCTCGTCGAGTTCGCGCGCGAACTCGGGGTCGGCCTTCGCCTTCTCGTACTCGACGGCGACCTGGTCCACGGCGGCGACCAGCGCCTCCGGGATGAACTTGCCGCCGAACGCGCCGAAGTAGCCGTCGGCGCTGGGAACTTGGCCTTCCGGGTCGGGGATGAAGAACTCACTGGGCATGCGATCACCTCACAGGGGCCGAAGCCCCGGGGCAGGTCGGTCCGGGGTCACGGTGGCCGCGCACGGGCCGACGGCGGTGTGCGGAAGGGCCCCGCGCCGGGCGGGGAAGGCCGGGAACCGGCGTGCGTCAGCGGGACGCGGCCGGGCTCACCGCGGGCGACGTGCGCGCCCCGGGCCATCGCATGCCGTTGACCTGGCCCGGTTCGTCCCCGATGACGTAGCGCACCCGCCTGCCGTGCACCCGGCGGGCGGGCGCGCGGCAGCCGCGGGGCCGGCAGCCGCGCGCGAGGCGGGCGTACGGGTCCCGGGACGCCAGGGTGATCGACAGCTTCATCGAGGCCTACCTTACCGGCGGACGCGCCCCCGACCGGCCGTCCGCTCAGGACCGCCCGTGCCGCAGCGCCGGGTGGGCGCCCGCGGCCACCAGGTCGGCGACGGCCGCCTTGGGGTCCTTGCCGGTGACCAGGGACTCGCCCACCAGGACGGCGTCGGCGCCGGCGTTGGCGTAGGCGATCAGGTCGTGCGGGCCGCGCACGCCGGACTCGGCGACCTTGACGATGCCGTCCGGGATCTCGGGGGCCACCCGCTCGAAGGTCGTACGGTCCACCTCGAGGGTCTTGAGGTTGCGGGCGTTGACGCCGATCACGCGAGCGCCGGCGGCGACCGCGCGCTCCACCTCCTCCTCGTCGTGCACCTCGACCAGCGGCGTGAGCCCGATGGACTCGGCGCGCTCGACGAGGGACTCCAGGGCGGGCTGGTCCAGGGCGGCGACGATCAGCAGCGCGAGGTCGGCGCCGTGGGCGCGGGCCTCCCACAGCTGGTACGCGGTGACGATGAAGTCCTTGCGCAGCACGGGGATGTCCACGCGCGCGCGGACCGCCTCCAGGTCGGCCAGGGAGCCGCCGAAGCGGCGCTGCTCGGTCAGGACGGAGATGACGGCGGCGCCGCCCGCCTCGTAGTCGGCGGCGAGTCCGGCCGGGTCGGCGATCGCGGCGAGCGCGCCCTTGGACGGGCTGGAGCGCTTGACCTCGCAGATCACCCGGACGCCGTCGCCGCGCAGGGCGGCCGCGCCGTCCCGGGCGGCGGGGGCCTTCGCCGCGCGCTCCTTGAGCTCGTCGAGGCTGACGCGCGCCTGCCGCTCCGCGAGGTCGGCACGGACTCCGTCGATGATCTCGTCGAGCACACTCACGCGAGCGGCCCCCTTCCAGACGGTTGGCTGTGGACGTGACGGCTGTCCGTCACGCGGCCCGCCCGGCAGGCGAAGCCGATGGTCACTGCGATGGTAGCCGGAGCGGGGCGAAGCCCTCGCATCCGGTTGACGCGGGTCCCCCTACCCGGACGCACAGCTGTCGATCAAGGGTGGAGCAGGCCACCGAACGGCAGGTTCCGGACAACCGTGAACATCAGCAGCAACGCGCCCAGGCTCCACAGCAGCGCCGGCGGCGGGGTGGCGCGCAGCGGGCGGCCGCGTACCGCGCACACCACCCAGACGGTCCACAGCACGGCGAAACCGGCGTACCCGGCGACGGCCAGGGCGTTGTCCCGCACGGCGGTGAGGAGGTCCCCGTGGACGACGGCGTGCGCGCTGCGCAGCCCGCCGCAGCCCGGGCAGTACAGGCCGGTGTACCGCAGCAGCGGGCAGACCGGGTAGTGGCCCGGCTGGTTGGGGTCGACGGCCCCCACATACGCGAAGGCCCCGGCCACGGCGGCCAGGACCCCGGTGGGCACGGCGAGCCGCCGGTGCAGGGGCGGCCGGTGCGCGGTCGCGGCGCGGGGCGCGGGGACGGCCGGGGGGCGGGGCGTCGCGCGGGACTGGTCGGCGGTCACGCGGGCATTGTGCCCCGCGGGGGCGGCACGCGCGCGGCGAGGGGGCGGCCGGTGCCGCACCTCTCGTCCCGGTCCCGCCCCGCGGCCAAGGGCACGCGGCCGTACAGCGGTGCCGTACGACGGGGCCGCGCGGCCGTGCCGGGCCGGATCAGTGCTCGGTGCGCGCCGGCTCGCGCTGCTCAAACTCCTCGCCCGTCCGCTTGTGCACGGGGTGCAGGTCCTTGGCCTGGCCCAGGCCCATGGCGCGCATGATGCCGCCCACGACGGCGCCGAGGAGGATGACGGCGATGCCGATCCAGAAGCCCACCGGGTTGGCCATCACCGTGAAGGCGCCCGCCATGCAGAAACCGATGAAGGCGATGATGACACCGGTCCAGGCGGCCGGGGTGTGACCGTGGCTGCTGCCCGCCATGACTTGCTCCTCGTTGCTGTGTACCTGTCTGAGCCGGATGCTCGCCTTCATTGTCCCGTACCCGCGCGGGCCGGATGACCGGGGGTCGCCCCTGCCTCGCGCCCGCGGGGCGGGCGGGTCAGGCGCCGGTGGGGTCCTCGCCGCGGTCGAGGGCCTTCCACAGGTCCTCGGGGCGGTCGGGGTCGACGGGGCGGGCGGCCCGGGCGCGGGGCGCGCCGGAGCGCTCGTAGCGGCCGGACAGGGCGGGCCACAGGCGGCCGTAGCGCAGGGCGAGCAGGCCCGCCAGAAGCAGCAGGGCCCCGCCGCCCGCGGCGACGTACGGCCAGCCGGTGTGGGAGAGGGCCCCGGCGGTGGCGGCGGTGTCGCCGGAGACCTGCCGGGCCCGGTCGTCGAGGGCGGAGCTGTCGGAGGCGCCGAGCAGGGCGGCGGCCGCGGCGCCCGCGCCGGACAGCGCCAGCAGCGCGGCGACCAGCAGGCGCCCGGCGCGGCGGACGGCGAAGACGGCGACGAGCGCGGCCAGGCCCACGACGGCGAGCGCCGCGGGCACGCCCGTGACCTCGCTGCCCTTCACCGTCAGCGGGAAGGAGCCGCCGGCCACCGTCGCGGAGCCCTCGGCCCAGCGCTGCCGGCTGGCCAGCAGGCACACGGCCGCGCCGAGCGCCCCGCACAGCAGGGCGGCGGCGAGGCTCCGTCGGCCGGACCGGGCGGCTGCAAAGGCTTCGGGACGGGGGTGCGGTACGGCAGTCACGTACTCCACTATCGCCTGCACCCCGGGCGAACCGTCACCCGGGGTTCACTTCAGGCGCTACCCAGACGATTCGCCGTGTGCACCGCGCGCAGCACGGCCGCCGCCTTGTTGCGGCACTCGGTGTCCTCGGCGACCGGGTCGGAGTCGGCGACGATGCCCGCGCCGGCCTGCACGTACGCGGTGCCGTCGCGCAGCAGGGCGGTGCGGATGGCGATGGCGGTGTCGGAGTCGCCGGCGAAGTCGAGGTAGCCGACGCAGCCGCCGTACAGGCCGCGCCGGGACGGCTCCAGCTCGTCGATGATCTGCATCGCGCGCGGCTTGGGCGCGCCGGAGAGGGTGCCGGCCGGGAAGCAGGCGGTGAGCACGTCGAAGGCGGTGCGGCCGGCGGCGAGGCGGCCGGTGACCGTGGAGACGATGTGCATGACGTGCGAGTAGCGCTCGATGGACATGAAGTCCACCACCTCGACGGAGCCCGGCTCGCAGACCCGCCCCAGGTCGTTGCGGCCGAGGTCGACCAGCATGAGGTGCTCGGCGCGCTCCTTGGGGTCGGCCAGCAGCTCCTCGGCGAGGGCCTGGTCCTCCTGCGGGGTGGCGCCGCGGGGCCGGGTGCCGGCGATGGGGTGCAGCAGGGCCTGCCCGTCCTCGACCTTCACCAGGGCCTCGGGGGACGACCCGACGACGTCGAAGCCGTCGAAGCGCAGCAGGTACATGTACGGCGACGGGTTGGTCGCGCGCAGCACCCGGTAGACGTCCAGGGCGCTCGCCGTGCACGGGGTCTCGAACCGCTGGGAGGGGACGACCTGGAAGGCCTCGCCGGCCCGGATGCGCTCCTTGATGTCCTCCACCGCCTCGCGGAAGTCCCGGCCGCCCCAGCGGGCGGTGTACTCCGGCAGCTCCGAGGGCGGCAGGACGGCCGGGGGCTGGGCGACGGGCCGCGACAGGTCCGCCTCCATCGCGTCGAGGCGGGCGACGGCGTCGGCCCAGGCCTCGTCGACGCCGGTGTCCAGGTCGTTGTGGTTGATGGCGTTGGCGATCAGCAGGACCGTGCCGTCCCAGTGGTCGAGGACGGCGAGGTCGCTGGTGAGCAGCATGGTCAGCTCGGGCAGCCGCAGGTCGTCGCGCTCCCCGGGGCCGATCCTCTCCAGGCGGCGCACGACGTCGTAGGCGAGGTAGCCGACCATGCCGCCGGTGAACGGGGGCAGGCCCAGGTCGTGGGCGAGGTCGCGGGGGGTGTGCAGCGCCTCGACGGTGGCGCGCAGCGCGGCCAGCGGGTCGCCGCCGGTGGGGACGCCGACCGGCGGGGTGCCCAGCCAGTGGGCGCGCCCGTCGCGTTCGGTGAGGGTGGCGGCGCTGCGGACGCCGACGAAGGAGTAGCGGGACCACGAGCGCCCGTTCTCGGCGGACTCCAGCAGGAACGTGCCGGGCCGCTCGGCGGCGAGCTTGCGGTACAGCGCGACCGGGGTGTCGCCGTCGGCCAGAAGCTTGCGGGTGACCGGGATGACCCTGCGGTCGCCGGCCAGCTTGCGGAACGTCTCGAGATCCATGGCCGCCGACCTTACTGATCCCGCGCGCCGGCGCCCGCACCGGCGTCCTTCAGCAGCACGTCGGCGTCGAAGCAGGTGCGGTCGCCGGTGTGGCAGGCCGCGCCCACCTGGTCGACCTTGACCAGCACGGCGTCGGCGTCGCAGTCCAGCGCGACGGACTTGACGTACTGCACGTGGCCGGAGGTGTCGCCCTTGACCCAGTACTCCTGACGGCTGCGCGACCAGTACGTGCACCGGCCCGTGGTCAGCGTGCGGTGCAGCGCCTCGTCGTCCATCCAGCCCAGCATCAGCACCTCGCCGGTGTCGTACTGCTGGGCGATGGCGGGCAGGAGGCCGTCGGGGCTGCGCCTCAGGCGCGCGGCGATGTCGGGGTCGAGCCGGCTGGGCCGCCGGGGTGCGCTGGTCATGGGGCCATTGTGCCGCGCCACGGCGGCGGCCCGGCCCGCTGTCCACTGTCCGGGCACGCTACTCGGTCGTAGGCTGACGTCATGTCGACCTTTGCCAAGCGTGAACGGCTTCTGCTCGCCGATCTCCTGGAGACGACCGGCCCGGACGCGCCGACCCTGTGCGAGGGCTGGCGGACCCGGGACCTCGCGGCGCACGTGGTGGTGCGCGAACGCCGGCCCGACGCGGCCGGAGGCGCACTGATCAAGCAGCTCGCCCCGCGCCTGGACCGGGTGATGGCGGAGTACGCCGGGAAGCCGTACGAGGAGCTGCTGCAGCTCATCCGCACCGGCCCGCCGCGCTTTTCACCCTTCCAGCTCAAGCAGATCGACGAGGTGGCGAACACCGTCGAGTTCTACGTCCACACCGAGGACGTCCGCCGCGCCCAGCCCGACTGGACGCCGCGCGAGCTCGACCCTGTCTTCCAGGACACCCTGTGGTCCCGCCTGGAGCGCACCGCGCGCCTGCTGGGCCGCCGCGCCCCGACGGGCCTGGTGCTGCGCCGCCCCAACGGCCAGACGACGGTCGCCCACCGCGGCACCCCGGTGGTCACGGCCACCGGTGAGCCGTCGGAGCTGCTGATGTTCGCCCTGGGGCGGCAGAGCGCGGCCAAGGTCGAGCTGGACGGCGACAAGGAGGCGATCGCCCGGCTGCACGAGGCGAAACAACTCGGGATCTGAACGGCCGACCGCCGGTCCTTCCGCACCGGGGCCCGTCGGGTCTCACCGGGTTCCGTCGGGTCGCGTCAGGTCACGAGCGGCAGCGACGCGCCCGCCGGCAGCGCGACCGCGGTGACGGCGAGGGCGCAGCGCGCCGCTGCCGAGGATCACCCGGCGCGCCCCGTACCGGTCGGCTGCCACCCGGCGGGCAGGGGGCCCACCGGGCGAGGCGTCCGCCGGGCGAGGCGTCCTATCGGACGGGGTGTCCCGCCTCCCGCAGTGTCTGCTTGACCTCGCCGATGCGCAGGTCGCCGAAGTGGAAGACCGAGGCGGCCAGCACCGCGTCCGCGCCCGCCTCGACCGCCGGGGCGAAGTCGGCGAGCCGGCCGGCGCCGCCGGAGGCGATGACCGGGACGGTGACGTGCTTGCGGACCGCCGCGATCATCTCCAGGTCGTAGCCGTCCTTGGTGCCGTCGGCGTCCATGGAGTTCAGCAGGATCTCGCCGGCGCCCAGTTCGGCGGCCCGGTGCGCCCACTCGACGGCGTCGATGCCGGTGCCGCGGCGGCCGCCGTGGGTGGTGACCTCGAAGCCGGAGGGGGTGCTGGTGCCCTCCGGGGTGCGGCGGGCGTCCACGGACAGCACCAGCACCTGGCTGCCGAAGCGTTCCGCGATCTCGCGGATCAGTTCGGGGCGGGCGATCGCCGCCGTGTTGACGCCCACCTTGTCGGCGCCGGCCCGCAGCAGCCGGTCGACGTCCTCGGCGGTGCGCACGCCGCCGCCCACGGTCAGCGGGATGAACACCTGCTCCGCGGTGCGGCGCACCACGTCGTAGGTGGTCTCGCGGTTGCCGGACGAGGCGGTGATGTCCAGGAACGTCAGCTCGTCCGCGCCCTCGGCGTCGTACACCTTGGCCATCTCGACCGGGTCGCCCGCGTCGCGCAGGTTCTGGAAGTTGACGCCCTTGACGACCCGGCCGCCGTCCACGTCCAGGCAGGGGATGACTCGGACCGCCAGGGTCATGACTTCACGGCTCCTTACCGAACAATCCGAAACCGGACAATCCGAAACCGAACAATCCGGAACCAGACAATTCTGAACTACTGCTTCTACCGGCCTCTGTAGGCCTCGAGTTCCACCGACACCAGCACGCGCGGGTCGACGAACCCCTCCACGACCAGGAAGGTCGCCACCGGCCGCACGGAGTCGAACAGCTCCTTGTGGGCCCGGCCGACCTCCTCCAGGTCCCGCGGGTGCGCCAGGTACATGGAGGTGCGGATCACGGACTCGACGCCCAGCCCGAACTCCCCGATCGCCTCCAGCGCGCTGGTGAACGCGGCCTTCGCCTGCGCGTACGGGTCGCCCTCCCCGTACAGCACATCGCCCCGGAACGGGGTCGTGCCCGCCACCAGGACGCGGTCGCCCGCCGCGACGGCGCGTGCGAAACCGAAACTCTCTTCCCAGGGATTCCCGCTCTGCACGCGCCGCACGGCTTCGGACGTCATGACGACACCGCCTCCAAGGCTTCTTCCAGGGTGAACGCCTTCGCGTACAGCGCCTTCCCGACGATGGCCCCTTCGACACCGAGCGGCACCAGTTCGGCGATCGCCCGGAGGTCGTCCAGCGACGACACGCCGCCGGAGGCCACCACCGGGCGGTCGGTCGCCGCGCACACGTTCCGCAGCAGTTCCAGGTTGGGGCCCTGGAGCGTGCCGTCCTTGGCGATGTCGGTGACGACGTAGCGGGCGCAGCCCTCCTTGTTGAGGCGCTCCAGCGTCTCGTAGAGGTCGCCGCCGTCGCGGGTCCAGCCGCGGCCGCGCAGGGTGGTGCCGCGCACGTCGAGGCCGACGGCGATCTTCTCGCCGTGCTCGGCGATGACCCGGGCGACCCACTCGGGGCTCTCCAGGGCGGCGGTGCCGAGGTTGACGCGGGTGCAGCCGGTGGCCAGGGCGGCGGCCAGCGTGTCGTCGTCGCGGATGCCGCCGGACAGCTCCACCTTGATGTCCATCGCCCGGGTGACCTCGGCGATCAGCTCCCGGTTGTTCCCGGTGCCGAAGGCGGCGTCCAGGTCGACCAGGTGCAGCCACTCCGCGCCCGCCCGCTGCCAGGCCAGGGCGGCCTCGAGCGGGGAGCCGTAGGAGGTCTCGGTACCGGACTCGCCGTGCACCAGGCGGACGGCCTGCCCGTCGCGGACGTCGACGGCGGGGAGGAGTTCGAGCTTGGCCATGTCTCTACAGGGTTCCGATCCAGTTGGTGAGCAGCTGCGCGCCGGCGTCGCCGGACTTCTCGGGGTGGAACTGGGTGGCCCACAGGGCGCCGTTCTCCACGGCCGCCACGAACGGCTTGCCGTGCGTGGCCCAGGTGACCTTCGGGGCGTCGATCGCCGGGTTGTGGGTCTCCAGGGTCCAGTCGTGCACGGCGTAGGAGTGCACGAAGTAGAAGCGGGTGCCGGCGTCCAGGCCGGCGAACAGTTGGGAGCCGGCCGGCGCGTCGACGGTGTTCCAGCCCATGTGGGGCACGACGTCGGCCTGCAGCGGCTCCACGGTGCCGGGCCACTCGCCGAGGCCCTCGGCCTCCACGCCGTGCTCGATGCCGCGCGCGAACAGGATCTGCATGCCGACGCAGATGCCCAGGACGGGGCGCCCGCCGGCCAGCCGCCGGCCGATGATCCAGTCGCCGCGCGCCTGCTTCAGGCCCTGCATGCACGCGGCGAAGGCGCCGACGCCGGGGACGAGGAGCCCGTCGGCGTTCATGGCCCGGTCGTAGTCGCGGGTGATCTCCACGTCGGCGCCCGCGCGGGCGAGGGCGCGCTCGGCGGAGCGGACGTTGCCGAAGCCGTAGTCGAAGACCACGACCTTCTTCGCTCCGGTGCCCATCAGTTCCACACCTCCAGCCGCAGGACGCCGGCGACGAGGCACATCGCGGCGGCCGCCGACAGCAGCACGATGAGGCTCTTCGGCATCTTCTGCTTGACGAAGGAGATGACGCCGCCGACGAAGAAGAGCCCGACCACGATCAGGACGGTCGACAGACCGTTCACAGCGCCCCCTTGGTGGACGGCAGGATGCCCGCCGCACGCGGGTCGCGTTCGGACGCGTAGCGCAGCGCCCGCGCGAGGGCCTTGAACTGGCACTCCACGATGTGGTGCGCGTTGCGCCCGTAGGGCACGTGCACGTGCAGCGCGATCTGCGCCTGGGCGACGAAGGACTCCAGGATGTGCCGGGTCATCGTGGTGTCGTACTGGCCGATCATCGGCGCCATGTTCTCCGGCTCGGTGTGCACCAGGTACGGGCGGCCGGAGAGGTCGACGGTGACCTGGGCGAGGGCCTCGTCCAGCGGGACCGCGCAGGTGCCGAAGCGGTGGATGCCCACCTTGTCGCCGAGCGCCTGCCGGAAGGCGGCACCGAGCGCGAGGGCGGTGTCCTCGATGGTGTGGTGGGAGTCGATGTGCAGGTCGCCCTCGGTCTTCACGGTCAGGTCGAACAGGCCGTGCCGGCCGAGCTGGTCGAGCATGTGGTCGTAGAAGCCGACCCCGGTCGAGATGTCGGTCCGCCCGGTGCCGTCGAGGTCGATCTCGACGACGACCGAGGTCTCCTTGGTGGTGCGTTCCACGCGTCCCACGCGGCTCATCGGCTCTGCTCCTTCTTCAACTCACGGACCGCGTCGAGGAACGCGTCGTTCTCCTCGGGCGTTCCGGCGGTGACCCGCAGCCATCCCGGTACGCCGTTGTCCCGGACCAGCACACCCCGCTCGAGGATCTTCCGCCAGGCCTCGTGGGCGTCGGGGAAGCGTCCGAACTGCACGAAGTTGGCGTCCGACTCGGTGACCTCGTAGCCGATCGCGCGCAGCTCGGCGACCAGGCGGTCCCGTTCGGCCTTCAACTGCTCGACGTAGCCCAGCAGCGTGTCGGTGTGCTCCAGCGCGGCCAGCGCGGTGGCCTGGGTGACGGCCGACAGGTGGTACGGCAGGCGGACGAGCTGCACGGCGTCCACCACCGCCGGGTGCGCGGCGAGGTAGCCCAGGCGCAGGCCGGCCGCGCCGAACGCCTTCGACATGGTGCGGGAGATCACCAGGTGCGGCCGGCCCTCGATCAGCGGCAGCAGCGAGTCGCCGTGGCTGAACTCGACGTACGCCTCGTCGACGACGACCATGGACGGCTTGGCCGCCTGCGCCGCCTCGTACAGCGCGAGGACGGTCTCGCGCGGGACGGTGTTGCCGGTGGGGTTGTTGGGGGTGGTGACGAAGACGACGTCGGGCCGGTGCTCGGCGATCGCGCGCACGGCCGCCTCGATGTCGATGCCGAAGTCGTCGCGGCGCGGGCCGGAGATCCAGCCGGTGCCCGTCCCGCGCGCGATGAGGGAGTGCATCGAGTACGACGGCTCGAAGCCGATCGCCGTGCGCCCGGGTCCGCCGAAGGTCTGCAGCAGCTGCTGGATGACCTCGTTGGAGCCGTTGGCGGCCCACACGTTCTCGACGCCGACCGGGTGGCCGCCGGTCCTGGTGAGGTACTCGGCGAGCTTGGTGCGCAGTTCGACCGCGTCCCGGTCCGGGTAGCGGTTCAGGCCGCGGGCGGCCTCGCGCACCCGCTCGGCGATCCGCTCGACCAGCGGCTCGGGCAGCGGGTAGGGGTTCTCGTTGGTGTTCAGCCGTACGGGCACGTCGAGCTGGGGCGCGCCATAGGGCGACTTGCCGCGCAGCTCCTCCCGCACGGGGAGGTCGTCGATGGCGATGCTCACTTGCTCTCAGGCACCTTCCAGCCGAACCGGGCCTTGATCGCCGCGCCGTGCGCCGGCAGGTCCTCCGCCTCCGCCAGCGTGACCACGTGGTGCGCGACCTCGGCGAGCGCGTCCCGCGTGTAGTCGACGACGTGGATGCCGCGCAGGAAGGACTGGACGGACAGGCCCGAGGAGTGGCAGGCGCAGCCGCCGGTGGGCAGGACGTGGTTGGAGCCGGCCGCGTAGTCGCCGAGCGAGACCGGCGCCCAGGGGCCGATGAAGACGGCGCCGGCGTTGCGCACGCGGTCGGCGACGGCGGCGGCGTCGGCGGTCTGGATCTCCAGGTGCTCGGCGCCGTAGGCGTTCACCACGCGCAGGCCCTCGTCGATGCCGTCGACGAGGACGATCGCGGACTGCTTGCCGGTGAGGGCCGGGCGGATCCGGTCCTCGACGTGCCGGGTGGCCGCGACCTGCGCCTCCAGCTCCTTCTCCACCGCGTCGGCGAGGGCGAGGGAGTCGGTGACCAGGACGGCGGCGGCC
Organism: Streptomyces echinoruber; assembly: GCF_014651135.1. Taxonomy (GTDB): domain Bacteria; phylum Actinomycetota; class Actinomycetes; order Streptomycetales; family Streptomycetaceae; genus Streptomyces; species Streptomyces echinoruber. Next base: position 370,531 of record NZ_BMWH01000001.1, read on the forward strand.
AGCGGGTCGTGCTCGGCCTGGCTGATCAGGTCGGCCGCGACGTGCACCGGGTCGGCGGTGTCGTCGGCGAGGACGGCGATCTCGGTCGGGCCGGCCTCGGCGTCGATGCCGATACGGCCGGTGAAGTAGCGCTTGGCGGCGGCGACCCAGATGTTGCCGGGGCCGGTGACCATGTTCGCGGGCGGGCAGGACTCGGTGCCGTAGGCGAACATCGCGACGGCCGTGGCGCCGCCGGCCGCGTAGACCTCGTCGACGCCGAGCAGGGCGCAGGCGGCGAGGATCGTCGGGTGGGGCAGGCCGCCGAACTCGGCCTGGGCCGGGGAGGCGAGCGCGATGGACTCGACGCCGGCCTCCTGCGCCGGTACCGCGTTCATGATCACGGAGGACGGGTAGACGGAGCGGCCGCCCGGCGCGTACAGGCCGACGCGGTCGACCGGGACCCACTTCTCGGTGACCGTGCCGCCGGGCACCACCTGCGTGGTGCGGGTCGAACGGCGCTGCTCGCGGTGGACCAGGCGGGCGCGGCGGATGGACTCCTCCAGGGCCGCGCGCACGGCCGGATCCAGCCCCTCCAGGGCGTCGGTGAGCGCCTGGGCCGGGACCCGGACGGACTCCAGGCGTACGCCGTCGAACTTCTCGGCGAAGTCGATCAGCGCCGCGTCGCCCCGATGATGCACGGCCTCGCAAATCGGACGCACCTTCTCCAGTGCGGCCTGAACGTCGAAGTCGGCTCGGGGCAGCAGGTCACGCAGGGCGGGGCCCTCGGGGAGGGCGTCGCCGCGCAGATCGATTCGGGAGATCACGGGGTCAATTCTCGCAGACCGGCGCGACGGCCCGTCCGTCCGTATCAATGGCTGATACGGAACGCTCGGCCACCGGTACGGAGCGCCACGCGGACCACCGGCGAAGCCACCGCGGCACGGGCCGCCCGCACGGAGGGCGACGGGGCCGCCGCACGGGCATCACACGGACGGTGACGGGACCGTCGGCACGGGCGCCGGCGGGAGTGTCGCGCGGGCGCCGGCGGGAGTGTCGCGCGGGCGCCGGTGAGGCCGCCGGCGCGGACCGTCCGGCGACCGGCACATCCCCGAAGACATCCTCACTTTCTGTGTTCATCTCGTCACTCAGCGGGCATGAACTGCTGTACGAAGGGGTGAACCGGTGAGTAACCGAGAAGGACGAGAAGGAAGGGACGTGCGGTGACGGAGGAGGCGGGCACGGGCACCCGCGGCGACGGGGAGCCGCCGGACGGACTGACCCCCGCCGAGGCGGGCATGTGGCAGGCCTTCCGCGACGGCAGCCTCTACGACCTGCGCGCCGGCGACCCGGCCGTGGACGACCCGCACGGCGGCCATCCGTGGGGACCGGAGCGGAGCGTGCGCGCGCGGATCGTGTGCTGGCTGCTGCTGGACGGGCCGCCCGCGCTCGCGGGCCGCGTGTCGTCGCTGAAGCTGGCGGGCGTGCGCGTCACCGGCACCCTGGACCTGGCGGGCGGCACGGTGCTGCCGTACGTGGAGATGACCGGCTGCCGCTTCGAGCAGGAGGTGCGGCTGCCGGAGGCCCGCTGCACGACCGTACGGCTGGTCGACTGCTCGGTGCCGCGCCTGGAGGCCGCCCGGCTGCACACCGAGGGCGACCTGCACCTGCCGCGCTCCCGCTTCCACCAGGGCATACGGCTCACCGACGCGCACATAGGCACGGACCTGCTGCTCAACCAGGCGGTCGTGCACCGCGGCCGCGGCGGCCGGTCGATCACCGCCGACGGCATGACCGTCGGGCAGGATCTGCAGGCGGAGATGCTGGAGTCGGACGGCGAGCTGAGCCTGCGCAGCGCCAAGGTGGGGGTGTCGCTGAGCCTGCGCGGCGCCCGGCTCGCCAACCCCGGCGCGCGGTTCGCGCTGAACGCGCCGCAGCTGACCGTGGAGCGCACCCTGTACCTGACCCCGGCCGGCCTGGGCAGCCCCCTGCTGAGCGGGATCACCCCGGCGCGCGGCACCCGCGTGCAGCGCTTCGAGTGCCGGGGCGGGATACGGCTGGACGACGGGCGGTTCGGCGACGCGGTCGACCTGGAGCGGGCCCGGTTCACCCTCACCGACGACCAGGAGCTGTCCCTGCGCCGGGTGCAGACGCCGGAGCTGCGCTTCCTCGGCGAGCGGCCGGTCCACGGCAGCGTGGTCCTCTCCGGCGCCCGCGTCGGCAACCTCGTCGACCGGGCGAGCAGCTGGCCCGGCCCCGGCAGCCTGCACATGGGCGGCTTCACCTACGACAGCCTCGTCCCGCGCGGGCCGTTCCCGCTCACCGAGCGCCTGCGCTGGCTGGAGGCGGCGACCGCCGAGTACAACCCGGAGCCGTACGAGCGCCTCGCGGCGGTGCTGCGCGGCGCCGGGGAGGACGAGGACGCGCGCGAGGTGCTGCTGGCCAAGCAGCGCCGCCGCCGCGAGACCCTGCCGCCCGCTCTCAAGGCGTGGGGCTTGCTGCAGGACTGGACGGTCGCCTACGGCTACCGGCCCGGCCGGGCCGCGGTATGGATGGCGGTGCTGTGGGCGGCCGGATCGCTCGCCTTCGCGCACGCCGGCCATCCCCCGGTCGACGCGGGCCGGCACCCCGCGTGGGACCCCGCGCTGTTCACCCTGGACCTGCTGCTGCCGGTCGTCGACCTCGGCCAGGCGGGCCAGTGGCAGCTGCGCGGCGGCTGGCAGTGGCTGGCGGCGGCGATGGTCCTGCTGGGCTGGACGCTGGCGACGACGGTGGCGGCGGGGGCGACGCGGATGCTGCGCCGGAGCTGAGCGGGCGGATGCGCGGACCCGTGAGCGGGCGGATGCGCAGCCCCGGAGGACGGCCGCGTGTGCGGCGGCCGGCCCGCCCGGACCGGTCGCCGCACACCCCGGACCGGCCGCCGCGCCCGGGGACGGCCGGCGCACGCCGCCGGTGTGCGCGACGACCGATGTGACGGACCTTCACCGGACCCACCGGGCGGGTTCACGATTTCTTTGGTATGCCCACAGAAGTACTACAGGGGCCGAACAGGGCGAACGGTCACCCTTTACCCTGCCTTGACCTGCTCGCATACAACTTTCCGCGGGTTGCCCGGGCCCGCTGGCGCGTGGTGGACCTGCGGCCTTTGAATGGTCGGCACCATGGCTCTGCTGCACGCGTTCACCCGTACGGCCCGTACCCCGCGTACGGCCGCGGCGCCCGATGCCGGGCGCGACCTCGCCACCGGACTCCCCGCCGACGACGAGGTGCTCCTCGACGCGCCCGACGACCGGCTCGGCCCCGCGCTGGTCGCGGCCGGGCGCGGCGAGTTCACGCCCGCGGCGGCACTGCTCGCCGCCACCCGCGAGGCCGCCGAGTGGGAGCACCGCGACCGGTACGCGCAGCGGCTCGCCGCGTTCGCGCGCTCGCGCCCGGAGTGGTTCGAGGAGTGGTGCGCCGCCGCCCCGGACGATCCGGACGCGCTGCTGCTGCGGGCACGGCTCGCGGTCGACCGCGTGTGGGAGTCGCCGGCCCGGGCGGAGCTGCTGCACCCGGTGGGCCCGCTGATCGCGGCCGCCGCCGAGGCCGGCCCGCGCGATCCGGTGCCGTGGCGGATCGCGCTCGACCACGCGCGCGGCACCCGGGCCGGGAGCGCGGCCTTCGAGGGCCTGTGGGCGGAGGCGGTCCGCCGCTGCCCGCACCACTACGGCAGCCACGTGGCCGCCCTGCACTACCTGGCCGAGGTCTACGGCGGGACGGAGGGCACTGCGGCCGCCCACCGGGCCTGCCTCGACTTCGCCGAGCCGGCCGCCGACGACGCCCCGCCCGGCTCGCTGCTGGCCGCGCTGCCGCTGCGGGCCGCGTACCTGTGCCTGAGCGAGAGCGGCGGCCGCGACGCGGTCCCGCCGCAGCGGCTGCACGCGGCGGCCGACAGGGCGATCGCCCTGTCGTCGTCCTTCCCGCCCGCCGAGGTGTGGCCAGCGCCGCTGCGCAACCTGCTGGTGTACGTCCTCATACGTCTGGAGCGCTGGACGGACGCCCTGGAGCAGCTGCGCCTGACCGGTCCGTACGCGACGTCGTTCCCCTGGGACCGGGACTGCGACGATCCGCTGGGCCGCTTCCTGCGGGTGCGGGAGGAGGTGCGGGAGCGCGCGGGCGGCGCCGGGCCCGGGGAGGGATCCGGCGGCAGGTCCGGGAAGGGGGCCGGCGGCGGGCCGCTGCCGCGGCCCCGGCGGTCCCGGGAGGCGCGCGGCGGACGGGTGGACTTCCCCGGCGGTTAGGCTGGTGCGCCGTGACCACCGTCCGGCTCCCGCTCTTCCCCCTGAACACGGTGCTGTTCCCGGGGCTCGTCCTGCCGCTGAACGTCTTCGAGGAGCGGTACCGCGCCCTGATGCGCGACCTGCTGAAGACGCCCGAGGAGGCACCCCGGCGGTTCGCCGTCGTGGCGATCCGCGACGGCCACGAAGTGGCGCCGAGCGCACCCGGCATGCCGGACCCGACGGCGCTGCCCGAACGGGGACCCGCGGCCGGCTTCGGCCCCGACCCGGCCCGGGCCTTCCACGGCGTGGGCTGCGTCGCCGACGCGGCCACCATCCGGGAACGGGCCGACGGCACCTTCGAGGTGCTGGTGACGGGCACCACCCGGGTACGGCTGCTGTCGGTCGACGCCTCCGGCGCGTACCTGACGGGCGAGTTGCAGGAGCTGCCGGAGGAACCCGGCGACGAGCCGGGGGAGCTGGCCGAGCGGGTGCTGCGGGCCTTCCGCCGGTACCAGAAGCGGCTGGCGGGCGCGCGGGAGCGGTCGCTGGCCGCCGAGGCGGAGCTGCCGGACGAGCCGTCCGTGGTGTCGTACCTGGTCGCCGCCGCGATGATGCTGGACACGCCGACGAGGCAGCGGCTGCTGCAGGCTCCCGACACCGCCTCGCGGCTGCGCGACGAGCTGAAACTCCTTCGCTCCGAGACCGCGATCATCCGTACGCTGCCGTCACTGCCGGCGTCGGACCTGACGCGCGGCCCGACGAGCCTGAACTGACGGACGAGATGGCGAAGAAGGCGAAGAAGCAGCAGTCCGGCGGGACCCCGGCGACGGTGGCGCTGACGGCCGCGGGCGTGCCGTACACCGTGCACGCCTACGAGCACGACCCCGCCCACCCCTCCTACGGCGAGGAGGCCGCGGAGGCGATGGGCGTCTCCCCGGAGCGGGTGTTCAAGACGCTCGTGGCGGAGGTCGACGGACGGCTCACCGTGGCCGTGGTGCCGGTGTCGGGCTCCCTCGACCTGAAGGCGCTGGCCTCGGCGGTGGGCGGGAAGCGCGCGGTCATGGCCGACCCGGCGCTCGCCGAGCGCACCACCGGTTACGTGCGCGGCGGCATCTCCCCGCTCGGCCAGCGCAAGAGGCTGCCCACGGTGGTCGACGCCTCCGCCGCCGCCCACGCCACGATCTGCGTCTCCGCCGGCCGCCGCGGCCTGGAGGTCGAACTCGCCCCCGCCGACCTCGTCCGGCTCACGGACGCCGTCCTCGCCCCGGTCGGGCGTGCCTGACCGCTCGGCGCCGGCCGCCTCCTGCGGTCGAGCGGCCGGGCGGCCGGGGCCTGCCGGAGGCGGTCAGCCCCGCGCCGGCGACTCCCCGTGCGGCTCCTGGCCGGGGCCCTGCGGGTAGGGGCCCTGCGGGTAGGGGTCCGGGTCGCGCGGTCCGAACAGTGCCGTGAGGCCGAGGTGCACGATCAGCGCCGCCAGCGACCACGCCAGCAGCGCGCCCTTCGCGCCGAGCTTGAGCGGTGCGGAGAACGTCACGCCCTTGCCCACCTGCTTGGCGTGGGCGATCACGTCGTGGGCGGGGCCGAGCCACACCCCGACCCGCCACGCCAGCAGGGAGCCGAGCAGCCCGCCGACGCCCAGGGCCGCCACGAGCGCCACCCCGCCGTGCCGCCGCGCCAGGAACACCGCGGCCGCGCTGACCGCGCCGAAGGCCACCGCGAGCAGCGTGAACGTTCCGTCGACACCGATCGCCTGCTCGCCCTCGGTGTCCTTGAGGTAGACCACCCAGCCGCCGCCGGAGACGTCGCCGACCAGCGGCACGCGCGGCGCCAGCCAGGACCACAGCAGCCCGAGCAGCACACCGGCGAGCGTCACGGCCGCCGTCACCACGGCGGCCTCCCGTATCTCCGTCCTCACCCCGGGTCCGTCCTGCCGGTGGGCGGCCCACCCCGGGCCGTCCCCGGCGGCCGGCACCGGCCGGCCCTGGGCCTGCGGGCCGTGCTGCTCCTGCGGCTGCTGGGCGTCGCCCGCCGGCCGGGCGGACTGCGCGTCCTGGGCGTGCGGGCGGTGCGGCGGCTGAGGGGGAGTCAGTGGTGCGGTCACCCTGCCATCGTGCCAGGCCCGCCCGTGCGGCGCGTCACCGGACGGCGGCACGGCGGTACGCCCACGTCGCGACGGCCAGCGAGACGACGCCGACGCCGGCGCACACGGCCAGGTCGCCGGCGACGAACGTCCAGTCGGGGTGCGCGCCGAAGGTGCGCGCGTAGGCCTCCACGCCGTAGGTGGAGGGCAGCAGGTCGCGGGCGAGGCGGATCACCTCGGGCATCCGGTCGGCCGGCAGCACGCCCAGCAGCAGCGCCGCCGACATGCCGAGCTGCCCGAGCAGCGTGGCGAGCTCGGGCCGCGGCGCGAGCAGCCCGCAGGCGGCGCCCAGCCCGGACAGCGCGGCGCCGGCCAGCGGGATCACCGCCACCAGCACCCACAGATTGCCCAGCGGCAGCCCGAACAGCAGGCACCCGAAGACGGCGGTCACCACGGTCCCGGGCACGGTGAAGGAGGCGTACGCGCCCGCCGCGCCCAGCACCACGGCCGCGGGCGGCACCGGCAGCGTCGCGTAGTGGTCGAGGCCGCCGCCGGCGCGCAGCTGCCCGAAGTACTGGGCGAGCAGGTTCAGGGCGACGTAGGCGACGACGACCACGGAGGAGCCGGCGACCACGGAGCGGGCGTCGCTGCCGCCGTCGTCGACCACCCCCCGCATCATGATCATGATGCCGACGGACTGGAAGACCGCCACGCACAGCAGCGGGATGCGCGCCACCCGGGCCCGGGAGAGCTGCGCCCGGTACACGGCCGCCAGCGACGGCCACAGCCGCGCGCGCGGCCCGAGCCCGGCCGCGTCCGCGGCCGCGCCGGAAGCGGCCGGCGCGCCACCGCCCGGCCTGACCTCGGCGGGTACGACACTCACGTCGAGCTGCTCCTCTTCCCCACGGCGGCGGGGCCGTCACCGGGACGGACCCGCTCGCCGTTTCCTACGGATGCGGCGGCCTGCACGCTCACGTCCTCACCAGACCCTGCCGTGCGGCCCCGCCCAGCGCCAGGTAGACGTCCTCGAGGCTGGGCGTGGCGAGGGTGAAGTCGTCCAGGGCCGCGAAGGCGGCGCCGCCGGTCACCGTGGCGACGGCCGCGCGGGCCTCCTCGGGGGCGAGCCGCAGCGTCCAGCGCCGGCCCGCCTCCACCGCCCGCGCGTGCAGCGCGGCGACCTCGGGAACCTCCAGGGGGGCCCGGTCGCGCCACACCAGCTCCACCCGCACCTCGCCGGCGACCTTCTCCTTCAGCCCGGCGGGCGTGTCGCAGGCGATCACCCGGCCGCGGTCGAGGACGGCGACCCGGTCGAGCACGGTCTCGGCCTCGATGACGTTGTGCGTGACCAGCAGGACCGTGGTGCCGCGCTCGGCGCGCCGCCGGTCCACGGCCGCCCACACCGCGCGGCGGGCCACCGGGTCCATCCCGGTGGTCGGCTCGTCCAGCACCAGCAGCGGCCGCTCCCCCACCAGCGCGGCGGCGAAGCAGGCGAGCCGCCGCTGCCCGCCGGAGAGCTTCTTCAGCGGCTTGTCGGCGATCGGCCCGAGGCCCAGCTCCTCCAGGACGGCGTCCCGCTCCGCCCGCGCCCGCCGCGCGGGGAGGCCGCGCAGCCGCCCGGTGGTCTCGGCCGCCAGCGCCACGGTGAGCTCGTCGAGGGCTGTCGACTCCTGCCCGAGGTAGGCGAGGACGCGGGAGGCCAGCTCGGGGTGGCGCACGATGTCGTGGCCGAGGATGCGGACGCTGCCGGCGTCGGGCCGCAGCAGGCCGGTGAGCTGGCGGACCAGGGTGGACTTGCCGGCGCCGTTCGGGCCGAGCAGGCCGAAGATCTCACCCCGCCGGACGTCGAGCTCCACCCCGTCGGTGGCCCGCACCTCGGGCGTGCCGGGGACGCCGCGCCGGCCGCGCACGGCCGGGTAGGTCTTGGTCAGCCCGCGCACCGCGCACACGACGTCGTCCTCGTGCCGAACTTCGGGTGCCGTGCGCGTACTCACAAAGGACGAGGGTACGGGGTCCGGCCGCCCGTTCCCTCCCCGGGGCGGTGCCGGGAGGCGGATCCTCCGGGGCGGACCAAGCGCGGGTCGGGGAAGTGTCAGCCGTATCCCAAAACTCCGTAAACAGGGTGAGGGGTGAACAAAGCGCGGGGACCGTGTCCTCAGGCGTCCGCCAGGGTGCGCTCCTGTCCCGTGCGGCCGTCGATCTCCCGCCAGAATCCCGCCCGGATGGCGTAGCGGTCGTGCTCGTCGATCTGGTCGTCCTTGTGGGCGAGCAGGCCGAAGCGGGCCGCGTAGCGCAGCAGCTCGCCGTCGATGCGGTGCGGGATGCGCGGGTACATCGCGGACAGCCGCTCCAGGTGGGTGCGGTCGCTCAGGCGCTCCACCCAGCGGCGGGCGAAGACCTGCCCGACCTCGAAGGGGTCGCCGGAGACCGCGGTGATGTCCTCCTCCCGGTCGGCCCACCGCTGCTCGGCCGTGGTGAGCTGCGCCAGCGTCGGCATGGAGGCGATCTCCGGCGGCTCGGCGGGCACGCCGGGGCGGTCCACCCAGCCCCGGTCGGAGGACCAGCGCAGGGTCGCCGTCGCCGGGTGCTGCACCTGCGGCGGCCCGGCGGCGCGCAGGGCGGCGAGGTCCTTGGGCGTGGGCACGTTCCTGACGCGTTCCGCGCCGCCGTTCTGCGGGGTGGCCGCGGCGGGCCGCGGCTCCGGCGCCGGGCGCTCGGGAGCCGCCGTGGCGGCCGGCGCCGACTCGGGCAGCGGCGCGGAGAGGATCGCGGCAATCTCCGGGCGGGGGGCGGGCGGCGGGGCGCAGGTCCCGGTCAGCTCCTTGACCCGGACGGACTTGGTGATCCACGTGCGGTCCAGCACCCGCCGCTCGTCGGCCTCGGCGACCAGGTCCTCGGACTGGTTGTAGTTGTTGTCGGCGGCCTGTACGGCCCACAGGTGGACGGCGACGCCGTGCTCCTTGGCGGCCATCATGCCGGGCAGCAGGTCGCCGTCGCCGGTGACCAGGACGATGTCGGAGCAGGCGCGGTTGCGGGCGAGCTCGGTCAGTTCGGCGTGCATGGCGGCGTCCACGCCCTTCTGCGCCCAGCGGCCGTCGCTGCGGGTGAGGGCGCCGAGCCGGACGGTGACCCGGGGCATCACGCGCAGCCGGCGGTGTTCGGGCTGCGGGACGCGGTCGGGGGCGCCGTCGAACCAGTAGATGCGCAGCAGCGGGCGCTCGGTGTCGGCCTCGGCCCGCTCCCGCAGTGCCTGGATGAGGGCGGTGTGGTCGACGGTGATGCGGGACCGCGAGGGCTCCCCGGCGAGGAGACTGGCGGCGGCCCCCAGCAGATACCCGGCGTCCACCAGGACGATGCAGCGGTCCACGCGATCCACCCTCTTTCCGGGAGGTCTGCTTCGGGTTTGCTTCGGGCTTGCTTCCGACTTGCTTCGAGTCTGCCCGACCGCGCCGGGGTTAACGGCCGGGACTCGATCTTCGGCGTGGCGTTTCGGGCGGCCGCCCGGTCAGCCGCCTTGTCACGCACGGTAATTGTCCGACATGCGTCCGTTGTCGGCTTGTGTGAACCTGGTCCCGGCCCTGGCACCGGATCCCCACAGGAGGTATCACCATGGCCAAGAACAAGAACCGTGACCGAAAGCAGCGGCCGACCGAGCGCGGGCAGCAGGCGAGCCGGCGGCCCGCGGCGGATGCCGAGCCCCGCCCCGAGGTCGAGGTGACCCCCGGCGACGTGGCGCCCCGCAAGCGGGAGCGCAGCTTCGGCCACAACTGATGGTGCGTGCCGGGCCGTTGTCGCCGCCCGGGCACAGGACGAGGGGCGCACCCCGGTACCAGGTGCGCCCCCGTTGCATGTGCGGGCCGGGCGGGAAGTCCCGCGTCGCCCGGCGCCGCCGTTCCCCGCCCGCCGTTCCCCGCCCCGCCGTTCTCCGGCCGGGCCGGGTCTCAGCCCGCCAGGCAGGACGGTCCCAGCAGCACCTTCAGGTCGCCGAAGAGGGCCGGGTCCGGCTTCACCCGGTGGCGGTCCAGGCGCAGCACCCGGGTCGTGCGGGGTCCCTGCAGCTTGATGCGGACCTCGCTGTCACCCTTGTGGGCGTCGAGGATCTCGCCGAGGCGGCTGACCATCGGCGGGGTCACCTTGACCTCCGGGATGGTGAGGACCACGGGCGCGTTGGTGCCCGCGGTGGACAGGTCGGGGACCATCAGCTCCATCGCGACGAGCCGCGGCACGTCCTCGCGCTTGTCGAGACGGCCCTTGACGAACACCACCGCGTCCTCGACGAGTTGCGTCGAGACGAGCTGGTAGGTCGCCGGGAAGAACATGCACTCGATGGAGCCGGCGAGGTCCTCGACGGTGGCGATCGCCCAGGCGTTGCCCTGCTTGGTCATCTTGCGCTGCAGGCCGGAGATGATGCCGCCGATGGTGACCACCGAGCCGTCGGCGTAGTCGCCGCCGGTGAGCTGGGAGATGCCGGCGTCGGCCTTGTCGGCGAGGATGTGCTCCAGGCCGAAGAGCGGGTGGTCGGAGACGTACAGGCCGAGCATCTCCCGCTCCTGGGCGAGCAGGTAGCTCTTGTCCCACTCCTCGGTGGAGAACTCCACGTCCAGTCCGAAGCCGGGCTCGTCGCTCTGGTCCTCGCCCATGCCGCCGAACAGGTCGAACTGGCCCTCGGCCTCCTTGCGCTTGACCGCGACCACGTTGTCGATGAGCTGCTCGTAGTGCTGCATCAGGCCCTTGCGGGTGTGGCCGAGCGAGTCGAAGGCGCCGGCCTTGATCAGCGACTCCGTGGTGCGCTTGTTGCAGACCACCGCCTCGACCTTGTCGAGGTAGTCCGGGAAGGACGTGTACTTCCCCTTGGACTTGCGGGTCCTGATGATCGAGTCGACGACGTTCTGGCCGACGTTGCGCACCGCCGAGAGGCCGAAGAGGATCACGTCGTCGCCCTGCGCGGCGAAGTTCGCCTCCGACTCGTTGACGTTGGGCGGCAGCACCCGGATGCCCATGCGGCGGCACTCGTTGAGGTAGACCGCGGACTTGTCCTTGTCGTCCTTGACGGACGTCAGCAGCGCCGCCATGTACTCGGCGGGGTGGTTGGCCTTCAGGTAGGCGGTCCAGTACGACACCAGGCCGTACGCGGCGGAGTGCGCCTTGTTGAACGCGTAGCCGGCGAAGGGGACCAGCACGTCCCACAGCGCCTGGATGGCCTCGTCGCTGTAGCCGTTCTTGCGGGCGCCGGCCTGGAAGATGACGAAGTTCTTCTCCAGTTCCTCCGGCTTCTTCTTGCCCATGACGCGGCGGAGGATGTCGGCCTCGCCGAGCGAGTAGCCGGCGATGATCTGGGCGGCCTTCTGCACCTGCTCCTGGTAGACGATCAGGCCGTAGGTGACGTCCAGGACCTCCTTGAGCGGCTCCTCCAGCTCGGGGTGGATGGGCGTGATCTCCTGCTGCCCGTTCTTGCGCAGCGCGTAGTTGATGTGGGAGTTCATGCCCATCGGGCCCGGCCGGTACAGGGCCGAGACGGCGGAGATGTCCTCGAAGTTGTCGGGCTTCATCATGCGCAGCAGGGAGCGCATGGGGCCGCCGTCGAACTGGAAGACGCCGAGGGTGTCGCCGCGCTGCAGCAGCTCGAAGGTCTTGGGGTCGTCGAGCGGGAGGCTGAGGAGATCGATGTCGATCCCCTTGTTGGCCTTCACCATCTTGACGGCGTCGTCCATGATCGTCAGGTTGCGCAGGCCCAGGAAGTCCATCTTCAGCAGGCCGAGCGACTCGCAGCTCGGGTAGTCCCACTGCGTGATGGTGACGCCGTCGGTGTGCCTGACCCAGACGGGGACGTGGTCGACGATGGGCTCGCTGGACATGATCACGCCGGCCGCGTGCACGCCCATCTGCCGCACCAGGCCCTCCACGCCGCGCGCGGTGTCGATGACCTTCTTCACGTCCGGCTCGTTCTCGTACATCTGCCGGACCTCGGCGGCCTCGGAGTAGCGCGGGTGGCTGGGGTCGGTGATGCCGGAGAGCGGGATGCCCTTGCCGAGGACGTCGGCGGGCATGGCCTTGGTGATGCGGTCGCCCATCGCGTACGGGTAGCCCAGCACGCGCGCGGCGTCCTTGATGGCGTTCTTCGCCTTGATGGTGCCGTACGTGCCGATCTGGGCGACCTTGTCCTCGCCGTACTTCTCGGTGACGTACCGGATGACCTCGGCGCGCCGGCGCTCGTCGAAGTCGATGTCGACGTCCGGCATGGAGATGCGCTCGGGGTTGAGGAAGCGCTCGAAGATCAGGCCGTGCGGGATCGGGTCGAGGTCGGTGATGCCGAGGGCGTAGGCGACGATCGAGCCCGCCGCGGAGCCCCGGCCGGGGCCGACGGCGATGCCGTTCTTCTTGGCCCACATGATGAAGTCGGCGACCACGAGGAAGTAGCCCGGGAACCCCATCTGGATGATGACGTCCATCTCGTACTCGGCCTGCTTCATGCGGTCCTCGGGGATCCCGTCGGGGTAGCGGCGCTGCATGCCGCGCCGCACCTCCTCCTGGAACCAGGTGACCTCGGTGTAGCCCTCCGGGATGTCGAACTTCGGCATCAGGTCGCGCTTCTCGAACATGCCGGTGGTGTCGATCTGCTCGGCGACGAGAAGCGTGTTGCGGCAGCCCTCCTGCCAGGCGTCCGAGGAGTCGATGGCGTACATCTCCTCGGTCGACTTCAGGTAGTAGCCGGTGCCGTCGAACTTGAAGCGGTCGGGGTCGGAGAGGTTCTTGCCGGTCTGGATGCACAGCAGCGCGTCGTGCGCGCCGGCCTCGTGGTCGTAGGTGTAGTGCGAGTCGTTGGTGACCAGCGGCGGGATGCCGAGCTTGCGGCCGATCTCCAGCAGGCCGTCGCGGACCCGGCGCTCGATCTCGATGCCGTGGTCCATCAGCTCCAGGAAGTAGCGGTCCTTGCCGAAGATGTCCTGGTAGTCGGCGGCCGCCTTGAGGGCCTCGTCGAACTGGCCGAGGCGCAGCCGGGTCTGCACCTCGCCGGAGGGGCACCCGGTGGAGGCGATCAGGCCCTCGGACCACTGGGCGATGGTCTCCTTGTCCATCCGGGGCCACTTCTGCAGCCAGCCCTCCTTGTAGGCGTCGGAGGAGAGCCGGAACAGGTTGTGCAGGCCCGTCTTGTTCGCCGCCCAGATCGTCTTGTGGGTGTAGCCGCCGGAGCCGGAGACGTCGTCCTTCCGCTGGTGCGGCTGACCCCAGGTGATCTTGCGCTTGTTCCGCCGCGACTCGGGCGCGACGTACGCCTCGATGCCGATGATCGGGGTGATGCCGGCCTTCTTCGCGGAGTGGAAGAAGTCGTACGCGCCGTGGAGGTTGCCGTGGTCGGTGATGGCGATGTGGGTCATGCCCATGTCCTGGCACGCCTGGAACATGTCCTTCAGCCGCGCGGCACCGTCCAGCAGCGAGTACTGGGTGTGGACGTGCAGGTGCGTGAACGGCGGCTTCGACACGTACGGCCTCCAACGGAAACGGCTGCGGAAACGGCTGTGGAAACGGCTGTGGAAACAACGGACAACGGTCCGCGGTCACTCCGGGGACAGCGTCGAAGTCTATGCCCCGGCACTGACACTTCAGGGCCTTCACCGCGTACCTTCGTGCGTGGGTCGCGGCACCCGCGTGGATCTTTCCGTCGATCTTCACCTGGGGGTCACGGGCACTCCCGCGGACCGCCGCACGTTGGGCAGGAGGACGGGCCAGCCGTCTCCCCGCCCGTCACCCCCATTGTCCCGCACGTCACGCACCAGGAGGCACCCAGCGATGTCGGTCCCCCCGCTCAACGACGAGCAGCGCGGCGAGGAGATCCTCGCCGTCTTCGACACCGCCTTCGGCGAGCTCCTGGCCGCCGACCCGGCCGCGTTCCGGGTGAAGTTCCGCAAGATGGCGGCCTCGGCCTTCGCGTTCTACCGGGGGACGGCGTGCCTCTTCTACCACGACATCGGCGCCGAGAAGCGGGGCGGCCCGTACCTGGACGACCGCACCTCGCGCGTGTGGATCCACGGCGACCTGCACGCGGAGAACTTCGGCACGTACATGGACTCCAACGGCCGCCTGGTCTTCAACGTCAACGACTTCGACGAGGCCTACGTCGGCCCGTTCACCTGGGACCTGAAGCGCTTCGCCGCCTCCGTGGCCCTCATCGGCTACGCCAAGGCGCTCAGCGACGAGCAGATCACCCACCTGGTCACGGTCTACGCGCAGGCCTACCGGGAGCGCATCCACGCCCTGGCCACCGGCGCCAAGAGCGACGAGGTGCCGCCCTTCACCCTGGACACCGCCCGGGGCCCGCTGCTGGACGCGCTGCGCGACGCCCGCTCCCTGACCCGCTTCGCGCTCCTGGACTCGATGACCGAGATCCGCGACTTCGAGCGCCGCTTCGCCCCCGGCCCCGGCACCCTGGAGCTGGACGCCGCCACCCGCTACAAGGTGCTGGCCGCCTTCGACGGCTACCTGGAGACGCTGCCGGAGACCTCGCTGGCCCGCCCGGACTCCTACCGCGTGAAGGACGTCGTGGGCCGCCGCGGCATCGGCATCGGCTCCGCGGGCCTGCCGTCGTACAACATCCTGCTGGAGGGCCACAGCGACGCGCTGGAGAACGACGTCGTGATCTACATCAAGCAGGCCCAGACCCCGGCGGTGTCCCGGCACGTCACCGACCCGGCGATCCGCGACTACTTCCAGCACGAGGGCCACCGCACGGTGATCTCCCAGCGCGCCCTGCAGGCGCACGCCGACCCGTGGCTGGGCTGGACCGAGCTGGACGGCGCCGGCCAGCTGGTCGCCGAGGTCTCGCCGTACGCGGTGGACCTGGACTGGGACGACATCGACGACCCGGAGGAGATCTCCCAGGTCGTCGCCGACCTCGGCCGGGCCACGGCCACCATGCACGCGGCCGCCGACGACACCTCCGGCGAGTCGCTGGTGCCGTTCTCCACCGAGCGGGCCATCGACGCGGCGATCGCGGCGGACGAGGAGGGCTTCGCGCCCCTGCTGGTCGACTTCGCCCACACCTACGGGGCACGCGCGCGGGCCGACCACCAGATCTTCGTCGACCTGTTCCGCAACGGCCGGATCCCGGGCCTGTGACGGCCCGCGCGGCCGGACCGGCCCCCGGGGATCCTGTCCTCACAGGAACCCTTTAAGAACTTCCTACGCCGACACGTGACACACTCTCCTCCGCCATGGACATATCCGGGACCCACTGCAGAGCCGTACGCGCGGCGCTGTTCACGGCACTGGTCGTGACTCTCAGCACCGCGTCCCACGTGCTGCTGTCCCGGGTCCCGCTCCCGCCGGTCACGGTGGCCGCGGTCGCGGCCGCCGTGTTCGCCGCCGCGTACGCCCTGGCCGGCCGCGAGCGCGGCTTCCGGGCGATCGCGGCCCTGCTGATCCCGCTGGAGCTGGCCGCCGACACCGTCTTCACCACCGGCCAGCACGTCTGCTACGGCCCCGCGGGCGGCCCCGTCGCCGGGCCGCTGCGCTCCGTCGGCTTCGACGTGCTGTGCGCCGGCGGCACCGGTGTCGGCACCCCGCTGACCCGGGTCCCGGGCACCGGCACCGGCACCGGCACCGGCACCGACCGCCTCGTCGCCCTCCTGGCGCACGCGAGCCCGGCGACGGCCTGGCTGCTGCTCGCCGCCCACGTCACCGTCGGCCTGATCGCCGCCGCCTGGCTGCGCCGCGGCGAGCGGGCCCTGGCCGAGCTGCTCGGCGCGGCGGCCGCCCTCACCTTCCGGCCGCTGCTGCTCGCGGTCGCCGCCGTGACCGTGCGCCGGCCCCCGGCCGTGCGCCGGCCCCCGGCGCGCCCCGCGCCCCGGCCGGCCCGCGCGCGCGACCGGCTCCTCGTGCACTCCCTGGGACGGCGTGGACCGCCGCGCCCGGCCGCCCGCGCCGTCGCCTGAACGACACGACACGGCGAACGCGGCGGCACCGCGGCATCGCGCCGCACCGCCGCGCCACTGCGGCATCGCGCCACCGCGGCGCCGCGGCACCGCCCACCGCTTCGGCGACAGCGCGCGGCAGAGGCACCCCGCCATCCAACGACCTCGCGCGCACACCCGTGCGCGTCCCACCGGGAGAGACACCACCATGAGCAAGCGCAACAGCCAGGCCGCCAAGACCGCCGCCCGCGAACGGCTGCGCCAGGAGCGCGAACGCCAGGCCAAGCGGGCCAAGGTCCGCCGCAACATCCTCGTCGCCGCCTCCGTCGTCGCGGTCATCGCGGCGGCGGGCGGCATCGGCTACGCCATCGTCCAGGCGAACAAGCCGAGCCACTGGGAGGCGGTGAAGGACGACAAGCTCGTCAAGCCGGCCCACACCTCCGGCGCCGACGGCACCACGGTCGTCATCGGCAAGAGCAGCGCCAAGAAGACCCTCGTGATGTACGAGGACCCGCGCTGCCCGATCTGCGCCCAGTTCGAGCAGGCCGTGGGCTCGACGGTCAAGAAGGACGTCGACGGCGGCAAGTTCAAGCTCCAGTACGTGGGCGCGTCGTTCATCGACGGCAACACCCAGGGCGAGGGCTCCAAGAACGCCCTGAGCGCCCTCGGCGCCGCGCTGAACGTCAGCCCGGAGGCGTTCCTCGAGTACAAGAGCGCGATGTACTCGAAGAAGTGGCACCCGGAGGAGACGGACGACAAGTTCAAGGACGACGCCTACCTCATCAAGATCGCGGACACCGTGCCCGCCCTCAAGGGCAACCAGGCCTTCCAGAAGGCGGTCAAGGACGGCACCTACGACAAGTGGGCGCTGGAGATGTCCGCGAAGTTCAACAAGAGCGGAGTACGGGGCACGCCGACGCTGAAGATGGACGGCAAGACCATCACCGGCCCCGACGGGCAGAACGCGCCGATGACGGTGGCCGATTTCAACGCGGCGATGGACAAGGCGCTCAAGGCCTGACCTCGCGCGGCCGGGGTCAGTCGGGACGCCGGTCCCGACTGACCCGGTCCGGACCGGTCGACATCCGGCCGAAGAGCGGGCGAACTTTCGGCAGTTCGCCCGCTCTCGCGCGTACCGGTCAGTAGCCTGATCGGCCGTGACCAGACCACACAGATCTTCCGAGGACACCAACTCCCTTCGCCCGCACCGCCGTACGGTCGTCAAGGCCGCGGCGGCCACCGCCGTGCTGGCCGGGCCGTTCGCCGCCACGCGGCCGGCGCGGGCCGCCGCGCAGGCGCCCGCCTTCCTGCACGGAGTGGCCTCCGGCGACCCGCTGCCGGACGGCGTGCTGCTGTGGACCCGGGTGACGCCCACGCCGGAGGCCATACCCGGCTCCGGGCTGGGCCCGGACGTCGAGGTCGACTGGGTGGTGGCCAGGGACCGGGCGTTCACCAGCGTCGTCGCCCGGGGCTCCACGGTCGCCACCGCGGCATCCGACCACACCGTCAAGGCGGACGTGCGCGGCCTGGAGCCGGCCACCGACTACTGGTTCCGCTTCTCCGCCGGCGGCACCGTCTCGCCCGCCGCCCGTACCCGCACCGCGCCCGCCGCCGAGGCCGCGGTCGCCGGCCTGAGGTTCGGCGTGGTCTCCTGCGCCAACTGGGAGGCCGGCCACTTCGCCGCCTACCGCCACCTCGCCTCCCGCGGCGACCTGGACGCCTGGCTGCACCTGGGCGACTACATCTACGAGTACGGGTCCGGCGAGTACGCGGCCCGCGGCACCGTCGTGCGGCCGCACTCCCCCGCCCACGAGATCCTCACCCTCGCCGACTACCGGATCCGGCACGCGACGTACAAGACCGACCCGGACCTGCAGGCGCTGCACGCGGCGGCACCGGTCGTGGCGATCTGGGACGACCACGAGTTCGCCGACAACGCCTGGTCCGGCGGCGCGGCCAACCACACCGAGGGCGCCGAGGGCACCTGGGCCGCCCGCAAAGCCGCCGCCAAACAGGCCTACTTCGAGTGGATGCCGGTCCGCCCGGCGCTCGAGGGCACCACCTACCGCCGGCTGCGCTTCGGCCGGCTGGCCGACCTGTCGCTGCTGGACCTGCGTTCCTTCCGCTCGCAGCAGGCCGCCACCGGCAGCGGCGCGGTCGACGACCCGGACCGCACCCTCACCGGCCGCGCCCAACTCGACTGGCTCAAGGCGGGTCTGAGCGCGTCCGACACGACCTGGCGGCTGGTCGGCAACTCGGTGATGATCGCGCCGTTTGCCGTCGGCTCCCTCTCCGCCGACCTGCTCAAGCCGCTGGCGAAGCTGCTGGGGCTGCCGCAGGAGGGGCTCGCCGTCAACACCGACCAGTGGGACGGCTACACCGACGACCGCCGCGAACTCCTCGCCCACCTGCGCGCGCACCACATCCGCAACACCGTGTTCCTCACCGGCGACATCCACATGGCGTGGGCCAACGACGTGCCGGTGGACGCCGGTACGTACCCGCTGTCGCCGTCGGCGGCCACCGAGTTCGTGGTGACCTCGGTGACCTCCGACAACCTCGACGACTTCGTCAAGGTGCCGGAAGGAACGGTCTCCGCGGTGGCCGCGCCGGTCATCCGCGCCGCCAACCGGCATGTGCACTGGGTCGACACCGACCGGCACGGCTTCGGCGTCCTCGATCTGACCGCCGAGCGCGCGCAGATGGACTACTACGTCCTGTCCGACCGCACGGCCGCCGACGCCTCGGCGTCCTGGGTGCGCTCGTACCGCACGCGCAGCGGCACGCAGACCGTCGAGCGGACGTACGACCCGGTCTGACGCCGCCCGCGAAACGGCCCGCCCGGGAACCGCTCCACCACCGCGGCGACGGGAACCGCCTCACAGACCGGGGCGGCAGGCACCGCGCCGACGGGAACCGCCGGGAATTACAGCGGGAATTACAGCGGGAGTCACAGCGAGTCGAGGAAGCCGAGCGCCACCCGCCAGGTGGCCTCG
Organism: Streptomyces echinoruber; assembly: GCF_014651135.1. Lineage (GTDB taxonomy): Bacteria > Actinomycetota > Actinomycetes > Streptomycetales > Streptomycetaceae > Streptomyces > Streptomyces echinoruber. Next base: position 389,747 of record NZ_BMWH01000001.1, read on the forward strand.
GCCGCCTCCTCGTCGTAGTCGGGCAGGTCCGGGTCGGTGTAGAGGTGGCCGGCCCCCGCGTACCGGTACACCTCCACGTCGGCGCCGATCCGGCGCATCCGCAGGTACCAGGCGCTGAGCCAGTCGTCCGTCTCGAACGGGTCGGGCTCGGCCACGTGCAGCTGCACCGGCAGCTCCTCCGCCGTCGCGTTCGGCGCGATGTCCGAGGTGCCGTGCAGGAGCAGCAGGCCGCGGGCCTTGTCGTCGCCCAGGGCGAGGTTCTGCGCGATGGAGGCGCCGAGGGAGAAGCCGGCGTAGACCAGCCCGCGCTCCGAGTAGGGCGCGGCCGCCAGGACGGCCCGCTTGAGCAGCTCCTCCTTGCCGATCTCGTCCTTGCAGGCCATGCCCTCCTCGACCGTGTCGAACGTGCGTCCCTCGAAGAGGTCCGGCGTCCACACCTCGTGCCCGGCGGCACGCAGCCGGTCCGCGGCGGCGCGCACCGCGGGTCTGAGCCCATAGGTCGAGTGGAAGAGCATGATGTTCATGAGCCCATGGTGCCAGCCGGGCGCGACCGCCCCCGATCACGCCGTGGTCTTCGCCACATCCGCGCACCCGCCGCGCCCGCCCTACCCGCGAACGCCCCGAACACACATGTTCACCGTCGCCGCGGCCTGGTTACGTTCGACGGCATGGAGAACGTACTCCGCCCGCTGATCGTCGTAGGCGGCTCGGTCGTCCTCACGCTGGTCATCGGCTGGGCCACGGACCGTCTGCTGTGCAAGGCCGACGCACGGCACCACGACACTCCGTTGTGGGGCCTGCTGCGGCGTACCCGCATCCCCTACCAACTCCTGCTGTGCGCCGCGCTGCTGAGAGGCTCCTACGACCAGGTCGAGGTGCTGGAGCGGCACCGCGTCGGCATCGGCCGCGCCCTGACGCTGGTGCTGATCGGGGCCACCGCGTGGCTGGTGATCCGCACGGCCGCCGCCGTCGTGGAGACCTCGTACACCACGTACGCCCACGCGCGCGTCCACCGGGACCCGGCGCGGGTGCGGCGGGTGCGTACGCAGGTGACGCTCATCCGGCGGGTGGTCTCGGCGATCGTCGGTGTCGTCGCCGCCGCGGCGATGCTGCTGACGTTCCCGGCGATGCGCGCGGCCGGCGCCTCGCTGCTGGCCTCGGCGGGCCTGCTCGGCATCGTCGCCGGTGTGGCGGCCCAGTCCACGCTGAGCAACATGTTCGCCGGGCTGCAGATCGCGTTCGGCGACATGGTCCGCATCGGCGACACCGTGGTGGTGGACGGCGAGTGGGGCACCGTGGAGGAGATCACCCTGACGTTCCTGACGGTGCGCACCTGGGACGAGCGCCGGATCACCATGCCGGTGTCGTACTTCACCTCCAAGCCGTTCGAGAACTGGTCGCGCGGCTCCCCCGAGATGACCGGCGTCGTCTTCTGGCACCTCGACCACACGGCGCCCGTCGAGGAGATGCGGGACCGGCTCCGCGACATCCTGCGCGAGTGCCCGGCCTGGGACGGCCGCGCCTACGGCCTGCAGGTGACCGACACCACGCCCACCACCATCCAGGTGCGCGCCCTGGTCACCGCGAAGGACCCGGACGACCTGTGGACGGTACGGGTGCTGGTGCGCGAGGAGATGGTGCGCTGGCTGTGCGAGAAGCACCCGTACGCGCTGCCCCGCGTCAACACGGCGGACGTCATGCAGCAGCCGGGCCTGCCGCACGCCCGCACGTCGCCGGACGGCGAGGCGCGCCGGCCTCGCGAGGTCGGCTGGGCGGGCCGCGGCTGAGCCCGCCGGTCCGTCAGTGTCCGCGCTCGGCGCCGCCGTTGACCTGGATGATCTGGGAGGTGATGTGGGCGGCGCCGGGCGAGGCGAGCCAGTGCAGGGTGGCGGCGACGTCGCCGGGGGTGCCGGCGCGCCCGGTCGACGTCTCGGCGACGAGCCGCTCGCGCCGCGCGTCGTCCATCGCGTCGCCGAAGAACCCGGTGTCCTCCACGTAGCCGGGCGCCACCACGTTCACGGTGATCCCGCGCGGGCCGAGCTGCCGGGCCAGGTCGTGCGCGTACGGGTGCAGCGCCGCCTTGGCGGCCCCGTACGAGCCGCTGCCCGAGCCGCGGTAGGCGGCGATGGAGCTGAGGAACAGCACCCGCCCGCCGGGCTCGGCGAGCCGTTCCTTGAGCGCCTCGGTGAGCAGCGCGGCGGTCAGCACGTTGAGCCGGAAGTTCGCCGTCCAGTCGTGCAGCACCGAGTCGAGGGGCTCGTCGCTCTCCTCGCGCGGGAGGAAGTGCCCGGCGCCCCCGGCGTTGTTGACCAGCACGTCCACGGTGCCGAACTCCGCGGCGACGAACCGCTCCACACGCCGCACCTGCTCGACCTCGGCGAGGTCGGCCGCGAACGTCAGCGCCCCCGGCACCCCGGCCTTCTCCAGCACCTCCGCACGGCGCCCGAGCAGCAGCACCCGGTCCCCGTCCGCCGCGAACGCGTGCGCCGCGGCGAGCCCGATCCCCGTTCCGCCTCCACTGATCACCACGTTCCGTGCCATGATCACAGCGTACGGCGGGCCGCCGGACGGCAGGGCGCATTCCGGCCACGGCGGCCGGGGCGCGCGGCGCGGTGCGGGGTGCGCGGCGTGCGGTGCGGGGTGCGCGGCGCGGTGCGGCACAACCGCCGGCGGCGTCCGCGCGGGCGGGCCCGGCGGCCGGCGGCGGGCCCTTGCGGGTACGTCACCGCAGGCTGCGCACGTCCAGATGGCGCAGCACCCGGTCCACGATCTCCGGGTCCGCCCCGGGCTCGCTGCGTGCCGCGAGGATCTCGTGCCGGGCCGCGCTGAGCATCTCCTGCTGGATCCGCCGCACCCGGCGCAGCCGCCGCACCCGGTGCCGGTGCGCCTCGCGCCGCTCCTCCTCCCCGATGTCGGGGCTGATCCGCAGCCCGATGTCGAAGGCCCGCCGCAGCATCTGCTCGGACAGCTCCTCCGGCAGCTCCTCGACCGCCTCGATCTCCCGCAGCCGCTTCTTCGCCGCCTTCGCGGCCCGGAGGGCGAGCCGCTTCTCGAACTCCTTCTCCGCCTCCGTGTCCGACCGCACCCCGAGCCGCCTCACCAGCCACGGCAGGCTCAGTCCCTGCACCACCAGGGTGACGATGATCACCGCGAAGGCGATGAAGACGATCTCGTTCCGGCCGGGGAACGGCGTCCCGGCGCCGGTCTTCAGCGGCACCGCCAGCGCGAGCGCCGCGGAGGCCACCCCGCGCATCCCGGACCACCACATGACGACGGTCTCGCGCCAGCCGACGGGGATCTCCTCGTCGTGGTTCCGCTGTGCGTGCAGCCGTTTGGCCAGCCAGGTCGCCGGCAGCAGCCACAGCAGCCGCACGAACACCACGACGGCGACGACCGCGGCCGACCAGCCGAGCAGCTCGCCCCACCGCCCCGACGCCGTCCGGATCGCGTTGTGCAGCTCCAGCCCGACCAGTCCGAAGGCGACGCCGGTGACGAGGGTGTCGATGATGTCCCAGAAGGTGTGCCCGGCGAGCCGGGTCAGCACGTCGTCGGGGTCGGCGGCGTACTCGGCGAGATACAGGGCGGTGGTGAGCACGGCGAGGACGCCGGAGCCGTGGAACTCCTCGGCGAGGACGTACGAGACGTACGGCACGAGGAGCGTGAGCCCGATCTGCAGGGTGGGCTCGTCGAGCAGGTCCATGAGCTTGTTGGCGCCCCACCCGAGCGCGATCCCGACGGCGAGCGCGACGGCGGCGGACAGGACCAGGTCGAGCCCGGCCCGCCAGGGCGAGAAGGCGCCGCTGACAACGGCGCTGACGGCGACGTGGTAGAGCACGATGGCCGTCACGTCGTTGAACAGGCCCTCGCCCTCCAGGATCGACACCAGGCGGCGCGGCAGCCCGAGCTGCCCGGCGACGGCGGTCGCCGCGACCGGGTCCGGCGGGGCGACCAGCGCGCCGAGCGCGACGGCGGCGGCGACCGGCAGGCCCGGCAGCACGGTGTGCGCGACGGCGGCCACGCACACCGTGGTGACGAACACCAGCGCGACCGCGAGCAGGAAGATGGGCCGTTTGTTGGCGGCGAACTGCCGCCAGGAGGTGCGGCGTACGGCCGCGTAGAGCAGCGGCGGCAGCAGGGCGGGCAGGATCAGGTCGGGCGGGATGTTCACGTTCGGCACGAAGTCCAGCACCGCGAGAACGATCCCGAGCAGCGTCATCAGCACCGGGGCGGGCAGCCCGAACCGGTCCCCGACCGGCACGCTCACCACGGCCCCGAGCAGCAGCACGAACAGCAGGGCCAGTTGGTCCACGGTCAGGCTCCGGTGCGGTCTCGACAGTCACACGGCCGTTGTCCAGCCTGCCATGTACCCCGCTTTGTCAGCCTTTTCCCCCCTCCCGGCCGTCCGCCCGGACGCCCGCTCGGCCACCTGTCCGGCTACAGGGCGCGGCGCATCGCCCGGTGCGGTATCCCGGCCTCGGCGAACTCCGGCCCGTACGCCGCGTAGCCGAGCCGCTCGTAGAACGCCAGGGCGTGGGTCTGGGCGTGCAGGTCCACGGCGCTCAGGCCCCGCGCGCGGGCCGCGCCCTCCACGGCCCGCACCAGCGCGGCGCCGATGCCGAGGCCGCGGGCCTCCTTGCGGACGGCGAGCCGCCCCAGACAGCCCACGGAGGCGTCGGCGCCGGTCTTCGCCACGGCCGCGGGTCCGTGCAGCAGCCGCCCGGCGCCCAGCGGCTCGCCGTCGTCCGCGCGCACCGCCAGGACGTGCACCGTGTCGGCGTCGTGGGCGTCGTACTCGTCGTACTCCAGGTCCTCCGGGACGCCCTGCTCGACGACGAAGACCTGCCGGCGCACCGCGAAGCACGCCTGCCGGTCGGCCGGGTCCTCGGCGACGCGTACCGTGTAGCGCGCGATCGGCGGGGTCGGCGGGGTCATCCGTAGGTCTCCTCGCGCACCTGGTCCAGGGCCCGCTGGAGGTCCTCGGGGTAGTCGCTGGCGAACTCCACCCACTCGCCGGTGCCGGGGTGCTCGAAGCCGAGGCGCACCGCGTGCAGCCACTGGCGGGTCAGGCCCAGCCGCCTGGCCAGCGTGGGGTCGGCGCCGTAGGTCAGGTCGCCGACGCACGGGTGCCGGTGGGCGGCCATGTGGACGCGGATCTGGTGGGTGCGGCCGGTCTCCAGCTTGACGTCGAGCAGGGAGGCGGAGCGGAAGGCCTCGATGAGGTCGTAGTGGGTCACCGAGGGCTTGCCGTCGGCGGTGACCGCCCACTTGTAGTCGTGGGTGGGGTGGCGGCCGATGGGGGCGTCGATCGTGCCGCTGGTCGGATCGGGGTGGCCCTGGACGAGGGTGTGGTAGCGCTTGTCGACCGTGCGCTCCTTGAACTGGCGCTTGAGCGACGTGTACGCGTACTCCGACTTGGCCACCACCATCAGGCCGGAGGTGCCGACGTCCAGGCGGTGCACGATGCCCTGCCGCTCGGCGGCGCCGGAGGTGGAGATACGGAAGCCCGCGGCGGCCAGACCGCCGATCACGGTCGGGCCGGTCCACCCGGGGCTGGGGTGGGCGGCGACGCCGACCGGCTTGACGATCACGACGACGTCCTCGTCGTCGTGGACGATCTCCATGCCCTCGACCGGTTCGGCCACCACCTGCACCGGCGCGGGCGCCTGCGGCATCTCGACCTCGAGCCAGGCGCCGCCGCGCACCCGCTCCGACTTGCCGACCACCGCGCCGTCGACCAGCACCTTGCCCGCCGCGGCGAGTTCCGCGGCCTTCGTGCGGGAGAAGCCGAACATGCGGGAGATGGCGGCGTCGACGCGCTCGCCCTCCAGTCCGTCGGGCACGGGCAGGGTACGGATCTCGGGAATCGTGCTCACCCGTCGAGTATGCCGGACGGCGCCGGCCGCCCCGCACGGACGCCCACCGGACCGGGTCCGCCGGGCCGCCCCGGCCGGTCCCGCGGCCCTCCGGTCGCTCTCGCGGCCTTCCCGGCCGGCCCCGCGGCCGCCCCGGCCGGTCCCGCGCGGCCCTGTCGGCCGGTCCTCGCGGGCCGTGCCGGTCCTCGCGGGGCCCAGGCAGTCCTTGTGCCGGTTCCAGTCCTTATGGGCCGGGCCAGTCCTTGTGGGCCGGGCCAGTCCTTGTGGGCCGGGTCAGTCCTTGTGGACCGTGCCGTCCGGGTCCAGGCCGCGGAAGGACAGCAGCACGATCAGAATGCCGCCGCACACGATCGCCGAGTCGGCGAGGTTGAAGACGGCGAAGTGCCGGGGCGCGATGAAGTCGACCACGGCGCCCTCGAAGACGCCCGGCGAGCGGAAGATCCGGTCGGTGAGGTTGCCCAGCGCGCCGCCGAGCAGCAGGCCGAGCGCGATGGCCCAGGGCAGGCTGTACAGCTTGCGCGCGAGGCGGGCGATGACGACGATCACCGCGGCCGCGATCACCGTGAAGATCACCGTGTAGGCCTGCCCGAAGCTGAAGGCCGCGCCCGGGTTGCGGATCGCGTTGAACTCCAGCCAGTCGCCGAGGACCTTCACCGGCGCGCGGTGCTCCAGCTTCTCCACCACGATGATCTTGCTGACCAGGTCGAGGACGTACGCGAAGGCGGCCACGCCGAACAGCACCGCGATCCGGCGCCTGCCCCGCGGCCGCGGGGCCTGCCGGGCGTCCGTGCCGGACGCCGCCGGCGCCGTCTGCCCGCCGGGCCCGGACCCGTCGGCCCGGGCCTGGTCCGCGCCGCTCCCGGACCGCTCGCCGGGCACCGCGGACTCACCGGACCGCTGCTGCCCGTCGCGTGCCGCGTCCGGGGTGTCCGGCGTACCGATGATGCGCTCCGCCTCTGCCACGTGAGTCCCTCAACCTAGGTGACCGACTGACCACGAGACTACGGCACGGCCCGCGGCACCCACGTGCCCAGGAGGCGTCCGGCCGGCGGCCGCCTAACGTCGTTCCTGCTTCTGCTTGCACTCCACGCACAGCGTGGCGCGCGGGAAGGCCTGCATCCGGGCCTTGCCGATCGGCTTGCCGCAGTTCTCGCACAGGCCGTACGTGCCGGCGTCCAGCCGCTGCAGGGCGTGCTCCACCTGGGTGAGCATCTCGCGCGCGTTGGCGGTGAGCGCCATCTCGTGCTCGCGCGTGATGTTCTTGGTGCCGGTGTCGGCCTGGTCGTCCCCGGCGCCGTCCCCGGATTCCCGCATCAGCCCCGCGAGCGACGCCTCCGACGAGGCGATCTCGGTCCGCAGCCGCTCCAGCTCGGTCTCCAGCTCCGCGCGGGCCTGAGCGACCTCTTCCACAGTCCAGGGTTCCTCCCCCGGACGCACCGGGAGGTCGCCGGGCTCCACCGCGGTGCCCCGCGCCTTGGGGACGGCGCTCTCCGCCGCCGTGACCGTGCCAGGAGTCTTCTTCGCAACCACCGTCGTGGCTCCCGTCTGCTTCGCGGCCTGCGCCGCGCCCACCTTCTCGGCCGTGGCCTTCCCGGCCGTCGTCTTCCTCGCGGCCGCCTCCGTCGCCGCGGTCCGTCTCTCCTCTCCCCCCTCCGCCGGGGCCGCCGCACCGGCCCCGCCCGCGGCGGCCGCCTTCCCCGCCGCCGGCCTGCCGGTGGCGGTCTTCCCGGCGGCCGTCCTCGCCGCGGCCGTCTTCCTGGCGGCCGCCTTCTTCTCGACCGTCTTCTTCCCCGCCGCCTTCTCGTCGACCTTCTTCTCGTCGGCCTTCTCGGCCGCTTTCTTCCCAGCCGCCGGCTTCCGCGCGGCGGCGGTCCTCCCGACGGCGGTCCTCCCGGCCGCCGCCTTCCCGGCCACGGCCTTCTTCACGGCCTTTCCCCCGGCCGCCCTTCGGCCGACGGCCCTTCCGTCCACCGCCCCGGTGGTCTCCGCCGCCCCCGCCGCTCCCCGCGCGGCCCGCACCGGCCTCGCCGGGTCCGCCGGCTGCGCCGCCTTCGCGGAGCGTGCCGTCGTCGTACCTCCCTGCGTGTTCCGCTTCCCTCTCCCGTCCCTGGCCGCACCGCCGGAGGCGCTTTCGGACCTGCCGGACGCCGACTGCTGGACGGCGGTCTTCTTCGCCACCATGGCCGCGGCCCCTTCACCTGTTGTGATCATGCTCGCAAATCGTGCTGGGACGATAAATCGACTCCAGTCCGGCGGCAACGGGGCACACCGCCCGGAACGCCCCACCCGCGCGTGCCGTGCGGCAAGCCTGCATGCGTTGTGCCCAGCTCCCCGCCGGGTATGCCGCCGAGCCGCACGTCCTCGGATCCGGACCGGCGCACCACACCATTCGGGTCACCCCGCGCCCGCCCGCCGCACGTCCCGGACGCCCCCGCGCCCGCGGCGAACGCGGGACGCCGCGGAAGGAAAAGCGAAGGGAAAAGCGGGGGGAAATCCGATCGGCCGCCGTGCGCGCGGCGCCGTACACTGGGCGGAGCGAAAAAGCGTTGATGGGGACGAGTAGCGGCGTACGCAGCCCAGAGCGACCCGGGGACGGTGGGAGCCCGGGGGCGAGCGCGACGTGAAGATCACCCCGGAGCCGCCGGAAGAAAGCCCCGCCGGGGTGAGTAGAACCGGCTTCGCGACTCGAATGAGCGGGCCCACCGGTACGCACCCGGCGCCGGAGGGCCAAGGAGGGTGGTACCGCGGGAGCGCGCCGCACACGGCGTACGGGGCATCCACGGCACGTCCGTGGAGCGCACGGCTCTCGTCCCTCCGACGGAAGGCAGCAAGTCCGCCGGAGGACATTCGATGACGACGTACCGCCAGGTGCCCGCCCAGGTCGACCTGCCCGCGCTCGAGCACGCGGTGCTCGACTTCTGGCGCGAGCAGAAGATCTTCGCCAAGAGTCTGGAGCAGTCCGCGGGCCGCCCCGAGTGGGTGTTCTACGAGGGCCCGCCCACCGCCAACGGCATGCCCGGCGCGCACCACATCGAGGCCCGCGTCTTCAAGGACGTCTTCCCCCGCTTCCGGACCATGCGCGGCTACCACGTGACCCGCAAGGCCGGCTGGGACTGCCACGGCCTGCCGGTGGAGCTGGCGGTGGAGAAGGAGCTGGGCTTCAGCGGCAAGCAGGACATCGAGGCGTACGGCATCGCCGAGTTCAACGCCAAGTGCCGCGAGTCGGTGACCCGGCACACCGACGCGTTCGCCGAGCTGACGACCCGCATGGGCTACTGGGTCGACCTCGACGACGCCTACCGGACCATGGACCCGGAGTACGTGGAGTCGGTCTGGTGGTCGCTGAAGGAGATCTTCCACAAGGGCCTGCTGGTCCAGGACCACCGCGTCGCCCCCTGGTGCCCGCGCTGCGGCACCGGCCTGTCCGACCACGAGCTGGCGCAGGGCTACGAGACGGTCGTCGACCCGTCCGTCTACGTCCGCTTCCCGCTCACCTCCGGTCCGCTCGCCGGCCGGGCCGCGCTCCTGGTGTGGACGACGACCCCCTGGACCCTGGTGTCCAACACGGCCGTCGCCGCGCACCCCGAGGTCACCTACGTCGTCGCCACCGACGGCGAGGAGCAGCTCGTCGTCGCCGAGCCGCTGCTCGCCAAGGCGCTCGGCGAGGGCTGGGAGCCCACCGGGCAGACCTTCACCGGCGCCGAGATGGAGCGCTGGACCTACCGGCGCCCGTTCGAGCTGGTGGAGTTCTCCGAGCCCGCCCACTTCGTGGTGAACGCCGCGTACGTCACCACCGAGGACGGCACGGGTCTGGTCCACCAGTCCCCCGCCTTCGGTGAGGACGACCTCAGAGTCTGCCGCGCCTACGGCCTGCCGGTGGTCAACCCGGTCCGCCCGGACGGCACCTTCGAGGAGTCCGTCCCGCTGGTCGGCGGCGTCTTCTTCAAGAAGGCCGACGAGAAGCTCACCGAGGACCTGAAGAACCGGGGCCTGCTCTTCAAGCACCTCCCCTACGAGCACAGCTACCCGCACTGCTGGCGCTGCCACACCGCCCTGCTGTACTACGCGCAGCCGTCCTGGTACATCCGCACCACGGCGATCAAGGACCGGCTGCTTCAGGAGAACGAGAAGACCAACTGGTTCCCGGAGACGGTCAAGCACGGCCGCTACGGCGACTGGCTGAACAACAACATCGACTGGGCGCTCTCCCGCAACCGCTACTGGGGCACCCCGCTGCCGATCTGGCGCTGCGCGGAGGGACACCTCACCTGCGTCGGCTCCCGCGCGGAACTGACCGAGCTGACCGGCACCGACCAGTCCGGCCTCGACCCGCACCGCCCGTACATCGACGAGGTCACCTTCCCCTGCACCCACGAGGGCTGCGAGCTGACCGCGACCCGGGTGCCGGAGGTGATCGACGCCTGGTACGACTCCGGGTCGATGCCGTTCGCGCAGTGGGGCTACCCGTACAAGAACAAGGAGCTGTTCGAGTCCCGCTACCCGGCGCAGTTCATCTGCGAGGCCATCGACCAGACCCGCGGCTGGTTCTACACGCTGATGGCGGTCGGCACGCTGGTCTTCGACAAGTCCTCGTACGAGAACGTCGTGTGCCTGGGCCACATCCTGGCCGAGGACGGCCGCAAGATGTCCAAGCACCTGGGCAACATCCTGCAGCCGATCCCGCTGATGGACACCCACGGCGCGGACGCGGTGCGCTGGTTCATGGCGGCCGGCGGCTCCCCGTGGGCGGCCCGGCGGGTGGGCCACACCACCATCCAGGAGGTCGTCCGCAAGACGCTGCTGACCTACTGGAACACGGTCGCCTTCCAGGCCCTGTACGCCCGCACCGCCGGCTGGGCCCCCGGCGAGGCCGACCCGGCCCCGGCCGACCGGCCGCTGCTGGACCGCTGGCTGCTGAGCGAGCTGCACGCGCTGACCGACCAGGTCACCCAGGCGCTGGAGGGCTACGACACCCAGCGCGCCGGCAAGCTGCTGTCGGCCTTCGTCGACGACCTGTCCAACTGGTACGTGCGCCGCTCCCGGCGCCGTTTCTGGCAGGGCGACCGGGCCGCGCTGCGCACACTGCACGAGGTGCTGGAGACGGTCACCAAGCTGATGGCGCCGATCACCCCGTTCATCACCGAGCGGGTGTGGCAGGACCTGATCGTGCCGGTCACCCCCGGCGCGCCGGAGTCCGTGCACCTCTCCTCGTGGCCGGAGGCGGACCTCACCGCCATCGACCCGGAGCTGTCGCGGCAGATGGCCCTGGTGCGCCGGCTGGTGGAGCTGGGCCGGGCCACCCGCGCGGAGTCGGGCGTCAAGACGCGCCAGCCGCTGAAGCGCGCGCTGATCGCGGCGAGCGGCTTCGACTCCCTCGCCCCCGAACTGCGCACGCAGATCACCGAGGAGCTCAACGTGGAGTCCCTCGCCTCGCTGAGCGAGGTGGGCGGCTCCCTGGTCGACACCACGGCGAAGGCCAACTTCCGTGCGCTGGGCAAGCGGTTCGGCAAGCGGGTCCAGGACGTGGCGAAGGCCATCGCCGCCGCGGACGCGGCCGCCCTGTCGCTGGCGCTGCGCGAGGGCACGGCGTCGGTCGAGGTCGACGGTGAGACGATCACGCTCTCCCCGGACGAGGTGATCATCACCGAGACTCCGCGCGAGGGCTGGTCGGTGGCCTCCGACGCGGGCGCCACGGTCGCCCTCGACCTGGAGATCACCGAGGAGCTGCGCCGCGCCGGTCTCGCCCGGGACGCGATCCGCCTGATCCAGGAGGCCCGCAAGAACAGCGGCCTCGACGTGGCCGACCGCATCGCGCTGCGCTGGACGGCCACCGACCCGGCGACCGTCGCCGCGCTCACCGAGCACGCCGCGCTGATCGCCGACGAGGTCCTCGCGACCGACTTCGCCCAGGGCGAGGCGGACGGCACCTACGGCGAGCCGTTCACCGACGAGGCGCTGACGCTGACCTTCCGCCTGCGCAAGGCGTAATCGGCCCGGACGGAAGGCCGGGGGCACCGGGAGTCTCTCCTGGTGCCCCCGGCCTTTCCGTTGCCGGGACACGGCCGACCCGCGGCCGGGGCGCGGCCCCAACGCCCCCACCCGCGGCAGCCGATGGCCGGCATCCCGCACACCAGGGCACACCGGGGCGCAACAGGACACAACAGGGCGCGGCCCCGGATCGGAACCCGGGGCCGCGCCCTGAACGCTGCCGACGCCTACGGCGTAGTCGTACTCAAGAACCTTCTGCTGCTGTCGGTCGACTCAGTTGTCGTCCTCGTCGATGAGGAAGCCACGCATCGGCGAGGGCGCCTGACCCATCGGGGAGGGACCCTGCGGACGAACCGGCGCCATGGGCTGGGTCATGGCGGGGGACATCTGCTGCTGGCCGCCGTAGGACGGGCCGGACTGGCCGGGGTTGCCGCCCATGGTCTGGTTGCCGCCGTAGGAGGGGGCACCCGCGCCGGCCGGGGCCATGGAGGGCGCCGGGGACGGCGGGAGGGAGGGGGCGGCCGGGGTGCGCGGCGGGGCCAGCGAGTCGTCGGCCTGGGTCTCCAGCTGGCGCAGCTGGGACTCCAGGTAGGACTTCAGCCGCGTGCGGTACTCGCGCTCGAAGCCGCGCAGGTCCTCGACCTTGCGCTCCAGCGTGGCGCGGGCGGACTCCAGGGAGCCCATCGCGACGCGGTGCTTCTCCTGCGCGTCCCGCTCCAGTGCGTCGGCCTTGGCGCGGGCGTCCCGCTCCAAGCCCTCGGCACGCGAACGGGCCTCGCTCACGATCTTGTTGGCCTCGGCGCGGGCCTCGGCGATCGCCTGGTCGGCGGTCTGCTGGGCCAGCGACAGGACACGGGCGGCGCTGTCGCCGCCGGGGCCCTGACCGGGCAGGCCGGGGCCGCCCATGGGGCCGCCCATCGGCCCCGGACCCATCTGACCCTGCATCGGGCCCGGGCCCTGGCCCATCGGACCCGGACCCATCTGGCCGGGGCCCTGCGGACCCTGGCCACCGGGACCGGCGGGCAGCTGCGGGGCACCGCTCGGCAGCTGGGGCGGACCACCCATGGGGCCGCCCATCTGCTGCTGCGGCGGGCCCGATATCCCGGCGGGGACCGGAGCACCGGGACCGCGCATGCCCTGCTGCTGGTCCTGGCCCTCCGGGGGTTTGCGCATGTTCTGCTGGTTCTGCGCGGCGGCACGCGTGGCGGCGGCCAGCTTGGCGCGCAGATCCTCGTTCTCCCGGAGCAGGCGGGTCAGCTCGGCCTCGACCTCGTCGAGGAAGGCATCGACCTCGTCCTCGTCATAGCCCTCTCGGAGGCGGACGGTCGTGAACTGCTTGTTCCGCACGTCCTCGGGGGTCAATGGCATCTCTTCACCTCAACGTAGTCGTCGGCAGTCGGCAAGACCGTATCGTCCACTGTCACCTCGCGAGGTTGCCCACGATGGAGAGGAGGACATAGACGATGATCATCAGTACGAAGAAGGACAGGTCGAGCGCCACGCCCCCGAGACGCAGCGGCGGGATGAACCGCCGCAGAAGCTTCAGCGGTGGATCGGTGACAGTGTAGGTGGCCTCCAGCACGACCACCATCGCCTTGCCGGGTTGCCACGAGCGGGCGAACTGGAACACATAGTCCATGACCAACCGGAAGATGAGCACGATGAGGAACACCGTCAGGGCGATCCAGATCACCTGTGCGAACACGCCCATGGCTCGTGCTTCCCTCTCCCCTGTTCCGTACTGTGTTCCAGTCGTGCGTCTCAGTCTCAGCTCTGGTTGAAGAACCCGCCCTCTGCGATGCGGGCCTTGTCCTCCGCCGTGACATCGACGTTAGCAGGCGACAACAGGAACACCTTCTGCGTCACCCGCTCGATGCTGCCGTGGAGGCCGAACACCAAACCGGCCGCGAAGTCGACGAGTCGCTTCGCGTCGGTGTCGTCCATCTCGGTCAGATTCATGATCACCGGGGTGCCCTCACGGAAGTGTTCCCCGATGGTACGGGCTTCGTTGTAGGTCCGCGGATGCAGCGTCGTGATCCGGTAGGGCTCTCGTTCGGACACGACCTTGGGCATGATCACCGGCGCGTTCTTCTCCAGGCTCTGGCGTTCTTGTGTGATGGATGCCACGGGCGCGATGCGCGCCGGACGGCCCGATTCCGCCGGCAGCGAAGCGGCCGGGGAGACCGGCTCGCGGGGCGCCGGCGGCTGCACGACTCGCACCGGTTCGTCCCTTTGGGGCTGGTGCGAACCGTGCGACTGGTGCGACGACTCGGGCCGGCGGCGGTCCCGCTCGGGCTCCGGGTCGAGTTCGGGTTCGAAGTCGTCGTCGGAATCGAATCCCCGGCCGTCGTACCCATCGTCCTCCACGAGGCCGAGGTAGACCGCCATCTTGCGCATCGCGCCGGCCATGCTCTGAGTCCTCCGCTCTGTGGTGGATCGGCTGACGACTGCCAAGTGCCCGCGATCCACGAGGTCGTTGTGCCGCCTTGCGGGGCATTGACCATATTTTCTGCTGTGGTCCGACTTCTTGGCGACGTTACCCGAGCCTGGGGCGGACTCCGAGTACCGCGGTGCCGACGCGTACATGTGTCGCCCCGGCCGCCACGGCCTGTTCGAGGTCCGCACTCATTCCTGCCGAGACCATGGTGGCAGCCGGATGAGCCCTGCGCAGGTCGGTCGACAAATCCATCAGCCGATCGAATGCCGCCCGGGGCCGCCCCGCGTACGCTCCGGTGAGCGGGGCGACCGTCATCAGCCCGTCCAGCCGCAGCCCCGGAGCCTCGGCGACCTGCGCGGCCAACTCCTCGATCCCCTCGGGCGATACGCCGCCGCGCTCCCCGCGCCCGCTCTCGCCGGCGTCGAACGCGACCTGGATCAGGCAGCCCACCTCGCGCCCGGCCCGCACGGCCTCCTTGGACAGGGCGGCGACCAGCCGGGAGCGGTCGACGGAGTGCACGTGATCCGCGTAACCGATCACGGAACGGACCTTGTTGGTCTGCAACTGCCCCACGAAGTGCCATGTCAGGGGCAGATCCGAACAGGCCGCGGCCTTGGGCGCCGCCTCCTGGTCGCGGTTCTCGGCCACGTGCCGCACCCCCAGTTCGGCGAGCACCCGCACGTCCTCGGCCGGGTAGGTCTTGGTGACCACGATCAGGGTCACCTCCTCCCGGCGCCGTCCGGCGGCCGCGCACGCGGCGGCGATGCGCCGCTCCACCTTCGCCAGGTTCGCGGCGAGTTCGTCCTTGCGGTCCGTCATGCCCATCAGTCCAGCCAGACATAGCCCGCGAGCCGCCCGGTGGTGCGGTCGCGGCGGTACGAGAAGTGGTCCTCCGACTCCAGGGTGCACACCGGTGACCGCGCCCGGTCGCGCACCCCGAGCCGGTCGAGCTGCGCGTGCACGCCGGCGCTCACGTCGACCGCGGGGGTGCCCCGGCGCGTCTCGGCGTACGCCGCCGGTTCGACGGCCGCCACCTCGGCGCGCATCGTCTCCGGCACCTCGTAGCACCATCCGCACACGGCGGGTCCGGTGCGGGCGACGATCCGGCCGGGCTCGGCGCCGAGTGCGACCATGGCCCGCACGGCGGCGGGGACCACCCCGGCGACCAGGCCGGGCCGCCCGGCGTGCGCGGCGGCCGCCACCCCGGCGACCGGGTCGGCGAGCAGCACGGGCACGCAGTCGGCGGTGAGCACCGCCAGGGCCAGGCCGCGGCGGGCGGTGACGACCGCGTCGACCTCGGGGACCGGGCGGTCCCCCCAGGGTTCGTCGACGACGGCGACGTCCGCGCCGTGCACCTGGTTCATCCACACCACGCGGGCGGGGTCCAGGCCCAGGGCCTTGGCGGCCAGTTCCCGGTTGGTCCGTACGGCGCCGGGGTCGTCGCCGACCGCGCCGCCGAGATTGAGCTCCTCGTACGGAGCGGCGCTCACCCCGCCCCACCGGTCGGTGAAGGCGAAGTGGGCGCCGCTCACGCTGTCACGCTGTCCTGTCACGTCAGGAGCATCACTTGAGGAAGTCCGGTACGTCCAGCTCCTCGGCCGCGCTGTCGGTGTAGGCCCGGGAGGGCGGCGGGACCGGCGGGGCGGAGGGGAGTTCGGTCACCGGTTCCGGGGCCGGGGGCTCGGGCTCCTCCTTCGGCGTGACGCTGCCCAGCGAGCCGAAGGACGGGCGCTCCGGCGGCCGCACCGGCGCCGGGGGCTCCTCGCGCTTGACCGAGGTGGAGCCGAGGATGTTCTCCCGCTTGGCGGGCGGCTGGCCGCCGTCGAAGCCGGCCGCGATCACGGTGACGCGGACCTCGTCGCCGAGGGCGTCGTCGATCACCGCACCGAAGATGATGTTGGCCTCGGGGTGGGCGGCCTCGCTGACCAGTTGCGCGGCCTCGTTGATCTCGAACAGGCCGAGGTCGGAGCCGCCGGAGATGGACAGCAGCACACCGCGAGCGCCGTCGATGGACGCCTCCAGCAGCGGCGAGGAGATCGCCATCTCGGCCGCGGCCACCGCGCGGTCGTCGCCGCGGGCGGAGCCGATGCCCATCAGGGCCGAACCGGCCTCCGACATGACCGACTTGACGTCGGCGAAGTCGAGGTTGATCAGGCCCGGGGTGGTGATGAGGTCGGTGATGCCCTGGACACCGGAGAGCAGGACCTGGTCGGCCGACTTGAAGGCGTCCAGGACCGAGACCTGGCGGTCGGAGATGGACAGCAGCCGGTCGTTGGGGATGACGATGAGGGTGTCGACCTCTTCGCGGAGGGCCGCGATGCCGTCCTCCGCCTGGTTCGCGCGCCGCCGCCCCTCGAAGGTGAACGGGCGCGTGACGACGCCGATGGTGAGCGCGCCGAGCGAGCGCGCGATGTTGGCCACGACGGGCGCCCCGCCGGTGCCGGTGCCGCCGCCTTCACCGGCCGTGACGAAGACCATGTCGGCCCCCTTGAGGACCTCCTCGATCTCCTCGCGGTGGTCCTCCGCGGCCTTGCGGCCGACCTCCGGGTTGGCCCCGGCGCCGAGTCCGCGGGTGAGCTCGCGGCCGACGTCGAGCTTGACGTCGGCGTCGCTCATCAACAGCGCCTGCGCGTCGGTGTTGATGGCGATGAACTCGACGCCCTTGAGACCGACCTCGATCATCCGGTTGATGGCATTGACACCACCGCCGCCGACACCGATGACTTTGATGACTGCGAGGTAGTTCTGCGGTGCTGCCACGTCGAAGGCCTCTCGCCTCGAGGTACGTGTCGCCGTCTCACGGTGCTCCGCGCTCCGACGACTGATGCCGAATGGGACGGTCCGTATCGCCGACCCGAACCCTAACGCTGAAGTTTAGGGTTACCAGTGTGCCTGTTCCCTGGAGTCTTCCGAACAGGACACTAAGTCGACATGTGGCGCCCGTTCAACGAACACGCCGAACCTCCCGTTTTTCTTTTCACCCTATGTGATCAGCTATAGCGATGCCCAACCAGGGTGCTGGCCTGCGCGGATGTGCGTCAACTCCCCGACGACGCGGGAGCGGTCGGAACACTCACATCGAAGTGCCGGGCGTTCGGGGCGGCTTTCATCAGGGCGGTGAGCGTACGGGCCTTGGCGCGGCTCTGTTCGGCGCTGCCCCACGCGACGGTGCGTCCGCCGCCCAGTTCCAGCTCGATGTCGTCGTAGGAGCGCACCCTGACCCGCCGGGTGTCGCGGGCGACGGCGTCCGGGAGTCGGGCGGCGACCGCCACCGCCTCGCGCACCAGCGCGTCGCGGCCGAAGCGGCGCAGGCTGGCGGCGGCCGAACCGGGCCGGGAGGTGTCGAGGGCGAGCAGGGGGACGCCCTGCGGCGCCCGTGCGACGGTGGCGAACCGCACGCCCTCGTCGTCCACTTCGACGTATCCGCCACTCCCGCCCTGCCGGGTCACCAGCACCGGGGTGCGCTCGGTCACCTTCAGGCCGATGCCGTGCGGCCAGGCGCGGACCACGTCGACGGAGTCGATGCGGCGCAGGGCGCGGCGCAGACGTGTCTCGATCGCGCCGGTGTCGACCGAGGCGAGCGGGGCGCCGACGGGCACCCGGGCGGCCTCCCGGACCTGTCCGGGCGTCAGGACCCGCGTGCCGGAGACGGACACGTGGCGCACGCGCAGCCACGGAGAGCCGTAGAGCAGCCAGGCGGTGGCGCCGGCCAGCAGCACGGCTGCGGCGGCGAGCAGGACGAGCGTGCGCCGCCGCGGCAGCCCCGGGCGCCGCCGCGGGGGCGGGCCGGAGGAGTCCTGCTGGCGTTCGCCCCGCTCGGCGGTCGTCGGTCCGGCCACGCGCGCTCCTTTCCTGGGCTCGGCCCGCCTCCGGGGCGCCCCCGCCGGAGCCGGGAGGCCGGCCGTGCTCGCCCTCCCGGCTCCGGCGCGCCCCTTCGGCTCACTCGCCGATGCGATGGCCAGCCGATGCGATGACTAGCCGATGCGATGGCCAGCCGATGCGATGACTAGTGGTGTGCACGGTGGGCGGCGATCGCCTCGTACACCATGCCGACGAGCAGTTCGTCGGCGTCCCGGCGGCCGAACTCTCCGGCGGCGCGGGACATCTGGTACAGCCGGTGCGGGTCGGCGAGCACGGGCAGGACGTTCTGCTGCACCCACTCGGGCGTGAGGTCCGCGTCGTCGACGAGGAGTCCGCCGCCGGCCTTCACCACCGGCTGGGCGTTCAGCCGCTGTTCGCCGTTGCCGATGGGCAGCGGGACGTAGGCGGCCGGCAGGCCGACGGCGGAGAGTTCGGCGACGGTCATCGCGCCGGCGCGGCAGAGCATCATGTCGGCCGCGGCGTACGCGAGGTCCATCCGGTCCAGGTAACTTACCGGAATGTAGGGGGGCATGCCGGGCATCTGGTGCACCTGCGGCAGTTCGTTCTTCGGGCCGACCGCGTGCAGGATCTGGATGCCGGCCTGCTGCAGGTACGGCGCGACGGCCTGGGTCACCTCGTTCAGGCGGCGGGCACCCTGCGAGCCGCCGGAGACCAGCAGCGTGGGCAGGTTGGGGTCGAGGCCGAAGGCCGCGCGGGCCTCGGGGCGCACGGCTGCCCGGTCCAGGGTGGCGATGGAGCGGCGCAGCGGGATGCCGATGTAGCGCGCGTTGCGCAGCTTGCTGTCGGGGGTGGCGACGGCGACCTGGCTGGCGTACCGGGAGCCGATCTTGTTGGCCAGGCCGGGACGGGCGTTGGCCTCGTGGACGACGATCGGCACGCCCAGGCGCTTGGCGGCCAGGTAGCCGGGCAGGGCGACGTAGCCGCCGAAGCCGACCACGACGTCCGCCTTGGTGCGCTCCAGGACCTGCTCGGCCGCCTTGATCGTGCCGCGCAGCCGGCCCGGGACGGTGATCAGTTCAGGGGTGGGCTTGCGGGGCAGCGGCACCGCCGGGATCAGCGCCAGCTCGTAGCCCCGCTGCGGCACGAGCTTGGTCTCCAGGCCGCGCTCCGTGCCCAGGGCCGTGATCCCCACGGTCGGGTCCTGCCTGCGCAGGGCGTCCGCGAGGGCGAGCGCGGGCTCGATGTGGCCCGCGGTGCCCCCGCCGGCGAGTACGACATGCACCGAAATTCACCGCTCTCCGGACGTGCGCGCCGCCGTGGCGCGCCGTCGCATCGTGTTCCATCTCCGGGACCCCTCACGGCCCCCGGTCCGCTTTCTACCAAAGCGGGGTTGCCGCATCGCAAGCGCGGCCCGCGCAGCGGGCTCGTCGCGCGCGAAGGCGATCAGCAGCCCGATGGCGAACATGGTCGGCAGCAGGGCGGATCCCCCGTAGGAGAACAGCGGGAGCGGGACGCCGGCGATCGGCAGCAGGCCGAGCACCGCACCGATGTTGATCACGGCCTGGACCGTGATCCAGGTGGTCACGCCTCCCGCGGCATACCGAACGAAGGGGTCCTCCGTGCGTCCGGCCACGCGGATGCCCGCATAGCCTAGAGCCGCGAACAGCGCCAGCACCGACAGCGTTCCCGCCAGGCCCAGTTCCTCACCGGTGACGGCGAAGATGAAGTCGGTGTGGGCTTCGGGGAGTTGGCCCCATTTTTCCACACTGGCGCCGAGGCCGGAGCCGAAGAGCCCGCCGGAGGCCAGGGCGTAGATGCCGTGCACCGCCTGCCAGCACCTGGTGACGTCGGTGGAGCCCACGCAGGCGAAGCGGTCCAGGCGGTTGGGGCTGGTCTGGATGAGGACGACGCCGATCACGGCGGCCAGCGACAGCACGCCCACGAAGAGCCGCGTGGGCGCGCCGGCCAGCCACAGCAGGCCGAACAGGATCGCGGTGAGGATGATCGCGGTGCCCATGTCGCCGCCGAGCATGATCAGTCCCAGCAGCAGGAAGGCGACCGGGACCAGCGGCACCAGCATGTGCTTCCACTGGGTGAGCAGCTTCTTGTCCTGCTTGCGCGCCATGAGGTCGGCGCCCCACAGCACCAGGGCGAGCTTGCCGAACTCGCTGGGCTGGATCTGGAAGGAGCCGCCCAGCGAGATCCAGTTCTGGTTGCCGTTGACCGCCATCCCTATCCCCGGCACCTGCACCAGCGCCATGAGGAAGACGGCGCCCGCCAGGATCGGGTAGGCCAGCGCCCGGTGCAGCTTGACCGGCATCCGCGAGGCGGCGTACAGCAGGCCGCCGCCGATGACCGCGGCCAGCAGCTGCTTGCGGAAGAAGTACGACCCGGGCAGCGACATCTGCAGCGCGGTGATCTGGGAGGCCGAGTAGACCATCACCAGGCCCAGCACGGTGATCAGCAGGCTGCCGCCGAAGATCAGGTAGTAGGCGGTCAGCGGCCGGTCCCAGGCGCGGCGCAGCCGCATGTGCAGCCGGCGGACCGGGTTCTCCCGCGGGGCGCGGGAGACGGCGGGCCGCCGCACGGTGCGCTGCACGGGCGGGCGGCCGGTACGGCTACCGGGCATCGGCGCCCCCGCCGTACGTCGGCCCCACCGGGTACGTCCGGCTCACCGGTCCCACGCGTCCCTCCCAAGGTCGCCCGGCAGGCGGCCGGGTCAGGCGCCGAGTTCGCGAACCGCCTCCGCGAACGCGTCACCGCGCTGGTTGTAGTTGGCGAACATGTCCATGGAGGCGCAGGCCGGGGCCAGCAGGACGGTGTCGCCCGGCCGCGCGAGCCGCTGGGCCTCCCGGACAGCCTCGCGCATCGCCCCAGTGTCGGTCCGGTCGAGGTCGACGACGGGGACCTCGGGGGCGTGTCGCGCCAGGGCGTCGCGGATCAGCGCGCGATCGGCGCCGATCAGGACCACGCCGCGCAGCCGTTTGGCCGAGGTCGCGACCAGTTCGTCGAAGGTCGCGCCCTTGGCCAGGCCGCCGGCGATCCACACGACCGACTCGTAGGCCGCCAACGACGCCTGCGCGGCGTGGGTGTTGGTGGCCTTGGAGTCGTCGACCCAGGCGACGCCGCCGACGTCGGCGACGTGCGCGATGCGGTGGGCGTCGGGCCGGAAGGCGCGCAGACCGTCGCGCACGGCCTGCGCGGGCACGCCGAAGGCGCGGGCGAGGGCCGCGGCGGCGAGGGCGTTGGCGATGTTGTGCGGGGCCGGCGGGTGGACGTCGGAGACCTCGGCGAGCTCCTGGGCGTTGCGCCGGCGGTCCTCGACGAAGGCGCGGTCGACCAGGAGGCCGTCGACGACGCCGAGTTGGGAGGGGGCCGGGGTGCCCAGGGTGAAGCCGATCGCGCGGCAGCCCTCCTCGACGTCCGCCTGCCGGACCAGGTCCTCGGTGGCCTTGTCGGCGGCGTTGTAGACGCAGGCGACCTTGTTGCCCTCGTAGATGCGGCCCTTGTCGGCGGCGTAGGCCTCCATGGAGCCGTGCCAGTCGAGGTGGTCGGGGGCCAGGTTGAGCACCGCGGCGGAGTGGGCGCGCAGGGAGGGCGCCCAGTGCAGCTGGTAGCTGGACAGCTCCACCGCCAGGACGTCGTACGGCTCCTCGCCGAGGACGGCGTCGAGGAGGGAGACGCCGATGTTGCCGACGGCGGCCGTGCGCAGGCCCGCCGCCTGGAGGATGGCGGCGAGCATCCGGACGGTGGTGGTCTTGCCGTTGGTGCCGGTGACCGCGAGCCAGGGCGCCGCGCCGGGCCGGCGCAGCCGCCAGGCCAGCTCCACGTCGCCCCAGACGGGCACGCCCGCCCGCGCGGCCGCCGTGAACAGCGGCTTGTCCGGCCGCCAGCCGGGGGCGGTGACGACGAGCTCGGTGCCCTCGGGCAGGGTGTCGCCGTCGCCGAGGCGGACGGTGACGCCGAGCGCCTCGAGCTCGGCGGCCTGGGCGCGGGCGCGCTCGTCGGCGCCGTCGTTGACGACCGTCACGCGCGCGCCCAGGCCGTGCAGGACCCTGGCCGCCGGGACGCCGGAGACGCCGAGTCCGGCGACGGTGACGTGCTTGCCGTCCCAGTGGATGTCCTGCTCGTCGGTCACTTGTCCGCCGCCCATCCCGCGTAGAAGAGGCCCAGTCCGACAATCACACAGATGCCCTGAATGATCCAGAAGCGGACCACGACCAGGACCTCGGACCAGCCCTTGAGTTCGAAGTGGTGCTGCAGCGGCGCCATCCGGAAGACGCGCTTGCCGGTCAGGCGGAAGGAGCCGACCTGGATCACCACGGACATGGTGATCAGCACGAACAGGCCGCCCAGCAGCGCCAGCAGCAGCTCGGTGCGCGAGCAGATCGCCAGGCCCGCGAGCACGCCGCCGAGGGCGAGCGAGCCGGTGTCGCCCATGAAGATCTTCGCCGGGGAGGTGTTCCACCACAGGAAGCCCAGGCAGGCGCCCATCAGCGCGGAGGCGACGACCGCGAGGTCGAGCGGGTCGCGCACCTCGTAGCAGGCGTTGGGGTTGGTCAGGGTGAGCGCGTTGGCGCAGGACTCCTGGAACTGCCAGACGCCGATGAAGGTGTAGGCGCCGAAGACGAGGACGGAGGCGCCGGTGGCCAGGCCGTCCAGACCGTCCGTCAGGTTCACGCCGTTGGACATCGCCAGGATCATGAACAGCGCCCAGACCACGAACAGCACCGGGCCGATCGACCAGCCGAAGTCGGTGATGAACGACAGCTTCGTGGAGGCGGGCGTGTTGCCGCGGTTGTCCGCGAACTGCAGCGACAGCACCGCGAAGGCGATGCCGACGATGAGCTGGCCGGCCATCTTCGCCTTGGCGCGCAGACCGAGCGAACGACGCTTGACGATCTTGATGTAGTCGTCGAGGAAGCCGACCAGGCCCATGCCCACCATCAGGCCGAGCACCAGCAGGCCCGAGAAGGTCGGCGCCGCGTCCGCCTCCTCGTCCAGGTAGCCCGTGATCACCTTGGCCAGGAAGTACGCGGCGACCGTCGCCAGGATGAAGGCGATGCCGCCCATGGTCGGCGTACCGCGCTTGCTGTGGTGCTCGCGCGGACCGTCGTCGCGGATGTACTGCCCGTAGCCCTTGCGGGCCAGCAGCTTGATCAGCAGCGGGGTGCCGACGAGGCTGAGGAACAGACCAATGACTCCTGCGAACAGGATCTGCTTCATCATCGGGCGGCAACCTCACCCTCGGCACCGGTCTCGAGCAGCGCCTGCGCCACCCGCTCGAGTCCGACCGACCGCGACGCCTTCACGAGGACGACGTCTCCCGGGCGCAACTCGCTGCGCAGCAGGTCGATCGCCGCCTGTGCGTCGGACACGTGCACCGACTCCTCACCCCACGAACCCTCGTTATATGCGCCCAGTTGCAGCCAGGACGCTTCCCTGCCCCCGACCGCGACGAGCTTGCTGACGTTGAGCCGGACGGCGAGCCGTCCGACCGCGTCGTGCTCGGCGAGCGCCTCGTCCCCGAGCTCGGCCATCTTGCCGAGCACCGCCCACGTACGACGCCCCTTGCCCATGGCCACCAGGGCCCGCAGGGCGGCCCGCATGGACTCGGGGTTCGCGTTGTAGGCGTCGTTGACGACCGTCACGCCGTCCGGGCGCTCGGTGACCTCCATCCGCCAGCGGGAGAGGGAGCCCGCCTCCGAGAGCGCGGTGGCGATCTCTTCCGCGGACATGCCCAGCTCGTGGGCGACGGCGGCCGCGGCGAGCGCGTTCGACACGTGGTGCTCACCGTACAGGCGCAGGGTCACGGTGCTTGCACCGGAGGGTGTGTGAAGGGTGAAGGAGGGCTGTCCGCTGTCCGTGAGTCGCACGTTCTCGGCGCGAACGTCCGCTTCGTCGGACTCCCCGAAAAAGACCACCTTCGCCTTCGTACGGGAGGCCATGGCGCGGACGTAGGGATCGTCGAGGTTGAGGACGGCGGTGCCGTCCTCCGGCAGCGCCTCGACCAACTCGCCCTTGGCCTGGGCGATCTGCTCGCGGCCGCCGAACTCGCCGATGTGCGCGGAGCCGACGTTGAGCACCACGCCGATCCGCGGCGGGGTCAGGCCGGTGAGGTAGCGGATGTGGCCGATGCCGCGGGCGCCCATCTCCAGCACCAGGAACCGGGTTTCCTCGGTGGCGCTGAGCGCGGTGAGCGGCAGCCCGATCTCGTTGTTGAGCGAGCCCGGCGTGAACACGGTCGGCGCCTTGCGCTGCAGCACCTGGGCGATGAGGTCCTTGGTGCTGGTCTTGCCGGCCGAGCCGGTCAGGCCGATGAGGGTGGCGCCGAGGCGGCGTACGACATGGCGGGCGAGGGCGCCGAGGGCGCGCTGGACGTCGTCGACGACGACGGCGGGCACACCGACCGGGCGGGTGCCCAGCACGGCGACGGCGCCCGCCTCGACCGCGGCGCGGGCGAAGTCGTGGCCGTCGACGCGCTCGCCGGCGAAGGCGACGAACAGGCTGCCGGGTCCCACCTCCCGGGAGTCCCGGACCACCGGCCCGGTGACGTGTACGGAGGGATCCGGTATGTCGTGCGTCTGCCCGCCGACGACGTCTGCGATCTCGGCGAGGGAGAGGGCGATCACAAGTTCATCCCCTGGGTCTTCCGGGTTTTCATCCCTGGGTCTTCTGGATTGCTTCGCGAAGCACCTGGCGGTCGTCGAAGGGACGGACCACACCGGCGATGTCCTGGCCCTGCTCGTGGCCCTTGCCGGCGACCAGCACGGTGTCGCCGGGCTGCGCGCGGGCGACGGCCGCGGCGATCGCGGCGGCCCGGTCCTCGAAGAGGAGCACCTCGCCGCGCTCGTGCGCGGGCACCGAGGCCGCGCCCTGCAGCATGGTGGCGAGGATCGCCAGCGGGTCCTCCGAGCGGGGGTTGTCGGAGGTCAGTACGGCCGTGTCGGCCAGCCGCGCCGCGGCGGCGCCCATCGGCGCCCGCTTGCTGCGGTCGCGGTCGCCGCCGCAGCCGATGACGACGTGCAGCCGGCCCTCGGTGACCTTGCGCAGCGCCTTCAGGACCGACTCGACGGCGTCGGTCTTGTGGGCGTAGTCGACGACCGCGAGGTAGGGCTGCCCGGCGTCCACGCGCTCCAGGCGGCCCGGCACGCCGGGGACGGCGGCGACGCCGTCGGCGGCGGCCTGCGGATCGAGCCCGGCGGTGGCCAGGGCGGCGATCGCGGCGAGGGTGTTGGCCACGTTGAACGGGCCCGGCAGCGGCGACCGGGCGGCGATGCGCTCGCCGTGCGGGCCGAGCACGGTGAACGTCGAGTCGATGGGGCCGATCCGGACGTCCTCGGCGCGCCAGTCGGCGTCGGGGCGGCCCTCGGCGGAGTAGGTGACGACCGGGACGGTGGCCTCCCGGGCGAGGCGGCGGCCGTACTCGTCGTCGACGTTGACCACGCCGCGCCTGCTGCGTTCCGGTGTGAACAGCCGCGCCTTGGCCCGGAAGTAGTCCTCCATGTCGGAGTGGAACTCCATGTGCTCCGGGCTGAGGTTGGTGAAGACGCCGACGTCGAAGACACAGCCGTCGACGCGGCCGAGCACGAGGGCGTGGCTGGAGACCTCCATGGCGACCGCCTCGACGCCGCGTTCGCGCATGACGGCGAACAGCGCCTGCAGGTCGGTGGCTTCGGGGGTGGTGCGCTCGGACTTGATGCGCTCGTCCCCGACGCGCATCTCGACCGTGCCGATCAGGCCGGTCTTCTTCGCCGTCCGCAGGCCACCCTCGACGAGGTAGGCGGTGGTGGTCTTGCCGGAGGTGCCGGTGATGCCGATCTGCAGCAGGTCGCGTCCGGGGTGGCCGTAGATGGCGGCCGCCAGCTCGCCCATCCGTCCGCGCGGGTCGTCGACGACCAGCACCGGCAGGCCCGTGGCGGCGGCGCGCTCGGCGCCGGCCGGGTCGGTCAGCACCGCGACGGCGCCCAGGCCGGCCGCCTGCGCGACGAAGTCGGCGCCGTGCGCGCGGGCGCCGGGCAGGGCGGCGTACAGGTCGCCGGGGCGCACCGCGCGCGAGTCGTGGGTGATGCCCGTGACCCCGGTCGCACCACCTCCCGCGCCGTCCTGCGTGCTGCCTTCCGGTGCGGTGACACCCAGCTGATCGGCGAGCTCCGCGAGGGGTGTGGCGGAGACCTGTACCGGTCGCGGCGGTCCCGGATATGTCACGGAAGCGCCTTTCTGGGTGGTGTGGGACTGATCAGCGTGTGGCACGGCGGTGAGCGTACCGGGCGCACCGGCCCCGGAGCGAAGCGAGGGGCTGGAGGTGCCGTGGTTCCCAAGATCGGGGGTGATGGTCGTCACGGGCTGTTCCTGGGTCGTCGGTGCGGTGCGGGCCGGTCGGCGGTGCCCGTCGGGGCGCGCGGGTGCCCGTCGGGGCCGGTGGGCGCCCAGTCAGGGCGAGTAGCTGACGGGCAGTTTCGCGGGTTTCGTCCCGGTCGGCGGGATCTGCAGGGTCTTGAGCGCGAACTCCATCACCTGCTTGTAGACGGGGCCGCAGATCTGGCCGCCGAAGTAGCTGCCCCGGGTGGCGTTCTGGATGGCGCAGTAGACCGTGACGCGGGGCTTGTCGGCGGGGGCGAAACCGGCGAAGGACGACGTGTACCCGTGGTAGCGGCCGGTGGCCGGATCCACTCGGTTGGCGGTACCGGTTTTTCCCGCGACCCGGTAGCCGGGGATGCGGGCCTTGGTGCCGGTGCCCTCCTCGTCGTCGACGACGGACTCCAGCATCTCGGCGAGCTGCCGGGCCGTCCTGGCGCCGACGACCCTGGTCTTCTCGGGTTCCGGCGCCGGGGTGAAGTGTCCGTCGGCCCCTCTGGTGCCGCGCACCAGAGTCGGCTCGACACGGACGCCGCCGTTGGCGATGGTCGAGTAGACGGACGCGGCCTGCAGGGCGTTGATCGACATGCCTTGGCCGAAAGGAATCGTGTACTGCTGCGAGGTGGACCACCGTTCCGGCGGCGCCAGGATGCCCTTGGTCTCGCCGGGGAAGCCGAGCCCGGTGTAGCTGCCGATGCCGAACTTGCGCAGGTAGGAGTAGAGGACCCGGTTGGCCTGCGCCTGGGTCCTGCCGAGCTGGCCGGTGGCGAGGATGGTGCCGATGTTGCTGGACTTGGCGAGCACGCCGTTGAGCGTCAGGTACCAGGTGGCGTGGTCGACGTCGTCCTGGAAGAGCCGGTCGCCGCGGTGCAGCCGGTTGGGCACGACGACGTGGGTGAGGGGCGTGGCCACGCCCCGTTCCAGGACGGCGGCCATCGACATGACCTTGGCGGTGGAGCCGGGCTCGTAGGCGTCCTGCACGGCCGCGTTGCCGAGGGCGGCCGGGTCCGCCTTGGACAGGTCGTTGGGGTCGAAGCCGGGCGCGTTGGCCATGGCGAGGATCTGACCGGTGCGGGTGTCCTGCACGATGACGTAGCCGCGGTCGGCCTTGGACTTCTCCACCTGCTCGGTGAGGGCGTTCTGCGCGGCCCACTGGATGTCGCGGTCGATGGTGAGCTCGACGTCGCTGCCGGGCACGGCGGGCGTCTCGGTGGAGCCGGCGGTGGGCACCTCGCGGCCGCCGGACTGGACATAGCGGACCTTGCCGTCCTTGCCGGCCAGCTGCTTGTCCCACTGCCGCTCGATGCCGCCGCCGCCCCTGCCCTCGGCATTGACCCAGCCCAGCAGCGCGGCGGCGAGGTCGCCGTTGGGGTAGACCCGCTTGCTGCTGGGGGCGGAGAAGACGCCGGCGAGGACGTTGGGGGTGGACTTGTCCGTCTCGGCCTTCTTCGCCAGCGCCGTCTTCAGGTCCTGGATCTGCTTCCACACCTGCGGGGTCCGGCGGCGCGCGAGCAGCACGTACCGGGTGTGGGGCGTCTGCAGCTTCCGGGTCAGCTCCGCCTGGTCCTGGCCGAGGATCGGCGCGAGGAGCGCGGCCGCCTGCTGCGGGCCGTCGCCGGTCTTCAGCTGCTTGCGCGTGAACATCGTCGGGTCGGCCGTGATGTCGTACGCGTCCACGCTGGTCGCCAGGGCCACGCCGTTGCGGTCGGTGATCTCGCCGCGCTCGGCGGGGAGGGTGTGCACGACGTAGCGGTTCCGCTCGGCCCGGGCGGCGTACGCGCCGGCGTCGACGGCCTGCACCTGCAGCAGCCGGACGACGAAGACCAGCAGGACGAGGGTCAGCGCGAGACCGACCAGGCGCAGCCGGGGGCGGGGGCTGCCCAGCTTGAGGGGGCGCGGGGCCGCGGGGCGGGCCGGGGCGGGGCGGCGGGCCGGGCGTGCGCCGGCGCCGGGGCGGCGCTGCTGCCCGCCGGGGCGGACGGGCCGGGCGGGTCCGGGCACGCGGCGGCGCGGCGGTTGCCTGTCGGACACTTCCGTCACCTGCCGGGGGTCGGGGTCGTGGCGGGCTGCGACACGGTGGGGGCGGGGGTGGACACCGGGGCCGGTGCCGGGGTGGAGCCGGGGCTCGCGCCGGACGGGGGCGGCGCCGTGGTGGGCGCCGGGGTGGCCGCCGTGGTGGGCGCCGTGGTGGGCAGGGCCTCGGGCGGCGCGACGGCCGCGGGGGCGTCCAGCACGGCGCTTCCGGGCGCGGCGTCCCCGGGTGCGGCGGAGGGGACGCCCTTGACGCTGCCGTCGGGGCCGAGGAAGGCCGGGTCGCCGCCGGGCACCATGCCGAGCTCCTGGGCGCGCCGCTGGAGGGCGTCGGGCGCGGAGTAGGCGTCGATGTCCCGCTGCAGGGCCTGCTGCTCGTCGGTGAGGTTCTTGACGTCGTGCTGCAGGTCGTCCCTCTGGAACGACCCCTCGCTCAGCGCGGAGTTCAGCAGCAGCAGCGCGATGAGGCCGCCGCCGAGGAGCAGCACGACGAGCAGCACGAACGGGGTGCGGGCCGCCTGCCCCGGCTCCGCCGGGAACAGCCGCGCCAGCCGCGCGGCACGCCCCCGCAGCTCGGGTTTCCTAGCCACCCGTCCTCCCCTCGGCCCGCGCACCGGCCGCCTCCCCCGCGCTCCCGGCCCCGCGGACGGCCGACGCGCCGGCGGGCACGCGCGGGCACGGCACGGGGACGGGCGGTTGCGCGGGGGTACGGGGCCCGGGGGCGCCGACGGGCACGCGCGGGTGGAGGGCGTTCCCGGCCGCGCGCGCACGGGCGTCGCCTCCCGGCGGCCGCACGTGCGCTCGGCGCGCCGACGGCCACACGCGGGCCGGGTGCACCGGCGGCCGCACGCGGGCCCGGTGCGCCGGCGGGCGCACGCGGGCCCGGTGCGCCGGCGGGCGCGCGGGTGCCCGGCCCGCAGGC
The DNA here is from genome assembly GCF_014651135.1 of Streptomyces echinoruber. GTDB lineage: Bacteria > Actinomycetota > Actinomycetes > Streptomycetales > Streptomycetaceae > Streptomyces > Streptomyces echinoruber. The sequence goes on from NZ_BMWH01000001.1 coordinate 419,178, forward strand.
AACGGCACGTGCGCCCCGTCTGCCGTTCCCCGTCGCGTCACTCGACGTCCTCCCTGATGCGCTGGGCCGCACGCAGCCGCGCGGGCGCCGCCCGGCGGTTGGCCGCGATCTCCTCCTCGGTGGGAAGTTCGGCACCGCGCGTCAGCAGCTTGAGCCGCGGCTGGTAGCGCTCGGGGACGACGGGGAGCCCGGGGGGCGCGGTGGAGGCGGCGCCGGCCGCGAACACCTGCTTGACGAGGCGGTCCTCGAGCGAGTGGTACGACAGCACGGCCATCCGCCCGCCGACGTCCAGCGCCTTCACGGCGGCGGGGATCGCCCGTTCCAGCACGGCGAGTTCGCCGTTGACCTCGATGCGCAGCGCCTGGAAGGTGCGCTTGGCCGGGTTGCCGCCGGTGCGTTTGGCGGCCTGCGGCAGCGCGTCGCGGATCAGCTGCACCAGGCGGGCGCTGGTGGTGAACGGCTCCTTCTCGCGCTCGCGCACGATCGCGGCGACGATCCGCTTGGCCTGCTTCTCCTCGCCGTAGGTGCGCAGGATGCGGACGAGTTCGCCGGCCGGGTAGGTGTTGAGGACCTCGGCCGCGCTGATGCCGGTCGTCTGGTCCATGCGCATGTCCAGCGGGGCGTCCTGGGCGTAGGCGAAGCCGCGGCCGGCCTCGTCGAGTTGCAGGGAGGACACCCCGAGGTCGAACAGGACGCCCTGGACGCGCGCGATGCCCAGCCGGCCGAGGACGTCGGGGAGTTCGTCGTAGACGGCGTGCACCAGGGTGGCCCGTTCGCCGAACGGGGCCAGGCGCTCGCCGGACAGCCGCAGCGCCTCCTTGTCGCGGTCCAGGCCGACCAGCCGCAGCCCGGGGAACCGGCTCAGCAGCGCCTCGCTGTGGCCGCCGAGGCCGAGCGTGCAGTCGACGGCCACCGCTCCCGGCTCCTGCAGTGCGGGCGCCAGCAGGTCCAGGCACCGCTGGAGCATCACCGGGACGTGTCGACTCTGGCTCAAGGGGGCCTCTCCTGTTCGTCCGGCGCGCTCCGGGGCGTCGGCCGGGGCGGGAGGAGGCCGGGCCGTACGTACGCGCCGCGCACGTGGGGAGACCGCCGGAGGTCGCCGGCGCCTTCGGGGATGTCGGTGCAGCGGGGAGGCCGCGCCTCCCGCTTCGCGTCACTTTAGTCCACCCTGTCTCCCGGTCAATCAACCGGCCTGCGCGTCGCCCGGCACGGCCGGTGCGGGGACGCCTTCGGACGCCATTCACCCGTACGGCGTAATCCGGGGCCGGTTGTGCAGTGACTCACAACAAGCCGCGATGGCGCTCTTTGTCCTTCTTCACCGCAGGACTGAACGGCGTGCGGCCAGTAATGTCGTCACCATGACGACTTCTGCAGCAGCTCACCCCGGCGCCGAGGGCGCCACAGCAGGCGGCGGCTCCGTCATCGACCGCCTCGTCGAGGCCAACCAGCGCTACGCCGCCGAGTTCACCGACCCGGGCATGGACGCCCGCCCGGTCCTCAAGGTCGCCGTCGTGGCCTGCATGGACGCGCGTCTGGACCTGCACGCGGCGCTCGGCCTGAAGCTCGGCGACTGCCACACCATCCGCAACGCGGGCGGCGTCGTCACCGACGACGTGATCCGCTCGCTCACGATCAGCCAGCGCAAGCTGGGCACGCGCAGCATCGTCCTGATCCACCACACCGGCTGCGGCCTGGAGGCGATCACCGAGGACTTCCGCACCGAGCTGGAGATGGAGGTCGGCCAGCGGCCGTCCTGGGCGGTGGAGGCGTTCAAGGACGTCGACCAGGACGTGCGCCAGTCGATGCAGCGGGTGCGCACCTCGCCGTTCCTGCTGCACACCGACGACGTGCGCGGCTTCGTCTTCGACGTCAAGACGGGCCTGCTGCGCGAGGTCGACCCGGCCTGACCGGCGCGTCCGGCCGGCCCACCCGTCTGGAACACCTGCTGAACACCCGCTGAACACCCGCGGCGGCCGCACCGTAAAGGTCATAAGACCCGACATATCGCGGCCGGTTGTCCACAGGCGAGTGACACGAATCGGTAACGGCGGCAAGAATGCGGGTGTGGCGTCACGCGGAACTTTTCGCGCGTGGTGTCCGTGTTTCGGGGTGGGCCGGTCGCACTTGGCGGTACTCGGCCCGGAGAAAGAACGGGCCGAGGAGGGCCGGGTGACGACCTATGACGATCGAGCGAGCCTTACAGATCTGACCGCCACCGCGGAGCGGATCCGCAGTTCGGTGGAAGGAGTGATCGAGGGCAAGCCCGAGGTCGTACGGCTTTCGCTGACCGTGCTGCTCGCCGAGGGGCATCTTCTGATCGAGGACGTCCCCGGGGTGGGCAAGACAATGCTCGCCAAGGCGCTGGCACGGTCCATCGACTGCTCGGTGCGGCGCATCCAGTTCACCCCCGACCTGCTGCCGTCGGACATCACCGGCGTGTCCATCTGGGACCAGCAGCGCCGGGACTTCGAGTTCAAGCCGGGCGCCGTCTTCGCGCAGATCGTGATCGGCGACGAGATCAACCGCGCCTCCCCCAAGACCCAGTCGGCGCTGCTGGAGTCCATGGAGGAGCGGCAGGTCACCATCGACGGGCAGACCTACGAACTGCCCAGCCCCTTCATGGTGGTGGCCACGCAGAACCCGGTGGAGATGGAGGGCACCTACCCGCTGCCGGAGGCCCAGCGCGACCGTTTCATGGCCCGCGTCTCGGTCGGCTACCCCAGCGTCGAGGCCGAGGTGCAGATGCTCGACGTGCACGGCGGCGTCTCCCCGCTGGAGGACCTGCAGCCGGTGGCGCACGCGCACGAGATCGTGAAGCTGATCGAGGCGGTACGCGGCGTGCACGTCGCCGAGCCGGTGCGGCGGTACGCGGTGGAGCTGGTCGCCGCCACGCGCACCCATCCCGAGCTCAGACTCGGCGCGTCGCCGCGCGCGACGCTGCACCTGCTGCGCGCCGCCAAGGCGGCCGCGGCCCTCGGCGGCCGGGAGTACGCGCTGCCGGACGACGTGCAGGCCCTCGCCGTGGCGGTGCTGGCGCACCGGCTGCTGCCCACGGCGCAGGCCCAGCTCAACCGCCGTACGGCGGAGCAGGTGGTCCAGGAGATCGTGCAGCACACGCCGGTACCGGCGGCGCCCCGGCAAAGCGGCCTCGGGCTGGGCCGCGGGGCGCCGGTGTTCGGCCAGCAGCCGCCGCGGAGGCTGTGATGGCCACCGGCGCGGCGGGGCCCGCGGAGGGCGACCGGCACGAGGGCGGGCTGCGCACACTGCTGGCCGGCCTGACCACCCGCGGCCGCTCCTTCCTCGCCGCCGGGATCGCGGCCGCCGTCTGCGCCTACGTCCTCGGGCAGAGCGACCTGCTGCGCGTCGGGCTGCTGCTGGCGACGCTGCCGCTGGTGTGCGCGGCCGTGCTGTACCGCACCCGCTACCGGGTCGCGGGCAGCCGGCGCCTGTCCCCCGCGCGGGTGCCGGCCGGCGCCGAGGCCCGCGTCCACCTGCGGCTGGAGAACGTCTCGCGGCTGCCCACCGGCCTGCTGATGCTGCAGGACCGGGTGCCCTACGTGCTCGGGCCGCGCCCCCGGTTCGTCCTGGACCGGGTGGAGCCGGGCGGCCGCCGCGAGGTGTCCTACCGGGTCCGCTCCGACCTGCGCGGCCGCTACCCGCTGGGCCCGCTGCAGCTGCGGCTGTCCGATCCGTTCGGGATGTGCGAACTGACCCGGTCCTTCTCCGCGTACGACACGCTGACCGTCATCCCGCGCGTGGAGCCGCTGCCGCCGGTGCGGCTGGGCGGCGAGGCACAGGGCCACGGCGACGGGCGGCAGCGCTCGCTGGCGCTGGCGGGCGAGGACGACGTGATCCCGCGCGAGTACCGGTACGGCGACGACCTGCGCCGCGTGCACTGGCGCTCCACCGCGCGCTACGGCGAGCTGATGGTGCGCCGCGAGGAGCAGCCGCAGCGGGCCCGCTGCACGGTGCTGCTCGACACCCGGGGCATCGCCTACGCGGGCGCGGGCCCGGAGTCGGCCTTCGAGTGGGCGGTGTCCGGCACGGCCTCCGTGCTCGTCCACATGCTGGAGCGCGGCTTCTCGGTACGGCTGCTGACCGACACCGGCGACTTGGTGCCGGGCGAGGGCGCCGACGGGTTCTCGGGGCCGGCGCAGGAGTCGGCGGAGGCGGCCGGGCTGATGATGGACACCCTGGCGGTGATCGACCACTCGGACGGCGCGGGCCTGTCCCGGGCGTACGACGTGCTGCGCGGCGCCCACGAGGGGCTGCTGGTGGCGTTCTTCGGCGACCTGGACGAGGAACAGGCGGCGATCGCGGCGAGGATACGGCAGCGCAGCGCGGCCGCGGTGGCGTTCGTACTGGACAGCGACGCGTGGGAACGGGAGCCGACCGACGTGCCCGGCCCGCCGCGCGGGACGGACGGAGCACAGGATCCGCTGCGGGTGCTGCGCGAGGCCGGCTGGACCGTGCTGAGCGTGCCGCGGGGCGCCTCACTGGGCGAGCTGTGGCGGCAGGCGGACCGGGAGCGCGCGGGCATCGGCGGCGTGGGCGTGGCCGGCGTGGGCGCCGGGGAGGTGCGGTGATGAGCGGGCGGGCACGACTGACGCTGTGCGCCTGGGCGGCCACGCTGCTGGCGGCGTGCGCCCTGCTGCCCCTGGTCAGCCCGGCGACCTGGCTGCCGCAGGCGGCCTTCCTGCTGGCGGTGCAGACCGGCGTGGGCGCGGCGGCCCGGCGGGTGCCGCTGGCCCGGCCGCTGACCGTGGCGGCGCAGGCCCTGGTGACGCTGATACTGCTGACGTTGGTGTTCGCGCACCGGCAGGCCCTGGCCGGGCTGGTGCCGACCGCGGGTTCCTTCCGGCACTTCGCGCAGCTGCTGCAGCAGGGCGGGGACGACGTCAGCCGGTACGCGATCCCGGCCCCGCTGTCGGACGGCATACGGCTCATGCTCGTCGGCGGCGTGCTGCTGGTGGGGCTGCTGGTGGACGCCCTCGCGGTGACGTTCCGCAGCGCCGCCCCGGCCGGCCTGCCGCTGCTCGCGCTGTACTCGGTGGCCGCGGGCCTGTCCGACGGCGGCACCGACTGGCTGTGGTTCCTGCTGGCGGCCGCCGGCTACCTGATGCTGCTGCTCGCGGAGGGCCGGGAACGGCTCGCCCAGTGGGGCCGGATCTTCGGCGGGGCGCCGCGCACCGCGTCCGGCGAGCCCGCCGGTGCCGTGGCCCCGGTGCGCACCGGCCGGCGCATCGGCGCGGTCACACTGGGCCTCGCCCTGGTGGTGCCGGCGGCGCTGCCCGCGATGGACGGCGGCCTGTTCGACGGCGCCGGAGCGGGGGTCGGCACGGGACCCGGGGGCATCGGCGCGGGCTCCGCGGTCGACCCGCTGGTGTCGCTGCGCGACAGCCTGAACGTGGACGAGGACCGCACGGTGTTGACGCTGAGGACGTCCACCAACGACATCTCCGACCTCTACCTGCGGATCGTCTCCCTGGACGACTTCGACGGGACGACCTGGAAACCGTCCCAGCGCCGGTACGTCGCCGTGCCCGACCGGTTCCCCACGCCGCCGGGTCTGGCCTCCGGCGTCAAACGGACCGTGATCGACAGCACGGTCGCCGCGGCCGACTGGTACGCGCAGGAGCGGCTGCCCATGCCGTACCCGCCGAGCGGCGTGCGGGTCGACGGCAGCTGGCGCTACGAGCCGGTGGGCATGACGCTGGCCGGCGACCACGGCCAGAGCACCCGCGGAATCCGCTACGAGGTGCGGAGCCTGGAGGTGCGGCCGACGGCGGCCCAGCTGGCCTCGGCGCCGGAGCCGCCTCAGGCGCTCGAGCGCGCGTACACGCGGCTGCCGGACTCGCTGCCCGCGGTGGTGGCCCGCACCGCCCGCAAGGTGACCGAGGGCGCGGCGAACCACTACGAGCAGGCGGTGCGGCTGCAGGACTACTTCGCGCTGACCGGGGGCTTCCAGTACGACACCCGGGTACAGGTCGGCGGCGGTCCGCAGGCGATCGCCCGCTTCCTGAAGGACAAGCGGGGCTTTTGCGTGCACTTCTCCTTCGCGATGGCCGCGATGGCCCGCACGCTGGGCATCCCGGCCCGGATAGCGGTGGGCTTCGCCCCCGGCACCCTGCAGGGGGACGGTTCGATCGCGGTGGGCCTGAAGGACGCGCACGCCTGGCCCGAGCTGTACTTCGAGGGCGTCGGCTGGACCCGTTTCGAGCCCACTCCGAGCCGCGGCACGACGCCGTCGTACACCCAGCCCGAGTCCTCCGGCAGCACCCTGCCGGACCCGGCGCTGCCCTCCCAGGGCGCCTCCTCCGCGCCCTCGGCGGCCCCGTCGGCGGGGGCGAGCTGCCCGCCGGAGCTGAGGCGGCTGCAGGAGTGCGCGAGCGCGGCCCCGCAGACCGCCGTGTCCCGGGACGACGGCCACCACCTGTGGTATCTGGGCGTCGGGCTGCCGGTGGCGGTGCTCGCGGGCCTCGCGGTGCTGCTGACGCCCCTGCTGTACCGCACCCGGAGGCGGGCCGTCCGCTTCGGTGGTCACGGCCGCGGCGAGGCGGACGTGGCGCTGCGCACGCTCGCCGTCTGGCAGGAGCTGATCGACACGGCCTGGGACCACGGCATCGTCCCCGACGACTCCCTCACGCCCCGCGGGACGGCTGCCCGCATCGTCCGCCTCGGCCACCTGGACCCGGTGGCGGCGGCCTGCGTCCACCGGGTCGCGGACGCCGTGGAGCAGGTCCTGTACGCGCCCGTCCCCCGGCCCGCGCCGGGTCTCGCTGACGACGTCCGCCGGGTCACGCGGGCGCTGCACAGCCAGGCCGGCCGCGCGACGCGCCTGCGGGCGACGTTCGCGCCGCGGTCCAACATCCGCGCGCTGTGGGCACTGTCGGACCGCTGGGCCGCGCTCAGGACCCGTCTGGCGGCGGTCCGGCCGCCGCTGCGGAGGCCATCGGGGCAGCAGGGCTGAGGTGGGGCAGGGGCAGCAGGGCTGAGGCGGCGGCTGGCGGGCGAGGCGTCGCGGCGGGTCTCTCCGGCCGGCCGTCGTGCGGCGGGTCCCCGTCCGGCCGTCGCGACGAGGGGTTCCGCCCGGACACCGCGACAAGGCCACCGCGGCAAGGGTTCCACCGGGCCGCCGCGGCAGGGGTTCCACCCATGCGGAGCGGGCTTTTCCGCCCTCCCGACGCCGTGTTGGCGCCCCCGGCGAGGAGGGGGGAGTTCCTGTCGGAGACAGGGCCGAGGGGGTGACCACGCGCGGTGGTCACCCCCTCGGTACGTCTCGGTACGTGGGGTGGGGAGCCGGTGGCTACATGCCGCCCTGCTGCTCGTCGCGGCGTCGCTGCCAGCGCTGTTCGATGCGTTCCATCATGGAGCGCCGGGGGCGGCCCTGACGTCGGAAGTGGGCGCCGTCGGCCGGGTGCTCGCCCGGCTTGGGGACCTTGCGCCAGCTGGTCACCGCGAGGACCGCGCAGCCCAGCATGACCAGGAACCCGACCACGCTGACCCAGATCTGCTGGGCGACCATTCCGGCCATGAGGAGCGCGATACCAAGGAGGAAGCCCGCAACCGCCTGGTAGACCCGCCGCCGGGTGTACGTACGCAGCCCGCTTCCCTCGAGCGCCGACGCGAACTTGGGATCTTCGGCGTACAGCGCTCGCTCCATCTGCTCGAGCATGCGCTGCTCGTGCTCCGAGAGCGGCACGGAGTCCTCCTCATCGTGCAGTCGCCGGGGCGACTCGTGGGGGTCTCTTCAGGATAGGCAGGGAACCGCCCCCGTGAAACCCGCCCCTCTGCGCCAATTGGCCAGCCGGAATCCGTCATGGCCGTTCCGGCTCGCTGAAGCTTCATTTCCCCAGCGGCCGACCCGTCATGCCGGGCCGTCGCCTTCGATCATACGGCGACAGGCACCCGATCGGGGGGTCTGTGGCGTACTCCATCCGCCGCGGACACGCTGATCAGGCACAGGGCTCACACAAGGCACAGGAGGCGCACGAGGCGACTCAGACCTCGTCGGCCCTCTCGAACTCCCCCAGCACGTGCAGCTGCGTGGCCACGGAGTGGAAGGCGGGCAGCTCGGCCGCGGTCGCCTCCAGCTTCAGCAGCGCGTCCAGCGCTCCCGGCTCGGTGTCCACCAGGACGCCGGGCACCAGGTCGGCGAAGACCCGCACGCCGTGCACGGCGGTCACCCGCAGTCCCGCGTCCTCGACCAGCGCCGTGAGCTGCTCGGTGGTGAAGCGACGCGGCATCGGGTCGCCCTCGCCCCAGCGGCCGTCGGGGTCGGCCAGGGCGTGCCTGGCCTCGGTGAAGTGCCCGGCGAGGGCACGGGCCAGCACGGCGCCGCCCAGCCCGGCGGCGAGCACGCTGAGGACGCCGTCGGCACGCAGCGCGGCCACCGCGTTGCGCACCCCCTCCGCGGGGTCGTCCACGTATTCCAGCACCCCGTGGCACAGCACCGCGTCGTAGCCGCCGCGCTCGGCCACGTCGAACAGGCCGTGGGCGTCGCCCTGCACGCCCCGCACCCGGTCGGCGACGCCGGCCTCGGCGGCGCGCCGCTCCAGTGCGAACAGCGCGTTCGGGCTGGGGTCGACGACGGTGACCCGGTGGCCGAGGCGGGCGACGGGCACGGCGAAGTTGCCGCTGCCGCCCCCGGTGTCGAGGACGTCGAGGGTTTCCCGGCCCGTGGCCTTGACGCGGCGGTCGAGGGCGTCCTGGAGGACCTCCCAGACCACGGCGGTACGGAGAGAGGCGCGGGGGCGCATCGGGTCCGACACGGCAGTTGACTCCTCAACGCGGCACCGCCTCTGGCACGGCGGAGCGATCGGGCTGCCTTCCCGGCCCGGGGTGCGGGAGGAGGAAGGCTTCAGGCGCTCTCCACCCTATTGCCTCCGGCGCTCCGGCCGGTCACCGCGGTGCCGTGGCGTGCCCTCATCCGGCGTTCGGCATGTCCCGCCGGCCGCCGCGCGGAGGCTCCTGGACGTCGGTGTCCTGGGACGGCTGGGACAGGGGCAGGACGGGCTGGAGCACGAGCAGCCGCTCGACGATGCGGATGAACATGGCCACGTCCCGTATCAGGTCGTCGGCGTCCCGGCGGCTGGCCGCGCCCGGGATGCCCGCCTCGGCCCGGGCGCGGCGCCGGGCCCCCGCGGCGAACAGCGCGCTCCACTCGGCGAGCTCGGGCGCGATCTCGGGGAGCACTTCCCAGGCGCTCCTGATACGGGCCCGGCGCCTCGGCGTGGGTTCCGGGCGGCCGCGGGCCGCGAGCACGGCGGCGGCGGTGCGCAGGGCGGCGAGGTGGGCCGTCGCGTACCGCTCGTTCGGGGTCTCCAGGACGGTGGCCTCGTCGAGTCCCGCCCGGGCCTGGGCGAGGAGGTCCAGGGCGGCCGGCGGGGCCGTGGCCCGGCGGAGTACGGGATGGATGTCGCTCGCCGGGCCGGTCAGTGAGGGGGCAGGGCCGGTGGCGCGGCGCCGACGGGCGGCGGCGGACGAGTGGGCCATGACGATCCTCCTGTCGTCAACATGACGGCTCGGTGGCCGTATGCGCCCATCGTGCGGTATGGCACTGACAATCCGTTCTGACCTGGTCTTTTGCTTCGATCGGGCGTTCGGGGGTAGTTTTTGTACTGACCAGTCAGTCCAAAGATGGCAGGGGGTGGGACCGGTGGACGGTCCGCAGGACGGCACCCGATCCTCCGGTGCGCGCGGGCCCGCGGCACAGGAGCCGCACGGCCTGGAGGTCACGGCCCGGGGCCTCGGGCTTCGAGGGCCCCGCGGCTGGGCGTTCCGCGGCGTCACCGTGGAGGCGGGGCCGGGCTCGCTGATCGCCGTCGAGGGGCCGTCCGGCTCGGGCCGCACCTGCCTGCTGCTGGCGCTCACGGGGCGGATGAGGCCCACGGAGGGGGTCGCCACGGTCGGCGGGTTCAAACTGCCCCGGCACATGTCCGCCCTGCGCCGCGTCAGCGCTCTGGCGAACGTGCCCGGCGTCACCGACCTCGAGCCGGCCCTCACCGTCGGCGAGCACCTGCGCGAACGGGCGCTGCTGCAGCACCGTTTCGGCGACTCCCTGCGCGGGCTGCTGCGGCCGCGCGACGAACGCCGGGCCGCGGCCCGCCGGCTCGTCGACACCGCGCTCGACGCCGCCGGCCTGGACCTCGACTCCCTGCCCAAGGGCCCGCGTACGGCCGTACGCGATCTGGAGCGCCTGGAGGAGCTGCGGCTGTCGGTGGCGCTGGCGCTGGTCGGGCGGCCCCGGCTGCTGGCCGTGGACGACGTCGACCTGAAGCTCTCGCCCGCCGAGCGGGACCGGGTGTGGGAGCTGCTGCGTTCGCTCACCGAGGCCGGCACGACCGTCGTCGCGGTGTGCAGCGAGGCGCCCGAGGATGCGGTGGTCGTCCCGACCGGAGCGGCGGCCTCAGCGCCTGGCGCGGCACCCGGCGCGGCACCCGCGCGGAAAGCCGAGGAACCCGGCCGGAAAGCCGGCCGGGAAACCGGCGGCGAAGCCGATGACGGAACCGACGACGAAGCCGCCGGAGAAACCGAAAAAGCCGAAGAAACCGAAGAAACCGAAAAAGCTGGAGAAGCCGGGGAAGCGGAAGAGGCCGGCGACGAGGTGAAGGAGGCGGCGGCCGATGCGTTCGCCGAGACTGGCCGCTCTTGAGCTGCGGCGCTTCGGCCGCGGGAGGCTGCCGCGCGCCGCCCTGGTGGCGCTGCTGGTGCTGCCGCTGCTGTACGGCGCGCTGTACCTGTGGTCCTTCTGGGACCCCTACGGCCACCTGGACAGGATTCCCGTCGCGCTCGTCGACGAGGACCGGGGCGCCACCGCCGGCGGCAGGAGGATCACGGCCGGTGACGACCTCACCGAGGAACTGCTGAAGAGCAGGGTCTTCGACTGGCACCGGGTGAGCGCCGCCGAGGCCCGGCGGGGCGTCGAGGACGGCACGTACTACCTGTCGCTGACCGTGCCCGCCGACTTCAGCCGGCGGATCGCCTCCAGCGCGGGCGCCTCCCCGGAGACGAGCGCGCTGCAGGTGCGCACGAACGACGCCAACAACTACATCGTCGGGCAGATCTCCCGGACGGTCTTCAAAGAGGTGCGCACCGCCGCGTCCACCAAGGCCTCCCGTTCCTTCCTGGACCGGATCTTCATCTCGTTCTCCACCATCCACGACCGGACCGTGCAGGCCGCCAAGGGCGCCGACCGGCTCAGGGGCGGCATCGGGAAGGCGGAGAAGGGCTCGCAGGACCTCGCGGACGGGCTGACCGAGGCCAAGAAGGGCAGCGGCAAGCTGGCCGGGGGCCTGAAGAAGCTCGACTCGGGCTCGGGCGACCTGGCGGACGGCGCGCGGCAGGTCGCCGACGGCACCCAGACGCTCGCCGACACGGTGAACGGCACCGCCACGAAGGTGCGCCCGTTCCTGCAGGGCAACGAGAAGACCATCGGCGACACGGCCCGGCTGGTCGCCGACTCCGCCGGGGTGATCCGCCGCAACCTCGGCACGCTCGTCAGGACCGCGCCCGCCGCCGCCAGGGCCGCCCACGCCGCCTCCGACACCCTGGACGAGGTCTACCGCGCGCGGTGCACGCAGCAGGCGCTGCCCGACGCCGCCTGCGCCGACCTGAAGAAGGCCCGGCAGGCCGCCGCCGACGTGGCGGGGATCGCCGACGACCTCGACACCCTGGTCGCCGACCAGAACGGCGACCTGAAGACGCTCGACAAGAACCTCGCCACGCTGCAGACGCAGGCCCGGGCGCTCGCCGACCGCGCCCCGCACCTGACCGAGGACCTCGACGACGCCGTCAAGAGGATCAACAAGCTGAACGCGGGCGCCGGGCGGGTCGCCGCGGGCGCCCGGAAGCTGCACACCGGCATCGGCACGGCCCGTACCGGCGCGACCGGCCTCGACAAGGGCCTCGGCAGGCTGGAGGCGGGCGCCGACGAGCTGCACGGCGGGATGTACAAGCTGGCCGACGGCTCCGGCAGGCTGGCCGGCGGCCTGCACGACGGCGCCCGGCGGGTACCCGACTACGGCAAGCAGGACCGCGACCGGCACACCCGGGTCATGGCGGACCCGGTGCAGCTCGCCTCCCGGGACCTGCACGACGCGCCCAACTACGGCACCGGGTTCGCCCCGTACTTCATCCCGCTGTCGCTGTGGGTGGGTGCCATGGTGGCGTACATGCTGATCCCGCCGCTGAACCGGCGCGCGCTGGCCGTGGGCGCCTCCGCGGGGCGGATCGCGCTGGCCGGGTGGCTGCCCGTGGTCGCGGTCGGGGTGCTGCAGGTGGCGGCCCTCATGGCGGTGCTGCACTGGGCGATCGGCCTGCACATGGCGCGGGCGGCCGGCACGGTGGGCTTCCTGTTCCTCGTCGCGGCCTGCTTCGCGGCGGTCGTGCAGTGGCTGAACGCGCGCTTCGGACCGGCCGGCCGGATCCTCGTCCTGGCGCTGCTGATGCTCCAGCTGACGTCGGCGGGCGGCACCTACCCCGTGCAGACCAGCCCGGGTTTCTTCCACGCGATCCACCCCTTCCTGCCGATGAGTTACGTCGTCCAGGCGCTGCGCCGGCTGATCACGGGCGGGGGCCTGGGGCCGGTGTGGCAGGCCTGCGCGGTGCTGGCGGCGTTCACCGCGGGCGCCCTCGTACTGACCGCGCTGGCGGCCCGCCGCCGCGAGGTGTGGACGCTCGAGCGCCTGCATCCCGAGCTGAGTCTGTGACCGCGCGGGGGCCGTTCCTGTGACAATCGGGGCCATGAACAGCAGCAGCGCCGCGCCGGGCGGCAGTGCCCGCCGCGAGGCCACCCGGCAGAAGCTCTACGAGGCGGCCGTCACGCTCATCGCCGAGCAGGGGTTCTCCGCCACCACGGTGGACGAGATCGCCGAGCGGGCCGGGGTCGCGAAGGGCACGGTGTACTACAACTTCGCGAGCAAGTCGGTCCTCTTCGAGGAACTGCTGCGGCACGGGGTGGGCCTTCTGACCGCCTCTCTGCGGGAGGCGGCCGACCGGACGGCCCGCGCGGGCGGCAGCAAGGGGGACGCCCTGGACGCGATGATCCGCGCCGGGCTGGAGTTCATCGCCCGCTACCCGGCCTTCACCCAGCTGTACGTGGCCGAGCTGTGGCGCACCAACCGCGCCTGGCAGTCGACCCTCATGGTGGTGCGGCAGGAGGTCGTCGCCGTCATCGAGGGTGTGCTGCGCGAGGGCGTGGCCAGCGGCGAGTTCGGCGACGAGACGGACATCCCGCTGACGGCGGCCGCCCTGGTCGGCATGGTGCTGGTGGCCGCCCTGGACTGGCAGGCCTTCCAGCCGGAGCGGTCCCTGGACGACGTGCACGCGGCCCTGTCCCGGCTGCTGCAGGGACGGGTGGGCGGCCACCGGGCCGCGCGGGCGGGCTGAGGCCGCCGCGCGAGCAGGCCGGGGTCGCCGCGCGAGCAGGCTGAGGCCGGCGCGCGGGCGGACCGGGGTCTTCGGGCCCGCGCGTGAAGGCGCCGGTGCGCATGGCCGCGTCCCCCGCGGGCCTGCGCACCGGCGCCTTCCGGCACCCCCCTGGTACATCCCGGCGGCCTCCCCCGGCCTCCGGGTCCCCCTGCCCCCGTGCTCCCCCGTTTCCCCGCTCCCCCTGTGTTCTCCCGGGCGCACCCGATGGCGGTCGTTCCTCCGGGCCCCCGGGTCTCCGGGCCCCGTGCCCGTTCCCCCGTATCCCCGTATCTCGCTTCCGCCGGCGTGGGCCGACGGAAGGAGCGGTCCGGGACGACGCCGTTCCGCCGCCCCGTGTCGGCGGTGCCGGCGCCGTGCCCCTTTCCGTGCCTCCACTCTGTCGTCCGCGCAGGTCGTCCCCCATCCGCGCACGTACTCATCTCCTCGCCTAGGTACGGCTACTCAGCCCTGGGCGCTCATCCCCACGGCGCGGCGCCACCGGCCGGGGCCGCGGTCGCGGACGCGTCCGCTCTCCCCCGGGACTCCCTCGGTGCTCGCCGGCGGCCGCCGGGCCGACGGTGGCGCCGGTGGCGGCGGATAAAGTCGCAGGCATGGCACGGATTGCGGTGATCGGCGCCGGGATGGGCGCGATGGCGGCCGCCGCCCGGCTGGCCGTCGCGGGCCACCGGGTGACGGTGTACGAGCGGACGGAGACGTACGGCGGCGCGCTGCGCCGCTTCGAGCGCGACGGCTTCGCCTTCGACACCGGACCGGGGCTGCTGCCGCTGCCCGCGGTCTGGCGCGACCTGTTCGTCAAGACCGGCAAGGAGCCGCTGGAGGAGTGCGTCGACCTGGTGGAGGTCGATCCGGCGGCGCGGCACGTCTTCGCCGACGGCACCGTGCTCGACCTGCCGAACGCCTCGCGCGCGGGTGTCGTCGCGGCCCTGGAGGGGGCCCTCGGCGCCGGGGCCGGGGAGCGCTGGGGCGAGTTCCTGCTGCGCGCCCGGGACACCTGGGACCGCACCCGCCGCCCGCTGCTGGAGGAGCCGCTGTGGCCGAACTGGCAGGTGCTGGCCGAGCGCGAGCCCTATCCCGCGCTCGCCCGCAGGCGCCTGCTGCGCACCCGCCGGGCCGCCACGCTCGCCGAGGTCGGCGCCTGGGAGCTGCGCGACCCGCGCCTGGCGGCCCTGCTGGAGAGTCACGCCCTGGCCCACGGCCTGGACCCGCGGACCGCTCCGGCCAACGCGGCCGTGCTGGCCTACATGGAGCACGCCTTCGGCACCTGGTACGTCCGCGGCGGCCTGCGCGAGCTGGCGCGCGCCGTGTACGAGCGGTGCCTGGCCCGCCGGGTCGCGTTCACCTTCAGCGCCGAGGTGACCGGCGTGGTGGACAAGGACGGCCGGGCGGCCGGGGTGGAGCTGGCCGACGGGACGGTCGTGGAGGCCGACCACGTGGTGGCGGGGGTGGATCCGGTCCGGCTGGGCGGTCTGACGGGGCATCCCCTGTACGGCGACGGTGCCGTGCGGGCCGACCCGGCGGCGCGGCGGCCCGGCCGGTTCACCGTGCTGCTGGCGCTGCGCGGCGCGCGTGAGGCCGGCGCGGCGCACCGCACGATCGTGCACGCCCCCGACCGCGACGCCGAGCTGGACTTCCTCGCCGGCCGCCGCGGGGAGCCGGCCCGGCCCACGGTGACGGTGCTGCGGCCGGACGACGCGGCGCTGCGCCCCGACGCGGCGCACGAGTCCGTCGTGGTGTCCGCGGTGGTGCCCACGACCGCCGGTTGGGGGGCGGACGGCGCCGGCGAGCGGTTCGCGGACCTCCTCGTGGCGGCCGCCGAGGCCGCGGTCCCCGGGCTGCGCGAACGCCTGATGTGGCGCGAGGTGCGCACGCCGGACCACACGGAGCGGGAGACGGGCGCCGTGGGCGGGGGCATCCCCGCTCCCGCGCTCGCCGCCGGCGGCGGCCGCTTCCTGCATCCCGCCAACAGCACGCCGCTGGCGGGGCTGTACCGGGTGGGCGGCTGGTCGCACCCCGGCGGCGGGCTGCCCCACGCGGGCATGTCGGGCGCGCTGGTGGCCGGGCTGATCGTGGAGGGGCCGGACTTCCGCGGCTCGCAGTAGGGGCTCTCGCAGCAGGGGCCCTCGCAGTAGGGGCCGGCGGCGGGCGCCGGGTCGGCTCAGAGGCGGTACCGCTCGGAAGCGGTGGTGCTCAGAAGCGGTACTGCTCGTCGAACCCGGGCTGCTGCGTCTGCCCGCTGCCCTGGTAGGGGTACGGCTGCTCCGGCGGCAGTTCGCCGCCGTACCCGCCGGTGCCGCGCTGCTGGGGCACCCAGACCCCGCCGGGCGGGGTCTCGCCGTAGCCGCCGGTGGCGTACTGCGTCTGGCCGTAGTCCTGCTGCCCGTACTGCTGCTGCCCGGCCTGCTGCCCCGCGTAGGAGGGGTCGTAGGCGGCGCCGGTGCCGGTGGCGTACGGGTCGGTGTAGCCGGCGTACTGCTGCTGACCGGAGGTGTCGTAGCCGTACTGCTGCTGGGTGTAGCCGGAGTAGTCGTAGGCGTAGGTGTGGTCGGTGCCGTGGGCGGCCGCGGCGTACTGGTCCTGCGCCGGGCCCGGGCCCTGGGCGCCGCCGTCGGCCGGGCCGCCGTAGATGCCGTAGGAGCCGGTGTCCTCGGGGACGGGCTGCGGCTGGTACACGACGGTGGTCTCGGCGGCCGTGGGGTCGAGGGGGCGGGCGGGGGTGAAGACGTCGTCGCGGTCGTCGTCGCCGTAGGCGGCCGTGTCGTTGCGGCCGTAGGCGGGGGTGTCGGCGCCGTAGGCGTCCCCGCCCGGGCCGTCCCCGGCGCCGTCCTCGGCGGCCTGCGGGTCGGACACCTCCAGGGTGGGTTCCTGGTGTGCGTCGCCGCCGCGGCGGCGGCGCTTGCTGCCGCCGGACTTGTCGGCGCCGGGGCGGCCGACGGCCCAGCCGGCGGCGAAGCCGCGGCGGAACGACAGCGTGACGTACGTCTGTCCGACCGCGAACGCGGCTGCGCCCAGTCCGATGACGACGACGGACGGGATCAGTACACCGACGACGACACCGAGGAAGCCGGCGAAGGCGAGCAGCCGCCAGCGCAGGCGTGCCTTGTACTGCAGCAGCACCTCACCGAGCAGCCACAACGCGACGATGCCGAACGCGATGTAGAGGACCGTCCAGCCCATGTACGCCCCTCTCCCAGTGGCCGCTACGCAGTGTGGCGTATTGCGGTGCGGCCGGTCTAGGCCCGCGGCGGGTGGTGCAGGCCCAGGTTCTCGTAGATTTCCAGAGTCGCCGTGGAGTTGTTCAGCGTGATGAAGTGCAGACCCGGCACTCCCTCGGCCAGCAGGCGCGCGCAGAACTCCGTGGCGAAGTCGATGCCAATGGAGCGTACCGCCGCCGGATCGTCCTTCGCCGCGAGGATCCGCTCTTTCAGGCCGTCCGGGAAGTCGGCGTTGCTCAGCTTGGGCAGCCGTTCCAGCATCTTGACGCTGGTGACCGGCATGACCTCGGGGATGATCGGGGTCGTGCAGCCCGCCGCCGCCACGCTGTCCCGGAGCCGCAGGTAGGACTCCGGGTGGAAGAACATCTGCGTGATGGCGTAGTCGGCGCCGGCCCGGCACTTGTCGACGAAGTGTGCCACGTCGGTGTCCCAGTCGGTGGAGCGCGGGTGCATCTCCGGGAAGGCCGCGACGCCTACGCAGAAGTCGCCCGCCTCCTTGATGAGGCGGACGAGTTCGGCCGCGTAGGTCAGGCCCTGCGGGTGCGGCACCCACTCCCCCATCGGGTCGCCGGGCGGGTCGCCGCGCACGGCGAGCATGTTGCGGATGCCGGCGTCGGCGTACTGGCCGACGATGTTGCGCAGCTCGGCGACCGAGTGGTTGACGGCCGTCAGGTGCGCGACCGGGGTGAGCGTGGTGTCGGCGGCGATCTGCTCGGTCGCCTTCACCGTGCCCGCGCGGGTGGAACCGCCGGCGCCGTACGTCACCGAGACGAAGTCGGGCCGGACGGCCTCGACCCTACGGAGCGCGTTCCACAGGTTCCGCTCGCCCTTCTCGGTCTTCGGCGCCCAGAACTCGAACGAGTACGTGGTCTTGCCGGTGGCGAGGATGTCGCGCACGGTGCGGGCGCGATCAGTCCTGGTGGATGCGGTTCCGAGGGCCATACCGGAAGGTTAGTCAGGGGGTGGCGGTCCCCCAACCGGAGACGGGAGAATTGGGCGATTTGTCGACTTGTTGTCCATCTATTGGACAGCGGGCCGGACGGGACGGGTCCGATGCGACGGATCCGATACGGCGGACCCGGCACGGCGGACCCGATGGGGCGGGTCCGATACGGCGGGCCCGGCACGGCGGGTCCGATGGGGCGGGTCCGCTCCGACGGGGTCACACCTGGCGCAGGCGCTTGGCGAACTCCGCCGCCGCGGCGCCCGGGTCGTCCACCTCGGTGAGCGCCCGGACCACGACGACCCGGCGGGCCCCGGCCTCCAGCACCTGGTCGAGGTTGCCCAGGTCGATGCCGCCGATCGCGAACCAGGGGCGCTCGGTGCCGAGCGAGGCGGCGTAGCGGACCAGGCCCAGGCCGGGGGCGGGGCGGCCGGGCTTGGTCGGGGTGGGCCAGCAGGGGCCGGTGCAGAAGTAGTCGACGCCGTCCTGGACGGCGGCCGCGGCCGCCTCGGACTCGGTGTGGGTGGAGCGGCCGATCAGGACGCCGTCGCCCAGGATGGCGCGGGCCGCCGGGACCGGCAGGTCGCCCTGGCCCAGGTGCAGGACGTCGGCACGGGCGGCGTGGGCCACGTCCGCGCGGTCGTTGACGGCGAGCAGCTTGCCGTGACGGGCGCAGGCGTCCGCGAAGACCCGCAGGTGCTCCAGTTCCTCGGCCGCCTCCATCCCCTTGTCCCGCAACTGCACGACGTCGACCCCGCCGGCCAGGACCGCGTCCAGGAACTCCGGCAGGTCGCCCTGGCGCTTGCGGGCGTCCGTGCACAGGTACAGCCGCGCCTCGGCGAGCCGGGCGCGGGCGTCGGCGGGCCCGGCGGTCGGGGCGGCGGCGGGCCCGGCGATCGGGGCGGCGGCGGAGCTGTCGGGCATGGGTCCCCCGGTTCTCGGTTCTCGGGTCTCGCATTCTCGGCGGCGTCGTGGCCGGCCGGTGGCCGGCGCCGGCCGGCCCCCACGGGCCGGTGCCGGGCCGGGACGCGGCCCTCCCATGGTCGCGGACGGCACCGGGCCGCCTTCGGGCGGGGGCACGGGTGCGGCCGGTCCCGGTCCCGGTCCCGGACACGCGACCGCCCACGGCCGCGGCCCGGGACCGCAGCCTGCTGCCTGCGGGGGGTCGGCTCGCGGCCGTGTTCGGTGTTCGGTGGCGTGCTCGGTGGCCGCGCTCAGCGGTCTCGCTCAGACGGCGAGGGCCTGGGCGCGGCGCTTGACCTCCGTGCCGCGGTTCTCCCGCAGGGCCTGCGCGGGGCTGCCCGGCAGCGTGGGGTCAGGGGTGAACAGCCATTCCAGCATCTCCTCGACCGTGAAACCGTCGTCCCGCAGGAGCGTCAGGGTCCCGGAGAGGCCCTTGACGACCTTGTTTCCGTCGATGAAGTCGGCGGGGACGTGCAGTGCGCGGTTCTCCCCCCGGCGGACGGCGATGAGCTGGCCCTCCTTGACCAGCTGCCGCACGCGCGTCACTTCGACGCCGAGCCGTTCGGCGATGTCGGGGAGGGTGAGCCAGGCGGGGACGAGAGCATCGATCTTCGGGTCAATCTCGGTCACGCAACCAAGCCTGCCATCCCGCACGGACAGCCGAAAGTCCGACAGCTCCGGACGGCGGCACCCGGCACGCCCACCGCAGGCCACGGGGCGCCCTCCGGAGGGCCCGGGACGCCCGCCGGAAGCCCCGCCGCGCCCGTCCGCGGCCCGCGCCCCGTCCGCGACCGCCCCCCGCTCAGCCCGTCGTTCAGCCCGCCGTCCCCCGCTCAGCCCGCCGTCGCCGCCTTCAGCGGCCGCGCGGGATCGGCCAGCAGCCGGGGATCCATGACGGCCCCCGCCTCGATCAGCCGCCCCCCCTGTGTGAGGTCCCTCGGACGGCCCACCGCCAGGAGGGCGACCAGACGGCCGTTTCGCAGCCAGCACACCGTCCACGCGGGCCCGTCCGCGTCGCCGCGCCAGACGGTGGTGTCGGCCGACGCGTGGTGTCCGGCGTACTGCACGAAGCGGCCGAACTGCTCGGACCAGAAGTACGGCACCGGGTCGTAGACTGCCGGCGCCTCCCCGGTGGCCGCGCCGACGATGTTCGCGGCGACGGTCCGCGGGCCCTGCAGGGCGTTGTCCCAGTGGTGGATCATCAGCCGCTCGCCGTACCGCCCCGACGGGAAGGAGGCGCAGTCGCCGACCGCGTACACGTCCGGCACCGAAGTGCGCAGGTGCGCGTCGGCGGCGACCTCGCCGTGCTCCCCCAGCGTCACGCCGGAGCCGGCCAGCCAGGCGGTGGCGGGGCGGGCGCCGATGCCGACCACCACCGCGTCCGCGGGCAGCCGCGTGCCGTCGTCGAGGACGACCGTGCCGGGCTCGACGCGCTCCACGCGCGCGCGGGTGCGCAGTTCGGCACCGGCGTCGGCGTACCAGGCGGCCATCGGCGCGGCCACCTCGGCGGGCAGCGCCCCCGCCAGCGGCCGGTCGGCGGCCTCCACGACGGTCACCGCGCAGCCCGCCTCGCGCGCGGCGGTGGCGAACTCGGCGCCGATCCAGCCGGCGCCCACGACCACGACCGCGTTCCGGCGGGCCAGCACCGGGCGCAGCCGCTCGGCGTCGTCGAGGGTGCGCAGCCGGTGCACGCCGGGCACGCCCTCGGCGC
The DNA here is from genome assembly GCF_014651135.1 of Streptomyces echinoruber. Taxonomy (GTDB): domain Bacteria; phylum Actinomycetota; class Actinomycetes; order Streptomycetales; family Streptomycetaceae; genus Streptomyces; species Streptomyces echinoruber. Next base: position 439,438 of record NZ_BMWH01000001.1, read on the forward strand.
CCGGCAGGCGGATCGGTTCGGCGCCGGTGGCGAGCACCAGGACGTCGTACGGCACGGGCCCGGCCTCGGTGTCCAGCACGTGCGCGCCGGGGCGTACGCCCAGCGCGGCGCAGCCGAGCCGCAGTTCGATGCCGAGCGCCTCGAAGTCGACGTCGAAGGCGGAGTCCTCGGCCTTGCCGAGCAGGACCGCCTTGGACAGCGGGGGCCGGTCGTAGGGCTGGTGGGGCTCGGCGCCGATCAGGGTGACCGTGCCGGTGAAGCCCTGCTCGCGCAGGGCGACCGCGGTCTGCACACCGGCCATGCCGGCGCCCGCGACGACCACGCGCCGCGCTCCGGACAGGCCCTGGTGCCCCGTTCCGGAGGGGCCCTCGTGCTCCGCCCCGGACGGGCCGTCGTGCTGCGTCTGCTCGCTCACCCGATCACCTTAGACACATCACCGGACACCTCGCCGCGAGCACCTGGCACACCGTCAGACGCACCGCCGGCACCGTCGGCGTCGTCAGGCGGCCGGCCCCGGCACCTGCTCGACCACGCTCGTCCCGCGGCCCGGCTGCGACTCCCACTCCCAGGTCTCCTCCAGCCGCACCCGCCCGTCGGGCAGCTCCACGACCGTCGAGACGCAGTGCCCGCTGGAGGTGGTGCCGTCGTGCTTGAGCTGGACGTACCGGAAGTCGAGCCGGTCGCCCTCCCGGGTGCCCACCAGGTAGCCCCGTACGACGTCGCCGCCGGCGTACTCGGCCCAGATCTCGCCGTCCCGCTCGTGGTAGAGGAACCGGGTGCGCGTGCCCACCTGGCCGGGCGCCTGGTCGGCGACGGGGGCGAGGACGAGGCCGTCGAGCGAGGGCATGGCGGGCGGGGCTCCCTTACCGAGGCGCGGGGACTGCGGCTAGGGTGGCCACCGTAGAGCACTCGCGGGAGCCCGGACGCACCGGGCTGAGAGGGAGGCTGGCGGCCTCCGACCGTACGAACCTGATCCGGGTCATGCCGGCGAAGGGAGGAGCTGGGTGTCATCACGTACGTGCGACGTCCTCGTCGTGGGGGGCGGCGTCATCGGCCTGGTCACGGCCTGGCGCGCGGCGCAGCGCGGGCTGTCCGCGGCGGTCGTCGACCCGGAGCCGGGCGGCGGGGCCGCGCGGGTGGCGGCCGGGATGCTGGCCGCGGTCAGCGAACTGCACCACGGCGAGCAGACCCTGCTGGGCCTCAACCTGGAGTCCGCGCGCCGCTATCCGGACTTCGTGGCCGAGCTGACCGAGGCGACCGGTCACGACACCGGTTACCGGCGCAACGGCACGCTCGCGGTCGCGCTGGACGCCGACGACCGCGCCCACCTGCGGGAACTGCACGCCCTGCAGCAGCGGTCCGGCCTGCGGTCGGAGTGGCTGTCGGGGCGGGACTGCCGGCGCCTGGAGCCGATGCTCGCACCGGGGGTGCGCGGCGGGCTGCGGGTGGACGGCGACCACCAGATCGACCCGCGGCGGCTCGCGGCGGCGCTGGTGGTGGCGTGCGAGCGGGCGGGCGTGGCCTTCCACCGGGTGTGGGCCGAGCGGCTCACGGTGGCGCGGGAGCGGGCGTGCGGCGTCGTCACCGCCGACGGTGCCGAGGTGTCCGCCGGGCAGGTGGTGCTGGCCGCCGGCAGCCTCAGCGGGCGGCTCGCGGGCGTGCCCGACGACGTGCTGCCGCCGGTGCGGCCCGTCAAGGGGCAGGTGGTGCGGCTGACCATGCCGAAGCGGTACGCGCCGTTCCTGCACCGCACCGTGCGCGCCGTGGTGCGCGGCAGCAGCGTCTACCTGGTGCCGCGGGAGAACGGCGAGCTGGTCGTCGGCGCCACCAGCGAGGAGCTGGGCTGGGACACCACGGTCACCGCGGGCGGGGTGTACGCGCTGCTGCGCGACGCGCACGAACTCGTCCCCGGCATCACCGAGCTGCCGTTGACGGAGACCCGCGCGGGTCTGCGCCCCGGCTCCCCCGACAACGCGCCGCTGCTGGGCCCGACGGCCCTGGCGGGCCTGCTGCTGGCCACCGGGCACTACCGCAACGGCGTCCTGCTCACCCCGGTCACCGGCGACGTCATGGCGGACGTGCTGACGACCGGCCAACTGCCCGAGATGGCACGTCTGTTCACCCCGCAGCGGTTCACCCCCGCGCAGCCCGCCGGCACCGCACGCCCCGCCAGTGCCACGCAGCCCGCCGGCACCGCACGCCCCGCCAGTGCCACGCAGCCCGCCGACACCGCGCGCCCCGCCGGTACCGCCGGCGCCGCCGCCCTCACGGAGCAGCCCGCATGAACATCTCCGTCAACGGAGAACCCCGGGACGTCGCTCCCGGCACGGTTCTCGACACCGTCGTCAGGTCCCTGACCGCGGCCCCCTCCGGTGTGGCCGCCGCCCTCAACGAAACCGTCGTCCCGCGCGCGCAGTGGGCGACCACCGCACTGTCCGACGGGGACCGCGTCGAGGTCCTCACCGCCGTCCAAGGAGGCTGACCCATGGCCGACGATCCGTTCGTCCTCGGCGGCACGACCTTCACCTCCCGCCTGATCATGGGCACCGGCGGCGCGCCGAGCCTGGAGGTGCTGGAGCGGGCGCTGGTCGCCTCCGGCACGGAGCTGACGACCGTCGCGATGCGGCGCGTGGATCCCTCGGTGCGCGGGTCCGTGCTGTCCGTGCTGGACCGGCTCGGCATCCGGGTGCTGCCGAACACCGCCGGCTGCTTCACCGCCGCCGAGGCGGTCCTCACCGCCCGCCTGGCGCGCGAGGCGCTCGGCACCGACCTGATCAAACTGGAGGTCGTCGCCGACGAGCGCACCCTGCTGCCGGACCCGATCGAGCTGCTGGAGGCGGCGGAGACGCTGGTCGACGACGGGTTCACGGTGCTGCCGTACACCAACGACGACCCGGTGCTGGCGCGGCGGCTGGAGGATGTGGGCTGTGCCGCGATCATGCCGCTGGGCTCGCCCATCGGCTCCGGGCTCGGCATCCGCAACCCGCACAACTTCCAGCTCATCGTGGAGCAGGCGCGCGTGCCGGTGATCCTCGACGCGGGGGCCGGCACGGCGTCCGACGCGGCGCTGGCGATGGAACTGGGGTGCGCCGGGGTGATGCTGGCGTCGGCGGTGACCCGGGCGCAGGAGCCGGTGCTGATGGCGGAGGCCATGAAGCACGCGGTGGAGGCGGGGCGGCTGGCGTACCGGGCCGGGCGGATTCCCCGGCGGCACTTCGCCCAGGCGTCGTCCCCCGCGCAGGGCCTGGCCCGGCTGGACCCCGAGCGGCCGGCCTTCTAGGCGGACCCGGGCTTCCGGGCGTACCCCTCACCGCTCGGGCCGGCCGTACCGGCCCGGGCGGTCCGGGCGCCCCGAACCGGTGCGGCCGGTACGGCCGGCCCGGGCGCGTCACAGGTGGGCCGCAGTCGTGCTCCGATCCCGTGCCGGTCCTGTGCCGGGCGGAACGGGGTGTCCGCGGCGGCTCGTAGACTCACCCGCGTGGATACGACCCTTCAGGACCCTCTCGTCGGGCAGGTGCTCGACGGCCGGTATCGCGTCGACGCGCGGATCGCGGCGGGCGGGATGGCCACGGTCTACCGGGCCCTGGACACCCGCCTGGACCGTGTGCTCGCCCTGAAGGTGATGCACCCGGCGCTGGCGGCCGACGCCTCGTTCGTCGAGCGGTTCATCCGGGAGGCGAAGTCGGTGGCGCGGCTCGCCCACCCGAACGTGGTGCAGGTCTTCGACCAGGGGACCGACGGGTCGTACGTCTACCTGGCGATGGAGTACGTCCCCGGCTGCACCCTGCGGGACGTGCTGCGTGAGCGCGGGGCGCTGCAGCCGCGGGCCGCGCTGGACATCCTGGAGCCGGTGCTGGCCGCGCTGGGCGCCGCGCACCGCGCGGGGCTGGTGCACCGGGACATGAAACCGGAGAACGTCCTGATCGGGGACGACGGGCGGGTCAAGGTCGCCGACTTCGGGCTGGTGCGGGCGGTGGACACGGTCACCGACCACACCGCCGGCGCCGTCCTGGGCACCGTCTCCTACCTCGCCCCGGAGCAGATCGAGCACGGCACCGCCGACCCACGCGTCGACGTGTACGCGTGCGGCGTGGTGCTGTACGAGATGCTGACCGGCGGCAAGCCCCACCAGGGCGACTCCCCCGCCCAGGTGCTGTACCGGCACCTCCACGAGGACGTGCCGCCGCCGTCGGCCGCCGTGCCGGGGCTGGCGTACGAGCTGGACGACCTGGTCGCCGCCGCCTCCGCCCGCGCCCCGGAGCACCGCCCGCCGGACGCGGTGGCGCTGCTCGCGCGGGTCCGGCAGGCCCGGGCGGCGCTCGGCGCGGACCAGCTGGACGCCGTGCCGCCGCAGGCGGTCGCCGTCGCGCACGACGCCTCCGAGGACCGCACGAGCGTGCTCCCGCGCCTCGTCGCGCCGCGGCCCGAGCCGCCGGCCGGCGAGGAGTCGCTGCACCGCACCCGCCGGCTTCCGGCGCCCCCGGCCGCCGACGTCCCGCCCCGCACGGCCCGGCACCGGCGCTCCCTGTTCTCGCTGGTCGCGGTCGTGCTGCTGGTGCTCGGCGTCGGCACGGGCGTGTGGTACATCAACTCGGGCCAGTTCACGAAGGTGCCGCCGCTGCTGACCAAGACCGAGGCGCAGGCCCGGCAGCGGCTGTCGGCGGCCGGCCTGGAGGTCGGGCGGGTCAGGCACGCCCACAGCGACGTCGTACGGCGGGGCCGGGTCATCAGCACCGATCCCGAGCCGGGCGCGCGCATCCGCAGCAACGGCTCCGTGGTCCTCACCGTCTCCGACGGCCCGGCGACGGTGAAGGTGCCCGACCTGAAGGGCTACGCCCCGGACAAGGCGAAGGCGCGGCTGAGGCAGGAGGGCCTCGAACCCGGCATGGTCACCCGGGCGTTCAGCGACGACGTGCCCCAGGGCTTCGTGATCCGCACCGACCCCGGCGCGGGCACCGAGCGGCACGCGGGCTCGGCGATCGCCCTGGTGGTCAGCAAGGGCAGCCCGGTGGAGGTGCCGGAGGTCACCGGCGACGACCTCGAGGACGCCCGGCAGGCCCTGGCGGAGAAGGGGCTGAAGGTGAAGGTGGCCGCGCAGGAGGTGAACTCCGAGTTCGACGCGGGCCAGGTCGCCCGGCAGAGCCCGGCGGCCGGCAGCCGGGCCGCCGGCGGCGACACGGTCACCCTGACGCTGTCCAAGGGCCCTGAGATGGTCGAGGTGCCGGACGTGGTCGGCGACGGCGTCGACGAGGCGAAGAAGGAGCTGCGGGACGCCGGGTTCCAGGTCGAGGAGGACCGCGGGCTGCTGGGCCTGTTCGGCGACACCGTCAGGGACCAGTCGGTCGCGGGCGGCGACAAGGCGCCCAAGGGCTCGACGATCACGATCACCATCCGCTGACCCCGGCCCATCCGCTGACCCGGCCCATCCGCTGACCCGGCCCGGGCGGGCCACCCGGCGCCGGGAACCGGCCGGGTGCGTGACACCCTGAACGGGTGAGAAGCACGCACTCCGCTCCCCCGTCCGGCCCCGCCCGCAACCCCGTCGGCGCCCATGTGCCCGTCGCCGGCGGACTGCACACCGTGGGGCTGTCCTACGCCCGCGACCTGCGGGCCGAGGTCGTGCAGGTCTTCGTCGCCAACCCGCGCGGCTGGGCCACGCCCGCCGGGAACCCGCGGCAGGACGAGGCGTTCCGCGCGGCCTGCGCGCAGCAGGGCATCCCGGTGTACGTGCACGCCCCCTACCTGATCAACTTCGGCTCGCACACGGAGGAGACCGTCGAGCGGTCGGTCGCGTCGCTGCGGCACTCGCTGCGCCGCGGCCGGGAGATCGGCGCGCGGGGCGTCGTGGTGCACACCGGCAGCGCGACGGGCGGCCGGGAGCGGGCGGTGGCGCTGCGGCAGGTACGGCGGCACCTGCTGCCGCTGCTGGCGGAGCTCACCCACGACGACGACCCGGACCTGCTGCTGGAGCCGACCGCCGGGCAGGGCGCCTCGCTGTGCTCCCGCACCGGGGACCTGGGCCCGTACTTCGAGGCCCTGGACGCCCATCCGAAGCTCGGCGTGTGCCTGGACACCTGCCACGTCTTCGCCGCCGGGCACGACCTGACCGGCCCGGACGGCATGCACCGGACCCTGGACCTGCTGGTGGACGCCGTCGGCGCGGGCCGGCTCAAGCTGATCCACGCCAACGACTCCAAGGACGTGGTGGGCGCCCACAAGGACCGCCACGCGAACATCGGCGCCGGCCACATCGGCGAGGACCCGTTCCGCGCCCTGATGACCCACCCGGCGACCGAGGGCGTCCCGCTGGTCATCGAGACCCCCGGCGGCAAGGAGGGACACGCGGCGGACGTGGAGCGCCTGAAGAAGCTGCGGGACGGCTGAGCCCGCCGGGCCGGCGAGAGGTTCGGGAATACCCCGTGGGGGTATACGGTTCCCGTGGGCGCGGGCAGCAGCCCTCACCCGGAAGGGGCCCCCATGCGGCAGCACACGACACACCAGCACACCACCCACGGACAGCACGGGCAGCACGGGCAGCACGGGCAGCACGGGCAGTACGGGCAGCACGGGCAGCACGGACCCGGCGGGCCGCGGGAGCACCCGGCCCACCCGGGCCCGGCAACCGCCACCTGGGCCGTGGCCGTCCGAGCCACCCTGCACTGCCTCACCGGCTGCGCCCTCGGCGAGGTGCTCGGCATGGTGGTCGGCACCGCGCTCGGCTGGGGGAACCTGCCGACGACGGTGCTGGCGATCGTTCTCGCCTTCCTCTTCGGCTACTCGCTCACCCTGCGCGGTGTGCTGCGAGCCGGTGTCGGCCTCGGCGCGGCCGTGCGGGTCGCCCTCGCCGCGGACACGCTGTCCATCGCCGTCATGGAACTGATCGACAACGGCGTGATCGCGCTGTGGCCGCAGGCGATGGACGCGCAGCTCGGTGACGCGCTGTTCTGGTTCTCGCTGGCGGTGTCGCTGGTGCTCGCGTTCGTCGTGACGACGCCGGTCAACAAGTGGACGATCGGCCGCGGCAAGGGCCACGCGGTGGTGCACCGGTACCACCACTGAGGCTCACAGCTCGGGCCCGTCCCCCGGTTCCTCCTGGTAGGAGTAGCGCTGCTCCTTCCAGGGGTCGCCGATGTTGTGGTAGCCGCGCTCCTCCCAGAAGCCGCGGCGGTCGGCGGTCATGTACTCGACGCCGCGGACCCATTTGGGGCCCTTCCAGGCGTAGAGGTGGGGGACGATCAGCCGCAGCGGGAAGCCGTGCTCGGCGGTGAGCAGCTCGCCGTCCTTGTGGGTGGCGAAGAGGGTGTGCTCGGCGGCGAAGTCGGACAGTCGCAGGTTGGCGCTGTAGCCGTACTCCGCCCACACCATCACGTGCCTGACCTCCGGCGCGGGCGGGGCCAGCTCCAGGATCGTGCGCGCGGGCACCCCGCCCCACTCGGCGCCGAGCATGCTGAACTTCGTGACGCAGTGCAGGTCGGCCACGACGGTGGTGTAGGGCAGGGCCGTGAACTCCTCGTGGCTCCAGCAGTGCTTCTCGCCGTCGGCGGTCGCCCCGAAGACGCGGAACTCCCAGCGTTCGGGCCGGAACTTCGGCACCGGTCCGTAGTGCGTGACCGGCCATCCCCGCTGCAGTCGCTGTCCCGGCGGAAGCTCGGACCGTGCGGCCTCTCCTGATTCTCCTGATGCGCGCTCCACCGGCTGACCCATGCCTCCATCCTGACAGACCGGGAGCGATGCCCCGCGCCGACCCGGACCGAAGGGGGGCACAGGTGATTCCGCACCCCAATTCCGCACATACTCACTGAGTGCGCACTTACTGGACGATCTTCCGCCCCGGTGGAATCATGCGGCGCAGCCTGCCTCCCTCACCCCGGCGGAAGGAGCCTTCGCCATGCAGGGCGATCCCGAGGTCATCGAGTTCCTCAACGAGCAGCTCACCGGTGAGCTGACCGCGATCAACCAGTACTTCCTGCACGCGAAGCTGCAGGAGAACCACGGATGGACCAGGCTCGCGAAGTACACGCGGAGCGAGTCCTTCGACGAGATGCGGCACGCGGAGGTGCTCACCGACCGGATCATCCTTCTCGAGGGGCTGCCCAACTACCAGCGGCTCTTCCACGTCCGGGTGGGCCAGACCGTCACCGAGATGTTCCAGGCGGACCGGCAGATCGAGGTGGAGGCGATCGACCGCCTCAGGCGCGGGATCCGGGTGATGCGCGACAAGGGCGACATCACGTCCGCCAACATCTTCGAGGCGATCCTCGCGGACGAGGAGCACCACATCGACTACCTCGACACCCAGTTGGAGCTGATCGACAAGCTGGGCGAGGCGCTGTACCTGGCGCAGCAGATCGAGCAGCCCGAGAGCTGAGCCGCTTGGCCGGCCGGTGTCAGGCCGCGTCCTCGAGAGCCGGTTCCCCGAGAGCCGGTTCTCCGAGGTCCGATTCCTCGAAAGCCGGTCGCGCGAGGCCGGCGAGGGCGGGGCCGCCCCGGTCGGCGAGTTCGCCGAGTTCGGGGCGCGGGCAGGCGCCCCGGCCGAGCAGGGCCTGGATGCGGCGCACGCAGGAGCCGCAGTCGGTGCCGGCCTTGCAGACGGAGGCGATCTGGCGGGGTGTGCGGGCGCCGTCCTCCGCGTGCCGCAGGACCTGCGCCTCCGTGACGGCGAAGCAGTGGCAGAGATACACGCGGATTCACCTCCCGGGGCCGGGACAGGGACGAGCGCCACCCCGACTTCTCTCGGTGAGGCAAACCTAACCTTACCCGCGCCTCGGGGTACGCGAAAGCGGAGAGGGCGCGGATCACGTGTGATCCGCGCCCCAGTGGCGCACGCCGGTGCCGCACGGGCCGGTCACGGGTCCCGGTGCCTCGTCACTGGTCTCGCTGGTCTCACTGGTCCCGGTACATCTCCGCGACCAGGAAGGCCAGGTCCAGGGACTGGCTGCGGTTCAGCCGCGGGTCGCAGGCCGTCTCGTAGCGCTGGTGCAGGTCGTCGACGAAGATCTCGTCGCCGCCGCCCACGCACTCGGTGACGTCGTCGCCGGTCAGCTCCACGTGGATGCCGCCCGGGTGGGTGCCGAGCGCCTTGTGCACCTCGAAGAAGCCCTTGACCTCGTCGAGCACGTCGTCGAACCGGCGGGTCTTGTGCCCGGAGGCCGCCTCGAAGGTGTTGCCGTGCATCGGGTCGGTCACCCAGGCCACCGTCGCGCCCGACGCGGTGACCTTCTCCACCAGCTCCGGCAGCCGGTCACGGATCTTGTCCGCGCCCATCCGCACGATGAACGTCAGCCGACCCGGCTCCCGCTCCGGGTCGAGGCGCTCGATGTACTGCAGCGCCTCCTCGGCCGTCGTCGTCGGGCCCAGCTTGATCCCGATCGGGTTGCGGATGCGCGAGGCGAACTCGATGTGCGCGTGGTCCAGTTGCCGGGTGCGCTCACCGATCCACACCATGTGCGCCGAGACGTCGTACAGCTGCCCGGTGCGCGAGTCGACGCGGGTCAGCGCCGTCTCGTAGTCCAGCAGCAGCGCCTCGTGCGAGGCGTAGAACTCGACCGTCTTGAACTCCTCCGGGTCCGCGCCGCAGGCGTGCATGAAGTTCAGCGCGTTGTCGATCTCGCGCGCGAGCTGCTCGTAGCGCTGCCCGGACGGCGAGGACTTCACGAAGTCCTGGTTCCAGGCGTGCACCTGGCGCAGGTCGGCGTAGCCGCCGGTGGTGAAGGCGCGCACCAGGTTCAGCGTGGAGGCGGAGGCGTGGTACATCCGCTTCAGCCGCTCCGGGTCCGGGGTGCGGGCCGCCTCGGTGAACTCGAAGCCGTTGACGGAGTCGCCCCGGTACACCGGCAGCGTCACCCCGTCGCGGGTCTCGGTCGGCTTGGAGCGCGGCTTGGAGTACTGGCCGGCGATACGGCCGACCTTCACGACGGGGACGGAGGCCGCGTACGTCAGTACGGCGCCCATCTGCAGCAGCGTCTTCAGCTTGGCCCGGATCTGCTCGGCGCCGACGGCGTCGAAGGTCTCCGCGCAGTCACCGCCCTGCAGGAGGAACGCCTCGCCCTTGGCGACGGCCGCCATCCGGGCGCGCAGGTTGTCGCACTCGCCCGCGAAGACCAGCGGGGGAAAGGTCTCCAGTTCGGCGATCACCCGGCGGAGAGCTTCCTGGTCCGGATACTCCGGCTGTTGCGCCGCGGGGAGGTCTCGCCAGGTGTACATGTCGACAGAGGAGGCGTTTGCGTTCACGCACCCAGATTACGGGCTACGCGGCGTGTGCCGGCCAGGTGCTCAGAGTATGGGACACCGAGTCCATGGGGAGTCCACGGGGAGTCCATGGGGAAGTCCACAGGGAGTCCACGGGGAGTCCGCGGGGCCCGGCGCCCCCGACCCCGCACCGGCGGGGACGACGAGCCGCGTCCGGCGCGGCGGGCGCGGGTCCCGGTGGACACGCGGGGGACGCACGCCCTATGGTTCCCCGCATGTACGCACGGCACCTCGTCCGGAACTGGTGGTGGACCGCTCCCCCGGCGGCCCACTGACTGCGCGTACCCAGACTCGCGAAGGCCGCCCGAGGGGCGGCCTTCGGCCTTTCCGGGCCCCGGCCGTCCCCTCTCCGCCCGACCCATCCGACGGGAAGAGGAACCCATGGACCTGGCCCGGCTCCTGCACGACGACCGCCCGTTCGCCCTCCTGCGCCGCCGCACCCCCGGCCGCGACCACGACACGGTGGAGGTGCTGATCGGTCCGGTCGCCGCCCGCGACCGGCTCGCCGACCTGCCCGACGAGGGGCTCGCGCTGGTGCCCTTCCGGCAGATCCGGGAGCGCGGCTTCGACGTCCGCGACGACGGCACCCCGCTGCTCGTGCTCACGCCCGAGGAGTCGTACGAGGTCCCGCTCGCCGAGGCGCTCCGGGCACTGCCCGGCCACGCCGTGCGTGTCGAGGGCGGCGGCTTCGACATCGGCGACGCCGAGTACGCCGGGATCGTCGCGCGGGTGCTGCGGGAGGAGATCGGCCGCGGCGAGGGCGCGAACTTCGTGATCCGGCGCACCTACGAGGGGTTCGTGCCGGGCTTCGGCCGGGCCGACGCGCTCGCACTGTTCCGGCGGCTGCTGGAGGGCGAGCGGGGCGCGTACTGGACGTTCGTCGTGCACACCGGAGATCGAGAAGGGCCCGAAGGGCCTTCCTTGGAAGGGCGGCGGCGGGAGACGGGTGGGCGCACGCTGGTGGGCGCGAGCCCGGAGGTGCATGTGCGGATGTCCGGCGGAACCGTGGTGATGAACCCGATCAGCGGGACGTACCGCTATCCGGCCGACGGGCCGACGCCCGAGCACCTGCTGGACTTCCTCGCCGACGGCAAGGAGATCGAGGAGCTGTCGATGGTCGTCGACGAGGAACTGAAGATGATGTGCGCCGTCGGCGACCGGGGCGGCGTCGTCGTCGGGCCGCGCCTGCGGGAGATGGCGCACCTCGCGCACACCGAGTACGAGCTGCGCGGACGCTCCTCGCTGGACGTGCGGGAGGTGCTGCGGGAGACGATGTTCGCCGCGACCGTCACCGGCTCGCCCGTGCAGAACGCCTGCCGGGTCCTCGCACGGCACGAGACCGGCGGGCGCGGCTACTACGCCGGCGCGCTCGCGCTGCTCGGCCGGGACTCCGGCGGCGCGCAGACCCTGGACTCCCCCATCCTCATCCGCACCGCCGACATTACCGCCGACGGGCGGCTGCGGGTGCCGGTCGGCGCCACCCTGGTGCGCGGCTCGGACCCGGCGGGCGAGGTCGCGGAGACGCACGCCAAGGCGGCGGGCGTGCTGGCGGCGCTGGGCGTGCGGCCGGGCCGGCCCCGCGCGGAGCGGGCCCGGCCCCGGCTCGCCGACGACCCGCGGGTGCGGGCGGCGCTGGACGGGCGCCGGGCGGCGCTGGCGCCGTTCTGGCTGCGGATGCGGGAGCACACCGGGCACCTCGCCGGGCACGCGCTGGTGGTCGACGGGGAGGACACCTTCACCGTGATGCTCGCGCACCTGCTGCGCTCCGGCGGCCTGGAGGTGACGGTACGGCGCTACGACGAGCCGGGGCTGCGCGCGCGGGTGCTCGCCCACACCGGGCCCGTCGTCCTCGGGCCCGGCCCCGGCGACCCGTCGGACAGGGCCGATCCCAAGATGCGCTTCCTGCGCTCCCTGACCGCCGAGGTGCTCCGGGAGCACCGCCACGGCGTGCTCGGCGTCTGCCTCGGGCACGAGCTGATCGCGGCCGAGCTGGGGCTGGACATCGTCCGCAAGCGGGTGCCGTACCAGGGCGCGCAGACGGTGATCGACTTCTTCGGGCGGCCGGAGACCGTCGGTTTCTACAACAGCTTCACCGCCCGCTGCGACGACGAGGCCGCCGCCGGACTCGCCGCCCGCGGCGTCGAGGTGAGCCGCGACGCGGACGGCGAGGTGCACGCGCTGCGCGGGCCGGGGTTCGCCTCCACGCAGTTCCATCCGGAGTCCGTCCTGACGCTGAACGGGCCCGGTGTCGTCGCGGAGCTGCTGGCCCCGGCGCTGCTGCGGCAGCCGTGACGCCGGGCGGGTCCGGGCGGGGACGGCGCTGTGCGGGTCCGGGCGGGGACGGCGCTGTGCGGGTCCGGGCGGGGACGGCGCTGTGCGGGTCCGGGCGGGGACGGCGCTGTGCGGGTCCGGGCGGGAGCGGCACCGCGTGGGTCCGGGCGGGGACGGCGCCGCCCGGGCGCGCGGTGCCGGTGCCGCGCGGGATCAGCCGAAGAACACGCCGATCTCCTCGTACAGCTCCGGCGGCACGGTCTTGATCCGCTCCGCGGCCGCGTCGAGCGGCACCCGGACGATGCCGGTGCCACGCAGGGCGACCATCGTGCCGAAGTCGCCGTCGCGCACGCAGTCGATGGCGTGCAGCCCGAAGCGGGTCGCGAGCCACCGGTCGAACGCGCTGGGGGTGCCGCCGCGCTGCACGTGCCCGAGGACCGTGGTGCGGGCGTCGTTGCCGGTGCGCCGCTCGATCTCCTTGGCGAGCCACTCGCCGATGCCGGACAGCCGCACGTGCCCGAAGGAGTCCCGCGTGTCGTCCTTGAGGATCAGCTCGCCGCCGCGCGGCCGGGCGCCCTCGGCGACGACCACGATCGGGGCGTAGGAGGACTGGAAGCGGGAGGCGACCCAGGCGCACACCTGGTCCAGGTCGAAGGGCTGCTCGGGGATGAGGATGACGTTGGCCCCGCCGGCCAGGCCGGAGTGGACCGCGATCCAGCCGGTGTGCCGGCCCATGACCTCCACGACGAGGACACGCATGTGGGACTCGGCGGTGGTGTGCAGCCGGTCGATCGCCTCGGTGGCGATGTTGACGGCGGTGTCGAAGCCGAAGGTGTAGTCGGTGGCGGGCAGGTCGTTGTCGATGGTCTTGGGCACGCCGACGCAGGGCACCCCGTGCTCGCGCGCCAGGCGGGCGGCCACGCCGAGGGTGTCCTCGCCGCCGATGGCGATCAGCGCGTCGACCTCCTGCTTGGCCAGGTTCTCCGTGATGCGGCGGATGCCGTTGTCCTCCCGGAGCGGGTTGGTCCGGGAGGAGCCGAGGATGGTGCCGCCGCGGGGCAGGATGCCCCGTACGGCGGAGATGTCGAGGCGGACGGTGTAGTTCTCGAGCGGTCCCCGCCAGCCGTCCCGGAAGCCGACGAAGTCATAGCCGTACTCCTGCACGCCCTTGCGGACGATCGCGCGGATGACGGCGTTCAGCCCGGGACAGTCGCCGCCTCCCGTCAGTACTCCGACCCGCATGGAATGTCCCTTCGCCGCGGTTTCCCTCACCACCACGCTAGAGTGATCCAGGTCACTTCGACATGGCCGGGAGAGCCAATTCCGTGGCAAGCCGGACGGTTCCCGCGGGCGCGGGCGCAGGCGTGGGCCGGGGTCCGGGTGACGGGTGCGGTCAGGGACCGGGCGACGGCTGTGGTCAGGGGCCGGACGGTGGTCCGGGCCGGGCGGTCCGGCGGTTCACTCCCCGCCCAGGGTGGTTCACTCCCCGCCCAGGGTGGTTCACTCCCCGTCCAGGCCGCGCTCGATCGCGTAGCGCACGAGCTCGACGCGGTTGTGCAGCTGGAGCTTGCCGAGGGTGTTCTGCACGTGGTTCTGGACCGTGCGGTGGGAGATGACCAGCCGCTCGGCGATCTGCTTGTAGCTCAGGCCCTTGGCGACCAGCCGCAGCACCTCCGTCTCCCGCTCGGTCAGCCGGGGCGCGCCGGGCGCGCCGGTGTCCGGGGCGGGCGCGGGTTCGGCGGCCAGCCGCCGGTACTCGCCGAGGACCAGGCCGGCCAGGCCCGGGGTGAAGACGGCGTCGCCGGCGGCGGTGCGGCGCACCGCGTCCAGGAGCTCCTCGGTGGAGGCGGACTTCACCAGGTAGCCCGTGGCGCCCGACTTGACGGCCTCCAGCACGTCGGCGTGCTCGCCGCTGGCGGACAGCACCAGGACGCGCACCCTCGGGTCGCCGCCGACGACCTCCTTGCACACCTGCACACCGGGCTTGCCGGGCAGGTTCAGGTCGAGGACGAGCACGTCGGGCGCCGCGGCCCGGGCCCGGCGCACCGCCTGTTCGCCGTCCCCGGCCGTGGCGACCACCTCGAAACCGGCCTCGGTCAGGTCGCGGGCCACCGCGTCCCGCCACATGGGGTGGTCGTCGACCACCATCACCCTGATCGGGTCCTGCCGCTCGCTCATCGCTGCTCCGCCCTCCCCCTCGTCCCCCGCGCGCACGTCGCGTCCTTCGGTACGGTCAGTTCCACTTCCGTGCCCTGCCCCGGCACCGAGATCAGCTCCGCGGTGCCGCCGATGTCCCGCATCCGGCCCCGGATGGACAGGGCCACGCCGAGCCGCCCCTCGCTCTCGGCCTGCGCCAGCCGTCCCGGGGGGATGCCGGGCCCGTCGTCGCGGACGGTCACCACGACCGCCGCCGGCTCGTCCTCGACCAGGATCCAGGCGCGGGCGTCCGGCCCGGCGTGCCGGCGGACGTTGTCCAGTGCCGCGCCGACGGCCGCCGCCAGCTCCCGGGCCGCGGCGGACGGCAGCGTCACCGGCGCGCCGGGCTCGGCGAGGCTGACCCGCTCGGTGGCGTGGGGGGCGAGCAGGGAGCGCAGGTCGACGGGCCTGTCCTCGTCCGGCTCCCCGTCCCGCTCCCCGTCCGGCTCCTCGTCGACCAGGCGGACGACGGCGCCCTCGGCCGGGTCCTCGCAGGTGCGCGCGGCCGGCACCATCCCGCCGGAGACCAGGGTGCGCAGCGCCACCTCCTGCTCGCCCGCGAGCCGGCCCAGCTCGGCCGCCTCGCCGCCGAGGGCGGCCCCGCGCCGCTTCACCATGGCCAGGACCTGCAGCACGCTGTCGTGGATGTCGCGGGCCAGCCGCTCCCGTTCCCGGGTCGCCGCCTCGATCTCCAGGGCGCGGGCCAGGGTGCGCTCGGAGGCGCGGGCCACCTCGACGACGTAGCCGATGGCGATGGCGGCCACCCAGACCAGGACCACGTTGTGCACGGTGTCGCGGGCCGGGCTGCCGCGCTCCACCAGGTTGGCGGCGGCGACCAGCGTGGAGGCGACGGCGGCCCAGCGCCAGCCGCCCTTGATCGCGAAGGCGAGGACCGAGCCGGCGGTCCAAATCGACGGCAGTGTCGGCCCGTTGGCGACGATCCGCTCGTGGGCGACGGCGAGCGGGGTGAGCAGGATGCCGGTCAGCGCGACGGTGAGGTCGGCGGCGAGGAACCAGGTGGCGCAGCGCGCCGCGTTCTGCACCAGCGGCAGGGTGGCCAGGGTCCACGCGCACAGCACGCAGTAGTACGCGATCGCCAGGCCGGGGCGGGTGAAGTGGTCGTAGGCGGCGGCGAACAGGCCGACCGCGTACAGCATGGTCAGCACCCGGTAGCCGGCGAGCGCGCGCCACAGCGGCTGCTCGACCGACATCCTCATCACTCTCTGGCGCTTCGGCATGTCCCCCCCCCCCATGTCCCCCACCTCGGCATGTCCCCCCACCCCGGCAGCCGCGGCTGCTATCCGCTGCTATCCGGCGTCCTTCTCCTTCTCCGCCTGGTCCTTCTCGGCCTGCGCCAGCGCGGTCCTGGCCGCCTTCGCGGCCTCCCGCTCGGCCTTGGCGGCCTCCGCGAGCTGCCGCTTGGCGGCCGTGGCGTACATGTCGACGTACTCCTGGCCGGAGAGCTTCATGATCTCGTACATGACCTCGTCGGTCACCGCGCGCAGTACGAAACGGTCGTGCTCCATGCCCTGGTAGCGGCTGAAATCCAGGGGCTTGCCGATGCGGATACCGGGGCGCATCACCTTGGGGACGACCTTCCCCGGCGGCTGGATCTTCTCGGTGTCGATCATGGCGACCGGGATGACGGGCGCGCCGGTGGCGAGCGCCACGCGTGCCAGGCCGCCGGGCTTGCCGCGGTAGAGGCGGCCGTCGGGCGAGCGGGTGCCCTCCGGGTAGATGCCGAACAACTCGCCGCGCTCCAGCACCTCGATGCCGCTCTTCACCGCCGCCTCGCCCGCGCCGCGCGCCCCGGAGCGGTCGACGGGCAACTGGCCGACGCCCTTGAAGAACGCGGCGGTCAGCCGGCCCTTGAGACCGGGCGTGGTGAAGTACTCGGCCTTCGCGATGAAGGTGACCCGGCGGTCGAGGACCGCGGGCAGGAAGAACGAGTCGGAGAAGGACAGGTGGTTGCTGGCCAGGATCGCGGGCCCCTCGGCGGGGATGTTCTCCAGGCCTTCCACCCAGGGCCGGAAGGTGAGCTTCAACAGGCCCCCGACGGAAACCTTCATCGCGCCGTACAACACCGCGTGCCTCCTGTGTCTGTCGATCAGACCTTAACCCGGAGCCGGGCGGAAGGAGCCGACGCCCCTGGTCGGTGTCGGTACCGTCGCGTACGGTGAGGTGTCCGGGATCGCCCCGGGGATCCCCCGGATCCCCCTTGTTTGCCATCCTTTGTTTGCCATCCTTGCTTGCCTTACTTGCATCTTTCCGCTGTCCCTCTGGTATCGACCTCTGGTATCGACGAACTGTCCTTCCCGGAACCGACGAACCGTCCCTTCCGCAACCGACGAACAACCGACGAACAGGAGATCGAAGGTGCCGGTCCTCCCCGGAGCTGAGCCGTTCCGCCACGAGGGCGGGGAGACCGGCGTGCTCCTCTGCCACGGCTTCACCGGATCGCCCCAGTCGCTGCGCCCCTGGGCGGAGTTCCTCGCCGAGCACGGCCTGACCGTCTCGCTGCCGCTGCTGCCCGGACATGGCACGCGCTGGGAGGACATGCAGCTCACCGGCTGGCCGGACTGGTACGCGGAGGTGGACCGCGAGCTGCGGCACCTGCGGGAGCGCTGCGCGCGGGTGTTCGTGGCCGGCCTGTCCATGGGCGGCGCGCTGGCGCTGCGGCTGGCGGCCCGGCACGGGGACGCGGTGGCCGGGCTGGTGCTGGTCAACCCCGCGAACAAGGTGCACGGGCTGTCGGCGTACGCCCTTCCCGTCGCCCGGCACCTGGTGCGCTCCACGCGGGGCATCACCAGCGACATCGCCAAGGAGGGCGCGCAGGAGGTGGGCTACGACCGGGTGCCGTTGCACGCCGCGCACTCCCTGCGGAACTTCTTCCGCGTCGTCGACCGGGAGCTGCCCCAGGTCACGCAGCCGCTGCTGCTCCTGCACAGCGTGGTGGACCACGTGGTGCCGCCGGCCGACTCCGCCCGCATCCTCAGCCGGGTGTCGTCGACGGACGTGACGGAGATCCTGCTGGAACACAGCTACCACGTGGCGACGTTGGACCACGACGCGGACCGGATCTTCGAGGAGAGCCTCGCGTTCGTCGGCCGGCTCGCACCGGGGGCCGGCGAGGCCGGTGGCGTCGGCGGTGTGGACGGCAGGGAAGGGACGGCGGCCAGTGGCTGAGCAGAACTCCGACCGCGAGGGGCGCGAGCAGCCGGACGGCACGGGGGGCACCGCCGGGAGCGCGGGGGGCACCGCCGGGAGTGCGGACGGTCCGGGCCGCGGCGAAGGGCCGGGCGAGGGACTGGGCGAAGGACTGGGCGGGGGCCAGGGCGCGGGACTGGTCAAGGGGCCGGACAAAGGGCTGGACAAGGCGCTGGGGAAGGGCCCCGGCGACGGTCTGCCGTTCGACGAGGAGGCCGCCTGGGCGGCGATCGTCGCCGGGTACGGCGAGGAGCCGCCGGACCCGCCGGGGAACAGGCCGCTGCGGCCGGTGGAGGACCTGGCGCTGCCGGAGACCGACGAGGACGGCGGCGCCGGCCGGCCGGTGCGTCCGCTGGGCAGCTCGGTGTCGTTCGCGCCCGGCGTCCTCCCCGGGGGCGGGCCCGGGAGCGGGCCGCGCGACCACACGCCGCCCGAGCCGTCCGAGGACGACTACGACGAGGACGACGAGGGGCACTTCGTCCCGCCGGAGCCGCCGCCGCTGCCGTCCGCCGACACCACCGCCAAGTTCGCGTGGCTCGCGGTGATCGGCGGGCCGGTGCTGCTGTTGCTGGCGGTGGTGCTCGGCTGGGACATGACGTGGTGGCTGACGACCCTGGGCATCGGCGGGTTCCTCGGCGGGTTCGTCACGCTGGTGGTGCGGATGAACCCCGGGGACGAGGAGGACGACGACCCCGGGCGTGGCGCGGTGGTGTAGGCACCGGTGCCGGTCCGGGCGGTGGTGTAAGCGCCGGTACCGGTCTGGGCGGTGGCGGGGGCGCCGGTTCCGATCCGGCCGCTCCGGGTGCGTCAGGCGCGTCGGGCGGCCGGGATCCGCAGGGCGGCGAGGACCGGGAGGTGGTCCGTGGCCGCCCTCAGGTCCGCCTCCGTCACGCCCGGATGCCCGGCGGGAACACCGCAGCCGAGCACCTCGATGCCGTGCGTGGCGAAGATCGCGTCGATGCGCCGGCGCGGATCGGCGGGCGTGAACGTGTGCTCGGCGCCCCAGGGGGCGACGGTACGGCAGTCCTGGAGCGCGTCCGCGATGCGGGTGAACGCCGGGCCGCCGGGCTGCTCGTTCACGTCGCCGCCGGCGATCGCATGGTCGACGCCCAGACCGGCCAGCCGGTCGAGGAGCAGACCCGCCTGCTCGTACCGCTCGTCCTGGTCCAGGCTCAGGTGGCAGCTCACCACGCCGAGGCGGGCGCCGGCGAAGCGGACGACGGCGGTCGCGAAGCCGCGCCGGTGCAGGCCCGGGGTGAGCGGCAGCAGCACGTCCTCGGTGCGCTCGACGGTCGCGCGCAACGAGCACAGCAGCGCCGGGCCGGCGGCCGTCGCACCGCCGGTGAGGATCACCAGGCCGGAGGCCGCCGCGAGCCGGGCGAGCTTCTTGCGCCAGCGGAAAAAGCGGGGAGCCTCCTGGACGAGGACCAGGTCGGGGGCGCAGGCGCCGATCACACGGGCGAGGGCGTGCGGGTCGTCCCGCAGCGAGCGGATGTTGTAGCTCAGGACGCGGATGACGGCCGAGCCGTCGGGTTCCGTACGGGAGGTGGGGAGCGGTGGGCTGATCACCATGCGGATCAAGATACGCCGGGAACGGGGTGACCGCCGGTCCGGTCCGACGGGGGTCCTGCCCACCCGCCCACCCGTCTCGGTCAGTTGGCAAGTACCCCCCCGCCCGGGGCTCCGCCCCGGACCCCGGCGGGGGCTCCGCCCCCTGCCCCCGTCCGACGAAAACGCCCGCCCCCGGTACCGGGAAGGGCGGGCGTCTCGTCGGGTGGGCCGGAGTCACATGATCGGGTCCGGTTCGCGGGCCAGGTCGGCGGCGCCGACGAGGCCGGCCTTGTTGCCGAGCCGGGCGGCGATGACGTCGGCGACGGGGCGCCAGTTGCCGCCCACGAGCCAGCGCTTGTAGGACTTGCGGATGGGTCCCAGGACCAGCTCGCCCTCGTCGGAGAGGCCGCCGCCGACGATGAAGGCGGACGGGTCGAAGAGGGAGGCGAGGTCGGCGAGGCCGGCGCCGACCCAGCGGGCGAGCTCGCGGTAGGAGTCCACCGCCACCGGGTCGCCCTGGCGGGCGGCCATGGAGATGTGCTTGCCCTCGATGCCGTCGGGGGTGCCGTCGCCCAGCGACAGCAGCAGCTCCGCGTTCTCGGGGGTGGCGTTGGCGCGCTGGCGGGCGTAGCGGACCAGCGCCCGGCCCGAGGCGTACTGCTCCCAGCAGCCCTGCGACCCGCAGCCGCACAGCAGGCCGTCCGGGACCATGCGGATGTGGCCGAACTCGGCGGCCACGCCGAAGTGCCCGCGGCGCAGCTTGTTGCCGATGATGATGCCGCCGCCGAGGCCGGTGCCGAGCGTGATGCAGATGACGTTGCGATGGCCGCGGCCCGCGCCGAACTTGTACTCGCCCCAGGCCGCGGCGTTCGCGTCGTTCTCCACGACGACCGGAAGGCCGACGCGCGCCTCGACCTTCTCCTTCAGCGGCTCCTGGCGCCAGTCGATGTTGGGCGCGAAGTAGACCATGGAGCGCTGGCGGTTGACGTAGCCGGCGGCACCGATGCCCACGCCGACGATCTCGTGTCCTGCCCGCGCGCCCTCCACGGCCGAGGCGATGGCGTCCACGATGGCCTCGGGCGTGGTGGGGGTCGGCACCTTGAAGGTCGAGAGGATGGTGCCTTCCTCGTCGACCACGCCGGCCGCGATCTTCGTGCCGCCGATGTCGACGCCGATGGTGAGTCCCATGAATCCCTCAGTTTCGGTCGAGCCCCGCTACGGCCAACCGTACCCGAGGCCCCGCCGTCGGTTTTCCGGCGTCCGGACCGTGGGCAGCGCGGCGGCACGCCCGGCGGCCCGCGGCGGCGCGCCCGGCGGCGCCCGGTCCGGGCTCAGTCCAGGTCGATGCGCTGCCCGGGGCCCTCGCCCTCGCCGCGCCGGCCGGAGCCGTCGGGGCCGTCGGAATCGCGCCAGGCCTCGTTCCAGTCGCCGGCGGCCCGGGCGGTCCAGCGGCGTTCCTGGGCCTGGACGGCGGAGCGGTAGGCGGCGAGGAGTTCGGTGCCCGCGGCGGCGAGGTGGTCGAAGACGTCCGGGTGGCGTTCGATGACGGGTTCGACGGCCGCCTTGGCCTGCTGCACCACCTGCCGCACCACCTGCTGGGCGGCCGGGCCGGCGACCGCGCCGAGCAGTGGCGACTGCAGTGAGGACAGCTTGTCCGCGACGGTGTCGACGAGCCTGCGCAGTTCCTCGGCGGCCGAGCCGGGCGGCGGGCCGTGCTGCGCGCGGCGCCGGGCCTTCTCCGCCTCCAGGTCCTCGGCGCAGGCGGTGGCCCAGGCGTCGGGGTCGCCCGCCGCGCGGGCCGTGTCGGCCGCACCCTGCCCGGCCTGCCCGGCCTGCCCGGCCTGCCCTGTCTGCCCGGTCTGCCCGTTCTGCTCGGTGGCGTCGGACGGGGGGAGCTCTTCGCTCATGGCGGACTCCTGACTACGTTTCGTCCTTACGACGTTACCCGAACGGGCGTACCCGGTTCATGTCGCGCGGGGCCACAGCCGCGGGTCCGGCGTGAACCGGATCCGCAGCTCGCCGTCGCGCAGCGCGGCCCCGTCCACGGTGCACCGGCGCAGCGCGGACGGCAGCAGCACGATGCGCCGGTACGGGCCGGCGGTGACGACGAGTTCGTCGCCGCGCCGCACGAGGTCGAGCTCGTCGCGTATGGCGCCGGGCAGCGGGATGTGCCACACCAGCACCCCGTCCTCGTCGATCCGGTCGGCGACGGGCCACTCGACCGGGGCGGGCGCGATGTTGACGCCGGGCACGGCGAGCTCGGCCAGGTCGTCGGTGCCGCGCGGGTCGCGGCCGAGGTGGGGGACCGGGTGGACGTCGTACGACTCCTGCCACTCCTCCAGCGCCTTGCGCTGCTGGGCGATCAGGCCGGCCGCCCAGACGTCCCCGGCGGACTCCGGCAGGACCCGGTTGGCCAGCACCGACTCCACGGGCAGCCCGCGCAGGGCCAGGCCGAGGGCCGCCTCGCGGACGGCGTCGGCGCCCGCCGGGCCGGGCTCGGCCACCAGCCGTACGGCGGTGCCGCGGTCGGCGACGACGGCCTGCGCCGCGGCCAGCTCCACGTCCCAGCGGGCCGCCGTCTCGTACAGCCACTCGGCGGGCATGGGCACGCCCGCCAGGCGGCCCAGGACGGGGCGCAGGGCGCGGGCGGCCCGGCGTTCGGGCGGCAGCAGGCGGCGCAGGTAGCGGCGGAGTTCCTCGGGCAGGGCCAGCAGGGCCAGGGCGGGCGCGAGCGGCGGCAGGTCGACGACGAGCAGCTCGAACGACTCCGACAGGGCCGCGTCGCGCAGGGCGCGCAGCAGTGCCAGTTCCCCGGCGCCGGGCAGCGGGGTGACCTCCTCGGCGTCCAGGCGGGCCGCGCCGAGGAGGTCGAGGACGCCCGCGGCGCGGTCCTGGAGGGCGGTGAGGTCCTCGCGCAGGGCCGCGTCCGGGTCCGGGCGCCAGGCGGTGAGGTGGGGGGCGGGCCGCGTCGGGGCGGGGCCGGTGGGCGCGCCCAGGGCCGCGCCCAGGGTGTCGCTGCGGTCGGCGCTCAGGACGAGGGTGTCCGTCCCGTGGTGCGCTGCCGCGAGGGCGGTGGCCGCGGCGACGGTGGTGCGGCCGGAGCCGCCCGGGCCGGTGATCAAGAGGGTGCGCATAGGGGGGAACCGTAACGGATTCCCGGGTTCGGTCCGTGACACGCGTGTCCGGTGTTGTCCCGCGGTTCGCGTCCACCGGTCCTTGCTCCGGCCCTTGCGGGTCCCTGCTCCGGCCCTTGCTCCGGTCCCTGCTTCTGCCCCTGCCGGCCCTGCAGGTCCTTACCGGTCCTTGGACTCGACCCTCTTCTTCAGCCCCGCCAGCGCCCGGTCGATGATGACCTTCTCCGCCTTGCGCTTGATCATCCCCAGCATGGGGATCTTGACGTCGACGGTGAGCCGGTAGGTGACCTCGGTGCGGTGGTCGGCCAGCGGTTTGAGCAGGTAGGTGCCGTCCAGGGAGCGGAGCATCTGGGACTTGACGAGGGTCCAGGAGACCTCGTGGTCGCCGGTCCAGGTGTAGGCGAGGGTCTGGTCGTCCTTGATGGCGCCGGCGTCCATGACGAGGCGGACCTGCTCGGCGCGGCCCCGGTCGTCCGTCTTCAGGATCTCCGCCTCCTTCACCTCACCGGTCCACTCGGGGTAGCGGGCGAAGTCGGCGATCACCTCCATGACGTCGGCCGGTGCCGCCTCGATCGTGATGCTCGAGCTGGTGTGTTCCGCCATCGCAGTGGCTCCTCCAGATGCGGGCCGGAAGGGAATCGTCGTACCGCGCGTGTGTGCGCAGCGTGAAGGCTACCGCGCACGCGACGGGCAGAGCTCACCCCACCTGCGCACATCGGCCGGGAAGCACCTTCGGCGCCCGGCTCCCGGCACCCCGGGTCACCGCTGTCGCCGCCCCGGGTCCACGGCCGTCACCGCCCCGGGCCCAGGGTCGTCACCACTCCAGGACCCACGGTCTGCCCGTCCCCGCGAAGTGCCCGACGTTGACGCACTCGGTCGCGCCGATCCGCATGCGTCGCACCAGGGGCTGGTGGACGTGGCCGAAGAGGGCGTAGCGGGGGCGGGTGCGGCGGATGGCCTCCAGCAGCGCCCGGCTGCCCCGCTCGAAGCGGCGCGCCGCCGTGTCGTAGACCAGTTCGGGGACCTCCGGCGGGATGTGCGCGCACAGCACGTCGACCTCGCCGACCGCCTCGATCTTCGCTGCGTACTCCTCGTCGTCGATCTCGTAAGGGATGGGGGTCCCCCCTGCTCGAACGGAGCTGAGAGCTTGGGTGGGGGTCCCCCCTGCTCGAACGGAGCTGAGAGCTTGGGTGGGGGTCCCCCCTGCTCGAACGGAGCTGAGAGCTTGGGGGAGCATCGGTGTCCGCAGGCCGCCGCCGACGAAGCCGAAGGTCCAGCCGCCGATCTCGACGCGCTCGCCGTCGAGGACGGTGGTGCCCTCGCGGGCGTACTCCCGCCACAGCGGCGGCATGTCGACGTTGCCGTAGGTGGCGTACGTCGGGGTGGGGAAGGCGGCGAACAGCTCGGCGTACTGCTTGCGCACGGCCCGCTCCAGGACGGCGGCCCGGTCCTCCTCGACGCCGGCCCACAGACGGGCGCCGAAGGCGCGGGCCTCCTCGAAGCGGCGGGCGGTGCGCAGGGCGACGATGCGGTCGGCGTTCTCCTTGCCGAACAGGTCGGGGAAGATGCCGCGGGAGTGGTCGGCGTAGTCGAGGAAGAGGATCAGGTCGCCGAGGCAGATCAGGGCGTCGGCGCCGTCACCGGCGCGGGCGAGGCCGCGGACGTTGCCGTGGACGTCGCTGACGACGTGGACCCGGGCGGTGCGGTTGCCGACGCGTGGTGATGCCATGACGATCAAGCGTAGGAGCAGCGCGGCCCCGGTGAACAGTCCCGGCCGGGACCGCGGTTACTGGCCAGTTGGAAAAAGGGTGGACTACTGTGCGCGAAGGAACGTCCACCGGACCACCACCGTGGCACCCACGGAGCACCCCCCTGTGTGACGCGTCGAACATCTCACCGGAACCCCCTGTCGAAGAGGCCGTACCGGCGGGTAACGTCCGGGCAGTCCGGTAGTGCTGTGGTTTTCAACCACAGGGAACCACCGAGGACCACCGAGGACCGCACCGTCGCATCACACAACGTCGTGGCGCCGGCGCCCTACGAGGAGCAGCAGTCTTGCGCGAGTTCAGCCTTCCGGCTTTGTACGAGGTCCCTGCGGACGGCAATCTGACCGACATCGTCCGCAGAAACGCCGCGCAGCACCCGGATGTCGCCGTCATCGCCCGCAAGGTGGACGGGGTCTGGCAGGACGTGACGGCCGCCGCGTTCCTCGCCGAGGTGCGGTCCGCGGCGAAGGGTCTGATCGCCGCCGGGATCCAGCCGGGCGACCGGGTGGGTCTGATGTCGCGCACCCGCTACGAGTGGACGCTGCTGGACTTCGCGATCTGGAGCGCGGGCGCGGTGACCGTGCCGGTGTACGAGACCAGCTCGCCGGAGCAGGTGCAGTGGATCCTCAGCGACTCGGGCGCGACCGCCTGCGTCGTGGAGCTGCCCGGCCACGCGGCCGCCGTGGAGTCGGTGCGCGAGCGGCTGCCGGCGCTGAAGCACGTGTGGCAGATCGAGGCCGGCGCGGTGGAGGAACTGGGCCGCCTCGGGCAGGACGTGACCGACGAGACGGTCGAGGAGCGCAGCTCGCTGGCCCGGGCGGACGACCCGGCCACCATCGTCTACACCTCCGGCACGACCGGCCGGCCCAAGGGCTGCGTGCTCACCCACCGCAGCTTCTTCGCCGAGTGCGGCAACGTCGTGGAGCGGCTGCGCCCCCTGTTCCGCACCGGCGAGTGCTCGGTGCTGCTCTTCCTGCCGCTCGCGCACGTCTTCGGCCGGCTGGTGCAGATCGCCCCGATGATGGCGCCGATCAAGTTGGGCTGCGTCCCGGACATCAAGAACCTCACCGACGAACTGGCCGCGTTCCGGCCGACGCTGATCCTCGGCGTGCCGCGCGTCTTCGAGAAGGTGTACAACTCGGCGCGCGCCAAGGCGCAGGCCGACGGCAAGGGGAAGATCTTCGACCGGGCGGCGGACACCGCGATCGCCTACAGCAAGGCGCTGGACACCCCCTCGGGCCCGTCCTTCGGCCTGCGGCTGCGGCACCGGGTCTTCGACCGGCTGGTCTACGGCAAGCTGCGCGCGGTCCTGGGCGGGCGCGGCGAGTACGCGATCTCCGGCGGCGCCCCGCTGGGCGAGCGGCTCGGGCACTTCTTCCGCGGCATCGGCTTCACGGTGCTGGAGGGCTACGGCCTGACCGAGTCGTGCGCGGCGACCGCGTTCAACCCGTGGGACCGGCAGAAGATCGGCACGGTGGGCCAGCCGCTGCCGGGCTCGGTGGTGCGGATCGCGGACGACGGGGAGGTGCTGCTGCACGGCGAGCACCTGTTCAAGGAGTACTGGAACAACCCGGCCGCGACCGCGGAGGCGCTGGCCGACGGCTGGTTCCACACCGGTGACATCGGCACCCTCGACGAGGACGGCTACCTGCGGATCACCGGCCGGAAGAAGGAGATCATCGTCACCGCGGGCGGCAAGAACGTCGCCCCGGCGGTGATCGAGGACCGCATCCGGGCGCACCCGCTGGTCGCGGAGTGCATGGTGGTCGGCGACGGGCGGCCGTTCGTGGGCGCGCTGATCACGCTGGACGAGGAGTTCCTGGGCCGCTGGGCCGCCGAGCACGGCAAGCCGGCCGGCTCCACCGCGGCGTCGCTGCGCGAGGACCCGGACCTGCTCGCGGCCGTCCAGGCGGCGGTCGACGACGGCAACGCCGCGGTGTCGAAGGCGGAGTCGGTGCGGAAGTTCCGCATCCTGCCCAGCCAGTTCACGGAGGAGTCGGGCCACCTGACGCCGTCGCTGAAGCTGAAGCGGAACGTGGTGGCGAAGGACTTCGCGGACGAGATCGAGGCGATCTACGCCAAGTAGATCCGGCGCCTGGCGCGGGGTCCGTGTCCCGGCGCGGGGCTCGTGTCCCGGCGCGGGGCCCGGCACTCCGGCCCTGGCCCGGTCCTGGCCCGGCCCTGGCCCGGTCCTGCGCTCCCGGTCCTGCGCTCCCGGTCCTGCGCCCCGCCCGGCCCTGCGCCCGGTCCCGCGCGCCCCACCCGGCCGACACGGGGTCCGACGCTGCGTCAGAGCGCGGTCACAGCAGCGTCCTCAGCCGCTCCGCCAGCAGGTCCCACCGCCACTTCTCCTCCACCCAGGCCCGGCCCCGCTCCCCCATGCGGCGGCGCAGCTCGGGGTCCCGCAGGAGGGTCAGCACACGGTCGGCGGTCTCCTCGACGGACCCGCCGCGCACCACCCAGCCGGTCTCACCGTCGAGGACCGCGTCGGGGGCGCCGCCGGAGTCGCCGGCGACGACGGGCAGGCCGGTGGCGGAGGCCTCCAGGTAGACGATGCCGAGGCCCTCGACGTCGAGGCCGCCGCGCCGGGTGCGGCACGGCATGGCGAAGACGTCGCCGGCGCCGTAGTGGGCGGGCAGTTCCGACCAGGGCACCGCGCCGGTGAAGCGCACCGCGTCCGCGACCCCCGTCTCGCGGGCCAGGCGGCGCAGGTCCTTCTCGTAGGGGCCGCCGCCGACCAGCAGCAGCACCGTGTCCGGCTCGGCGGCGAGGATGCGGGGCAGGGCCCGGATCAGTGTGTCCTGCCCCTTGCGCGGCACCAGCCGGGAGACGCAGACCACGACGGGCCGGTCGGTGAGTCCCAGCCGTTCGCGCACCGCCTCGCCGCCGGAGCCGGGGTGGAAGACCTTCTCGTCCACGCCGGGCGGCAGCTGCACCATGCGGGAGGCCGCCTCGGGGGTGAGCGCGGCGGCGATCCGCGTGCGGGTGTACTCGCCGAGGTAGGTGATCGTGTCGGTGCCCTCTCCGATCCGGCGCAGCAGCCGCCGGGCGGCGGGCAGTTGCGCCCACCCGGCCTCGTGGCCGTGGGTGGTGGCCACCAGCCGCGTCGCGCCCGCCCGGCGCAGCGCGGGCGCCATCAGCCCGAGCGGGGCCGCCGCCCCGAACCACACCGCCGTGCACCCGTGCTCGCGCAGCAGCTCCACCGCCCGCCGGGTGACGCGCGGCGTCGGCAGCAGCATCGTGGTGCGGTCCCGTACGACCGTGAAGGGCTGCTCTGCGTCGAAGGCGGCGGTCGCCGCGACGCCCTCGCGGGTGCGTTTCCAGGTGGAGGCGTAGACGACGAGCCGCCCGGGGTCCAGGCGCAGCGCCATGTTGTGCAGGAACGCCTGGATGCCGCCCGGGCGGGGCGGGAAGTCGTTGGTCACGATCAGCGTCTTGTGCATCGCCGCCGACCCTACCGAACAGGACCTGCACGCTTTCTTCCCCATACGCGCCACGGCACCGCTGGCCCGTGCCCGGCCCGGCGGGGGACGATGGCCGCGACGGAGCAGGCAGCGGACGGACGGGGGGATCGGGTGGACGGCGCGGCGGCGAGGCGGTCCCCGGCGGGGCCGGCGGTGGTGTGGGCCGCGACGCGGCTGGTGCTGCTGCTGTGGGTGTTCAAGGTGTACGTCTTCCCCGGACCGGACGTCACCAGTGACGTGTCCGTGATCTACCAGGGCTGGTACGACGTGCTGCGGCACGGTTCGTTCCCGCGCACCGACGTCACCTGGCAGTACCCACCCGCGGCCGCCCTGGCAATCCTCTCCCCCGGCCTGCTGCCCTTCCTCGACTACCCCTCCGCGTTCTTCGTCCTGGCCTGCGCGGCCGACCTGGCCGTGCTCGTGCTGCTGCTGCGCGCGGGCCGGCGGCCCGGCCGCACGCCGCGCGGGGCGTGGGTGTGGGTGGCGGGCGTGCCACTGCTGGGCCCGACGGTGTACGCCCGCTACGACGTGATGGTGACCGCGGTCGCGGTGGCGGCGCTGCTGGCCGGGCTGCGGCGGCCGCGCCTGATGGGCGTGCTGACCGGGTTCGGGGCGCTGCTGAAGGGCTGGCCGGTGCTGCTGCTGACCGGTGCGGCGCGGCGGCGGTCGTGGGCGGCGGCGGGGGCGACGGCGGCCGGGATCGGGGCGCTGGCGGCGCTGGTGCTGCCCGGCGCGTTCACCTTCCTCACCTTCCAGCGCGACCGGGGCACGGAGGTGGAGTCGCTGGGCGCGCTGGTCTTCCACGTGGCCCGGCACTTCGGCTGGCACGGGCAGGTGCTGCTCAACTACGGCTCGGTGGAGTTCCTCGGCCCGCACGTCGACCTCGTCAGCACGGTGGCACTGGCGCTGACCGGGGCCGCGTTCGGCTGGCTGCTGCTGTGGCGGCTGGCGGCGCGCCGGCTCGCGGCGCCGCACACGCTCGCCGAGGCGGCGTTCACGGCGGTGCTGATGTTCGTCACGACCAGCCGGGTGATCAGCCCGCAGTACCTGGTGTGGCTGGTCGGCGTCGCCGCCGTCTGCCGGTGCTTCCCGCGCAGCCGGATGCGGCTGCCCATCTGGCTGGTGCTGGCGGC
This sequence comes from Streptomyces echinoruber, assembly GCF_014651135.1. Classification (GTDB taxonomy): domain Bacteria; phylum Actinomycetota; class Actinomycetes; order Streptomycetales; family Streptomycetaceae; genus Streptomyces; species Streptomyces echinoruber. The sequence goes on from NZ_BMWH01000001.1 coordinate 468,408, forward strand.
GGCCTTCGTGACGGTGCTGGAGTTCCCCGTGTACTTCGCGGACGTCGTGGCGAGCACCCCGCGCGGGGTGGCGCTGCTGGTGCTGCGCAACGGCCTGCTGGTGACGGCCACCGTCCTCGCCGCCCGCCACCTGTGGCGCTCCACCGTCCCCCGCCCACCCGCGGCCACCCTGCCCGATCAGACCGCCCGCGCCCAGGAGCCCTCGGTCTCCTCCTGACGCCGCGTGCGGCGCGGGGCCGCGGCGTGAGCCGCGCCCGCGGCGGGCGTGGCCCACCGGGGTCCTGGAGCAGCCGGGACAGCCGGGACAGCCGGAGAAATCGGAACAGCGGGAGCAGCCGAGGATGTCCGATGCCCGGGAACCCGGAGGAACCAGAGAAACCAGAGAAACCAGATAAATCGGAGCAGCCGGGGAAGCCCGAGGAGGGTGGTTGACGGCCCGTCAGGACAGTTCCTCGCGCAGGTACCCCCGCCACTGTGCCGTGAAGTCCTCCGGTGTCGTCCCCAGGGTTCGCCGCATCGCGTCCTCGACCGCGCCGGTCCGCTGCCGGTGGGCGCCGACGGCGCGGTAGAAGGCGCGCAGGCGCTCCTCGCCCCAGCGGTCGGCGATCATCCGGCAGGCCAGCCAGCCGCCCTCGTAGGCCCGCGCCAGCTTCGTCGCGTCGCTTGCGAAGCCGAAGTCGCGGTCGGCGGGCAGTTGCCGCGGCCCGCGCCCCTCGGCCACGGCCTGCCGCAGTTCCGGCGCGGCCTGCTCGGGGGTGCGGCCGGTGGCGCGGTAGCCGACCCAGTCCGCGAACCCCTCCGACAGCCACAGCGGCGTGGCCGGGGTGGTGTCGGCGCGGGTGGCGACGTGGGTGGTCTCGTGGGTGAGGACGACCTGCCGGCCCAGTGAGCCGAGCATGCCGTAGGCGACCGGGTTGACGATGATCCGGTCGGCGGGCGCGGCGCCGGCGTTGCCGGTCTCGCCGGTGGTGACAGCGGCGATCCCGCGGTAGGCGGAGGCCGGGGAGCCGAGCAGGCCGGCCATGCCCCGCAGGGAGTCCGGTACGAGGACGACGACCCGTCGGCTCCAGCCGGTGCCCCACGCGTCGGTGACCGCGGGCGCGGCCCGGTCGGCGAGGTCCGCGTAGGAGCGCAGGGCGGCGCGGCTCTGGCCGACGCCGAGGACGATGCCGTGCGCGCTCCGCTCCACCGCGACCGGCCCCTGGTCCCACAGTTGCTGGCCGGCCTTCCGCGCCGGTTTCTCGCTCGCCACGCGCCACTGCCCGCCGGCGCCGGCCGTGAGCCGCAGGATACGGCCGGCGATGACGGGGGCCCGGTCGTACCCGGTGATCCGGTAGCGCAGTTCGGCGTCGGCGGTGGCCGCGTCCCCGGTGCGGTGCAGGCCGGTCACCCGGTAGGACAGGGCCGCGAACGGCACCGCGCGCAGGCGGTCGTAGGAGGTGCGGGTCCCGGTCGCCGCGTACGCCGCCGGGTCGTGCCGCAGGATGGCCGCCGCCCGCCGGTCCAGGACCCGCTGCACGGCCGCCGTGGCGGCGTCGCCGGCCGACGGGCCGCCGCAGCCGGCGCACAGCGGACCCAGCAGTGCCAGCAGTACCAGCAATACCGGCAGTACTGGCAGTACCGGCAGTGCCGGCAGTGCCGGCAGTACGACGGGCGGCAGCCACCGCCTGCCGCCCGAATCCGCCCACGCCCGCCCACGATCAGCCATCCTCCCGATCGTACGGCCGACCGGTCCGCTCAGACCCGGGTCACCGACGCGATCGGCATCATGCCGACCGGGTCGTAGCGCACCGGCGCACCGGGGTGGGGCGCGTGGATGACCAGGCCGTTGCCGGCGTACATGCCGACGTGGCTGGCGTCCGAGCGGTAGACGACGAGGTCGCCGGGGCGGGCCTGGGAGAGCGGGATGCGCCGCCCGGCGTGCTGCTGCTCCTGCGAGGTGCGCGGCAGCTGGACGCCGGCCCGCGCGTACGACCACTGCACCAGGCCCGAGCAGTCGAAGCCGCCGGGGCCGTTGGCGCCCCACACGTACGGCCTGCCGAGGGCGGAGCGGGCGGCGGCGACGGCGGCGGCCGCCCGTGCGGAGGCGGCGGGGCCGTCGGCGAGGCCGGGCACGGCGCGGGCGGAGCGGGAGGCCCGGTCGAAGGCGCCGCGCTCGGCGGCGGGCAGCGAGTCGAGCAGCCGGCGGGCCGCGGCGAGCTTGTGCATCACCGCCCGCCGGTGCGCGGCGACGGCCCGGCGGCTGCGGTCGAGTTCGGCGAGTGTGCGGGCCGCCTCGCCGCGCTCCTGGGCGAGTGCGCGCAGCGTGGTGCGCAACTCGCGCAGCCGGCCGGCCTGGTGGGCGCCGATCCGGTCCAGGACGGAGGCCTTGGCGAGGTAGTCGTCCGGGCCGTCGGTGAACAGCAGGACGAAGGAGGGGGCGAGGCCGCCGGAGCGGTACTGGGCGCCGGCCAGCGCGCCGAGTTCCTCGCGCAGGGCGTTGACGCGCTGCTGCCGGCGGGCGATGTGGTCCTGCGCGTCGCGCACCTGGCGGCGCAGCCTGCCGGCCTGCTCGTCGGCCTTGTCGTAGGCCTGGGTGGCCCGTTCCGCCTCCCGCAGGAGGCGTTCCACCTCGGCGCGGGGGTCGTCGTGCGGGTGCGGGACGGCCTGGGCCGGTGGCGTGGTGGCGGCGGCGCCCAGGGCGGCGGCCGCGGCCGACAGGACGCCTGCCGCGAGGCGGGCGGCGCCGGCGCTCCGGTGGAGGCCGGACGGTGCATGGCGGCGATGGGACCCCACGGGATGCCCCACTCCTTCCGCTGGCGGACACGGACGTGCTCCCCCGTGACGGACGTGCTCCTCGTGCCGGGGCGGGGCGGGCCGCCCCGGCACGGGTGGGGGAAACGCGGCAGACAGTAGCCGTGCCGTCGCACCGGCCCCAAGAACCTCCGCCGGGTCCGCGGGGGCCGCACAGCCCCGCGCCCCGCCGCTGACGCAGGTCACCGGCGGGGCGCGGGGTCACTTTCGGGTTGTGGTGATTCGCCCGTTCGGGCGGTCGGCGTCCGGGGTGCGGGGTACGGGGGTGCGGGGGTGCGGGCCGGACGCCCGGCGGCTCAGACGCGGACGCCGAACATGAACGGTCCGCCGATGGTGCTCATCGACTCGTAGCGGACCACCGTGCCGGTGCGCGGCGCGTGCAGGATCTGGCCGTTGCCCGCGTACAGGCCGACGTGGTGCAGGTCGTTGAAGAAGAACACCAGGTCGCCGACCTTGAGGTCGTTGACCGAGTAGATGCGGGTGCCGATCTGCGCCTGGGCCTCGGAGGTGCGCGGGATGGACACGCCGGCCTGGGCGTAGGCCCAGGAGGTCAGGCCCGAGCAGTCGAAGGAGGACGGGCCGGAGGCGCCGTAGACGTACGGCGAGCCGAGCTTGCTCTGGGCGGCGGCGAAGGCGGCGGCGGCCCGGCTGGAGGCCGAGCTGTCGGAGCCGCTCGGGTCCAGTTCGACGCGCGCCTGGCTGGCGCGGCTGGCGCGCTGCTGCTCGGCGGCGAGTTCCGCCTTCTCCTTCGCGGTGAGGGAGTTGAGCAGCTTCTGCGCCTCGGCCAGCTTGGCCTGGACTTCCTTCTTCTTCTTGCCGAGTTCGGTGCGGGTGGCCTGCAGGTCCTTCAGCTTCTCGGCGGCCTCGGCCCGCTCCTGGGCGAGTTCGCGCTGCTTGTCCTGGACCTTCTTCAGGGCCTCGACCTGCTGGGCGCTCAACTGGTCGAGCGTGGAGGCCTTGTCGAGGTACTCGTCGGGGTCCGAGGAGAGGAAGAGCTGCAGGGACGGGTCGATGCTGCCGGTGCGGTACTGGCCGGCGGCGAGCGAACCCAGGCTGTCGCGGAGCTTGTTGAGCTCCTCCTGACCGCGTGCGACGTTGTCCTGGATGGTGGAGATCTCCTTCTGGAGCTTCTCCTGCTTCTCCTTGGCCCCGTTGTACTTCTCGGTGGCCTGCTCCGCCTCTTCGTAGAGCTTGTCGACCTTGGCCTTGACCTCGTCCTTGGTGGGCTTCTCGCTCGGCGCCGCGTGGGCGGCCTGCGAGGTCAGGGCGACAGCAGCGGCGGCTGCGGTGGTCAGCACGGTCACACGTGCGCGGCTCGGCTGCTTGGGACGACGGTGGGACGCCACGGGGGCGAGCTCCTTCTTCCTCCAGCCGCCTACCGACACGCCGGCGGGCGGGGTCCTCCGCCGTCACTCACCCGGTGCGAGTGATCACCCGAGCGGAGGTTCGAGCCCAGACCCTAGTGACCCCGTTGTGATCAGTTCAAATCCTGGCAGCCAAAAATATCGTCACGCAATGCATTTTTTGCGGAGAACTCACGTGCGGTTACGCGAGGTTGACGCTGCGTGGGTCACACAGCGTAGTGATTCCCTCAATTCGGGCATAGGCCGGTTACGTTGCGGCCGGGACCTACGGGACGCATGCACCGGATGCGGTCACCCCGCGGCCGGCCCCCGCCCCACCGCCAAACTCGGCCCCGCTCAGCCCCACTCGGCCTCACTAGCCCCACCCAGCCCCACTCTGCCCCGCTAGCCGCGCGAGAAGCGCTTCAGCAGCGCCGCGGAGGCCACCGGGCGGGCGCCCGCGCGGGCCACGCCGTCGGCGACCTCGCGGTCGGTGGAGACGACGACGAGGGGCCGCCCGGGGGGCTCCGCGCGCACCAGCTGGCGGATCAACTCGTCGGCGGTGACGCCCGGTTTGGAGAACAGCACGCGCACTCCGCGCGGCGGCGCGAGCAGCACCGGCGCGGCCAGTTCCGCCCCGTCGAAGACGCAGGTGACCTCGGCGCCGGTCTGCGCGGCGAGTTGGGAGAGCTGTCCGAGCAGGCGCAGCCGCTGCTTCTCCAGCGGCATCTGCGGATAGCCGGTCTTGGTGACGTTGTAGCCGTCGACGACCAGGTGCGCCTGCGGCAGCGCGAGCAACTGGTCGAGGACCTGCGGGTCGTCGTCGGACAGGGCGCGCGCGGCGATGTCCTTGGGGCTCATCCGCCCCGGCTCCACGGCGTCCACGGTCTCCGCCGGGCGCACCGACACCGGCGGCAGCGCGAGTTCCCGGCGCAGCCCCTGGGTGGCGTCCAGCAGGGTGTCCAGCAGCAGCCGGACGCGCATGTCCTCGACGCTGCGCCCCTCGCGCGCCGCCCGGCGGGTGGCCTCCAGGGCCGCCTCCGCCTCCCCCAGGCGCGCCTTGAGGCGCCGGTTCTCACTCTCGGCCGCGGACAGCTGCGCCTGCCCCTCGGCGCGCACGGTCTCGATCTCGCCCTGCAGCTTGCGCAGCGCGGCCTCGCCCCGCCGGACGTCGCTGAGGGCGGCGCGCAGTTTGCGCTGCAGCGACTCCGTCTCCTTCTTCGCCGCGTCGAGCTCGGCGCGCAGCCGCTCGGTCTCGGTGCGGGTCTGCTCGCGGGCGGCGGCCAGTTCGGCGCGCAGCCGCTCCAGCTCCGCCCGGTTCTCCCGGTCGGCGCGTTCGGCGTCGGCGCGCAGGGCCTCCTCGCCGGCCGCGGTGACCAGCTTCACCCAGCCCGGCGGGCGCAGCACATAGGCCGCGGCCGCCACGTCGAGCGGATCCGCGGCCGGGGGCGGCGAGCCGGAGTCGACGGCGCCGGCGAGTTCCGGCTGGGCCTCTTTGAACTTCTCCCCGACGCGCTGCCGGAACAGCGGATCGGTCTCCAGGGCCGCCGCCATCGCGTTGCCCGCGAACTTGGCGCGGCGGCTCGGTGTGAAACGCGCGTACTGCCGCAGCTGCGCGGGCAGCTCGGCCAGGGTCAGCCCGCCGAAGCCGTCGCAGGCGATCTGCACGACCCGGCGGCGCACTCCTTCGGGCAGCGGACGGTCGAGCACCTCAGCGGCGCCGTCGCCCGGCCCCCCGCCTGCGGTCTCCGCCATCCGTCACCCCACTGTCCGTACGGGCCCCGCTCCCCTCAGGAGCCGGCGCCCGGCCTGTCCACGAGTTCGACCTGGTCCACGGCGTTGCACCAACGGCAGCGCACCGACTCGATCGTCTCACTGACCACTTCGCGCTCCTCCACCGTGGGCTCTCCGGCCAGGTCGAGGTGGACGTACTCGACGACCTTCGAGGAGCGGGTCACGTCGAAGCGGGTGAGATTGCCGCAGAGGGTGCAGCGCCACCGCGTCGTGGCGGTCGGCACGGGAACCGTCATCGTGGCCGGTCTCTTTCCTACTAGTTTCCGTGATGCGCCGATTTCCCGGCGCGTGTGGCTCGTAACCCTACGGCCTGGGGGCCGCTCCCCGCCCCTCCCTCCACGGCGGCGAGGCGGTCCGGACGGATGCGTCCCGTTACGCCATGCTCTGTCCATGACCGGCAGGAGTGACAGGAGTCGCAGGAGCGGCGGAAGCGGCAGGATCGGCGCGTGGGGCGCGGCGGCGGCCCGGGCGGCCGGGCGCGTCCGGGGGGTGTCCGCCCCGGTGACGTACGCCCTCATCGCCCTGTGCTGCCTGGTCTTCGTGCTGGGCCCGGCGGCCGGTCTGAACCCGGCCTACGGCTCCGGCGACGAGCTGCTCGCCGCGCGGCGGGCCCACTTCCGCCGCTGGGGCGTGATCCCCGCCGAGCTGTTCCCCGGCGGCCCCGGTGCCGCCCTGACCCCCGTCACGGCCCTGTTCGTGCACGCCGGTTGGGTGCACCTGCTGGGCAACATGCTGTTCCTGCACGTCTTCGGCGCGATGGCCGAGGAACGCATGGGGCGGCTGCGGTTCGCCCTGTTCTACGTCGGGTGCGGCTACCTGGCCCTGTTGGGGTACGCAGCCGCCCACGCGGCCTCCGGGCAGACCCTGGTCGGCGCCTCCGGCGCGATCTCCGCCGTCCTCGGCGCGTTCCTGTGGCTCTTTCCCACCGCCCGGGTCACCAGCGTCCTGCCGTTCCTGTTCTTCCTGCCCCTGCGCTTCCCGGCGTGGGTGGTGCTGCCCTTCTGGGTGGTGCTGCAGTGGCTGGCCCTGGGCCGCGCCCACGCCGGGCCCGGCGTGGCCTACCTGGCCCACCTGGTGGGCTTCGGGCTGGGCCTGGGCTACGCGTGGGCCCGTTTCGGGCGTCCGACTAGAGTGAGGTCCGCCCCAGCCCCGGCCACCCAGGGAGAGGACCAGCCGTGATCACCGCGATCGTGCTCATCAAGACCAGCGTGGACCGGATCCCCGAGATCGCCGAGCAGATCGCCTCGCTGGAGAACGTCAGCGAGGTCTTCTCCGTCACCGGCACCTACGACCTCATCGCCATGGTCCGCGTCCGGCAGCACGAGGACCTCGCCGAGGTCATCCCGGGCCGGATCAGCAAGATCCCCGGCGTGCGGGCCACCGACACCCACGTGGCCTTCCGCACCTACTCCCAGCACGACCTGGAGGCGGCGTTCGCGATCGGCCTCGACTCCTGAACCGCCGCCCGCGCCCCGCCCTCCGGCCGGGCGCGCGGCCGGCCGGCACCGCGGCCGACCGGCACTGCACCTGAACGGAACTGCGCCTGAACCGAACCGCGCCTGAACCGAACCGCGGTCAGACGGCCGGTACGCAGCGGCCGCCCTCCGTACGGTAGGTCCACTTCGCCCCGTGGCGCACCAGCTCCCCGACGGCGGTGACGAAGCGGTCCAGATGCTCCTCGGGCGTGCCCGCGCCGAAGCTGACGCGGACGGCGTGGAGGGGCTCTTCGCCGGGCGCGGCCTCGGGGGCGCCGCACTCGCCCCGGGTGTGCGGGTCGCCGCCGAGGAGGGCGCGTACCAGGGGGTGGGCGCAGAAGAGGCCGTCGCGCACGCCGATGCCGTACTCGGCGGAGAGGGCGGCGGCGAGGTGGGAGCTGCTCCAGCCGTCGACGACGAAGGAGAGCACGCCCACGCGCGGCGCGTCGTCGCCGAACAGGGACAACACCCTCACCTGCGGAATCCCGGCCAGTCCGGCCCGCACCCGCTCGAGCAGGTGCCGCTCGCGGGCGACCAGGGTCTCCCAGCCGGCCTCCGTCAGGGCCCGGCACGCCGAGGCGATGGCATGGGCGCCGATGACGTTCGGGGAGCCGGCCTCGTGGCGGGCGGCGCCCTCGTGCCACTCCACGTCCACGCCCCCGTCCGCGCGCCGGGCGACCCTGCGGCTGGCGCCGCCGCCGGCGAGGTAGGGCTCCGCCTCGCGCAGCCAGTCGGCGCGGCCGGCCAGAACGCCGGAGCCGAACGGGGCGTACAGCTTGTGCCCGGAGAAGGCGACCCAGTCGACGTCGAGGTCGCGCACGCTCACCGGGTGGTGCGGGGCGAGCTGGGCGGCGTCCAGGACGATGCGGGCGCCGTGCGCGTGCGCGGCGGCGGCCAGTTCGCGCACCGGCCACAGCTCCCCGGTGACGTTGGAGGCGCCGGTGACGCAGACCAGGGCGGGGCCGTGGGGGTCGCGGTCGGCCAGGGCGCGCTCCAGGGTCTCGACCGCCTGCCGCGGGCTGCGCGGCGCGTCCAGGTACGTCACCTTCGCCCGGCGCCAGGGCAGCAGCGCGGCGTGGTGCTCGGTCTCGAAGACGAAGACCTCGCAGCCGGCCGGGAGCGCCCGGGCGAGGAGGTTGAGGGAGTCGGTCGTCGACCGGGTGAAGACGACCTGGTCGGTCGGGCGGCAGTCGAGGAACTCCGCGACCGTCCCGCGCGCGTTCTCGAACAGCTCCGTCGACAGCTGCGACAGGTATCCGGCGCCCCGGTGCACGCTGCCGTAGTACGGCGCGTACGCCGCCACGTCGTCCCACACCCGCTGCAGCGCCGGGGCGCTGGCGGCGTAGTCGAGCGCGGCGTATGCCACCTCGCCGCCGGTGACGAGCGGGACGGTGACGTCACGGCCCAGAACGGGCAGCGGGGGGCGGACGGAGCGGTCGGCAGCAGCGGCGGAGACGGACGTGGAGACAGGCGTGGAGACGGACGTGGAAACGGACATGGGAACTCCCGTAAGGCGTGCGGAACCCGCCGCGCGAGCGGGCGGCGCTCGGCGCGGACGCGGGTGGGGGTGAAGGCGACACGGATCGCCGGAGACCGGCAGGGATGGCCGGAGACCGGCAGACCGGCGGACCGGCAAGGATGGCCGGAGACCGGCGGGGGATGCGGAGGCGGGGCTCTGCGGCCCTAGCGCATTCGCTTGCTCACGGAAGGACTCCCTCGTACGACCAGGACCCCTGGCCCCGCGCCCGTACACGGGCGCGTGAGGGGTCCGCGCTTGCCGCAGACCTCGCTGCCTGCGACCTGGTCCTCACCCGGGGCACCCCGCCGCGGACGGAGGGTTGCCGGACAGCCGGCCGGGGCCGAGTGGCTGTCGCTCATGACCTGCCGGAAAAGCTACGGGAAGTGATCGTGGCCGCGCAACTCGTGTCCGGATACCGGGACATCGCCCGGCCCGGCGCCCGCCACCGGCGCGCGGGCCCGTGCCGCTGCCCGCGTACACCACTGACACGCGGGCCCGTGCCGCCCGCACGCCGCCGGCGAGGCGCCCCCGCCGGGCCACCGGTTGCCACCGGCTGCTACCGATTGCTGGCCTCCACCCAGCGCTCCAGCGTCCGCCGGGCCGCGCCGGAGTCGATCGACTCCGCGGCCTTCTCCATGCCGGCCCGCAGCTGCTCGGGCAGGGGGGCGTCCGTCGGGTCCAGGGCCACCAGGGCCGCGGCCGAGTTCAGCAGCACCGCGTCCCGGACCGGGCCCTGCTCGCCGTCCAGGAGCCGGCGGGCGACCTCCGCGTTGTAGGACGGGTCGCCGCCGCGCAGGGCCTCCACGGGAACCCGTTCGATGCCGACGTCCCGCGGGTCGAACGTCTCCTCGGTCACCTTGCCGTCCCGGACCACCCAGACCCGGGAGGTGGAGGTCGTGGTCAGTTCGTCCAGGCCGTCGTCGCCGCGGAAGACCAGGGCGGAGTTGCCGCGTTCGGCCAGGACGCCGGCGATCATCGGCGCCATGCGCGGGTCGGCGACCCCGACCGCCTGCGCCTTCACCCTGGCCGGGTTGGTCAGCGGTCCGAGCACGTTGAACACCGTGCGGATGCCCAACTGGCCGCGTGCGGCGGCGACATGCCGCAGCGCCGGGTGGAACTTCACCGCGAAGCAGAACGTGATGCCGGCCTCCTCCGCGACCTCGGCCACCCGCTGCGGCGTCAGGTCGAGGTTGACGCCGAGCCGTTCCAGCACGTCCGAGGAGCCCGACGCCGAGGAGGCCGCGCGGTTGCCGTGCTTGACGACCTTGGCGCCGGTGCCGGCCACCACGAGCGAGGACATCGTGGAGATGTTCACCGTCTTCGCGCCGTCGCCGCCGGTGCCGACGATGTCGACCGTGCGGCCCGGCACCTCGATGACGTTGGCGTGCTCGTACATGGCCCGGACCACGCCGGTGATCTCCTCGACCGTCTCGCCCTTGGCCCGCAGCGCCACGACGAACCCGGCGATCTGGGCGTCCGTCGCCTCGCCGCGCATGATCCGGTCCATCGCCCACGCCGTCGCCTCGGCGCTCTGGTCCCGGCCCTCCAGCAGGGCGTTCAGCACCTCGGGCCAGGAACGGCCCGCCGCGGTGTCGCCTCCAGCGGGGGTCACAGCGTTCATCAGCCGCTCCTGGGTCGTAGGTGGTCAATCCGCGCCCCCGTCCGTCGCGGGGGCAGGTCCACCCTATCCAGGCCCGGGCAGCGGGAAGGGCCCCGTCCGGGTGGGGGTACCCCCTGCTCGTTAAGAGCTTGGGGGAGGACGGGGCCCTTGCCGGTGTGGCGACGCAGTGATCAGTGGTGGCCGTGGCCGCTGGTGATCTCCCGGTACTCCTCGACGGTCGGCTTGGGGATCTGGGAGTCCTCGCCGTAGTACGCCTTGCTGAGCTTGGCGCGCAGCTTCTCGGATCCCTTCACCTTGCGCTCGACGCCGTTCTCGTCGACCGTCGGGCCGATCTCGACCGGCTTGTACTGCTCGTGCGCGGTGAGCGTGTACATCTGCTCCTGGCTGAGCGGCTCGTGCACCTCGATGAACTCGCCGTGCGGCAGCCGCTTGATGATGCCGGACTCGCGCCCGTGCAGCACCTTGTCGCGGTCCCGGCGCTGCAGGCCGAGGCAGATCCGCTTGGTGACGATGAACGCGATCACCGGGCCGACGAAGAACGCGATCCGCACGAACCAGGTGACCGCGTTGATCGACAGGTGGAAGTGGGTGGCGATGAGGTCGTTGCCACCGCCGATCAGACCCACCATGTACACGGTGATCCAGGCGACACCGAAGGCGGTGCGGGTCGGCGCGTTGCGCGGGCGGTCCAGGATGTGGTGCTCGCGCTTGTCGCCGGTGACCCAGGCCTCCAGGAACGGGTAGGCCGCGATCACCATGAGGACCACGCCGAACAGCACCAGCGGGATGAACACGCCCAGGACCAGGGTGTGGCCCCAGAAGTTGATCTCCCAGCCGGGCATGGCGCGGATCAGTCCCTCGGCGAAGCCCATGTACCAGTCGGGCTGGGCGCCGGTGGAGACCTGGTCCGGGCGGTAGGGGCCCATGGTCCAGATCGGGTTGATGGACGCGATCGCCGCGATGGCCGCGATGACGCCGAAGACCAGGAAGAAGAAGCCTCCCGCCTTGGCCATGTAGACCGGCATCAGCGGCATGCCCACGACGTTGGTGTTCTTGCGGCCGGGGCCCGCGAACTGCGTGTGCTTGTGGTAGAAGACCAGGATCAGGTGGCCGACCACCAGGCCGAGCATGATGCCCGGCAGCAGCAGGATGTGGATCGAGTAGAACCGCGCCACGAAGTCGTGGCCCGGGAACTCGCCGCCGAAGAGGAAGAACGAGATGTACGTGCCGACGATCGGCACGGACAGGATCGCGCCCTCCATGAAGCGGATACCGGTGCCGGAGAGCAGGTCGTCCGGGAGCGAGTAGCCGGTGAAGCCGGTGAACATGCCCAGGACGAACAGCAGGAAGCCGAACAGCCAGTTGATCTCGCGCGGCTTGCGGAACGCGCCCGTGAAGAAGACGCGCATCATGTGCACGAACATGCCGCCGAGGAAGACGAGCGCGGCCCAGTGGTGGATCTGCCGGATCAGCAGACCGCCGCGCACGTCGAAGCTGATGTTCAGCGTGGACCGGTAGGCCTCGCTCATCAGCTGTCCCTGCAGCGGGACGTAGGAGCCGTGGTACTCCACCTCGTTCATCGACGGGTGGAAGAACAGCGTCAGGTAGACACCCGTCAGGATGATGATGATGAAGCTGTAGAGGCAGACCTCACCCAACATGAACGACCAGTGGTCGGGGAAGATCTTGCGCAGGTTGGCCTTGGCCAGCGAGTAGATCCCGAGCCGGCCGTCGGCCCAGTCGGCGAGCCGCTCGCCCGCCGGGGCCTTCCCGCGAGAGCGGGACTCGTTGCTCGTCGTAGTGCTCATCCGCGCTCCCAGAATGCAGGACCGACGGGCTCCTCGAAGTCGCCGAGCGCCTCAAGATAGCCCTCGTCGTTCACGCCGATGCGCAGCTGCGGCAGCGGGTGACCGGCGGGGCCGAAGATCACTCGGGCACCGTCGGAGAGGTCGAAGGTGGACTGGTGGCACGGGCACAGCACGTGGTGCGTCTGCTGCTCGTACAGGGAGATCGGGCAACCGACGTGGGTGCAGATCTTCGAGTACGCCACGATGCCCTCGTGCGACCACTCGAGTTCGCGCTTGTCCTTGATGTCCTCCGGCTGCAGCCGGACGATCATCAGGGCGGCCTTGGCGATCTCGTCCTGGAACTCCTCGCTCTTCTCCTCCAGGCCCTCGGGCTTGGCGAAGGTGAGCGAGCCGACGGCGATGTCGCTGGGCCGCAGCGGCTGGTTGGTGTTCATGTTGACCAGGAGCTTGCCCTTGGACCACAGCGTGTGGCGGAGCTTGGTCCCGGGCAGCGTGCCGAGGTCGCGCAGCAGCACCACGCCGGAGAGCGGAACCAGCGCGAGCGCGCCGAACATGGTGGTGCGGATCAGCTTGCGGCGCCCGAGCTGCGAGTCCTTGGCGCCCTGCTGGAAGTCGGCGTGGACCTTCGCGCGGGTCTCCGGGGAGGCCTCGATCGGGTGACGCTCGTCGACCAGCTCGACGTCGGACATCAGGGTGCGGGCCCAGTGGACCGCGCCCGCGCCGATGGTGAACAGCGCCGTGCCCAGGGTCAGGCCGAGCGCGAAGTTCAGCGCGCTGATGTGCCCGAGCGGGAAGACGTAGATCGCCTTGTCGACCGGGATGGTCACGTAGGCGGCGATGAAGGCGATCGTGGCCAGCATCGACACCGTGAACAGCAGGGCGACCACGCGCTCGGAACGCTTGGCGGCCCGCTCGTCGACGTCCTGGCGGCGGTGCTCGTGCGGCGGCAGCCCCGGGTCGGCGAACGGGTTCTTCTCGTCCGCCAGCCGCACCGCACCCTGCGCGGCGCCCCGCTGCTCGGGCAGGTTCTCTTCGGAAATGTCGTGGCTACTCATGACTTCTTGGCCTTTGCGGTCCGAGCGGCAACCCAGACGGCGACGACGATCAGCGCACCCAGTCCGAAGACCCACGCGAACAGACCCTCACTGACCGGGCCGAGACCGCCCAGCTCGAGGCCGCCCTGGCTGACGGTCTGGTCGCTGTTGATCGCCTTGACGTACGCGATGATGTCCTTCTTGTTCTGCTCGGTGAGCGTCGTGTCCGGGAAGGACGGCATGTTCTGCGGGCCCGTCTGCATGGCCTCGTAGATGTGCTTCGCGGACACATCCTTGAGGTCGGGTGCGAACTTGCCCTTGGTCAGGGCACCGCCCACGCCCTTGAAGGCGTGGCACTGGGTGCAGTTGGTGCGGAACAGCTCGCCGCCCCGGGCGACGTCCGCGCCCGCCGGGTCGTACTGCTGCTTGGTCGGCACGGACGGACCGGCGCCCAGCGACGCGACGTAGGCCGCGAGCTGGTCGATCTCGGCCTGCGAGTAGATGTTCGGCTTCTTCTGGACCTGCGCACCCGGCTGCTGGGCCGGCATGCGGCCGGTGCCGACCTGGAAGTCGACGGCCGCCGCGCCCACGCCCACCAGGCTCGGACCGTCGCTGGTGCCCTGGCCACCGGTGCCGTGGCAGCTGGCGCAGCCGACCTCGTAGAGCTTCTTGCCCTCCTCGATGGTGAGGGACTGCGCCGAGTCGTCGGCCTGCGCCCGGCCGGCGGGCGCGAAGGCGGCGTACAGCCCCCCAGTGGCCGCCAGCGCGAGGAGTAGGACGACGACCGCCGCCAGCGGATGGCGTCGTCGTGCGGAGAGCTTTTTCACGGATTACCCCGGTGTCAGGATCTTCTGCGTCGATGCTTCTGGGACGTTCGGGCACGCGGATGCGCGCCGCGGTTACTTGATCATGTAGATCGTGGCGAAGAGGCCGATCCAGACGACATCGACGAAGTGCCAGTAGTAGGACACGACGATGGCCGCGGTCGCCTGCTCGTGGGTGAACCTCCGCGCCGCGTAGGTGCGGCCGAGCACCAGCAGGAAGGCGATCAGGCCGCCGGTCACGTGCAGGCCGTGGAAGCCGGTGGTCAGGTAGAACACCGAGCCGTACGGGTCGGAGGAGAGCGAGAGGCCGTCCTTCGTGACCAGCTCGGTGTACTCGAAGATCTGGCCGCCGATGAAGATCGCACCCATGATGAAGGTGACGATGAACCAGCCCCGGAGCTTCTTCACGTCACCGCGCTCGGCGGCGAACACGCCGAGCTGGCAGGTGAGCGAGGACAGCACCAGGATCGTGGTGTTCGTCGCCGAGAACGGGAAGTTGAGATGGCTCGCCATCTCCTTCCAGTGCTCGGGCCCCGTCACCGACCGCAGGGTGAAGTACATCGCGAAGAGGGCCGCGAAGAACATCAGCTCGGAACTCAGCCAGATGATCGTTCCGACGCTGGTGAGGTTCGGTCGATTGACCGACGGGTGCGCGTGCCCGGTTTCTACTGTCGTTGCTGTCGCCACGACCGCCATTATGTCGCCCGCTTATCCCGCCCTCACTCCGGGGGTCCCGTTCGGAGTGTCCATACCGCCCGTACCGCTGTTGACGTGGTGTTCCAGGGGGTAGCATCCGCGGGAGGCGTTCCCGATCCGCACGGCTTTCCAGACACGGTCATCCCAGACACGGCTATCCCAGACAGCTACCCCAGACAACGACGTCCCCCGGAGGAAGCATGCAGCCGACCGCCACGGTGCTGGTCTACAGCGACGACGCGAACACCCGGGAGCAGGTGCGGCTGGCCACCGGGCGCCGCCCGGCCCCGGACGCGCCCCTGGTGGAGTTCGTCGAGTGCGCGACCCCGCAGGCCGTGCTGCGCGAGCTGGACCGGGGCGGGATCGACGTCTGCGTGCTGGACGGCGAGGCCGTGCCGATGGGCGGCATGGGCCTGTGCCGGCAGATCAAGGACGAGATCTACAACTGCCCGCCGGTGCTGCTGCTGATGGGGCGCCCCCAGGACGCGTGGCTGGCCACCTGGAGCCGCGCGGACGCCGCGGTGCCCCTGCCGGTGGACCCGGTGGAGTTCGCCTCGGCGCTGGCGTCCCTGCTGCGCGGGCGCAAGCTGGTGGGCGCGTAGCCGCCGCCCCGCCCGGTTTCCGCCGGGCCCCGCACGCTTGCGCGGGGGCCCGGCCGCGCCGCCCCGCCTCCCCGGCGGGTCACGCCGCCGGTCGCAGTCGGGACGCGTCCTGGTGCCTCGCGGCGCCGCCGCCCGTCAGCGCGCTGCCCTCGCGCCACTTCTCCCAGCTCAGGTTCCAGTCGCCGAAGCCGTTGCCGAAGGGCTCCATCTGGTCGCCGTCGGAGTTGACGACCTTGACCACGTCGCCCTTGCGGACGGTGTTGAAGAACCACTCGGCGTTGTCCGTGCTCATGCCGGTGCAGCCGTGGCTGACGTTGGCGCGGCCCTGGGAGTCGACGGACCAGGGGGCGGCGTGGACGTACTCGCCGCTCCAGGTGAGCCGGGTGGCGTAGCGGACGTTCAGGTCGTAGGAGTCCGACGATCCCGCGGCGATGCCGACGGTGGACGAGCGCATGCGGACGAAGGCCTCCTTGGCGAGCACCACCTTGATGCCGTTGCGGGTCTCGAAACCGGGTTTGCCGGTGGTGACGGGGATCTGGTTGATCTCCTCGTCGTTGCGGTACACGGTCATCTGGTGCGTCGCGGCGTCGGTGACGGCGACGACGCGGTCGCCGGTGGTGATCTTCAGGGGCGCGGAGCGGCGGCCCCACACGCGGTCGCCGATCTTTATGCCCTCCAGGGTGCTGTGCACCTGGATGGTGGCGTGGGCGGGCCAGTAGTCCCGGGGGCGGTAGTGGAGCTCCTTGTCGTCCACCCAGTACCAGGAGCCCTCGACGGCGGGCGTGGAGTCGACGTGGAGGGCGCGTTCGACGAGGGCGCGCTGGGCCCTGTCCTTGACCGGCCGGCTGAGCTTGGCGGTGAGGGGCTGGCCGACGCCGTAGGTGCCCGCCTCGGGGCCGAACGTGACGTCCAGGTAGGCCCGGTCGGCGGGCCGGCCGGTGTCGATGGTGAGGACGCGGCGGCCGGGTGCGCCGTCGTCGTCCTCGGTGCTCACCCGCACCGTGTAGCGGGCGTCGGCGGCCAGCGGCTCGGTGCTGCGCCAGCGGCTGCCGTCGGCGGAGAGCTCGCCCGCCAGGTGGCGTCCTATGGCGTCCACGGCCGTGACGTCCGTGATGCGCCCGTCGGAGTCCTCCGCGGTGATCTCCAGGGGTTTGTCCGGGTCGGCCTTCTTCCCCGCGCCCGTGGGCACGTTGACGGAGATCTGGTCGGAGGCGTCGTACGGGGAGGCCGTCAGCGGGTTGCCGTCGCCACTGCAGGAGGTGACGCCGGCGGCGAGGGCGATCACCAGCAGGGTGCAGCCGGTGGCGGTGCGGGTGCGCGGATTGTTCCTCATGGCCTCACGCTAGGAAGGCCCGTCAACGACGGCGCGCCCGGTAACCCGGACGGAGGACATCCGCTACGCCGAAAGCGGGAGCCCGGACCTCCTCACGGAGTGTCCGGGCTCCCGGCCGGTGCGCGATGTGCTACTGCGCGGCTTCGGCCGTGCTACTGCGTGCGGCTCTCGCCGTGGTAGTACTCGAAGACCCAGCCGAACAGGCCGACCAGGATCAGCGGCGCCGAGAAGAACAGCAGCCACCAGCCGATCGCGATGGAGAGGAAGGCCAGCGCGCCGCCGACGGCCAGCGACAGCGGCTGCCAGCTGTGCGGGCTGAAGAACCCGACCTCACCGGCGTCGTCGGCGACGTCGGCCTCCTTGTTGTCCTGCGCCCCCACGTCGACCCGCCGGGCGGTGAAGCCCAGGTAGAAGCCGACCATGATGGCCAGTCCGAAGGACAGGAAGAGGGCGGTGGTACCGGCCGGCTCCTTCGACCACACGCCATAGACGATCGCCATGACGAGCAGGAAGACGCTCAGCCACATGAACATCTTGCCCTGGATCTTCACTTCCCGGCCTCCTTGCCGCCGGCGAGGGCCTTCTCACCGTGACCGACGTTCTCGAGCTGGTCGAGCGCGGCGATCTCCGGGTGGTGCAGGTCGAAAGCCGGGGATTCGGAGCGGATCCGCGGCAGGGTGAGGAAGTTGTGCCGCGGCGGCGGGCAGGAGGTCGCCCACTCCAGCGAGCGGCCGTAGCCCCACGGGTCGTCCACGCCGACCGGCTTGCCGTACTTGGCGGTCTTCCACACGTTGTAGAAGAACGGCAGGATCGACGCGCCGAGCACGAACGAGAAGATGGTCGAGAGCGTGTTCAGGGCGGTGAAGCCGTCGGCCGCCAGGTAGTCGGCGTACCGGCGCGGCATGCCCTCGGCACCCAGCCAGTGCTGGACCAGGAAGGTGCCGTGGAAGCCGATGAACAGCGTCCAGAACGTGATCTTGCCGAGGCGCTCGTCGAGCATCTTGCCGGTGAACTTCGGCCACCAGAAGTGGAAGCCGGAGAACATCGCGAAGACGACGGTGCCGAAGACGACGTAGTGGAAGTGGGCCACCACGAAGTACGAGTCGGAGATGTGGAAGTCCAGCGGCGGCGCGGCGAGGATGACACCGGTCAGACCACCGAAGGTGAAGGTGACCAGGAAGCCGGTGGCCCACAGCATCGGCGTCTCGAAGGACAGGCTGCCCCTCCACATGGTGCCGATCCAGTTGAAGAACTTCACACCGGTCGGGACCGCGATCAGGAAGGTCATGAAGGAGAAGAACGGCAGCAGCACGCCGCCGGTGACGTACATGTGGTGCGCCCACACCGTCACCGACAGACCCGCGATCGCGATGGTCGCGCCGATCAGGCCCATGTAGCCGAACATCGGCTTGCGGGAGAAGACCGGGACGACCTCGCTGATGATGCCGAAGAACGGCAGGGCGATGATGTACACCTCGGGGTGGCCGAAGAACCAGAAGAGGTGCTGCCACAGCAGCGCGCCGCCGTTGGCCGGGTCGAAGACGTGGGCGCCGAACTTGCGGTCCGCCTCCAGGGCGAACAGCGCCGCCGCCAGCACGGGGAAGGCCAGCAGGACCAGGACACCGGTCAGCAGCACGTTCCACGTGAAGATCGGCATGCGGAACATGGTCATGCCCGGGGCGCGCATGCAGATGATCGTGGTGATGAAGTTGACCGAGCCGAGGATCGTGCCGAAGCCGGAGAAGGCCAGACCCATGATCCACATGTCGCCGCCCACGCCCGGCGAGTGCACCGCGTCGGACAGCGGCGCGTAGGCGAACCAGCCGAAGTCGGCGGCGCCCTGCGGGGTGAGGAAGCCGGCCACGGCGATCAGCGAGCCGAACAGGTACAGCCAGTAGGCGAACATGTTCAGACGCGGGAACGCCACGTCCGGCGCACCGATCTGCAGCGGCATGATCCAGTTCGCGAAGCCGGCGAACAGCGGCGTCGCGAACATCAGCAGCATGATCGTGCCGTGCATCGTGAACGCCTGGTTGAACTGCTCGGTCGACATGAACTGCAGGCCCGGGCGGGCCAGCTCGGCGCGCATGAGCAGCGCCATGACGCCACCGATGCAGAAGAACGCGAACGAGGTCGACAGGTAGAGCGTTCCGATGGTCTTGTGGTCGGTGGTGGTGAGCCACTTCACCACGACGTTGCCGGGCTTCCGGCGCCGAACCGGCAGCTCGTTCTCGTAGGTCTCCTCAGGTGCCGCGGCACCGTGAGGTTCGTTGACGATGCTCACAGGTTGTTCGTCTCCCGGTTCTTCTCGTGGCTCGTCTGCGCGATGCCGGCGGGAACGTAACCGGTCTGCCCCTTCTTCGCGAGGTCCTTGAGGTGCTGCTGGTAGCGCTCGGGAGAGACGACCTTCACGTTGAAGAGCATCCGGGAGTGGTCCTGACCGCACAGCTCGGCGCACTTGCCGCGGAAGGTGCCCTCCCTGCTGGGGGTCACCTCGAAGGCGTTGGTGTGGCCGGGGATGACGTCCTGCTTCATCAGGAACGGCAGCACCCAGAAGGAGTGGATGACGTCACGCGAGGTCAGGATGAAACGGACCGTCTTGCCCTTGGGGAGCCACAGGGTCGGCCCGGGGTTGCCGTTCTGCGGATTGCGCTCGCCGGGGATACCGCAGGTGTAGACGCCGCCGGCACCGGCCGGGAAGTCCTTCTTGTACCGGTCCGGGATCGCGTTCAGTTCCTTGGCGGTCTTGGCGTCGCCGTTGGAACCGTCCACCTTCTCGATGTAGTTGAAGCACCAGCTCCACTGGAAGCCGACCACGTTGACCGTGGTGTCGGGCTTCTTCTTGAGGCTGAGCAGCTCGGACTCGTCCCGGGCGGTGAAGTAGAACAGCACCGAGACGATGAGCAGCGGGACCACGGTGTACAGCGCCTCGATGGGCATGTTGTACCGGGTCTGCGGGGGAATCTCGACCTTCGTGCGGCTGCGCCGGTGGAAGAGGGCACTCCACAGGATCAGGCCCCACACCAGGCAGCCGACAGCGAGCGCGGCCGCCCAGGACCCCTGCCACAGGGAGAGGATCCGCGGAGCCTCTTCCGTGGTCGGGGTAGGCATACCAAGCCGGGGAAAGTCCTTGTATGTGCAACCGGTCGCGGTCGCCAGGACCAGGCCCGCAGTCAGTGCCTGCAGCAGCTTCCGCCGCATCGGGCGCCGCGGCGAGCGGTCGGAGCCGTTGGGACTCACGTAGCGCCTTCCCGAGAGTCTCGCCCGCGCTGCTCGGCTGCGGCCTCCTCGCTGGTCGGTCGCCGCCCTGCGGCGGGCAGGGGTTTGGATGTTTATGCGGACCAAACCCTACTGGACACCCCTCGCGGGTTCGCGGGGAGGGGGGGCCGTACGCGCCGGGGGTCACCTTTGCGGGACGCCGAGGGGGCGCCGAGGGGGCGCTGCGGAGGCGTTGCGGGGGCATTGAAGGGGCGCTCACCAGCACCAATGTCCCGGCTCCGCGCGGCACGGCGCTCCCGGTCCCGCACGGCGCGGCGCTCCCGATCCCGCGCGGGCGGGTGCGGGCGGGTGCGGGCGGGTGCGGGCGGCCCCCGGCTCTCCCACCCCTTCCGGGGCGTCCCCCGCCGCGGCGTTCTAGCGTTGCGGTGTGTCCTACTTCGATGCTGCTTCCGCCGCTCCCCTGCATCCCGTGGCCCGGCAGGCGCTCGCCGCCAGTCTCGACGAGGGATGGGCCGATCCGGCGCGCCTGTACCGGGAGGGCAGGAAGGCCCGGATGCTGCTGGACGCGGCGCGCGAGACGGCCGCCGACCTGGTGGGGTGCCGGCCGGACGAGCTGGTGTTCACCTCCTCCGGCACCCGGGCGGTGCACACGGGCGTCGCCGGGGCGCTCGCCGGGCGGCGGCGGGTCGGACGGCACCTGATCGTGTCGGCGGTCGAACACTCGTCGGTGCTGCACGCGGCCGAGGTGCACGAGGCGGACGGCGGGTCGGTGACGCAGGTCGCCGTGGACCGGACGGGAGCGGTCCCGGCCGGGGCGTACGGTGCCGCGCTGCGGCCGGACACCGCGCTGGCGTGTCTGCAGTCGGCCAACCACGAGGTGGGGACCGTACAGCCGGTGGCGGAGGCGGCCGAGGCGTGCCGGGCGGCGGGGGTGCCGCTGCTGGTGGACGCGGCGCAGTCGCTGGGCTGGGGGCCGGTGGAGGGCGGCTGGTCGCTGCTCGCGGCGAGCGCCCACAAGTGGGGCGGGCCGCCCGGGGTCGGGCTGCTCGCCGTGCGCAAGGGGGTGCGGTTCGCGGCGCCGGGGCCGGCCGACGAGCGGGAGGCGGGGCGGGCGCCCGGGTTCGAGAACATCCCGGCGATCGTGGCGGCGGTGGCCTCGCTGCGCGCGGTGCGGGCCGAGGCCGACGCGGAGGCGGCGCGGCTGCGGGAGCTGACGGAGCTGATCCGGGCGCGGGTGCCGCACCTGGTGCCGGACGTGGAGGTGGTGGGCGACCCGGTGCGGCGGCTGCCCGGGATCGTCACCTTCTCGTGTCTCTACGTCGACGGCGAGGCGCTGCTGCACGAGCTGGACCGCGCCGGTTTCTCGGTGTCCTCCGGCTCGTCCTGCACGAGCAGCACGCTCACCCCGAGCCATGTGCTGAAGGCGATGGGCGTACTCAGCGAGGGCAACGTGCGGGTGTCGCTGCCGCCGGGCACGGCCGCGCGGGACGTGGAGCGCTTCCTGGAGGTGCTGCCGGAGGCGGTGGCGGCGGTGCGGGCGAAGCTGGGGGCGCCGGCGCCGGCCGCGGGGGCGGCCGTGGGCGGGCCCGCGCTGGTCGTGGACGCCCTCGGGCGGCGCTGCCCGATTCCGGTGATCGAGCTGGCGAAGGCCATCGGGGACGTGCCGGTGGGCGGCACCGTGCGGGTGCTGGCCGACGACGAGGCGGCGCGGCTGGACATCCCGGCGTGGTGCGAGATGCGCGGGCAGAAGTACGTCGGCGAGGAGCCGGCGGACCGCGGCGCGGCCTACGTGGTGCGGCGGACCTCGTAGTGGCCTACGTGGTGCGGCGACCTCGTGGACCGCGGCCCGGCGGACCGCGCAGGCCCGGGCCCGCCGTACCCCGTGGACCAGGGCCCGGCGGACCACGTGGGCCGCCGTCCGCCGGGCTTCGCGGGTTGCCGCCCGCCGGGCCTCGCGGGCCTGGAGGGCTACGACAGGTGCGCCCGGACCTCGGCGGCGGCCTCGTCGCCGTAGGCCTTGGTGAAGCGCTCCATGAAGTGGCTGCGGCGCAGGCGGTACTCCTGGGTGCCGACGGTCTCGATGACGAGGGTGGCCAGCATGCAGCCGACCTGGGCGGCGCGCTCCAGGGAGACGCCCCAGGCCAGGCCGGAGAGGAAGCCGGCGCGGAAGGCGTCGCCGACGCCGGTCGGGTCGGCCTTGCGCTCCTCCTCGGGGCAGCCGACCTCGACGGGGTCCTCGCCCTTGCGCTCGATGCGGACGCCGCGTGCGCCGAGGGTGGTGATGCGGTGGCCGACGCGGGAGAGGACCTCGTCGTCGCTCCAGCCGGTCTTGGTCTCGATGAGGCCCTTCTCGTACTCGTTGGAGAACAGGTACGCCGCCCCGTCCACCAGTATCCGGATCTCCTCGCCGTTCATGCGGGCGATCTGCTGGGAGAAGTCGGCGGCGAACGGGATGTTCCGCGTGCGGCACTCCTCGGTGTGCCGCAGCATCGCCTCCGGGTCGTCGGCGCCGATGAGGACCAGGTCGAGGCCGCCGACGCGGTCGGCGACGGTCTTCAGCTCGATCAGGCGGGCCTCGCTCATCGCACCCGTGTAGAAGGAGCCGATCTGGTTGTGGTCGGCGTCCGTGGTGCACACGAAGCGGGCGGTGTGCAGGGTCTCGGAGATGCGCACGGAGTCGGTGTCGACGCCGTGCCGCTCCAGCCAGGCCCGGTACTCGTCGAAGTCGGCGCCGGCCGCGCCGACCAGGATGGGCCGGGTGCCGAGCTGACCCATGCCGAAGGCGATGTTCGCGCCGACGCCGCCCCGCCGTACGTCGAGCTTGTCGACCAGGAAGGACAGCGAGACCGTGTGCAGCCGGTCCGCCACGAGCTGGTCGGTGAAGCGGCCGGGGAACGTCATGAGGTGGTCGGTGGCGATGGAGCCGGTGACTGCGATGCGCACGGCGTGGACTCTCTCCTGGAGGGGAGGGGGATGGACGGTTCACGCTACCGGGTCGGCGCGGTGCCCCTGAAGGCTCCGAGCGGGTCAAACCTACCCGATGGTAGATCTTTCTCCGCGGGCTCGAGCGTGCCTACGGTGCGGTTATGACGAACCTCGAGCCTCACCGCACGGCCCCGGCCGAGTCCGACGGCGGCCTGGAGGCGCTGCGTGGCGACTGCCTGCGGATGGCCCCGCACTGGGCGCCCCCCGAGCCGGGCGTGTCCCGTCCCGTCTCCCCCTCCCGCATCCACGGCGTGTCCGTGCCGGCGCGCTCGGCCCGGCTGCTCGACGCGATGTCGGAGTACGGCGACTAGCACGGCGGTTCCGTCCGGACCGGCCGGGCGCCGGCCGCAGTCCTCGACAAGCGGCCGCGGCCGGTCCTGTCTCGACGGCTCGGCGGGCGGCCGCGACCGACCCTGCCTCGACGGGCGGCCGTGGTCGGCTCTGCCTCGACGGATCCAACGGCCCTGCCTCGGCGGGCGGCCGTGGCCGGCCCCGCCTCGACGGGATCCAACGGCCCTGCCTCGACGGGCTCTAACCGGTGAAGCCGTCGCGCAGGATGCGGCGGGCCACCTCGGTGCGGGCGGCGGCGACCTCCTGGTCGATCCGGTGCTTCCGGTCCGCGTCCAGGACCACGGCCGCCTCCACGTGCGGGCCGTCGAGCAGGCAGGTGCGGCGCAGGTGGGTCGGCGGGTGAGTGGCGTCGACGCGGTGCCCGCGCCGGGCTCCGACGCGCCGCTGCCGCTCGTACTCGTACTCCGGGACGGACGCCGTGTACGCGGTGAGCGCTCCCCACAGCTCGTCCGCGCGGGCCGCGGCCTCGCGGGTGGACCGCGAGCCACCGAGGGCGGCTTTGCCGGACTCGCTCCGCAGGAACACGCCGAGCGAGTCCGCTATCAGCAACCGGTCCATGAGCGCCGCCGCGGCCTGTGTGGAGGCGACGCGGGCGGCCAGCCGGTCGGCGAGGTACTCGGCGCGCACCCCGGCCCGCGCGGTCAGCCGGAGGAGAAGCGCGAGCACGCCCCGGACCAGCAGCCTGGGCAGGACGTAGAGCACGTTCACGACCATCTCGGCCGGGGACGGGTCGGGCAGCGGCCGGAGGGTGTGGTGCCACAGGGACAGGCTCCGGACCGCCGTGCGCACGACGAGGCCGTGCCGGGTGTCGCCGTTGGCGTAGTGCCCCAGCTCATGGCCGAGCAGCGCGATCCGCTCCTCCGGCGTGAGGATCTCCCACAGGGGCATGCCCAGGACCAGCAGCCGCCGGCCGCGCACACCGTAGGTCGTGACGGCGGCGTTGACGCGCTCGTCCACCACGACCGCGTGCACCCCCCGGGTGCCCACCACGCCGGCGATCTCGTCGACGAGGGCGAAGAGTTCGGGCGCGTCGGCGCGGAACAGGACGGGCCGGTCGTCGGGCAGCTTGGGGAATCTCGGTACGAGCACCGCGGCCACGGCCAGGAGCAGCAGGCCCAGGAACGTGCCCGGGCCGCCCCGGCCCGCCACGGCGCACCAGACGCCGACGACCGCCAGCACCACGGTGACGCCGTGCACGGCGAGCGCGAGCGCGACGGCCAGGACCGCCGGGGCGTCGCGCCGCGGGCGGGGTTCCGCCCCACTCAGCATCTCGGCGAGCAGCTGCTCGCCGTGCCGTCGGGCGAGGGCCTGTTCCGCTCGCGCGAACCGTTTCGGCTCCGGCTGCGGCGGCTGCGGATCCAGGTTCCAGTCGCAGGCGGCGCACCAGGCGATGAACCGGCGGTCGACCCGGATCCGCGTGCCGCACTGCGGGCACGGCCGTGTCGTCTCCTCCGCGACCGCGGACATGACGGCTTCCCCTCCCCCCATTCCGGACGGCTCCCCCACCGGGCCGCCCGTACAGCGCGTCGGGCAAGTCGACCATGCGGACGGGGACGGGTGAAAGGCGCGGTCGCCGTCCCGGACCGCACCGTGATCCAACCGCAACCCGTACGGCGGGACGACGCCGATCGCACCGGCCCAAAGCGGACCGCGCGGGCAGCCGGGGGTGTCGTCCGGACCGGCGCGCCACAGACGCGCGCACGGGGCGTCTGTGGCGCGCCGCCACGGTCCGTCGGCCCGGCCCGAACGGCGCTCCCCGGCACGCCCGGCGCGAGGGCCGGGGAACCGACCGCTCCCCCGCTGCGTCCCATCGGCGTCCCCCAGGAGGGGGATGCGGCATACGACCCGCCGGCGGCCTCTTTGTCAGGGCCGGGTCAGGGTCGTAGGGAGAGCTGTGCAGCCGAAGGAGCGATGCGGTGAACGCCGAGCGACCCGACAAGGACGACGAGGTCCGGGCCGGAGCCGAACCCGGGGCCGGGACGGAACCCGAGGTCGGGGGCGGGGCCGAGGTCGGGACCGAACCCGGGGCCGCGGGCGAGGCCGGGGCCGGGACCGAACCCGGGGCCGCGGGCGAGGCCGAGCCCGACGCCGGGATCGGGGCTGAGGTCGGGGCCGCCGAGGCCGACGCCGAGGCCGGGGCTGAGAGCGGGGCCGAGCCCGACGCCGAGGCCGGGGCTGAAGTCGGGGCCGGCGCCGGGCAGTCCGCGGGCGGCACGGCGAAGGAGCCGGGCGCGGCCGACGGCACCCCCGGGAGCGAGGGCGGCAGCGGTAGCGGTGCCGGGAACGAGGGCGGCGACGGCACCGGCGGCGAGAACGGCGACGGCACCGGGAGCGAGGACGGCGACGGTGACGTCGTACGGACCGGTCGGCGTCGTACCCCGCTGGTCGTCGCCTCCGTGGCGGCCGCCGTGCTGCTCGTCGGGGGCGGTGGGGCGTACCTCGCCGCGACCGCGTCCGGGGAGGGCCGCCCGGTCCCCGGTGCGGCATCCGGTGACACCACTCCCCCGCCGCTGGCCCTCGACGGCTGGTCGGCGCCGTCCGCGAGCGCCCCGGACGGTGCGTCCGGCGGCACGTCGAACGGCACGTCGAACGGCATCGCGCCCGGTGAGCCGAATCCGTACGGCCCGACGTACCGGGCTGCGGGCCCGCTCCCCGAGGGGCCGGGCAAGGCGCCGGTGTACCTGGCGCGGGGCGAGGTGACCCGGGCGCAGGTGGCCCGGCTGGCCGAGGCGCTCGGTGTCGAGGGGACACCGGTGGCGCAGGGGACGGTCTGGCGGGTGGGCGTCAAGGACGGGTCGGGGCCGACGCTGCGGGTGGAGCGGCAGGCGCCGGGGACGTGGACGTTCAGCCGGTACGCGCCCGGCACCGACGACTGCAAGAAAACCGCCCCCGCCTGCACCCACGACCCGGCGGCGCCCACCGTCCGCGCGGTGGGCGAGGCCGCGGCGCGGAAGGCGGCCGCGCCGGTGCTGGAGGCACTCGGCCAGGACGGCGCGCGGGTGGACGCGAGCCGGGTCATGGGCGCCCAGCGGGTGGTCGACGCCGACCCGGTGGTCGGCGGGCTGCCCACCCACGGCTGGACGACCGGGCTGACCGTGGACGCGCGGGGCGAGGTGGTCGGCGGCAGCGGCCGGCTGGTGGCACCGGTCAAGGGCGACACGTACCCGGTGCTCGACGCGCGCCGGACGTTGGACGAGATGAACCGGGTCCCGCGCGGCGACCACCGCATGGGCATCGGCGGCTGCGCGAGCCCGGTGCCGCTGAAGGACCGGTTCGAGACACCGTGCGGGTCGGGCGGGACGCCGGACGGGGCAGGCGGAACACCGGACGGGGCGGGCGGAACACCGGCGCGGCAGGAGGCCACGGTCGAGCACGCGGTGTTCGGGCTGGCGGCGCGCTCGGTGCGGGGGCGGCCGGCACTGGTGCCGTCCTGGCTGTTCACGGTGCGGACGCCCGACACGCGGGACGCCGCCACGGTGACGTACCCGGCAATCGACCCGGCGTACCTGACCTCCGCGGCGTCCGCGACGCCGAGCCCGCGGCCCGACGACGGCACCGGCGGCACCGGCGGCACCCCGGCCACCCGGGACGTGAAGGTCACCGGCTACACCGCCGAGGGCTCGGACCTGACCGTCGCCTTCCAGGGCGGGGTGTGCTCGGACTACCGCGTCACGGCGCGGGAGAGCGCGCGGAAGGTGACGGTCACCGTCACCGAGAGGTCCCGTCCGGGCCGGGTCTGCATCCTGATCGCGAAGCTGTACCACCGCACCGTCCACCTCGACCGCCCGCTCGGCGACCGACAGGTCGTGGGGTCGGACGGCAAGGTTGTCCCGCGGGAGAAGGCGGACACGCGGCCGCCCGCCGCGTCCTCGCCGACGCGGTAACCGCGACAGGCGCGGCAGCCGCGGAAGGTGCGGAAGGCGTGAAAGGCGCGGTAACCGCGGAAGGCGGTGGGACGAAGAGCGGCGGACAGACGCCGGACGAAGAGCCGGTGGACAGGCGCCGGACGAAGAGCCGGCGGACAGACGCCGGACGAAGAGCCGGAAGGCGGCGGCCCCGTGGGAGGGGGCCGCCGCCTTCCTGGTGATCAGCCTGATCCGCGTCCGGCTCAGCTGAAGGAGTCGCCGCAGGCGCAGGAGCCGGTGGCGTTGGGGTTGTCGATCGTGAAGCCCTGCTTCTCGATGGTGTCGACGAAGTCGATGGTCGCGCCGTTCAGGTACGGAGCGCTCATGCGGTCGGTGACGACCTTCACCCCGCCGTAGTCCTTCTCGACGTCGCCGTCGAGGGAGCGCTCGTCGAAGAAGAGCTGGTACCGCAGGCCGGAGCAGCCGCCGGGCTGGACCGCGACGCGCAGCGCCAGGTCGTCACGGCCTTCCTGGTCGAGCAGGGCCTTGACCTTGGCCGCGGCGGCGTCGGTCAGGATGATGCCGTCGGTGACGGTGGTGGTCTCGTCCGATACGGACATCTACATCTCTCCCGGGTTGTACGGAGACTGCTTGCCGACGGGTGCAACCGCCAGTGCCGCGGATTCATTCCGGGCCGGGCACGAACACCGACGCCGGTTCCGCGCTTCGGCGCCGGATCGGCGCCTCGACGCAGGACCCGTGCTTTCCGGTTCCTCGTGCCCCGCTTCTTCATGCTCGCACATGCGCGGCGAAGCGCACACCGCCCTTCGAGGGGCCCTGGGCGCCGGGCGGCACCGGGCGATCACCGGGTGACGCCGGACAACACCGGGCGTCGGCGGGCGACATGCAGGCGCCGCCGGGCGGCATCGGGCGGCATCGGGATTCACGTCACATCGACGCAATCGCCATCGTCAAACTGACGTGAAGCGGTTATGATAAATAGCGTCAGATCGACGAAAAGTAGAAAGGGTGCGTGACGTGACCACCGCCCACACCCAGGAGCTCGACGTACAGCCGACGCCCCTCGCCCTGCTCCTGCTCGGCCGCGAGGCCGACCCGAGGAGCGAGCGCGGCGTCGAGTGCCCCGGCGAGCTTCCCTCGCCCTCCGACCCGGACCTGGTGGAGCGCGCCCGCGCCGCCAAGGAGAAGCTCGGCGACAAGGTCTTCGTGCTGGGCCACCACTACCAGCGCGACGAGGTCATCCAGTTCGCCGACGTCACGGGCGACTCCTTCAAGCTGGCCCGGGACGCGGCCGCGCGCCCGGAGGCCGAGTACATCGTCTTCTGCGGTGTGCACTTCATGGCGGAGTCCGCGGACATCCTCACCGGCGACCACCAGAAGGTGGTCCTGCCCGACCTGGCCGCCGGCTGCTCCATGGCCGACATGGCGACGGCCGAGCAGGTCGCCGAGTGCTGGGACGTGCTCACCGAGGCCGGCGTCGCCGAGCAGGTCGTGCCCGTCTCGTACATGAACTCCTCCGCCGACATCAAGGCCTTCACCGGCAAGCACGGCGGCACGATCTGCACCTCCTCCAACGCCCGGCGGGCGCTGGAGTGGGCGTTCCAGCAGGGTGAGAAGGTGCTGTTCCTGCCCGACCAGCACCTCGGCCGCAACACCGCCGTCCGCGACATGGGCATGTCCCTGGACGACTGCGTGGTCTACAACCCGCACAAGCCGAACGGCGGCCTGACCGCCGAGGAGCTGCGCGCCGCGAAGATGATCCTGTGGCGGGGCCACTGCTCGGTCCACGGCCGCTTCAACCTGGACTCGGTCAACGACGTGCGCGAGCGCGTCCCGGGCGTGAACGTCCTCGTCCACCCCGAGTGCCGGCACGAGGTGGTCGCCGCGGCGGACTACGTCGGCTCGACCGAGTACATCATCAAGACCCTGGAGGCGGCCCCGGCCGGCTCCAAGTGGGCCGTCGGCACGGAGCTGAACCTGGTCCGCCGCCTGGCGAACCGTTTCGCTCCCGAGGGCAAGGAGATCGTCTTCCTCGACCGCACGGTCTGCTTCTGCTCGACCATGAACCGCATCGACCTGCCCCACCTGGTCTGGGCCCTGGAGTCCCTCGTCGAGGGCAAGGTGGTCAACCGCATCGAGGTCGACAAGGAGACCGAGGCGTTCGCGAAGCTCGCGCTGGAGCGGATGCTGGCGCTGCCGTAACGGGCGTCGACGCCGCGCCCTTCGCACAGAACACACAGAAGGGGCCTCTTCCGCTTCCACCGGAAGAGGCCCCTTTCCCTCCGCCCGCCACCGCCCTGGTCTCCTCTCCAGCACGCGCACGCACGGGGCGGAAACGACGACGCGGACGTAGCGCGCTGGTCTCCTCCCAGCACGCGCACGCACGGGGCGGAACGACGGCACAGCGCGACCGGGCCGACCATCTCGCGATCGCGGTTCCGGGACCCCGGCCCACCCGCCCTGCTCCCCGCACGCATGACGGCCGCACGCATGACGGCCGCCCTGCCGCCGCAACGCCGCGCGACTCGGCGAGCACGGTGGAGAAACCCGGCCGCAGACGGGAACCGACCCCCGAACGACCGCCTCCCCCGAACGACCGCCTCTTCTGAACAAGCGGACTCCGAGGCCGTCTTCGTACACCAACCCCCCTCCACCGGCGGCCTGATGACACGGCGGTATGTCGAGCGGGGCGACAGCGCGCAGATCACCCGGCGGGCTCCCCCACCAAGCCGCCGTACCGCCGTACCAGAGGGCGCCGGACGCGCCACTCCCCCTCATCGACGGGTGCGGCAGGCATTCCCTCCCCGGGCCTCATCTCCCTTACAGAACCGGGGGAAAGCCCTGTCTTCCCTGTGCCGCCACCGCGGCAGCCGCCCCTCACCCTCCCGATCGCCCTTCACCCACACCGGCTGAGCCGGACCGCCCAACCAGCCGAACGGTGCCGAACGACCGCCCCCTTGTCTCCCCTCCCACGTGACTACACGGATGAAATCCAGCCCACCGCTCCTTCCAGGAAAACCGGCCCGATCTTCCCGGCAACCTCTCCGTCACGGCAAAAAGCGCTTAGTATGCACTGCCAACCCCCACGCGACCAGAATGCGAAACTTGCACCACATGTCGGATTCTCAAATAGTGCAACAATACCTGCCCACCGCCCAATAAACACCCAGGTCACGCCCTCTGCTCCCCGCGCCTGCGGGGATGGTCCCCGATAAAGTCTTACGCGCGCGTACTACTTTGACTGCTCCCCGCGCCTGCGGGGATGGTCCCAACCGGCTCGCCGACGCCCTGCAGACCCAGGCCTGCTCCCCGCGCCTGCGGGGATGGTCCCAGCAACACACTCTCCTGGTCAGGTACTTCACTCTGCTCCCCGCGCCTGCGGGGATGGTCCCCCTTGAAAACGGCCAGGGCTACTCGTCGCCCCCTGCTCCCCGCGCCTGCGGGGATGGTCCCTGGCCCGCCGTATCTGGTGCCGCCTCGCCCAACTGCTCCCCGCGCCTGCGGGGATGGTCCCCGGTCTCGACGACCGCGCCGTGCCCCACCTCCGCTGCTCCCCGCGCCTGCGGGGATGGTCCCTCCCAGAGCACCAATACCTCCCGCGTGCGGCGGCGCCGGCCGTCTCCGCAAGCCCCGTTTCCGGCCGCCGCCCCACCCCTGACCTAATCCTCCGCCAGCCGCGCTCCCCGGCTCTCCGCGATCCGCAGCGCGTCGCCGAGCGCCTCCGTCAGCCGCATGCTCGCGAACCGCAACTCCCGCTCGTCCAGCGCCGGTTGCCGGAGCAGTGTCCGCGCCGCCGCCAGGATCGTCTGCGCCGACTCGATCAGCTCCGCTTCCACCGTGTCCGCGAGGCGGGACAGGCGGCTGTTGGGGTCGTCCGTGCTGAGGTAGCACGGACGACCCTCCGGCGTGGTCCATGGCAGCAGCCGCAAGGGGGTCCCCGTACCGTCGCGCAACACCTGACACCGCTCCTCTCCGATCGGGGATCGGGGATCGGGGATCGAACACCCGAAGTCCCACATTCGAAATCCGGCATTCGGAATTCGAGGTCCGGAACCCAAATCCCGGAAACCGCCTCCCCGGCGGTTCACGACCCGCCACGATTACCGTGTGCGCCGCCATCATCGCGCTGCGCACACATCGCAGGCAGGGGCCTCGCGTCCCGGCCTGAAGAACGGGACAACGGAGGAGCCGAACCATGACGTTCAAGCCACAGACACTCCCCCCGTACCTGTCCGCCCGGCACTACTTCGGTGCCGAGCAGCGCCGTCACCGCGAGGCCGCCGGGCTGTCCCTCGTCCAGCTCGCCGGCATCGTGAACTCCAGCAAGAGCACGCTGGCCCGGGTGGAGACGGCGGAGTTGATGCCGCCGCCGGACCTTCCCGACCGGCTGGACGCCGCGTTCGGCACGGACCGGCACTTCCACGGCCTGTACGAGCTGGCCAAGCGTGAGGCACACCCCGACCAGTACCGCCGGTTCATGGACTTCGAGGCGCAGGCGGACGTCATCGAGAACTTCGGAGCGCAAGCCGTCCCCGGTCTGTTGCAGACCAAGGAGTACGCCTTCGCTCAGCTCAGCCTCCGGGAGGATCTGCCCGGGGAGAAGGTGGAGGAACTGGTCAACGCCCGTATGTCCCGCAAGGACCGGCTGCGCTCGGCCCGCCCTCCGCTGCGGTGGGCAATCATCGACGAGGCGGTCCTGCGGCGGCCGATCGGCGGCAGGGAGTGCATGCGCAAACAACTGGCCGCGCTGCTCGAACAGGTGGATACTCCGGACAGCAAGGTGCAGGTGATGCCCTTCAGTGCCGGTGGGCACTATCTGTTGGGCGGCGCACTGACCCTGCTGACCCTTCCCAACGGCTCCACCATGGCCTATGAAGAGAGCATCGAGGTCGGCCACCTCTACGAGGACCGGGACTCGGTGAAGAAGTGGCGGCGACGCTACGAGGTGCTGCGCGCCAACGCCCTTTCCCCATCGGCCTCGGCGGAGCTGATCCGAGACGCGATGGAGGACCACACGTCATGCGACACACCCCCGAACTGACCTCCGCCCGCTGGCGCCGGAGCAGTTACAGCAATGCCAACGGGGGCGAATGCGTCGAGGTCGCCGAGAACGTCCCCGGCGTGGTCCCCGTCCGCGACAGCAAGAACCCCTACGGCCCCGTCCTCGTCGTCCCGGCCGCCGCGTGGGACGCGTTCGTCAGCTCCCTGAAGGAGAAAACGCCCTGACGGGCGTTCGGAAGTTCATCCTCCCCTCGGCCGTACCAGCCCCGACTCGTAGGCGATGACGACCAGTTGGGCGCGGTCCCGGGCGCCCAGCTTGGTCATGGCGCGGTTGACGTGGGTCTTCACGGTGAGGGGGCTGACTTCCAGGCGTTCGGCGATCTCGTCGTTGGTGTGGCCGGCGGCGACCTGGGTCAGGACCTCGCGTTCGCGGACGGTGAGGGCGGCGAGGCGGGCGGCGTGCTCGGAGGCGCGGTCGTCGCCGGAGGTGCCGTCCTGGGCGAGGAAGCGGGCGATCAGGCCCTTGGTGGCGGCCGGGGAGAGCAGGGACTCGCCCTCGGCGGCGGCGCGGATGCCGTGCAGCAGCTCCGCCGGTTCGGCGCCCTTGCCGAGGAAGCCCGCGGCGCCCGCGCGCAGCGCCTCCACGACGTAGTCGTCGACCTCGAACGTCGTCAGGATCAGGACGCGGGCGTGGGCCAGTTCGGGGTCGGCGGTGAGGGTGCGGGTGGCGGCGAGGCCGTCGGTGCCGGGCATGCGGACGTCCATGAGGACGACGTCGGGCCGCAGTTCCCGGGCCAGCCGTACCGCCTCCGCGCCGTCGGACGCCTCCCCCACCACCTCCATGTCGGGCTCGGAGTCCACCAGCACCCGGAACGCGCTGCGCAGCAACGCCTGGTCGTCGGCGAGCAGCACGCGGATCGCGCGGGTCGTCATACGGGGTCCTTCGCCGGGTCCGCCGGGTCTGCCGGGTTCACCGGGTTCGCCGGGTTCACCGGGTTCGCCGAGTCCGCCGGGTCTTCCGCCGGATCCTTCACCGAGCCCTTCATCGGGTCCTTCACCAGGTCCTTCATCGGGTCCTTCACCGTCCGGGCCCGGGGCTCGACGGGCACCTCGATGGGCAGGACGGCATGCACTCGGAAGCCGCCTCCGTAGCGGGGTCCGGTGGTGAGGGTGCCGCCCAGCGCGGTGACCCGCTCCCGCATCCCGAGCAGCCCGTGTCCACCGCCCTGTCCGTCTCCACCGCCCTGTCCGTGCCCGCTGCTTTGTCCGTGCCCGCTGCTTTGTCCGTGCCCGCTGCTTTGTCCGTGCCCGTCGCCCTGTTCGTGTCCGTCGCCCTGTTCGGGGGTGGCGTTCCGGCCGGCGCCGTCGTCCAGCACGGTGATCTCCACGGTGGAGCCCACGCGGACGACGCTGACTTCGGCCCGCGCCCCGTCGCCCGCGTGCTTCCGCACGTTGGTGAGGGCCTCCTGCACGATCCGGTAGGCGGCCAGGTCCACGGCGGCGGGCAGGTCGGTGCCCTGGTCGGCGCGGGCCACTTCGACGGGGAGCCCGGCGCTGCGGAAGGTGCCGGCGAGTTCCTCCAGGCGGTCCAGGCCGGGGGCGGGTTCGGTGGGGGCCTGCGGGTCGTCGGACTGGCGCAGCAGGCCGACGGTGGCGCGCAGTTCGTTCAGCGCGGAGCGGCCGGCCTCGCGCACGTGCCGGAGGGCTTCCTTGGCCTGGTCGGGGCGCTTGTCCATGACGTGCGCGGCGACCCCGGCCTGAACGTTGACCAGGGCGATGTGGTGGGCGACGACGTCGTGCAGGTCGCGGGCGATGCGCAGGCGCTCCTCGGCGACGCGGCGGCGGGCCTCCTCCTCGCGGGTGCGTTCGGCGCGTTCCGCGCGTTCCTCGATCGCCTGCACGAAGGCGCGGCGGCTGCGGATCGCGTCGCCGGCGGCCGCGGCCATGCCGGTCCACGCGAAGATCGCCAGGTTGTCCTGCGCGTACCAGGGCAGCGGGCCCGCCAGCATCGCCGTGCCGGTCAGCACCGTCATGGTGAGCAGGCCGACGCGCCGCGTGGTGGGACGGTCGGTGGCGGCGGCGACCGTGAACAGCGCGACGACCGCGCACATCGCGACCGGGGCGCGCGGGTCGGCGGTGACGACCTCGACGACGGAGACGGTGCCGGTGACCGCGAGCACCGGCAGCGGGGCACGGCGGCGGAAGACCAGCGCGGCGGCGCCGACCGCCATCAGCACCAGGCTGAGCGCGGCCGGGGTGCGGACGGTCCACGTCACGCCGCCCGAGCCGTGCGGGCCGACGAACGAACCGGCCACCATGCACACCAGCACCCCCGCCGCCAGCACGGCGTCGAGCGCCAGGGGGTGGGCCGCGAGACGGCAGCGGGCGCGATCCAGGGTGCTCACGGCTGGGTGTACGTCCCTTTGGTGGTGACCGGGGTAAGCCGGGGTGGCCGTCGTGGCCTGCCGGGGTGGGCCGCGGCCGGCCGGGGTGGGCCGTAACCGGCCGGGGGCCGCCGCCCCCGCGCCGGCGGGGCGTGCCTACCCCGGGATCAGGCCGTCGTCGCTGAGCAGGTTCCGGACCTCCTCCAGGGTCGCGTCGGGGGCCGGGAGGATCAGGTCGGAGGGTTCGAGGGAGTCGTCGGGGACGGGTTCGCCCAGCTCGCGGACCTTGGTGAGCAGGGCGTGGAGGGTGCGGCGGAAGCCGGGGCCGTCGCCGTTCTCCATCTCCCGCAAGAGTTCGTCGTCCAGCGGATTCAGCTCGGCGAGGTGGCCGTCGGCCAGTCTCACCTGTCCCTCCCCCATGATCCGTACGATCATGTCGCCCTCCTCGGCGTGGGCTCCGGCCTACGGCTCGGAGTGCTGCTCTCGGACTGCTGCTCTCGGACTGCTGATGCGTCCTCTCGGACCGCCTTCGGACTACCGCCTACGGACCGCCTTCGGACCGCTCACCAACCGCCTACTGCTTGTCGAACCGCGGGGTGTCCTGCGACTGCTGCCCGGACGGGGGCGGCGTCTGGGCCTCGCCGGTGCCGCCCTCGATGGCCTGCCGCTGCGCGGACGGGCCGCCGGCCAGCTCGGCCTTCATGCGCTGCAGTTCCAGTTCCACGTCCGTACCACCGGAGAGCCGGTCCAGCTCGGCCTGGATGTCGTCCTTGTGCATGCCGGTGGGGTCGTCGAGGGCGCCGGAGGCGAGCAGTTCGTCGATGGCGCCGGCGCGGGCCTGGAGCTGGGCGGTCTTGTCCTCGGCGCGCTGGATGGCCAGGCCGACGTCGCCCATCTCCTCGGAGATGCCGGAGAAGGCCTCGCCGATCCGGGTCTGGGCCTGGGCCGCGGTGTAGGTGGCCTTGATGGTCTCCTTCTTGGTGCGGAAGGCGTCCACCTTGGCCTGGAGGCGCTGGGCCGCCAGGGTGAGCTTCTCCTCCTCGCCCTGGAGGGTGGCGTGCTGCGTCTCCAGGTCCGTCACCTGCTGCTGGAGCGCGGCGCGGCGGGAGAGCGCCTCGCGGGCCAGGTCCTCACGGCCCAGCGCGAGCGCCTTGCGGCCCTGGTCCTCCAGCTTGGAGGACTGCTGCTGCAACTGGTTGAGCTGGAGTTCCAGGCGCTTGCGGCTGGTCGCCACGTCGGCGACGCCGCGGCGGACCTTCTGCAGGAGTTCCAGCTGCTTCTGGTACGAGTAATCGAGGGTCTCGCGCGGGTCCTCGGCCCGGTCCAGGGCCTTGTTCGCCTTCGCGCGGAAGATCATCCCCATACGCTTCATGACACCGCTCATGGGCTTCGCGCGCCCCCTTCTGACCGACTCCGGCTCCAGCTCTGCGACAGAACCCACAGTACGGGCCCTGCATCCATTGACGCACTGTTCCGGGGCGGATGCGCTCCTCCCCGAGAACGACTGCGCTCCTTTCCTCCTCCGGCGCAGGGAGTAGGGACGGCTCAGGGTTCCGTTCTCCTACAGACGACCGGTGTTGCCGGATCGTTCCCCGCCGGGCTGGGGTCCACGCGCGGGAAGCCCTTACCCTTGGGTTTTGTGTTCCGTAGCCGTGCCAAGGAAGAGAAGGCCCCGGCCGCCGTCAAGGCGCCGGTGACCGACTCCAAGCAGCCCCGTGACCCGCAGGCCCCCAAGGGCCGGCCCACGCCGAAGCGCAGTGAGGCCCGCTCGCAGCGCCGCAGCGTGGCCAACACGCCGATGACGCGCAAGGAGGCCGCCAGGCGGCAGCGCGAGGAGCGCCGGATCGCCCTGGAGCGGCAGCGCCAGGCGCTGGCCGGCGGCGACGAGCGCTACCTCCCGGCCCGCGACAAGGGGCCGGTGCGCCGTTTCGCGCGCGACTTCGTGGACTCGCGGTTCAACATCGCGGAGTTCTTCCTTCCGGTGGCCGTGATCATCCTGGTGCTGAGCACGGTGCCGTCGCCCGCGCTGAAGAACCTCTCGCTGCTGCTGTGGCTGGTGGTGATCGTGCTCATCGTGCTCGACTCCGCGGTCACCGGTTTCCGCCTGCGGAAGCGGCTCGCCGAGCGCTTCCCGAACGAGAACCGGCGCGGCGCCGTCGCCTACGCGCTCATGCGCTCCCTGCAGATGCGCCGGCTCCGGCTGCCCAAGCCGCAGGTCAAGCGCGGGGAGCGGCCCTGAGCACCACGGAGGTCCCGGGGGGCGCGGCCGGCACCCGGCTGAGCGGGGTGGACGGTCTGCGGGACGTCGTACGGCAGGAGCTGGTGGCGCGGCAGCTCGACGAGCAGATAGCCGGCCGGTTCCGGGTCGGGCGGCGGCTGCGGGTGCTGGACGTCGGCATGGGCCGGGGCACGCAGGCGCTGCGGCTGGCCCGGGCCGGGCACGACGTGACCGGCCTGGAACACGACCCGGTGCTGATCGCCGCGGCCCGTGAGGCGCTGGCGGCCGAGCCGGAGGGCATCCGGGAGCGGATGCGGATCGTGGAGGGCGACGGCCGGGACACCGGGGTGCACTTCCTGCCGGGCAGTTTCGACGTCGTGCTGTGCCACGGCGTGCTGATGCACGTCGAGGAGCCCGACCCGCTGCTGGCCGGACTGGCGCGGATGCTCGCGCACGGCGGGCTGCTGTCGCTGCTGGTGCGCAACGGCGACGCGCTCGCGATGCGGCCGGGCCTGTCCGGCGACTGGGCGGGCGCCCTGGCCGCCTTCGACACCACCACGTACCTCCCCCGTGCCCGGACGGACTCGAACGGGGAGACCCCCGCCCGCCCCGGCCCGGAGGCGCGCGCCGACCGGCTCGGCGAGCTGACGGCGACCCTGGCGGGGATCGGGGCGCCGCTGTACGCCTGGTACGGCGTGCGGGTCTTCACCGACACCGCGGCCGACGACGCGGAGATCCCCGCCGACCTGGAGCAGTTGCTCGCCGTCGAGGAGCGCGCCGGGCGCACCGACCCCTACCGCGGGGTGGCCGCCCTGCTCCACCTGTGCGGGGTGCGGGACTGACCCCCGCCCGGGTGAGCGGCTGAACAGGGTCTGGTCGGCGGGGTGGTCGGGGCGGGGCCGACCCCCGACCGGGTGAGCAGCGCGGGCCGGGCGGCGGGGCCGCGGTGACACTCGGGGCATGGAGGCATCCCGTGTCCGTGGCCCGCGCCCGCTGCCGTCCCTGCCGCTGCCGCTGTCCCTGCCGTTGTCCCGGCTGCTGTCCGCCGCCGTCCTCGCGCCTCTCGCGCTCCTCGCGGCGTGCACGCCGTCCCCGGAGTCCGCGGTGTCCGGCGGCGGGCGGGACCGCGCGGACCCCGCGCGGGACGCCGGTGCCGCCGCCGTGCCGCGCGCCGCGGCCGACCTGCAGAGCGACTACCTGCGGGTGATCAAGAACGTTCTGCCGTCGGTCGTGCAGATCCAGTCCGGCGACGCGCTGGGATCCGGCGTGGTGTACGACGGCAAGGGCCACATCGTCACCAACGCGCACGTCGTCGGCGACCGCCGCACCTTCAAGGTGACCACCGCCAACAGCCAGACCGAACTCACCGCCCGCCTCGTCTCCTCCTACCCCCAGCAGGACCTCGCCGTGGTGCGGCTGGAGAAGACCCCCCGCGGACTGCGGGCCGCGCGGTTCGGGGACTCGGCGAAGGTGCAGGTCGGACAGATCGTGCTCGCCATGGGCTCGCCGCTCGGGCTGTCCTCCAGCGTCACCCAGGGCATCGTCTCGGCGACCGGGCGGACCGTCACCGAGGGCAGCGGGAACGGCGGCACGGGCGCCACCATCGGCAACATGGTGCAGACGTCCGCCGCGATCAACCCCGGCAACAGCGGCGGTGCCCTGGTCGACCTGGACGGGCAGGTCATCGGCATCCCCACACTCGCCGCGACCGACCCCGAACTGGGCGGCAGCGCCGCGCCCGGCATCGGCTTCGCCATCCCGGCGTCCATGGTGAAGACCGTCGCCGGCCAGATCGTCTCCCGGGGCCGGGTCACCGACTCCGGCCGGGCCGCGCTGGGCATCACCGGCCGCACCGTCGTCGGCGCCGACTACCGGGCCGCGGGCGTCGCCGTCGTCGACGTCAAGCAGGGCGGCGCCGCCGACCGGGCGGGCCTGCGGCCGGGCG
The DNA here is from genome assembly GCF_014651135.1 of Streptomyces echinoruber. Lineage (GTDB taxonomy): Bacteria > Actinomycetota > Actinomycetes > Streptomycetales > Streptomycetaceae > Streptomyces > Streptomyces echinoruber. The sequence continues at coordinate 507,219 of NZ_BMWH01000001.1, forward strand.
ACGTCATCACCCGGCTCGACGGCACGGCCGTCCCGACCATCACCGCGCTCGCCGAGGCCCTGGCCGCCGACCGGCCCGGCCAGCGCACCACGGTGACCTTCCGGCGCGACGGGCGGGAGAGGAAGGTGGTCGTGACGCTGGGCGAGCAGTAGCGGCGAGGAGAGCCGCCTCGCGCGCGCCGCGCCGTCCCGGCGGTTCGCCACGTCCACCGTTCCGGCGGTGCGCCGCGCCTGCCGTCTCATCGACGCGCCGTGCCCGCCGTCCCGGCCGTGCGCCACGTCCACCGTCCCGGCCGTGCGCCACGTCCACCGTCCCGGCGGTGCGTCACATCCACCGTTCCGGCGGTGCGCCGCGCCTGCCGTCTCATCGACGCGCCGTGCCCGCCGTCCCGGCCGTGCGCCACGCCCGCCGTCCCGCCCGTGCGCCACGTCCGCCGCGTTACGCCTGCTGCTCGTCCGCGTGCAGGCTCATCGGCCCGTAGACCTCCGTGGTGTCCTCGAACAGCCGCACCTGGTCCGCGCCGCCCTCCAGCAGGGCCCGCCAGTGCTCCCCGATCCAGCTCTCGGCGTCCCCCTGCGTGGTGAACTCCTCGGGCTGCACCGCGGGCTGGACCTCCGTCCCGTCGGCCTTCTCGAACCGCCACGTCCATGCCACCATGTACGCCTCCCAGGTGTCAGCACACTGCACAGCGGGAGCCGGATCTTGGTCCGGCTCCGCCCCGAGCCTATGCGGTGCGCCGGGTGCGCCGACAGCACACGCCGGCCCCCGCCGCCCGTACAGGAGTGCCCAGGACGGGCGGGGGATGTGCCCGGACGGGAGAATCGGGGGCGTGGACGTCACTCTGCTCGGCACCGGTGCCCCCGCGGGACTCCCCCGCCCCCACTGCCCCTGCGCGGCCTGCGCCACCGCGCTCGGCGCGCACGCGCGCGCGGCGACCGCGCTGCTCGTGGACGGGGCGCTGCTGCTGGACCTGACGCCCGGCGCCGCGCTCGCCGCCGCCCGCGCCGGGGTCTCGCTCGGCGGCGTGCGGCAGGTGCTGCTGTCGCATCCGCACGACGGCCCGCCGGTGGAAGTGCCGGCCGGGCTGCCGCGGCCGGGGCGGGTGCCGGACGGGCGGGAGCTGGCGCTGCTGACGGGGCACCGGGTGCGGGCGGTGGCCCTGGACGCGCCCGGCACCGGGTACGCGGTGACCGGGCCGGACGGGCAGCGGCTGCTGTACCTGCCGCCGGGCGGCGCGCCGGCCGGGCTGGAGAGCGGGTCCGCCGAGCACTACGACCTGGTCCTCGCCGACGTCGTGGGACGGCCGGACGCGCTGGCGAAGCTGCGGTCGGTGGGGGCCGTGGGGCCGACCACGGACGTGGTCGCGGTGCACCTCGACCACGACGTGCCGCCCGGCGCCGAGCTGCTGCGCCGGCTCGCCGCGGCCGGGGCGCGGGCCGTGCCCGACGGGACGACGCTGGTGGCCGGCGCGTACGAGGACGTGCCCGACGTGCCGCGGCGCACGCTGGTGCTCGGGGGCGCGCGGTCCGGCAAGTCCGCCGAGGCCGAGCGGCGGCTGGAGGCCTTCCCCGACGTCGTCTACGTCGCCACCGGCGGCACGCGCGGCGGGGACACCGAGTGGGCGGCGCGGGTGGCCGCGCACCGGGAACGGCGGCCGGGGTCGTGGCGGACCGTGGAGACCTGCGACCTGGTGCCGCTGCTGAAGGACGACGGGCCGCCGCTGCTCGTCGACTGCCTGTCGCTGTGGCTGACCGACGCGATGGACTCGGTCGGGGCGTGGGACGACGCCGAGTGGGCCGGCGGGGGCGAGCGGGCGCTGCGGGAGCGGGTGCGGGAGCTGACGGAGGCGGTGCGCCACACCCGGCGCCCCGTCGTCGCCGTGTCGAACGAGGTCGGCTCGGGCATCGTGCCGGCGACGGCGGCGGGGCGGCGGTACCGGGACGAACTGGGGCGGCTGAACGCGGCGTTCGCAGCGGAGTGCGAGCACGTGGTGCTGGTGGTGGCGGGGCAGGCGCTGACGCTGCGTTAGGAGCGGGCCGGGCGCTTTCGCAAGGGGGCCGGGTGCTTTCGCCGGCGGGCCAGGGGGCTTCTTGCGGGTGGGCGGGGCGCTTCTCGTGGGCGGGCCGGGCGGCCCGGTGTCGGCGGGGTGCCGGTGGGGCGTCGGCGGGGTGCCGGTGGAGTGTCGGCGGGGTGCCGGTGGGGGTGCCGTCGTCAGGGCGTGCGCGCAATGATCCGGTAGCCGTTCGCCAGACACGTCCCCCGGGCCACCGGCGCCAGCAGGTGATCCAGCGTCAGCGCCGCCGCCAGCACCGGAAGGGCCGCGTACGTCACCGCCGCGCGCACCCCCCGGCGCAGGAGGGTGGGCGGGGCCGGGCGCCAGGGGGCGTCGCCGGCGGGGAGGACGCCGCACAGGGCGAGGAGGACGGCGGCCGACAGGTCGTGGGGGACGTGGGCGGCGCGGCGGCCGGCGGCCAGGATCGTGCAGCCGTGGGACTCCAGTTCCGCGCGCACGTTGGCCGGGCGCGGCAGGTGGAGGTGGTGGGGCTGGCCGTGCCCGGCCCAGTGGCGGCCGAGGAGGCGGGCGGGGGCGCTGCGCGGGTCGGGGAGGTCGATCAGGAGGTGGCCGCCGGGGCGCAGGACGGCGAGGGCGGCGCGGAGTTCGGCGCGCGGGTCGGGGGTGCGGGGCAGGTGATGGAACATGCTGACGACGTCGTAGCGGGCGCGCAGGCGGGCGGTGAGGGCCGGGTCGGTCAGCCGGCCGACGTGGGCCTCCTCCACGCGGCCGGCGTCGCGGGCGCGGACCACGCGGGGCGTGGCGTCCAGGCCGTCGAAGGAGGTGTAGGGGAACACCTGCCGCGCCACGAGCGGGAAGCCGGCGTCGCCGGTGCCCACGTCGAGCCAGCTCTCCGGCTCGCCGCGGCCCGGCAGGGCGCGGGCGGCCGCGCGCAGGCGGCGGCGGGTGGCGCGGGCGGCCAGCACGCGGGCGGTGAGACGGTCCAGGACGCCGGTGACGGCGCCGTGGGCCTCCGGAGCGAAGCAGCCGGAGCCGTCGTAGCAGCCGGAGCAGCCGGAGCAGTCGTAGAAGGCGCGGCCCTCGGCGGTCAGGCGCGGGTTCTGGAAGGTGTGCGCGCAGTCGCGGCACTCGTCGAGGACGAAGACGCCGGGTCCGCGCCGCAGCAGGTCGGGGGTGCGCAGCCGGGTGCGCAGCCGGCGCGAGCCGCACCAGGGGCAGTCCTCGCGGCGCGGCTCGTGGAAGTGGTCGGCGCCGCGGGCGAGTTCGGCGGCGCGGGCGGCGCGGCGCAGCGGGGAGATCGGCGGGGCGAGAGGGCTGGGCGGCATGGAGACGGCTCCCGGGGCGCGGGGGCGTACGGCGACCACGCACGCCCGCATACGACAATCCACTGCAAAACGGAACGTAGGGGACGCGGGTCCCGGGTGCAACGACGCCGTGCGCGCGGGGTGGCGGGAGGGCGACTCCCTGTTCGACCGGTGGCGGTACTGTTCGGCGAATGAGCTCGCTTAACCTCGACGACTTCACCGATCTGATCGAGCGTCCGGACGGCGGGGTACGCCGGGACGCCGAGGCGCGCCGGGAGCACCGGGTCGTGCCGCCCGGGACCCTGGGGCGCCTGGACGACCTGGGCGAGTGGCTGGCCGCGGCGCAGTCGGCCGTGCCGGTGCGGCCGGTGGAACGGCCGCGGGTGGTGCTGTTCGCCGGCGACCACGGCATCGCCGAGCTGGGCGTGTCGCGGCGCCCGGCGAGCAGCGCCGCCGAACTGGTGCGGGCGGTGCTGGAGGGCGGCCGGCCGGTGTCGGTGCTGGCACGGCGGCTCGGGGTGCCGGTGCGGGTGGTGGACATGGCGCTGGACTGCGACCCCGCGACGCTGCCCGCGGACGTCGTACGGCACCGGGTGCGGCGCGGCAGCGGCCGTATCGACGTCGAGGACGCGCTGACCCTCGAGGAGGCCGAGGCGGCGTTCCGGGCCGGGGTGGCGCTGGCCGACGAGGAGGCCGACTCCGGCACCGACCTGGTGGCGCTCGGCGACCTCAGCGTGGGCGGGACCACGCCGGCGGCCGTGCTGGTCGCCGCGCTGTGCGGGACGGACGCCTCGGTGGTGACCGGGCGGGGCGGCCTGGCCATCGACGACCTGGCGTGGATGCGCAAGTGCGCCGCGATCCGGGACGCGCTGCGCCGGGCCCGGCCCGTGCTCGGCGACCAGCTTCGGCTGCTGGCCGCGGTGGGCGGCGCGGACCTCGCCGCGACGACCGGCTTCCTGCTGCAGAGCGCGGTGCGCAAGATGCCGGTGATCCTGGACGGCGTCGTCTCGGCGGCCTGCGCGCTGGTGGCGCAGCGGGTGGCGTTCCGCGCGCCGGACTGGTGGCTGGCCGGGCACGCCAGCGGCGAGCCGGCGCAGGCCAAGGCCCTGGACCGGATGGCCCTGGAGCCGCTCCTGGACCAGGGGGTGCGGGTCGGCGAGGGCGTCGGGGCGCTGCTGGCGCTGCCGCTGGTGCAGGCCGCGGCGGCGCTGGCGGCGGAGCTGCCCGAGCAGCCGGAGGAGAAACCGGAAGAAGAGCCGGAGGATGCGCCGGAGGGGACGCCGGAGGAACAGCAGGCGCAACCGGAAGGCCGGCCGGAGGACTCCGGCACGGTGTGAGGCGCGGCCGGGGGCCGGAGCGGCGCGCGGTGCAGCCGGAGGCCCGGTCCGGTGTGGGCCGGGGTCCGGGGCGACCGGGGTCCGGTGCGCCGCGGGCGGAGCGCGGGCGGCGGCGGGCGGGGCGCGAGCGGCGGCGGGCGGGGCGCGGGCAGTAGCGGGTGAGTGAAAAGCGGACGTTCGCCACAACGACACCCATATGATCACCCTTCATGGGAGATGTCCGAGTCGCACCCCTTCGCCGGAGTCGGAGCAGTGCGCTGTCGCGGCGGGCCGCCGCCTGCGCGGTCTGGTATCTGCGGGCCGTCGCGTTCGTCAACTTCCTCAGCGCGGTGTGGGTCTCCCTGGGGCAGGACGTGCGGCGGCACAACCAGCAGAACCTCTTCACGCCGTACCTGCTGACCGCCGGCTTCGCCTCCGGCCTGTTCACCGTGTTCCTGGCGGTGACCATGCGGCGCCGCAAGCGCGCGGCGTGGATCCTGAACCTGGCGCTCAGCGGGCCGTTCCTGGCCCTGTTCGCCTTCGCGATGGCGGCGTTCCCGGAGATCCGTCACTCGGTGCAGAACTGGGTCTCCCTCGCCCTCACCGCGGCCTTCACCGGCGCGCTGCTGCTGGGGCGGCGCGAGTTCTACGCCAAGGGTGACCGCGCCAACCCCAAACTCGCCGCCGCGGTCGCCGCCGGCGGCCTGCTCGGCTGCTCGCTGCTGGCCGGGCTGCTGGTCACGCTTACCAACCAGGCGCCGGACGCGGCGCGTTCGACCTTCGCCGAGCGGTGGCACTACGGCGCCCTGCGGCTGGTGTCGGTCGCCCCCGACGAGGCCCGCTTCCCCGGCATCGCCTCCCCCCACTGGGTGGACGTCGCCGTCAACGTCCTGAGCACCCTCCTCGTCCTCGCCGTCTTCTACGCCGCCTTCCGCTCCCGGCGCGCCGTCGACCCGCTCACCGAGGACGACGAGAAGCGGCTGCGGGAGCTGCTGGAGCAGCACGGCGAGCGCGACTCGCTCGGCTACTTCGCGCTGCGCCGCGAGAAGAGCGTGGTGTGGTCCCCGTCCGGCAAGGCGGCCGTCGCCTACCGCGTCGTCGGCGGTGTCGCGCTCGCCTCCGGCGACCCGCTCGGCGACCCGGAGGCGTGGCCCGGCGCGATCGGGCCGTGGCTGGCGCAGGCCCGCGCCCACGGGTGGATCCCGGCGGTGATGGGGGCGAGCGAGGAGGCGGGCACGGTGTACGCGCGGCACGGGCTGGACGCGCTGGAGCTGGGCGACGAGGCCGTGGTGGAGGTCGCCGAGTTCACCCTGGAGGGGCGGGCCATGCGTACGGTGCGCCAGGCCTGCAACCGGGTCCGGCGGGCCGGGTACACGGTACGCATCCGGCGGCACGAGGAGATCCCGCCCGAGGAGATGGCGTACTTCGTGCGGCGGGCGGACGACTGGCGCGACGGCCCCACCGAACGCGGCTTCAGCATGGCCCTGGGGCGGCTCGGGGACCCGCGGGACGGGCGCTGCGTGCTGCTGGAGTGCCGGGACGCGGGCGGGGAGCTGCGGGCGCTGCTGTCCTTCGTGCCGTGGGGGCCGCACGGGCTGTCCCTGGACCTGATGCGGCGGGAGCAGGACCCCGACGGCCGCGCCAACGGGCTGGTGGAGTTCATGGTGATCGAACTGCTCCGTCGCGCCCGGGAGATCGGCGTCACGCAGGTCTCGCTCAACTTCGCCATGTTCCGTTCCGTCTTCGAACGTGGCGCGCGTCTCGGCGCGGGCCCGGTGCTGCGGCTGTGGCGGTCGCTGCTGAGCTTCTTCTCGCGGTGGTGGCAGATCGAGTCGCTGTACCGGGCCAACGCCAAGTACCGGCCCATCTGGGAACCCAGGTTCCTGCTCTTCGAGAAGAGCGCGGACCTGCCGCGCATCGGCCTCGCGGCGGCGCGCGCGGAGGGCTTCCTGGAGCTGCCGGGAGTCCTGCGGCGCCGGGGCGGCCGTACCGCGGGCGCGGGACGGGCGCACGCGACGGGGCGCACGGGGAAGACGAAGAAGACGGGGAAGACGGAGATCGCGGGGAACGCAGGGGGAACGGGGGTCGCGGGGATGGCGGGGACGACGGATACGGCGGACACGGCGGGGACGGCGGGGACACGAGCCGGGGAGGCGCCGGCGGGGCGGACCGGGGCGCCGACGGAGAGCCGCCGATGAGGGCGGCCGTCCGCTGGGCGCGCGCCGAGTGGGGGCCGCTGTACGCCACCGTGCGCGCGCCGCTGCTGCGCCGGCGCCTGCGGGCGGTTCCGATGACGCTGGCGGCCGTCTGCCTGACGGGCGCGCTGCACCTGGCGCACAGCCGGCCGTGGGGGCACCGCCTCGTGCAGGACATCGGCGCGGTGCGCGCCGCGGACCCGCTGTGGCTGGCGCTGCTGCGCACCCCGCTCTCCCTGTTCGTCCCGGCGCTGGACCTGCCGGTGTGGGGCGCGCTCGCGCAGATCCTGGTGGTGTTCGGCCTCGCGGAGATCTGCCTGGGCCGGTGGCGCACCCTGGGCCTCGCCTACGCCGTGACGCTCGCCGGCACCCTCTACGCGCGCGTGGGCATCGCCCTGGGCCCGGGCACGCCGCTCGGACTGCCCGGCTCCGACGCGTGGGTCGTCGACACCGGCCCCTCGGCGGCGGTCGTCGGGCTCGCCGTCCACCTGGGTCTGCGCTACGGCGCCCACGTCACCGCGGGCGCCGTCGTGGCGGCGATGGCGGTGGAGGTGGTGGTGAAGGAGAACCTGGCCGGCAAGGAGCACCTCGCCGCGATCGCCGTCGTCCTCGCCCTGTGCGCCCTCCCGGCCCTGCGGCGGCGGCTGCGCGGGCGGCGGGCGCCCGCGGCCCGCGCCGGGACGGTCGCCGCGCCCCTGCCGGTGCGGCCCGCCGCCTCCCGCGCCGGGGTCGCGCGCGCCTCCCCGGCCCACCGGTCACCCGTCGGCCGCACCGACTGACGCCGCCCGCCGGCCGCCCGCCGACTGCCCCGCCTGACACCGCCCAAAGTCCGCTGCCCCGCTGGTCCGCCGCCCGCCTCACTTCGGCCCGGGCAGGTCCCGGCGGGACGATCCGGGCAGGTCCCGGTGGGACGGCGCCGGGTCGGGGCGGCCCGCGATCCAGTCCTGGACGGCGTTGCGCAGGCGGGTCCAGCGCAGGTCGTGGCGGTAGGCGCGCAGGCTCGCCCGGGCCCGGGCGCGGGGCCGGTGGCGGTAGAGGCGCCGGGCCCACGGGGAGTCGGGCCGGGCCAGGCGGATGGCGCCGATCAGGGCCACCGGCGGCACGATCGCGCCGAAGACGGCCGTGCGGTACTTGCCCTTGCTCAGGGCGACGAGGGAGACGAGGAAGTTCGTGCCGATGCTGGACAGGGCGGTGCCGCGGTTCTGCAGTTCCTGCGCGGACAGGTCGTTGACGCCGAACGGCGCGAACCCGGCGAGGACCAGCCCGACGAGGGCGGCGGTGAGCACGACGGCCTCGACGCTCTTGCGCCCGGCCTCGCTCCAGTACACGTCGTCCAGGTGCAGGATCAGCGCGAACTCGTCCAGCACGAGGCCCGCGCCCGTCCCGAACAGCACCGCGCACACGGCCGCGCCGACGCCGTTGTGGAAACTGGCCACCGTGCCGAACCCGCCGACCAGGGTGAGCACCACCCCGGGCACCACGTGGTGGATGTGCAGCCCGCCGGCCCGGACGTTGCCGAAGGGCCCCTTCCCGGCCCGGATCAGCCGGGTGATGGCACGGGTGACCAGGAAGGTGAGGACGAACGCGGTGAGCGCGAGGAGCAGCGGGAGCTTGCCGGGCTCGATCACGTTGCGCTCCAACCAATGTCCCATATGAGCACCTTATAGACCTTTTGCCAGTGGCCGCTTCTTCCGTCTCCGGCACCGCCGGGTACCCTGCGCCGGTGCTCGACGACACCTCCCCCGCCACCTGGCCGGACGGCCTGCGCTTCGCCTTCGGCACCCTGACCGTGCTGCCCGTCCGGGTGGCCCGGTGGGACCGGTCCGCCGCCCGCCGGGGCATGGCGGGCGCGCCGCTGGCGGGACTCGCGGTCGGGGTGTGCGGCGCCGCCCTCGGGACGGTGCTGCTCCTGCTGGGCGCCGGCGCCCCGCTCGCCGCCGTGGCCACCGTCGCCGCGGGTGCCGCGCTCACCCGGGGCCTGCACCTGGACGGACTGGCCGATACCGCCGACGGGCTGGGCAGCGGCAGGCCCGCCGAGGACGCGCTGCGCATCATGAAGCAGTCGGACATCGGGCCGTTCGGGGTCGTCGCGCTCGTCCTGGTGCTGCTCGCCCAGACGGCCGCCCTGGCGCGGGCCTACGACGGCTCGTGGTCCCGCGGCGCCCTCGCCGCCGTCGTCGCCGCGACCGCGGCCCGGCTGGCGCTGACCCGCGCGGCGCGCACCGGGGTGCCGGCCGCGCGCCCGGAGGGCCTGGGCGCCGCCGTCGCCGGGGTGGTGCCCCGGACCACGGCCCTGCTGGTCACCCTCCTGGTCACCGCCGTCTCCGCCGCCGCGGGCGCTCTCCTCGGCCCGTACGACGCCGTCCGCGCCGCCGCCGCGGTGGCCGTCTCCGCCGCCGTCGCCGAACTGCTGCTGCGGCACTGCACGCGCCGCTTCGGCGGGGTCACCGGCGACGTGTTCGGCGGGCTGGCGGAGACGGCGGCGACGGCCGCGCTGGTCGTACTGGCACTCGGCTGAAGCGGGAGCGGGCGGGGGCGGGGGCGGGGCGAGGGCGGGGGAACGGGAAGCAGCCGGAGAGAGCAGGGGTCACTGGGGAGAGCGGGGAGCAGGCGGGGAGAGCGGGGACCCCCGGAGAGAGCGGGAATCACCAGGGAGAGCGGAGATCCCCAGAGAGAGGGGGAATCACCAGGGAGAGCGGAGATCACCGGGAAGAGCGGGGCAGCGGTGGTCAGCACGGGCGGCGCCACGCCCCCAGCTCGTACCTCTTCAGCATCGAGCTCAGCCCCAGCCGCCGGGCCTGGGGGCAGAAGCGGCTCGTCGGCAGCTCGTACTCGACGTGGAAGACGGCCTTGCCGGCCCTGACGAACGGCTCCAGCCGCGCGCACTCGCCGTACTGGGCGCACTGCTCGTCGACCGCGAAGTCGAAGTCGCCGACCAGGTGCGGGATCTGGTCGAGGTCGTTCTTCAGGCCGACGGCGAGCCCCCGCTCGTGGGCGAGGCGGGCGACTAGGCGGTTGTAGCGGAGCTGGTCGGCGGCGGTGAGCGGGAAGCCGGTGCGGTTGCGGTAGCCGTCCATGTTGTCCGGCTCGACGGCGTCGAAGCCCTTGCGGCGGCACAGGTCGAGGCGGGCCGCCAGCAGCGGCCGCAGGACGTCGGTGCGGCGGATGTCGAGCCAGCGCTCGCCGCGCCAGCCGTTGCCGCGCCCCAGCACGGACTCGGGGAACCTCCCGGCGTCCGGCCGGAAGTCCTCCCAGGCGCCGGTGGAGACGTAGCAGATCACCTTGCGGCCCGCGCGGTGCAGGGCGGCCACGGTGGCCGCCGGGTGGTCGAAGCCGTCGATGTCGTAGACCGGCACGTCGACCGAGGTGTCCAGGCGGCCGCTGAGCTGCCACTGCCAGGCCAGGCCCGGCCGGGGCCGCCAGTGCCCGCCCGCCCGTCCGCCCCCGCTCCCGGAGCCGGAACTCGAACCGGAACTCGAACCGGAACCGGAACCGGAGCCGGAATCGGAACCCGAGCCGGGACCGGGTGGCGTGCCGCACCCGGCGAGCAGCAGCAGGACGAGCAGGGCGGCGAGGTGCGGGGCGCGTCTCAAGGCGGCGGGCTCCAGGGGTGCGGCGGGGCTCTTCCCCGGATGACGCGCGGCGGGGGCGCGCGGTGTGCGGGGACCCGGTGACTGTGGCGGGGCTCACCCGGTGCGAGGATCGGGGGGACGGCCGTGACGCGACCGCGGGGTGAACGCCCGCGGGCAGGGCCGGGAGACCCCCGGGCGTACGCTCGTCACGGCACAGGGCCGTACCACACGTCAGGCCGCACCACACGTCTTACGGAAGCGAGAATTCACCACCGTGACTGCTCTCACTCTCAGCACCGCCGCGGCGCCCGGCCTGCGGGTCGACGCAATCGTCGTCGGGGTCGCCAAGGGCGCCGAGGGACCGGTCGTCGCGCCCGGCGCGGAGGCCGTGGACCAGGCGTACGACGGCAGGCTCGCCGCTGTCCTGGAGACCCTCGGCGCCACCGGGGCCGAGGGCGAGGTCACCAAACTGCCCGCGCCGTCGGGCTTCAAGGCGCCGCTCGTGGTCGCGGTCGGCCTGGGCGCGCAGCCGGAGAAGGACGCCGGGTACGACGCCGAGGCGCTGCGCCGGGCCGCCGGCTGCGCCGCCCGCGCGCTCGCCGGCTCCCAGAAGGCCGCCTTCGCGCTGCCGCTGGCGGACGCCGCCGACGCCGGCGCGGTCGCCGAGGGCGTGCTGCTGGGGGCGTACACCTTCGACGCCTACAAGGACCGGGGCGAGGGCGCGAAGAAGGGCAAGGGCAACGGCAAGGCCCCGCTCGGCGAGGCCGCCCTGCTCGGCGGCAGGCCGCGCGACAAGGCGTACAAGGCCGCGCTCGAGCGCGCCGTCGCCGTGTGCGAGGAGCTCAACCGCGCCCGCGACCTGGTCAACACCCCGCCGAACGACCTCAACCCCGAGGCGTTCGCGGCGATCGCCCAGGCCGCCGCCAAGGAGCACGGCATCAAGGTGCAGGTGCTCGACGAGAAGGCGCTCGCCAAGGGCGGCTACGGCGGCATCCTCGGCGTCGGCTCCGGCTCCGCGTCCGCGCCGCGCCTGGTGAAGCTGTCGTACCGCAACTCCAAGGCGAAGAAGCACCTGGCGTTCGTCGGCAAGGGCATCACCTACGACTCCGGCGGCATCTCCCTGAAGCCGGCCGGCCACAACGAGACGATGAAGTGCGACATGAGCGGCGCCGCCGCCGTGTTCGCCGCGGTCGTCGCCGCCGCCCGGCTGGGCCTGGAGGTCAACGTCACCGGCTGGCTGGCGCTGGCCGAGAACATGCCCTCCGGCTCCGCCACCCGCCCGGGCGACGTGCTGCGCATGTACAGCGGCAAGACCGTCGAGGTGCTCAACACCGACGCCGAGGGCCGGCTGGTGCTCGCCGACGCGCTGTGGGCCGCGTCGCAGGAGAAGCCGGACGCGATCGTGGACGTGGCCACCCTGACCGGCGCGATGGTGCTGGCGCTGGGCAGCCGCACCTTCGGGATCATGGCCAACGACGACGCGTTCCGCTCCGCGGTGTTCGAGGCCGCCCAGGAGGTCGGCGAGCAGGCCTGGCCCATGCCGCTGCCGGAGCACCTGCGCAAGGGCATGGACTCCCCCGTCGCCGACATCGCCAACATGGGCGAGCGGATGGGCGGCGGGCTCGTCGCGGGCCTGTTCCTGCGGGAGTTCGTGGGCGAGGGCATCACCTGGGCGCACCTCGACATCGCCGGCCCGGCCTTCAACGAGCAGGGCCCGTTCGGCTACACGCCCAAGGGCGGCACCGGCTCGGGCGTGCGGACGCTGGTGCGGCTGGCGGAGCTCACGGCCGCGGGCGACCTGGGCTGAGGCCCGTCCCGCGGTCGCGGCGGTCCCGGGGTGCGAGGCGTCCCGGGGCCGCGACGGCCCCGGGTGCGGGACGTCCCGCCGCCGCAACGACCCTGGGTGCGGGACGTCCCGGGGTCGTTTTGTCCCGTCGGCACCGGTGCGTGGGGCGTCTCACACCCGGGCCCCGCGTCTCGTCCGGTGCCGACAAGTGCAAAGATGGGGTCTCGGCAGGACAGGGCCCCACCGAAGGGCCGAAGCACAAGCGGCCGGACACCAGCCGCCTGCCGGTCATCGCGGACCGGCGCACGGCGCACATGCATGGAGGACGTGACGTGGCGAACGACGCCAGCACCGTTTTCGACCTAGTGATCCTCGGCGGTGGTAGCGGTGGTTACGCCGCGGCCCTGCGCGGGGCGCAGCTGGGCCTGGACGTCGCCCTGATCGAGAAGGACAAGGTCGGCGGCACCTGCCTGCACCGAGGATGCATCCCCACCAAGGCCCTGCTGCACGCCGGCGAGATCGCCGACCAGGCGCGCGAGAGCGAGCAGTTCGGCGTCAAGGCCAGCTTCGAGGGCATCGACATGCCCGCCGTCCACAAGTACAAGGACGAGGTCGTCGCGGGCCTGTACAAGGGCCTGCAGGGCCTGATCGCCTCCCGCAAGGTGACCTACATCGAGGGTGAGGGCCGCCTGTCGTCGGCCACCTCGGTGGACGTCAACGGGCAGCGCATCCAGGGCCGTCACATCCTGCTCGCGACCGGCTCCGTGCCGAAGTCGCTGCCGGGCCTGGAGATCGACGGCGACCGCATCATCTCCTCGGACCACGCGCTGGTCCTGGACCGCGTGCCGAAGTCCGCGATCATCCTCGGCGGCGGCGTGATCGGCGTCGAGTTCGCCTCCGCGTGGAAGTCCTTCGGCGTCGACGTCACCATCATCGAGGGCTTGAAGCACCTCGTGCCGGCCGAGGACGAGAACTCCTCCAAGCTGCTGGAGCGGGCCTTCCGCAAGCGCGGCATCAAGTTCAACCTGGGCACCTTCTTCGAGAAGGCCGAGTACACCCAGGACGGTGTCAAGGTCACCCTCGCCGACGGCAAGGAGTTCGAGGCCGAGCTGCTGCTCGTCGCCGTCGGCCGCGGCCCGGTCTCCCAGGGCCTGGGCTACGAGGAGGTCGGGGTCGCCATGGACCGCGGCTACGTCCTCGTCGACGAGTACATGCGCACCAACATCCCCACCATCTCCGCCGTCGGCGACCTGGTGCCGACCCTGCAGCTCGCGCACGTCGGCTTCGCGGAGGGCATCCTGGTGGCGGAGCGGCTGGCCGGCCTGAAGGTCGTGCCGATCGACTACGACGGCGTCCCGCGGGTGACCTACAGCCACCCGGAGGTCGCCTCCGTGGGTCTGTCCGAGGCCAAGGCCAAGGAGATCTACGGTGCGGACAAGGTCGTCGCTCTGAAGTACAACCTGGCGGGCAATGGGCGGAGCAAGATCCTCAAGACCGCGGGCGAGATCAAGCTCGTCCAGGTCAAGGACGGTGCCGTGGTCGGCGTCCACATGGTCGGCGACCGCATCGGCGAGCAGGTCGGCGAGGCCCAGCTGATCTACAACTGGGAGGCGCTGCCGGCCGAGGTCGCCCAGCTCATCCACGCCCACCCGACGCAGAACGAGGCGCTCGGCGAGGCCCACCTGGCCCTGGCCGGCAAGCCGCTGCACGCGCACGACTGACAGCCCTCGGGCGCGACGACACGACTTCCGCTTCCCCCGGTTCCCGACCCCGCTCGCACCGGGGGAGATCCCATCCGTAAGGAGCAACCGAAACCATGGCGGTTTCCGTAACCCTTCCGGCGCTCGGCGAGAGCGTCACCGAGGGCACTGTCACCCGCTGGCTGAAGGCCGAGGGCGAGCACGTCGAGGCCGACGAGCCGCTGCTGGAGGTGTCCACCGACAAGGTCGACACCGAGATCCCCGCCCCGGCCTCCGGCGTGCTGACCTCCATCAAGGTCGCCGAGGACGAGACCGTCGAGGTCGGTGCCGAGCTGGCCGTCATCGACGACGGCTCCGGCGCCCCCGCCGCGGCCCCGGCCCCCGCCGCCGAGTCCGCCCCGGCCGCCGCGCCGGCCCCGACGCCCACCGCGGCTCCGGCCGCGCAGGCCCCGGCCGCCCCCTCCACCGAGCAGGCCGCCCCGGCCCCGGCGCCGACCGCCGAGGCCGCCGCCGGCGGCGGCTCCGCCGAGGGCACCGACGTGGTCCTGCCGGCGCTGGGCGAGTCCGTCACCGAGGGCACCGTCACCCGCTGGCTGAAGTCGGTCGGCGACACCGTCGAGGCCGACGAGCCGCTGCTGGAGGTGTCGACGGACAAGGTCGACACCGAGATCCCCGCCCCGGCCTCCGGCGTCCTGCTGGAGATCGTGGTCGGCGAGGACGAGACCGCCGAGGTCGGCGCCAAGCTCGCCGTCATCGGCCGGCCCGGTGCCGCTCCGGCCCAGGCCCAGGCCCAGGCCCCGGCCGCGCCCGCCGCCCCGGCCCAGCCCGAGCCCGCCCCGGCCCCGCAGCCCGCTCCGGCTCCGGCTCCGGCCGCGCAGCCCGCTCCGGCTCCGGCCGCCCCGGCCCAGGAAGCCCCGGCGCCGGCCCCGCAGCCGGCCGCCCCGGCTCCCCAGCCGGCCCCGGCCGCCCCGGCCCCGGTCACCCCGGCCGCCGCTCCGGCGGACGGCGACGGCGCCTACGTGACCCCGCTGGTGCGCAAGCTCGCCGCCGAGAACGGCGTCGACCTGGCCACCGTCAAGGGCACCGGCGTCGGCGGCCGCATCCGCAAGCAGGACGTCCTCGCCGCCGCGGAGGCCGCCAAGGCCGCCGCCGCTGCCCCGGCCCCCGCGGCCGCTCCCGCCGCCGCGAAGAAGGCGCCGGTGCTGGAGGCGTCCCCGCTGCGCGGCCAGACCGTCAAGATGCCGCGCATCCGCAAGGTCATCGGCGACAACATGGTCAAGGCGCTGCACGAGCAGGCGCAGCTCTCCTCCGTCGTCGAGGTCGACGTCACCCGGCTGATGCGGCTGCGCGAGCGGGCCAAGGCGTCCTTCCAGGCCCGCGAGGGCGTCAAGCTCTCCCCGATGCCGTTCTTCGTCAAGGCCGCCGCGCAGGCGCTGAAGGCCCACCCGGTCATCAACGCGCGGATCAACGAGGCCGAGGGCACCATCACCTACTTCGACACGGAGCACATCGGCATCGCCGTGGACTCCGAGAAGGGGCTGATGACCCCGGTCATCAAGAACGCCGGCGACCTGAACCTCGCGGGCATCGCCAAGGCCACCGCCGAGCTCGCGGGCAAGGTCCGCAGCAACAAGATCACGCCGGACGAGCTCGCGGGCGCGACCTTCACCATCTCCAACACCGGTTCGCGCGGCGCGCTGTTCGACACGATCATCGTGCCGCCGGGCCAGGTCGCGATCCTCGGCATCGGCGCCACCGTCAAGCGCCCGGCCGTGATCGACACCGAGGAGGGCCCGGTCATCGGCGTCCGGGACATGGTCTACCTGACCCTGTCCTACGACCACCGCCTGGTGGACGGCGCCGACGCCGCCCGCTACCTGACGACGGTCAAGGCGATCCTGGAGGCCGGTGAGTTCGAGGTCGAGCTCGGCCTGTGACCCGCCGCCGGCCCGAGGGCCGCGACGGCGCGGGGCCCGGCCCCCGACCCGGCCCGCCGGGAGGTGCGTACGGCGCCCCCGTCCGGAGTTCTCCGCGGAGTTCTCCGGGCGGGGGCGCCGCCGTCTGCCTGCGACCCAGCCCACGCCCGGCGTGTAAGCCTCGTCTCACCTGCGCGAAAGCCTCCGCGTGCGCCCTTCCGCCCGCAGACGGCAGCCGTATTGTCTAAGCGTCAAAGCTTTCAGGGGCCAACGGGTCCCCCTCTAAGGAGCCTCCATGACCGCGCCCGTCATCCACTCGCTGCGCGAGCAGATCCGCGAGCACATCCTGGAGGGCATCATCAGCGGGCGCTGGAAGCCGGGCGAGCGGATCGTGGAGCGGCGGATCGCGACCGAACTGGAGGTCAGCCAGACCCCGGTGCGGGAGGCGCTGCGCGAGCTGGAGTCGCTGCGGCTGATCGAATCCTCGCCCAACAAGGGTGTCCGGGTGCGCAACCTGACCGCGGCCGACCTGGAGGAGAGCTACCCGGTGCGCGCCGGTCTGGAGGCGATCGCGGCGGAGCTGGCGGCCGACCGGCTGGCCGAGGACTGCTCCGCCCTGGAGCCGCACGTCGCGGCCCTGTACCGGGCCGACCGCGCCGGTGACGGCACCGCGCAGGTGCGGCACACCGTCGCCTTCCACCGCGAACTGGTGCGCGCGGCGGGCAACTCCGTGCTGCTGCACACCTGGGAGGGGCTGGGCATCGAGGTGTTCACGGCGCTGTCGATCCGCTGGCTGGGGACCGTGCAGCAGTCGTACGCCGAGGAGCACGAGGAACTCCTGGCCGCGTTCCGCCGCCGCGACCCCCGGATCGCGGAGCTGGTGAAGGCGCACGTGCTGGGCTGCGCCCCGCGCCACGAGTCCTGAAACCCCCGCCACGGGTCCCGAACCCCCGCTACGGGCCCTGAACACACCCTCGCCACGGGTCCCGAACCCCCGCTACGGGCCCTGAACACACCCCCGCCACGGGTCCCGAACCCCCGCCGCGAACCCCGAGCATCCGCCGCGGGACCCCCGACGAGCACCCGCCATGGGTCCTGCCCCCCTGCCACGGGTCCTGGTCCCCCGCCGCGAGCTCTGAGCGCGGTCGCGCTCAAACACGGTCCCACCTGCGGGAATTCCCCCGAAAACGCGGCACTCGGTGCCCGCGCGAAAGACACTGCGTGCCTATTTTCCCGCCATCGGAAGGTTTTCCCCCTTCACCCTTTGATCGATCATCGATCAGGGGGTTACAGTCGCCGACGGACTTCCACCCGAGTCCGCGCCCTGTCCTGCCAAAGACCAAGGGCACCCCCGACCCTTACCGATGAGGGAACCCCCTTCGACTGAGGAAGGCGGCGACATGACCGACCCCAACGCCATCCAGCCGAGCGAGCTCGACCAGCTCCCGGACCGCGACCCGGAGGAGACCGCCGAGTGGCAGGCGTCCCTGGACGCCGTCGCCCGGGCGGCCGGGCCGCACCGTGCCGCGTACCTGATGCGCCGCACGCTGGAGCGCGCCGAGGGCGCCGGTGTCCCGCTGCCGAAGCTCCTCGAGACGGACTACGTCAACACCATCCCCACCGCCGCCGAGCCGGCCCCGGCCGGCGACGAGGAGATGGAGCGCCGCATCACCGCGTGGAACCGCTGGAACGCGGCCGCGATGGTGACCCGCGGCAGCAAGTACGGCGTGGGCGGCCACATCGCCACCTTCGCCTCCGCGGCCTGGCTGTACGAGGTGGGCTTCAACCACTTCTTCCGCGGCAAGGAGGGCGACGGCTCCGGCGACCAGCTCTACATCCAGGGCCACGCCTCCCCCGGCATCTACGCCCGCGCCTTCCTCGACGGCCGGCTGACCGAGCGGCACCTGGACAACTTCCGCCGCGAGGCGGGCGGCGGCGGCCTGCCGTCGTACCCGCACCCGCGCCGGCTGCCCTGGCTGTGGGAGTTCCCCACCGTCTCCATGGGCCTGGGCCCGCTGTCGGCGATCTACCAGGCGCGCTTCAACCGCTACCTCACCGCCCGCGGCATCAAGGACGTCTCCGACTCCCACGTGTGGGCGTTCCTCGGCGACGGCGAGATGGACGAGCCGGAGTCCACCGCCGCTCTCGCGCTGGCCGCCCGTGAGGAGCTGGACAACCTCACCTTCGTCGTCAACTGCAACCTGCAGCGCCTGGACGGCCCGGTCCGCGCCAACTTCAAGATCGTGCAGGAGCTGGAGGCCCAGTTCCGCGGCGCCGGCTGGAACGTGATCAAGGTGCTGTGGGGCACCGCCTGGGACGAGCTGTTCGCCCTCGACACCACCGGCGCCCTGGTGCGGCGCCTGCGCGAGGTGCCGGACGCCCAGCTCCAGACGTACCAGACCCGCAGCGCCGCCTACATCCGCGAGGACTTCTTCGGCAAGGACCCGGCGCTCGTGGAGATGGCGAAGCTGCTGAGCGACGACAAGATCCTCGAGTGCTTCCACACCTCCCGCGGCGGCCACGAGCCGCGCAAGGTGTACGCCGCCTACAAGGCCGCCCTGGCGCACAAGGGCGCCCCGACGGTGATCCTGGCGCAGACGGTCAAGGGCCACACCCTCGGTGAGGGCTTCGCCTCCAAGAACGCCAACCACCAGATGAAGAAGCTGACGGTGGAGGAGTTCAAGGCGATGCGCGACCGCCTGGAACTGCCCATCAAGGACAGCGACTTCGTCGACGGCGTGGTCCCCTACGGCCACCCCGGCCCCGACTCCCCCGAGGTGCGCTACCTCCAGGAGCGCCGCGCGGCCCTCGGCGGCCCCGCCCCGGCCCGCCGCGTCCACCCGGTGCCGGCGCTGCCCGCCCCGGCCGAGAAGCCGTTCACCGCGTTCGACAAGGGCTCCGGCTCCCAGAACGTCGCCACCACCATGGCGTTCGTGCGCCTGATCAAGGACCTGGTGCGCGACAAGGAGACCGGCAAGCGCTGGGTGCCGATCGTGCCGGACGAGGCCCGCACCTTCGGCATGGAGAGCCTGTTCCCGTCGCTGGGCATCTACTCGCCCAAGGGCCAGACGTACGAGCCGGTCGACCGCGACCAGCTCATGTACTACAAGGAGGCGAAGAACGGGCAGATCCTCAACGAGGGGATCACCGAGGCCGGTTCCATGGCCGACTTCATCGCCGCCGCCACGTCGTACGCGACGCACGGCGAGCCGATGATCCCATTCTACATCTTCTACTCGATGTTCGGCTGGCAGCGCACCGCCGACCAGATGTGGCAGCTCGGCGACCAGCTCGGCCGCGGCTTCCTCATCGGCGCCACCGCCGGCCGCACCACGCTGACCGGCGAGGGCCTGCAGCACGCGGACGGCCACACGCCCGTCATCGCCGCGACCAACCCGGCGGCGCTGACGTACGACCCGGCGTTCGCCTACGAGATCGCCGTCATCGTCCGCGAGGGCGTCCGCCGCATGTACGGCGAGGCCAAGCCGGGCGAGGACCAGGACGTCTTCTACTACCTGACCGTCTACAACGAGCCGCTGCCGCAGCCCGCCAAGCCGGCCGGCCTCGGCATCGACGAGGGCATCATCAAGGGCCTGTACCGCTTCAACACGGCGGAGTCCGCGGGCCTGACCGTGCCGGAGAACGCGCCGCGCATCCAGCTCCTGGGCTCCGGCACCGCGATCCACTGGGCGCTGAAGGCGCAGAAGCTGCTCGCCGAGGAGTGGGGCGTGGCCGCCGACGTGTGGTCCGCGACCTCCTGGACCGAGCTGCGCCGGGACGCCCTGGAGGCCGACGCGGCGCTGCTGCGCGGCGAGGAGCGGGTGCCCTACATCCGGCAGGCGCTGCAGGGCGCCGAGGGCCCGGTGCTGGCGGTCTCCGACTACATGCGCCAGGTCCCGGACCAGATCGCGCAGTGGGTCGAGCAGGACTGGGCCTCGCTGGGCACCGACGGCTTCGGCCTGTCGGACACCCGTGAGGCCGCCCGCCGCCACTTCGGCGTGGACGCCGAGTCCATCGTCGTCGCCTCCCTGGCCCAGCTCGCCAAGCGCGGCGAGGTCCAGGCCGCGGCGGTGAAGGAGGCGCGGGAGAAGTACGGCCTCTGACACCGGTCTTCCGGCATCCGGCACCCGCGGGTGCCGGATGCCGGGCTCCGGATGCCGGGCTCCGGGTTCCGGGCTCCGGGTTCCGGGCTCCGGGTTCCGGTGAGGGGGGCACGGCGGTCGCCGTGCCCCCCTTCGCTGTCGGCTCGCTGTCGGTTTGCTGTCGGCGGCGCCCGGCATGATGGCCCCATGCGCGCTGCCCGGCTGATCAAGATGGTGCTGCTGCTCCAGTCCCGGCCCTCCATGACCGCCGCCGAGCTGGCGCGGGAGCTGGAGGTGTCGGAGCGCACGGTCACGCGGGACGCGCAGGCGCTGTCGGAGGCGGGCGTGCCGGTGTACGCCGACCGGGGGCGGGCCGGCGGCTACCGGCTGGTGGGCGGCTACCGCACGCGGCTGACCGGGCTGGCGCGCACGGAGGCGGAGGCGCTGTTCCTGAGCGGGGTGCCGGGGGCGCTGCGGGAGATGGGCCTGCACGACGCGGCCTCGGCGGCCCGCCTGAAGGTGTCGGCGGCACTGCTGCCGTCGCTGCGGGACGCCCCCCGCACGGCGGCCCAGCGCTTCCACCTGGACGCGCCGAACTGGTTCGCCGAGCCCGAGACGCCCGACCTGCTGCCGGCGGTCGCGGAGGCGGTGTGGGACGACCGGCGGGTCACCGCGCGCTACCGGCGCGGGGCGGAGGAGGTCGTACGGGAGCTGGAGCCGTACGGGCTCGTGCTGAAGGCAGGCGTGTGGTACCTGTGCGCGCGGGTGCCGGAACCGGAACCGGAACCGGATGTGGTGCCGGTACCGGATGCGGAGCCGGCTCGGGTGCCGCGGGCCGGGGCGCGCGGTTCCTTCCGGGTGTACCGGATCGACCGGTTCACGGCCGTCGAGGCGCGCGAGGAGCGCTTCGTGCGGGAGGAGGACTTCGACCTGCCCGCGTTCTGGGCACAGCGGGCCGAGCAGTTCGCGCGGTCGATCCTGCGGGCCGAGGTCGTGGTGCGGCTGTCCCCGCGGGGCCTGCGGCGGCTGCGGTACGCCGTCGAGCCGGTCGCCGCGCGCGAGGCGCTGGCGTCGGCGGGCGCTCCGGACGCGGACGGGTGGGTGACGGTGACCCTCCCGGTGGAGTCGGAGGAGGTCGCGCACGACCAGCTCACGGCGCTGGGTCCCGAGGCGGAGGTGCTCGCCCCCGGGCGCCTGCGGGAGCGGTTCGCGCGCGACGCGCGGCGCCTGGCGGCGCTGTACGACCGGTGAGGCGCCGTACGGCCGGTGAGGCGCCGTACGGCCGGTGAGGCGCCGTACGGCCGGTGAGGTGCCCTGCGGCCGGTGAGGTGCCCGCGGCCGGTAACGATCCGGGCGTCTCCGGGTGCGTCCGGGTGCGTCCCCGGCGTCCGGGCTCGATGCTGGATGCCGTGATGGACGAGACGGAGTTCTGGGAACTGGTCGACTCCGCCCGCGAGGAGGCCGGAGGCGATCCCGAGGAGCAGGCCGACCTGCTCGTGGAGCGGCTCGTGGAGCTGGACCCGGAGGCGGTGCTGGACTTCGCCCGTCATTTCGAGGCGCGTCGCCGCCGCGCCCACCGCTGGGACCTGTGGGGCGCCGCCTGCGTGCTGCTCGGCGAGGTCGACGACGACGGCTTCGACTTCTTCCGGTGCTGGCTGATCGGGCAGGGGCGCGAGGTGTTCGAGGGCGCCCTGCACGACCCGGACCGGCTGGCCGAGTTGCTGGGCGACTTCGACGAGGACGTCGACGGCGACGGGGAGGAACTCGGTTACGCGGCCGACGAGGCGTACGAGCAGCTCACCGGCACCGTCGTGCCCGACCTGGGGCTGTCGCCCGCGCCTGCGGAGCCGGCGGGCACGCCGTTCGACCTCGAGGACGAGCGGGTGCTGGCGGAGCGGTATCCGGCGCTGTGGGAGCGGTTCCGGGGGTGACGCCTCCGCTCGGACGCCGGGGTTCCGGCCGCCCGTCCACCCATCCACTCCTCCACCCGTCCACCCGTTCACCCCTTCGCCCGTCCATCCGTCCACCCTTTCACCCGTCCGTCCGTCCACCCCTTCACCCATCCATCCGTCTCGTCCGGCCGGCGGATGCCCCGGCTTCCGCCCCGACCGCCGACGGGCGCGCGGCCGGCCGCCTGCCGCTCCCGCCGGCGGTCCGCCGCGGCGGCCGGTGCCGTCCCCGTGGGCCTCACGGACGGCCCTGGAGGCGGGCGGCCGCGCGCCGGATCCCGGGCAGGCGGGCGGTGAGGGCCTCGCCGGGGCAGTTGGTCCGGTAGGCGTCGCGGTGGGGGGCGACGGCCGGGAACTCGGCGGCGGTGCCGGCGGGGTAGCGGCTGTGGCCGTTGCTGGAGACCAGGCGCACGGTCGCGCGCGGGTCGATCCCGGCCAGGCCCAGCTTCCAGGCGGCCAGCGCGGCGATCGCGTCGGTCATGGCGCGCGGCACGGAGGTGCCGGCGGTGAAGGTGCCGAGGGCGGCGACGCCGGTGGTGCGGTGGTTGAAGCCCTGGGTGTGGGCGCCGGTGACGGGGCGCTCGGGGCCGCCCGCGCGGCCCTCGTAGAGGGTGCCGCAGCGGTCGACGAGGAAGTTGTAGGCGAGGTCGTCGAAGCCGCGCGCCTCGATCTGCCCGGCGTACAGGTTGCGGATGACGGCGGGGGCGTCGGCGCAGGCGTAGTCGTTGGGCGAGTCGGTGTGGTGGACGAAGACGGCGACGGCCTCGTCGTCGTAGCGCGGTGCGGCGCGGGGGCGCGGGGCCGGGGGTCCGGGGGCGTGCAGCCAGACCGAGCGGGGGACGATCGGCGGCCGGGGGGCGCGGTGCGATCCGGTGGCCGGCCGGGTCGCGGCGGGGGCGGCGCGCTCGGGCGCGCGGCGCGGGGCGCCGTCCGCGGACAGCAGCAGCGCCGCGCAGACGGCGAGCCCGGGCAGGCAGACGGGCAGCAGCACGCCGGCGGCCCGGGTCCGTCGGACGACATGCATGGTCCCACTGTGGGACCCGTCCGCCGCGTCCGCGAGGTGCGCTGTGCCGCCCGGTGGAACCATCGTCCCCTTCCGGCACGTTTCACGAGGTAGCCGCGCCCGGGGCGGGCACCGGCCCGGGCACGCGGCTGATCACCGGGCCCGCCGTGTGCGTATGAAGGGGTCCGAGAGAAAGGCGGCTTGGGTGGACCTGCTCGACGTCCTGCTGATGCTGGTGATCCTCGTCTACGCGGCGTCCGGCTACCGGCGCGGCCTGGTGGCCGGGTGCGTGTCGTTCGCCGGGTTCGTCGGCGGCGCGGTCGTCGGGGTGTGGGTGCTGCCCTGGATGACGCGGCTGGTGGAGCGGGGCACGACGGCGGCGACGGTGACCGCCGTGATCACGGTGCTGCTGCCGGCGGTGCTGGGGCACGAGCTGGCGGGCCGGCTGGCGCTGCGGCTGCGGCGCGAACTGGACCGCGGCGTGCTGCGGGCGGCGGACGGCGTGGGCGGCGCCGCGGCGAACACGATGGCGGTGCTGGTGGTGGCGTGGGTGGCCGCCAGCGTCCTGGCCGCGTCCGCGTCCCCGCTGGTCAACACGGCGATACGCGACTCGCGGCTGCTGGGCGCGGTGCAGGAGGTGATGCCGGACACCACGCCGGCGTGGTTCTCCCGCGCCACCTCGGCACTGACCCAGGCGGGCTTCCCGCAGGTGTTCAACCCGTTCGAGAACGAACCGGTGGCCGGCGTGGCCAGGCCCTCCGGCGACAGCGTCACCGCCTCCGCCGTCAACGCGGCCAGGCTGAGCACGGTGAAGATCGAGGGCGTGGCCGGCGACCAGGGCCGCGAGGGCAGCGGGTTCGTGTACGCGCCGCGGCACGTGATGACCAACGCGCACGTCGTCGCGGGCATCGACCGGCCCGGCGTGCGCGTCGGCGGGGTGGGCCGGTCCTACGAGGCGCGGGTGGTGCTGTTCGACCCGCGGCGGGACGTGGCGGTGCTGTACGTGCCGGGGCTCAAGGCGCCGGTGCTGCGCTTCGACGACGGGGCGCGGCGCGGCGACTCGGCGGTCGTGGCGGGCTACCCGCAGGACGGTTCCCTGGACCTGCAGGCCGCGACGGTGGCGAGCCGGATGAACGCCACGGGGCAGAACATCTACAACGACGGCACGGTCACCCGCGAGATCTACGCCATCCGCTCCACCGTCCGCCCGGGCAACTCCGGCGGCCCGCTGCTGTCCACCGACGGCCGCGTCTACGGCGTGGTCTTCGCCCGCTCCACCTCCGACCCGGAGACCGGCTACGTCCTCACGGCCGCCGAGGTGGCCGCGGACGCGCGGCGCGCGGCCGACGCGACGGCGCCGGTGGACACCGGCGCCCTCGTCACGTCCTGACGGTGCGTCAGGAGGCGTCGGCGCCGTTCAGGAAGCGGCCCATGAGGACGTCGTCGACGTACTGCCCGTCCAGCAGGAACTCCTCGGGCAGCACGCCCTCCACGACGAAGCCCTCGGACTCGTACAGCCTGCGGGCCGGGGTGTTGTGGCCGAGGACGCGCAGGGTCAGGCGGCGCGCTCCCCGCCGCCGGGCCTCCTCCTGCGCGGCCCGCAGCAGCGCGCGGCCGACACCGGCCCGGCGCGCTTGGGCGGCGACGGCGAGGCCCTGGATCTGCAGGACGTGGGCGTTGGACTCCAGGGGGGTCGGGGCGCCCAGCCGCAGGTAGCCGACGACCGTGCCGTCCAGCTCGGCGACCAGGTGGTCGCCGGGGCCGCAGCGCTGCGTGAAGAACGGCTCGCCGGGCGGCGGCGGGGGCGTGACCGCGTGCAGGTGCGACCAGTGGTCGTGGTCGAGGCGGCGCAGCGTCTCCTCGTCGTCGGGCGTGGCGTGGCGTATGTGCGGAACCGGCATGACGATCACCCTATGCCGCGGGCGGGCGCGGGCCAATCGGGTTGCGCCGGCGGGCCTTTCGCGGCGGGCGCGGCAGGATGGGCGCATGGAACGCTCACGCATCGCGGTGGCCGGCGCGTCCGGGCTCATCGGCAGCGCCCTGGTGCGCTCCCTGACCGCGGACGGGCACGAGGTGGTGCGCCTGGTGCGCCGGCCGCCCCGCGGCCCGGACGAGGTGCGCTGGGACCCGGAGGCGGGGCACGTGGACGCGTCCGGGCTCGCCGGGTGCGCCGCCGTGGTCAACCTCGCCGGGGCCGGGGTCGGCGACCACCGGTGGACCGAGGAGTACAAGCGGCGCATCCGCGACAGCCGGGTGCGCGGCACCGCGGCGCTCGCCGAGGCCGTCGCCCGCCTGGAGGCCGGGCCGCGGGTGTTCGTCAACGGCAGCGCCATCGGCTACTACGGCGACACCGGCGACCGCGCGGTCGACGAGGACGCGCCGGCCGGGGAGGGCTTCCTGGCCTCGGTGTGCGTGGCGTGGGAGGAGGCCGCGGCCCCCGCGCGGGAGGCGGGCGTGCGCACGGTGCTGGCCCGCACCGGCCTCGTGGTGGCCGCCGGCGGCGGTGCGTTCGGGCGGCTGCTGCCGCTGTTCCGGGCGGGGCTCGGGGGGCGGCTGGGCGACGGGCGGCAGTACTGGTCGTACATCGCGCTGCACGACGAGGTGGCCGCGCTGCGGCACCTGCTGGAGCGCGAGGACCTGTCCGGGCCGTTCAACCTCACCGCTCCGCAGCCGCTGACGAACCGCGAGATCACCCGGGCCCTGGCCCGGGTGCTGCGCCGCCCGGCGCCGATGGCCGTGCCGGCGCCCGTGCTGCGGGCGGTGCTCGGGGAGATGGCCGGGGACGTGCTGGGCAGCGCGCGGGTGCTGCCGAAGCGGCTGCTGGAGTCGGGGTTCGCCTTCGCGTTCCCCGACATCGAGGGGGCGGTGCGGGCGGCGCTGTGACGGCGCCGGCCGCCGTGCCGGGCGGGACGGGGGCGGCGGACGGCACCCGGTGGCCGGTGCCCGGTGCCGCCCCCGTGCTCCCGCGGCCACGGATTGGCCGGACCGTTTGCCACCGCCGCGACCGCGCCCGGAGCATTTACGACCGCCGCGCGACCGCGTCCGAAGCGCTTACGACCGACGTGCGACCGCCCCCGGACCGTTTGCGACCGCCGTGCGACCGTGCCCGGTGTGTGCGCGACTGCCGCCGACCGACCGGAAACCTACCCTCGATCCGAACTCGGGTATTTCCCGGGCCGGTTGGGGGCATGACGTCTCCAGCGGCCGCGCAGACCTCGAGGAGGGGCACGTGCTTGAGCCCATGTTCCAGGCGGACGTCGTCATCGTGGGGGCCGGGATCGCCGGGCTGTCCGCGGCACACCGGCTGACCGGCGCAGGAGTCGACACCGTGGTCCTGGAGGCCGCCCCGTACGTGGGCGGCCGCATGTCGACCGAGAAGGTGGACGGGTTCCGGCTGGACCGGGTCGGGCAGCTGCTGTCCACGTCGTATCCGGAACTGCGCCTGAGTCCCGGGCTCGACGCGCTCGCGCTGCGGCCCTTCGCGCCGGGCGTGCTGCTGCACAGCGCCGGCCGCCACCACCGGGCGGGCGCGCCGGCCGGCGGAGGGAGCACAAGGGGCGCACTGCATGCCGTACGCGCCCTGGCGAGCGCCCCCCGCCCGCCGTCGGCGCCCCGCACCCGGACGCCGGCCCCGCTGGGGAGCGCCGTGGACCAGGCCCGGCTGGGCACCGCCCTCACCCGCCTCGCGAGCACCCCGGTCGGACGGCTGATGACCCGCCCCGAGCTGCCCGCCGGGCAGGCGCTGGCCGCCCGGGGACTGCCCGCCCGCACCGTCGACGGCTTCCTGCGCCCGCTGCTCGCCGCGCTGCTGTGCGACCCGGAGCTGACCACGTCCAGCCGGTGCGCCGACCTGGCGCTGCGCGCCTTCGCCCGCGGCCGGCTCTGTCTGCCCGAGGGCGGCGCCGAGGCGCTGCCGGAGCTGCTGGCCCGCACCCTGCCGCCCGGCACCGTGCGCACCGGCGTGCGCGTCACCTCGGTCTCCACCACCGCGGTGACCACCGCGGAGCACGGTGTCGTGCGCTGCCGCGCCGTGCTGCTGGCGACCGACGCGCGGGCCGCGGCCGAGCTGCTGCCCGGCCTGCGGGTCCCGGACTTCCACCCGGTGACCGTCGTCCACCACACCGCGCAGGAGCCGCCGGCGACCGGCGCCTGGCTGCTGCTCGACGCCGACCGCGGCGGCCCCGTCGCCCACACCGCGGTGGTCAGCCGGGTCGACCCCTCCCGCGCCCCCGGGGGCCGTACGCTGATCTCGTCGACGGTGCTGGGCCCGCCCCCGGAGCACGTCGACGCGGCGGTGCGCGCCCACCTCGCCCGGCTCTACGGCACCTCCACGCGCCGCTGGGAGACCCTCGCCGTCCACCACACCCCCGAGGCCGTCCCCGCCATGCGCCCGCCCCACGACCTGCGCCGCCCGGTGCGTCTGCTGGCCGGCCTCTACGTGTGCGGCGACCACCGCGACACCAGCACCGTCCAGGGCGCCCTGCACTCCGCCCACCGCGCCGCGGCCGCCGTCCTGGCCGACCTGGGCGCGACGGGCTCGCTGCACCGCGCGGACCCGGTGCGGGCGAGCCAGGCGGCGTAAGTCCCGGCCGGGACCGGCGCACCGGGGCTTCGCCGCACCCGCGGCCGGCGCCGGCGGCGGCCAGTACCGCCCCACGGCCGGCGCCGCCCGCGGCCAGTACCACCCCGGGACCGGCGCCGCCAGAGGCTAGGTGAGCGCCGCCGCCTTCTCGCGGTACGCCCGGGCCGGTGCCGTCTCCCGGTACGGCTCCAGGCGGCGTTCGAAGTCGCGGACGTACTCCACCGCCCGCACGGAGCGCATCTCGGCGGCCTGCGCGGCCGCCTCGGCGGCGAGGTGGCAGGCCTGGTCGAGGTCGGCGAGGCCCAGCCGGGCGGTGGCCAGCACCAGCTTGCACAGCAGGCGGCTGCGGGTGTACGCGGCGGGGCGTAGCTGGAGCGAGCGCTCGGCCTGCTGGGCGGCGGGGCGGTACTGCTGCAGGTCGCGGTGGCAGTGGGCGAACTCGTCGGCCAGTTGCGCCTCGTCGAAGAACCGCGCCCAGGGCGGCACCTCGTCGCCGGGCCGGGCGCCCTCCAGCGCCCGCTCGGCCCGCACCAGGGAGGCGGCGCAGGCGCGTGTCTCGCCGAGCACCGCGTGCCCGCGCGCCTCGCAGGCGTGCAGCAGCGACTGCACCGCCGGCGGGACCCGGGTGCCGACGCCCTGCTGCGCCACCCTGGCCAGTTGCACCGCCTCCCGGCCGTGCCCGAGGTGGACGGCCTGCCGGCCCATGGTGACCAGCACGTACGCCCCGTACGCGCGGTCCCCGGCGGCCTGGGCGAGCCGCAGCGCCTGCACGAAGTAGCGCTGCGCCAGCCCGTGTGCGGCGATGTCGTACGACGTCCAGCCCAGCAGCCGGGTCAGGTCGGCGGCGGCCGCGAACAGGCGGCGGCCGGTCTGCTCGCCGTAGGTGCCGCGCAGCATCGGCTCGACCTCGTGCTCCAGGTAGCGCACGAGGGCCTGCCGGGCGTGCCCGCCGCCGTAGCCCTCGTCGAGGGAGCGGAAGAGGTCGGCGACCGAGCGCAGCGCGGCGATGTCGCCGGGGGTGACCCGCTGCCCCGGGAGCCGCTCGGTCTGGGCGCCTTGGCGGGGGACGCGCGCCTTCGACGGAGCCGCCGGCGCCGGCGGTTCGGCCGGCCGGCCCCCGCGGGTGGGCGCCTGGGCGGGGATGCGGGGCACCGGCCCGGCGGCCGGCCGCTCCCGGGCGACCTTCTCGTCGGCCTGCCCGATCAGCCAGTCGCGGCTGGGCACGACCAGCCCGGCCGGTGTGAAGGCGATCTTGCGCAGTTCGGCGTGGCTGCCGGAGTCCTTGCGCCACAGGCCGCTGACGATGTCGACGGCCTCCTGCGGGCTGCCGGCGTACTCCAGCCCGGCGTAGACCGGCGCGCAGGCGTCCAGGCCGAGGTCCTGGGCGGTGAGCCGGCGCCCGAGCCGCCGGGTGAAGACCTCCGCGATCAGGGCGGGCGTGGCCCCGCGCGGCTGCTGCCCGCGCAGCCACCGGGTCACCGACGTCTTGTCGTATCTGAGGTCCAGGCCGTGTTCGAGTCCGAGTTGGTCCACACGACGGGCCAGACCTGCGTTGGAGAACCCCGCTTCTGCGATGAGTGCGGCGAGCTGGCGGTTGGGGGTGCGCTGCGCGGGTCGTTCCGTCATCTGCGGTGCGCTCTCCTGCCTTCCGGCTCCGGGAAGTGCCCGGACTGCCCGTGAACAGCTCCGATGGCCTCATGAACGGCGCGAATGTAGCGGAGCGTGAACGGGCGGTCGCAGGCTTCCCCGTGCATTCATCCGATCGGGTGAGAAGCGCCCGCGGCGCTGACATCCCGCCGTCGGACGTACAGTGGCGTGGGCGCCGTACGCGCCTGACGAAGCCGTCGATGAGGGAGGCGCTTGCCGTGAGTGAGGTGCGGTTCGTCCACCTGGGGTTCGGTGCGGACGCCGTCGACTACCAGGTCGCCTGGGAGGAGCAGCGCCGCGTGCACGCGGCCCGGTTCGCGGACGAGATCCCCGACACCGTGCTGCTGCTGGAGCATCCCCCGGTGTACACGGCGGGCCGGCGCACGGCCGACAGCGAGCGCCCGCTGGACGGCACCCCCGTGATCGACGTCGACCGCGGCGGCAAGATCACCTGGCACGGCCCGGGCCAGCTGGTCGGCTACCCCATCCAGAAGCTGCCGCGCCCGGTGGACGTCGTCGCGCACGTGCGGCGCCTGGAGGAGGCCCTGATCCGCACCTGCGCGGAGTTCGGCCTCGAGACCACCCGGGTCGAGGGCCGCAGCGGCGTGTGGGTGCTGGGCGACCCGATCGAGCAGCGGCCGTCCCTCGGCGGCCTCTCCCTGGACTTCGACCCCCGCCTGCACGACGAGGAGTTCGACCCGCGCCTCAACGGCCCCGAGTACGCGCCCTCCAACGCCGGCCAGCGGCGCGAGGACCGCAAGCTGGCGGCGATCGGCGTGCGCGTGGCCAAGGGCGTCACGATGCACGGGTTCGCGCTCAACGTGAACCCCGACACCACCTGGTTCGACCGGATCATCCCCTGCGGCATCCGCGACGCCGGCGTCACCTCCCTCGCCCACGAACTCGGCCGCGACATCACCGTCCAGGACGTGCTGCCGGTGGTGGAGCGCCACCTGCGCGAGGTGCTGGGCAACGCCGAACTCAAGCCGCGGGAGGTCGAGAGGACCCCGGCGGCCTGACCACCGGGCCCGGCCGCCACCGGGCCACCGAAACGACGGGCGTACCCTGAGATACGCCGAGGAATCAATCGCTAGGGAGCCGACGTGTCCGCAGTCGCACCCGACGGACGCAAGTTGCTGCGCCTGGAGGTCCGCAACAGCCAGACCCCCATCGAGCGCAAGCCCGAGTGGATCAAGACCCGGGCGAAAATGGGCCCCGAGTACACGAAGATGCAGAACCTCGTCAAGAGCGAGGGCCTGCACACGGTCTGCCAGGAAGCCGGCTGCCCGAACATCTACGAGTGCTGGGAGGACCGCGAGGCCACCTTCCTCATCGGCGGCGACCAGTGCACCCGGCGCTGCGACTTCTGCCAGATCGACACCGGCAAGCCGCAGGCGCTGGACCGCGACGAGCCGCGCCGCGTGGGCGAGTCCGTGGTCGCGATGGACCTCAACTACGCCACCGTCACCGGTGTCGCCCGCGACGACCTGGAGGACGGCGGCGCCTGGCTGTACGCCGAGACCGTCCGGCAGATCCACCAGCAAACTGCCGGCCGCGAGGGCGGCCACACCAAGGTCGAGTTGCTCGCCCCGGACTTCAACGCCGACCCGGAGCAGCTCCAGGAGGTCTTCTCCGCCCGCCCGGAGGTCTTCGCGCACAACATCGAGACGGTCCCGCGGATCTTCAAGCGCATCCGGCCCGGCTTCCGCTACGAGCGCTCCCTGAAGGTGCTGACCATGGCCCGCGAGTACGGCCTGGTCACCAAGTCGAACCTGATCCTCGGCATGGGCGAGACCCGTGAGGAGGTCGTCGAGGCGCTGCGCGACCTGCACGAGGCGGGCTGCGAGCTGGTCACCATCACCCAGTACCTGCGCCCGTCCGTGCGCCACCACCCGGTGGAGCGCTGGGTCAAGCCGCAGGAGTTCGTGGAGCTGAAGGAGGAGGCCGAGCGGATCGGCTTCTCCGGCGTGATGTCCGGCCCGCTGGTCCGCTCCTCCTACCGCGCCGGCCGCCTGTACCAGATGGCGATCGAGAAGCGCGGGGAGTACGTCGCCGCACAGGCAGTCTGACGGAGCGTCACCCGTTGCCTCACCCGTTCTGCCCCGCCGGGCGCGGGGCAGGCGTGTGAACTCACGCACAAGAACCTACTCGCGAGTAGCGACCGGATCCGCGCGGTCCCGGCCATCGTCCCAGATGAGGGCGGTGACCAGGGCCGCGCCGCCGTTCCACGGCCGCCCGCCGGGGCTTCACGGCCGTTTGACCCGCCGGTCACGCCCTGGTAACACCAATCAGTGACGCTGGCCTCACAGCGTGTACCGCCACGTGCACCGCCATACCCGAAGCCGTTTCGAGGGGGGACCTCTCATGCAGGCCGCACCCGTCCGAGCCACAGCGATTCCGTCCTTCACCGAGGCCCTGCGCGCCGTCGAGTCGCTGCTCATGAGGGGCGGCCAGCGCACGGCCCGGCGCAACGCGTGGACGTCCGTCCTGGAGGACCGCCGCCGCGCCAAGGACCGCGTCGAGGCGCAGCGCGTCCTGGAGCAGCACTTCGCCTCCCGCTCCTGACCGCCCCGCGGCCGTCCGCGGACGTCCGCGACCGTTCGTGGCCGGCCGCGCCCGCCGCGCCCGCGGACGGGGCACCGCCGTCGTCGGCGCCTGCCGGGGCCACGTAGACTGCGTGCCATGGCGAGGAAGGAAACTGCAGCGGACGCTGCGAACCCGGGGCGACTGAAGCAGATCGCCCTCACCTACCGGATGACCCGCAAGGTCGATCCGAGGATCGGCCTGGTGCTCGCGGCCGTGGGCATCGTCACCTTCGGCGTCCTCCTCGCGATCGGCTTCCTGATCGGCCACCCGGTCTACCTGGGCATCCTCGGTCTGCTGCTCGCCCTCCTCGCGACGGCGATCGTCTTCGGACGCCGGGCCGAACGCGCCGCCTTCGGACAGATGGAGGGGCAGCCGGGCGCGGCCGCGGCGGTGCTGGACAACATCGGCCGGGGCTGGACCACGACGCCGGCGGTGGCGATGAACCGCAACCAGGACGTGGTGCACCGCGCGGTCGGCAAGGCCGGCATCGTGCTGGTCGCCGAGGGCAACCCGAACCGGGTGAAGTCCCTGCTCGCCGCCGAGAAGAAGAAGATGAACCGCATCGTCGCCGACGTGCCGGTGCACGACATCATCATCGGCAACGGCGAGGGCCAGGTCGAGCTGAAGAAGCTGCGCACCACGATGCTCAAGCTGCCGCGCGTGCTGACCGGCCCGCAGGTCACCGCCACCAACGACCGGCTGCGCGCCCTCGGCGACCTGATGAGCAACATGCCGCTGCCCAAGGGCCCGCTGCCCAAGGGCATGCGGATGCCGAAGGGCGGGCCGCGACTGCGCTGAGCGCACCGGCCACGACGGGAAGCGCACCGCCTACGGCGAGGGGGCGCCCGGTATCTCCGGGCGCCCCCTCGCCGTAGGTGCGGTGTCCGCGTCTGCGCCTGTGTCCGTCGGGCCTGTGTCCGCGCCCGCGCCTGTGTCCGTGCCCGTGTCCGTGTCCGTGTCCGTGTCCGTCGGAACCGTACCCGCCGGGCGCCTTCGCGGAAGCCGGACGCCCGTCAGATCCGTACCTCGACCGTCCCGTCAGATCCGTACCTCGACCGTCCCGGCCAGCCGGTCGTGCAGCCCGCGCCCGTCGCGGTCCCAGATCAGGGCCGGGATCGCCAGACACAGCAGGACCGTGCGCAGCAGCGCCCGCAGCGGCTCCACGCGGCCGGAGGCGACGGCGACCACCCGCAGGCCGAACAGACGCTTGCCGGGGGTGAAGCCGACCGTGCCGACCGTGAGGATGCCGAGGACGAGGAAGACGAGCAGGGCCCAGTTGCCGGTCGCCTGGTCGTAGCCGTGGGTGATGAGACCGTATGCGATCAGCATGCACAGGGCCCAGTCGACGGCGAGGGCGCCCAGCCGCCGCCCGGGCCGGGCGATCGACCCCGGCCCCTGCTCCGGCAGGCCGAGCTGCCGGCCCCGGTACCCGAAGTCCGCTCCGGCCTCCTCCAGGGCCGCGCGGGGCCCGGAGAGCCACGATCCGACTGCTTGCCTCTTGTCCACGCGTCCACGGTACTGCCCGGGTGCGGACCCGGGGCGCGCCGGGGTGTAGCCGGGGTTCCCCGGGGTGTGCGCGGCCGCCGCCGGCGCCGGGCCGGTTAACTTCTGCGAAACAAACGGGTCACGCACGAGAAATCACCCGCCCCTAGGGTCGAGGCCAGCGTGTGCCACCGCACTGGCCGCACGAACGAACTACCACCCCGGTACGGACGGGTCCGGGAGTAGGAGGAGCTGGATGTTCCAGAACGCCGACGAGGCCAAGAAGTTCATCGCGGACGAGGACGTCAAGTTCATCGACGTCCGGTTCTGCGACCTGCCCGGCATCATGCAGCACTTCACGGTGCCGGTCGAGGCGTTCGACCCGGACGACGAGCTGGCCTTCGACGGGTCGTCGATCCGCGGTTTCCAGGCCATCCACGAGTCCGACATGGCGCTGCGTGCGGACCTGTCCACCGCCCGGGTCGACCCGTTCCGCAAGGACAAGACGCTCAACATCAACTTCTTCATCCACGACCCGATCACGGGCGAGCAGTACTCCCGTGACCCGCGCAACGTGGCGAAGAAGGCCGAGGCGTACCTCGCCTCCACCGGCATCGCCGACACCGCGTTCTTCGGTCCCGAGGCCGAGTTCTACGTCTTCGACAGCGTCCGCTTCGCGACCAGCGCGAACGAGTCCTTCTACCACATCGACTCCGAGGCCGGCGCCTGGAACACCGGTGCGCTGGAGGACAACCGCGGCTACAAGGTCCGCTACAAGGGCGGCTACTTCCCGGTCCCGCCGGTCGACCACTTCGCCGACCTGCGCGCCGAGATCACCCTGGAGCTGGAGCGGGCCGGCCTGAAGGTCGAGCGCCAGCACCACGAGGTGGGCACCGCCGGCCAGGCCGAGATCAACTACAAGTTCAACACGCTGCTGGCCGCCGCCGACGACCTCCAGCTCTTCAAGTACATCGTGAAGAACGTCGCCTGGCGCAACGGCAAGACGGCGACCTTCATGCCGAAGCCGATCTTCGGCGACAACGGCTCGGGCATGCACGTCCACCAGTCCCTGTGGCTGGGCGGCGAGCCGCTCTTCTACGACGAGCAGGGCTACGCCGGCCTGTCCGACACCGCCCGCTACTACATCGGCGGCATCCTCAAGCACGCCCCGGCGCTGCTGGCGTTCACCAACCCGACGGTGAACTCCTACCACCGCCTGGTCCCGGGCTTCGAGGCGCCGGTGAACCTGGTGTACTCGCAGCGCAACCGCTCCGCCGCGATCCGCATCCCGATCACCGGCTCCAACCCGAAGGCCAAGCGCATCGAGTTCCGCGCCCCGGACTCCTCCGGCAACCCCTACCTGGCCTTCTCCGCGCTGCTGCTGGCCGGCCTGGACGGCATCAAGAACAAGATCGAGCCGGCCGAGCCGATCGACAAGGACCTCTACGAGCTGCCCCCGGAGGAGCACGCCAACGTCCCGCAGGTCCCGACCTCCCTGTCGGCCGT
Source organism: Streptomyces echinoruber (assembly GCF_014651135.1). Classification (GTDB taxonomy): domain Bacteria; phylum Actinomycetota; class Actinomycetes; order Streptomycetales; family Streptomycetaceae; genus Streptomyces; species Streptomyces echinoruber. The sequence goes on from NZ_BMWH01000001.1 coordinate 541,859, forward strand.
CCTCGACGCCCTCGAGGCCGACCACGAGTTCCTGCTCCAGGGCGACGTGTTCACCGCCGACCTGATCGAGACCTGGATCGACTACAAGCGCAGCAACGAGATCGCCCCGCTGCAGCTGCGCCCGCACCCGCACGAGTTCGAGCTCTACTTCGACGTGTGAGAAGCGGGGCCGGGCGCCCTGGGCGGAGATCCAGTAAACAGGCTGTGACCCGCGAACTTTTCTCAATAGTTCTCGCGGTTGCCGTCTGCTCTCCGGCCCCTTGTGCACCAAGCGTGCACCATCCGGCCGCTTCCCCGGCTCAGTGCCAAGAACACAGCGAGGGCCGCTACCCCATGGTCGGGGTAGCGGCCCTCGCCGGCTCGTCCAGGCTCTGTGTGCGGCGGCAGCCTTCTTGGTCTCCTGGCAAGGGGCCAGGTCGGTGACCTGCGTAGGTCCGGCCCCAGCGATCTCTGCGCCCAGGTCTTCAGTCCCAACCGTCCAAGGACACCTGTGGCCCACCGGTCAGGTAGCGGTGGAGGGCGCTGGCGGTGGTCTCCACGAATTCCTCGGGAATGGCGTCGGCGTGGACCCAGCGGACTTGGGCGTGCTTACGGGGTTCGCGGTTCTCGGGCTCGCCGGACCACTCGTGGGCGACGAAGACGACCGTGAGGAAGCCGTTGGGGGCTTCGACGCCCCAGGCGCCGTGGATGATGTGGGCGACCTTGAGCGACTCGGGCTTTACCGTCAGGCCGGTCTCCTCGTACAGCTCGCGGACGGCGGTTTCGGTGATGGGCTCGCCTGGTTCGCTCTTGCCGACGGGGAGGTCCCACATGCCCTGGGCGAACTTGGCGTTCTGGCTGCGCTGGAGGAGGACCACGCGGTTGGTGGCCTTGTCGTGGACGATGACGGCGGCGACCAGCAGGGTCATGGATGCGAGGGCGGGCGAGAGGGCCTTGGGGTGGTCGTCGGTCTGCGGCTGAGCCACGGTTACGTCCCTTCGTCGGCCGGTTGTGGGCAGCTTAGGCCAGTGCTTCGCGTGCACGACGGGCGAGTTCCGCGGCGCCGGGCACTTTGCGCCGCTGGTAGACCGCCAAGGTCGATCGGATGGAGGTGATCGCCTTGCGGGTACGGTCGGAGGTCATGCCGTCCATCAGTGTGAGGGCCTCGCTCCAGGCGGCGACGGCTTCGTCGGCGCGGGCCTGGGCGGCGAGGCTGTCGCCGAGGTCGGCGTAGGTGAGGGCGTGGACGCGCTTGTACTTCACGGGGTCCCAGCGGAGGAGCGCGTCGCGGTGCTGTTGCTCGGTTCCGACGTGATCGGCGAGGTCGGTGAGGGTGCGGGCCGTGTGGCTGGCGACGGTGCCGGCGGCGGGTCCGCTGACGAGGGAGAAGCTGGGCTGGGGGCCGTCATCGCGGAGCAGGGCGTCTTCAGCGGCGAGGAGGGCGCGGGCCGCTGCGGGTTTCTCGTTGACGGCGGCGAAGGCGCGGGCGTGGGTGATGTGGAGCAGTGCCTCGGTCTGGCCGTCGACGTGGCCGAGTCCGCGGCTGAGGGCGCCTTCGACGAGGTCGACGCAGTGGTGGGGCTGCTTGAGGCTGAGGGCCTGGTGGGCGAGGGCGCGCATCATCCAGGCGGCGTGGCCGTGCGGGTCGGCTTCGCAGGCGAGTTGGTAGCCGACCTGGTAGTAGCGCTGGGCGGCGCCTTCCTGGCCGAGGTCGTGGTGTTTCCAGCCCGCGAGGTAGGCCAGTTCGGCGACGGCGCCGAAGGCGGCCCGGCGTAAGGCTTCTGTGGCGAAGCGGGCGCGCAGCATGGGGGCGGCGGTGTCGGCGAGGTAGGCGGTGACGGTGGTGAGCCCGTGGCCGCCGCCCAGGCGTTCGTCGGCCGCGCTGAACGCGGTCGTGCTCTGGCGGACCACGTCGACGTCTTCCGCCCCGACAAGGGTCCTGCCGGTGCGTGCGCGGAGCATGCGGGATACGGCTTCGTGGTCGTAGGCCAGGGGCATGGCCACGCCTGCGGTGGTGAAGGCGGCCACGGCGAGGAAGCGGCGTCGTTCCATGTCGGCGCGGCCCAGGTCGGTGACCGTGACGACGGGGTCGGGGTCGTCGGGGACGGCGGCCTCGGGGTCGCGCAGGCCGATCTCGGTGAGGGTGACGGTGCGGCCGGCCCGGCGGGAGAGGGCCTCCGCCAGGTAATGGCCGGTCCGTCCGGTGGGCTGACGCGTGCCGTTGACCCAGTGGGAGATCGCCGACCGGTAGGCGGTGCGGGTCTCGGTGTGGCTCGTTCCACTCCGCGCCGGTCTTCGCGGCGGCCTCGGCCTCGCTGAGTTCCTGCGCAGCATGCGCTCAGCCGCCGACCGGACCCGTTCGAGCCGTCCGCTGAACGTAGCGGCTCCAGCAGGCGGAGCAAGTCATGCTGGGACAGGACCATCGTGGGTCTCCCGGGTTGAACTGATCTTTATCTCAGGGAGCGTTGCGCGGTGGCCCGCTCCACCGGCAGGGAGCGGAACCTACGTGCGCACGCGCCCCGGCGCACACCTGCGGCTTGATCGGCTGCACCAACCAGCGGGACGCCATCCATCTGCGCAGGTCGGGAGTTTTGTCGAGCTGTACTTCGACGTGTGATCGACGCCGTGTGAGGCTCCCCCGGGGAGCGTTCCCGGGAACTCGGGCTGTGCCCCCGCCGTTCTTCTGACGGCGGGGGCACAGCCCTCTGCGTGCGCTGCGGGAGGGGAGAGGTGGACGGGGATGGCCGAGCACGACGACCTGGAGCGGGAGTTCGATCACGCGTGGGTGCGTGAGGCCCGGCACAAGGAGCCCTCCGCCCGTGCCCGGATGCTGGCCGCGCGCTGGAAGCACGACCCGCCCGGACCGGTGCCGTTCCGCCCCGACCCGGACCCGGTGCGGCGGCGGTCGCGCATACGGCCGAGAAGGCCGCGGTCGCAGGCACGGTCGTGGTCGCAGGCGCGGTCGTGGTCGCGGCCGGGGACGCGGTCGCCGTGGGTGTCGGTGCTGATCGTGCTCGGCGGGATCGCGGTGCTCATCGTGCTGCTGGGATACGCCGGTGTCCGCGGCCCGTACTGACCGCCCGGCCTGTGCCGCGACCGGACCTGATCACGACCCCGCCATGGGCACCCGCGGGTGCACACTGGATGCGGGGCGAGTGCGCGAGCACGGCACGTGCCGACGTGCCTGACTGCGGGGTGATGCAGATGCGGAGCCGCTTCCGAAGCGACCGGCGGCTGACGGCGCGCATGGGGATCACGCTGTTCCTGCTCGGGTTGCTCTACGTCGGATTCGTCGCGGCGCTGATCGTGCTGCTGAAGTCCTGGGTGCTCGTCGTGGTGCTCGCGGCGGTGCTGCTGGGCGCGCAGTACTGGTTCTCCGACCGCATCGCGCTGTTCGCGATGCACGGGCGGGTCGTGGAGCGCGAGGAGTACCCGGAGCTGCACGCGGTGGTCGACCGGCTGTGCGCGATGGCTGACATGCCCCGCCCCGTGGTCGCCGTGTCCGACATGGACATGCCCAACGCGTTCGCCACCGGGCGCAACGCCGACAACGCCGTGGTCTGCGTCACCACCGGGCTGCTGCGCCGCCTGGAGCCGGCGGAGCTGGAGGGCGTGCTGGCGCACGAGCTGTCGCACGTGGCGCACAAGGACGTCGCGGTGATCACCGTGGCGTCGTTCCTCGGGGTGATCGCCGGGCTGGTCGTGCGGTTCGCGTTCTACTCGCAGCTGTTCGGGGGCCGCGGCCGCAAGGACCAGAACACGGTCGCCGTGTTCGCCGCCGTGATCGGCGTCTCCGCGGCCGTGTACGCGCTGAGCTACCTGCTGATCCGGGCGCTGTCGCGGTACCGGGAGCTGGCCGCGGACCGGGCGGCCGCGCTGCTGACCGGGCGGCCCTCGGCACTGGCGGCGGCGCTGACCAAGGTCTCCGGCGACATCGCCCGCATCCCGTCGAAGGACCTGCGCACGGCGCAGGCGTTCAACGCGTTCTACTTCACCCCGGCGACGGGCTCCGGGTCCGGCTTCGAGCGGATCTTCTCCACCCACCCGACGCTCGAGCAGCGGCTGGAGCAACTGGGGCGGATCTCCGCGGAGCTGGGCGAGGCCGCGGCGCCGGGGAAGGCGGACTGAGGATGGGGTTCCTCGACATCCTGCTCGGCCGGTCCAGGCCGGCCGCGCCCGACCTGGACCGGCTCTTCGCCCTGCCGTCGGCCGCCGTGACCCTGGAGGCGGCGGCCGGCTTCACGCCGACCGGGCAGGGCGCGGTGTGCTTCGCCACCGTGGAGGGCGCGGCCTTCGAGCAGACGCACCGCGAGATGCGGGCGCTGCTCGACGCCGACACCGGCCGCGGCGGGTCGCCGGTGGAGCTGCGACAGGACGAGTACGGCTACTCCTGGCTGGTCTCCCGCCGCTCCCCCGACGAGCTGCCGGAGCTGGTCAACGACCTGCACGCGGTGAACAGCTCCCTGGAGGCCAACGGCTTCGGCCCGCAACTGCTGTGCTCCCTGGCCGGGTTCGAGCGGCGCGGCAGCGATCCGGCCCGGCGACTGGCCCTGGTGTACCTGTACAAGCGCGGCACCTTCTACCCGTTCGCGCCGCTGCCCGGCCAGGTGCAGCGGCGCGACAACGCCCTGGAGCTGGAGGTGAGGGCGGCCCTCGCGAACGACCTGCGGCTCGAACCGGACCTGAGCCGCTGGTTCCCGGTGTGGGGCGCGCCCGGGCTGTGAGACGTCACCACCGGCCGCGGCCGCAGTCGCAGTCGCAGGGTCACCTGCTCTTCTCGCGCTCCTGACGGCGGGCCTCGAAGGGGCGCTCGCGGCGGTAGCGCCGCTCCCACCTGGCCTGCCGGTCCCGGCGCTCGCGGTAGTCCCGGTACGTCGCCGGGGCCGCGCCGCCGGCCGGCGGGGGCGCGGCGGACGCGCCGGGCCCGTACCGCACGTACAGGAAGAGCAGGGCGACCGCGACGAGCCACCACAGGTGGTTGCCGAACCCGAGCAGGACCAGCACGACGGCGGCGGACAGGACGATGGCACCCATGGGTCTCCCTCCCCTCTCTCTTCTCCCGGCCTCCTCGGCCTCTCGCGGGGCTCCCCAGCGTAGGGAGGCGGCGATGCGGCCTGCATCCCCATTTCTCCCGCCCTCCGGCTGTCAGTGGGATGCGCCAGGATGCGGGAGAGGACGCGGCACGGAACGGAGGTCGGCATGGGTGCGGGACGGCGGTACGTCGGCGCGGCGGAGCGGCGGGCGCGGCTGGGGGTGCGGCACCGGCTGGTGGGGGCGGCGCGGGCGGCGGGGCCCGAGGAGGTGGCCGACGCGTTGGTCGCCCTGCACGGCACGGACCCGGCGACGGTGTACCTGGCGGTGGGCGCGCGTCTGAGGGAGCCGGTGAAGACGGTCGCGGAGACGGAGCGGGCGCTGTACGAGGACCGCACGCTGGTGCGGATGCACGGCATGCGGCACACGGTGTTCGTCTTCCCCGCGGAGCTGACCGGCGTGGTGCACGCCTCGACCGGCCGGACCGTCGCCGCGCGGGAGCGTGCGGCCCTGCTGCGGCACATGGCGGAGGCCGGGGCGCCGGACGCGGCCTGGCTCGCGGAGGTCGAGGCCGCCACGCTGGCCGCGCTGGCCCGGCGCGGGCAGGCCACGGCGGCCGAGCTGGCGCGGGACGAGCCGCGGCTGCGGGAGCGGTTCGGGTACGCGGCCGGGAAGCCCTACGAGGGCGTGCACACCGTCTCGACACGGCTGCTGAAGGTGCTGGGCACGGAGGGGAAGGTGGTCCGGGGCCGTCCGCTCGGCTCCTGGACGTCCGGCCAGTTCCGGTGGGCGCTCGCGCCCGGGCACCCCGAGCTCGACACCGGCGAGGCGCAGGCGGAGCTGCTGCGCCGGTGGCTGACGGCCTGCGGTCCGGCGACCGAGGCGGACCTGAAGTGGTGGACGGGCTGGCGGGTGACCGAGGTGCGGCGGGCGCTCGCGGCGATCGGGGTGCGGGAGGTCGACCTCGACGAGGGCACGGGGTACGTCATCGCCGGCGACACCGGTCCGGTCGCGCCGTCCGCCGTCGAGCCGTGGGCGGCGCTGCTGCCCGCCCTCGACCCGACGGTGATGGGCTGGCAGCAACGCGACTGGTACCTCTCCCCCGGTCTGCGGCCCGCCCTGGTCGACCGCAGCGGCAACATCGGCCCGACGGTGTGGTGGAACGGCCGGGTGATCGGCGGCTGGGCGCAGCGGCCCGACGGGGAGATCGTCTGGCGCGTCCTCGCCCCCGAGGGCGTGGGCCGGGAGGCGAAGGCGGCGATCGAGCGGGAGGCGGAGCGGCTGCGCGGCTGGGTCGGCGTCACGCGGGTGACGCCCCGCTTCCGCACGCCGCTGGAGCGGGAACTGTCGGCGTAGGCGCCGGCGCCGGGCGCCGCGCGGGGCACCCGGCGCCGGCGGTTCACCGGGCGCGGCTCACCGGCTGTACCTCAGCGGCTCATCGGCTGTACCTCATCAGCGCCCGCACCATGTGGCAGGTCGTGGCGGACGGCGGGTGCACGCCTATCAGCTCGGCGGCGTGCCGGATCACCTCGTCGGACGCCTGGTGGGGCACGTACACGCCCAGGTCGAGCAGGGCGATGGCGAGCCGCATGGCCTTCAGCCGGCGGTTGTGCGTCACGTACCACTCGCGCGGGCGGCCGGGCGGCAGCGGGCGCTTCTCCACGGGCGCGTAGGGCATGTCCAGGAGGACTGGGCGCCGGGCGGTCGACTGGGTGGGCAGGGGCTTCGGCTTCGCTGCGGCAGCGGGCACGGGCATCCTCCTGTCACGGTCGGGGCGCCGCCGGACAGCCCGGCCACACCCGTTCGAACACTACGTCCAGTGTACGGCCCGGCACTGACAATGGCAGGGTCCGTGAAGTCGACGAATCCGCAGCTCAGAGCGGGAAACAGCGCGGCGTCACAACGGTTGGAGAAGGGGCGGACGGGACGGCTGGAAATTCGAACAAGGCGTCCGGCGCACCGCCCCGGAACGCCGCCAGGAGCGTCGCCCGGCCCGCCGCCCGGAACGTCGCCCCCTACCCGGAACACCGGCGTGCGTCCCGTACCGTGGGCCGCATGGAGATCTGGATCAACCCGGCCTGTTCCAAGTGCCGCAGCGCCCTGACCCTGCTCGACGCCGAGGGCGCCGACTACACGGTCCGCCGCTACCTGGAGGACGTGCCCACCGAGGACGAGCTCCGGGACGTCCTCGACCGCCTGGGCCTGGAGCCCTGGGACATCACCCGCACCCAGGAGGCCGCCGCCGAGGAACTCGGCGTGCGGGACTGGCCGCGGGACGACTCCGCGCGCGACCGGTGGATCAAGGCCCTGGCCGAGCACCCGAAGCTGATCCAGCGCCCGATCATCACGGCGGACGACGGCACGGCGGTGGTGGCCCGGACCGAGGAGGCGGTACGGGAGGCGCTGTCCCGGGGCTGACCTTCCGTCATCTCCTTTGTGGCAGAGGTCACTTCACGGTCCCGGCCGCTCCCTGAGCAATCCCGTTCGATATCTCGTACATAGCGGCGTACGCTCCCCTACCTCGTCCGGAGGTGCGCATGTCGCGCAGGCGAAAGCTCAGTACGGGAAAGAAGCTGGCGTTGCTGGCCGGCGCGGCGGCGATGGCGGGCGGCGGGGCCTTCGCCCTGGCGGGCGCCTCGAACGCCGCGCAGCCGCAGACCGCCGCGGAGTCGGCCGTCTGCCAGGGACTCGCCACCGCGCTCGGCAACAACCAGCGGTTCATCGAGGACCAGCGTGCCCACCCGGACGCGCAGTCCGCCGCACGGATCGCCAACCGCGAGGCGGTGGTCGCCGAGATCAAGCGCAAGCAGGAGGCGTCCGGCTGCGTGGTCGGTGAGTCGGCGCAGGCCGGTCAGGCGGGCCAGGCCGGACAGGCGAGCCAGGCCGGACAGGCGGGCCAGGCGGGTCAGGCCGGACAGGCCGGACAGGCGAGCCAGGGCGCGCAGCCCGCGCAGACGGCGCCCGCCTCGCAATCCGCATCCCCCTCCTCTTCGGGGGACTCCGCAGGAAACGCCGCCGGTGGCGGTGCGGCCTCCGGCCAGCAGGTCTGCAAGGGCTCCACCGTCACGCTCTCCGGCGAGGCCGGCGCGCCCGCCGCCTCCAGCAACCAGTTCCCGGCCGGGACCACGCTGAAGGTCACCAACCTGGACAACAACAAGTCCACGACGGTGAAGGTCACCTCCGTCTCCGGCAGTTGCGTCCTGCTCAACAACGCCGCCTTCGAACAGGTCCGGGAACCCGGCAAGTTCCTCATCCGCCACGCCCTGATCGAGAAGGTGGGGTGAGGCTCAGGGCCCGGACAGGAACGCGGTGAGGCGGTCGGCCAGGCCGTCCGGCGCCGACTGGGGCAGCACGATGGGGGTCCCCCCTGCTCGAGCGAAGTCGAGAGCTCGGGGGAGGGAGACGTCCGGCAGGACGGCGGTCTCCACGTGCGGCAGCAGCGCGGCGGCCCGGGCCGCCACCTCGCCCGGATCATGGGCCCTGCCATGGATCATGGACCCTGCCGTTCGCGGCCACGAGCAGCAGGACCGGCACCTCGAGGGCCCGCAGGGCCTGCGGCGCCGGGCGCGGGCCGGTCACCGGCCGGACGGCGGGGAAACCGGCGGCGGCCTCCTGCAGGGCCACCCAGTCGGGGTCCAGGACCGCTCCCCCGCTCCCCCGCTCTCCCACTCCAGGAACGCGCGGACCCGGCGAGGGGCCGGCCGCAGCAGCATCGGCAGCGCGTGCAGCAGGTACGCCGCCTTGAACCCGGCGAAGCATCCGGTCGGGTCCAGGAGGAACAGGCGGCGCACCCGGGCCAGGACGCGCAGGGGAAGGCCGACCCGGCCCGGCCCAATCCGGCCCGGCCCCACGGCTCCCCCGGGGGCGTCCATCACGAGGTGGACGCCCCCTTTCCGTTCCCACCCGGTGATCCGAATGGTGAGAGAAGGGTCCTGCCCGGCGGACACGTCTGCTTCAATGGGGCCATGGCCAGCATCCAGAAGTACGCCGCGACAGGTCGCCGTGACCTCGAGCCCTTCTGGCCCTCCCGTCAGCACCACGACTTCGACCGGGTGTGTCGCCGCGCGACGAACGCGCGGGCCCTGTAGCGCCGTACATCCGGCCTCCGGCCAGCGCGAGACGACGTACGTCCCCTTCCGACGCCCTCTTCGCGCGAAAAGAGCTGACCCGACATGGCGACCACCCGTCCCGTCTCCACCGCCGCCCTGACCGCTTCGGCCGCCCCGGCCGCCCCGACCGTCCCGACTGCCCCCGACCCGAACGGCTCCGCCCGGCACCGGCTGCGCGCCGTCGGGCGGGACGAGGTGGTGGACGTCACCGATCTGCTGCCGCCCGGCGCGACCTGGCTGCCGGCTCCGCAGCACGCCCTGCCCGCCCTGCCGGGCCACCCGCCGATGATCGGCTACCTGGTGCTCGTCCCGGCCGACCAGCAGCCGCCGTTCCCGTCGGTGGCGGCGCCGGTCCGGCCGCGGCCGGACCGGGAGGACCGGGAGGACCCGGCCGGTGGCGACGGCCACGGCGACCCGCTCGTGCGGATCGACCCGGCGCAGCGCGTCGCCGAGGTCGCCGGGCGCCGACTCGACCTGACCTACCTGGAGTTCGAACTGCTCGCGCACCTGGTGGCGCACCCGCACCGGGTGCACACCCGCGACCAGCTGGTCACCACGGTGTGGGGCTACGGGCACGTGGGCGACGGCCGTACGGTCGACGTCCACATCGCCCGTCTGCGCCGCAAGCTCGGCGCCGAGCACCGCCAGGCGATCCAGACGGTGCGCCGCGTGGGCTACAAGTACGTGCCGCCGACCGGCCGTTGACGCCGGATCCGGCACCTGGCGGCCCGCCTGACGCCGGGTGAGCGGGGTGCCGGAGCCGAGGGCGCGGGGCCGGCCGGACCAGGCGATCGCCGACCGGCCCACCGTCGCCGAGCGGGCTGTGACGAAGCACACGTTCGGCGTCTTCGCCGGGCTCGGCCCGGGGGTCCCCCGGCGGCGGCGACCGCCGGGTCCCGGCGGCGCCCACCTGCCGCGACCAGGGCCGCAGCCTGGGCTGCGGCCTGGGTCGCGGCCCGGTCCGCCGGACGTTCTGCGGATCACAACTCCCGTCTTTTATGGGGGTGTTGCGAACGATTGGTGCGCGCGTTCACTCATTGATTTCCGAGCGGGCTGAACACTCCCGGGGCGCGGTCCGTATGGAGAGGAGCCGCTTCACTCCTGTCGGGCGCCTCGATGCCCCGCAAGGGATGCCCCGCAAGGAAGTCAGAGGAGTTCCATGGGACGCAACACACGAAAACGCCGTACGCCGCTGGCCACCAAGGCCATAGCCGCATCGGCGGCCCTAGCGCTCGGTGGGGGCGGGCTGATCTGGGCGAACTTCTACGCCTCTGCGCACGAGGAGAACAACTCGTGGCAGAACCAGACCAAGGCAGCCGGCGCGCAGGTGGCGACGATCTCCTGCCCGGACGTCGGCCAGAAGCTGACGAGCGTGCCGAGCAGGGCCCGGTCCGGCGTCGACAAGGAGCTGGCGAACCTCGACCGGCAGATCACCGATGCGTACGCCCGTCTGGCCTCCACGCGGCAGGCGCAGGCCAAGGACCCGAGCTTCGTCCAGAACGCCATCCTCAGCCCGCTCAAGGAGAAGCGGGCCGCGACGATCAACCGGATCAAAATCAACATCCAGCGGGTGGGTGGCAGATTCACCATCTCGGTGAGCCGCCTGGCCCCCTGCAACGGCACCACCGCCAACCAGACCACCGCCGGCGGCGGCCAGCAGCAGAACGGCGGTCAGCAGCAGAACGGCGGCCAGAGCGCCCAGCCGGGCACCGGGCAGAACGGCGGCCAGCAGAACGGCGGCCAGCAGAACGGCGGGCAGCAGGGCGGCATCGGCGGCCAGGCCGGCAACGGCCCGACCGCGGCCGACTTCGTCGACATCACGAAGGTCCAGCCCAACGTCCCGGCCAAGCCGCAGCGGACGGCCAACGCCTCGACCGGCTCGTTCACCACGCGCTGCGGGGTGAACGCGAACAAGAACTTCAACACCGACAACGTGATCGTGGCGCCCGGCGTGACCAACGGTGCGCACCACCTGCACGACTATGTCGGCAACCAGAAGGTCAACGCCTTCTCCACCAACGATTCGCTGGACGCGAGCGGCACCAGCTGCCAGAACCAGCAGGACAAGTCGGCGTACTACTGGCCGGTGCTGCGCGTCCAGGACGGCACGCAGGACTTCGACCAGAACGCGGACGGCGGCGGCAAGGAGGGCAACGTCGGCCGGATCCTGACCGCCAAGCAGGCGCAGATCAAGTACGTCGGCAGCCCCACCAGCAAGGTCGTGGCGATGCCGAAGTTCCTGCGCATCATCACCGGTGACGCCAAGACCACCACCAACGGCCTGGCCAACGCCAACGCGCACTGGAGCTGCACCGGCTTCGAGAACAAGGTGCAGCTGACGGACAAGTACCCGATCTGCCCGCAGGGCAGCGACGTGGTGCGCACGTTCGCCTTCCAGAGCTGCTGGGACGGCCAGAACATCGACAGCGCCAACCACCGCACGCACGTGGCCTTCGCCGACGCCAACGGCAACTGCCAGAACGGCTTCAAGGCGATCCCGCAGCTGACGATGCGGCTGGTGTACAGCGTTCCGCGGCCGACCATCGAGAACGGCCAGGTGAAGAACGCCTACGCGGTGGACGGCTTCCCGGAGCAGCTGCACAAGGCGGCCACCGACCACGACGACTTCATCAACGTCATGTCCGACAACCTGATGAACCGCGTGGTGCAGTGCATCAACTCGGGTCGGCGGTGCTCCTGACCCGCTGACCGGCGGGCCGGAAACGCTTCCGGCCCGCCGACAAAAGGCCGGTGGCGGACCCCCCTCCCGCCACCGGCCTTCCTGTGCCCGCCACCGGCCTTCCTGTGCCCGCCACCGGCCTTCCCGTGTCCCGGCCCGCTCCCCCGCCGCGAACGGCGGTTGACCGCGGTGAGCCACGGACCGCACGATGGCCGCGTCCCTGCCTCGGGGGTGTGCACGGTGCTCGAAGTGGACTTCGACGAAGGAGCGTTGGGCCGGTTGCGGGTCGCCCGCGGGCCCGACCCGCTGTGGGAGACGGTCCTCAGCCTCCACCCACGTCGAGCAGGGCCGGCAGATCGGCACCACCGGCAGCACCGGCAACTCCACCGGCCCGCACATCCACTACGAGCAGCTCTACAACGGCGTCGGCCAGGACATCCGCATCAACGGCGGTGCGCTCGCCTGCCCCGGCAGCTCCCACCAGTACTTCCTCACCAGCGACAACGGCTGCGGCGGCGCCGGCGTGCCGTTCACGACCTGGGGCAGCGGGGTCCGGGTGCGCAGCGACGCATACCTGAGCGCGCCGGTGGTCACCCCCCTCAGCGGCCCCACCAGCGTCCGGGTCCTGTGCCAGAAGCAGGGCGACACGGTCAACGCCGAGGGCTACACCAACAACTGGTGGAGCAAGCTCCGCGACCAGAACGGCTTCATCAGCAACATCTACATCGACAACCCCGCGGCCCAGCTCCCCGGCGTCCCCGTCTGCTGACCCGCCGCACCGCACCCGCTGCACCGCACCCGCCGGCCCGGGCCGCCGGCGCCCGGGCCCCGCACCACCGGTGAAGGGGCGGTCGCCCCGAGACGGGCCGGAGCGGACCCGCGGTGCGGGAACGGCGGCCACGGCGACCGCCCGGCCGTCCCGGCCGCCCGGCCCCGCACCGCCCTCGCCGCGCCCGCGGCCCGGCCGTGGCGGCACCCCCACCGCAACACCCCCGCCGCAGCAACCCGCCGCGGGCCCCACCCCGCGGGTCAGCCCCCGTCGTGACCGGAGCCCATGGCCCCGTGTCCCCCGCCGCTCCCGCCGGAGTGGTGCATCCCCTGCTCGATGGTCCCGCCCAGCCGGCCGCGCAGCGCCGTGACCACCCCGTCGTCGCCGACGGCGACCCACTTGCGGCCGACCAGGTAGTAACCGCCGTAGTCCTCGGCCTGGTTGATCCACTCGCGCTGGCCGCGGTCGGTGGCGAAGGTGGCCAGTACGAACTTCCCGTCGGGGTTGTGGCAGATGGCCTGCCGGATCGTGTCGGCGTCGGTCTGGATGTCCGGCTTGCACTTCACCTCGGCGGCCAGGCTCTCCAGGCTGCCGGTCGCCGTCGGCGGCACCTTCGACCCGCCTGCGTCCTCGCTGCCGCAGCCCGCCAGCGCCAGCACGGCCGCGGCGCCGACGGCCGCGAGCATCGGTCGGGTCACCCTCATGTGTCTCCTCCGGTCCTCTCCGGCGGCACCGGGGCATGCCGCCGCCGACCCCGTGCCCGGGGCCCGCTCTTCGATACGTCCGCGGGCCGCCGCCCGCTCAAAACCGGATGCCTCCGGCCTCGCGCCCGTGCCACAGTGTGCCGGTGAACCAGAACTGGGAAGACCGCGTGGCCGCCGCGTGGGCCGCCTTCGACGACTACGCCGAGGACGAGGCGCCGCGGTTCCGTGCGGTGATCGACGCGCTCGTGGCCGAACTGCCCGACGACAGCCCGCTCGGCCCGTTCGAGCGGGCCTGCGCGTGGGACTCCACCGGCCGCTCCGACAAGGCCGTCCCGCTGTACCGGGAGGCGCTCGCCCGCGGCCTGAGCGGCTACCGGGCCCGCCGCGCGAAGATCCAGCTCTCCAGCTCGCTGCGGAACATCGGGCGTCCGGAGGAGGGCGTCGCCCTTCTCACCCCCGAACTCGACGCCCCGTCGGACGAGTTGGACGACGCCGTGCGCGCCACGCTCGCCCTGTGCCTGTCGAGTCTGGGCCGCGACCGGGAGGGCCTGTCGCTGGTGCTGGAGGCGCTCGCCGGCCATCTGCCGCGCTACCAACGGTCGATGAGGAACTACGCGCGGGCGCTCGTCAACCCGCGGCAGTGACGTCACCCGGCGACCGACGCGACCGGCGACCGATGACCGACGACCGGTGACCGAATCACGTCCCGCTCGTTGCGCCGGACGTGCAGTCACAGGATGTCGCCCAGCACTCCGCCCCCGCCGGCCGGCCCGGCCCGCCGGGTCCGGCCGTCGACGTCGAGCAGGCCGAGGCCGCGCTCGTCGAGCACTATCCGCGGCTCGTCCGCCTCGCCTACCTGGTGCTGCCGGCGGGCCCGGGCCGGCACCGGCGCGTCCTGACCGCGCACGCGCTCGCCCAGCGTGCCCTGCCCCGCGGCAGGACGCCCGCCCCCGTCATCCCGGCCCAGTCCACCGGCCGCGACGGCGACCCCGGGTACGCCTGCGTCCGCCTGCGGGTGCTGCGCGCGGCGCTGGCCGCGGGCCGGGCGGGCGGACGCCGGGCGTGGCCCGGGCGGGACCGGCTCCCGTCACCGCTGCCGCAGGTGTGGGGACTGAGGCTGTTCCCGCGCTCCGGCGGCGCCGACGAACTCGCCCTGGATCAGCGGTTGTCGGCGCTGTCCGCGGCGGGCCGGGCCGCCTACGTCCTGCGCGGCCTGGAGAAGCTGCCCGACGAGAAGGTGCGCGAGGTGCTGGCCGCGGCGGGCGCCGCCGACCCGGATGCGGCGCTGCGCGAGGCCGACGGGGTTCCCGAGCGGTACGCGCTGCTGGACTCCCCCGAGTTCGATCCGTGCTCGCTGCAGGCCCGGCCCACCGACCTGATGCGTCGGCGCCGGCACGCGCGGGCCGCGCTCACCGCCGCGGCGGCCCTCGCCGTGTGCGGTGCGCTGGTCGCCCGGTCCGACGGCGGCCGGGGCGCCGACGGCGCGGCCGCCCCGCCGTACGCGCGCAACCCGGCCGCCGAGGCCGCCCTGGACCCCGGCCGGGTCACTCGGGCCTCCCCCACCGCGTGGCGCACCGCGGCGCGCACCGGCTTCTCCGTGTGGCCGGCCCGCGGCGACCGCACCGGCGACCGGGCGCTGCTGCGCCGCGCCCTGGCCGTGTGGGCCCGCCCCGGCGCGACCGTGCGCGTCTCGGCCACCCCCGGCACGCCCACCGGCGGCCCCGCCGGACCACCGCAACTGCTGTACGCGGGCGACGTCGACGGCGCCCGCGTGGTGCTCTTCCACGACGGGCTGCGCATCGCCCGCTACGCCGAGCCGGAGGACTCCACGGCCGGTGCCGTGCTGGACCTCGCCCGCGTCGACGGCGCGACCGGCGCCGAGGCGGAGGCCCTGGTCCTCGGCCGCGCCGACGGCAACGTCCGCTACCTGACCGCCCCGTGGGTGACGCGGGCCGCCGAGCGGGACCTGCTGAAGCCGTCCGCCGGCGCGATGGACCTGGGCCTCGCCCACGGCGTGACCGGGCCGCTGGCCGGCCCCTTCCGGCGCGCCAGCGCCTGCACGTCGTGGAACGTGCTGCAGCTCACCGACGCCGGCGGCACGCGTCTTTTCACCGACCTCGGCGAACTCGTCCCGGCGCACCTCACCGCGGGCCGCCCCGGCGCGCCGCGGGAGGCGGCCGGTGCGGAGGCGCTGCGCACCTGGTCGCCGTACGGCTGCTCGCTGGCCGCCGCGCGCGGCCTGGGCGTGCGCTCGGTCAACGCCTGGGCGTTCGCCGGGCAGCCGTTGCCCGAGGGCGGCGGGTCGGCGTCCTGGGTGTGCACCCGGGCCGAGACCTGGCGCGGCGACGGGGCGCGCACGCTGGCGCAGTTCCGCACGCCCGGCCGGGCGCACGGGGCGGTCGTGGCGCGGTCGGACACCTCGACCGCCTGCGGCCCGCGCGCGGCGCACGTGCTGGCCGGGGTGCTGTGGAAGGCGCGGTCCGGCTCCTGGTACCTGCTGGCCGCGGGCGGCCGGGACACCGCGTCGCTCCGCGTCACCGGCGATGTCACCGCGCGCGCCGAAGGTCCGCTGCTCGCCGTGCGGGCCCGGCGGGGCGCGACCGCCGTCCTCAAGGGCACGCTGGACGACGGCCGGACGATCGGCGCGCTGCGCTGACGGGCCTCGGCGGCACACCGACCGGCCTCCGCGACACACCGACCGGCCTCGGCGGCGCACCGGCGGGCGCCGGTGCCGCGCACACGGGGGCGGGCTTCGGGCGGATGCGAACACCCGTGAGAGATCCGGACCGGTCAAGGCTGGATCTGATCGGTAAGGTGTGCGCATGACTACCGGGGTTCGCCGCAGAATGGGAGTCGAGGAGCGGCGGCAGCAGTTGATCGGCGTCGCCCTCGAACTGTTCAGCCAACGCTCGCCCGACGAGGTCTCCATCGACGAGATAGCCTCGGCCGCGGGCATCTCCCGCCCGCTGGTGTACCACTACTTCCCCGGCAAACTCAGCCTGTACGAGGCGGCGTTGAAGCGTGCCTCGGAGGATCTGGCGAGCCGGTTCGTGGAGCCCCGCCGGGGCCCGCTCGGCGCGCGCCTGCTGCGCGTGATGCGCCGCTTCTTCGACTTCGTCGACGAGCACGGCCCCGGTTTCTCCGCCCTCATGCGCGGCGGTCCCGCCGTCGGCTCCACCACCACCAACGCGCTCATCGACGCCGTGCGGCAGGCCGCGTACGACCAGATCCTGGCGCACCTGGAGGTGGAACACCCGCCCGCGCGCCTGGAACTGGTCGTCCGCTCCTGGATCTCGCTCGTCGAGTCGACGGCGCTGATCTGGCTGGACGGGCGGCGCATCCCGCGGGCCGAGCTGGAGGTCCAGCTGGTCCACGACTTCGCCGTCCTCACCGCGGTCAGCGCCGCCTACGACGAGGAGATGGGCGTCCTGCTGCGCCGCATGCTCAAGGACGAGCCGCCCGACGGCCCGTTCGCCGACCTGGTGGCCCGGCTGGCGGACTTCACCTCCTGACCGGGGTCTCGGACTTCCGGTACGACGGGTCGAGGTCGCGGACCTCGGCGGAGGCGTGCAGGGCGACCAGGTCGGTCCGCACGTGCTCCCGCAGCGCCTCCAGGACGGCCTCGGTCAGCTTCGCCTTGGTCTCGTCGGTGCGCCCGGCCAGCAGCCCGACGGTGACGTGGACGACCGCATGCCCCTCCTCGCCGAGCCCGACCGCGGTGAACTCGCAGCGGCGGAAGAGCGTCTTGCACGCCTCGGGCCTCGCCGCCGCGATCTCCACCAGCCTGGTGTGCAGGACCCGGGCGAAGCCGGCCCGGTCGAAGGCGGGGGCCAGGGTGTCGGAGTAGTCGACGGTGATCTGCGGCATGGACGCTCCTGTTCCGCGGCGACGGGGCCACCCTATTTCCTGAACACCGCGACCGTGCGGGCCGGCACGGTGAAGGTGCCGCTCGCCGTGTCGTACGACGCGGTCCTCACCACCTCGTCCGCGCCCTCCGCCTGCACCGGGTGCAGCCGGTAGCGGGTCCCGGCGAGGCCGGCGATCCGCTGCTCCTGCCGCTGCGGGGTGGCGTTGAACACGACGACCAGGTCGCCGAGTTCCATGGTGATCACCCCCGGCGTCTCGTCCCTGCCGGACAGCGGGAAGGACAGCCGGTCCTGCACCTGCGCGGCCGTGCCGAGGGAGAACGCCTGCTCCGTCGTGCGGATCCTCAGCAGGTCCCGGTAGGCGGCCGAGGCGCCGGTGATCTGCGGGCAGCCGACCCGGACCGTGCTCAGCAGCGGCCTGGCGTACTGCCACTTGTCGGCGTTGCCGGCCGCCATGGGCAGTCCGCGTCCGAAGCCGTTGCCGTCGGCGCAGTTCCAGTGGATGGCGTTGAACCAGTCGCCGCTGTCGTAGGAGTTGCGGTCCAGGGACTTCGAGCGCAGCAGGTCGGTGCCGGCCTGGGAGAGGGACGGGCCCTGGGAGAGGGCGGCCGTGGCCATCGCCAGGACCTGCATCCGGGCCCGGTCGGCCGCGCTCGTGGCGGCGGGCAGTTTGTAGGCGAGGGCGTCGAACAGCGACTCGTTGTCGTGCGCGTCCACGTAGGCGAGGGCGTCGCCGGGCGCGTCCGCGTAGCCGGCGGGCGAGCCGTTGTAGTCGACCTCGGCGCCGGTGACCTCTCTGCCGCCGCTGTCGGTGAAGCGGTACCGGGCGAGGTTTCCGGTCAGACCGATCTTGATGAGGTCCTGGTAGTGCAGCAGCCGGGCCCTCTGCTCCTCCCTGGTGCCGTTGGCGGCGGAGGAGTTGGGGTCGGTGTACAGGCCCGACGCGAAGCCCTGGACGCGGGGGTCGGCGTCGAAGGGGCCGCCGCCGCGCACCGCGTCGCGGGCGCGGTCGGAGAAGGTGGCGACGCCGGTGCCGGCCATGTTCCGCTGGGTGGCCTGCGTGAACCGGGCGTCGTCGGCCACCTCGCCGAAGTTCCAGCCCTCGCCGTACAGGATGATCTTCTTGCCGTCGACGCCGTCCTTCTCGGGGGTCAGCGCGTCCAGCGCCCTGCGCACGGCGAGGATGTTGGCCTTCGGGTGGTGGCCCATCAGGTCGAAGCGGAACCCGTCGACCTTGTACTCCTTGGCCCAGGTGACGATCGAGTCCACGACCAGCTTGCCCATCATCGCGTTCTCGGGCGCGGTGTTGGCGCAGCAGGTGCTGTTCGCGATCGATCCGTCGGCCAGCAGCCGCTGGTAGTAGCCGGGCACGATCCGGTCCAGGACGGAGGTGTCCGCCTGGCCGCCGGCCGCGGTGTGGTTGTAGACGACGTCCATGACGACCCGCAGGCCGTCCTCGTTGAGTGCCTTGACCATGCTGCGGAACTGCACGGTGCGGGCGGTGCCGTCGGGGTCGGTGGCGTAGGAGCCCTCGGGGACGGTGTAGTGGTACGGGTCGTAGCCCCAGTTGTAGGCGTCCTGTGCGGCGATGTTCGCCACGCACTCCTGCTGCCGGTCGGAGTCGGGCGGGTAGGCGGCCAGGTCGCAGTCGGTCCTCGCCTGGTCGGCCTTCTTCTCGGGGACGGTGGCGAAGTCGAAGGCGGGCAGCAGGTGGACGTGGGAGGTGCCGGCCTCGGCGAGCGCCCGCAGGTGCCGGGAGCCGTCGCTGTTCTTGTCGGTGAAGGCGAGGTAGGTGCCCCGGTCCTTCGCCGGGACGGTGCCGTCCGCGATCGAGAAGTCCCGGATGTGCAGCTCCTGGATCTGCGCGTCCTTCAACGGTACGGCCCTGGGCTTGCGCAGGGTGGACCAGCCGCGCGGCGCGAGGGAGGCGTCGTCCAGGTCGACGACGAGGCTGCGTGCGGAGTCGGCGGTGAGCGCGACCGAGTACGGGTCGGTGACCTCGTTGGTGACCATCCTGCGGACGCTGGGCGCCCAGACCTTCACCACGTACCGGTAGGGCTTGCCCTTCCAGGAGGCCGGGCCGGTGACGGACCAGACGCCGGTGGTGTCGTCCCGGTGCATGCGCACCGCGCGGCCGTCGAGGTCGAGGCGGACGGACCGGGCCGTCGGCGCCCAGACGGAGAGCGTCGGCCTGCCGTCGTGGAACACCGGCCCGAGCCGCGCCTTCGTCGCGCCGGCGTACAGGTCGTCGAGCACGCCCGCGATCTGCACGCCGGTCGCGGCCAGCACGGCGCCGTTGGCGGCGCGCTGCGAGGCGACGAGCTGGCCCTTGAGCGCTTCGCGCACCCGGTCCCGGTCCCGCGGGTCGACCGACCAGGCGGTGTAGTCCTTCAGGTGCGGGAACTTCGCCTTCTGGGCGTCGGTCAGCGTGGTCCTGTTCAGCCGGATCCAGCGCTCGTCGTCGCTGGTCAGCGTCCCGTCGTGGACGGTGATCGAGCCGTCGCGGGAGTACAGGAGCTGGGTGGAGGCGGCGCCGTCGACGCCGTTCCAGGCCACCGTGTCCCGGTCGATCCAGACCGCCTTGGAGGTGGACAGGTCGAGCGCGGCGGCGGCGCCCGCCGGCTGCGGGAGCAGGTATTTCTCCTGGCCGTTCACCAGCCACACCTCGTAGCCGTTCGCTTTGAGGTCCAGGGACTGGTCGGCGGCGAGGTCCTTCTCGTCGCCCTTGTGGATGATGTAGCCGAGACTGGTGGCACCCTCGGTGAGCGGTACCTCGAAGACCGCGCCATAGGCATCAGTCTTCACCGGTTTCAGCGGGTCCGCCCAGTCGGTGGGGGTGGCGGCGCCCGTCCAGACGTGCAGGCCCCAGCCGTCGTAGTCCCCGTCGGCGCGGTGGTAGTGGAGGATCGCCCTGGTCGTGTCCTGGGCCGGGTAGTCGGGCCGCCGGGTGAGGACGTCGGCCTTGCCCTGCTCGACCCACACCTCGCCGGTCTTCGTGACGTCGATGCTCCGGTCGGCGGAGACGTCCTTGTTTCCGTCCTTGTCGACGATCAGAAAGCCGACGCCGGACGCGCCGGGCTTGAGCTTGACGTAGGCGAAGGCGCCCCAGGCGTCCCGCCCGATGAAGGGGTGGCCGGCCGGCCAGGTGGTCGCCTCGCCGTCGGCGATGTCGCCCCAGGCGTACAGGCCCCAGTCGCCGTAGGCGCCGTCGGCGCGCCGGTAGTGGACGACCGCGTAGTCCCGCAAGGAGGCCCGGGGGACCTCGGGCGCGGGCGGGGTGCCGGTGGTGCTGCTCGCCGTGGCGCTCACGGTGTGCCCGGCCGAGTCGACGACGACGGCCTTGTAGCGCAGGGGGGTGCCGGCGGGCACGTCCCTGCCGAGGGTCTGGGTGACCTTGTAGGGGGCGTGGTCGGCGGAGCCGAGGACCTGCCACCTGCCGTTGCCCGTCTGGGCGGCGAACACGACCCGGTCGAGCCGGCCGCCGCCGACGTCGGCCGTGACCTCCACCGTGCCGGTGGCTCCGGCTTCGGGGGCCCGGAGGGTGATCGTCGGCCGGGTGGCGGGCTTGTCGAGGGGGCCGGCGGCCCGGTAGACGACGGCGGAGCCGGCCGGGACGGTGACGGTGACCTTGCGGTCGCGGTCGGACTTCACCCGGGCCGTGGTCCCGTAGATGCCCCGGTAGCGCATCGCGGCGGACCCGGTGGTGAAGGTGGCGGTCCTCGCCTCGGCCGCGTTGTTGAACGCGACGATGTACTCCTGGCCGCTTCGGGCGTCCGTGCGGGTGAAGGCGTAGATCCCGGCGCCGTCGGCCGCGTACCGCTCGGTCTGGACGCCGTCCGTCAGGGCCGGGTTGTTCCGGCGGAGCTCGGAGAGGGCGGCGATCCGCCGGTACAGCGGTGCCTTCGTGTCGTAGGCGTCGCTGGCATGGGTGCGGGCGGTGCCGATCTCGTCGTCGTCGAGGTAGTCGGCGACCTGGGAGGCGAACATCGTCTGGCGGGCGTCCTTGTCGCCGCCGGAGCCGGTGAAGCCCTGCTCGTCGCCGTAGTAGACGACCGGGTTGCCGCGGCTGAGGAACATCAGCTCGTTGGCCAGCCGGTCCTTCTTCACAAGCTCGGCGTCGGTGGCCTCGGGGTCGTCCTGCTTCAGGAAGTACCCGATGCGGCCCATGTCGTGGTTGCCGAGGAAGGTGACCTGCTCGTAGGCGTTGGCCTGGTCGGTCGTGTACCTGTAGTCGTCGCCGAAGACGCTCGACAGCCGCCGCGCGCTGCCGCCCTGGGAGACGTAGGCGCGGGCGGCGTCCTGGAAGGGGAAGTCGAGGGTGGCGTCCAGGCGGCCCCGGGTGACGTAGGGGGACGTGACCTTGGTGTCGGCGGAGTAGACCTCGCCGAACATGAAGAAGTGCTTCCGTCCGTGCGCGGCCGCGTACCGGTCCAGCGCGGTCGCCCACTGGGTCCAGAATTCCATGTTCACGTGCTTGACGGTGTCGATCCGGAAGCCGTCGACGCCGAAGTCCCGCACCCAGCGCTGGTAGATCCGCTCCATGCCGCGGACCACCTCGGGACGCTCGGTCCACAGGTCGTCCAGGCCGGCGAAGTCGCCGTACGTCGCCGACTCGCCGGCGTACGTCGAGTCGCCCCGGTTGTGGTACAGCGTCGGGTCGTTGAGCCAGGCCGGGACCTTGCCGGTGCCGGTGGCCCGCGGCGTGTACGGGAAGGAGTCGGCGTCGACGGCGGGGAACCTCCGGCCCCCGCCGGCGTAATCGGCGTCGTCGAAGGGCCGCCCGTCCTTCGTCAGGTACGGGAAGGCGCCCTTGGAGAGGTAGTCGTACGCCTTCTCCTGGTAGTCGACGACGTCGGCGGTGTGGTTGGTGATGACGTCGAAGAAGACCTTCATGCCCTTGGCGTGCGCCTTGGCGATGAGGTTCTTCAGGTCCCGGTCGGTGCCGAAGTGCGGGTCGACCCGGGTGAAGTCGGTGATCCAGTAGCCGTGGTAGCCGGCCGAGGCGTTGCTTCCGGTGCCCTGCACCGGGCGGTTCTTGAAGATCGGGGCCATCCAGATGGCGGTGGTGCCCAGGCCCTTGATGTAGTCGAGTCTCCTCGTCAGGCCCTTGAGGTCGCCGCCCTGGTAGAAGCCCTTGTCGGTGGGGTCGTAGCCGGTGGTCGGGCGGGAACCGGTCAGGCCGCCCCGGTCGTTGGAGCCGTCACCGTTGGCGAAACGATCCGGCAGGACGAAGTAGAACTGCTCGCGGGTGGCGTCGTGCCGGGCGGGCTGCGCGGCCAGGGCCGCGTCCGACGGGGGCGGGGGCGGGGCGGCGGCATGGGCCGCGAGGGGCTGCACGAGGGCGGCCGCGAGAGCGGCGACGGTCAGCGCCGCCGCCCTTCTCAAAGGTGCGGTACGGCGCGTGGGAGGCGCCGGCCATCTCGGTATCACAGGCGGGAACTCCTAGCGATTACGGCTCTTTCGGGTCCGATCCCCTACGCCGCGGCGCGGCTCCGCTGCCGGGCATCCGCGCGACCGTACCGCCCGACGAAAGTTTTCAGCAAGAGTCTTGAAACCAATGGAAAGACGTTTCATCGGCTCCTCGGCCCACGACGCCTTCCCGGGGCGCTCGGCAGGAACTCACCTGTTGACGCTTCAACCGGGGGCCGTGTGCCCGCAGGGGGACCCGTCCTCTCCGGATGCAGGTGAGGGGCGGGCCCTCTACCGTGGTAAGTGGAACGCGCGTCCAGGGTGTCCCTCTCCCGTGTCGTCGGGGTGCGGCTGTCGGTCCGGTCACCGAGAGAATCACACCAGGAGACTTCATGGCCACGGTTCCTTCAGCCCACCGCCCTGTCCCGGTCTACCTCCTTGCCGCCATCAGGCTCTTCAACGGAGCCGCCGGTCTGCTGACACCGGAGCTGCTCATCCGCCGGTTCGACCCCGACCGGGAGCCGCCCGGTCCGGCAGCCGTCTACGCCTTCCGGCTCTTCGGCATCCGCACGGTCCTGCTCGGTCTCGACCTGCTGACCCACAGCGGCGACCGGCTGCGGGCCGACCTGCTGGAGGGGGTCCTGATCCACGGCAGTGACACCGCGACGGCGGCCACGCTCGGCGTCCACGGGCACGTCCCCCCACGCACCGCGGTACTGACCACGCTCATCTCGGCCGTCAACACCGCCTTGGCCGCCGGCGCCAGTGCCGCGCTCTGCACCCCCTCGAAGAACAACTCGGCGAAGCACGAGCGGACATGAACGCCACGCCCGATACGGCTCCCCCCGCCGAGACCGGCTTCGACTACATCGTGGTCGGCGCCGGCGCGGGCGGCGGGCCGCTCGCCGCCAACCTCGCCCGTGCGGGCATGCGCACCCTGCTCCTCGACGCCGGCGGTACGGACGCCAACGACACCTACTCCGTGCCCGCGTTCCACGCCGACGCCTCCGAGGACCCCGTCCAGTGCTGGAACTACTTCGTACGGCACTACGCCGACGAGCAGCAGCAGCGGCGCGACAGCAAGCTGGTCCCGGACCAGGGCATCCTCTATCCCCGTGCCGGAACGGTCGGCGGATGCACCGCGCACCATGCGCTGATCACCGTCTATCCGTACAACCGTGACTGGGACGCCATCGCCGAGGAGACCGGCGACGCGACCTGGCACAGCACGGCCATGCGCCGGTACTTCGAGCGGCTCGAGCGCTGCACCTACCGGCCCAGACCCAAGGAGCCGCCCGGCAACCCGCTGCTGGCCGCGCTGCTCCGGGCCCTGCCCGTCGTGTCGGCCCGGTACCGCAACGACGCCCGGCACGGATTCGACGGCTGGCTGCCCACCGCCCTCGCCGACCCCGAACTGGCCGTCCAGGACAAGCAGTTGCTGCAGGTCCTCCTCTCCGCCGCACAGGAGACGCTGGCCGGTTTCCTCGGCCGGCCGCTGTCCCCGCTGGAGGGGTTCGGCTCCTTCGTCGACCCCAACGACTGGCGGGTGCAGACCCAGGCCCTGCAAGGGCTCTGGCAGATCCCGCTCTCCACGGCGAACGGCCGGCGCAGCGCCGTACGCGAGCGCGTCCAGGCCGTGCAGCGGGATCATCCCGACCGTCTGGTGGTCCGTACCCATGCGCTGGCCACCCGGGTCGTGCTGGACGCGGACAACGCGGCGACCGGCGTCGACTACCTGGACGAGGCGCACGCCTACCGCGCCGATCCCCGCGGCGGGTCGGGAGCCGGGCCGCCGGTGCTGCGCCGGGTCCTCGCCGACCGCGAGGTGATCCTGGCCGCCGGCGCCTTCAACACCCCCCAGCTGCTGATGCTGTCCGGCATCGGGCCGCCGGAGGAACTGCGGCGGCACGGCATTCCGGTGCGGGTCGGTGCGCACGGGGTGGGTGCGCAGTTGCAGGACCGGTACGAGGTCGGCGTGGTCAGCCAGATGGACCGTGAGTTCCCGGTCCTCAGGGACTGCGACTTCCACGCGCCGCGGCCCGGCACCGAACCGGACCGCTGCTACCGGGACTGGCAGCAGGGCAAGGGCCTGTACACCACCAACGGCGCCGTCCTCGGCATCACCCGCACGTCCCGCCCGGACCTGGACGCCCCCGACCTGTTCATCTTCGGCGGCCCCTTCGACTTCCGGGGGTACCGCCCCGGCTACTCCCTCGATCTGACGCGGCACAAGGACCGCTTCACCTGGGCCGTCCTCAAGAGCCGTACCCACAACACCGGGGGCCGGGTCCGGCTGCGCTCGGCCGACCCGCGCGACACCCCGCTCGTCGACTTCCACTACTTCACCGAGGGAACGGACAAGGACGGCCTGGACCTGGAGGCGATGGCCGACGCCGTGGAGTTCGTACGCGCCATGAACCGCAAGGCCGGGCCCGTTGTCCAAAAGGAGCTCTGGCCCGGCGAGGACGTCGGCGACCGCGACGCCGTCCGCCGTTTCGTCCAGGACGAGGCGTGGGGCCACCACGCGTCCTGTACCTGCCGGATGGGGCATTCCGACGATCCCTCGGCGGTGGTCGACAGCGCCTTCCGGGTGCGCGGGACGGACCGTCTGCGGATCGTCGACGCCTCCGTCTTCCCCCGCATCCCCGGCTTCTTCGTCGCCGCTCCCATCTACATGATCAGCGAGAAGGCGAGCGACGTGATCCTCGGCGACACCAGCCGCGCCTGACCGCACTCTCCGCCGTGCGACACGACCAGGAGCCACTCGAGGAGCATCCCATGAGCACGCACCGACGCACCGGACGGCGTTCCCCGGCCGGATACCGCACATCACTTCCCTGGCGGATCGTCACCGCCGCCGCCGCATACGTCGACCGCCGCGTGGGCTGGGACAGACTGCCGGTCGTCGCGGGCCTGCTGACGCTGCTCGGTCTGCGCGTCAGGCTCCGGCAGAGGAACCTGTACGACACCGGCCGGCTGCCCGCCGTCGACCCGCCCGAGCCCGCACCCCCGTCCGCGAGCCACCAGGTCAACAGGACCGCCGACGGCAGTCACAACGACCTCAGCGATCCGCGCATGGGCATGGCGGGCACCCGCTTCGGCCGGAACATCCCGCTGGAGGCCATCGCACCCGCCACACCCGAGGACGTACTGTCCCGGCCCAGTCCGCGGGAGGTCAGCCGCGCGCTGCTCACCCGCGACAGGTTCATCGCCGCCGAGTCCGTCAACTCCCTGGTCGCCGCCTGGCTCCAGTTCATGATCCGGGACTGGTTCAGCCACGGTACGAGCCCCACGGACCGGCCCTGGGAAGTGCCCCTGATGGACGACGACCCGTGGCCGGAACGCCCCCTGCGCATCATGCGGACCCCGGACGACCCGACCCGTGACCCGCACGCGCCCGCCGGCACTCCGGACACCCGCGTCAACGTGTCCTCCCACTGGTGGGACGCGTCCCAGATCTACGGGAGGAACGCGGCGGAGCAGCACCAACTGCGCACCGGTGAACGGGGCAAGCTGCACCTGTGGGACGGCGAGCAGGCGCCCGTCCCCGCCGACCTCTCCCAGGACCCCACCCGCGTACCCGGCTTCTGGCTGGGCCTCGCCATGATGCAGGACCTGTTCACCCGCGAGCACAACGCGATCTGCGACCACCTGCACGCCGCCTACCCGTCCTGGGGCGACGAGGAGCTGTTCCAGCGGGCCCGGCTGGTCAACGCCGCGCTTCTCGCGAAGATCCACACCGTGGAGTGGACACCGGCCGTGATCAGCCACCCCACCACCGTCAAGGCCCTGCGCGCCAACTGGTGGGGCATCGCGGGCGAACGCCTCCACCACCTGTTCGGCCGCATCAGCGACAGCGAGGTCATCAGCGGCATCCCCGGCGCCAAGACGGACCACTACGGCGTCCCGTACGCGCTCACCGAGGAGTTCGTGGCGGTCTACCGGATGCACCCGCTCGTCCGGGACGACTGGCACCTGCGCTCCGTCACCGACGACACGACCCTGCGTCACTGCACCCTGCGGGACATCTCCGGCCCGGAAGCGCTGAAGTTCCTGGAGACCACAAAGATGGCCGACCTGCTCTACAGCTTCGGCACCCTCCCGCCCGGACTGGTCACCCTGCACAACTTCCCGCGGTTCCTGCAGGAGTTCGAGCGGCCGGACGGTCATCTGCAGGACCTCGCCGCCACCGACATCCTGCGTTCGCGCGAGCTGGGGGTGCCCCGCTACAACGAATTCCGGCGGCTGCTCGGGCTCAAGCCCGCGGCGAGCTTCACGGAGCTCGCGCACGATCCGGCGTGGGCCGAGCAGATCGAGCGGCTCTACGACGGCGACATCGAGAAGGTCGACCTGATGGTCGGGCTGTACGCGGAGAAGCTGCCGGCCGGATTCGCCTTCAGCGACACGGCGTTCCGCATCTTCATCCTGATGGCCTCGCGCCGGCTGAACAGCGACCGCTTCTTCACCGAGTACTACACCCCCGAGGTCTACTCCCCGGCGGGCATGGCCTGGATCGACGACAACAGCATGGTCACCGTCCTGCTGCGCCATCATCCCCAGCTGCGCACGCCCCTCTCCGGGCTGGCCAACGCCTTCGTGCCGTGGCACACCGCCGCACGGAAGGAGACCTGAGATGAAAGCCACCCAGTGGGCCGGGCAGGAGCGCGTACG
This sequence comes from Streptomyces echinoruber, assembly GCF_014651135.1. Lineage (GTDB taxonomy): Bacteria > Actinomycetota > Actinomycetes > Streptomycetales > Streptomycetaceae > Streptomyces > Streptomyces echinoruber. The sequence goes on from NZ_BMWH01000001.1 coordinate 569,077, forward strand.
CCAGGTCACCGCGGCGGCCGAGCGGTACCGGGCGACGAGCGAGGAGCGCCGGGCCATCGAGCGGCGGCGGGATGCGGGCGTCCTCTTCCCGGACTCCCGGCAGGCGCTCACCGCGCGGGCCACGCGACTGCTGGAGCGGCACGCGGTGTCCGCCGCGCTGGCCGTGGAGGCCGTGCGCGCGGAACCGCTGGCCGCGCCCGACGCCTATGAGCGCATCCTCGGGGTGTCCAAGGAACTGCAGGCGTGGAGCTTCCTGCCGCGCGGTGCCCGGGCGGCGCGCACCGTCGCCCGGATATCGGTGCGGGAGAACGGCCGGGAACTCCCGCTCGGCACCGGCTTCCTGGTGTCGCCACGCCTGCTGATGACCAACCATCACGTGCTCACCGACGCCAGGGCGGCCCGGCAGTGCTTCGTCGAGTTCGACGCCCAGGTCACGATCGACAACACGCCGCAGCCGCCGGCGCGCCTGGAACTGGATCCCGACGGGTTCTTCGTGGCCGACGAAGGCCTGGACTACGCCCTGGTCCTGGTCGCACCCGGACCGGACGGGCGGCCGCCCGGGGAGACCTTCGGCTGGAACCGGCTCAGCGCCCAGCCGGGCAAGCTGGTCATCGGGGAGCCGGTCAACGTGATCGGCCATCCGATGGGACGGCTGAAGGAGATCGCCGTCCGCGACAACGTGCTCCAGGTGCGGCTGGACGACTTCCTCCACTACAGGACGGACACCGAACCCGGAAACTCGGGGTCCCCGGTCTACAACGACCAGTGGGAGGTCGTCGCGCTGCACCACAGCGGGGTGCCGAGGACCGACGAGCAGGGACGCATCCTGCGCACGGACGGGCAGGTGTGGCAGCCCGGTGACGGCGACGACGCGGTCGACTGGGTGTCCAACGAGGGCGTACGCATCAGCTCCATCCTGCGCCACCTGGCCCAGCTGCCGCCCGGTACCCGGTCGGGCCCCCTGTCGGAGATGGGCCCGGAGTCGGGTCTGGCCCTCACGGAGGCGGCCGCCCCTGCCGCGGCGCCCGCAGCCGCCGTACCCGCACCGGTCGCCGCAGCCGCCGTACCCGCACCGGTGGCCGAGGCCGCCGCACCGCCGCCGGTCGCCGCGGCGGCCGGGGCGCGCGCCGGGCTGCGCGCCCGGGACGGCGCGTTCGGCGGCAGGCGGCATCTCGTCTTCCTGCACGGGCGCTCGCAGGAGGGGAAGGACCCGGAGAACCTGCGGCGCGAATGGGTCGCCGGTCTCAACCAGGGGCTCGTCCGCGCCGGGCTCCCGCCCGTCGACCCGGCCGACGTCTGGTTCCCGTACTACGGCGACCGGCTGGTGCAGGCGCTCTCCGCGCGGGAGGCCGTGCCACGGGTGACCGAGTCCACGAGTCTCTCCCCGGCGGAGGTGGTCGCTCCCGCCGCGCCGACGGCGCGGGCGGTGTACGAGGAGCTCGTCGGCGAGGCCGCCGACCGGTGGAACATCCCGCCGGAGCGACAGCCGGGCGCCGAGCGGGTCGGCCGCGACGACGTCGTGGGACGCCTCCGGCGGCAACTGGGCTGGCTGGCCGCGCGGAGCGATCTGGACGCCTGGTCCATCGCGCTGGTCTTCCATGACGTGGCCGCGTACCTCGACGACCGGCGGATCCGGGACAGTGTCCTGGACTGTGTGCTGGAGACGATGCCCGAGGAGGGGGAGCTGGTCTTCGTCACCCACAGCCTCGGCACGGTCGTCGGCCTGGACCTGACCACCCGCCTGTCGCCCGCCGTGCGCCCGGTCCACCTCACCACGGCGGGCAGCCCGCTCGGCCTGGACAGCGTGTACAAGAGGCTGCTCGTCGGGGGTCCGAAGCGGCCGGACGTGGTGGCGGACTGGCTCAACGCGTGGTCCCCGGCCGACGCGGTGGCCATCGGATGCCCGCTGGCCGACGACTGGGCGGACGGACTGACCGACGTGGCGGTCGTCAACGCCCGCGACCGGGCCCACAGCATCGCGGAGTACCTCTCCCACCCGGAGGTCGCCGGGGAGATCGGCCGCCGTCTCGCGCTCAGGTGACGGCGAGCGGACGCGGCGGGCCCGGCCGGTGTGCCTGCCCCTGATCAGCAGCTGGACTTGCCCGCGTAGATGGCCAGGGCCGTGTTCGGGCCGAGGGTGGCCGTGAACTGCCCGGAGCCGTTCACCGTCACCGTCGTGTTGTTCTGCACGTCGCAGTACGTGCCCGCCGGCAGGGACGTCTGATAGGTGCGGGTCATGCTGCCCGACTCGTGGTTGATCGCCACATAGCCCTTGCTGCCCCGGCCGAAGGCGATCCAGTCGTTGCCGTTGTCCCACCAGTTGGTGACCGGCTGGCCGCGGGTGGCGTTGCGGAAGGCGACCATGGACCTGATCTCCGGCCAGGCGTGCTGGCACTTCCAGCCGTCCTGCCAGCAGGCGCCCACCGTGCCGCCGTTGGGCGGTCCGGCGTCCGGGTCGGACCACTCGTAGCCGGAGTTGATGTCCGGGGCGCCGTAGGGCCAGGCCAGCATGAAGACGTTGGCGAGGGTGTAGTCCGCCCCGTCCTTGTAGTTCAGGGTGGCGCCGTTGCGCTCGGTGTCGTGGTTGTCGACGAAGACGCCGGCGACGGAGCTCTTCAGGTAGCCCCATCCTTCGCCGTAGTTCTTCAGGTAGGCGAGGTTCTCGTTGGTGAACACCCGCTTGAGGTCGTAGGCGTAGCGGAACTCCTGGACGTCGCCGTTGCCCGTGTACTCCGTGGGCTGGACGGCCTCGCCGGCTCCGTAGATGACCTCCTGCTTCCAGTACGCGGACGGGTTGGTCAGCCGGCTCTTGATGTCGGCCAGGTCGGCGGTGTCGATGTGCTTGGCCGCGTCGATGCGGAAGCCGTCCACGCCGAGGGACAGCAGGTCGTTCAGGTACCCGGCGATGGTCTTGCGGACGTACTCCTCGCCGGTGTCGAGGTCGGCGAGGCCGACCAGTTCGCAGTGCTGGACGTTCCAGCGGTCGGAGTAGTCGCTCACCCGGGCCGTGCAGTCGTCGAAGTCGTACGAGGAGTACAGGCCGGGGTAGTCGTACTTGGTGTACGACGAGCCGCCGGTGCCGGTGCCGCCGCCCGCCGACATGTGGTTGATCACCGTGTCGACGACGACCTTCACGCCGGCCGCGTGGCAGGTGTCCACCATGTTCCGGAAGGCCGCGCGGTCGCCGAGGCGGCCCGCGATCTTGTACGACACCGGCTGGTACGACGTCCACCACTGCGCGCCCTGGATGTGCTCGGCGGGCGGGGAGACCTGGACGTAGCCGTAGCCGGCGGGGCCGAGGGTGCGGGCGCACTCCTGCGCGACCGAGGCGTACTTCCACTCGAAGAGGACGGCGGTGACGTCCTTGGTGCCGGGCGGGGAGGCGTGCCCGGTGGTTGGGAACATGACAACGGAAGCGGTCGCCAGGGCGACGGCCCCCAGAAGGGTTCTGCGCGCCATGTGTGGGGTTCCTTCGTCATTGAAGGGAGTGGGGAGAACCGCTGAATGCTCTTGCTGAATGTTTCAGCAAAGTTGCGGCGACGAAGATGGTAGGGAACGGCCCGCCGCCTGAGAAGGCAGCGGGCCGGGGAAAGTTGAGGGAAAAAGCTCAGGCGGCCGTCCACCACACCGTCGTGTCGGCCGGCACCCTGGCCTTGCCGTCCGTCTCCGTCACCTCGCCGCTGGCCAGCAGCACGCGGCCGTGGGACGGCACGGTCACCGGCGAGCCGGTGGTGTTGGCGACGCACACGAAGTCGCCGCGGCGGAAGGCGAGGACGCCCTCGGGGGCCGGCAGCCACTCGACGCTGTCGCCGGCGCCGAGGTCGGGGTGCTCGCGGCGGGCGGCGAGGGCGGCGCGGTACAGCTCCAGGGTGGAACCGGGCACGCCCTGCTGGGCCTCGACGCTCAGCTCGCCCCACCACGTCGGCTGGGGCAGCCAGCTTCCGCCGTCGCCGAAGCCGTAGGAGGGCCCGGTGCGCGTCCACGGGAGGGGCACCCGGCAGCCGTCGCGGAAGCCGTCCTGGCCGGCGCCGCGGAAGTACGCCGGGTCCTGGCGGACCTCGTCGGGCAGGTCGACCACGTCGGGCAGGCCCAGTTCCTCGCCCTGGTAGACGTAGGCCGAACCGGGCAGGGCCAGCATCAGCAGCGTGGCGGCCCGGGCGCGGCGCAGGCCGAGCTCGCGGTCGCCGGCGGCGCGGATCTGGGTGCCCAGGCCGGGCGGGTTGGCGAAGCGGGTGGCGTGGCGGGTGACGTCGTGGTTGGACAGCACCCAGGTGGCGGGGGCGCCGACCGGCCGCATCGCCTCCAGGGTGCGGTCGATGACGTCCCGCAGCTCACCGGCGTCCCAGTAGGTGCTCAGGTACTGGAAGTTGAAGGCCTGGTGCAGCTCGTCCGGGCGGACGTAGTGGGCGGTGCGCTCGACGGTCGGCGTCCAGGCCTCGGCGACGAAGATGCGGTCGCCCGCGTATTCGTCGAGGATGCGGCGCCACTGGCGGTAGATGTCGTGCACGCCGTCCTGGTCGAAGAACGGCATGACATCGTTGCCCAGCAGCCGCACCTGGTCCCTGGTGCCCAGGTCGGGCAGGCCGTCGGCCTTGACCAGGCCGTGGGCGACGTCGATGCGGAAGCCGTCGACGCCCATGTCGAGCCAGAAGCGCAGGATGGAGCGGAACTCGTCGTGGACGGCGGGGTGGTCCCAGTTGAAGTCGGGCTGCTCGGGCGCGAAGAGGTGCAGGTACCACTCGCCGGGCGTGCCGTCGGGCTCGGTGACCCGGGTCCAGGCCGGGCCGCCGAAGATGGACTCCCAGTCGTTGGGCGGCAGTTCACCGTTCTTCCCCTTGCCCGGGCGGAAGTGGTAGCGCTCCCGCAGCGGGGAGCCGGGGCCCTCGGCGAGCGCACGCCGGAACCACTCGTGCTGGTCGGAGGAGTGGTTGGGCACCAGGTCGACGATGACGCGCAGGCCGAGCGCGTGCGCGTCGCGGATGAGGGCGTCGGCGTCCAGGAGGGTGCCGAACATGGGGTCGACGGCCCGGTAGTCGGCGACGTCGTAGCCGGCGTCGGCCTGCGGCGAGGCGTAGAAGGGGCTGAGCCACACGGCGTCCACGCCCAGGTCGCGCAGGTAGGGCAGGCGGGAGCGTACGCCCTCCAGATCGCCCATGCCGTCGCCGTTGCTGTCGGCGAAGCTGCGCGGATAGACCTGGTAGATCACCGCGTCGCGCCACCAGTCGCGGTGCCGGGCGACGGCGGTGGCGGAGGCGGGCGTGTCGGCCGGGGCTGCAGTGTGCTGCTGGCTCATGGCGTCCTTGATGGGTAGCGGTGTTCGGATCGTGGGCGCGTGGGCGCGGTGGCGGAGGCGGACGGGGGCGGGCGGGGGCGTGCGGGGCGGCCGCGGTGCCGGCGGGGTCCTGGATTCTCTCCCCGCTCCTCGAGCGGGGAGGACACCGCGGCCGCCCACCCGCGCGGACAGGCGCGCGGGAGTCCTGCCGGGGTGCGGGCGTCAGCCCTTGGTGCCGCCCGCGGTGAGGCCGGTGACCAGGTTCTTCTGCACGAGGTAGAAGAACGCGGAGGCCGGTACGGCGATCAGCACCGCGGTGGCGGCCATGAGGTTGCGCTGCGCGTCGTGCTCGCTGATGAAGCTCTGCAGCCCCACGGCGAAGGTGTACTTGTCCTCGCTCAGCATGAAGGTCGAAGCGAAGGCGACCTCGCCGAAGGCGGTGAGGAAGTTGTAGAACGCGGCGACCGCCAGGCCCGGCTTGGCCAGCGGCAGCACGAGCCGCAGGAAGGTGCCGAAGGGGCTGAGCCCGTCGACGCGCCCGGCCTCGTCGATCTCGAAGGGGATGGTGTCGAAGTAGCCCTTGAGCAGCCACGCGCTGTAGGGCACGACGGTGGTGCAGTACACCAGGATCAGGCCGAGGTAGGTGTCGATGAGCCGCAACTCCGACAGGATCTGGTACATCGGCACCATGAGGATGGCCACCGGGAACATCTGGGTGACCAGCAGCGCCCACATGAACTTCTTGTAGCCCGGGAAGCGCATCCGGGAGACGGCGTAGCCGCTGCTGGCGGCGATCACGACGCCGATGAGGGTGGTGCCGAGGGTGACGACGAGCGTGGTCCTCAGCCAGTCCCAGAACCCGGTGTGCTGCAGGACGAACGCGTAGTTGTCCAGCGTCATCTTGTGCCAGATCTCACCCGGGTGGAGGTAGTCGTCCTTGTCCGGGCCCAGGGAGAGGAAGACCAGCCAGGCCACCGGGAAGAACGCGACGAAGCTCGCCACGATCAGCACGGCGTGCGAGGCGGCGGCCGCGCCGGCGCCGGGCCGGCCGCGGCGGCGGGTCCGGCGCGCGGGAGCCGCGGCGGGCCGCTCGGTCACCGCGGCGGAGGGGTCGACTGCGGTCGTGCTCATTTCGGACTCCTGCCTCAGATCGCGAGCTGCTGGTCGTTGCGGTTGAGCCAGCGGCGGTAGAAGGAGGTGAAGACGATCAGGATGGCCAGCAGCAGGATGCCGTACGTCGCGGACTGTGCGAAGTCACGCGGCTGCTGTCCGAAGCCGAGGTAGTAGGCCCAGGTGACGAGGATGGAGGCGTCCGGGGCGGTGTTGCCGAACAGCAGGAAGATGATGGCGAACTGGTTGAACGTCCAGATGACCCCCAGGAGGACGACGGTCGAGCTGACCGATCTGAGCCCCGGAAGGGTGACGTGGCGGAACCGCTGCCAGGCGTTCGCGCCGTCCATCTCGGCCGCCTCGTACAGCGAGCCGTCGATGGCCTGCAGGCCGCCGAGCAGCGAGAGCATCATGAACGGCACGCCGCACCAGGTGTTGACGAGGATGGCGGCGACGCGCTGCCAGAAGGTGTCCTCCAGCCACAGCGGCGTGGGCAGGTGCAGCGCGTCCAGGGCGGTGTTGAGGATGCCGCCGTCGGCGAGCATGAAGCGCCAGCCGAAGACGGTGACGAAGGTGGGCACGGCCCACGGCAGCACCAGGATCACCCGGTACAGGGTGCGGCCGCGCAGCTTCTGGTTGAGCAGCAGCGCCAGTCCCAGGCCGATGGTGTAGTGCAGGGTGACGCACACCGCGGTCCACACCACCGTCCACAGGAAGTGCGACCAGAACCGGTCGTAGGCGGTCGGGCCGAACAGCACGTCCTGGTAGTTGTCCAGGCCGATGAACTGGTAGGTCGCGTCGATGTGGTGGACGCCGATCGTGCGCGCCGAGTTGAGGCTGTTGGCGTCGGTGAGGGTGAGGTAGAAGCCGTACGCGAGCGGGTACAGCACGAGGACGCCGAGGACGATCACGACGGGCGCGATCATCGCGTACGCGTACCAGTGCCGGTGCAGGGCGTGCTGCAGACGCCGGCCCGGCCCGGGCCGCGGCGCACGGTCACCGCGGCTCTTGCCGATCCCGCGGTCGATGGCGACTGTCATGGTGCGACACCTTCTGGAAGTTCTCTACGGCGGTGAGGGCTGACCGGGCACGGGCCGGCGGCCGCCGGGCCCCTCCCCCGTGGAAAGGGACCCGGCGGCCGCACGGGCTCACTTGCTGAAGCCGGGGACCAGCTTGGCGATGGCGGTCTCGGCCTTGCCCAGACCCTGGTCCAGGGACTCCTTGCCGCCCGCGATCTTGGGCAGTTCGGTGTCGAGCGGGCCCCACAGGGAGCTGTACTCGGGCAGCGCCGGGCGCGGCTGGGCGGCGGACAGGACCGCCTGGTAGCCGGCGATGCCGGGGTCGGCCTTGACCTGCGCGGTGTAGGCGTCGGAGCGGGTGGGCAGCGTGGAGTTCTTCAGGGCGATGGTCTCCTGGGACTTCGCCGAGGTCATGAACTTCACGAACTTCAGGGCCGCCTGCTGGTGGGCCTTGTCCGAGCCGGCGTAGACGGACAGGTTGTGGCCGCCGGTCGGGGCGCCCGCCTTGCCGGTGGAGCCGGCCGGGACGGTGGCGATGCCGAGGTTGGCCTTGTCCTTGAAGGCGGCGCCCTTGTAGAAGTTGGTGATCTCCCAGGGACCCTGGATGATCATGGCGACCTTGCCGCTGGTGAACGCGTCCTGGATGTGGGCGTAGGCGTCGGCGGTGGTGTCGGCCTTGTGCAGGCCCTTGCCGGAGAACAGGCTCAGCCAGGTGCCGTAGGCCTTCTTCGCGGGCGCCGAGTTCACGGTGATCTTCTTGGCGCCCGCGTCGACGGTGTCGGTGCCCTCGCCGTAGAGGAAGGTCTGCGCGTAGTAGGCCTGGGTGGAGCCCCAGTAGCCGTCGGCGCCGGTCTTGTCCTTGACCTTGGCGGCGTCGGACTTCAGCTCGTCCCAGGTCTTCGGCGGGGCGCTGATGCCGGCCTTCTTCAGCAGCTCCTTGTTGTAGACCAGCGCGAGGGTGTCGGTGACCAGGGGCACGCCGTAGGTCTTGCCCTCGTACTGGGCCTGCTTGATCAGGCTGGGCTGGAACTTGCCCTGCTCGGCGAGGGCCTCGGTGCCGTCCAGCGGCAGGAAGTAGCCCTTCTTGGCGAAGGCGGGCGTCCAGCCGACCTCGGAGCGCAGCACGTCGGGGGCGCCCTGGGAACCGGCGGCGGTGTCGAACTTGTTCTGCGCCTGGTCGAAGGGGACGTTGACGTACTTGACCTTGATGCCGGGGTTGGCCTTCTCGAAGTCCTTGACCAGGGCCCGGTACGTCGGCGCCTCGTTGGTGCCGTTGGAGGTGTCCCACCAGGTGAGGGTGACCGGACCGTCCGCCTTGCCGTCGCTGTCGCTGCCGCCGCCGCAGGCCGTCGCCGCGAGAGCGAGGGACGCCACCAGCGCGGTGGCCGCTATGCCACGCCGCATGTAGTTCTCCTTGAGGGTGAAAGCCCGTGGGGGGCGGAAGCGGCCCCGTCTGCCGTCCCGCCTGCTTGCCGACTGCGCCGTTGCCGCGGCCGGGCGACCGAGAACGTAACAGCGATGCAAGGTTTGCGAAAGACCTTGCAGCGAAAAAATGGCGGAGGATACGGGAGTTATCCGGCTGTGACCGTCTCACCTCGTGGAGCGGGGCGGAGACTGCTTGTGCAAGACTCTGCAAGCTCTTGCCATACGCCACCGGTACCGGAATCATCCGAGACGGACCGTCGCCGACCACACCCCGAGGGAGCTCGATGAGGCAGCAGCCCGCAGCCGGCCGTGCGACGGCCCGCACCCGGCGTCCGGCCGGTGCGCAGGGCGACATACGCCCGGTACAGTCCAATGGTGTGACCACACGGCTTGCCGACATCGCCGCGCAGGCAGGGGTGAGCGAAGCGACGGTCAGCCGGGTCCTGAACGGGAAGCCGGGCGTCGCCGCCACCACCCGCCAGGCCGTCCTGGCCGCCCTCGACGTCCTCGGCTACGAACGGCCGGTGCGGCTGCGGCAGCGCAGCGAGGGGCTCGTCGGTCTGATCACCCCCGAGCTGGAGAACCCGATCTTCCCGGCGCTCGCGCAGGTCATCGGGCAGGCGCTGACGCGGCAGGGCTACACCCCGGTGCTGGCGACCCAGACGCCGGGCGGCTCCACCGAGGACGAACTGACGGAGATGCTGGTGGACCGCGGGGTCGCCGGCATCATCTACGTCTCCGGACTGCACGCCGACACCACCGCCGACATGACCCGCTACGAGCGGCTGCGCGCCCAGGGGGTGCCGTTCGTGCTGGTCGACGGGTTCTCGCCGAAGGTGCAGGCGGCGTTCATCTCCCCCGACGACCGGGCGGCGATGGCGCTCGCGGTGACCCACCTCGTCTCGCTCGGCCACACGCGGATCGGGCTGGCCCTCGGCCCGAAGCGGTTCGTGCCGGTGCAGCGCAAGATCGAGGGCTTCGTGCGCACGATGCAGGACCTGCTGGGCCTGCGGACCGAGCAGATCGAGTCCGAGCTGATCCAGCACTCCCTCTACACCCTGGAGGGCGGGCAGGCGGCGGCCGGCGCATTGATCGAACGGGACTGCACGGCCGTGGTGTGCGCCAGCGACATGATGGCGCTGGGGGCGATCCGGGCAGCGCGGCAGCGGGGGCTCGAGGTGCCGCGGGACGTGTCGGTGGTCGGTTTCGACGACTCGGTGCTGATCGCGTTCACCGACCCGCCGCTGACCACGATCCGCAAGCCGGTCCCGGCGATGGGGCAGGCGGCGGTGAACACGCTGCTGGAGGAGATCGGCGGGACGCCCGCGCCGCACAGCGAGTTCGTGTTCATGCCGGAGCTGGTGGTGCGCGGCTCGACCGCGTCCGCGCCCGGGGAGCGCGGCCGCTCCTGACCTCCGGGGCCCTGCCCCCTGACCTCCGGGGCCCTGCCCCCCCTGACCTCCGGGTCCCTGTCCCTTGCCCCCGGGCCCCGGAACCCCGGACCCCCGGACCCCCGGACCCCTGACCCCGGTTCCTCCCCCGGTCGGAGACGCCCCCCGGGGCGCCCTGCGCGAGGAGGAGGGCGGGGCCCGCGGACGCCGTAGGATGCCCGGCCCTGACCCGACCGGGGGATGATCGGCGGGGGCGGGCGCTTCTGGCAGACTCTGTACCTATGGGTGACAGGACCGGAGCCTATGGGTGACAGCACGGTGACGTCTCTGGGAGGCCGCCGCGAGGCCGCCGTGCCCCCCGCCCGGGCAGCGGGGCAGGGGCCGCTGCGCCTGCCCCGTGCTCCGCGCCGCCCCCGGCTGTGGTTCGAGGTCCTGCTGATCGCGGTCAGCTACTGGACGTACTCGCTCATCCGCAACGCCGTCCCCGAGCAGCGGGGCGAGGCGCTGCGCAACGCCGGCCTCGTCTGGCACGTCGAGCAGCAGCTGGGCATCGCCGTCGAACGCTCGGTCAACCACGTGGCGGACTCGGTGACCTGGCTGATCGTCGGCATGAACTACTACTACGCCACGCTGCACTTCGTGGTGACCCTCGGTGTGCTGGTGTGGCTGTACCGCGGTCATCCCGGCCGCTACGCGGCGGCCCGCCTGGTGCTGTTCGCGACGACCGGCGTCGCCCTCGTCGGCTACTACCTCTTCCCCCTCGCCCCGCCCCGCCTGACGCACGGCGGCTTCGTCGACACCGTCGCCGTGCACCACACCTGGGGGTCGATGGCCTCCGGCGACCTGAAGCACATGTCCAACCAGTACGCCGCCATGCCGTCCATGCACATCGGCTGGTCCCTGTGGTGCGGGCTGGTCCTCTTCGCGCTGGCCCGGGTGCCGTGGGCGCGGGTGCTGGGCCTGCTGTACCCGGTGGCGACACTGGTGGTCATCGTCGCCACCGCCAACCACTTCTGGCTCGACGCGGTGGGCGGCGTGGCCTGCCTGGCCTTCGGCTACGGGGTGGCCCGGGTGTGGTACGGGGCGCTGCCGCACGCGCTGCCGCGGCACGTGCCGCGGCAGCGGCCGCCCGAGACACCGGAACCGGCCGGTCCGGCCGACCGGGCGGCCTAGCGTTCCGGCGGCAGCCGGTCGTCCGGCGGTGCGCGGGGCCGCGGGCGTATCGCCCGGCGTGCGCGGCGTATCGCCCGGCGTGCGCGGCGTATCGCCCGGCGTGCGCGGCGGGTCGTCCGGCGGTGCGCGGCGGGCACCTGGCGGTGTGCCGCGGGCACCTGGCGGTGTGCCGCGGGTCACCCGCCGTAGAACAGCCGCTCCATCACCGCCCGGGCCCTGCGGGTCGTGCGGCGGTAGGCGTCGAGCATGTCGCCGACGCGGCCGGGGCCGTAGCCGAGGTAGCGGCCGACGGCGGCGAGTTCGCGGCTGTCGGTGGGGAAGGTGTCGCCGGCCCGGCCGCGCACCAGCATCACGGCGTTGCGCACGCGGGTGGCCAGCACCCAGGCCTCGTCGAGGACGGCGGCGTCCTCCGCACCGATGAGGCCGGCGTCGCGGGCGGCGGCGAGGGCCCGGCGGGTGCGGGTGGTGCGCAGGCCGGGCTCGCGGGCGGCGTGCTGGAGCTGCAGCAGCTGCACGGTCCACTCCACGTCGGACAGGCCACCGGGCCCGAGCTTGGCATGCAGCCTCGGGTCGGCGCCGCGCGGCAGCCGCTCGGACTCCATGCGGGCCTTGAGGCGGCGGATCTCGCGCACGGCGTCCTCGTCGAGGCCGTGCGGGCGGTAGCGCAGCGGGTCGATCAGCTCGACGAAGCGCCGGCCGAGCTCCTCGTCGCCGGCGACCGGCTCGGCGCGCAGCAGCGCGTGCGACTCCCAGGCCAGGGACCAGCGGCGGTAGTAGGCCGCGTACGACTTCAGGGTGCGCACCAGCGGCCCGGAGCGGCCCTCTGGGCGCAGGTCGGCGTCGATGATCAGCGGCGGGTCGAGGCTGGGCAGCCGCAGCAGGCGGCGCATCTCGGCGACGACCTTGTTGGCGGCCTCGGCCGCCTCGCGCTCGCCGACGCCGTCCCGCGGCTCGTGGACGAAGATCACGTCGGCGTCGGAGCCGTAGCCGAGTTCGTGGCCGCCGAACCGGCCCATGCCGATGATCGCGAACCGGGTGGGCAGGGTGTCGCCCCAGTGGTCGCGGACGACCGCGCGCAGGGTGCCGGCGAGGGTGGCGGCGGTCAGGTCGGACACGGCGGCGCCGACCCGGTCGACGAGCGCGCCCTGGTCGGCCTCGGCGGGCTGGCTGCCGGTGCCGTAGGAGCCGACGATGTCGGCGGCGGCGGTGCGGAACAGCTCGCGGCGGCGCACGCCGCGGGCGACGGTGACCGCCTGCTCGGCGTCGGCGGCGCGGCCGACCGCGGCCATGATCTCCTGCTCCAGGTGGGCGCGGGAGCGGGGTTCGAGCCCGCCGCCGGGTCCGGCCCCGTCGCCGTCGCCGAGCAGGGCCACCGCCTCCGGGGCACGCATCAGCAGGTCGGGGGCGAGCCGGCCGGCGGACAGCACGCGGGCGAGGTTCTCGGCGGCGGCGCCCTCGTCCCGCAGCAGCCGCAGGTACCAGGGCGTCTTGCCGAGCGCGTCCGACACCTTGCGGAAGTTGAGCAGGCCCGCGTCCGGGTCGGCGGAGTCCGCGAACCAGCCCAGCAGCACCGGCAGCAGCGTGCGCTGGATGGCGGCCTTGCGGGTGACGCCGGAGGCCAGGGCCTCCAGGTGGCGCAGGGCGGCGGCCGGGTCGGCGTAGCCGAGCGCGACGAGCCGTTCCCGGGCCGCCTCCGGACTGAGCCGGGCCTCGCCGGGCGCGAGCTGGGCGACCGCGTCGAGCAGCGGGCGGTAGAACAGCTTCTCGTGCAGGCGGCGTACGGCGGTGGCGTGCCGCCGCCACTCGCGGTGCAGCTCGGCGACCGGGTCGGTGCGCAGGCCCAGGGAGCGGCCCAGGCGGCGCAGGTCGGCCTCGTCCTCGGGGACGAGGTGGGTGCGGCGCAGCCGGTGCAGCTGGATGCGGTGCTCCATGGAGCGCAGGAAGCGGTAGGCCTCGTCCAGGCGGGCGGCGTCCTCGCGGCCGACGTAGCCGCCGGCGGCGAGCGCCTTGAGGGCGTCCAGGGTGCTGCCGCTGCGCAGCGAGGGGTCGGAGCGGCCGTGCACCAGCTGCAGCAGCTGCACGGCGAACTCGACGTCGCGCAGCCCGCCCCGGCCGAGCTTCAGCTCCCGCTCGGCCTCGGCGGCGGGCAGGTTGTCCACCACGCGCTGCCGCATGCGCTGCACGTCGGAGACGAAGTTCTCCCGCTCGGCGGCCTGCCACACCAGCGGCGAGACGGCGGCGAGGTACTGCTCGCCCAGCTCCGCGTCGCCGGCCACCGGGCGGGCCTTGAGCAGCGCCTGGAACTCCCAGGTCTTGGCCCAGCGCTGGTAGTAGGCGAGGTGGCTGCTGAGGGTGCGCACGAGGGGGCCGTTGCGGCCCTCGGGGCGCAGGTTGGCGTCGACGGCCCAGATGGAGCCCTCGACGGTGGTCTCGGAGCAGATCCGCATCAGGTGCGAGGCGAGCCGGGTCGCGGCGCGCAGCGCCTTGCCCTCGTCGGCGCCCTCGGCGGCCTCGGCGACGAAGATGACGTCGACGTCGGAGACGTAGTTCAGCTCGTGGCCGCCGCACTTGCCCATGCCGATGACGGCGAGCCGGCACAGCCGGGCGTCCTCCGGCGCGGCGGCGCCGGCGATGCGCAGCGCGGCGCGCAGGGTCGCGGTGGCCAGGTCGGCGAGCTCGGCGGCGGTGTCGGCGACGTCTATGGTGCCGCACACGTCCCGGGCGGCGATCGACAGCAGGCAGCGCCGGTAGGCGACGCGCAGCGCGACCGGGTCGGCGGCCTCGGCGAGCCGCCGCTCGAACTCCGCCACGCCGGGGTGCAGGTCCTGCGGCTCGTAGGTGACCAGCACCTGCCAGTCCCGCGGGTGCCGGGCCAGGTGGTCGCCGAGCGCGGCGGAGGCGCCGAGCACACCGAGCAGCCGGTCCCGCAGCGGCTTGGCGGAGATCAGCGTGTCCAGCAGTTCCCGGCGGGCGGCCGGCTCCTGCTGCGCCTCCAGCAGCCGCACCAGCCCGCGCAGCGCCAGGTCCGGGTCGGCGGTCGCGCCCAGCGCCTCCAGCAGCACCGGGTCGTCGCGCAGCGGCGCCAGCTCCGGGCCGTCCAGCAGCCGCTCGGCGGCCGAGGCATCGGTGAAGCCGTGCCGCAGCAGCCGCGTGAAGGTACTGCTCCTGCGCCCCGGCGCCGTCATCCCGGCCTCCCGTCTGCTTCCGCCCGATCGCACCGGTCGCCGTCGCACCGGTGGGAGATCGGATCAAGGTCGGTCGTACGGCTCGAGCCTAACCGGAGTGCCCGGCACGGGAGCCGGGCCGGTGGCGAACCCGTGGGGGCCTTCGCCGGAGTCCGCCGGGCAGTCCGCCTCACGAAAGCGCGAATTCTCTTCATTTTCCCTGTTGAGTAATTCAACAGTGGAAAGGGCAACCAGGCCGTCGGCGCCGAGATGCGATCTTTCCGGCCCGGGGCTTCCATGAAAAAGGAAAAGGGATACGGAGAGATATCGACATGAGCCAGGACGCAACGTCGACTTCCGCGCGAGGCGGCTCCGCGGATGCGCCACCGTATGCCGTGGAACGACATACGGATCGGGTACTGCAGGATCGTCGCCGGCGCACCGAGGGGACGTAGCCGTGACCAGGCTTCTCGCTTACGAAAGCAACGACATCACCGAGCTGCTGCAGCAGCCTCCCGAGCACCGGGACGCCGACTGGTTGAAGGACGCGCTGCAACAGGCCGTCATGCTGGAGCTGGCGACGCTTCCGCCCTATCTCTGCGGCATGTGGTCGATCGAGAATCCGGACGAGGACTCGGACGTCTTCGACGCCCTCAAGGAGGTCGTCTTCGACGAGATGTCGCATCTGGGCCTGGTGGGCAACCTTCTCACCACCATCGGTGGCACGCCGCGCCTGGCGGACGAGAACGTGGTGCCGAAATACCCGGGACCGCTGCCCGGCGGTGTGCGGCCGGGGCTCTCCGTTTCGCTGGGCGGCCTGACACGCGAGTCGCTCGACATGTTCTCCCGTATGGAACAGCCCGAGGAGCCGATTTCCTTGGTCGGCAGGTCGCCCCGCATCACGATAGGCGGCTTCTACGCCGCCGTCCTCGAGGCGTTTCGCGGTCACGCCGACCTGATCACCGGCGCTCGGCAGCTCACCCGGAACATGGCGCATCACGGGGCCGGGAACAATGTCGTCGCCATCACCTCTTTCCCGCAGGTCGAGGCAGCGATCAAGGTGATCAGGGAACAGGGGGAAGGCACCTCGGCGTCACCGGAGAACCCGTATCCCGGGGCGGTCGGCGAACTGGCCCATTTCTACGTGTTCCGGGAAATCCTCCACGGACGCAAACTGATCAGGGTCTCGGAGAATCCCGCGCGATGGGACTTCGAAGGAGACGAGATACGGATGCCGCGGACGCTGCCCATGGGGAGGGTGCCGAAGGGCGGCTGGGGGGCGGGGAATTCCGCCGTCCCGGACCCGGAGACGAGAAAACTGCTGGATTCCTTCAATCAGTCGTACAGCAGCATGCTGCGCGCTCTGGAGCAGGCATGGCGGACGGATCTGCCGGCCAAGGCGAAGGAGCTGCTGAACAAGGCCGTGAGTCAGATGTTCACCCTGCAGGAGCCGGCCCGGGCGCTGATGCGCCGGCCGCTGCCCGGCGGGGGAGGGAAGACGTACGGGCCGGAGTTCCGCTACGTCGACACCTGACCGGACGCCGTGCCCGGTGTCCGGGGGGACGCCCTCGCCACCCGCCGCGCGGCCGGCGCCGTCCCGAACCGGCGCCGTCCCGAGCCGGCGCCGGACGGCCCAGGGACGGCCCGGGGGGTGAGACGCCGCGGGGCCGGCGGTCCACGACCGCCGGCCCCGCTCGCCGTATCGGCGGTGCACCCGCCCCGACCCGCGCCTACAGCACCGGCAGACTCTTGCGCAGCTCGAACGCGGTGACCTCGGAGCGGTACTCCTCCCACTCCTGCCGCTTGTTGCGCAGGAAGAAGTCGAAGACGTGCTCGCCGAGGGTCTCGGCGACGAGGTCGCTGCGCTCCATGAGGGTGAGGGCCTCGCCCAGGTTCTGCGGGAGGGGCTCGATGCCGAGGGCGCGGCGCTCGGCGTCGGAGAGGGCCCAGACGTCGTCCTCGGCGCCGGGCGGCAGCTCGTAGCCCTCCTCGATGCCCTTCAGGCCGGCGGCCAGCAGCACCGCGTAGGCGAGGTAGGGGTTCGCGCCCGAGTCGAGGGAGCGGACCTCCACCCGCGCCGAGCCGGTCTTGCCGGGCTTGTACATCGGGATGCGGACCAGGGCCGAGCGGTTGTTGTGGCCCCAGCAGATGTACGACGGGGCCTCGCCGCCGGCGCCGGCGGTGCGCGTGGCGCCGCCCCAGATGCGCTTGTAGGAGTTGACCCACTGGTTGGTCACCGCGGAGATCTCGCCGGCGTGCCGCAGCAGGCCCGCGATGAAGGAGCGGCCGACCTTGGAGAGCTGGTACTCGGCGCCGGATTCGTAGAAGGCGTTGCGGTCGCCCTCGAAGAGGGAGAGGTGGGTGTGCATGCCGGAGCCGGGGTATTCGGAGAACGGCTTCGGCATGAACGTCGCCTGCACGCCCTGCTCCAGCGCCACCTGCTTCATCACCAGGCGGAACGTCATGATGTTGTCCGCCGTGGACAGGGCGTCGGCGTAGCGCAGGTCGATCTCCTGCTGGCCGGGGGCGCCCTCGTGGTGGGAGAACTCCACGGAGATGCCCATCGACTCCAGCATGGTGATCGCCTGGCGGCGGAAGTCCATGCCGATGTTCTGCGGGGTGTGGTCGAAGTAGCCGGAGTTGTCGGCCGGGGTGGGGCGGGAGCCGTCGACCGGCTTGTCCTTCAGCAGGAAGAACTCGATCTCCGGGTGGGTGTAGAAGGTGAAGCCCAGGTCGGAGGCGTGGGCCAGGGCGCGCTTGAGCACGTACCTGGGGTCGGCGAAGGACGGGGAGCCGTCCGGCATGAGGATGTCGCAGAACATGCGGGCGGTGCCGGGGGCCTCGGCGCGCCACGGCAGGATCTGGAAGGTGGACGGGTCCGGCTTGGCGATCATGTCGGACTCGTAGACCCGGGCGAAGCCCTCGATGGCCGAGCCGTCGAAACCGATGCCTTCGTCGAACGCCTGCTCGAGCTCGGCCGGGGCGACGGCCACGGACTTGAGGAAGCCGAGCACGTCCGTGAACCACAGGCGTACGAACCGGATGTCGCGCTCCTCCAGCGTCCGGAGCACGAACTCCTGCTGCTTGTCCATCTTCCGCTTCCCCATCCTTGCTGGTCAGGCCGCCTTCCTCCGGGAGGGACCGGAGGCGGCCGGGCACCTGAGCATCCCACCACACCACCATGTCACGCATGGTGCGGACCGCGATCGGCGGGCCGATCCCGGCGTGAACGCACGGCATCCGGCGGGCGTACTGCTGTGGGGCCCATCTTGCCTGCCCGCGCCCGCATCCGTAACGGGCGCCGCCGGCCCGGCACCGCCCCGCCCACCCGTTAATTTGCATACCAGATGCAAATTTTATTACGGTGCCGCCCAGTCGACCCCGAGGAGTTCCCGATGCTGTCGGAACAGTCCGCCGCGACCGTGCGCGCCACCCTTCCCGCCGTCGGAGCGGCCATCGGTGAGATCACCGAGCGCTTCTACGCCGGGTTGTTCGCCGCCCACCCGGAGCTGCTGCGCGACCTGTTCAACCGCGGCAACCAGGCCGCCGGCACCCAGCGCCAGGCGCTGGCCGGCGCCATCGCCGCCTTCGCCACCCACCTCGTGGAGCACCCGGAGCAGCGGCCGGACGTGATGCTGAGCCGCATCGCCCACAAGCACGCCTCCCTGGGCATCACCCCGGACCAGTACGGCATCGTCCACGAGCACCTCTTCGCCGCCATCGCCGGCGTCCTCGGCGAGGCCGTCACCCCCGAGGTCGCCGCGGCCTGGGACGAGGTCTACTGGCTGATGGCGAACGCGCTGATCGCGCTGGAGAAGCGGCTGTACGAGGAGCGCGGGGGCACCGTGTGGCGCCGCTGGGAGGTCGTCGAACGGATCCGGGAGACCGACGACGTCGCCACCTTCCGGCTGCGCCCGGTGGACGGCGGCCCGGTGGCGGACTTCCGCGCCGGCCAGTACGTGTCCGTGCGCGTCGAACTCGCCGACGGCGCCCGCCAGATACGCCAGTACAGCCTGTCCGGGACACCGGGCGGCACGGTGCGGCAGATCAGCGTCAAGCGGGTGCGCGGCGAGGGCACGCCCGACGGCGAGGTGTCGAACCACCTGCACGAGCAGGTGCGGGAGGGCGACGTCCTGGAGCTGTCCGAGCCGTTCGGCGACCTCGTGCTGGACGCCACCGAGGACACGCCGCTGCTGCTGGCCTCCGCCGGGATCGGGGTGACCCCGATGATCGCGATGCTGGCGCAGCTCGCCGGCAGCGGCCACCGCGGTCCGGTCACCGTGGTGCACGGCGACCGCTCCCCCGCCCACCACGCGCTGCGCGCCGACCACGAGGCGTACACGGCGAAGCTGCCGGACGCGGCCCTGCACCTGTGGTACGAGCAGGACGCCCCGGCCGGCGCCCGCACCGGGCTGGTCGACCTCTCCGCCCTGCCGGTCGCCTCCGGCACCCGCGCCTACCTGTGCGGCCCGCTGCCGTTCCTGCGGGCGGTGCGCAGCCAGCTGATCGGCAAGGGCGTGGCCCCGGCCGACATCCACTACGAGGTCTTCGGCCCCGACCTCTGGCTGGCCCGGGACTGACGGCCGACCGTGGGCAGGCCCAGCAGCAGCGGGCCGGTGGGCCTGCCCACGAGGTCCGCCAGGGTGACCGGGTCCAGGGAGGCATAGAACGCCTCCTGGGCCCGGCGCAGGGCGCCCCGCAGGCGGCACCCGGAGTTCAGCGGGCAGGGTGCCTGCGCGTGCCCCTCGCAGTCCGCCACCTCGCCGTCGCCCTCGAAGGCGCGGACCACGGCGCCCACCGACGCGGTGCGTCCCCGGCCGGTCAGCGCGAGCCCGCCGCCCCGCCCGCGGCGGGCGTCGACCAGGCCCATGTGCTGCAGCTCGGCCACGACCTTCGCGGTGTGCGTGTAGGGCACCTCCATGTCGGCGGCCACGTCCCGGGTCGTCGGCGTGGTGTCTCCCGCCACGGCGAGCCGCATCAGCACGCGCAGCGCCAGGTCGGTGGATCGCAAAAGCCGCATACCGCGAGCGTAAATAATGCGCATCCCCGCTTCAAATTTTTCGCGCACCTCGCGCACCTCGCGCACCTCGCGCACCTCGCGGCCCGGCGGATCTCGCGAACGTCGCGGACGCCGCGGGCCTCACGAGCGGCTCCTGTGGACATCGCGGACTTCGCGGGCGGGGTCCGCGGGGTCCGCGGGGTCCGCGGGATGCATGGGATGCGTGAGCCTCGTGGATGCCGTCGCCGGCCCGTCCGGGCACGTCCCGCACTACGATCGGCGGGCCCGACCGTCGCCGACCTCCCGCCGAAGGACACACCCATGGGTTCCGCCGACAGCAGCGGCACTGCGGCGAGTACGGCGCACAGGGAAGAGGTGCGGCGCACCGAGCGCGCCCGCCGACGCAACCGGGTGCCACTGGCCGCCGCGAGCGCCGGCTCCGCGACCAGAAGGCCGAGAAGGACGAGAAGGCCGAGAAGGACGAGAAGGACGAGGTACTCCGCCCCCAGCACGTGACGGACCGTCACCAGAGCGGCGGCACACGGCGCGAGGCCGCGTCGCCCGGCGCGCGGGGGCGCGGGCCGTCCTCCGCCCAGAGCTGGGCGACGAAGGGGCGCGTCGCCCGGTGCGCGGGGCGCGGGAGGCGTGGGGAAACGGCTCGCGCCGGACACGGCCGACACGCAACGCTCGGCGAGCGCACGCGCGACGGAGGTGCTCAAGGAGCACGGCGCGAAGCCCCGTTCACAGGACGAAGCGCTCAAATCGCCCGTGATGACGGTTCCTTGGGTTTCTCTTGGCCTGTTCATTCCCCTGGCATGAACGGTTCATCCGAAAGAGTGGCCCCCATCGCATGATCCCCGGGCCTTCCCGCCGCGGGCCTGCCGGATCGGCGACGACAGACCACTCCATGCGACGAACCGCATAGCAGGGGGTTTCATGAGATCCAACCGCGCCACCGTGCGTGCCGGAGTGAGCCTGGCGGCGACGCTGCCGATGCTCGCCGGCGCGCTGGCGCTCGGCATACCCGCGGCGCACGCCGCGGACCATCCCGGCCGGTCCACGCTCGCGGGCACCAAGCCCGCGTGGGCCACGGCCAAGGCGGACAAGGGCGCGGCCTCCGACAGCGCCCGCGTCTCGGCCCGGGTCTACCTCGCCGGGCGGGACGCCAGCGGCCTCGCCGCCTACGCGAGGGCCGTCTCGGACCCGCACTCCGCCGACTACGGCAAGTACCTGAGCGCCCGTCAGGCGCAGGCGCGCTTCGGCGCGACCAAGGCCCAGGTGGCCGCCGTGAAGTCCTGGCTGACCTCGGCCGGCCTGGAAGTCACCGCCGTCACGCGGCACTACGTCGCCGTCTCCGGCGACGTGGCCGCCGCGGAGAAGGCGTTCGGCACCCAGCTCCACAACTACACCAAGGGGTCGAGGACCTACCGCGCCCCGGCCGCCCAGGCCACCGTGCCCGACAGCGTGCGCGGCGCCGTGCTGACCGTCACCGGTCTGGACAACGCCCCGCACAAGGCGAGCCACCACGACCAGCTGCCACCGCCGGAGACCGTCTTCCGCAACGCGCCGCCGTTCTCGACCTACTACGGCTCGAACCCGGCGACCACGCTGCCGCAGGCCTACGGGCACACCGTGCCGTACGCCGTCCAGGGCTACACCGGCAAGCAGCTGCGCGCCGCCTACGGCGCCGGCACGTACACCGGCCGGGGCGTCCGCATCGCCATCACCGACGCCTACGCCTCCCCCACCATCGCCTACGACGCGGCGACCTACGCCGCCAAGCACGGCGACGCGCGCTGGAGGACCGGCCAGCTCCACCAGGTGCTGCCGAAGAACTACACCAGGACCGAGGCGTGCGGGGCGGCCGGCTGGTACGGCGAGGAGACCCTCGACGTCGAGGCCGTGCACGCGGTCGCGCCGGCCGCGGACGTCACCTACGTCGGCGCCGCGTCCTGCTACGACGACGACCTGCTCGACTCGCTCAGCAAGATCGTCGACAACCACCTGGCCGACATCGTCTCCAACTCCTGGGGCGACATCGAGGCCAACCAGACGCCGGACCTGGCCGCCGCCTACGACCAGGTCTTCCAGTTCGGCGCGGTGGAGGGCATCGGCTTCTACTTCTCCTCCGGCGACAACGGCGACGAGGTCGCCAACACCGGCACCAAGCAGGTCGACACCCCGGCCAACTCGGCCTGGGTGACGGCGGTCGGCGGCACCTCGCTGGCCGTCGGCAAGAACAACACGTACCTGTGGGAGACCGGCTGGGGCACCGAGAAGGCCGTGCTGTCGGCCGACGGCAAGAGCTGGACCGGCTTCCCCGGCTCCTTCACCTCGGGCGCGGGCGGCGGCACCAGCCGCACCGTGGCCGAGCCGTACTACCAGAAGGGCGTCGTGCCCGACGCGCTCGCCCGGGCGTACCACGCCACCGGCAACCGCGTCGTGCCGGACATCGCGGCGATCGCCGACCCCAACACCGGCTTCAGGGTCGGCCAGACCCAGACCCTGCCCGACGGCAGGACGCAGGCGTACGACGAGTACCGCATCGGCGGCACCTCGCTCGCCGCGCCGGTGATCGCCGCCGTCCAGGCCCTGGCGCAGGAGGCCCGCGGCGGCAAGCCGATCGGCTTCGCCAACCCGGCCATCTACGCCCGCTACGGGTCGAAGGTCTACCACGACGTCACCGACGACCCGACCGGCTACGGCCTGGCCGTCGCCCGCGTCGACTACGTCAACGGCCACGACGCCACCGGCGGCCTGACCACCTCGGTCCGCAGCCTGGGCAAGGACAGCTCGCTGAAGGCCGTGAAGGGCTACGACGACGTCACCGGCGTGGGCACGCCCGCGAACGGCTACGTCGAGTCCTACCGACGGCGCTGATCACCGCCGTCGACGGGGTGGTGCGGGGTGACCCGCACCACCCCATTGCGTCTTTTTGACGATTACACTGGCCGCGTGCCTCAACTTCGCCTCGCCCTCAACCAGACCGACTCGCGCGTCGGCGATCTCGCCGGGAACACCGAGACGATCGTCCGCTGGACCCGGCACTCCGCCGAGCGGGGAGCCCACCTCGCGGTGTTCCCGGAGATGGCGCTGACCGGGTATCCCGTCGAGGACCTGGCCCTGAGGTCCTCCTTCGTGGAGGCGTCCCGGGCCGCGCTGCGCGCCCTCGCCGCCCGCCTGGCCGACGAGGGCCTCGGCGAGCTGCCGGTGCTCGTCGGCTACCTCGACCGCTG
The DNA here is from genome assembly GCF_014651135.1 of Streptomyces echinoruber. Lineage (GTDB taxonomy): Bacteria > Actinomycetota > Actinomycetes > Streptomycetales > Streptomycetaceae > Streptomyces > Streptomyces echinoruber. Next base: position 591,866 of record NZ_BMWH01000001.1, read on the forward strand.
CGAGACCGCCCAGCCCAAGTACGGCCAGCCGGCCGGCACGCCGCAGAACGCGGCGGCGGTGCTGCACCGCGGCCGGGTGGTGCTGAACTTCGCCAAGCACCACCTGCCCAACTACGGCGTCTTCGACGAGTTCCGCTACTTCGTGCCCGGCGACACGATGCCGGTGCTGCGCCTGCACGGCATCGACATCGCCCTCGCCATCTGCGAGGACCTGTGGCAGGACGGCGGCCGCGTCCCGGCGGCGCGCACCGCCCGCGCCGGCCTGCTGGTCTCGATCAACGCCTCCCCCTACGAGCGCAACAAGGACGACACCCGCCTGGAGCTGGTCCGCAAGCGCGCCCAGGAGGCCGGCTGCACCACGGCCTACCTCGCCATGGTCGGCGGCCAGGACGAGCTGGTCTTCGACGGCGACTCGATCGTCGTCGGCGCCGACGGCGGGGTCGTGGCGCGCGCCCCGCAGTTCGACGAGGGCTGCTTCCTGCTCGACCTCGACCTGCCGGCCGCGTCGCCCGACGCGCCGGACGGCGTGGTCGACGACGGGCTGCGCATCGACCGCGTGGTGCTGTCCGAGGAGCCCCTTCAGCCGTACGAGCCGGTGCACACCGGCGACTACGCCGAGCGCCTCGACGACGACGAGGAGGTCTACACCGCCCTGGTGGTGGGCCTGCGCGCCTACGTGCGCAAGAACGGCTTCAGGTCCGTGCTGGTGGGCCTGTCCGGCGGCATCGACTCCGCGCTGGTCGCCGCGATCGCCTGCGACGCGGTGGGCCCGGAGAACGTCTACGGCGTGTCCATGCCGTCCCGGTACTCCTCCGAGCACTCCAAGGAGGACGCGGCCGAGCTGGCCCGCCGCACCGGCCTGAACTTCCGCACGGTGCCGATCGCCCCCATGTTCGACACGTACATGGACGCGCTGCACCTGACCGGCCTGGCCGAGGAGAACCTCCAGTCCCGCCTGCGCGGCACCCTGCTCATGGCCCTCTCCAACCAGGAGGGCCACATCGTGCTGGCGCCCGGCAACAAGTCGGAGCTGGCGGTCGGCTACTCCACGCTCTACGGCGACTCGGTGGGCGCCTACGGCCCCATCAAGGACGTGTACAAGACGTCGGTCTTCCGCCTCGCCAAGTGGCGCAACAAGGCGGCCGAGGAGCGCGGGCAGGTCCCGCCGATCCCGGAGAACTCGATCACCAAGCCGCCGAGCGCGGAACTGCGCCCGGGCCAGGTCGACACCGACTCGCTGCCCGACTACCCGGTCCTCGACGCCATCCTCGAACGCTACGTCGACCAGGACCAGGGCGCCGACGCGATCGTCGCCGCCGGCTTCGACCGCGAGCTGGTGACGAAGACCCTCCGCATGGTCGACACCGCCGAGTACAAGCGCCGCCAGTACCCGCCGGGCACCAAGATCTCCCCCAAGGTCTTCGGCAAGGACCGCCGCCTGCCGATCACCAACGGGTGGCGGGAGACGGCGTAGCGCGACACCGCGGTCCCCGGCCGCGGCCCGGCGGCGCCTGTCGGGCGACGGCGCCTGCCGGGCCGGCGGTACCTGTCGGCCCGGCGGCGTTTCCCGGACCGGCGATGCCACCCGGACCGGCAGCGCCACCCGGCCGACGGCGCCTGCCGGCCCGGCGGTGTCAGGACCTGGTGAGGTCCAGCCGCGCCGCGACCGGCAGGTGGTCGCTGCCGGTGGCGGGCAGCGACCAGGAGCTGACCGGCTCGATGCCCCGGACGAGGATCTGGTCGATGCGGGCCATCGGGAAGGACGCCGGCCAGCTGAACCCGAAGCCGCTGCCCGCGGCGCCCTGGGTGGAGCGCATCTGGGAGGTCACGGCGTTCAGGGCGCGGTCGTTCATGGTGCCGTTGGCGTCGCCGAGCAGGATCACCCGGCGCAGCCTCTCGTCGGCGATGGCCTCGCCCAGTGCGTCGGCGCTGGTGTCCCGCTGCCGGGCGGTGAACCCGGCGGCCAGCTTCACCCGGACCGACGGCAGGTGGGCGACGTAGACCGCGATCTCGCCCTGCGGGGTGGCGACGGTGGCCCGCATCGCGCGCACCCAGCCCAGCCGGATGTCGACCGGGCGCACCCCGCTGAGCGGGTACCTGCTCCACAGCCCGACGGTGCCCTGCACCGCGTGGTACCGGTAGGTCGACGCCAGCGCCCGCTCGTACACGGGCACCGCCGAGGAGGTCAGCTCCTCCAGGGCGAGCACGTCGGCGCCGGAGGCGGCCACGTCGCGGGCGGTGCCGACCGGGTCGGGGTTGTCGGCGTTGACGTTGTGCGTGGCCACCGTCAGGTCGCCGCCGGCGGCCTGCTTGCCGGTGAGCAGCCCGCCGAAGAGGTTGAGCCAGACGAGCGCCGGCAGCAGCACGGCGATCAGCGCGGTCGCCGACCGGCGCAGCAGGGCGACGGCGAGCAGCACCGGCACCAGCAGGCCGAACCACGGCAGGAACGTCTCCGTCAGGCTGCCCAGGTTGCCGATCCGGTTGGGGATGCGCGCGTGCAGCAGCATCACCAGGGCCAGCAGGACGGCCGCCGCGGCGGTGACCAGGCCGCGCCGCCAGATCCGCGGGTCGCCGCGCCATCCGGCGAGGACGCGCCGCGCCAGACGCCGGAGGCCGGCTCCCCGGCGCCCCGGCCCCGAGCCGCCGTCCACCGTCTCCGTCCTGTACGCCTGCTGCGCCATACCGTCGCCTCACCACCTGCTGTGCACGCCGTCCGTTCCCCCCGCGTCCCCCGCGTTCCCCCGCGTCACGACCCTAGGGGATGGACGGCTCCGTTCCCGCCGTCGTGTGACGGCCGTCCGGGCACGAGGACGAACGAGTCGCCGCCGGGAGTTCCAGCGGCGGGAGCGACCGGCGGGCACTGTGACGAAACCCGCACATCGGGGCGGGCCGACGGCCGGTGCGCGCCTTACGCGGGCGGGGGGCTGACGGGCCGTAGCCCCTCCAGGACCTTGTCGACGATCTCCTCCGCCAGCCCCTCGGGCAGGTCGGCGTCGGGGCGCATCAGGGTGCGCACCAGCATGGGGCCGAAGACGAGGTCGTTGACCAGGTCGATGTCGATGTCGGCGCGCAGTTCGCCGTTGGCCTGGCCGCGGCGCAGGATCTCCTTCTGGAGCCTGCGGCGCGGTTCGACGACGGTGGCGTGGTAGGCCGCCCATATCCGGGGGCTGCTCTTCATCTGCGCGTACACGCTGTGCAGCAGCGCCGACGAACGGGTCATCAGACCGCGCCGGCGGTGCTGTTCCAGCAGCGCCACGAGGTCGTCGCGCATGGAGGTGCCGGGCAGTTCGGGGCCCGGCGGTTCGGCGGCGCGCACCACGTCGACGAAGAGCTCCTCCTTGCCGCTCCAGCGGCGGTAGATGGTGGCCTTGCCGACGCCCGCGGTGCGCGCGATGCGCTCCACGGACAGCTCGGCCAGCGGCACGCCGTCCTCCAGGAGCTTCATGACGCCCTCCATGATGGCGCGCTCCACCGCCTCGCTGCGGGGGCGTCCCCTGACCGGGGTGCCGGAGGCGGTCCGGCTGTCGGCGAGGCTCACTGCGGATTCGTCCCTTCGTCCGTCGGCGGAGGCTGTGCGCCGCGCGCGGGGCGCGGCGGCGCGCGGTGGTCCGGCTGGGGCCTTCCCCGGCCCGGTGCCCCTCATTCGGCCGCCGTCACCAGCTCCTGCTCCTCCTCGCTCTGCCGGGGCCGTTCCTGCCGTCCCGGCAGGAACAGGGCCACCACCAGCGCGCCGATCAGCGCGATGCCGGTGCCGCACAGCGCGGTGACGTGCATCGCGTGCAGGAAGGCGTCGTTGGCGGGGGCGACGAGCGCCCTGCCCTGCGGGCCGAGCTTCGCGGCGACGCCGAGGGTGGACTCGATGGACTCGCCCGCGATCTGTCGTACGGCGGCGGGCAGCACGGTCAGCTTGTCCTCGATGCCGTTGCGGTAGGCCGTGGAGAGCACCGAGCCGAGCACGGCGATGCCGAGCGCGCCGCCGACCTGCCGGAAGGTGTTGCTGAGCGCGGAGGCGGAGCCGGCCTTCTCGCGCGGCAGGGCCTGCATGATGACGACGCTGGTCGGCGTCATGATGTGCGCCATGCCGGTGCCCATGAGGAAGAACACGACCTCCAGCGCCCAGATCGGCGTGTCCGCCTCGAAGCCGGCGAACGCGGCCAGCATGGCGGCGAGCAGCAGCAGGCCGCCGGTGGTGGTGGCCTTGTTGCCGAACCGGTCGACGAGCAGCCGGGCCCGCGGCGCGAAGATCATCTGCGCGGCCGCCAGCGGCAGCATCAGCAGGCCGGACTGCAGCGGCGAGTAGCCGCGCACGCTCTGCGTGTAGAAGACGGCGAAGAAGGTCACGCCCATCAGTGCGAAGAACACCAGCGCGATGGCGGCCATGGCGGCCGAGAAGACCTTGTTCTTGAAGTACGTCACGTCCAGCGACGGGTGGTCGCTGCGCCGCTCGAAGAGGACGAAGCCGGTCAGCACCGCGAGACCGGCGGCGATGGTGGCCAGCACGACGGGGTCGGTGAAGTCGGCGAGCTGGCCGCCCTTGATGATGCCGTACACCAGCAGCACCAGGCCGACGATGGACAGCAGGACGCCGACCGGGTCGAGGCGGCCGGGGCGCGGGTCGCGGGAGTCGGGCACCAGCCACGCCATCAGCACCAGCGCGAGCAGCACGATCGGCACGTTGACGAGGAAGACCGACCCCCACCAGAAGTGGTCCAGCAGCAGGCCGCCGGTGATCGGGCCGATGGCGATGGCCAGGCCGACGCCGCCGGCCCAGATGCCGATGGCCTTGGGCTGCTCCTCGCGCTCGAAGACGTTCATCAGGACGGCGAGGGTGGCGGGCATGACGAAGGCGGCGCCCAGGCCCATCACCGCGCGGAAGGCGATGAGCTGGTCCGGGGAGCCGGCCCAGGCGGCCAGGGCGGAGCCGATGCCGAAGACGGTGATGCCGCCCAGCAGCGTCTTCTTGCGGCCCAGCCGGTCGCCGAGCAGACCGGCGGTGAACAGCAGGCCGGCGAAGACGAGCGTGTAGGCGTTGATCGCCCACTCCAGCTCGCTCTGCGTGGCACCCAGCCCGGTCGGCGCCGGGGTGGAGATGGTCTTGATGGCGACGTTCAGGATCGAGTTGTCGAGCACCACGATCAGCAGGCTCAGCATGAGCACGCCGAGGATGGCCCAGCGGCGTCGGTGCACGGCCTCGGGTATCCGGGAGGCGTTGACGGCAGGAGTGGTCATGGTGTCAGCCTAACCACTTACGATACGGAACCGTCCCGTATCGTAAATCTTTTTACCCGCTCCTTACGTGAGCCAAGCCCCTCTAGCCGCGGCTGGCACGAGGTGCCACCATGGAGGGGATCCGGGGACGCCGTCAGGGCGCCTCGAGATGGACCGAAGGAGCCGTTGCAATGACGCAGCTTTCGGCTGCCCAGCCCGCCCAGCCCGGCACGGCCCGCCCCTCCGACGGCAGCAAGGCGCTGTACGGAGGCAAGGGGACCCGCCGCATCACCGTCCGCGACATCGCCGCCGCCAAGGAGCGCGGCGAGAAGTGGCCCATGCTCACCGCCTACGACGCGATGACCGCCTCCGTCTTCGACGAGGCCGGCATCCCGGTGATCCTGGTCGGCGACTCCGCGGGCAACTGCCACCTCGGGTACGACACCACCGTGCCCGTCACCCTCGACGAGATGACCATGCTGTCGGCGGCCGTGGTGCGCGGCACGCGCCGCGCCCTGATCGTCGGCGACCTGCCCTTCGGCTCCTACCAGGAGGGCCCGGTGCAGGCGCTGCGCTCGGCCACCCGCCTGGTGAAGGAGGCGGGTGTGGGCGCCGTGAAGCTGGAGGGCGGCGAGCGCTCGCACGAGCAGATCCGGCTGCTGGTGGAGTCCGGCATCCCGGTCATGGCGCACATCGGCCTGACCCCGCAGTCCGTGCACGCCATGGGCTACCGGGTGCAGGGCCGCGGCGAGGAGGCGGCCGCGCAGCTCCTGCGCGACGCCAAGGCCGTGCAGGACGCGGGCGCCTTCGCCGTCGTCCTGGAACTCGTGCCGGCCGAGCTGGCCGCCGAGGTGACCCGGGTGCTGCACATCCCGACCGTCGGCATCGGCGCCGGACCGGAGACGGACGCGCAGGTGCTGGTGTGGACCGACATGCTCGGGCTGACCGGCGGGCGGGTGCCGAGGTTCGTCAAGCAGTACGCCGACCTGCGGCGGGTCATGGGCGACGCGGCACGGGCGTTCGCCGAGGACGTCGTCGGCGGAACGTTCCCGCAGGAGGAGCACTCCGTGCACTGACGCCCACCCTCCCACCGAGCCACCGCGGTACCACGGGCTGCCCGCCGATCTTCCCCCGTCGGCGGGCAGCCCGCTTGCCGTCACGGCGCCGGTGACACCCGCCGGTGCCTGCCGGGACTTCTGCCGGTACGGCGCCGGCGGCGTCTGTCGGTGCGGTGCCGGTGCGGTGCTCACGGCGTCTGTCGGTGCGGTACCGGCTCGATGTCGGCGCGATGTCGGCGCGATGTCGGCGCGATGTCGGCGCGATGTCGGTGCGATGTCGGTGCGCACGATCCGCTGTCGGTGACCTGTCGGCCGTTTGTCGGCGGCGCCTGACACCGTCGTCGGCATGACGCGAACCGACAACCACTCCGACGGCGGGAAACCCGCCGTGACCGTGCGGGGGCTGGTCAAGCACTACGGTGCGACCAAGGCCCTGGACGGTGTCGACCTGGATGTGCGCGAGGGCACCGTGATGGGCGTCCTCGGGCCGAACGGCGCCGGCAAGACCACGCTGGTGCGCATCCTGTCCACCCTCCTCACCCCGGACGCCGGCCGGGCCCTCGTCGCCGGCTACGACGTCGTGCGGCAGCCGCGGCAGCTCCGCCGGACGATCGGGCTGACGGGGCAGTACGCCTCCGTCGACGAGAAGCTCCCGGGCTGGGAGAACCTGTACCTGATCGGGCGGCTGCTGGACCTGCCGCGCAAGCGGGCCCGGGCCCGGGCCGACGAGCTGCTGGAGCGGTTCTCGCTCACCGAGGCGGCCAGGCGGCCCGTGCACACCTACTCCGGCGGCATGCGGCGGCGGCTGGACCTGGCCGCCTCCATGATCGGGCACCCGGCGGTGCTGTACCTGGACGAGCCGACCACCGGCCTGGACCCGCGCACCCGCAACGAGGTGTGGGCCGAGGTGCAGGCCATGGTCGGCGACGGCGTCACCGTGCTGCTGACCACCCAGTACATGGAGGAGGCCGAGCAGCTCGCCTCCGAGCTGACCGTGATCGACCGCGGCCGGGTCATCGCCGGCGGCGGCATCGAGGAACTCAAGGCCAAGGTCGGCGGCCGGACGCTGCGGGTGCGGCCACTGGACCCGGCGGAGCTGCGGCCGCTGGCCCGCATGCTGGACGAGCTGGGCATCACCGGCCTGGCCGCCACCACCGTGGACACCGAGCGCGGCGAGCTGCTGGTGCCGGTGCTCAGCGACGAGCAGCTCACCGCCGTGGTCGGCGCGGTCACCGCGCGCGGCATCACGCTCGCCTCCATCACCACCGAACTGCCCAGCCTGGACGAGGTGTTCCTGTCCCTCACCGGCCACCGCGCCAGTGCCCCGCAGGACCCCCGCCCCGCCGACGACCGCGAGGAGGCCGCCGTATGAGCGCCGCCGTTTCGACCGCCGATCTCTCCGACCCCCGGATCCCGCTGCGCGCGCACCTGCGGCACACCGGGGCGCTGGTCCGCCGCAACCTGCTGTGGATCCGGCAGGACCCGGAGTCGATGTTCGACGCCGTGTTCATGCCGATCGTGTTCACGCTGCTGTTCGTGTACGTCTTCGGCGGCTCCATCGGCCAGGCGCTGGGCGGCGGCCAGGACCGGTACGTGCAGTACGTCGTGCCCGGCCTGCTCGCCATGATGAGCATGACCATGGCCCAGGGCGTGGGCACCGGCTTCAACCAGGACTTCAACTCCGGTGTCATGGACCGCTTCCGGTCCCTGCCGATCGGGCGCGGCTCGGTGCTGGTCGCCAAGATCGTGGTGGAGCTGCTGCGGATGCTGGTGGCCACGGCGATCCTGCTCGTCGTCGGCGTGCTGGTCGGCTTCGACATCACCGACTGGGGCGGTCTGGCGGCCGCCGTGGGGCTGGCCGTGGTGTTCGGCTCGGGTCTGATGTGGGTGTTCCTCACCCTCGGCGTGACGATGAAGAGCGCCCAGTCCGTGCAGGCCATGGGCTTTTTGGTGATGATGCCGCTGCAGTTCGGCTCGTCGGTGTTCGCGCCGACCGGGACGATGCCGGGCTGGCTGCAGTCCTTCACCGACTACAACCCCATCTCCTCCCTCGCGGACGCCGCGCGCGGCCTGATGACGGGCGGTCCGGTGGCGCACGACCTGTGGCTGACGCTCGGCTGGTCGGTGGTGCTGACGGCGGTGATGGCGCCGGTCGCGATCCACAAGTTCCGGACGAAGAGCTGACCCGCGCCGCGCGCGCCGGTACGCGTCACACGAGGGCGGCGGCCTCCTGCGGGGAGAGGCCGGCGCCCTCGGCGTACGCGGCGTCGAACTCCTCCTCGCCGAGCACCGCGCGCAGCGCCGTGCGGGCCCGTTCGCGGACCACGCGTTCGAGGCGCCCGGCGACGTGGCTGGGCGGCAGCGGCGCCTCGGCGGCGCCCAGGCAGCGGGCGGCGTCCCGGGCGCGGCGCTCGCCGTCGGCGGCGGCGGCCATGATCCAGGCTGCCATGGCCAGGTAGAGGGAGCGCATGTGCGGTTCGAGCGCCCGGGACAGCGGGTCCCCGGCCCGCTGCAGGGCCTGCCGGACGCACCGCAGGGCCTCCTCCCACCGCTCGTCCGCGGCCTCGATCCAGGCCTCGGTGCCCAGCACGAAGACCTCGAAGACGACGAACGCGACGGCGGCGAAGTCCTCGCGCAGCCTGCGGATCTGTTCGCGGGCCTCCCCGGTGCGGCCGGTGAGGGCGAGCAGGCCGGCCAGGAAGAGGCGGGCGGCGGGCATGGCCTCGTTGTGGCGGGAGTCCTGGTGCGCCAGCACCTCGCGCAGCAGCCGTTCGCCCTGCTCGGTGTCGCCGGACTCCAGCAGCACGCTGGCCAGGCGGGCGGTGAGGAGGGCCTTCTGGGCGCGGGCGCCGAGCCGTTCGGCGTACTCCATGGCCGCCCGGTAGTCGTCGGCCGCCCTCGGGTACGCGCCGCGCCGCTCGTGCGCCTCGGCGCGGGCGGCGAGCGCCTCCGCGGTGCCCCAGGCGTCCCCGAGGCGCTGGAAGATCTCCAGCGCCTCCTGCGCGTCGCGGGCGGCGTCGCCGGCCCACTCGCTGCGGTTGGCGAGGATGTTGGCGCGCATCTGCAGGCAGACGCCGAGCTCCCACTCGTAGCCGGGGGTGGCGCGGCAGGTGGCGACGGACGCGTCGACGATCTCGCGCAGGCGGTCCATGTCGGCGGTGAGCATCACCGCGTACCACCACAGCATGCCCGGCGCCCGGCAGGTCTGCGGCATGCCCGGCTCGTAGGTGCGCGCGATGAGGCGCAGCTTCTCCTGCGCCTCGGGGGTCTGCCAGGCGTCCAGTTCGGTCTCCGCGCACGCCAGGTGGACCAGGTGCACGCCGCGCCGGGCCTCGTCGAGCAGGTCGCCGGTCAGCGGCGGCGGAAAGTCGGTGCAGCGCTCGTACAGCGGGACGGGGCGGCGCAGCGGCTCGGCGAACGGGTCGGGGCCGAGGCCGATCGCCGCGCGGGACCAGTGGCGGGCCTCCAGGCGCAGGTCGCGCATCTGCCAGTACCAGGCCAGGGACAGCACCAGGCACAGCACCTCCTGCTCGTCGCGGGCGGCGACGGCGCGGCGCAGCGCGGTGCGCAGGTTCTCGTACTCCGTCTCGATGCGGGCGATGGCGGCCCGCTGCCCGGAACCACGCAGCAACGGGTCGGTGGTGCGGGCGAGTTCGCGGTAGTACGTCAGGTGGGCGCGCTCCGCCTCCGGGCGGGTGCCGGTCTCGTCGAGCCGTTCGGCGGCGTACTCGGCGACGGTCTCCAGCAGCCGGTAGCGCATGCCGCCGTCCGGCCCGGGGGCCGCCACGACCAGGGACTTGTCGACGAGCGAGCCGATCGCCTCCAGGGCGGCCGGGCCGCACACCACCTCGGCGGCGGCCAGGTCGCAGCCGCGGGCGAACACCGACAGGCGGCGCAGCACCTCGCGTTCGTCCTCGTCGAGCAGGTCCCAGGACCAGTCGACGACGGCCCGCAGGGTCTGCTGGCGGGGCAGCACGGTGCGGCTGCCGGAGGTGAGCAGCCGGAAGCGGTCGTCGAGCCGGTCCGCTATCTGACGGGGCGTCAGCATGCGCAGGCGGGCGGCGGCGAGCTCGATGGCCAGCGGCAGGCCGTCCAGGCGCCGGCAGATCTCCGCGCAGGCCTCGGGATCGTCCTCGACGCGGAACCCGGGCCGCGCCGCCGCCCCGCGCTCGGCGAACAGCCGCAGCGCGACCGGCTCCGGCAGCGGCTCCACCGGCCGCAGCAGCTCTCCCGGCACGCCGAGGGGCGCGCGGCTGGTGGCCAGGACGGTCACCCCGGGGCAGCGGGCGAGCAGTTCCTCGGCGAGCCGGGCCGCCGCCTCCACGACGTGCTCGCAGTTGTCGAGGATGAGCAGCATGCGGCGCCGGGCGCAGTGCTCCACGAGCCGCTCCACCGGGTCGTCGATCCGCTCGGTCACGGCCCGCATCTCCTCGGCGCCGGCGCCGTGCAGCACGGTCTCGCGGGCGCCGATGGCGGTCAGGACGGCCTCGGGAACGGCCGTCGGGTCGTCGACGGGCGCCAGTTCCGCCAGCCACACGCCGTCCCGGGCGGTGTGCCGCACCGCCTCCGCCGCCTCCTGCGACAGCCGCGTCTTCCCGGCGCCGCCGGGGCCGAGCAGGGTCACCAGCCGGGCGGTGGCCAGATCGCCCCGGATGGCCTCGATGTCGGCCTCCCGGCCGACGAAGGAGGTCAGGCGGGCACGGAGGTTGCCGGGGGGTGGGGCGGGCGCGGGCGGGGCGGGCGCGGGTGGGCCTGGGGTGGCCGCGGGCGGGGTGGTCGCGGCGGGGTACGGGGCGGCGGAGGACGGGGCGCCGTGGCGGTCCGGCGCCGGGAGGGGGCCGGCGTCGTTCGCCGGGCCGGCGGGAGTTGCCGGGTCGGCGGGGGCTGCCGCGGGCTCCCGGGCCGGGGACGGCGCACCGGGCCCGGTGGCCGGGCCGGGCGTCCCCGCCGGGGCCGTCCCGGCGCGGGTCGGCCATGTCCCCGCTCCGGCGCGGGTCGGCGCGGCACCGTCCGGCGCGACACCGTCCGGCACGGCACGGCCGCCGCCGGTCGCGCCGCCCGGCACGCCGCCGGCCGCGGCGCCGTCACCGGCCCGCCCGGGGTGCAGCAACTCCGCGTGCAGGGCGCGCAGTTCCGGTCCCGGGTCGGAGCCGAGGCGGTCGGCCAGGAGGCGGCGCACGTCCTCGTAGGCGGCCAGGGCCTCCGCCGCGCGGCCGGTGTCGCGCAGGGCGCGCAGGCGCAGCGCCTGGAGGGGCTCGTCGAAGGGGTGGGTGTCACACAACGCGGTGAGTTCCGGCAGCGCCTGGTCGGCGTCGCCCAGGGCGAGCGCGGCGGCGAGGCGGGCGCGGCGCACGTCGAGGTGGCGTGTCTCCCAGCGGGCGGCCTCGGCGGCGCGGTCGGGCAGGTCGGCCAGGACCGGGGTGCGCCACAGGGCGAGGGCGTCGTCCAGGACGACGGCCGCCTTGGCGGGGTCGCCGTCGGCCAGCGCGCGCAGCCCCTCGCCGGCCAGCCGCTCGAAGCGGTGCAGGTCGACGTCGTCCGGGGCGGCGGCGAGCCGGTAGCCGCCGGGCGCGGAGACGACGGCGGCCGCGCCGAGGGCGCGGCGCAGCCGGCCGACCAGGGCCTGCAGGGCGCCGGTGGCGTCGGCGGGCGGGTCGGCGTCCCACACCTCCTCGACCAGGACGCTCGCGGGCACGGTGCGGCCGGCGCGCAGCGCGAGCACGGTCAGCAGGGCGCGCAGCCGCGCCCCGCCGACCGGCAGCGGGGTGCCGTCGGGACGAAGGGCCTGGGTGGTGCCGAGGATGCGGTAGCGCACGCGGTCCATTGTCTCCGCCGGTCTCACCGGCGGTCACGGGGCTCGGGCGGCGCGGCGCCCGGTACGTCGAGGACGGCGAGGACGCCCGTCGTGTCCGGGCCGAACCACCGGGGGCAGGTGGTCACCTCCTCCAGGCGGCGCCACGCGGGCGCCGCCCGGAGGACGCGCGATCCGGGGCGGGTCTCCTCCGGGGGCCGGCGCACCAGGTGCAGGGCGCGCACCCGGCCCGTCGTCCTCGCCCACTTGCCCCCGTGGTGCTCGACGAGCAGCACCCCCTCCCACCGGGTCCGGCCGCCGTCGGCGGCGCCGGTGCCCTCCCCCAGGGCGGCGACGAGCCCGTCCGCGGCGCGCACCGTGCGCAGGGCGCCGTCCCCGCCTCCCGGCACCTCGGCGGTCCCCTCGATCCGGCACACCTCCCGGTCCCAGCCGCCGCCGAGCACGTCCCCGGCGGGCAGCAGCAGCAACCGCCAGTCCACCCGCTCCCCCACCGAGAACGGCGTGCCGCAGCACTCCATCTGCCAGTCCTCGTAGAACACCCGCCACAGCGCCATGCGCCCACCCTTGCGGAACCGACGGGCCCTCGCGAGACGTTTTCCCGGTGCGCCCGGTACCGTTCGACCCGCCTCGCCCGCCCCGACCCCCAGGAGCCCCGCCCCATGACCACCGCCGCCACCCGCCCGGGCGACCGCCGGGTCAGCCCCGTCTTCCTCGGGATCCTGGCCGTCACGGCGGTCACCGGCTGGGCCACGTGGACCGGGTTCGCCGAGCAGCCGGGCGTGGCCGTGTTCCTGTTCGTGACGGCCGCCTGGATCGTCTCCCTGTGCCTGCACGAGTACGCGCACGCGCGCACCGCGCTGCACAGCGGCGACCTCACGGTCGGCGCGAAGGGCTACCTGACACTGAACCCGGCGAAGTACACGCACGCGGTGCTGAGCATCGTGCTGCCGGTGCTGTTCCTGGTCATGGGCGGGATCGGGCTGCCGGGCGGCGCGGTGTTCATCGAGCGCGACCGGATCCGGGGCCGCTGGCGGCACAGCCTGATATCGGCGGCGGGCCCGCTGACGAACGTACTGTGCGCGGCGGTGTGCACGGCGCCGTTCTGGCTCCACGCGCTGGACGGCGTGCCGACCGACTTCCGCTGCGCGCTGGCGCTCCTGGCCCTGCTCCAGGTCACGGCCGCGGTGCTGAACTTCCTGCCGGTGCCCGGCCTGGACGGCTACGGCGTGATCGAGCCGTGGCTGCCGTACCGGGTGAAGCGCCAGGTGGAGCCGTACGCGCCGTTCGGGCTGCTGTTCGTGTTCGCGCTGCTGTGGGTGCCGTCGGTGAACCGGGTGTTCTTCGACGCGATCGACGCGATCCTGGGCGGCCTCGGGGTCAGCGGGTTCGACACCTCCTACGGCTGGCAGCTCTACCGCTTCTGGTAGGCGGCCCGTCTACCGCTTCTGGTAGGCGGCCCGGCCGCGCCGGACGTAGTACCACGCCATGTTCGACGACACGCCCGCCAGCAGCACCCACACGACGCCCAGCCAGCTTCCCCGCACGAAGGACACCACGGCCGCGGCGACCGCGAGGACGCAGACGGCGAGGCAGTACAGGGCGAGTCGCCGGGCCGGGCCGGACGGGAGCGAGAGGGACATGGGGTCGGCTCCTTGGGGGACACGGTGGTGCACTTTCTGCGCTCCTCAGTGTCCCCCAAGTGTCCCCCGAGTGTTCTCCCTGCCCTTACACGTCCGTGAGGCGGAGTCCCGCGTGCGCCTTGTAGCGGCGGTTGACGGAGATCAGGTTGGCGACCAGCGACTCCACCTGGTGGGCGTTGCGCAGCCGGCCGGCGTAGATGCCGCGCATGCCGGGGATGCGGCCGGCCAGGGCCTGGACGATCTCCACATCGGCGCGGACCTCGCCGAGGACCATGACGTCGGTGTCGATCCGCTCGATCTCCGCGTCCTGCAGCAGCACCGCCGACAGGTGGTGGAAGGCGGCGGTCACGCGCGACTCGGGCAGCAGCGCGGCGGCCTGCTCGGCGGCGCTGCCCTCCTCCGGCTTGAGCGCGTAGGCGCCCTTCTTGTCGAAGCCGAGCGGGTTGACGCAGTCGACGACGAGCTTGCCGGCCAGTTCCTCGCGCAGCGACTCCAGGGTCTTGGCGTGGCCCTCCCAGGGCACGGCGACGATCACGACGTCGCTGCGGCGGGCGGTCTCGGCGTTGTCGGCGCCCTCGACGCCGTGGCCGAGCTCCGCGGCGGCGGCCCGCGCCCGCTCGGCGGCCCGGGAACCGATGATCACCTTCTGGCCGGCCCGGGCGAGCCGGTAGGCCAGACCCCTGCCCTGCGGCCCGGTGCCGCCGAGCACGCCGACGACGAGCCCGGAGACGTCGGGGAGGTCCCAGGGGTCCTTGGCGGGGGCCTTGTGTGCACTGTCCGTAGAGGTCATGGGCCGACTCTACGTCCGCGCCGGGCCCGCGGCCCCACCCGCCCGGCTCAGGTGAGCTCCGTCACGGGCACCCGCCGGAAGGTGATCGTCTCGTAGGCGCCGAAGTCGCCGGTCTCGTACAGCAGCCCGACCGTGCCGGCGTCGACGCGGACCAGGTCGGAGTAGGCGGCGGGCAGCCCGTCGACCGGGTACGCCGCACGCCAGGTGGTGCCGCCGTCGGTGGAGGCGCGGATCGTCATCAGGGCGCGGAAGGCGGGGTCGGCGGGGCCGGAGAAGAGCAGCACGTCGGGGTCGCGCAGCTGCAGGACGCTGCCCTGGCAGACGGGGGCGACCAGGCCGGCCTGCGGGCGGAACGGCTTGAGCAGGGTCCGCCCGCCGTCCGCGGAGTGGGCGTCGGCGCGGGTGCCGGGCGAGGGCGAGTCGTTGCGGGTGTTGAAGTAGACGCGGCCGTCGGGGAGTTCGGCGGCGGTGGTCTCGTTGGGGTTGACGTAGCCGTCGGTGTTCTCGTCGGTGTAGCCGAGGTACCAGCTCTCGCCGCGGTCGTCGCTGAGCAGGCAGTGGCCGCTGTGGTACTTCGCCTCGGTGCCGGTGTCGTGGCCGGCGGGCGGCAGGGTGTGGTTGCCGGGGACGACGACGCGGCCGGTGGTCAGCTGCAGGGCGTGCCCGGGCGTGGTGGCGTACCAGCGCCAGCCCGGCCGCTTCACCCGGGCGGTGATCTCGCGCGGCGCGGACCAGGTGGCGCCGTCGTCGTCGCTGTGCTGGACCCACACCCGGCGCCCGTCGGCGTCCTTCACCTTGCCGCGCAGGATGGCGTCCTCACTGGCGGTGGCGGCGGAGCGGACGTGCACGAGCAGGACGCGGCCGGTGTCGAGGACGACGGGGGCGGGGTTGCCGGCGAGGTGGCCGCCGTTGTCCGCGGCGACCTGCAGCGGGCCCCAGATGCGGCCGCCGTCCGTGGAGCGCTTCAGGACGATGCGGATGTGCCCGTGGTCCCGCGCGGAGGCGACCCGGCCCTCGCAGAAGGCCAGCAGGGTGCCCCGCGCGGTGCGCACCACGGCCGGGATGCGGTAACTGGCGTGGCCCTCGCGGCCCGCGCGGAAGGGGACGGTGGCGTCGGTCATCAGCGGCTCCCTGCGATGGTCAGCGGTGGTCTGCGATGGTCACGGACGGCTTCCCGGGGCGGCCGGCGGCGGCTCCCGCGCGGCTCGGCGGCGGTTCCCGCGCGGCTCGGCGCCGGACTCCCGCGCGGCTCGGCGGCGAACTCCCGCACGTCGGCGGGCGGTTGCCCGCGTCGGTCCCGGTGGGCGGTTGCCCGCCTCGGTCCGGCGGCCGCCCGCCGCGGCCGGCCGCGGTTCTCCGCCGTCTCCCGGCCGGACCCCTCCCCAGGACGGGGGAATGCGCGGTGAACTCCGGGTCACGACTGGCGGTGCGCGGCAGGATGCGGCCCATGGACGCCGTACGGGTCGCGCTGCTGCGCGAGGTGCTCGCCGGGACCGAGTGGACGGACGCCACCCGGCGGTTCGCGGGGGTGCTGCGCGGGTCGGTGGTCTCGCACGGCGGCGGGCTGCTGCTGGTGGGCACGCCGGCGTACGAGCCGTGGCACCTGGCGGCGCACCTGGTCGACGAGGCCGCCTGGTCCGGCACCCCGGAACTCGCGCCCACCCTGGTCCGGCACGGCGCGCGGCCCACCGACCCCGCGCACCTCGCGGTCGGCCTGGGCCGCATCGAGGCGGCCCGGCGCGGGGAGACGCTGCTGGTGGTGGCACCCGACGAGCCCGGCGAGGCGCTGCGGGAACGGATCCACGGCGCGCGGCGGGCCGGGGCGACCGTGCTGGCGCTCGGCCGCGGCGACGGCGGGACCGGCGGGGCCAGCGGGGAGCTGGCCGGCCTGGCGCACGAGGCGCTGGCCGTGCCGGACGGGACGGGACTGGACCTGGACACCGTGCAGCACCTGGTAAGCGCGGCGGCCGGGGAGACCTCGGTGCCCTCCCCACGAGGCCGACGCCGCTTCCGGGACCGCCTGGCACGGCTGGCGGAGTCGTTGACCGCGCCGCCGCCCTCCGGCTGGTGACCGACGGGCGGGTGGCCGATGGGCCGGTGGCCGGCGGGCGGGTGACCGACGGGCCAGTGACCGACGGGCCAGTGACCGACGGGCCAGTGACCGACGGGCCAGTGACCGGGGAAAACCGGTTGCTCCCGGCCCCCGCCCCGCCGACGATGGCCCCTCGTGACCGACGACGCCTCCGCACCCCCCTCCGGCCCGCGCGCCCTGCTGCCCGACCTGGCGCCCTGGCGGGCCTCGGCGGACTTCCGCCGGCTGTGGGTGTCGGGCCTGATCTCGAACTTCGGCAGCTTCCTGACGTTCGTGGCGCTGCCGGTGCAGATGAAGGAGCTGACGGGGTCGGCGGCGGCGGTGGGCGCGATCGGCGCGGTGGAACTGCTGCCGCTGATCGTGTTCGGGCTGTACGGCGGCGCGCTGGCCGACGCGGTCGACAAGCGCCGGCTGATCGTGTGGACGGAGGTCGGGTCGGGGCTGCTGTGCGTGGTGCTGCTGGCCGACGCGCTGCTGCCGCGCCCGGCGGTGTGGCCGCTGTACGCGGTGGCGGCGCTGTCCTCGGCGCTGACCGCGATCCAGCGGCCCGCGCTGGACTCGCTGTGGCCGCGGATCGTGGCCCACGAGCACCTGCCGGCCGCCGTGTCGCTGAACTCGCTGCGCTGGACGGTGGGCGGAGTGGCGGGCCCGGCGCTGGCGGGCGTGGTCGTGGCGTACGCGGGCGTGTCGTGGGCGTACGCCGCGGACGCGGTGACGTTCGCCGTCTCGGTGGTGCTGATCCTGCCGATCGCGGCCGCTCCCCCGGCGCACGCGGCCGCGCGCCCGTCGCTGCGGTCGATCGCCGAGGGCGCCCGGTACGCCTGGAGCCGCAGGGACCTGCTCGGCACGTACGCCGTCGACCTGGCGGCGATGCTCCTCGCGATGCCGCTGGCGGTGCTGCCGTTCCTCGCGGACGAGCTGGACGCGCCGTGGTCGCTGGGGCTGATGTACGCGTCCATGCCGGCGGGGGCGCTGCTGGTGAGCCTGACCGGCGGCTGGGCCTCGCGGGTCCACCGGCACGGGCGGATGGTGGTGCTGGCCGCCGCGGGCTGGGGCCTGGCCGTGGCCGCCGCGGGCCTGGTGCGCGACGTGTGGCTGGTACTGCTGCTGTTCACGGTGGCGGGCGGCTGCGACATGGTCAGCGGGATCTTCCGCTCGGCGCTGTGGAACCAGACCATCCCCGACGAGCTGCGGGGCCGGCTCGCCGGGATCGAGCTGCTGTCCTACTCCGTCGGCCCCCAGCTCGGCCAGGTGCGCTCCGGTTCGGTCGCCGCCTGGGCCGGCGTGCGCGCGTCCGTGTGGTCCGGCGGCCTGCTCTGCGTGGCCGCGGTGGGGCTGCTGGCCCTCGGCCTGCCGGACCTGATGAGGTACAACGCGCGGACCGACGCGCACGCGGCACGGCTGCGGGAGCAGCGCCGCGCGGCCGCCCGGCCGGACCCCGCGCAGACGTGACCTGGGGCGGGCGTGCCCCCCGCAGACGTGACCCGGGACGGGCGTGCCCCGCGCGGACGTGACCCGAAGCAGGCATGACTCCGCGCGGGCGTGCCCCGAGGCGGGCGTGACCCCGCGCAGACGTAACCGGGACGGGCATGCCCCCGCAGACGTGACCCGGGACGGGTGTGCCCCCGCGCGGGCATGGCCCGGGGCGGGCGCCGGCCCGTCCTCCCGGCGCCGGCCCGCTCTTCCGCCCGCTCTCCCGGTATCAGTCCTCGTCGGCCGCCCCGCCGCCCGCTGCCGGTGCGTCGTGCCAGCGCGGGTCGTTCTCCCACTGCAGGTTGCGTTCGCGGGCGGTCTCCATCGCGTGGGTGGCCTCCTCACGGGAGGCGTAGGGGCCGAAGCGGTCCTTGGCCGGGCACTCCGGGCCCTCCTCGACCTTGCGGTGCTCCAGGCAGTAGTACCACTCGCCCGGCTTGCCCGCCGTCCGCTTCTTCCTGAACAGGGCCATGTCCCGCTCCCCTCTCCTGGGTTGGCTCCGGGCCGTCCCCCGGAGTCGTCTGCCGAGCCGTTCCCGGCCGCCCTCGGGCGGGAACGGCCGTCTTCGGGCATGGTCCCCCGTCAGCCGCTGGTTAGACTCGCTGGCATGTCTGGCCAGTCGCTGCTCGTCCCCGGGGAGCTGTCCCCGCCCCGTTCCGTGCCCGGGCACATCCGCCGCCCCGAGTACGTCGGCAAGCCCGCGCCGACCCCGTACACCGGGCCGGAGGTGCAGCCGCCGGAGATCGTCGAGGCGATGCGGGTCGCGGGGCGGATCGCGGCGCAGGCGATGGAGGAGGGCGCGAAGCACATCCGGCCGGGCGTGACCACCGACGAACTCGACCGTGTGGTGCACGAGTTCCTGTGCGACCACGGCGCCTACCCGTCCACGCTGGGCTACCGCGGCTTCCCCAAGTCGCTGTGCACCTCCGTCAACGAGGTGATCTGCCACGGCATCCCGGACTCCACGGTGCTGCGCGACGGTGACATCGTCAACCTGGACGTGACGGCGTACATCGGCGGGGTGCACGGCGACACCAACGCCACGTACCTGGTCGGCGACGTCGACGAGGAGAGCCGGCTGCTGGTCGAGCGGACCCGGGAGGCCCTCAACCGGGCGATCAAGGCGGTCCGGCCGGGCCGGCAGATCAATGTCATCGGGCGCGTCATCGAGTCGTACGCCAAGCGGTTCGGGTACGGCGTGGTGCGGGACTTCACGGGGCACGGCATCAACACGTCGTTCCACTCCGGGCTGATCATCCCGCACTACGACAGCCCGCACGCGACGACCGTCATGCGGCCCGGCATGACCTTCACGATCGAGCCGATGCTGACGCTGGGCACGCACGAGTACGAGATCTGGGACGACGGCTGGACGGTGGTCACCAAGGACCGCAAACGCACGGCCCAGTTCGAGCACACGCTGGTGGTGACGGACACCGGGGCGGAGATCCTCACGCTGCCGTGACCCTCTGCCGCGGACCGCTGCCACCGCCGCGGGCCCGGTGCGGCACAGGGGGCGAAGGCGGTACGAAGGCGGCGGTCCCGCCGGTCGCGGTCACGGCGGCGGTCGCAGTCACCGCACCGGCCGCGCCCGGCCGGCGTCACCGCTCCAGCCGCACCCGGCCCCCGATCTCCACCCACCCCTCGGGCTGGGGCGCCGTGAGGATCTGCGAGCCGGCGCCCTGGGTGATGTTGAGGGCGCGCCCGAGCCGGGCCGTGAGCTGCAGGGCGGCCGCGCCCGTCGCCTCGTCCTCCTCAATCCGGTCGTCGCGACCGGGAAACCCGCGGGCCCGGACCCGGCCGGCGGCCTCGTCCTGCCAGGCCCAGGCGTAGAGCCACTCCCCGGGCGGCGGCACGGGCAGGGCGTCGACCTCGGCGGCGGTGGCGTACTGGCGCAGGGTGCGCGGCGCGGCCCACTCCGGGCGGGCCTCGATCCAGCAGAACTCCCCGTCCTGGCGGGCGCCGACCACTCCGGCCGGGGTGACCAGTTCGGGCACGTCCAGCAGCCAGGCCGCGCCGACGCACGGGTAGCCGGCGAAGGCGAGGCGCACGCTGGGCGTGTAGATGTCGACGACGCCGCGCTCGGGGTCGTCGACGAAGACGGTCTCGCTGAAGCCGAGTTTGGCCGCGAACGCCTGCCGCTCGGCCTGCTCCGGGATCCTGGAGCCGTCGCGGACGACGCCGAGCTCGTTGCCGTGTCCGCCGTTCGGCGCGCAGAAGACGCGCACCACGTCGTAGTCAGTCACCCGGGCATTCAACCAGCCGCCCGGGCGTCCGGGCAGCGGCCGCCGCCGGGACGCACATCCGACCTCTCCTTGACCCTCCCTTTCCTTTCTCTTGGCGATTGTTTTGAGTCACCGCGATCGCGCCGTTTCCCTACCGCATCCGTGAGACCTGAATCACCATCCGGAGCGGCATGGCCACGGCGCGCCTCGGATAAGTTAGGTGAGCCTAGCCAAATCACTGCGACCCGCGTGACCCCGGTCACGCGACTTTTTCGCCACCCGATGGAGCCCGCATGCGAGCCGTTCGCCTCACCGTCTACGCCGCCACCGCCGCCGCGGCCCTGACCGCCGTCACGGGCTGCACCGAGAAGAGCAAGGCGGAGGGCGACGACGCGATCCGGGTGACCGCGGCCGACAGCACCTGCGAGACGTCCACGAAGTCGGTCCCGGCCGGCCAGGTCACGCTGCGGATACAGAACAAGGGCAGCAAGGCCACCGAGGTGGAGATCCTCTTCCCCGACGACCGGATCGTGTCGGAGAAGGAGAACATCGGCCCCGGCACCAGCTACACCCTGACCGCCGAGGTCAAGGCCGGATCGTACGAGATCGCCTGCCGCCCGGGCATGAAGGGCCACGGCGTGCGGCAGAAGCTCACCGTCACCGGCGGCGGCGCGGCGGCCCGGCGCGACCCGCGCCTGGACGAGGCGGTGGCCGCCTACCGCACCTACGTCCAGGACCAGGCCGACGAGACGCTGCCGAAGGCGGAGGCGTTCGCCAAGGCCGTCCAGGCCGGCGACGTCGCGGCCGCCAAGAAGGCTTATGCGCCCTCCCGGCTGGGCTGGGAGCGCACCGAGCCGGTCGCCGAGTCCTTCGGCGACATCGATCCCAAGGTCGACGTGCGCGAGGACGGCCTGGAGCCCGGCCAGAAGTGGACCGGCTGGCACCGCCTGGAGAAGGCCCTGTGGAAGGACGGGAAGGTCGGCGCCGAGGAGAAGGCCCTCGCCGGCCGGCTGATCACCGACCTGAAGGACTGGCAGCGGCGGGTCGGCAAGGCCGAGATCACCCCGACCTCCATGGCCAACGGCGCCAAGGAGCTCCTCGACGAGGTCGCCACCGGCAAGGTCACCGGCGAGGAGGAGCGCTACTCGCACACCGACCTGGTCGACTTCAAGGGCAACGTCGAGGGCGCGCAGAAGGCGTACGAGCTGCTGAAGCCGGTCGCGCGGAAGAACGACCCGGCGCTGACGAAGGAACTCGACCGGCAGTTCGCGGCGCTGGACGCGCTGCTCGACAAGTACCGGGCCGGCAAGAACTCCTACGACTTCGTCTCCTACGACAAGGTCGGCGACAGCGACCGCAAGCACCTGTCGGACGCCGTGAACGCGCTGGCGGAGCCGCTGTCCAAGCTCGCCGCCGCGGTCGTGAAGTAACCCGGGAGCCCTGACGATGACGGACACGGACAGCAGCACCACCACCGCCAAGGCGCCCACCCGGCGCGCCCTGCTCGGCTGGGGCGGGGCCGGCCTCGCGCTCGGCGCCGCCGCCGCGGGCGGCACGGTGGCCATGAGCCGCGCCGGCGGCGACGTGGACCCGGCCGCCGCCGAGTCCGGCGCGGCCGTGGAGTTCCACGGCGCGCACCAGGCGGGCATCGCCACGCCGGTGCAGGACCGGCTGCACTTCGCCTCGTTCGACGTGACGACGCGGGACCGCGCCGCCTTCGTGCAGATGCTCAAGGACTGGACGGAGGCCGCGCGCCGGATGACCGCCGGGAAGCCGGTCGGCGAGGGCGCCTACGGCGGGCCGGCCGAGGCGCCGCCGGACGACACCGGTGAGGCGCTGGGCCTCAAGCCGTCGCGGCTGACGCTGACGATCGGCTTCGGGCCGTCCCTGTTCGAGAAGTACGGCGAGGCGTTCGGGATCGAGGGCAAGCGGCCGGCGGCGCTGGTCGACCTGCCGAAGTTCCCCGGCGACAACCTGGACAAGAACCGCTCCGGCGGCGACCTGTGCGTCCAGGCCTGCGCCGACGACCCGCAGGTCGCGGTGCACGCCATCCGCAACCTGGCCCGCATCGGCTTCGGCAAGGTCGCCATCCGCTGGTCCCAGCTCGGCTTCGGCAAGACGTCCTCCACGACGCCGGAGGCGCAGACCCCGCGCAACCTGATGGGCTTCAAGGACGGCACCCGCAACATCGCGGGCACCGACACCGCGCGGCTGAAGAAGTTCGTGTGGGTGGACGACAAGGACGGGCCGGCGTGGATGACCGGCGGCTCGTACCTGGTCGCCCGGCGCATCCGCATGAACATCGAGACCTGGGACCGCACCTCGCTGCAGGAGCAGGAGGACGTCTTCGGGCGCACCAAGGGCACCGGCGCGCCGATCGGCAAGGCGCACGAGCACGACGAGCCGTTCCTGAAGGCGATGAAGCCGGACGCGCATGTGCGCCTGGCCCACCCGGACTCCAACGGCGGCATCACGATCCTGCGCCGCGGCTACTCCTTCACCGACGGCACCGACGGCCTCGGCCGGCTGGACGCCGGGCTGTTCTTCCTGGCCTACCAGCGCGATCCCCGCAAGGGGTTCATCCCGCTGCAGCGCAGACTGGCGGCGCACGACGCGCTCAACGAGTACATCCAGCACGTGGGTTCGGCGATCTTCGCGATCCCGCCCGGTGTCCGCGACGCGCGCGACTGGTGGGGCCGCACGCTGTTCTCCGAGGAGGCGTAGCCCGTGTTCTCCAACTACCTGATCGGCCTGCGCGAGGGGCTGGAGGCCAGCCTCGTCGTCTGCATCCTGATCGCCTACCTGGTCAAGACCGGGCGCCGGGACGCCCTGAGGCCGATCTGGATCGGCATCGGCACCGCGGTGGCCCTCGCCCTCGGCTTCGGCTGCGTCCTGGAGTTCGGTTCGCAGGAGCTGACCTTCCAGGCGCAGGAGGCCCTCGGCGGCTCCCTGTCCGTCGTCGCCGTGGGCCTGGTGACGTGGATGGTGTTCTGGATGCGGCGCACCGCCCGGCACCTGAAGGCCGAACTGCACGGCAGGCTGGACGCGGCGCTGGCGATGGGCACGGGCGCGCTGGTCGCCACCGCGTTCCTCGCCGTGGGCCGGGAGGGCCTGGAGACCGCCCTGTTCGTGTGGGCGTCGGTGCACGCGGCCTCCGACGGCACCCCGCGCCCGCTCATCGGCGTCGCCCTGGGCCTGGCCACCGCCGTCTTCCTGGGCTGGCTGTTCTACCGCGGCGCCCTGCGGATCAACCTGTCCAAGTTCTTCACCTGGACCGGCGGCATGCTCGTCGTCGTCGCGGCGGGCGTGCTGGCGTACGGCTTCCACGACCTGCAGGAGGCCGACCTGCTGCCGGGCCTGAACCGCCGGGCGTTCGACATCAGCGGCACCATCCCGCCGGACAGCTGGTACGGCACCCTGCTGAAGGGCGTGTTCAACTTCCAGCCCGACCCGACGGTGCTTCAGGTCACGGTGTGGCTCGGGTATCTGGTCCCGGTCCTCGCCCTCTTCCTCGCCCCGGTAGGGTTCGCCTCCGGGAAGGGGAAGGTGAAGGTACCCGATGAGCAGGGATCGCAGCCGCAGCAGGCTCCGCAGGCGTGACCGCAACGCGCTCACGGCGGCCGCTCTGACCGCTCTGTCGCTGACGGTGAGCGGATGCGTGGTGGTGCACGGCGAGCGGGAGGTGCTCCCGGCCGCCACGCGCGCCGAGGCGGCGCAGGCGCTGCGGCAGTTCACGGCCGCGTACAACAGGGCCGACAAGGCGTACGACAGCTCGCTGGACGCCGGCCGCGTCACCGGCGCGCTCGGCGCCATCGACGCCGCCCGGCTGAGGGCGGGCCACAAGAACCATCCCGGCGGCAACCCGAACCACACGCCGCTGAAGCTGACGGACGCGAAGTTCACCATCCCCAAGAAGGCGGGCTGGCCGCGTTGGTTCCTCGCCGACGCCCACGGCAACAAGGGCGGTGACGCGCGCTGGCTGCTGGTGTTCGTCCGCACCGGCCCGGGCGAGCCGTGGCGGGTGGCGTACCTGACGCTGGTGGCACCCGGGGACGTGCCGAAGTTCCGCACCGACCGCGGCGGTTGGGCCGAGGCGGTGCCCGCGGACTCCTCGCGGTTCGCCGTCGCGCCGCGGGACCTGAGCCGCGCCTACGCGGCCTACCTGCAAAAGGGCGGCAAGGACTTCGCGCCGGGCCCGCACACCAGCGGCTGGCGGCAACTGCGGGAGAAGAACGCGGCCAAGCCGGGCCTGGCCACGCAGTACATCGACGAGCCGCTCACCACCGGCGCCTACGCGCCGCTGGCGCTGCGCACCGCGGACGGCGGTGCGCTGGTGTTCTTCACCACGCACCACTTCCAGAAGCAGACGGCCGCCCGGGGCGCGTCCGTGCCCACCCCCAACCAGGACGTGCTGGCCCTGACGAAGGGCGAGATCAAGCAGTCGCTGACGATGGAGTTCGTCTCCAACGAGGTCGCCCTCGACCCCGCGAAGGGCACGGGCGGGGTGGCGGTGCTGGGCCGCGTCCAGGGGCTGACCACGGCGCAGGGGGAATAGGCGCGCACGGCCCAGGGGAAGAGGCGCGGGGGAACAGGCTCGGACGGAACAAGCGGGGGGACAGGCGCCGGGGGGAGCAGGTGCGGGGGCCGGAGCCGTCCGCGCGGTCCGTCCCTCCCCGGTCCCTCCTCGAAGCGCCGCCACGCTCCCCCTCGGGGCCGTCTCCGTCCCTCCTCAGGAGTCCCTCCTCAGGAGCCGTGCGGGCGCCGTCGTCAGTGGTGCAGGGGCCAGTTCGCGGCCGCGTGGTCGGTCTCCGTGCCGACGTGCCGGGCGCAGGCGTCGGTGAGGTGCTCCAGCAGGCTGAGCGGGTCGGGCAGCGCGTGCTCGGGGCCGCGCACCCAGTGCACGCTCAGCCCGTCACCGGGCAGCCGGGCGGGCGGTACGAGGACGTAGGAGCCGCGGCAGTGCCAGCGCAGACCGGGATGCTCGTCCATCGTCTCGGGGTGGCAGTCCAGTTCGCACGGCCACCACTCGTCCTCGTCCTCGGGGGTGCCGCGGGTGAGGGTGAAGAAGTACATGCGGCCGTCGTCGCTCTCGGCGACCGGGCCGACCTCGACGCCGTCGGCGAGCAGCCGCTGAAGGGCCTCGCGGCCCGCCTGCAGGGGCACGTCGAGGACGTCGTGCACCATGCCGGTGGCGGTGATGAAGTTGGCCTGCGGCTGGTGCCGGGCCCAGCGCTCGATCTGCGCGCGGTCGGTGGTGGACTGCGTCTGCCAGGCGAACGACACCGGGTGCCGGGCGGGGCTGGGACAGCCGACGCGGTCACAGGAACACATGTAGCCGGCGGGGTGCGCGGCGGGCGCCAGGGGCAGTCCCGCGGCGGCGGCGGCGAGCAGCAGGGCCTCCCGGCCGCCGTCCCCGGCGGTCTCCTTCGGGCGGCGTTTGAACAGCCACCGCGAGAGTTTTCCCTGCCGGCCCGAACGGCCGCCGAAGTCCGCGCTCATCTATCCCCTTCTGTCCCCGTCCGTCCCCGTGGTGCCTCGCCGTTGTGCGGTCCAGCATGCCCTATGGTCCCACCATCCTGCGCCCGGGGGGAGCGGAGCCGACGTCTTGGACAGGCACTGACGGGTACCCCGCACCACAAAACGAGACCGACTTCCTCCCGTTTTTCCCTTTTGTCGGGTTCCGCTTTACCGGGATTTGGCCTGGGGCGCCCGGGACACGGGCGAAAGGCCCCTCACGCCGGCCCGTCCCGCGGCGGCCAGGGATCGCCCCAGGCGGCGTCACGGGCGGCCTTGTACAGGTCGCCGTGGCGCTTGGTGACCGTGCGGCGGCGCAGCGCGCCGTCGGCCTCGCACAGGTCGAGCAGGACCTGGCCCTTGCGCACCTGCGGGTGGCGCACGACGCGCGCGGGAGCGGGGGCGGCCGACAGGCGGGTGGCGGCGACGTAGGCGTACTTCTCGTCCTCGTACGGCAGCGAGCCGCCCTTGACCTGCCGGTGCAGGGAGGAGCGGGCGACGCGGGCCGCGAAGTGGCACCAGTCGCCGCCGGGGGCGATGGGGCAGGCGGCGCCGTGCGGGCAGGGCGCGGCGATACGGAAACCGGCGCCGGCCAGGCGGTCGCGGGCCGCGACGATACGCGCGTAGCCGTCCGGGGTGCCCGGCTCGACGATCACCACGGCCCGCGCGGCGGCCGCGGCCGCGTCGACGACGGCCGCGCGGTCGGCGTCGGTGAGCTCGCCGAGCACGTAGGAGACGGTGACCAGGTCGGTGGGGTCCAGGGCGAGCGCCGTGCCGATGCGGGCCCGCTGCCAGCGGACGGCGGCCAGCGCCGGGTGGGCGGCGGCGATCTCCCGGCCCAGGGCGAGCGCGGACTCGGCCCAGTCCAGCACCGTCACCGGCCGGGCGCCCGCCCAGGTCTCGGCGACCGCCCAGGTGGCGGCGCCGGTGCCGCCGCCGACGTCGACGTGCCCGGCGGGCGTGAAGTCCGGCACGGCCCGCGCGAACGCCGCCAGCGCGGCCCGCACGGCCTGGAACGTCGCCGGCATGCGGTAGGCGGCGTACGCCACCGCGTCCGCCCGGTCCCGCAGCACCGGCGCGTCCGTCGGCGTCGTCCCCCGGTAGTGGGTGATCAGCCGCTCCACCGCGGCCGCCGCCCGCTTCGGGGGCAGCCCGTCGAGCAGCCCGTCGAGGGTGGTGCGCAGGAGGTCGGCGGCCGGTGGGGAGACGTTCACGGCTCGATTCTCTCAGGTGCCGCCGGGGCTCTCAGGTGCCGCCGGGCCGCCCGTCCGTCCGGGCGGCGCCCTGCCCGTCTCTCTCAGGTGCCGCCGGCCCGCCCGTCCGTCCGGGCGGCGCCCCGGCGGACGGGCGGCGCTCCCCGGCGCACCGCCCGGGCCAGCCGCGTCGCCGCCGCCGCGCGGGGACGGCTGTCCGCGCCGCCCGCGCCGTCCGGGGGGCGCCGTACCGGGTGCACCCGGTTGGTGAGCAGGACGAGGAAGGTGTCGGTGGCCGGGTCCAGGACCAGGGAGGTGCCGGTGAAGCCGGTGTGGCCGGCGGCTCCCCGGCCGGCGAGTTCGCCCATGAACCAGGGCTGGTCCAGGGCGAAGCCCAGGCCGGGCGGGGTGAGCAGGAGCTCGACGAAGTCGGGGCCGAGGATGCGGGCGGGGCCGTAGGCACCGCCCGCGAGCAGGGCGCGGCAGAACACCGCCAGGTCCCGTGCCGTGCCGAACAGCCCGGCGTGGCCGGCCACCCCGCCCAGCGCCCAGGCGTTCTCGTCGTGGACCTCGCCGCGCAGCATGCCCCGGTCCGCCTTGGCCCAGGGCCGCCGCTGGTCCTCGGTGGCCGCGGCGCCGGGGCAGGGGCCGAAGCGGGTGGCCGTCATGCCCAGCGGGCGGGTGATGCCGTCGCGCACGAGGGCGTCGAGGCGGCGGCCGGTGATGCGCTCCAGGACGTGCTGGAGCAGCAGCATGTTCAGGTCGGAGTAGCAAAAGGCGCCGCCCGGCTCCCCCACCGGTTCCTCGGCCCGCAGCCGCGCCAGCCGCTCGGCGTCGTCGGCGCAGTCGTACAGCGGCAGTTCGGGCCGCAGGCCGGAGGTGTGGGTGAGCAGCTGGCGCACGGTCACGCCGTGGGCGGCGACGCCGCGGAAATCGGGCAGGTAGGCGCCGACGCGGGCGTCGATGCCCAGGGTGCCGCGCTCGATCTGCTGCACGGCGGCGACCGCGGTGAACAGCTTGGTCAGGGAGGCGAGGTCGAAGGGGGTGTCGACGGTCACCGGCACCCACTGCGCGGGCGGCAGTTCCACGCCCCGGCCGGTGTCGGGGTCGTAGCGGGCGTAGCGCACGGCCCAGCCGGCCGCCTCCGCCACCGCGACGACCGGGCCGCGCCCGGCGACCACGACGGCGCCGGGTGCCCAGGGGCGTTCACCGGTGGTGAGGGCGCGGACCTCGCGCACGAGGTGCCGCATCTCGCCGGGGTCGAGTCCGGCCCGCTCGGGGCCGCCGTCACGCAGTCTCGGCGCGCTCAGCTCTTCTCTCCCGCAGTCTCGTCCCGCGCGGTTTCGTCCCGCGCGGTTTCGTCCCGCGCGGTTTCGTCCCGCGCGGTTTCGTTCCCCGCAGTCTCGTCCCCCGAATTCTCGTCCCCCGCACTCTCGGCCGCGCTCGGGCGGGGAGTGCCCCCGTCCGCCGGCCCGTCGTCGCCGGTGCCGGTGCGGCTCCGGGTGCCGGTTCCGGCCCTGCGGGGACGGCACATTCCCACGAAACAGGCCAGCGCCGCCAGCGCGGCCGCCAGTTGGACCACGGCCATCGGCACCGCGGTGGTCTCCCCGGCCACGCCGACCAGCGGGGAGGCGACCGCGCCGATGAGGAAGGAGGTGGTGCCCAGCAGCGCGGAGGCGGAGCCGGCGGCGTGCCGGGTGCGCGTCAGGGCGAGCGTCTGTGTGTTGGGCAGGGTGAAGCCCATCGCCGACATCAGCACGAACAGCGCGGCGGCCACGGGCGCGAGCCCGACCCGGCCGAGCGCTCCGCAGGCCATGAGCAGCAGCGCGGCCGCGGCGAGCGCGATGGCGGCCAGGCCGCAGGCCAGCACCCGGTCCAGGCGGACCCGGCCGACGAGCACCTTGCCGTTGACCTGCCCGGCGACCACCAGGCCGACGGAGTTGAGGCCGAACAGCAGGCTGTAGGTCTGCGGGGAGGCGCCGTAGATCTCCTGGATCACGAACGGCGAGGCGGCAATGTATGCGAACAGCGCGGCGAAGGCGAAGCCGCCCGCCAGGACGTATCCGGTGAAGGGCCGGTCGGCCAGCAGCCGGCGCATGGAGCGCAGCGCCTCCCCCGTCCCGCCGCCGTGCCGCCCGTGCGGCGGCAGCGTCTCCGGCAGCCTGGTCCACACCAGGGCGCCCAGCAGCAGGCCGACGCCGGTGAGGACGACGAAGACGCCCCGCCAGTCCGTCACCCGCAGGATCTGGCCGCCGACGAGCGGGGCGACGATCGGCGCGACACCGGAGATCAGCATGAGGGTGGAGAAGAAGCGCGCCATGGCCGGGCCGTCGTACAGGTCGCGCACGACGGCCCGGGCGATGACGATGCCGGCGGCGCCGGCCAGGCCCTGCGCGAACCGGAGGGCGACCAGGAGCTCCACGGTGGGCGCGACGGCGCACAGCGCGGTGGCCAGGAGGTAGACGGCGATGCCGGCCAGCAGCGGGCGGCGACGCCCCCAGCGGTCGCTCATCGGGCCGACGACGAGCTGCCCGAGCGCCATGCCGGCCAGGCAGGCGGTGAGGGTGAGCTGCACGGTCGCGGCGGGCGCGTGCAGGGAGCGGGTGACCTCCGGCAGCGACGGCAGGTACATGTCCATCGCGAGCGGGGGTGTGGCGGTCAGGCCGCCGAGGACCAGGGTGACGAGCAGGCCGGTGCGCAGCGGGGGACGCGGGGACGGCGCTGCGGCGGCGGACGCGGCCGTCGGTGCCGCGTGCGGTAGGGGCGCCCCTCCCTCGGGCATGTGACCTCCCTTGTGACCTCCCTCGCGAAAACGTGCGCCCCCTATGCTCTCAGCTCGTACACGGTGTCGGGACGCGTGATCGACGTGATCGAGGGGTGGGACGGGGATGGCGGAGGCCGGCGTGCGGTGGGGTGTCCTGGCGACGGGCGGGATCGCGGCCGCGTTCGCCGCGGACCTGGTGGACCTGCCGGACGCCGAGTTGGTGGCGGTGGCCTCGCGCACCCGGGAGGCGGCACGGGCGTTCGCGGAGCGGTTCGGCGTGCCGCGGGCCTACGGCGACTGGGAGGCGCTCGCGCGGGACGAGGACATCGACGTCGTCTACGTCGCCACACCGCACGCGGCGCACCGGGCGGCGGCCGGGCTGTGCCTGGAGGCGGGCCGCAACGTGCTGTGCGAGAAGCCGTTCACGCTGAACGTGCGTCAGGCCGAGGAACTGGTCGCCCTCGCCCGCGAGCACGGGCGCTTCCTGATGGAGGCGATGTGGATGTACTGCAATCCGCTCGTGCGGCGCCTGAAGGCCCTGGTCGACGACGGCGCGATCGGCGAGGTCCGCACCGTGCACGCCGACTTCGGGCTGTCCGGCCCGTTCCCGCCGGCGCACCGGCTGCGCGACCCGGCGCTCGGCGGCGGCGCGCTGCTCGACCTGGGCGTGTACCCGGTGGCGTTCGCGCAGTTGCTGCTGGGCGAGCCGACGGACGTCACCGCGCGGGCGGTGCTGTCGCCGGAGGGCGTCGATGTGCAGACGGGCGCGCTGCTGTCCTGGGAGAGCGGCGCGCTGGCCTCCGTGCACTGCTCGATCGTCGGCGGCACCGCCACCACCGCCTCCGTCACCGGCTCCGAGGGCCGCATCGACGTACCGTCCGGCTTCTTCCACCCCGACCGGTTCGTGCTGCACCGCGACGGGCGCGAGCCGCAGGAGTTCGCCGCCGACCCGGCCGACGGGCCGCGCACCAGCCTGCGGCACGAGGCGCGGGAGGTGATGCGGGCCCTGCGGGCCGGCGAGACGGAGTCCCCGCTGGTGCCGCTGGAAGGCACGCTGGCGGTGATGCGGACACTGGACGCGATACGGGACCGCGTCGGCGTCCGCTACCCCGGCGAGGAGCCCCGCGCGGCGGAGCCGACGCTGGTGTGAACCCAACCCCGGCGGGTCGGCGGCCCGGCAGCCCGGTGCCCCGGCGGCTCGGTGCCCTCGGCGGCCCGGTGGACCGGCTGCGCGTCTGCGGACTTCGGACATCGGGTGAGAGCCGCGCGCCGCGAACCCGCACACCCGCGGACCGGTTGTGGACCGGCCATACCTCGTCCACGACCGGCCATACCTCGTCCACGACCGGCCACGTCCCGGCCGCGGGTCGGCGCGGCGCAGGCAAACGGGGAAGTCACCCCGTAATCGGCGCGGGACGCCGCCGACTCGGCGCGCGGCGCACAGCGCAGCCGTCGGCGACGGCGAACGCGCTGTTCGCGACGGGAATGACGACCACGACGTCGTGCGCGGGACGGGACCGAACGAACTCAGCCACACCCGCGCGACCCCCTTCCACACAAACGGAATGCTCAACTCCATGGCATTCCGGCCGGTGACGGGCTTATGCTCGTCATCTCCTCCACGAGAGCTTCACAGTTGGAGGAGCGGTCTTTCGCAGACCGGCCCGAGGGGGGACGGCAGCCGTTCCACGGCACCGGCAGGGGGTGGACCCGGCGCGAGGGCGCGGGGTACGCAACCGGTGCGTGGAACGGCTGCCCCATGCCTGCACGTCGGCGCCACGCGAACAGACCGGAAGGCCTGTTTCCGCACCGTCCTCGGCGAACCGGCCCGCCGTTCAACGACGTTGCCGTTCAGCGCCGTTGTCGCTGTCGCCCTTCACCGGCGCTGCCGTTCAGCGCCGGTGCCGTCCCCCGCCCTGCCGGTCCGACTGCTCCGGCTGCTCCGGCTGCTTCGGCTGCTTCGGCTGATCCGACTGCTGCGGTCGCCTCGGCCGTCCCTGCCGTCCCTGCCGCCCCGGCTGCTCCGCCCGCGCCGCGGCCGCCGCGCGCCACCGCCGGCGCAGCATCCACACGCCGCCCGCGAGCAGCGCCGTGGTGTACCCGGCGCCCTCCAGCAGCCGCCAGGACGACGGCCCGGCCGTGCCCGGCGCCCCGGCCGCCGCCCGCGCCGTGCGGCGCGCCGGCGTCGGAACCGCCGTGGCCCCGCCCTCGCTCAGCGGCTCCACCAGCGTCCCGACCGCCTTGGCCGAACGCCCGGCGCCGAAGCCCCAGTCGAGCAGCGCGGCCGCCTCCTCGTACACCGCGTTCACGGCGTTGCCCGGATGCATCACGGTGACCAGCAGGGTGCGGCCGCCGCGCGCGGCCGCGCCGGTGAAGGTGTTCCCGGCGTGGCTGGTGTAGCCGTTCTTCACCCCGATCAGCCCCGGGTACGGCTTCAGGCCCCACACGCCGGTCAGCAGCCGGTCGGTGTTCTGGATCTGGAACGTCTTCTTCCCGCCGGCCGGGAAGTCGGCGGTCCGCGTGGCGCAGTAGGCGCGGAAGTCGGCGTTCCGCAGGCCGTGGCGGGCGAACAGCGTCAGGTCGTACGCCGAGGACAACTGCCCGCGGTGGTCGTAGCCGTCCGGGCTGACCACGTGGGTGTCGAGGGCCTGCAGGTCGATGGCCCGGGACTGCATCTCGGCGACCGTCTTCTCGATGCCGCCGTTGAGGCGGGCGAGCACGTGCACGGCGTCGTTGCCGGAGCGCAGGAACACGCCCTGCCACAACTGCCGCACCGTGTAGGTGACGCCGGGCCGGATGCCGACGAGGCTGGAGCCGGCCGGTATCCCGGCCAGGTCCGCGGCGGTGACGGTGTACCGCCGGTCCGGGTCGAGCTTGGGCAGCACGGTGTCGGCGAACAGCATCTTCAACGTGGACGCGGGTGCCAGCAGCCGGTGGGCACGGCAGGCGGCCAGCACCTCGCCGGTGTCGTGGTCGGCGACCAGCCAGGACCGGGCGGTCAGCTTCGTGGGCAGGCCGCCGGCCCCGCGCACCTGCACGCCGTCACGGGCCAGCCGCTCCCCGCCGACGACGGACGTCGCGGCGGCGGGGGCGGCCGCGGCGCACGGCAGCGCGGCGGCGGTCAGGCCGAGGAGGGCACGTCGGGACAACGGGGTCGTCGCATCACACACGCCCGGGACCGTACCGAGCGCCGCCGCGCCCGCCCACCGCGGGGCCCCAAAACAAGATCAAAAGTTCCGCCAACCATCCTTGAACCGACACCAACCGCGGCTGGCCGGTCCCGGCCGCGCTCACCGCCGCGCCCGCCGGAGCCGCCGCACCCACCGGGCCCGATACTCCCGATGCCGCCCTCGCACCCGCCACACCCTCTCCGCACCCGCCGACCTGTGGGACCGCATCGACGCGCTGTACGCCTGGCTGACCGCCCACCGGACGCGCGGCGGGCACGAGGATCTGCTGCTGCGCCTGTTGAAGCTGCCGGAGGAGGTCGGCGAGGCGACCGCGGCGGTGATCGGCGCGCTGGGCCACAACCCGCGCAAGGGCGTCAGCCACACCTGGCAGGACGTCGAGGCAGAGCTGTGCGACATCGCCGTCACCGCGCTGGTGGCGCTGCGCATGCTCACCCCCGACGCCCGGGACGTCTTCGCCCACCACCTGGACCGGGTCACCCGGCGCTCCCTGGCCGGCGGGACGGTGACGGACGCGACGGAGTGACGCCGGGGGTGGTGGCGCACACTGTGTGATGACGTCAGCCCGCCTCCTCCCGCACGGAAGTTGAGCCGATGAGCCGTTCCGCCGTTCCCGAACCGTCCTGGTGGCGGGAGGATCCCGAGCGATGGGAGCTTCTGGAGTTCGACGGGCGGTACGACGGGGACGGGCTGCCGGTCGACGCCTGCTGGGAGGACAGGCAGCAGGTCCTCCACGCCCTGGTCCGGGAACCCGCCCCCGGGGACGGGGATTTCGCCCGGTTCCTGCTGGTCCAGGAGACGCGGTGGCACCGGCACTCCTGGGGCTTCAACCACTCCATCGAACTCGCCGCCCTGCGGGTCGCCGAGGAGCGCCGCGTGGAGGACGTCTGGATCCTGTGGGAGGCCGTCTGCGGGAGTTTCGACACCTGGTGCGGCCTTCCCCACCACCTGCTGCTCGCGGCCGGGGTGGCCGCCACCACGCAGTACGTCGAGGACTCCGGACATCCCCGGCGGGACAACCTCCTGGACCACCTCGGGAAGATGTCCCGCACAACGGACGAGGAGGTCGCCCGGACGCTGGCCCGCCGGCGCCGCCACTATCGCGAGATCATCGGCGGGACGAGCGGGAAGTGAGGCGGCATGGAGATCGTCGCGCAGTGGGTACGGACGTCGTGGACCAAGCGGTCCCGGGGCGGGGAGGGCGCCGCCCGCCGGAACGCCGCCCCGATCGGGTTCTCCCTTCCCGACGCTCCGAGGCCACTCGTGCACGTCGTGCGCATGCGCGAGGAGGACGGCTTCCGGCCACACGGCAGCCTCGGGGACCTGGGCACGGTCGACCTCCAGCTCCGTGAAACCGAGGGGCGGCTGCGGGTCTTCCCACGCGTGCAGCCCTTGTGCGCCCTGCCGCCGCGGCCAAGACGCCCGCCGGCCGTGCGGCTCGTTCCCGGACAGTGGGTGCGTTGGCAGCTGAATTACCGCTTCAGCAGCACCTGGGCACCCGGGACTGGTCCTACTGGCTGGACACGTTCAACGTCGCCTACGGACCGGTCACTGCCGACGTGTTCCTGGGAACGCCCGACCTCCTCGTCGATGAGCGGGGCCCGGTCCGCTGACGGCGTGCGGAAAGGCAGCCGGAGCCGCCGGGACGAACGGAGCGCGGACGCGGCGGAGTGACACCGGGGCGATGGCCGGGCCGGGGCCGTTCAGGCATCGGTCTCCGGCTCCGCCGCGTTCTCCGCGGCTGCGGCCGGGCGGTGGCCGATGGTCATGCCGGGGCGGCGGCGGTGCACGGTGAGGTAGGTCAGGCCGCCGGGGCCCGCGGTGATGCTACGGGTGGTCCCCCGCGGCAGCCACAGCAGCCCGCCCTCGGCCACCCGCTGCGGCTCGTCCGCCGCGCCGGTGCCGACCAGGCCGTCACCGGCGACCACGAGGAGCAGCACGTCCAGGTCGGTCTCGGTGTGCCGGGCGATGCGCTCGTCCGGCCGCAGCCGCACGAGGTTGGCGTCGAGCTGGCGCCCGCTGTCGGCGAGTTTCCACAGCACCGTGGCCGCGGCGCCGTTGTCGTGGCCGCTCTCGCTCAGGGCCCGGACGTCCCAGGAAGTCATCCGCCTCACACCTTCCCTTCGGCGCCGATTATTACATGTACGATTTGGAGAAACCCGAGTCCGGGTCCGCCGGCCGGTCCTTCGGCCGGTCCTTCGGCCGGTCCTTCGACCGACCCGCCGGCCGGGAGAGGAGAGGAGCGGACGTGTCGACCGTGCGGGAGAGCCCGCAGGAAAGTTCGCGGGAGAGCCCGCGCCGCCGCGAGGTGCTGGACGTGCTGCGCGCCGCGTCGACCCCGCTGGGGGTCGCGGAGGTGGCGGCGCGGATCGGCGTCCACCCCAACACCGTGCGCTTTCACCTGGACGCGCTCCTCGCCGAGGGCCGCATCGAGCGGCGCACCGACGAGCCGGCCGGCCCCGGCCGCCCCCGCACCGTGTACGCCCCGCGCCCCGGCATGAACCGCGACGGCGCGCGCAGCTACCACCTCCTGGCCCGGATCCTGCTCAGCCATCTGGCGTCGGCCGGTGACGGCGCGCAGGCGGCCGCCCTGGAGGCCGGCCGCGCCTGGGGCCGTTACCTGGTCGGCCCCGAGCCGCCCTTCCGCCGCCCCACGGACCGGCAGGCCGCCGCCCGTCTCACCGGCCTCCTCGCCGACCTCGGCTTCGACCCGGCGCCCGAGGGCGACGACGGCCGGGCCCCGCGACGCATCCGGCTGCGGCACTGCCCCTTCCTGGAACTGGCGGAGGAGTACGGCCAGTTGGTCTGCTCCGTCCATCTGGGCCTGATGCAGGGGGCGTTGGCGGAACTGGGCGCGCCGCTGACCGCCGGCCGGCTGGACCGGTTCGCCACCCCGGACTCCTGCCTCGCCCACCTGGACGAGGTCTCGTCCCCCGCCTGAGCAGAAAGGCTCCCCCCGCATGAACGCCACGTCAGGCGCCGCCGGCGCGGTCACCTTCGTCTGGCTCGGGATGGTGCTGGCCATCTCGTTCCTGGAGGCACCACTGAAGTTCCGTGCCCCGGGCGTGACCATCCCGCTCGGGCTGGGCATCGGCCGGCTGGTCTTCCGCGCGCTGAACGCCGTGGAGACCGCGCTGTGCGCCGCGCTGGCCGCCCTGCTGGTGGCCGGCGGCACGTCGGTGCCGACCGCCTGGCTGACTGTCGCCGCGGCGGCGCTGCTCGTCCTGCAACTGGCCGCGATCCGGCCGGTCCTGAACCGCCGCTCCGACCGGGTCCTGGCCGGCGAGGACCTCCCCCGCTCCCGCGCCCACCTGTGGTACGTCGCGGCGGAGGTCGTCAAGGTCGGGGTGCTGCTGGCACTGGGGATCGGCCTGCTGATCGCCTGACCCGGCGGCCGGTCCACCGGACCCGCGCCCGTCCCCATCCCCGGGTTCGCGTCGCCGGGCAGGCATCCGTCCCGCTTCCCGGGCTTGCGCCGCCGGATCCACGCCGCCCTGCTGAACGCGCTCTTCGGCCGCCCGGCGGCCGGTTTCCGCACGGCCGCCGTTCCGAGCAGTTCCCGCGCCGGGTGGCGGCCGCTCCCCGGCCGCGCGGGTCGTTCAGCCGAGCGAGAAGCCGCTCGCGCACGGCCGTGAGTTCGTCGATGCGGCGCTGGATCACGGCCAGACGCTGCTCGAAGACCTCCACCTCGGCGGCCAGGTCGTCGCAGCGGTGGCCGCCGATCGCCTCGTCGCGCAGGCAGGTGCCGAGCGGCAGCAGGTCCTCGGTCGTCAGGCCGGTGGCGAGGAGCAGGCGGATGTTCTCGACGACCTCCACGGCATCGGGCGGACAGCTCCGGTACCCGTTGGGCGGGCGTGCGGGGTGCAGCAGACCGTGCTCCTCGTAGTACCGCAACGCCCGGGTGGTGGTGCCGGTGGCACGGGCGAGTTCTCCGATGCGCAGGGGCGACTCCCTTCGGGAACGCGGTGGTTGACGCGAGCCATCACCGATCCGCCACCGTCCTCGATCGACGGGCCCGCCGACGCGCCCCGGCCCGGCGGCCCGTCATTGGCCCCGCGGTGGCCGGCCCGCCAGCTTCGCCAGCGCCGCGTCGAGTCGGGACAGGGTGCGGTCGCGTCCAAGCACCTTCAAGGACTCGAACAGCGGCAGGCCGACGGTGCGCCCCATCACGGCGACCCGTACCGGCGCCTGCGCCTTGCCCAGCTTGAGCCCGTGCGCGGCGGCCACGTCCTCCAGCACGGCCTTGAGCGTGTCGGTGTCCCAGGCGGCGTCGGCATACCGCTCACGGGCGTCCTTGAGGATGTCCTCGGCACCCGGCTTCATCGCCTTGGCCCACGACGCCTCGTCCTCGGGAGCTTCCTCGAGGAACGCCCAGTCCACGTACGCGGTGATCTCGCTGAGGACCGTGATGCGGGTCTGCGCCAGCGGTGCCAGTCGGGCGAAGACACCGTCGTCGTACGCCTCCGGGCGCCACGGTGCGTACGGCTCCCGCAGCCACCGCCGGCACGCCTCGACGAACCGGTCGGCCGGCAGCGCGCGGATGTACTCGCCGTTGAACGCGGTGAGCTTCTTCACGTCGAAGAAGGCCGGGGAGGTGTTCACGTCCGCGACGCGGAACATCCGCTCCAGCTCTTCGTACGGGCGGATCTCGACGTTGTC
Organism: Streptomyces echinoruber; assembly: GCF_014651135.1. Lineage (GTDB taxonomy): Bacteria > Actinomycetota > Actinomycetes > Streptomycetales > Streptomycetaceae > Streptomyces > Streptomyces echinoruber. The sequence continues at coordinate 629,482 of NZ_BMWH01000001.1, forward strand.
GCCCGGTCCCCAGCCCAGCAGCATCAGGTAGTTCACCATCGCCTCGGGCAGGTAGCCCTCCGCGAGGTAGTCCTCGAGCGCGACCTTGTCCCGGCGCTTGGAGAGTTTCTGCCGCTTCTCGTTCACGATCACCGGCAGGTGCGCCCATACCGGTGGTCGCGCCCCGAGCGCCTCCCACAGCAACTGCTGCTTGGGGGTGTTGGACAGGTGCTCCTCGCCGCGGATCACCTGGGTGATGCCTTCGTCGAGGTCGTCGACGACGTTGGCGAGGAGGAACACCGGCGAGCCGTCGCCCCGCGCGATCACGAAGTCCTCGATCGCGGAGTTGGGGAAGGCCGGCTCGCCCCGGATCAGGTCCACGACGACGGTCTCGCCCTCGTCCGGCGTACGAAAGCGCAGTGCGCGTCCCTCCGCGTACTCCAGACCGCGCTCACGGCAGAAGCCGTCGTACCCGAGGTGCTGCGAACCGGTCCGTCGCTCCAGCTGCTCGCGCGTGCAGTCGCAGTAGTAGGCCTTCCCCTCCGAGTAGAGCCGCTGGGCGGCATCGCGGTGCCGGTCCGCGTTCCGGGACTGGAAGTACGGGCCCTCGAAGGCGGGGTCGGCCTCGCTGATGCCGATCGACGCGAGCGCGCCGATGATCCCGTCGATCCACTCCGGCTTGTTGCGGGCCGCGTCGGTGTCCTCGATCCGGAGGACGAAGGTGCCGCCGGACTGTCGGGCGACGGCCCAGTTGTAGAGAGCGGACCGAGCCCCGCCGACATGGAACATTCCGGTCGGGGAAGGGGCGAAACGCACACGGACGAGAGGAGTCGACATGCCCGCAGCGTACCGAGTCCCCGACCCCCGCCCGACGCCTGCGGGGACGATCGCCCCATGCCGACGGGCCAGTGCTGCTCCTCCCTGGCCCGGACGTCAGCTGGTCGGCGGCGACCCGTACCACCGTTCCACGAGGTGGGCGGCGACCGAACCGGGCGGAGGCAGGATCAGCGTGTCGGTGGCGACGTGGGCACCCAGTTCCTCACGGGTGAACCAGCGGGCGGCGACGATCTCGTCCTCGTCGACGGTGACGTCCGTGCGGACGGCCCGGGCGGCGAAGGCGAGCATGAGGCCGGCCGGGAAGGGCCACGGCTGGCTGGTGAGGTAGGTGACATCGGTGACCGGGACGCCGACCTCCTCCATCAACTCCCTGACCACCGCCTGTTCGAGTGTCTCCCCGGGCTCCACGAAACCGGCCGGCGGGGACATGCGGCCGTACGGTGCGCGCGCCCGGCGGGCCAGCAGAACACGGTCCCGTTCGTCGGTGACCAGCATGATCACGGCAGGGTCCGTCCGGGGACGGTGGTCCGTCCGGCACGACGGACACCGTCGCATGTGCCCCGCGCTCACCACAGCGGTGGCGGCGCCGCAGCGACCGCAGTGGCGGTTCGCCCGGTGCCAGTTGTCCAGCGCGACGGCGTACGCGGCCAGTTCGGCCCGGTCGGCGGGCAGCTCGCCGATGAGATCCAGCAGGGGCGCAAGACGCAGACCGGACGCTCCGTCAGAAGGCCTGCAGCTCACCCCCTCGAACACCGCCCCGGTGTCGCAGTCGGGGCCCGTCGCGAAGTAGCGCACCCCCGCGCCGTCGGCCCCCAGGAAGGTCAGGAAGGTGTGGTCGCGCACGCCGGCGGACACCGCCGACGGCGCGGCCCAGGCCGGCTCCACACCGTCTCCGGCGTCGCGTACCAGGACCCGGCCGTCGGCCACAACGACGATCCGCGTGCCCGGGTCGTCCCAGGCACGCGCGAGCCACGCGTCGTCCGTGCGCCGCACGGCCAGACGGTCGAGGAAAGTCCGCGCGGCCGAACCAGGGAGGGAAGAGAGCACGGGTATACCCACCGATCAGCGTCGACAACGGCGGTCCGCGACGGGCATGCGGCCGTCACGTCCCCAGGGACATGAGGTGCTCCTCAAGGGCGGCGACGACCGCCCGTCCCGCGTCCTCTTCGACCAGGTCCTCCCGCCAGCGCGCGGTCAGCGCCCACGCGCCGTCGTGCCGGGGCTCCACCTCGACGATCAGCCCGTAGCCGGCGCGCGGCGCGCGCACGCGGACGGGACGGAAGGTGATCTCGGCATCGTCGAAGGACCCGGCCGGCTCCGGCGCCTGGAGCGCCACCATCACGTCGAAGAAGCCGGCGACGTCGACGCGGCCGCCCAGGGCGCGGGCGATCTCGTCGAAGGGAGTGCGGGCGCGGCGCAGCGCCCGCAGCACCAGTCTGTTGGCCCGTGCGACGCCCTCGGCGGAGTCGCTCTTGCCGACCTCGCGCAGCGGCAGCACGACCGGGTTGACGAAACACCCCACGACGGCGTCGTACCTGCGCTCGAAGCGGCCGGACGAGATTGTGGCGAGCACCACGTCGTCCACCGCGAAGACCTGTCCCACCGCGCGTGCCGTGCCGTGCAACAGGGCCGACAGCGGGATGGAGCGGGCGGCTCTGATCCCGTCCTGCACCCGGGAGACCGTCGGGGCGTCGAGCACCGTCCCGTGCTCCCGGCGGCCGGCCTGGGCGGCGTTCGGGGCCGGCAGGATCCGGGGCGGCGCCTCGGCGAGCAGATCCCGCCAGAACGGGATGTCACGCGCCGACCACTCCTCGATCCGACGGGCCTCCCACCGCGCGTAGTCCTGGTAGCTGTGTACGGCAGCCGGGTCGGGAGTGCGGCCCTCGCTCTGGGCGCGGTAGGCGGCGCCGAGGTCCGCCATCAGGACGAGTTCGGACCGTCCGTCGAACGCGATGTGATGCAGGCTCAGGCACAACAGCCAGGACGATCCGGTCAGGCGGGCCAGCCGGGCGCGCAGCGGCGGCCGGCCCTCCAGGTCGAACGGCTGGTCCCACCAGTCCGCGCACACCTCGGCGGCGATCTCGCATACCGGACGCGTCGTGTCGGCCACCGGCACCACGGTCAGGGGTGTGCGGGCCGGGTCGAAGGGCAGCTCTCGCTGCACCGGGCCCGGGTCGGCGTCCCAGGAGTACAGGGTGCGCAGGATGCCGTGACGTCGTACGACGTCGTCGAAGGCGGCTGCGAGCGCGGCCGGGTCGAGCGGCCCGGTCAGCAGGTAGGCGAGGACGACGTGGTTGTCGTCCTGTCCCGGGGCAAGTCCTTCCTCCAGCAGGAAGCGTTGCTGGCTGCGGGCGCAGGGCGCTTCTTCCCAGCCCGTCATCGGCCCTCCAGGACTGCGCGGTCGAGCTTTCCGTTCTGATTGAGCGGCAGGCTGTCCATGGACCGCCAGGTGACGGGGACCATGTAGTCGGGCAGCAGGGTCGCCGCATGCTTCCTCAGGTCGGCGCTCGGGAGACCGTCGGCGACGTAGACGGCGACCAGCTGTGCGTCGGCGACCAGGACCGCCGCCTCCCGTACGGCCGGGTGACTGCGCAACGCGGCCTCCACCTCGTCGAGTTCCACGCGGTAGCCGCGCAGCTTGACCTGTCGGTCGATCCGGCCCCGGTGCACGAGCAGGCCGTGCTCCTGGCGCACGCGGTCGCCCGTGCGATACCAGTCGCCGGGCTCGGGGGCCCCCGTCACCGAGGTCCAGGGCGGGCCGCCGCGCAGGAACCGCCCGGCGTTGTCGGCGGGATCGACGTACCCGGAGAAGCGCTGGGCGCCGCGCACGCACAGCTCGCCCTCGTCGGCCGCGGTGCCGTCGGCTCCCAGCACGACCGACTCCAGGTGCGGGTAGACCCGGCCGATCGGAACCGTGCCGTTGGCGGTGGGAACCCAGTCGGCGGGGTCGCGCGGCAGGCGGTGGTTCGCACACACGCCGGTCAGTTCCGTCGGCCCGTAGTTGTTCTCGATGACGCTGCCGGGCGCGGCCTCGCGCCAGGCCGACACCGCGTCGTAGGTCAACTGCTCGCCGCCGAACATGCTCCAGCGCAGTTCGGGCAGGGAGCCCGGAGTCAGGGAGCGGGTACGGCGGGCGAGGGTGATCACAGACGGCACGGTGTCCAGATGCGTGATCCCGTACTCCCGCAGGAAGCGCACGGGGCTCAGCCAGGCCCGCCGGGCGGCCACCACCGCCGTCGCGCCCGACGCCCACGCCGACAGCATCTCGAACACCGAGGCGTCGAAGGTCAGGTCCGCGGCCTGCGCCATCCGGCAGCCGGGGCCGAGCTCGTACAGCTCGACGACGTGCGTCAAATACCGGGCCAGGGCCCCGTGCGTGACCGGGACGCCCTTGGGCTTGCCCGTGGAGCCGGAGGTGTAGAGCAGATACGCCTCGTCCGCGGCCGCCGGACTGTCGGGCACGCGGGCGCCGACTCCCCCTCGGGCTCCGGCTCCGATGAGGTCCGTCAGCGGCTGGTGCCGTGTCCCACCGGCCGTGCCAAGGCCGGCGGAGGGACGGGAGGAGGAGCCGGACGAGGGGCCGTCCACCAGCACCAGGGCCGGCGCCGCCTCGCGCAGGATGTCCGTCACACGGGACTGCGGCCAGCGGGTGCTGATCGGCAGCACGGCCCCGCCGGCCCGCAGGATCCCGAGGTAGGCCGCGTAGGTCGGGAAGTCCTTGGCGAAGCGCAGCCCCACCCGCCCCGGACCGGGCCCGAGCCATCCGGCGACCTCACCGGCCCGCGCCCACAACTCGGCGTAGGTGAACCCCTGGTCGCCGATCCGCAGGGCGGGCGCGGCGGGCCGGCGCCCCACCTGCTCGGCGATCGCGCTTACGACGTCGTGCATCTGTCCCCGCTCCTTGTCATCCGTGCACCAGGGCGTCCGCGGGCGTGCGCAGGTGCCGCACGCTCGGGTACGCGAGGCTGACCAGGCGCGAGAGCAGCACCAGCACGGCCAGCGCGCACAGCACGCCCGCCACGTCGCCGGTCCCGGCTGCCGCACCCAGCGCGTATCCGAGGGGACGCAGGGCGACCGAGCTCAGCCAGTCGTACGAGGAGACCTTCGACAGCGACTCGTCGGGCACCTGGTGCTGCATCGTCGTCAGCCACAACGAGTCCGCGGCCGTCATGCCGGCCCCGGCAAACGCGACGGCAACGACCTGCACAACCGGGTGCGCGCCGAGCGCCACCAGCACCAGGGCCGGCGCGAGCAGCAGCTCCGCGCACCGCGCCACCAACAGGGGGCGCCGGGGTTGGAAGCGGAGCAGCAGCAGATCGCCGAGGATGTCGCCCACGCCGAGGGCGGCGATGAGGAGAGACCACTTCAGCGCGCCGCCGCCCTCGGACGCCATGACCGGCCCGATGACCATGAACACGGCGACGGCGACATGCGTGCACATGAACCCGGCGATGCTGGTCCATATCCAGGGGCTGGTGCGGACCAGGCGGAAACCTTCCGCCAGCTCCCGGAACATGCTGCTGTCGGTGCGCGGCTCCCTGCGCGGCAGCTTGATCAGCGCAGCGCACAGCGCGCTGCCCAGGAAGGACACACCGTCGCCGACGAGAGCCCAGCCAGCGCCGACGGTAGCGATCAGGGCACCGGCCAGCAGCGGGCCGACGACACCCGCGGTGCTGCGCGTGAACGACAGCAGCGCGTTGGCCCGCTGGATCTGCTCCTTGGGCACGGTGAACCGCGTCAGGCCCGACGAGGCCGGCAGGTGGAAGGCCTGCGCGGCGCCGAAGACGATCTGCAGCGCCACCAGCGGCACCAGGCTGACGTGACCACTCAGCAGCATGGCGCCGACAGCGAGTTGGACCACGCCCCGGACCAGGTCCATCGCGGCCATCACCAGGTTCCGGGGCAGCCGGTCGGCCCAGACCCCGCCGAAGAGGATGCAGACGACCAGGGTGAGCGTGGACGCCGTGAGCGCGATGCCGGCCGTGGTGGCGGAGCCGGTCGCCTGGAGCAGGCCGATCGTCAAGGCGACCTGGCTCAGTGTGTTGCCGATGACGGAGACGGCGAAGCCACCGAACTGGTACTGGAACTGCCGGTACCGCAGGGGCTCCCGGGCCTGAAGGAGCTTCATGCGTTCTGCCTTCCTGCTGGACGTGCCTCAGCTATGCGCCCGCCGCGGGGCACAGGGGTGTGGGACGCGGCGCTCATGACGCGGCCGGCCAAGTCCCGGGCGACGGCGCCGGTGGCCCACGCCGCCGCAGAGCCGTACCGTTCCTCCCCGAGGCTGCTCGACCACGCCATCAGGAAGCCTCCCGTGCCCGGTCGGCGTGTCCCCCGCAGGCGTCCGCCGGCTCGGCGAAGCCCTTGGCCAGGGCGTCGAGCACGGTGGCCACCGCGCTGTCCAGTGCGGCGCGGTGCTCGGCCCGCACGGTCAGGTTGGCCATCCGGTGGCCGGTGAGGTCCTTCGGGTCGCCGGGGCGGGCCAGTTCGTCGACGGCGCTGACGCCGGGCAGGTCACGCAGATCGCGGGCCCTGAGGGAGGAGTGCACCACGCCCTCACGGTGCGGGAAGGCGGGGAAGAGCCCAGCGGCGGCGGCCGCCGGGGGCGCGTACCGGATCTCGTCCGCGCGGCCGAGCACGGCGGCGAGCGCGATGCGCACCAGGTCGGGTCCCTGGGCCAGCCGGAACAGGCGGGCGGTGTAGCCGGCCAGCCGCCCGTTGACCTCCATGACCTCCAAGCCGTCAGGGGTGATCAGCAGCTCCGTGTGCGTCACGCGGTCGCGCACGGCGAGGCGGTCCAGGGCCCGGCCGGTGAGCTGCGTCGCCTCCTCCAGGAGTTCCGGGGGCAGGCTCGACGGGAGGATGTCGCCCTGCACGCTGACCAGGTCCGCGCCGTCCGGGCCGCCGTGCCGGCGTACCGCGACGGGCAGTTTGTCCAGCACGCCGAGGTGGGTGCGCCGATCGCCGCAGGAGACGGTCTCCACGGACAGCAGGCTGCCGAGCCAGGAGATCCGCGACGGGTGGGGGGCGTGTTCGATCCGCGTCTCCAACAGCAGCCCGGACCAGTCGGTGCGCACGGCGAGCTGACGCTCCACGTCCGCCTCGTCGTCGAGGAAGGCAATGCCCTGGCCGCCCGCCGCCCGGCGCGGCTTGAGCACGCACGGCCCCTTGCCCAGGGCGGAGAACGCGTGCAGCAGGTCCTGGGGGCCGTCGACGGGCTCCGCGACGACGCGGGAGAGGCCGGCCTCGTGCAGCAGCCGCCGCTGCACCAGCTTGTCCCAGGGGTTGCCGTCGGGGCGGGGCCGGCGGCGCACCGCCTCCAGCAGCGCGTCGGCCGCCTCCAGCTCGTCGTCGTGGAAGGTGGTTACGCCGCTCAGCCCGAGCGCGTCGAGGAATCCCGCGAACCCGCCGCCGGACTTGTGGCCGAACTCGTCGCCAGGCAGGACGTGACATTCGAAGAACCGCTCGGCCAGACGCAGCAGTTCGGGGTGTGCCTCGGCCACCTGGGGCCGCATCAGCATCACGACGGTGCACAGCCCCTGGGCGGCCGTGTAGATCTCGCGGAGGTTCGCGGCACCGCCCGGCGCATGGCACACACCGAGTCGGGGGAGGTCGGGCTCGGGCACGGCCGGACTCACTTCGCCGCGGTGCGGGCGCTGTCGAGGAGCGAGGCGAGCCGGCCGTCCAGGAAGAACTCCTCCAGAGGTATCTCGGCGCCCAGTGCGTCCTCGATGCGTTCGACGAGGGTGACGGCCAGCAGGGAGTTCCCGCCGAGGTCGAAGAAGTCGTCGTCGGGAGACGGGGAGCGCACGTCGAGAATGTCGCACCAGGCCGCCAGGACGAGCTCGTCGACTGCCGGAGTGTTTTCCACGATGTCCTCCTCAGAGTTCGGGACCAACGGCCCATACTGGCGAAAGGGTGGCGCCTCTGCGTGTTTTCGGTGTTTCCGCATCGAGCCCCAGGTCGATTTCGGTGATTCCGCGCTCCAAAGCGAATGCGATGGGCGCATGGACAAGGCTCTGCACATAGGCCACGTGTCGGCTGTCGGAATCGTCGGAGAGCCCGGTCTCATAGACCTCAAGACGATTTCCGGCCACACAGCCGAAAGTGATCGCCAGATACTCGGCAGGGCCCGACACCGCGAAGGCGACACGCTCACCACCGGGGTCGGCCGCCCATTGCGCGAGCCTGAGCCGCACCAGCCGCGGATGGTCCACCTCACCGTGGCGCCGCCTGACTGCGGCGACGAGCCCGGCGGCCTCCGCCGTGAGCTCGGCGGCGGGACGCACCTGTGACCGCAGCCCGGCCTCGGCCACCTCCCGCCGGTCCTTGAGGACGGTACGGCGCGCACTCCGGCTCAGCCTCGCCAGGAACTCCGTGTCGCTGCCGCCCGGCGGGAGCCGCAGCACCGACAGGCTCGCCAGACGCCGCGCTTGCCGACCGGGGCCTGCGAAGTCGGCCGCCTCCTCGTCCCGGATGTACAGGGCCACGGGCACCATCCCCCTGTCGGCGGCCTCCTGCCAGGCCCGGTCCACGAGCGCGCGGCGCACGGTCCGCGCCTCCTCGGGGGAGAGCGCCGCCGACACGACCGCCCCCGCGACCAGATCCGTGCAACCGCCGACGAACAGATGCGACGAGCCCTGCGGCGCCGGGAAGAGATCCCGCGCAACGGCGAGCGGGCCGGCCCCGCCGGCAGCCTGCGCCTCCTGCTTGAGGTGCTGCAGGGGCAGCAGACCGACGGGCACGCCACCGGCGCGTGCTACGACGACGGCCGAGTTCCACACGGCGGAGAGGTAGGGGCGGCCCAGCCGCTCCGGGAGGAGCGAGACCGACGCCGCGTTCCACTCGACGTCCGGCACCTGCGCCGGAACCCGGTCGGCCGGGAAGAGTTCCGTCTCCATGGTGTTCATGCGACCGGCACCTCCTGGTAGATCACACGGGGCACCGCGCGGGCAGGCAGCGGCACGGCGTGGCGGGCGTGGCGGGATCGAGGGCTGCGGGCCGGGTCAGCCGTGCACCGTCGACGCCTCGGCCTCGTGCAGGGCGGGAACGACGCGTTCGGCGAACAGCCGCATCGTCTCCCAGTCCACCGGAGGACGAAGCCCAAGCAGGAAGTCCTTGACGCCGAGACGCACATAGGGCAGCAGGTCGGCCACCAGCTGCTCAGGGGTACCGAAGGTGAGGTACTCCTTCAGGTCGGAGGAGCCGGTCGGCAGCATGGCCAGCCGCTCGTCACGCCGCAGGCCGACCCGCCGCTCGTCCGCCGCCAGGACGGCCCGGAAGGTGATCGACGGCCGGATCTCATCCATGTCACGGCCGATCTCGGCGCAGTGTCCGGCGAGGACGTCCAGCTTCCGCCGGTACACGGGCAGGTCGGTGATCAGCGTGTTCCAGACGTCGGCGTGCCGGGCGACGACGCGCAGGGTGCGCTTCTCCCCACCGCCGCCGATCACCAGGGGCAACCGCGCCTGGACCGGCTTGGGTTCCAGGCGGGCGCCGCTGAGCCGGAAATGCCGTCCCGTGAAGTCCACCGACTCCCGCGTCCACAGGCCGCGCATGACCTCGCAGGCCTCGTCCAGCATGTCCAACCGGGTCCGGGTGTCGGGAAAGGGGATGCCGTACTGGTCGTAACCGAGGTCGGGACCTCCCGCGCCGACGCCGAATTCCAGCCGCCCGCCGGACACGTGGTCGACGGTCGCGGCGATCGACGCGGCCACCGCCGGGTGCCGCCAGGTCACCGCCGAGACCAGCATCGCGCAGCGGATCCTGCTGGTGCGGACGGCCAGCGCCGACAGCAGCGTCGGCCCGTCGAAGCAGGGGCCGGCCGGGCCCCCCAGCGGGGGGCGATAGTGGTCGAAGATCGAAGCCCAGTCGTAGCCCCACTCCTCCGCGCGCTGCCACAACGTCAGGCAAGCGTCGAAGTCTTGATACTGCTGTCCGGAATGGACCCCGAATCTGAGCACAACTCCCCCTTGCGGCACCGCCGACGCGGTGTCGGATGACATCGTAGGCGATAGGGGGCGTATACGAGAAGGGTCTTGCCTATCGCGCGGACCAGTGGTCCAATCAACTCAGACCAATTACGCGGACCGGGGGGACTTTTGCGGATATCGCGCGATTCGGTTGGCACCACCAAGGGTCATTTGGGACAGAAGCCGACCGAAGTGCACGCGTTCACTCTCGACTCCGGAAACGGCCTGTCGGTCACTGCATGGACATATGGAGCCTCCCTGGTCGAAGTCAACGTTCCCGACCGTTATGGCCGCCCGGGGAATGTCGTGGTCCGCCTTCCCGACCTCGCCTCCTACGAGGATCCCGACCTCAATGCATATGTGGGCGCCACCGTCGGCCGTTACTGCCGCTGTGTCACGGATGCCCGTTTCGAACTGGACGGGGTGGAACACCGGCTGGACGGCAACGACGGCAGCCACCATCTGCACGGCGGCTCCCTGGGGTTCGACAAGTACGTCTGGGAGGCGGACGCCGAGTCCCGCGAGGACCGCCTGGTGCTGCGGATGCGCCTGGTGAGCCCCGACGGCGACCAGGGCTATCCGGGCGAGCTGACCGCCGAGGCGAGCTACGAGGTGGACACGCGCGGTCGGCTGACGATCGCCTTTCAGGCGCGCACAACGGCCCCGACCGTCGTCGGGCTGACCAATCACGCCTTCTGGAACCTCGGTGGCGGCGGCACGATCGACGACCACCGTCTGGCCCTGAACTCCACGCGGATCGTGGCGTTCGACGACCGGCTGATGCCACTGCCCGGACCGCCCCGGGACATCACCGGAACCGACCTCGACCACACCACACCCCGGGAGCTCGGCGCCGCCCGGCTCGACAACTTCTTCGTCCTCGATGACTCCGCCTGGGCGGCACAGGTCGAACACCGGCCCTCGGGACGGACGATGCGGGTGACCACCGACCAACCGGGCATGGGCGTGTACTCCGGCGACCACTACCGTCGGCCCCGGGCCGGACTGTGCCTGGAGACCGGGGCCTGGCCCGACGCGCCCAACCGGCCCGACTACCCGTCGGTGCGTCTGGATCCCGGCCAGACCTACCGGCATCGCACCACCCACGCGTTCCAGACGATTGGAGCTGAGCCCGCATGAGGCTGTATCTGTCCTCCTTCCGCATCGGCAACCGCCCGGAGGAGCTGCTGCGGCTGCTCGGCGACGGCGGTCGCCGCACCGCGCTGATCATCAACGCCGACGACTACAAGGACGCGGAGGGACGTGCCGCCTCCCTCAAGCGGGAGATGGACGAGCTGCGCAGCGTGGGCCTCGACCCCTTCGAGGTGGATCTGCGGGAGTACTTCGGCCGCCCGGAAGCGCTGGAGGAGGTGCTCTCCGGCGTCGACGCCGTCTACGTCCGCGGCGGCAGCGTGTTCGTGCTGCGACGGGCCTTCCAGCGCAGCGGGGCCGACGAGATCATCAAGCGGCTGCTGGCGCGGGACGCCATCGTCTACGCCGGTTACAGCGCCGGTCCCTGCCTGCTCGGACCGACCCTGCGGGGCGTCGAGGGCGAGGTCGACAATCCCGAGCTGGTCCCCGAGGGGTACGAGGACACCACGCTGGACTGGGACTGCCTGGGCATCCTGCCCTACTCCATCGCTCCCCACTTCCGCTCCGACCACCCCGAGTCCGCCGAGATCGACAAGCTCGTCGAGTACTACATCGAGCACCACATGCCGTTCGTCGCGCTCCGCGACGGGCAGGCCATCGTGGTCGACGGCGACTCCACCACCGTCGTCGGATGAGCACCCGGCACGCCACCACCTCGGCGGAGGTCCGCGCATGAGCACCCATCACGCCCCCACCGGCTCGGCGGAGGCCGGCACATGAGCGCCTGGCAGACCGCCACCGACCCGGCGGAGGTGCACGCGCTGCTGGAGGCCAGCGACGCACACCAGGCCGAGCAGAGCGGAACGCCCGCACCGGTGCGCCGGTTCGCCACCACCCAGAGCCTGGTGGAGAACGGATGCGTCCGTCTGCTGAGGCGGGACGGCCAGGCTGTCGCGATGTTCACGCTCATCCGCCGGCCCCGCGGTGACACCCCACCCGACTACCCCCCGGCGTCACGACCCGCCCAGCTGAGCAGGCTGGCGGTCGCGCCCGACGCGTTGGCCGAGGGTTCCCTCGCCGGTGTCGGCTGCGTCCGGGAAGCCATCCGGTTGGCCACCGCATGGGGCGCGGACGTGCTGCGCGCCGAGGCCAACCCCGATCTGCGCGCCACCCGCCGGCTGCTGGCCCAACTCGGCTTCGAGCAGTGCGGTCCCGTCCACACCGACGACACCGGCCGGCGCTTCGTCCATCTGCAGAAGACCCTTTGACGAGGAGAGATGCCGGATGTCCCCTTACACACCGCCCCCCGTGGTGGAGCGCCTGCGCGCCGGTGACTGTCCTGTCGTCCTGTTCGGCGCCGGAGACATCGGCGTCATGGCGCACCACGTGCTGACCCGGCTCGGGGTGCAGGTGACCTGCTTCGCCGACGGCCGCAGCTCCAAGCAGGGCACCGTCCTGCGGGGGCTGGAGATCCGCTCGCCCGAGCAGCTGGCCGACCTGCCCGGCACCACGCACGTGTTCCTGTGCGGGAACTACCTGACGACGATGTCGGCGCGGATGAAGGAGCTGGGCTTCACCCACCTGCACGATTGCGTGGACCTCCTGAACGGCTTCGACTTCTCCGACGCCGACACGGGCATGGACGTCGTCCTCATGGAGCGCAAGGCCGCCCTCCACAAGCGCGAGACGCTCAAGGCGCGGGAACAAGCCGAGAACTCACTGGTGCTCAAGTACCTCGACGTCGTGGTGACCGAGGCCTGCTCCATGAAGTGCCAGGACTGCTCGAACCTCATGCAGTACTACACCAAGCCGCGGCACAGCGACCTCGACCTGCTGGAGAGCGCCGTCGACCGGATCATGGAGAGCATCGACGGGATCTACGAGTTCCGGGTGCTCGGCGGCGAGCCGTTCGTGAACCCGCGGGTCCACCGCGTCATCGACAAGCTCACCTCCTACGACGGCGTCGACAAGGTCGTCGTCTACACGAACGCCACCATCGTGCCGCGCGGGGCGAACCTGCAGTGCCTGCGCAACGACAAGGTGGTCGTCGACATCACCGACTACGGGGAGCACAGCAAGAAACTGGACGAGCTCCTCCAGGTGCTCACCGACGAGGGCATCACCCATCTGACGAAGATCCCGGTGTGGACCGACTCGGGGCGGATCAACTTCGTCGAGCGCAGCGCGGACGTCCTCGACGACATGTTCCGCAACTGCTGTGTCAACGACATCCTGACCCTGCTCAACGGCAAGCTCTACCGCTGCCCGTTCTCGGCCAACGGCACCAACCTGGGCGCCATCCCCGAGACCTCTGACGACGTCGTCGACCTGACCGGGGCCCTCTCCGGCACCGCACTGCGCGAGGCGATCCGCCGCCTGTACGGCCGCTCCACGCACCTGACCGCCTGTTCGTTCTGCAACGGCCGCGACTACCGCACCCCGCGCATCAAGCCGGCCGTCCAGACGCGTCGGCCGCTGCTGCTCCCCGTCCTGGGCCAGGGCTGCGGATGAGGATCGCCGTCGTACCGATCGACGCGATCGGGCACATGAACCCTCTGCTGGCCGTGGTCGCCGAGCTCGCCGCCCTGCCCGGTGTCGAGGAGGTCCGCAGCTTCGGCCCGCCGGCCCTGGCCAAGGCGTTCACCGCGGTCGGCGCGCGCCACGTCTCCCTCGCGGCGCAGCCCCTCGGCCCGACACCGCCGGGCCTGAGCGACCTGGCGTACAAGAGCTTCGTGCACCCGCTGGCCACGAGCCGGTCCTTTGTCGACGCGGTCGCCGCGTTCCGCCCCGACGCTGTGCTCTACGACGTCTTCTCCGTGCACGGCATCATCGCGGCGCGGACGCTACGCGTGCCGTCGGCCTCCCTGGTCACCTTCCCCGGATACGGCGCGCTGGGCGAGGACTTCGCTCTCCAGCACGGCCGCCCCCATCCGGCGCTGGACGAGGCGAGCGACGCCTACCGGCGGATGTACGGCACGGACCTGCTCGGCGAGGGATTCCTGCCGACGCTGTTCCCCTCCGCCGATCTGTCGGTCGTCACCGCGGCCGAGGAACTGTCCCGCGAACCGGACGAGACCACCCCGCGGCTGCTGGACGCCCTCAAGCCGTTCCTGGACACCTGCGTCCATGTCGGCGCCGCCCAGGGCCACGCGCGGTACGTGCCGTCCCCCGGCGCCCCGGAGCAGTCCGGGAGACCCGAGCGTCACCGAGCGGACTTCCCCTTCGAGCTGCTTCAGCGGGCCAAGCGGGACGGCCGGGCGGTCGTCCTGTTCTCGCTGGGCACCGTGCTCACCGACTTCCGGTTCGGCACACCCGTGGGCGGTGCCCCGACCGGGCGCGACTTCCTGCGCGCCATGCTCGGCCATCTGACCACCGCGCTCGGCGGGCGCGCGGACCTGACGGTGGTGGCGGCGGTCGGCACCCGGCTGTCCGCCGAGGAGGAGCCGCGGTGGCCCGGGAACTTCCTGGTGCGCGACTTCCTGCCGCAGCGGGAGATCCTCGACCGGTACGCGGACGTCTTCGTCACCCACCACGGCATGAACTCCACGACCGAGGCCATCCTCGCCGGCGTGCCGATGGTCTCCCTGCCCGGCGTGGGCGACCAGCTCGCCAACGCCCGCACAGCAGTGGAGCGGGGCGCGGCCGTCGCACCCTGGGACGTGGACGACCCCTACGCCACCGTCACGGCCGAGCGGCTGGCCCGCGCCGTGGACCAGGCCCTGCGAGACGACCGGCACCGCGCCGCCTGCCGGGAGCTGCGAGAGGCCGTACTACGGGCCGGCGGAGCGCCGCGCGCGGCCCGGCTGGTCGCCGGTCTGGCACAGAGCGCTGCATGAACGTCCAGGACGCCGCATGCACCAGGGGCCGCCGGTGTTCCGGCGGCCCCTGCAGGTCAGTCGAGACGGACGGTGACGCATTTGGGCCGTTGGTACTCGGCCAGCGCCAGAGTGCTCAGATCGGTGCCGTGTCCCGAGCCTTTGCGGCCGCCGTGCGGCAGCTCGGGCGTCTGATCCAGATGGCAGTTCACCCACGCTTCGCCGGCGTCCAGCTCACCGGCCAGCCGCAGAGCCCGGCCGACGTCCGCGCTCCAGACGCTGCCGGCCAGGGCGTGCGGCATGCTGTTGGCCAGTTCGACGGCGTGTTCCACGTTCCGCGCCTGCTGCACGGTCAGCACGGGCCCGAAGACCTCCGTCACCACGGCCTCGTCGTCGTCGGGCAGATCGGCGAGCACCACCGAAGGACGCCAGTAGCCGCCGTCCTCTCCCGGGCCCGGCTTGACCTGACCGGTGTGGCGGACGGCGGCCCCGGTCGCCGCGAGGATCCGGTCGTACCGGGCCACCTGGTCCGGGTTGTTGAGCGGGCCGAAGTCGATGCCGGCGGTGAGCACGCCCATCGCCGCGGCCAGTCCCGCGACCGTCGCGGCGTAATTCTCCGGCAGGGTGATCACGCGGGCGGGCGCGGCACAGCTCTGGCCGGCGTTGAACACCGAAGCGGCGGCCAGCGACGCGTACGTGTGCTGCGGGGCGTCGGGCAGGACCAGGGCCGGGCAGTTGCCGCCGAGTTCGAGGCTGACCGGGCGCAAGTCGGCGCGATAGGCCACGTCCAGGCCGCCCGTGGTGCTGCCGGTGAAGGCGATGGCGTCGACCTGGCTGCCCACGAGGAGCTGGCCGGTCTCGCGGTCGCCGGGCAGCACACTCAGCACGTGCTCACCGAGGAGTTCGCCGGCGTCGGCGCGCAGCAGCAGTGCGGTGTCGGGGGTGGTCTCGGCCGGCTTGAGGACGACCGCGTTGCCGGCCGCGAGGGCCGGGCCGAGCCGCCATGCGGCCATCATCATCGGGTAGTTCCAAGGGACGATCGCGGCGATGACACCGAGCGGCTCCCAGCGCACCCAGCTCTCCCTGCCGTTCATCCGGCGGCCCGCAGCGGGTGAGGAGTCGGTGCGGGCGGCGCCGGCGTAGAACCGCAGGACGTCGGCGCTTCCGTCGACCTCGGCGAGGGCCTCGTCCTGCGGCTTGCCGGTCCCGGCGCGCAGCGCGTCGGCGTACCCCTGCCTGCGTTCCTCGACACGGTCCGCGAGGCGCAGCAGCCTGCGGGAACGCTCGGCGGGCGTCAGGGCGGCCCAGATCCGCTGCGCGGCGCGGGTCGCGGCGACCGTGTCGGCGACCTCCTGCTCGCGTGCCGCCGGATACTCGAGACGGACCAGGCCGGTCCGGGGATCGGTGGCTGTCAGCATCGGCATGTCTCGATTCGTCACAGCTCGGCTCCTTGCGGTCGGGTGTCAGGCGGAGGGGCGGAACAACTCCTTGAGCACGGGGCGGAGGATCTTCCCGGTGCTCGTGCGCGGCACCTGTGCGACGCGCAGGATCCGGCTCGGCTGGACCGCTTCGGCGAAGTGGGCCCGCATGTGCGCCCGCAGCGCGGCGTCGGTCACGACGTCGGGCGCCGACACGGCGACTGCCACGGTCTCGCCGAGCAGCGGGTCGGGCACGGCGGCGCAGGCCGCGTCCCGGACACCGGGCAGGGCGCGCAGCACGCGTTCCATCTCCTCCAGCGAGACCGTCTCGCCGCGCACCTTGGCGATGTTCTTGACGCGCCCGGTGACCACGAAGAAGTCGCGGCCGGTCTGCTCGTCGCGCACCAGGTGCCCGAGATCCTGGGAGTGGAACCAGCCGCCCCGGAAGGCCTCCGCGGTGGCCTCGGCGTTACCGGCGTACCGGGACATCACGTTGTGCCCGCGCATGCAGATCTCGCCGGTCTGTCCGGGACGGGCGGGGCTGCCGTCGGAGAGCAGCACCGCCACCTCGTTGCCGTCGACGGCGACCCCGATCGAGGGGATATGGGTGTCCAGCATCAACCGCCGATAGGTGGCGTCGTCAAGGTCGCGGGGCATCGTCGTGGAGAAGTTTGTCGTCTCCGTCAGCCCGTAGCCCTGCAGGACGCGGACGCCGAACCGCTCGTGAACGGCGCGGGCGGTCTCGGTCGACAGCGGTGCGGCCGCCGACACGAAATACCGGAACTGCTCGGGCAGGTGCGGGCGCTTCCACACACCGAGCAGGGCGTCCAGCACGCTCGGGACGACGCTGGCGACGCGCGGCCGGTACGTGGTCAGCAGCTTCGGGTAGCCGAAGGGGTCGAAGCGTGCCGCGAGGACGGCGTGCGCGCCGGCCGCGAGGGTGGCGAACAGGGTGAAGTGAACCCCGTTGACGTGGTGGATGGGCAGGCAGCCGAGGAAGGTGTCGCCCGGGCCGAGCCCGTGGTGGCGGACGACCGCCGCGGCGTTGGCGGCGCCGTTGCCATGGGTCTGGGCGACCAGCTTGGAGGCGGCCGTGGAGCCGGAGGTGCCGAAGTACAGCGCGTCGTCATCCGGCCGGAGCGGCTCCGGCACCTCGCCGTCGCCGGGGTCGGGCAGGCGGCGCGGGTCGGGCAGGCGCACGCTGCCGGGCACGCGGTCCTCGGGCACGCCGCCACCGTGCACGACCACGTCCACGCCCAGACCGGCGGTCTGCTCGGTCAGCCGGGTGAGCGGGTCGGCGGGGTTGAGCATCAGCGCGGGACAGCCCGCGCGCAGCGCGCCGTAGAGGGCGAGCACGGAGTCGACGTCGTTGACGGGGAGCAGTCCCACCGGGGTCCCCGGGGCGAGGGCGAGCTCGGTGCGCATCCAGTGGGCGACGCGGCGGCTGGACTCGTCCAGTTCCCGGTAGGTGAGGGTGCGGGTGGCGCCGTCCTCGGCGACCGCGGTGAGGTAGGGCGCGTCACCCAGTACCGCGGCGTGCCGGGCCAGGTGGCCGAGCACCGAGGCGGGGGCCTGCGGCCCGGTCGGGTAGGTGGCGCCCTGATAGCGGTGTACGGCGTCGGTGTCCGCGGTGAGCCGGTCAGTCATGGGAACTCTTCAAGGTGCGCGCCGCGTCGGCGATGGTACGGGCGGTGCGGAAGGTGTCAGCGGTGATCAGGTCTGGTGGGAAGTCGACGGCGAGCTCCTGCTCCAGCCGGACGAGCAGGCCGACGGTGCGCAGCGAGTCGAAGCCCAGACTGCGCAGCGGCAGGTCCGGGTCATCCGCGTCACATCCCTTGGCCTCGTCGGGCAGTTGGTCGCGGATGACGTCCATGACCGACCGCAGCAGCCGGTCTTGGCCGGGACCCGCGGGCGTCGCACCCATCACTCCTCCACCAGCGTCATGCGTTCCGCGGACTCCAGCGGCATGTGCGGCACGCCGAAGGCGAGGATCTCCAGCGGTTCGGGCACCTGCAGGTTGGTCTTGACGCCGTGGGCGTAGTTGGCCGGTACGAACACCGTGTCGCCGGCGCCCATCTCGTAGTCGACGCCGTTGATGTGGATGTATCCGCGGGAGCTGAGGACGAACAGGATGTGCGCGCCCGGGTGCGTGTGCAGGTCGAAGCGGGAGCCCGACTCCATGATGATCCGGTCCGCTCCGACCGTCACGCCGTTCTCGATGAGCTCGCCGGCGCCGACGGTGCCGAGAATGCCCGGGATGATCTCGTTGCGCGAGTTGACGAGCTTGACCTCGGGGGAGTTGTAGATGTTGCGAATGTGCTTGTTCGGGTCGAAGAGGATGTCCATCATCGTGTCTCTCTGCTGGGGTGGACAGGAGTGAGGCACCGGCCGCCGACCGCGTCAGACGAGCGCCGGGCCCGTCGGCCGGTGCCCTTGGAAAGGACGTCGACCCAGGTTCTGGGCGAGCCCGAAGGCCAGATGTCCTGCGAAGACGTGGTAGAGCAGGGGGGAGAACGGCTCTCGGGTCTCGCCCCGCACGGGCAGCACGGTCACGTCCGGACCGAACCGGAGGGCGTCCCCGGCCGGTGCCACGACAGCCACCCGCCGTCCCAGCGCCGCAGCCCGGATCGCGAGGTCCGCGGCCCGTTCCTGGGCCCGGCCCGGCGGCGCGAGCACCACCAGGGGCATGTCGAGCGGAGCGGCGAACCGTTCCACGTGCCACCACTCCTCCAGGTCGCGGCCGCAGGCCATGACCCCGGCGCCCTCCACGAGCTTCGCCGCGGCGTACTGCGCCGTGCCCTCGCCCGGCCCGGTGCCGGCCACCGCGATCACGGGCGCGTCGGACAGAGCGCGGCCCAGCTCCACGCAGGGTTCCTTCAGGGCCTGCGCGGTCGCGGCCAGCGGCTCGGCAAGCGCGGTCAGTTCGGCGCGCAGGCCGCGCGAGCGGTCCTCTCCGTGCCGTTCGGTGCCCAGGCGCACCGCCAACAGCAGCAGGCCGAGCAGGCTGGCCTGGTAGGTGCGGATGCCGGGCGAGCGCTCGAGGTCGGTGAGGCTCACGTCGATGTGGGCGTCGGCGGCCCGCGCCAGGGGGCTTGCGGGCCGCCCGGTGACGGCGACGGTCGTGATGCCCCGGGCCCGGGCTCGCTCCACGGCCTGCAGCACCCGCTCGGTGCGGCCGGACGAGGACACCGCAACCACGAGGGTGTCCCTCGGCCCTTCGGGGACGACGTCCAGGTGATAGCCCAGGAACCGCTGGGCGGGTTGCGGTTCGCACGGCAGGCCGGCCAGCGTCTCGAAGGCCGTCTCCGCGGCGCAGCCCGCGTGGTACGAGTCGCCGTCCCCGACGAGGCAGACACGGGACCACGGTCCGCCTCCCGCCGCGGCCAGGGCGTCGGCGGCCCGCGCGTACACCGTCTCGACGAGCCCGGGCAGGTCGGCGGCGAGCCGCTCGGTCTGCCGGATCAGGACGGACGGCTCGATCGGCAGCGGGGTCCGGTCGGCGGTGCTCATCGCTTCTCCAGGGACCGGACGACGTCGACATAGGCGCGGACCCGGTCCTCGTCGATCCGGCCGCCCCAGCCGCCGTCCTCCAGGCAGGTGCCGACGAAGGCGCCGTCGGCGTCAGCCAGCAGTCGCTCGGCGTTGTCGTGGTCGGTGTGACCGGCCAGGATCACCGGCAGTCCGGGCGCCGAACGGCGCACGGAGGCGACCATCTCGTGGGTGCGCGCCTCGTCCGGGTCGCCGACGGCGACCGCGTCGGCGCCCATGGTGCGGGCGGCGCGTGCCACCTCCCCGGTCGTCTTGCCGCCGCCGTACCAGCGGAAGTGCATGGAGTCGACGTCGGCGACGATCCCGACGCCCTGGGCGTTGATGCGCCGCCGGTACTCGGCAACGGCCAGGGGGGCGGCAGTGACCATGCCGTGCGGGGTGAGCGTCTGGCCGACGAGGGCGCCGGCGCGGATGAAGGAGCCGCCGGCTACCTTGGCCACGGCGAGGGAGGCGCTGAGCGCGTTGCGCATGATCTGCACGCCGACGTGGAAACCGTCCCGCTCGGCGGTGGCCCGGGCGACGGCGTCGGTGATCAGGCCGATCGCGACGGCGCGGGCCGGGTCGCACACGTCGTCGGCGCTGTAGACCCGGTCGACCGTCTGCACCAAGCAGCCGTCGGCGCCACCGCGCTGCAGGGCCAGGGCCGATGCCACCGCCCGGTCCAGGATCTCCCGGAAGGCGCCCTCCTCGTGGAAGGGGGTGCCGGGCAGCGGCTGGAGGTGGATCATCCCGATGACGGTCCGGCGTCCGGGCACCAGCGAGAACTCAGGCATGGGCGACCGCCTCCTCGCGGACGGACGACCGGATCAGCTCGAAGGCCGACCGCAGGTCCTCCCAGGGGCGGGCGGTGGTGATCCGTACGATGCCGCTGCCGAAGCAGAAGTTGAGGATGCCGGGGTATACGGAGACTCCCGTCAACCGCAGCAGTTCGCGGAAGCAACGGTAGGAGTCGTCCCACCGGTCGAAACTCAGTGCCGTGTTGATGGAGTAGTGCGGCGGGATGACGCGGGCCACGCCACCGAGTTGCGCGCAGCTGGCGCCGCGCAGGGCGAGCAGCGCGGACTCCCGGGCGCGGCGCTCCTGGCGGTAGTTGTCATACGCGGCCTGCAGCGCACCGCGGCGCAGACCGTAGGAGTCCTCGAACTCACTGAGTTCGCCGACGCCGACCTCGCTCACCCCGGTCAGGGACCAGCGCTCCATGCGTGCCAGGACCTCGATCGTCGTGTAGAGCAGCGAGGGCGGGCCGCCAAAGCTCGTGGAGGCGTACTCGTAGTAGTCGGCGATGAAGGAGCTGTCCGCGACGATCCAGCCGGCCTTGATGCCCGGTGCCGACCAGTTCTTGGACAGGCTGGAGACGCGGACGACGTTGGGCGCGGCGCGCGCCTCGTCCAGCACCCAGCTCTCGCCAAGCCATTCGTGGCACTCGTCGAGGACGATCATGGTCAGCGGTGAGGCCGCGCGGATCAGCTTGGCCAGTTCTGCCTCGTCGACCGCCGCCCCGGTGGGGTTGGCGGCCGTCTGCAGCAGCACGAACGGTGTCTGCGGGGTGAGAGCGGCGATGAGGGGTTCGAGGGACATCACCCCCTTGTCCGCGGAGAGCGGGACGAGCTGCACCTCACCGCGCCGGGCAATAGCCTCGACGAGCGGCGGATAGTTCGGAATGCCGCACAGGGCCGGGGCCGTGGCGGCCAGCCGGTTCGAGAGCAGGAAATCCGCGACAGAATTGATCGCGAAGGTGCCGCCCATGGTGAGGGCGATGTTTTCCGCAGTGTAGGTGAAACCGTCGATGCGGGCGCTTTCATAGGCGGCCACCGCTTCCCGGGCCGCGATGCGCCCGCAGGAGTCGGAGTAGCCGTACCAGTCCCGGTCCAGGGCGTAGCGGATGGTTTCCTTGAGTGTCTCGGGAAGACCCCAGTGGAGTTCGTCCACCGATCCGCCGGAGAGAATGTGCCGGGCGTCCGGGCGCAGTTGACCGTACAGATCGTCCCGGAAGTAGGAATTGAACAGTTCCTTGACGAACCGGACGGTAGCCCGCGAGGACAAGACCTCCTCGACGGTCACGTCCCGCTGCACCGTGGACGAGCGCCAGCACTCCGCCCGCAGGGGGTCGAGCGCGTGCGCCCCGAGCTCGTACTCGACCCGGCCCAGCCACAGATCACGCAGTTCGATGGGGTCGGTGGGGTCCGCCGCGCGCCGGAAGACCTCCAGGGTTCGCTCGTCCACGTGCGGGACGTACGGCCCGTGGGCGGCGGGTGCCCGCCACCCGACCGCGGCCGCATCGCCGATCTCCTTGGGCACCTCGATCCGGCGGACCGGCACAGGGGTGGCGAACAAGTGCATGACGACTCCAGGGCGGGATACGAAAAGGGCGACACCGCGGTCGTACAGAGCCCGCCACGTCGGCGGGTGAAAGGGAGTTGGCGGGCCGGCTAGCGGATCCGCAGCCTCTTGATGTGGCGCGGCCGGTCGGTGGTGCGGGAGACGCCGGCGGTCCGGCCGTGGAAGAACCACGTGTTGTCGATCACGACGAGCAGCCCACGGGACCACGACACGGCGCGGGCGTGGCCGGGGTCGTACATCTGGGCGAGCAGGCGGCGCAGGGCCCCGTTCACGGACTGCTCACCGGCTCCGTCGGCCACGCAGGCCCAGCGCAGCGGGCTGCCCTGGAAGTCGCGGAAGGAGAAGACGGTACGGCCCTGCTGGAACCGTGCGATGGTGGGCACGCCCGGCGCCGAGTGATACCGGGTGGCCGCGAGCAGTCGCCGCTCCTCCTCGCTCAGGCCGGCGTCGACCGCGGCCATGGGCACCAGCACGGTGGACGCCGCCGAGGCGTCACCCGGCTCGACGCACATCAGCACGATGTACCGGGGCTGGTCGGCGGTGCTGCGCCCGCTGCCCTCGCTGTGCAGGGAGAGCGCGTTGGTGGCGAAGGGCTGCAGGGAGACGTCCTGCGTCTGCCCTTTGTCCGCCACGAGATTGAGGATGACGCCGTCGTCCACATAGGGCTGCACGGCGCCGTCGGTCTCCGGAATCGCGGTGCCCAGCAGGGATCCCAGCTGCTGAAAGTCCTTGTTGGCCAGGGGCTGGTCCAGATGGACGAGGGCGAGACCGTGCCGACGCAGATCGGCCGTCATACGGGCCGCGCCGGTCTCCAGGAACGTGGCCGCCTCGGCCCGGAAGCCGAGTTGCGGAGCGGGGAGGACCGAATCCACCGCGAGAAGCCGGTCGCGGAGCCGACAGTGATCGTCCGTGGACGACTCAACGAACTCCCCTGAGTGCATGTATTCCCCCCGCAAAGCATGGTCGCTTCACCGGCGCCCTTAACACGACGCCTCGTTTTCGGCAAGCAACACTTCAAGACGTTCCGCCTGCACCGAGTTAAAGCTGCCGTCGGCACGAACGACCTTGCCTTTACTGCCAGTTGCAAGTCAACCATCAACCACGACCCGTCGACCAGACCACTACGAAAAAACCTGAATGCCCGTTATAAAATCCTCCTTACTTCCCCTGATGGGTCACTTCGGAGCGCTACGCCCGAATTTGCCGTGATATCAACTGGCCGACCTTCGACACTCCCCTGGGCCCGAGGTACAGTGCGGGTCGTTTCATGCCCCAGGCCGTCTGAGCCTGGAAGGCTTAACCGGGGACTTCAAAGACTCGGGGGGAAAGATGGATTCTACGCTGTACGCGCTGTTCGACAGGACGCTCCACGAAGTTCCCGACGCCGTCGCGGTGCACCATCCCGAAGCCGGCGTAGAGGTCACCTACGCACAACTGGGCGAACACGCCGAGCGCGTGGCCGGCCGGCTCCTGGCCCGCGGAGTGACGCCCGGTTCCTTCGTCGCGGTGTGCCTGCCGCCCGGCGTGGCACGCATCGCCGCCTTTCTCGGCGTCTGGCGCGTCGGCGCGGCGTACGTGTCCATGGAGCCCACCCAGCCGGCGATGCGGCACCGGTTCATCGCCGAGGACAGCCGTGCCGTACTGGTCGTCACCACCCCGGAGCTGGCCAGTCACTTCCCCGGCACCCCGGTCCTCCTGCTCGACGACCCCGCGGACTACGACGCCCCCCGGGCCGCTCTGCCGCCGCTGACGACCGAGCCGGACGATCCGGCGATCGTCTACTACACCTCCGGCACCACCGGCACCCCCAAGGGTGTGGTGGTGGCGCACGCGAGCATCGCGCACTTCCTGTCGAGCATCCACGAACTCGGCCTGGGACCGGGCGACCGGACCGCCCAGCTGAACAGCCCCGCCTTCGATGCCGTCACCTTCGAGGTCTGGCCCACACTGACCTCCGGCGCTGCGCTCGTCGTGCTGCCCCGCGAACTGCTGACCGACGGGGCCCTGCTGGGGGAGGAGGTCCGGAACCACGGGATCACGGTGATGCTCACCGCCACCTCGGCCTTCCACGAGATCGCCCTGCAGTGCCCCACCGCGCTCGCTCCGCTGCGGGTCCTGCTGGTGGGCGGTGAGGCGATGGACCCGCGCCGGGCCCGGGACGTCCTCGCGTCCCTGTCCGGCCGGCTGTGGAACGCCTATGGCCCGACCGAAGCGACCACCTTCGTCATCTGGCACGAGATCACCGACGTCCCGGAGGGCACCCGCACCATCCCCATCGGCACCCCGCTGCCGGGTGTCGAGGCCCGGGTTCTCGACGCGGACCTGCGGCCGGTCCCCGACGGCCGGCCCGGGGAGCTGTTCCTGGGCGGGCCGTGCCTGGCCCGCGGTTATCTGGGCCGCCCGGAGCTGACCGAGGCCGCCTTCGTCCCCGACCCGGCCCGGCCCGGCGCCCTGCTGTACCGCACCGGCGACATCGTCCGCCGCGGTCCGGACGGCGCGCTGCGCTATGTGGGCCGCACCGACCACCAGGTGAAGATCCGCGGCCATCGCATCGAACTCGGGGAGATCGAGGCCCAGCTCCTGGGCCGTCCCGAGGTCGCGAGCGCGTGCGTCGTCGTCCGGGGCGAGGGAGCCGCCCGCTCGTTGTACGGGTTCGTGGTCCCGGCGGCCGACGCCCCCGCGGACCTGACCGCCCGGCTGCGCGAGCACCTCAGCCGTGAGCTGCCCGACTGGATGGTTCCCCGGCTGACCACGCTGGACCGGCTCCCGCTCACCTCGATCGGCAAGATCGACCGCGCCGCGCTGTCCGAGCTGGTCCCCGCAGTCCCCGAGAGCGCCGGGCCGGGCGCGGACCCGGACGGACTCACACCGCTGGAGCGAACCCTCGCCGGGCTGTGGTGCGAACTGACCGGAGTCGACTCGGTGGCACCGGACGACGACTTCTTCGCCATCGGCGGGCACTCCCTCCTCGTCGGCCGCCTCAACGCCAAGGTCCGCTCGCTGCTCGGCGTCCAGCCCCCGATGCGTGCCTACTACACACAGTCGACCCTCGCCGCCCAGGCGCGCATGCTGCTGGCGAACGAACCCACCCCAGGCCACATCGACGCCGCGCTGTCCGCCCTCGCGGAAGGTGCGCGGATATGACCAATCCCGTCCAGACCAATCCCGTCCAACTGTGCGACGATGTCGAGGAGTTCACCGCCCGCGCCGCACGCTGGGCGCCGGGCATGCCGTTCCCGCTGCTCGCCTGTCGGGCGCTCGACCGCTACCGCTCGCTCTTCCCCGACGGCCGGCTGCCCGCCCCGGTCGCCGGCCCGCGTGAGGGCACGGTGGTCTCGGTCGGCAACCAGGCGGCCGCCGCGGGCGCCATGCTGGCCCGCGCGACCGAGCGACGGCACCTCGTGGTGAAACCCGACGAACTCCTGGCCCAACTGGCGGCCTTCTCCGGCACGCTGGTCGCCGTGGTGGGACTGGCCGACGACCTGTCGGAGGCCGGGGACTGGCCGGGGGTCTCCGGGGCGAGCGTTGGCGTGGTCACCGCACGCGACCTGCCCTCTCTCGCCTGCCTGGTCTACCGCAGCCTGACCACCGAGTCGGTGGGCGAGGACCGGATGTTCATCGCCGCGCACCCGATGCTCGAGGACTCCGAGTTCGCCGACACCAACGAGTTCGCCGGCCTGGCACCGCTGCGCGAGCGCCGCCTGAAGGTCGTGGTGCTGCGGGCACTGGGCAAGGAGTGCTGCGTCGGACTGCCCGACGGGATCGTCTGCGGGCGGTCCGACCCGATCGACTCGCCCCTGCCGCGGTTCACCCCCGAGTACCGGCACATGCCGTGCATGCTGGGCCACGGCTGCCACCGCTCCGACCTCGACGAGGAGCAGCGCCTGCCCGCGGCGGAGCTGCACGCCACCGTCGTCTTCACCCACAGCTGTTCCTCCGTGGCCGTGGGCACCAACGCCTACCCGCACCACATCGCTCTGGGGCTCGGGCTGCTGGAGGGAACCGCCGTGGCCGTGGTGGGCGCCATGGGCGTGCACATCGTGCAGCGCAGCGCCCAGGCCGAGTTCGAGGCGGCCCTGGCGGAGGGGCTGCCGCTGGGCCGGGTGGTAGAGCGCGTGACTGAACGGGCCCGCCCGATCAACGGCTGGCTGAACCGGTTCGGCCTCCTCGGAGACCCGGGACTGGTCCTGCCCTGGCCCACCGGGGCCGACCACGCCCGCCCCTCCGCCACCGTGGCCACCACCCCGGCGGCGACGGAGCCCGACGCGGCGGCCCTGCGGACGCTGTCCTCGCTCACCAATGTCGTCCTGCCCCGGCTGGAGCGCCTGTGCTGGCTGGAACCGGGCGTCGACGCCGCCGCGGTGGAGGCATTCCGGATACGGCTCAGGTCGATCACGGAGGACCTGCACGCCCCGGGCTTGCGGGTCGACGCCGAGGCCCTGCTGGAGGACCTCACCGACTTCCAGCACCGTACCGCCGCACAGATCGCCCGGGACATCTACGTCCACGGCTGGAACTACGGCGGCCCCGCGCTCGACGGGCTGCGCGAGGTGTCGCAGCGTCCGGCCGCCTGCCCCAACTGCGGGCGCGACCGGGGCGCGCTGGTGACCATGCGCCACCTGGTCCACGACGAGCTCGTCGTGCAGACGCTCCAGTGCCGACGGTGCGGCGACCTGTGGTGGACCAGCGAGGCCGGCGAACCGACGGCCGTCCTGGAGGGCCCCGTCGATGTCGACGTCCGCGGCAACACGATCGCCGGACTGACCCGGACGATCCGGAACACCTCCGCCGAGCCGTTGAGCGGCGGCATCGGCTTCGCCTTCGCCATGCGCCGGTTCCTCGGCCTGCCGCCCGAGACGAGCGCGCCGATCCGGGTGGAGCCCCACGGCACGGCCGACTACACGGCACAGATCGACCTGGTCCGCTACCAGCCGCGCCCCGACGTCCACACGGGCGTGTTCGTCGCGGTCGTCAACGGCATCTACATCGCCTCGGCGTCCATGATGCGACTGACGCTGCCTCAGCGCACAGCCGCACAGCACCGCGGGCTCCGTTCCTGACATGCGTCATGAGGCGGGGTCCGCACCGTCCGAGAGGCTCGTCACGCCCCCGGGACGACCCGTTCCGGGGTAGGGCGCACAGGGCTCAATACACGTCAGCCTCGATGTGCCGGGGCAGGGCAGGCGTGGCTGCGCGGCCTTCCCCTGCAGCCAGGCATCAGCGCTGGATCGGACCGCACGTCGACCTCGAAGTCCGCATGGATCCGGTGGCCGGGATCGATGTCCGTCGGCTCGAAGGCGTCCGCGGACAGAAACTCGGCCTGCACGATCTTCCCCGAGCCCAGATGGGTGGCGCCCCGCGGTCGCACGTTCCTGTTCGACGACCGGTTCAGCCACGGAGTGCCCTCCCTCGGGCGGGTTCCCGCCGGCCTGGGGCGACGAGTGGTGCAGCGATCCGGCCCGCCCCGTCCGGACGCGGCCGCCGCGTTGGACCTCGGGCTGCTTTCCGCGTGCCCGCCGACTGCCGCCCACCCCCTCCTGTTTGACCCGTACATGCTTGAACGACCCGTGTTCCGGGCACGCACCTCCTACCGGCGCCCACCGCCGGTCCGCACCGGTAGAGGGAGGGCGTCATGGACCGCCGCATCCGGGTACGCGTCAGTCGGCGCCCCGCGCCCCCGCGCGAGCGGGAGATCGACCTGAGGACGCCCTCGGGGCGCGTCCTGCCGTACTGACCGGCCCGGCCCCCGTCGCCCGCGACGAGGAGATCGTCACCGCGGTTCTCGACCGCGCCCCCTTCCCCGCCGGGTCCGGCGGTCAGGACGGCGACGCGGGCCCCCTCTCGGAAGCCTCGGCGCAGGCGAAGTCCTCGTCGTCACCGCGGCCGCGGGGAGTGCGGCGCGCTGCGCGCTGCCACCTGCACGCTGCCGGTGTTCCGCTCGCGCCGGGACGCCGAGATCACACTGGGGATCTACCGCCGGGTGCCGGTCCTGATCAGGGAGGGCGACCCGGACGGTAACCCGTGGGGCCTGTCGTTCATGCGGATGTTCGACATGTCCAGCGACTCCTACCTGTTCCGCACGCAGGAGGAGCTGTCGGCCGAGGGCTGGACCCTGAACGGCAACGTCTTCGAGCGGGACGGCGAGCGGTACCTGCCGCTGTACGAGGCGAAGATGCTGCACCACTTCGACCACCGCCTGGGCACGTACGAGGGCCAGACGGAGGCGCAGGCCACATGGGGACGCTGCCTCGGGTGACGCCGGAGCAACATGACGATCCTGCGTTTGTGCCGATGCCTCGGTACTGGGTGCCGGAGTTCGACGTGTACGCCGGGAAAAAGGACCGGAAGGGCAAGCCGGTCAAGGAGCCTGGGGTGGCTTCACGGTGGGCGGAGCGGGAGTGGGGCCGCGGGTGGTTGATGGGGTGGCGGGACATCGCTCGGTCGACCGATACCCGCACGATGATTGGGTCGGCTCTTCCGGCGTACGGTGTCGGTGACAAGTTCCTGCTGGCCTTGCCCGAGACTCACGCCCCAGCACTTCTGGCCACGTTCGACGCGTTCGTCTTCGACTACGTCACTCGTCAGAAGGCCTCTGGTACGGCACTCAAGTACTTCACCGTCAGGCAGCTCCCCGTTCTCCGTCCCTCGGACCTGGACACGGACGACCTGACGTTGGCGCCCACGCCGAACGCTTGGCTCACGCCCCGTGTGCTGGAACTCGCCTACACCTCACATGACATGGCCGACTTCGCCTCCGACCACGGCCTCGACGGCCCCCCGTACCGCTGGAACGACGAGCGCCGTATTCTCCTCCGTGCCGAGCTGGACGCGGCCTTCTTCCCCCTCTACGGTCTCAACCGTGACGAAGTCGACTACGTCATGGACACCTTCCCGGTCGTCAAGCGCAAGGACGAGGCCGTCCACGGCACCTACCGCACCAAGGACTTGATCCTCGACATCTACGACCGCATGGCCGAGGCCAAACGGACCGGCACCGCCTACCGGACCATCCTCGACCCGCCCCCGGCCAGGGCCCACGCCACCCGGCGTGACCCAACCGCACCACCGCGCCTGAGCACCCCCCACCGGCGCACCGCCCACGCGGTGCGCCGTTCTCGGCGTCTCCACCATCCGCCGTCGCACCACTCAGGAGCCGCCCGTGGAACCACGCAACTACCGCATGGTCGTGTCGACCATGCAGGACTTCGTCACGGCCTCCGCCATCGCGGATCGCCAACTGCACCACTGGCTGGGGGTGATGAAGCGATACGACACCTCGGCCCTGGACGAGGGCCGCAACGAGATAGCCGAGGGGGTGACCCTCGACTACGACACCGTTTCCGGCCGGCACGGCGCCTACTCCCGCTGGCGCCTGCGCGAGTGGAAGGAGCGGCCGGTCCCGGGCACCTGGCAGTCCACGCTCGTCGTCCGCTCGGACCCCCGGGAGGACGACCGCCGCACCTGGATCCAGGTCGACATCGAGCACCTCCCGGCGTCCTCGACCGTGCGGCCCATCCGCGCCAACACCCCTGGTATAGCCAAGCTGCTGCTCGACACGCTCGACGCCCAGGACGGTCTCGCCGATGTCGGCACGGTCCCGAAGTTCATCGAACCGGACGATGTGGAGGAGGTGATCGAGGAACTCTGCGATCTGGACCGCAGGCTCCCCATCGTCGTGGCGAGCGTGCCCTACGGGCAGGACCCGGAGTCCTGGACGGAGAAGGTCGTCGAACCGGCCTTCAAGCCCCTCGCCGGCCTCGCCGTGATGTACGTGCTCCGCCCGGACGCACAGCAGTTGTTCGAGGACACCTTCGAGCACCACCGCGTCTTCGGCGGTGGCATCCGCACCTACCTCCCCGGCGTGGATCCGGCCTGGCAGCCCGACGCCCAACGCCACCCGGTGATGTCACGGGCCACGCTGGAGGCGAACCCGAGACGGGCGGGGGCCATCCTCGCGGCCCTCCCCCAGCGACTGGCCCTGCGCCTGCCGCTCCCCGGGCCCCTGGACAACCTGCCCGTCCAGCGCACCCGCCCCCGCCCGGCGGCCCACGGCTCGAGCCTGGACGAACTCCGTGCGGAGAACGCCACCCTGACCAAGATGCTCGCCGAGGCGGAGCAGCGGGAGAACGCCAACGCGGACGTCCTGCGCGACCTGCGCCAGCAGCTCCAGCTCGCCGAGGAACTGGAATTCGACCAGGCCGCCGAGAACCAGGACCTGTACGCCAAGCTCAAGCACGCCGAGCGCCAGATACGGGCCTTGCAGATACGGCTCGAAAAGGCAGGTCAGTACGACCTCGCGCACGCGCCCGTCGAGGAACCCGCCGACTATCCGGCCACCTTCGCCGAGATCCTCGACCGGATGGGCGAGTTCCCCCACCTGCGCTTCACGGGCAACCGGAAGATCACCAGGGAACTCGACGCCCAGTGCATCGGCAACTGGGTCGAGGTCGCCTGGGACGCCCTCCGCGCCCTCGACGACTACGCCGCCGCGTCAGCCGCCGGCACGGCGGGCGGCGACTTCCGCCACTGGTGCTCCCACCTGCCGGACGACTGCAAGCACCCCTTCCCGGCGGGCAAGGTCAAGATGAAGGAGTCCAAGACCGTCGGGAGCCGCGAGGACTGGCGCCGGGAGCGCACGTTCCCGGTCCCCGAGGCCGTCCACCCGAGCAAGAAGCTGTTCATGGAGGCCCACCTCCGCATCGGCGGCGGCAACATGGTGGCCCCACGGCTCTACTTCCACGACGACGGCCCCAACACCGGCCTGGTGTACGTCGGTTACCTCGGCCCGCACCCCACCAACACGAAGACCTGAGCGCTCAGCGTCCGGAGGCGAACCGTACGAACGCGTCCCACTCCCGGCGCCGGAAGGCGAGCTGGGCACGGGCGGGGTCCTTGGAGTCCCTCACGTGCACGGCGCCGGGAGTAGCGGCGATCTCCAGGCATTCGCCGCCCTCGTTGCCGCTGTAGCTGCTCTTGAACCAGGCGAGGCGCGCGGGTTCCGGAGTGTTCATAGCTCTCCCAGCAAGTCCTTGATCAGAGTGAGGGACTCCTGCATGGTAAGCGCCTGGGCCCTGATACTGCCGTACCGTGCGGCCAGGATACGGACTTCTTCGAGGTCCGAGGTCAGGCGTGCGTAGTGCTGCACCTCCGTGTATCCGACCTGCGGCTTCCCTTTGGGCGTCAAGAGGATGAAGGCCCCGCCCATACCGGCGTGCTCGGTCCGGTCCATCGGCATGATCTGTAGTTCCACATTGCGCATCGAGCCGAGCCGCAGCAGGTGCTCCAACTGCTCCTTGTGGACATCCCGGCCCCCGAGCGGGCGCCGCAACACGGACTCGTCGATGACGGCGGTCACCATCGGCGGCGGCCACTGGGTGAGGATCTCCTGCCGCGCCAGCCGGGAGGCGACCCGCTGTTCGATGGTCTCCTCGTCCAGCAGGGGCTTGCGCATCTCGTACAGCGCTCTGGCACGCTGTTGCGTCTGGAACAGCCCAGGGACGTCGTAGTTGTTGTAGAAGTTGATCTCGACGGCCTCCCGCTCCAACCGCGCATAGTCCCGGAACCAAGCCGGATGCCGAACCCGCGCCTTCGCCTTGGCCCGCTCCACGTCTTCGATGGTGGCCTTCAACACCCCACCGGCATCGAGGAGTTCATCCGCCGCCACCAGCAACTCCCGCTGCGGCGTCCGCCGTCCCCTCTCCACCGAGGAGATCAGATCCTCGCTGTACCCGAGCCGGTCCCCCAGCTCCCGCTGAGTGAGCCCGGCCCGTTCCCGCAGCACCTTCACCTGCTTGCCGACCGCCCGCATCAGGTCGCTGCTCAACTCGCCGTCGTCGTACGGCTCGTAGGACTCCTGGGACTCCTGCGTCTCCGCCACCGTCACCCCCATCTCCAGGTCACTGCCGACACCCCGCACGGGACACTGCCCGTACCGGTACACGCACCCTCCGTACCGAAGGAATTCCTGGTCAGCGTAGAGCGAGCCGACCACGCTCGGTGACATGAAGTCGCACATCTCCACCCCCGGGGTGACCCGGCGGTTCACCCAGCTCCTCAGCGCCACACCCCGCGGTGCCCGCCTGGCCCGGCTCCTGGCGGTGCAGCAGCTCGCGGAGTGGGGCTGGCCGCCCTCCTGCACCGTCAGTGAGTCCGCGGCCGTGGTGGTCGCCGAGCTGGCCGCGAACGCGGTGACCCACGGCCGGGTGAGAGGCCGCTGTTTCCGCCTCGGGCTGGTCGTCGAGGCGCCGGACACCCTGCGGGTCGAGGTCGCCGACCCCCGCGGCGAGCGCCGGCCCCGGCCCCGTACCACCGCCGTCCCCGGTTCCGAACCCGACGAGTCCGGGCGCGGTCTGGTCCTCGTGGACGCGCTCGCCACCCGCTGGGGCACGGAGCCCCGGCCGCCCTCCGGGAAAACCGTCTGGGCATGTCTCCCGCTCACCTGACGGGGAACGCGAGACAGTCCGTCCACGGGCGGACACACCGCGATGGGGCGGGTGGGGCCGTGTCGAACTCGCATGGCGCCTCCGCCGTACTTCGTTCCCCCGGGCGCACCGTGGCCGCACCGTGGCCCCGGCGCCGGTGCGGTGGCCGGTGGGCGATGGGATCCGTCCGATTCCCCTCGACGGCGATGAGCTGCAGGCGGCCTCGGGGGGCAGACGGGACCCACAGCCATGACCAGGCCCTATGCCCCTATGCCCTATGGCCTATGGCCTATGGCCTATGGCCAGACGGACATACCCTCCAGCCGTCACGCACCCCCTCGTCACTGCACGGCATCGGCCCTTCAGGCCGACCCTGTCTCCGGCCCTGTCTCCGACCCCGCCTCCGGTCCCGCCTCCGGTCCCGTCTCCGCCCCGTTCGCCGCGGTCCCGGCCTCCGGCATGTTCAGGGCTTTGCGGACGACATCGTCGTGGAAGCCGCGGATGTGCCGCTCCACCAGGTCGC
This sequence comes from Streptomyces echinoruber, assembly GCF_014651135.1. Classification (GTDB taxonomy): domain Bacteria; phylum Actinomycetota; class Actinomycetes; order Streptomycetales; family Streptomycetaceae; genus Streptomyces; species Streptomyces echinoruber. Next base: position 662,425 of record NZ_BMWH01000001.1, read on the forward strand.
CGGCGCGCTCCACGTCGCCGGCCGCGATGGCGTCGTAGATCGCGTGGTGGTCCGCCCGCAGCCGGGCGGCGATCGGCTCCCAGTCGGCGATCTTGTGGAACGCGGTGAGCAGGGTGCGCCGTACGGCGTTGCGGACGGCGACGGTCATGTCCGCCATCAGCCGGTTGCCTCCGGCCTCGGCGATGGCGACGTGGAACGCGGTGTCGTGGTCGTTGAACAGCTCGCGGGTCAGGGCCTTGTCGTCCATGCGGAGGAGCGGTTCCCGGATCCGGGCCAGTTCCTCCTGGCTGGCGTGGCCGGCGGCGAGGCGGGCGCTCGAGCGTTCGAGGGTGGCGCGTGCCTCCACCACGTCGTCGAGGGGGAAGTTCGCCAGCGCCATGTGCAGGCGGAGCAACTGGGTGAGGCCGTTGCTCGGCATGGCGGTGATCACGCTGCCGGAATCCGGCCCGGTGCCCACGCGGGAGCGCAGCACTCCTTGCGCCTCCAGGACACGCAGGGCCTCCCGGACGGCCGCTCGGCTCACTCCGAGCAGCTCGACGAGCTCCCGCTCCGGTGGCAGCCGGTCGCCGACGCTCAGGTTGCCCGCCAGGATCTGGTCCTCGATCCGGGCCAGCACCAGCTCGAACGTGCGGGAACGCGGTACCGGCTCCCAGGCCGCACCCGGCTCCGCCATGGACATCCCTTTCATCCCGATGACGCAACACTCTTCCTTCTGATCATAGCTTGAGGTATCCGATCCTTGGTCTGACCAAAGCAAATTTCTACCTTTCACCCTCTGGACATCCGCGCCGGGGGAGTGTCAGCGTGAAAGAGCCAAAGCATGGTCTGACCAAGACCTGATACTGCGAGGACTGCATGTACCAGCCGGACCTCTCCCCCCTCATGGACAGCCTGGCGCTCTCCGCCCTCGTCGCCGCCCTGCCCCTGCTCACCCTGTTCCTGCTCCTCGGCGGGCTGCGGCTCAAGGCGCACTGGGCCGGACTCGCCTCCCTGGCCGTGGCGCTCGTCGTCGCCGTGGCGTGCTACGGCATGCCCGCCCCACTCGCGCTGCTGTCGGCGAGTGAAGGCGCGGCCTTCGGCCTCTTCCCCATCATGTGGATCGTGGTCACCGCGATCTGGCTCTACCAGCTCACGGTCATCACCGGCCGCTTCGAGGACCTGCGCCGCGCCTTCGGCCTGATCAGCGACGACCCCCGGGTCCAGGCCGTCATCATCGCCTTCTGCTTCGGCGCCCTGCTGGAGGCCCTGGCCGGATTCGGCGCCCCCGTGGCGATCACCGGCGTCATGCTCATGGCTGTCGGCTTCGCGCCCGTACGGGCCGCGCTCACCGTGCTGGTCGCCAACACCGCGCCCGTCGCCTTCGGCGCGATCGCCATCCCCATCATCACGGCGGGCAACCTGACGAAGATCCCCTACCCGGACATCGGTGCCTACGTCGGCCGTCAGACCCCCGTCGTCGCCCTGTTCGTGCCGCTGCTGCTCGTCGTGCTCGTCGACGGCCGCCGCGGACTGCGGCAGACCTGGCCCGTGGCACTGGTGTGCGGCGCGGTCTTCGCCATCACCCAGTTCGTCACCTCCAACTACATCTCGGTGGAGCTCACCGACATCGTCGCCTCGCTCGCGGCCCTGGCGGCGGTCGTCCTCTTCCTGCGCGTATGGCGGCCCGGCGGGGGCGAGCAAGCCCGGGCCGCCCTGCTGCGGGAGCGCGAGGCGGAGCGGGGCGACGGCCGTGGCGCGGGCCCGGACGGCGGTGTGCCCTCGGGCGCCCCGCGGGAGGAGGGCGGGGCCGGCGCCACGCGTACGGCGCCCGCCGCCACGGCCACCGCCACGCGGCCGGACAGCGGAACCCGCGTGCTCATGGCCTTCCTGCCCTACCTGATCGTGATCGCGGTCTTCTCCCTGGCGAAGCTGTGGACCCCCGCCAAGGAGTACCTGGCCACGACGGATCTCAAGCTCGGCTGGCCGGGTCTGGACGGGCACGTCCTCACGGCGGCGGGGCAGCCCTCCACCGCCACCGTCTACACCTTCTCCTGGCTGTCCTCCCCGGGCACGCTGCTGCTGCTGTCCGGTGTGCTGGTCGCCGCCGCGTACCGGGTGAGCCCGCTCGTCGCGGTCCGCGAGTTCGGCGCCACCGTGGTCAGGCTGCGCTGGGCCCTGCTCACCGTCGCCTCCGTGCTGGCCCTCGCCTACGTGATGAACCTGTCCGGCCAGACCATCACGATCGGCACCTGGATCGCCGGCGCGGGCGCCGCCTTCGCCTTCCTCTCGCCGATCCTGGGCTGGCTGGGCACCGCCGTCACCGGCTCGGACACCTCGGCCAACGCGCTGTTCGCCACGCTCCAGCAGGCCGCCGGGCACAAGGCCGGGCTCGACCCGACCCTGCTCGTCGCGGCCAACACCTCCGGCGGGGTCGTCGGCAAGATGATCAGCCCGCAGAACCTCACCATCGCGGCCACCGCGGTCGGCCTCGTCGGCCGGGAGTCGGTGCTGTTCCGGGCCGCCGTCAAGTGGAGCCTGCTGCTCCTGCTGGCCCTGTGCGTCCTGGTCCTGCTGCAGTCCAGCCTGCTCGCCGGGATGCTCCCGTGAGCGCTCCCGTGAGCGCCGCCGCGCCCTCGCCGACCGGAGGAACCATGCGGATCGCCCTGTTCGTCACCTGCCTGACCGACACGCTCTACCCGGAGACCGGCCGGGCGGTCGTGAAGCTGCTCGAGCGCCTGGGCTGCGCGGTGGAGTTCCCCGCCGGCCAGACCTGCTGCGGCCAGATGCACTTCAACACCGGCTACCGGCGGGAGTGCGTGCCTCTCGTGCGCCGCTTCGCCGAGACCTTCGCCGGCTACGACGCGGTCGTCACCCCCTCGGGCTCCTGCGCGGCCATGGTGCGCGAGTACCACGAGCGGGTCGCCGAGGCGGCCGGGGACGCCCGGCTGGCCGCGGCGGTGCGGGCCACGCCGGCCGTCTACGAGCTGTCGGAGTTCCTCGTCGACGTCCTCGGCGTCACCGATGTCGGCGCCTACTTCCCGCACCGGGTCACCTTCCATCCGACGTGCCACTCGCAGCGCATGCTCGGCGTGGGCGACAGGCCGCTCAGGCTGCTGCGGGCGGTACGCGGCATCGACCTGGTCGAGCTGCCGGCCGCCGACCAGTGCTGCGGATTCGGCGGCACCTTCGCGCTGAAGAACCACGACACCTCGGTGGCCATGGGTGCGGACAAGGCGCGGCATGTGCTGGCCACCGGAGCCGAGGTGCTGTGCGCGGGCGACAACTCCTGCCTCATGCACATCGGCGGCCTCCTGTCCCGGCTGCGTACCGGCGTACGCACCCTGCACCTGGCCGAGATCCTCGCCGCCGCGGAGGAGGACCGGGCACCGGCCGCCGCGGAGGAGGACCGGGCACCGGCCGCCACGGAGGAGGACCAGGCACCGGCCGCCCCGTCGCGGTCGCGGCCCGTCCCGCACTCCGGGAAGTCCCCGCAGTCCCCTCGCACCGCGGAAAGGAGCACCCCGTGAACGGCCCCACCTTCCTGGGCACGCCCGCCTTCCCGTCGGCGGCCCGCACCGCGCTCGCCGACACCCGGCTGCGGCACAACCTCGCCCACGCCACCACCACCATCCGCCGCAAGCGCGAGGAGGCGGTGGCCGAGGTGGACGACTGGGAGGCGCTGCGCGAGGCCGGACGTGCCGTCAAGGAGCGCACGCTGCGCCATCTGGACCGCTATCTGCTGCAGTTGGAGGAGCGGGTCACCGCGGCGGGCGGCCGGGTGCACTGGGCGCGCGACGGCCAGGAGGCGGCACGGATCGTCGTCGACCTCGTCCAGGCCACCGGCGAGCGGGAGGTGGTCAAGGTCAAGTCGATGACCACGCAGGAGATCGGCCTGAACGAGGCACTGGCCGACGCGGGCATCACCGCGTACGAGACCGACCTGGCCGAACTGGTCGTCCAACTGGGCCAGGACCGGCCCTCACACATCCTGGTGCCGGCCATCCACCGCAACCGGGCGGAGATCAGGGAGATCTTCCTGCGCGCCATGGGCGAGCACGGCCGTGCGGCACCGGCCGATCTGAGCGACGATCCGCAGGAGTTGGCCGAGGCGGCCCGCCGGCACCTGCGGGAGAAGTTCCTGCGGGCCAAGGTCGGGGTGTCCGGGGCGAACTTCCTGGTGGCCGAGACCGGCACCGCGGTCGTCGTGGAGTCCGAGGGCAACGGGCGGATGTGCCTCACCCTGCCCGAAACCCTCATCTCCGTCGTCGGCATCGAGAAGGTCGTTCCCACCTGGCAGGACCTGGAGATCTTCCTCCAGCTGCTGCCCCGCTCCTCCACCGGCGAGCGGATGAACCCCTACACCTCGTCGTGGACCGGCACCACCGCGGACGACGGGCCGGGCGCCTTCCACCTGGTGCTCCTGGACGGCGGCCGTACCGACACGCTCGCCGACCCCGTCGGACGCCAGGCGCTCAACTGCATCCGCTGCTCGGCCTGTCTGAACGTCTGCCCCGTCTACGAACGCGTCGGCGGACACGCCTACGGCTCGGTCTACCCCGGCCCGATCGGTGCCGTCCTCACCCCGCAACTGCGCGGCACCGCGGCCGAGTCCGACCGCTCGCTGCCGTACGCCTCGACGCTGTGCGGAGCCTGCTACGAAGTCTGCCCCGTCAAGATCAACATTCCGGAGGTCCTCGTCCATCTGCGCGCCCGGGTGGTCGACGAGGGCCGTACCCGAAAGGTGCCGAGTCCCGAGCGGCTGGCCATGGCGGCGGCGCGCTCGGTGCTCGCCGGCCCGTCCCGGCTGGCGGCGGCGCAGCGCGCCGCGGCCGCGGCCGGGCGGCTGCTCGGCCGCGACGGCCGGATCAGCCGGCTGCCCGGCCCGGCCTCGGCGTGGACCGAGGCACGTGACGTACCGGTCCCGGCCCGGGAGAGCTTCCGGGCCTGGTGGAGGAGGACACACCGGTGAACGCGCGGACAGAAGTGCTCAGTCGTATCCGGCGGGCGCTCGCGGACGTCCCGGAAGGCGAGCGCCCCGAGGACGTGCCCGTCCCCCGTGCCTACGCGCGAGGCGGTACGGCGGCCGCCGGTTCCCCTCAGGTGGTGGAACTGCTCACCACGCGGCTCGCCGACTACGGCGCCTCGGTGCACCTGGTGTCCGAAGGGGCGGCTCCCACGGTCATCGCGCAGACGCTGAGCGCCCGCGGTGCCGCATGCGCCGTGGTGCCCCAGGGCTTCCCCCCTGCCTGGCTGGCCGCGCTGGACCCGCACCGGGTGCTGGACGACCGTCCGCGGGTGCCCGTCCGCGAACTGGACCGGGTCGACAGTGTGGTCACGACCGCCGCCGTCGCGATCGCCGAGACCGGCACCCTCGTCCTGGACGGCGGCCCGGGACAGGGACGACGCGCTCTGACCCTGGTGCCCGACCACCATGTGTGCGTGCTGCGGGCCGAACAGGTCGTGGCCCGCGTTCCCGAGGCGCTGGCCCGCCTGGATCCCGTGCGGCCGCTGACGTTCGTCTCCGGACCCTCGGCGACCAGCGACATCGAACTCGACCGGGTGGAAGGCGTGCACGGACCGCGCACGCTCCACGTCCTCATCGTCGTGTGACCCGGCATCCGTCATGACAGGAGTTGTCATGCCTGCCCGAAACCGAGAACCGCACCCCCGCGCGGCAGTGCCGTCCGACGTCACGGAGCCGCGCCCGCAGTACCCCAGCGCACTCGCCGTCTGTGCGCTGCCGGCCGAAGAGGAGGCGGTGTCGCAGGCCAGGGCCTTCGCGGGGGCACAGTTGACGGCCTGGCGGATCGGCGAGGATGCGGTCGACGCGGCACGCGTCGTCGTCTCCGAACTGGTGACCAACACGGTCCGGCACAGCCGCTCCGCCGACGTCAGCCTCCGCCTCACGCACTCCCGGACCGACGTGTGGATCGAGGTCTTCGACAGCGGCATGTGGCACCCGCCCGCCACCGACACCCCGGACGGCGAACTGGCGGAAGGCGGCCGGGGCCTGATGCTGGTGCAGGCGCTGAGCCGGCAGTGCGGTGTGCACCACACGGCGTACGGCACCTGTACCTGGGCGATCGTGTCGGAGCACCCGCCGGGGGACGGCGGGCCCGCACAGGAAGCCGCCGCACTCCGCGAGCCACACCGGCACCACCACCGCCCCGGACAGCCGCCCGGCCCTGACGCCCGCCGCCCCGGCCACGCCGCTCCTCAGGACGGCGCGAACGCGGCGGATCGTCCCGGCCTGCGCTTGAGCGGAACGGGCCCTGCACCACGGGTCATGGCCTTATCCCGCCTCCCGTGAGAGCCGAGCGGCAGACGAGTCGGGCTGTACGCCGGGTTCTCCAGAAGCACCCTTCTGACCTGCGGCTTTGTGGGACGAACCGGCTGTGACCTGCTAGGACGGGTTGCAGAGGCGGGTCATGTGCCCAAGACGCGTTCGGCCCTGGGCCTGCTGGACCGGCCGGCCGCGCTGGAGGAACACGGCTGGTCCTCTTGTCATGGCCGTCGATCCTTGAGGAGATCGCCCGGCCCGAAGGCGCCGAACCTCATCAGCCCGGCCGCAGTCGAAGATGCCGATGTCCAGGGCGAAGCCGTCCGTGTCTCCCGCTCCCCGTCGGCCGCGGCTGCGAAGTTCACGCTTCCCCACGTAAGCGCGGCGGCGGCTCCCGCCACCAACAGAGCCCGTCCGCCCATTCCTGTGTCGTCGTCGGCCCCATCCGCTACGTTCACGCGTGAGTGTGAACTGCCAAGAGAGGGAAGGAAATCGGCGGGGAGCGGAAGGGCGGGGAGGCGATGCGCCAGCGGGGTTTCGGTCGGCTTCCGGTGCGACATCCCGCGCACGGGCATCACACGGCATCCCGGTTTCGAGGAGCCCTGCCGGAACCTCGGACGGCACCCAGCCGGGCAGGCCCTCGACCGCGACCGGCGCGAACGGCCGGAACGGAGCTGGGCCTACGGCCGGGCGGAGGAACACGCCGAGGAGGTGCGGCGGGACAGCGCCGGCGGGGGAGCGTTCTGACGCACCCGGCGGTGACCGGCAGCAGAGGTGCAGGGAGCGGAGGAAAACCCGGCGGAGAGGTGGGGGATGGGGCGACGTACAGCACGCATCCGGAGGATCAAGCGGAGTTTCGGGCGCTTCGACCGGCCCGTCACCATGACCTGGGGCAGGGCGGAGAAGAGCCTGGCGTATCTGACCGCCGAGCTCGGCCCCTGGCACCCGGACACCGTCAGCGCCCGCAGGACGCTGCAGACCTGGCTGATGAACAGCGGCGACACCGCCGGCGCCGTGCGGATGGCGCAGGAGGAAGTCGACGCCCGCACGGCCGAGTTCGGGCCGGAGCACGCCGACACGGTGGCTGCACGCCTGACGCTGGCCCGGCGTCGCCGCGCTGCCGGTGACATGGCCGGAGCGATCACCGAGGCACGCCTCCTCGTCGAGGACCTGACCCGGACCCACGGCCACGACCATGAGGAGACCCACGTCGCGCGGCGGATTCTCGCCGAGTACCTGTGCGAGAGCGGTGACGCCGCCGAGGGGATCCGCCGGCTCACCGCCCTGTACACCGAGTCGCGGGCCCTCGGCCCGGAACGGCTCAAGGCCACCCAGCTCCTCCGCACCACGTTGATCATGGCGCTCGAGCGCAACGGCGACCACGAGAAGGCGCTCGCGCTCCTCGACGAGGCGATCGCCGAGGGGCGCGGGACCGCCGACAGCCGCGACGACAACGGCGAGAGTGCCGACGCCGCCCGGCAGCTCCTGCAGGACTGGCGCGCCCGGCTGGTACGACAGGCGGGTGGGGCGAGATGACACCCGGTACGGATGAGGGTGTCGCCTGCGTGGCGAAAGACTCCGCCATGCGTATCGCCGTCACGGTCTTCCTCACCGACGAGCCCCTCACACCCACCCGGCTCGCCCATGAGCCGGAGCGGCGGTGATGCGCCGGGCTGTACCTGCCCGAGCACACCCACATCCCGGCCGGCTGGAACAACACCCGACTCGATGAACGCGCCCCCTCACCCTGCGCACCGCCCACCGAGTCGGCTCCGTCCTCGATCGGGGCAGGGCAGCGCCCTGGCCGACGTTGCCCTGGTGGTCGCAGACCCGCTCGACGATCAGGCGGCCGCTCAGCGGCTCGTACACCAGGACGCCCCGGCCCGAACCCTGCGTGGTCGCCGCGGCCTTGGACAGCCGACAACGGATACACCCGGGGGCGGTCCTGCCGGCAAGGCGCAACGGGCGGTCCCCGCGCCCGCTTGGCTCAGGTCGTCCCCCGGGGGTGAGGGCCGGGCACGCTCCGCCCGCGCGTCGTGGTGACCATGAGAGCGGTGACGTTCCGGTCGAGGCCGGCGGGGAGGGCTGCGTCCTCCGGTCTGATCTGCCACATCTGTTGCCCGAGGGGCGGCGACAGGACTCTTTGCCGCCCTTTGCCGCCCTTTCAACTCCCTGCGCCGCTGGCTGCCTGGGCGCTCTGCCACTGTGTGAGAAGACGCCGGGTGGAGGCCGCTGTCGGATGGGCGGGGCCGAGGGTGCGTTCCATGGCGGTGACGATGGCAATCATGTCGTCGACGGCCGCGTTCTTGTCGGGGCCGGTGCGCTCGTAGCGCAGGATGGCGAGGGAACTGCGGGCGATCAGGACGCTGTTGTGTTCCGCTCCCAGATGCTCGGTGCCGGTTGCCACGACGCCCTCGTACGCCGTTTCGGCCTCGTCGGTGCGGCCGTCCTGGTCGAGCCACTGGGCAAGGCAGTAGCGGGCCGCCAGGGTGTCGGGATGGCCGGGTCCGAGGACCGGCGTGATGTCGGCGATCAGTTCTCGTATCGCGGTGAGGCGGTCGGGCAGAGTGCCCGTCTCGCCCCGTATCTGCAGGCGCATCAAGCGGGCTGACAGGGTGTCGGGGTGGTCGGGTCCCAGTACGCGATTCAGGTCCGGCAGAACGGACTCCAGCCGGTGCAGCGCGAGGCCGGGCCGGCCCCTCGCCAGACACACCACCGCCGACAGGACGCGGCCCCGCAGGACGTCCGGATCGTCGCCGCCGAAGCGCAACTGCGCCAGAGCCATCGGGAAGGAGACCTCGCGATGCGCCATTCGTACGAGCAGCATCACCGCGCACAGCGCCACGAGCAGATGAATCCAGAGCATCCGGCCGACCGGCACGAAGAGAGCACCCACGCCGGCAACGGCCAGTCCGCCCAGGGGCCAGCGCCACGGCTTCGATATCCGCTGCATCCGCACATCATCGTGCTTGTCGTCGGCGAGGGGGAAGCGGTCGTTGCTGATTCCGTGACGGAAGACGCGACACCGACCTCATCGCGGCGCGTAGCCGACTGCGGGCCCGGCGCTCCCGGCAGAGGTCGTCCGGCCCGGTCGGCGCGCCGCCTTGCGGCGGCCCGGCTCCTGCGGCGCCACCACTGCCGCACTGCGGCCGGCTTGTGCTTCCGTTACTGATCCGGCCCGCGTGCCGGCGTCGCTTGCATCGTGGTTCTGGTTCCTTTTCCGTGCCGGAGCCACGGAGGGTCACCACAACCGCGGTCATGAACGGCCCCACGCCGCAAGGAGGACCCGTGTGACGACCCCGATGCGACCCGGCCGATCTGTCCACCCCGATGAAACGGCACCCGACCTGCGGAAACGAAGAGCGGCAGACGAGTCGGGCTGTACGCCGGGTTCTGTTCCCCGGGGTCCTCGCGGACGCCGGGGCGACGGCCATCCATCTAGGGCCGATGTTGCCACCGGCCTCCAGCGGTCCACCCGCGGACTCGGGCGGGCAGCCCTCGAACGTCCGCGCAGAAACACCGGAGTGTTTCCTTTTGACCTTGCTCCGGGTGGGGTTTACCTAGCTGCCCAGGTCACCCTGGGCACTGGTGGTCTCTTACACCACCGTTTCACCCTTACCGGGGGCCGAGGCCCCCGGCGGTCTGTTTTCTGTGGCACTGTCCCGCGGGTCACCCCGGGTGGGCGTTACCCACCACCCTGCCCTGTGGAGCCCGGACGTTCCTCGGGGAGCCCCCGCTGGGGGAACTCCACGCGGCCGTCCGCCCGGCTCGTCTGCCGTGGTGACCATGCTACCGGTCGCGCGGGGCGCTCCGCCGCCGTGGTCTGGACGGAGCCGGCGAGGATGAGGGCGAAGGCGGTGATGACGGTGGGGGTGAGCCGTTCGTCGCGGAAGAGAGCGCCGACGGCGACGGAGCCGGGGCGGTTGCGGTCGCCACGCGGTGGTCGATGGTCTCGTCGCCGCTGGCGCACACGCCGATGGTGAACTTCTCGTGCGCGTGCGGCGCGTGGACGTGCCGTTCGAACCGCGCCGTCAGCAGGTCCGGCGGCGGCTCGTCCCGACCGAGCCGCGCCCGGGTCCACCGCGCCTGTTCCCGTGCGCCCATCCGAGCCTCCCCACGTCTTTCCGCCCGCTGCGGATGCAACGCCGCCGGGCCCCGTTTCATGCCGCGCCCGGACCGGAGCCACCGGCGCGGGTCCGTGGTCGCCCTGAGCACCACGGGCGCGGACCTGCCGCCGCGGCCCGTCCCGGCCCCCGTACGCTGGCCCGGAACCCGACCGAAGGAGAGTCCGTCCGTGCTTGTCCTGCTGCCCCCGTCCGAAGGCAAGGCCGTTCCGGAGCGGGGTGTTCCGTTGTCCCTGGCGTCGTTGTCGCTGCCCGGGCTGGCCGGGGCCCGTGAGGCCGTGCTGGCGGAGCTGGTGGAGCTGTGTTCCGGTGACGAGGACAAGGCGCGCGAGGTGCTCGGGCTGAGCGAGGGGCTGCGCGGAGAGGTCGCCAAGAACGCCGGGCTGCTCACGGCGCCGGCCCGGCCGGCCGGGGAGATCTACACCGGGGTGCTCTACGACGCCCTCGGCCTGGCCTCGCTGGACGCCGCCGCGCACCGGCGCGCCGCCGAGGCGCTGCTGGTCTTCTCCGGGCTGTGGGGCGCGGTCCGGATCACCGACCCGATCCCGTCCTACCGCTGCCCGATGGGGGTGAAGCTGCCCGGCCTGGGCGCGCTGGCCGGGCACTGGCGCGGGCCGATGGCCGCGGTGCTGCCCGAGGTGGCCGGCGACGGGCTGGTGCTGGACCTGCGGTCGGCGGCGTACGCGGCGGCGTGGCGGCCGAAGGGGGAGGTCGCGGGGCGCACGGCGAGCGTACGGGTGCTGCACGCGCCGACCCGGAAGGTGGTCAGCCACTTCAACAAGGCCACCAAGGGGCGGATCGTGCGCAGCCTGCTCACGGCGGGGGCGCGGCCGCGGAACCCGGCGGAGCTGGTCGAGGCGCTGCGCGACCTGGGGTTCGTCGTGGAGGCCGAACCGCCGGCCGGGGGCGGGCGGGCCTGGTCGCTGGACGTGCTGGTGACCGAGGTGCACTGAGCCGCGCCGGCGGACACCGGCGTGCCCGGGTCCGGCGCCGTGCCGCCGGCGCGGCTCACGGCAGGCGCAGGTGCGAGGTGTCGTTGAGCAGCCGCAGGCTGGCGTTGCCGTCCGCGTAGTACGCCACCACCGACAGCGACGCCGCCGACAGTTCCATGCGGAACAGCGACTCGGGCGGGGCGCCGAGGGCGAGCCGCACCAGCGTCTTGATCGGCGTCACGTGGGTGACGAGGAGGACCGTGCGGCCCGGGTACGCGGCGAGCAGCCGGTCGCGGGCGGCGGCGACGCGGGCCGCGGTCGCCGTGAAGCTCTCGCCGCCGCCCGTCGGGGCCGCGTCGGGCGAGGCCAGCCACGCGGCCAGGTCGTCCGGGTGGCGTTCGCGCACCTCGCCGAAGGTGAGTCCCTCCCACGCGCCGAAGTCCGTCTCGCGCAGGCCGTCCTCGACGGCCACCTCCAGGCCGAGGCGGTCGGCGACGATCTTCGCCGTCTCGCGGGTCCGGGCCAGCGGCGAGGTGACGACCGCCTGGATCGTGCCGCGCCGCGCCAGCGCCGCCGCGACCCGCTCCGCCTGCTCCCGCCCGACCTCGGACAGCGACGGGTCGCTGCCGCCGCTGCCCGAGAACCGCTTCTGCGGCGTCAGGGGCGTCTCCCCGTGCCGCAGCAGCACGAAGGCGGTGGGCGGCCCGAGATCGGCGGGCGCCCAGCCGGCGGCGGGGGTGGCGGAGGAGGCGGAGGCAGGGGCGGGAACGGAAGAAGAGGCAGGGGCGGGGGCGGCGGAAGCGGCGGCCACGGCGCCCGCGGCCCGCTCGTCCGCGGCGGTCACGGCCCGCTCGTCCGCGGCGGTCACGGCCCGCTCGTCCGCGGCGTCCGGGGAAGCCGGGGAGGCCGGGGAGGCCGGGGAGGCCGGGGAGGCCGCCGTGTCCTGCGCGTCCGCGCCGGCCGGCTCCCCGTCCCCCTCCCCCGGCGGCAGGACCCACTGCTCCCCGCGCTGCCCCGCGTCCATCGCCTCGTTGGCGAGCCGGTCGGCGTGCCGGTTGCGCTCGCGCGGGATCCACTCGTACGTCACCCGGCCGGGCGGGAAGAGCGCGGCGGCCTCGGCGGCGAGGGGTTTGAGGTCGGGGTGGCGGATCTTCCAGCGGCCGGTCATCTGCTCGACGACGAGCTTGGAGTCCATGCGCACGTGGACCGCGGCCGACGCGTCGAGGGCGCGGGCGGCGCGCAGGCCGGCGAGCAGGCCCCGGTACTCGGCCACGTTGTTGGTGGTGACCCCGAGGTACTCGGCGGTCCGGGCCAGGATCCGCCCGGTCGCCGCGTCGATGACCACGGCGCCGTAGCCGGCGGGCCCGGGGTTGCCCCGCGATCCGCCGTCGGCCTCGACGATCAGCTCCCGCACGCCCTGCACGCCCTGCGCCTCCTACAGCCCCGACTCGGGCGTGCGCACCAGGATGCGGCGGCAGTTCTCGCAGCGCACCACGGTGTCCGGGGCGGCGGCGCGGATCTCGTTGAGCTCGGTGATGGCGAGCTCCTGGCGGCAGCCCTGGCAGGTGCGCTGGTACAGCTTGGCGGCGCCAATGCCGCCGTACTGCGCGCGCAGCTTGTCGTAGAGCCCCAGCAGGTCGGCGGGGACGGAGGCGGCGACGACCTCGCGCTCCTTGGTGACCGCGGCGACCTCCCGGTCGATCTCCTCGACGGCGGCGTCGCGGCGGGCGGTGGCGTCGTCGATCCGCGCCTGCAGGGAGGCGACCCGCTCGGTGAGTTCGGCGACGCGCGCCTGGGCGGCCTCGCGGCGCTCCATGATCTCCAGGACGACGTCCTCCAGGTCGCCCTGGCGGCGGGCGAGGGAGGCGATCTCGTGCTGGAGGTTCTCCAGGTCCTTCGGGGAGCGCACCGAGCCGGAGTCGAGGCGCTCCTGGTCGCGGGCGGCGCGCCGGCGCACCTGGTCCACGTCCTGCTCGGCCTTGGTCTGCTCGCGGGCGCAGTCGCTCTCCTCGGTCTGCGCGGCCACCAGCAGGTCGCGCAGCTGGGTGTGGTCCTTGGTCAGCGACTCGATCTCGGCGTGCTCGGGCAGCGACTTGCGCTTGTGCGCGAGCTGCTGCAGGCGGACGTCGAGGTCCTGCACGTCGAGGAGTCGGATCTGGTCGGCGGGCGCGGCGTTCAGTTGGGGGCTCCTGCAGTCGAAGTCGGGTGGGTCGAGGCCGCGTGGGCGGTCCAGGGGTCGGTGACCGTCGTCGAGACGTGGACGCGCAGTCCCCATCCGTGCCGGTCGGAGATCTGGTCGAGCTGGGCCGCGGCCTGCTCGCACCAGGGCCACTCGGTGGCCCAGTGCGCCGCGTCGAGCAGCGCGAGGGGGCGGCCGGCCCGGTCCGCCAGGAACTCCGAGGCGGGATGGTGGCGCAGGTCGGCGGTGAGGAACGCGTCGACGCCGGCCGCCCGGACGTGGTCGAAGAGGCTGTCGCCGGAGCCGCCGCTGACGGCGAGGGTCCGCACGAGGGCCTCGGGGTCGCCGGCGACGCGGATGCCCTGCGCGGTGGCGGGCAGCCGCTCGGCGGCGCGCGCGGCCAGTTCGCGCACGGTCAGCGGGTGGTCCAGCTCGCACACGCGGCCCAGGCCCCGGCGGCCGGCCGGGTCGGCGGGGTCCGGTACGAGGGGACGTACGACCCTGACGTCCAGGGCGCCGGCGAGGGCGTCGGAGACACCGGGGTCGGCGGTGTCGGCGTTGGTGTGGGCGACGTGCAGCGCGACGTCGTTCTTGATGAGGGTGTGCACCACGCGGCCCTTGAAGGTGGAGGCCGCGACCGTCGTCGTCCCGCGCAGGTAGAGCGGATGGTGGGTGACGAGCAGGTCGGCGCCGAGTTCCACCGCCTCGTCGGCGATCTCCTGGACGGGGTCGACGGCGAACAGGACGCGGGAGACCTCCTGGCCGGGATCGCCCACGACGGTGCCGACCGCGTCCCAGGACTCGGCCCGCTCGGCGGGCCACAGCTTCTCCAGTTCGGCGATGACTTCTGACAGACGGGGCACGGGTGCAAGGCTACCTGCCCGGCCTGCCCGCCCGTACCGGTGGCGGCCCGGGCCCCGGCGGGCACGGCGGTCACCGTTTTCCCGGGCGAACCGGGACGTGACCACACTTATGTGTGAAGCGGGCCGCTTCCGGTCCCCCGGCCGTGCGTGCGAAAACTAGCGTCGTCGCGGAGGTGACCGGAGGTGACCCGAGCGATGACGGCCTGTGCGATCGAACCCGCGGCGGCGGACGAGGGCGACGGCGGCGGCACCGCCCCGGCGGGCGGGCCGCGAACCGGCCGCGCGATCACGGCGACCGGCCGTGCCATCACGACGGACGGCTGCGCGATCACGACGGACGGCCGTGCGATTACGGCGGACGGCTGCACGATCACGACGACCGGCTGCGCGATCACGGCGGACGGGGCCTACGCGGCCCGCCTGGCCCGGGACGCCGCCACCGGCTCGTGGTTCCCGGAGCGCTGGACGCTGGACGGCCCGGAGCCGTACGCGGTGCCGCTGCCCGGCCGCCGGCCGGAGGAGCCCGGCACCGAGGTGCAGCCGCTGGGCGACGGGCGGGTGCTGATCCACCGTCCCGCCGCCGGGCGGCACGCCTTCGCGCTGCTGTATCCGAGCGGCCCCGACACCGGCGAACTGCCGCTCGGCACGGTCGAGTGCGCTCAGCCCGGCACCCGGCTGCGGCTGCTGCCGCCGGCGCCGGGCGGGACGCGGGCGTACGCCCTCGAGGTGGGCCCGCGGTCCACGGCGGTGTGGCTGGTGGCGGGCGGCCCCTTCGGCCCGGAGCACCTGGCGGAGGTGCCGGGCCGCTGCTCGGGCGGGGTGTGGCTGGACCGCGCGGGACGGATGCTGGCGCTGGACCGGGAGACGCACGGCCCGGCCGGCCCGGTCGTCAAGACGGTCGTGGTGGACCTGGAGCGCGGCGGGGAGGTGTCGCCGCTGCTGCAGATCGCGGCCGACAGCGACGACCGGCTGCTGCTGGCCGACCCCGACAGCGGGCTGCTGCTGATCCGCTCGGACGCGCCCTCGCCCGGTCACCACCGGCTGGGCTGGGGGGTGCTGGGCAGCACGCTGCCGGTGCGGTTCCCGGAGTGCCTGCGGCTGCCGGACTGCGCGCTGACACCGTTCGCGATCCAGCCGGAGCAGGCGCTGACGCCGGAGCACTGCGCGGTGGCGCTGCGCGTGGACGGGGCACGGGGGAGCTGGATCGGGGTGTGGCGGCCCGCCGACCGGCGACTGCTGCATCGCCCGGCGCCCGCGGGGTGGTTGGCGGGTGCCGGGGTGTTCACACCGCGGGGGGTGCTGCGGCTGCCGTACACGACGGCCGCGGTGCCGTGCGGGGTGGCGGAGCTGCCCCCTCCCTTGCCGCGGCGGGACGCGACGGGGGCGGCGAGGGCGGCGGGGGCGGCGGGTCCGACGGGCTCGGACCGGGGCGGCACGGACGGCTGGGACGGCTCGGGCGGCACGGACGGCTGGGACGGCTCGGGCGGCTCGGGCGGCTGGGACGGCGCGGACGGCTCGGGCGGCTGGGACGGCGCGGACGGCAGGGCCGCGCGGCCGGCGTGGGCGGGGCCGTCGCCGGAGCCGGGCGAGCGGCTGGAACCGGAGGCCGCGGCCCCGGTGGCGGCACGTCCGGTGCCCCTGCAACAGGCCCCGCTGCGAGGGCGGATGTCCAGCAGGTGACCCGGCAGGTAACGAAGTCGTGCCGGTTGGCGTGGCCGCCTGGATCCGCCCCGTGGTGATCCGGTTACACTCGCCCGGCTGTACGAAAGATCATTGTCTACGGGGTGAATTCTTCCGATGAGCAACGCCAGCACGACCCAGCAGATGCCGGGCGGGACCACGCAGGCCGGGCAGGCCACCGTCGGTCACGGCAAGCACCGCGGGCCGGCCTCGGCGCACGACACCGAGACCGCCCCGCGGGGCCGTCACCGCAAGCCGGCGGAGCAGACGGAGAAGGCGGCCTGACGGCACGTCGTCTCCTTGTCGTGCGGCCCCGTTCGTCATCCGGCGGACGGGGCCGTTCGCTTTCCGAGCGGGCCGCTCGCGCCCCGGGGACAGCTCACTCCAGGAGCCCGGGCGCGGCTCACCGCGGAGGAGCGGGTACGGCTCGCCGCGGAGGACCGACCGGGCGGATCAGCGGTCCAGGCGCGCCGGACGGCGCCCAGGAGTGCCGGACGGCGTTCAAGCGCGCCGGACGGCGTCAGACATGCCGGACGACGGTGTCGGTGAGCACGGGCGCGTCCGCCCGCTCCACGGCGCTCACCGCCACCCGGGTCCGGTCCCGGCCGCGCCACATCCGCACCCGCAGGGTCTCCCCGGGGTGGACGACTCCGGCGAACCGGGTGCCGTAGGAGCGCACGCGTGTGACGTCCCCGTCGAGCAGGGTGTCGACGACCGTCTTCAGGGTGATGCCGTAGGTGCACAGCCCGTGCAGGATCGGCCGTTCGAAGCCGGCGCGGCGGGCGAAGTCGGGGTCGGCGTGCAGGGGGTTGAAGTCGCCGCAGAGGCGGTAGAGCAGCGCCTGGTCCTCGCGGGTGGGCCGCTCGACGGTCCGGTCGGGCGCGCCGGCGGGCGGGACGGACCGGCCGGAAGGACCGCGGTCGCCGCCGAAACCGCCCTCCCCGCGGACGTGGACGTGCGCCTCGTCCGTCCACAGCGGGCCGTCGTCGTCCGCCACCTCGGTGCGCATGACCAGCACCGCCGACCCGCCCTTGTCGTGCACGGCGATGATGCGGCCGGTGGCGGTGGCGGTGCCCTCGGCGGGGAGCGGGCGGTGCAGGGTGAGGTGCTGGCCGGCGTGCAGGACGCGGGAGAGGTCGACGTCGACACCGGGCACGGCGAGGGCGCTGATCACGCCGGGGGTGCCGGCACCGGCGACGGTGGCGAAGCTCGGCAGGACGTGGAGCCGGGACTCCAGGGTGTAGCGCAGTTCCCGGGGGTCGGTGGCGGGGGTGCCGGCGCCGATGCCGAGGTGGTAGAGCAGGACGTCCCTGCGGGTCCAGGCGATTCCGGTGCGGCGGGGGGCGGCGGCGAGGGCCTGGGCGGCGTCGATGGGCATGGGTCTCCCGGGCGGAGGGCGGCGGGCCGGCTTGGGAGCGCGTCGCGGGGCGACGCCCTCCGCACGGCCCGCACCTGTATAGCCCGGCACCGCCGCCCCGGGAAAGGTTTCTGACGATACGTCAGATTGCTGCCGGCTCGTCGGGCGCGGCCGGCCGGGACATTTGTCCTGCCGGAGTCCGTACAGGCGCATCTGCCGCGGCCGGTGCCCGGCTCCGTAGCGTCGTGGGCATGACGCAGAGGAACGGGGAACCGCCCGCCGTCTCCCTCACCGGGGCGGAGAAGACCTTCGGCGACGTACGGGCCGTCGCCGGCCTCGACCTGACCGTGGCCCGCGGCGAGACGGTCGCCCTGCTCGGACTCCCCCGAACTCTCGGCTTCGCTCGAGCAGGGGGCACCCCCATCGGCGCCGGCAAATCGACGGCGATCTCGCTGCTGCTGGGCCTGAACGAGCCCGACGCGGGCCGCGTGGAACTGTTCGGCGGGCCGCCGCGGCGCGCGGTGCGGGCGGGCCGGGTGGGCGCCATGCTGCAGGAGACCAGGCCGGTGCCCCGGGTCACCGTCCGCGAGCTGGTGGCCTTCGTCGCCGGCCGCCACCCCGCCCCGCTCACCGCCGCCCGCGCCCTGGAGCCGGCCGGCGTGCCCGAGCCGGCCGGGCGGCGCGTGGACCGGCTGTCCGGGGGCCAGTTGCAGCGCGTCCGGTTCGCGGTGGCCCTGGCCGGCGACCCCGACCTGCTGGTCCTGGACGAGCCCACCGCCGCCCTGGACGTGGCGGCCCGGCAGGAGTTCTGGGCCGCGCTGCGCGGTCGGGCCCGCCACGGCCGCACGGTGCTGTTCTGCACGCACCACCTGGAGGAGGCCGACGCCCACGCCGACCGGATCGTGGTCGTGGACCGCGGCCGGGTCGTCGCCGACGGCACCGGTGAGGAGCTGCGCCGGAGGGTGGGCGGCGGCGTCGTCTCCTTCGACCTGGCCGAAGGCGGCGGCGAGGGCCTGGAGCTGCTGCCCGGCGTGCGGGCGGTGGAGGTGCGCGGCGGGCGGGCGCGGCTGCGCACCGACGACTCCGACGCGACCGTGCTGGCGCCGGCCGAGCGGGGCGCGATACGGCGCCTGGAGGTCGCCCCCGCCTCCCTCGACGACGCCTTCCTCGCC
Source organism: Streptomyces echinoruber (assembly GCF_014651135.1). Taxonomy (GTDB): domain Bacteria; phylum Actinomycetota; class Actinomycetes; order Streptomycetales; family Streptomycetaceae; genus Streptomyces; species Streptomyces echinoruber. The sequence goes on from NZ_BMWH01000001.1 coordinate 680,991, forward strand.
CTGACCTCGCCCGACGTGCGGCCCCTGGAGACGGTGTGATGCGCAACGTACTGGACTACCTGCGGCTGGAGGTGCGCCGGACGCTGCGCGACCCCGGCTTCGTGCTCGGCGGCGTGGCGATCCCGATGCTGATGTACCTGCTGTTCACCCACATCGGAGAGCAGGGCGGCGGGGCCTGGCGCATCGCGTCCATGGTCGGCATGGCCGCCTACGGCGCGGTCGGCTCCGCCCTCAACACCGGCGGCGGGGTCGCCGAGGACCGGGCCACCGGCTGGCTGCGGCAGCTGCGGGTGACCCCGATGACCCCGCGGCAGGTCGTCGTCGGCCGGACGCTGACCGGCTCGGTGACCGTCCTGCCCGCGATCGTCGCGGTGCTGGCCGCGGGCGGCCTGGCCGGCGGTGTGCGGCTGACCGCCGGGGTGGGGGTCCCCCCTGGACGAAGTCCTTGGGGGAGGGCGGCGGTGGCGCTGCTGTTGTGGCTCGGCTCGGTGCCGTTCACGCTGCTCGGGCTCGGCAACGGCTACCGGCTGACGCCGCAGGCCACGGGCGTGGCCAACATGCTGTGCAACCTCGGCCTCGCCGTCCTGGGCGGCCTGTGGTTCCCGGTCGCCCTCTTCCCCGGCTGGCTGCGCTCCCTGGCCGCGTACACCCCGACCCACCGGTTCGCCGAGCTCGGCGTCGCGGTGGCGGACGGCCGGGCGCCGGCGTGGGGCGCGGTGGCGGTGCTGGGGCTCTGGCTGGCCGTGTTCGGTTCGTACGCTGTGCTGTCGTACCGCCGGACCGGGCGGACGGTGTGAGGCAGGGGGAGCGGCGATGAGCTGGTGGCGCAGGCTGAGGGCCCGGGCGGGCGCGTGGCGGCGGGCGCGTGCCGAGGGGCGGGCGGAGGCCGCCGCGTACCGGGCCGCCCGCAGGGCCGGGAAGGAGGTCGAGCCCCCCGGCCCGCCGCCGAACGGCTGCACCCTGCTGCCGTGGCTGCTGATGGGCCTGGGCGCGTTCTCCAACATCCTGCGGGGCGAGACCTCCAACCCCTGGCTGGGCATCGCGGGCCTGGCCACGTTCAACACGCTGTACATCTGGGTGGTCTTCCGCGCCTTCGCGAAGGAGAAGCGGGACGCGCCCGCCACCCGCGCCGCGCTCGCCGTGATGCTGCTGATCACCTGCGGGCTGGCGCTCGGCTACGGCGGGAACTGGCTGTACTTCTTCCCGCTGACCGGCCTGGCGGTGGGCGCGGTGACGCGTGGCCGGCGCATCGGCCAGTACGCGGTGGCCCTGGGCGTCCTGGCGGGTGCCGTCGCCTCCCTGCGGGCGGGCTGGACCAACTCGACCGGCTGGAACGGCTGGAACGGCTGGGACGGCTGGAACGGCTGGGACGGCTGGAACATCGCGTACGCCACGTTCCTGTCCACGACGGTGACCTCCGCGATCCTGTCGCTCGCCGAGACCGTCCGCGAACTGCGCGCCGCCCGTGAGGAGCTGGCCCGCCGCGCGGTGGAGGAGGAACGGCTGCGCTTCTCCCGGGACCTGCACGACCTGCTCGGGCACACCCTGTCGGTGATCGTGGTGAAGTCGGAGGCGGCCCGCCGGCTGGCCCGGCACGACCTGGACGCGGCGCTGTCGCAGGTCACCGACATCGAGTCGGTGGGCCGGCAGGCGCTGACCGAGATCCGGGAGGCGGTGACCGGCTACCGGGAGGGCAGCCTGTCCACGGAACTGGACCGGGCCCGCTCGGTGCTGGCGGCGGCCGGGATCGAGGCGGTGGTGCGCCGCTGCGGCCCGCCGTTGGCGTCGCAGACGGAGGCGCTGCTGGGCTGGGTGGTGCGCGAGGCGGTCACCAACGCCGTACGGCACAGCGGCGCGAACCGGTGCGAGATCACCGTGGAGGGCACGCCCGACGGGGTCCGGCTCGAGGTCGCCGACGACGGCGCCGGGACCTCGCGCGCCCCGTCCCGGCCGGGGGTCGGCGGAACGGGCCTGAAGGGACTGACCGAGCGGCTGGCGGCGGCGGGCGGCGAACTGCGGGCCGGGCCGTCACCGCGCGGCGGGTTCACGGTGACCGCGCGGCTGCCGGTCGATCAGCCGGAGCCGGCGCGGCTCACGGCACCCACGGCCACCCGGCCGACCGGCTGACGCCGTCCACGTCCCACGGGGTGCCGCCGTCCGTCCACGAGGTGCCGCCGTCCCACGTGCCGGAGCCGCCGTGGCTCGCGGCCTACGGTCGGGGCCGGAGGGTCGCAGGCGGCGGCGTACCGGTCGGGGCCGGAGGGTCGCAGGCGGTCGCCGGGGTGGTCGTCCGCCCGTCCTCCGGGGCTTTCACGGCGTGCGGCACCGAACCGGGGCCCGCTCTTCGCCGAGCCGGAGAAGAGCCGGAGAAGAGTCGGAGAAGTAGGCTTGGGCCGTGAACGAGACGTCCCGCGACCGCCGCCCCGCGAAGTCCATCCGGGTGCTGCTCGCCGAGGACCAGGGGATGATGCGCGGCGCGCTGGCCCTGCTGCTCGGCATGGAGGAGGACATCGAGGTCGTCGCGCAGGTCGCGGCGGGCGACCGGATCGTGGACGAAGTCCTCACCCACCGCCCGGACGTGGCGCTGCTCGACATCGAACTGCCGGGCCGCAGCGGCCTGGACGCCGCCGCCGAGCTGCGCGCGCAGGCGCCCGACTGCCGGGTGCTGATCCTCACCACCTTCGGCCGGCCCGGCTACCTGCGGCGGGCCATGGAGGCGGGCGCGGCGGGCTTCCTCGTCAAGGACGGCCCGGTGGAGGAACTCGCCGCCGCCGTCCGCCGGGTGCTGACCGGCGAGACCGTCATCGACCCCGCGCTGGCCGCCGCCGCCCTCAGCGCCGGCCCCAACCTCCTCACCGCCCGGGAGTGCGACGTACTCAAGGCGGCCGCCGACGGCGCCACCGTCGCCGACATCGCCGCGCGGCTGCACCTGTCGGAGTCGACGGTGCGCAACTACCTCTCCTCCGCCATCGGCAAGACCGGCACCCGCAACCGCATGGAGGCACTGCGGGAGGCCCGGCAACAGGGCTGGCTGTGACACGCACGACGACCTGACGCACGCGACGGCCTTGACGCGCACAGCAGTTTGACGGGCGCGACGGCCTACGGCTCCCGGCGGAACACCGCCGTCCACAGGAACTCCCGCCCGCCCCTCACGACTTCTCCGCCTTCTCCGCCCTCTCCGGCTCCTCCCCTTTCTCCGCCTTCTCCACCCTCTCCGCCTTCTCCGCCTTCTCCGGCTTCCGGCGCGGCAGCCACAGCAGCATCAGTGCCGTCCCGGCGAGCAGCACCCCGGTGCCCGTGCGGAACACCAGCGCGTACCCCTCCGTCAGCGCCTGCGGCCCGGTGCGGCCGTCGGTGCGGGCGGCGGCGAGGGTGGACATCACGGCCAGGCCGAGCGAACCGCCCATCGTGCGGGAGGTGTTGACGAGCCCGGAGACCAGCCCGGCGTCCTGCGGGGCGGCGCCGGAGGTGGCGAGGGCGGCGAGCGGGGTGGCGGCGAGACCGGCGCCGAGCATCATCAGCACGCCGGGGCCCATGACGGCGGTCGCGTAGGCGCCGTGCGGGGTCATCGTCGACTGCCAGGCGAAGCCGGCCGCGGCCACCAGCGTGCCGAGCACCGCGACGCCGCGGGGCGCGAGCGCGGTCATCAGGCGCGGCGCGAGCTTGGCGCCGAGGACCACGGCCAGGGAGCTGGGGATGAGGGCGAAGCCGGCCTGCAGCGGCGTGTAGCCGAGGACGTTCTGCGCGTACAGCGTCATGAAGAACCACATGCAGAACATCGCCGAACCCGACAGGAACATCGCCGCGTTGGCCGAGGCCACCGAGCGCAGCCGCAGCAGCGCCGGCGGCATCAGGGGCGCCGCCGTGCGCGCCTCGACGGCGAGGAAGGCGCCGAGCAGCGCGAGCCCGGCGGCGAGCGGCGCCAGCGTGGCGGCGTCCGTCCAGCCCTCGGCCTCCGTCTGCGAGATGCCGTACGCCAGTGTGCCGAGCCCGGCGGTGACCAGTAGCGCGCCCGGCAGGTCCAGGCGCCGCCCTCCCCCAAGGACTTCGTCCCGGGGGGACCCCCATCCGACCCTGCTCTCCGTCAGCCAGCGCAGGGAGCCGAGGAGGACGGCGGTGCCCACCGGCACGTTGATCAGCAGCACCCAGCGCCAGGACAGCAGGTCCACCAGCACGCCGCCGACCAGGCCGCCGGCCGCGCCGCCGCCGGCGCCCACCGCGGTCCAGGTGGCCACCGCCCGCGCCCGCGCGGCCCCTTCGGGGACCGCCGAGGTCAGCAGGGTGAGCGTGGAGGGTGCCAGCACCGCGGCGCCGAGCCCCTGCGCGGCCCGCGCGAGGAGCAGTTGCCAGCCCGCGCCGGCGAGCCCGCCGCCCAGCGACGCCAGCGTGAACAGCCCCAGCCCGACGAGGAACATCCGCTTGCGCCCGTACAGGTCGCCGGCCCGGCCGCCCAGCAGCATGACCCCGGCGAACGCGATGGCGTAGGCGTTCACCACCCACTGCAGCCCGGCGGCGCTCAGGCCCAGGTCGGCCCGCATCGACGGCAGCGCCACGTTGACCACGGACACGTCCAGGACGACGAGGAACTGCCCGGCGCAGGCCAGCGTCACCACGAGCCAGGCGGGCGGCGCGGCGCGGACGGAGGTGCGGGCGGGGGTGCGGGCGGAGGCGCCGGTGTCGGTGTCGGTGTCGGTGTCGACCGTGTCCCTCATGCTCCCCATGCTCTCCATCGGCCCGCGCCCGCGCATCGGGATATCGCCGCAGCCCGTCCTCGGACCGCCGACCTAGGACCCGCCCCTGACGGCCCCGCTCCTGATGGACCCGCCCCGAGATCCTCTGACGGACCCGTTCCTGATCCGGCGTCAGAAATCCAAGGAACGGTCAAGAATTCATTAGTGGCCCGAAGCATCGGAATAGCCGGCCGGGACCGCCGGGTTCATGCTGCACATGACGCACACGACGACCGACCAGCCCCCCGCCAGAGCCGGCGCAGCCGTCGTCCCCGTGCTCGCGTTCGCGGGCATCACGGTCGCGGTGATGCAGACCCTGCTCGTGCCGGTCGTCAAGGACCTGCCGCAACTGCTGCACACCGCGCCCAGCAACGCCACCTGGGTCCTGACCTCCACCCTGCTGTCGGGCGCGGTGGCCACCCCGATCATGGGCCGCCTGGGCGACCTGTACGGCAAGCGCCGCATGCTGGTCGCCAGCCTCGCCGTGATGGTCGTCGGCGCGCTGGTCAGCGCCGTCACCAGCGACCTGCTCACCATGATCGCCGGCCGGACGCTGCAGGGCTTCGCGATGGGCGCGATCCCGCTCGGCATCGGGCTGATGCGGGACATGCTGCCGCGCGAACGGCTCGGCTCGGCGATGGCCCTGATGAGCTCCTCGATCGGCGTCGGCGGCGGCCTCGCGCTGCCCGCCGCGGCCCTGGTCGCCCAGCACACCGACTGGCACGCCCTGTTCTACGGCGCCGCCGGCCTCGGCGCGCTCGCCATCGTCCTCACCCTTCTCGCCGTCCCCGAGTCCCCGGTGCGCGCCGCGGGCTCCTTCGACCTGCTTGGCGCCCTCGGCCTGTCCACCGGCCTGGTCCTGCTCCTGCTGCCGATCACCAAGGGCAGCGACTGGGGCTGGTCCTCGGGCACCACGCTCGGCCTGTTCGCCGGGGCGGTCGTGGTCCTGCTGCTGTGGGGCGTGCTGGAACTGCGCACCGCGGCCCCGCTGGTGGACCTGCGCACCACCGCCCGCCGCGAGGTGCTGCTCACCAACCTCGCCTCGATCATGGTGGGTGTCAGCTTCTACGTCGTCTCCCTGGTCCTGCCGCAGCTGCTGCAGCTGCCCACCGCGACCGGCTACGGCCTGGGCCGGTCCATGGTGACCGCCGGCCTGTGCGTGGCGCCGCTGGGCCTGACGATGATGTTCACCGCCCCCGTCTACGCCCGCCTGTCCACCCGGTACGGTCCGCGGACCACCCTCGTCATCGGCCTGCTGGTCATCGGCCTCGGCTACGGCGGCGGCCTGGGCCTGATGTCCGCCGCCTGGCAGACCGTGGTCATCTCCGTCGTCCTGGGCGCCGGCATCGGCCTCGCCTACTCCTCGCTGCCCGCGCTGATCGTCGGCGCGGTCCCGGCGTCGGAGACCGGCGCGGCCAACGGCCTCAACACCCTGATGCGGTCCATCGGCACGTCCGTGTCGAGCGCCGTGATCGGCATGGTGCTGGCCGACACCGCCGCTCCCGTGGGCGGCGTCATGGTGCCCACCCTGCACGGCTTCCGCGTCTCCTTCCTCATCGCCACCGCCGCCGTCGCCCTCGGCCTGCTGACGGCCCTGTGCCTGCCGCGGCAGTCCCGCCCCGCGCAGCGCACCCGGTTGCGCGCCGGCAGCGAGCAGGACGCCCACCCGGCCCGCGCCACCGAGGCCCTCCGGGGCTTCCGCGGCCGGGTCCTGGCCGCCGACGGCACCCCCGTCGCCCGCGCCAGGGTGACCCTCATCGACCGCCGCGGCCGCCGCGCCGGCGCCACCGTCTCCGCGGACGACGGCAGCTACACCCTGCCCGTCCCCGCCGAGGGCCCCTACGTCCTGGCCGCCCGCGCCGCCGGCCACGGCCCCCTCGCCCACGCCGCGACCCACACCGGCGGCGACCACGTCGTCGACCTCGACCTGTCCCTGCCGGGCGAGACCGTGCCGGCCTGACCCGCGCCCGCCCGCCGCACCCCTCGGATCACCGCACCCCTCGGATCACCGCACCTCGGATCACCGCACCCCGGATCACCGCACCCCCCGGTCACCGCGCCGACCGGGGGGTGCGGCAGCATGGGCGCCCGGCGGTCCCGTACTCCCGTGCTCCCGTGCCGTCGCCGGGCCCGGGACCCTACGACCGACACGACCGGACGACTGACACCACCGGACGACCGACACGACCGACCGACCAACACGACCGGACGACCGACACCACCGGACGACCGACACCACCGGAAGGACCCTCATGCCCGTCGCTCCCCCGCCCCCGCCGGAGATCCTGGCCGCGTTCGAGGCGGCGAAGGGCTTCATGCCGACGCACGAGGGCCTCGCCCTCCACGCGGCCGCCGTGGAGGCCGGGAAGCTGGGGCTGCCGCTGCTGGAGGTGGGCACCTACTGCGGCCGCTCCACGCTCCTGCTCGCCGAGGCGGCGCGCCGGTCCGGGGTCACCGCGCTCACCGTGGACCACCACCGCGGCAGCGAGGAGCAGCAGCCCGGCTGGGACTACCACGACCCGGACACGGTCGACTCCGAACTCGGCGTGATGGACACCCTCCCGCACTTCCGCCGCACCCTGTACCGGGCGGGCCTGGAGGAGCACGTCGTGGCTCTCGTCGGCCGCTCCCCCCAGGTGGCCGCCCTGTGGACCGCCCCGCTGGGGCTGGTCTTCATCGACGGCGGGCACACCGACGAGCACGCCCGCGCCGACTACGAAGGCTGGGTCCCCCACTTGGCCGAGGGCGGACTGCTCGTCATCCACGACGTCTTCCCCGACCCGCAGGACGAGTTCACCGGCCAGGCCCCCTACCGCATCTACCTGCGCGCCCTGGAGTCCGGGGCGTTCACCGAGGTCTCGGTCACCGATTCGCTGCGAGTGCTACGGCGAACGGAGGCGGCGACGCGCGAGCGCGGTTGAAGTCGCAGGCGCGTTCTACGCGCCACCATAAAGTCGCTGGTCAGCGGCGATTTCAGAGGATAGATCGTCGCTTTTGCAGGGCTTGCGCTCGCTCACGGTGCTCAGTCCAGCACGCCCGAGGCCGCCGACCGGCCGGGATACCGTGCCGCCACACGTTCAGGTGACGGCAAATCGCCTATGCACTTACATACCGCCCTCTACAGGGGCGACGGCTGTACAGAGGAGTTCGTGCAGAGGGCGTCGGGGCTGTCGGAGGCCGTGGGTCGCGTTCACGCCGCCCGGGCTGCGTGAACGCGACCGCGGTCAGGGCCTGTCGATCAGTTTCCGTATCTCCGGAGGGAGCTTGTTGCCTGAGTAGGCAACAACGAAGGTGGCGTCGTCGGGGCTGTCACCGACGGCGACGGCCATGTCGGGTGAGATGCCGTCCACCGCGTAGGCGGTCATAGTCTCGCCGGATTCCTCAGCCTTGTGCTGGTCTCCGGTGTCCTGACACGGCGGGATGGTGGCGGAACCGAGCTTCTCTCCCGCCGTGAACTCCACGTTCGCGACGTCCCGGTACGTGCGGTCCTGATAGAGGACTCGGTAGGCGCAGGATTCCGCCTGCTCGCCTCCGTCACTGCTGCTCTCCGATGTGCAGGCCACAGCCAGCATCATCATGGCTGCCACGAGAGACACTCGCGTGGTTCGCCCCGACCGACTCATTGTGTTCCTCCTAGTAGATGCTTCGGAGGGCCAGGACGTCTCCCTTGCCGAGGATCCTGGCGATCGTCTTGCATGTGAACGAGTTCGTGTACATGGTGAGGTTCGAATGTCCCGAGCCCACGTGTCCCAGCCCGAAGACGTGTCCAGCCTCATGAGTACCGACGGAGCGGATGTCGTATTTGTTCGAGCAGCTGCTGGTCGGCTTGTTCGTGAAGTCGTAGTCGTGGGTGTTGAAACAGACGTCGGCCTCACGCAGGTCGTTCTTGACCCCGGGCATGGCCCAGGTGTACGAGCAGGTCGACGCGACGACACCGCTCTTGAGGTCGCCCCCATCCCACACGCTCAGCTCGTCCCGGCCGGTGCACCGGTTGCTGCTGTTGAGGCTCGCCTCACGGCTAGTATTAGCTAGGGCCTGTGTGATGTTGTGATCAGCCGGTTGCTTTCAGGAGGTCGTTGAGCCAGATCAGCGAGGCGCGTAGGTGGAGTCCGGCGAGGTAGCTTTCGGGCGTCTTGTCGTAGCGGGTCGCGATGCCCCGCCAGGCCTTCAGCTTGTTGATCAGGGGGTCTGTGTAGCGAACGGTGGAACTCAGTTGGATTTCTTCAGCGGCGGCCGACGGTGAGCCGGCCGTCGAAGGTGATGTCGAAGGCTTGGAGCGCTGCCTTCCAGCGCATGGTCCAGCGTTTGCGTCCGGTGCCGGTCGGGTCCAGGCTCATCACGGCCAGGTAGACGCACTTGAGGGCGGCCTGCTCGGTGGGGAAGTGTCCCCGGGCCCTCACGGCCTTGCGAATCCTGGCGTTGATCGACTCGATCGCGTTGGTCGTGCAGACGATTTTGCGGATCTCGACGTCGAATTGCAGGAAGGGAACGAACTCCGCCCACGCGCTCTCCCAGAGCCGGACGATCGCCGGGTACTTCTTCCTCCAGGTGTCGGAGAACTCCACGAACCGCTCCAGGGCAGCGTCCTCGGTCGGCGCGGCGTAGACGGGCCTGAGCGCCTTCGCGATCTTCTCCCAGTCCTGCCGGGCGGCGTAACGGAAGCTGTTCCGCAGCAGGTGCACGACGCAGGTCTGGACGATCGTCGCAGGCCAGACGGTGTTCACGGCGTCCGGGAGACCGGTCAGGCCGTCACAGACGAGCATCAGGACATCGGCCGCGCCGCGGTTCTTGATCTCGGTCAGGACCTGCAGCCAGTACTTCGCGCCCTCGCCACCGTCGCCGATCCACAGCCCCAGGATGTCCCGGTGCCCCTCGGCGGTGACCGCGACCGCCATGTAGACCGGCCGGTTGGCGACCTGCCCGTCCCTAACCTTCACGTTCACGCAGTCGATGAAGACCACCGGGTAGACGCTGTCCAGGGGACGGTTCTGCCATTCGGTCATGCCGGCCATCACGCTGTCGGTGATCGTGGAGATCGTCGACTTGGAGATCTCCGCCCCGTAGACCTCGGCGAGATGCGCGGAGATCTCTCCGTGCGTCAGCCCTTTCGCCGACAGGGACAGGACCATCTCGTCGATCCCGCCCAGCCGCCGCTGCCACTTCTTGACCAGCTGCGGCTCGAACGACCCGGCCCGATCCCGCGGCACCGCGATCTCGACCGGCCCCGACTCGGTGATCACCGTCTTCGACCGGTGTCCGTTGCGGTAGTTCTCCCGGCCGCCCTCAGCCCGCTCACCGGGCTCGTGCCCCAGGTGATCGGTGAGCTCACCCTCCAGCGCGGACTGCAGCACCCGCTTCGTCAGCTGCTGCAGCAGGCCGCCCTCCCCGGTGAGCTTCACCCCACCGGCCTGAGCCCGGGCCACCAACTCGGCGACCAGCCCGTCATCCACGGCGCCCGTCCCACTCACAGCGGCCTCCCCGGCCTTGATGTCACTCGCCACGTCAGTCATCAACTGTCGCTTCCAGCTCGGGAGTTACACCGCTCACCGTACAGACCCGATGGTCCGTGAGCCCGGTTCTGTGCGACGCCTGGCTGCCGGAGCCTGTGACGGAATTGGGCACAGAGAGAACAGTCAACCCGGGACCGTGGTTCCAGAGTCACTGTGCGAAGCGACGGTGCGGAGGCGAGTTACGCAGGCAGGAAGGGTCCGGCGACGGGCAAGACGGCGACGGGCTTGGGGTCTCGGCGATTCGCGACCACGATGTCGCTACGGTGAGGATCGTGGCCGGGGCGCCCTTTGCATCCTTCTCCAGGCCGTTCCACCAGGTCTCACAACTCTCTTGCTGCACTAGTAGTTGACTGAATAGCATCGCGTTCACTATCGCGAATCGAAGTTGTTCCGGTGCGTCGGGGGGCCTGGTGTGACGTTGATGATGGCGGTGGCGGCCGTCTGGGGTGTGCTGCAACTGTTCGCGATGTCCTGGCCGACGCGTTCAGTGCGCCTGTCGACCGTGCTGCTGGCACTCGCGGTCGGCGCGTACGGATGCGGTGTGGCGACGGCGTTGGTGCAGCTCGCCTACACCCGTACCTACGCGGAACAGTCGGGGCAGTCGCTGGTGACGGTGGTGAACACCACCAGCTACACAGTGGCTCCCTGGCTGGAGGAACTACTCAAGGTTGCCCCCTTGCTGCTGGCGGGGTTGAGCCTGAAGGTCCGCCGCCAGTGGGGGCTGACCGACTTCGTGGTGGTGGGCGCGGCGCTGGGGGCCGGGTTCGGACTGCTGGAGGCGGTTCTGCGGTTCGGCCTGGACGCGGACCGGGCGATCCCTCGCGGTGAGGGCTGGATCGTCCCCGACAGTCTGTCGCCGCCGTATGTGCCGGGCCTGGGGCAAGTGTTGACGTCCTGGCTTCCGGCGCCGTTCAGCCAACTGGACCTGGGCGGCCCTCCGGCCACGGAAACGTTCACGCACCTGGTGTGGACGGCCACGGCTGGATTCGGGGTCGGGCTGCTGTGGCGGGCACGCGGCTGGGTCCGGCTGGTGTCGGCGCTCCCGATCGCAGCCGCTGCCGTACATCATGCGGTGAACAACTACGCCGTAGAGGAACACGCCAGCAAGCCCAGGGAGTGGTTGGAGTCCCTGGACGGTATGGCGTGGTCGGCGCCACTTCTGTGTCTGGCCATGGCCATGGCCGTAGATCTGCGCCGACTCCACCGCGGCAAGCGCACCGTGCCCGGCGTACTGCTCGCGTCCGAGCGGGCCGACGGCGACAGCCTGGGAGCACTGCTGCGGTACGCGGCCTGGCTTCTGCCATGGAGCCTGCTGATCGCACTGCGCTACGTCAGGCTGCGGCGCTCCTTGCTGTACGCCGCCGCGTCGGCGCCGCCCGACGAGACCGCGGAACTGCATCGCGTGGTCGCGGGGATTACGGCCCGGATGGACGCGTCCGACAACCAGCGTGCCTGGCAGGCGTTGAACGTCCGTGCCTGGCTGAAGTCGGCTCGAAGGGCGCGCCGTTCTCGGGAGCGGTGGCTTGTGCTGATCCCATGCGTCCTCATGCTCCCCGCGCTGCTGTTCTTGGGAGTCGGCTCGTTCACCTCCGCTGCCGGCCTCCAGGTGTTCTTCAGCACCGGTGCGGGACCGAAGATCCTCATGGGCTTCGGCATAGCCGCTCTCGCTTGGATCGCCTACCAGCTCACCGCCCTGCTGCGCACCTGGCGGCTGGTGTCAGCGCAGCCGATGGGGGAACTGCTGGCGGTCCACCGCTTCCGTCTCGCAACCGCACTGGGGGCGGCGACCACCGGCGCACTCCTGCTGTGGCGCGGGTTCGGCGACGCCGGCCCCGACGGCAGGGCCATCCGAACGCTCCACCTGCTCGACGCCCTGAACACCTTCCTGGTCTACCTCGGCTTCGCCCTCCTCCTTCTCTCCCTGCTCGCACTGTTCCCTCCCGGCGGGTTCGCACTTGCCGGAGGCGGAGTGGTCGGCGCCTTCACCGCAGAGGCCGCGCTCAACGCGGGTGTCCTCGGTACTGCCGGCGTTGTGCTGATGGCGGTCGGTGCAGGGGGAACGGGTACCAGCGAGTCGGGCGGCGGCAAAAGTGAGGGCACCCCGCAATGGCTGCTTGACAAGTGGAAGAAGGGGCGCGAGTTCAACGAGGAGAATTGGCCACGTTACCCAGCGAACGAGGTCTACCTTGAGAACGGGAAGTTTCTGGATTCGTACCGGCCTGGAAAAGAGATCGTCTCGCGCAAGCAGACACAGATATCGAAGATCAAGCCAGAGACGTTCAGGAACTATCTGCGCGAGATCAACCAGAAGTACAAGGCGGGAACAAAGATCCCGGACACACCAAAGGCGCGCGCAGAATATCCACACCTGATCGGGAAACCGCTGAAAGGTAAGTACTATCTGGAAGTCCCCGTCCAGGCGCAGCCTGTGCCAGAATGGGCACTCAGGGAAGCAGCGAACCACGGCGTGATAATCCGGGACGTCCAGGGTCTCGTCTACCGGCTACCAAAGGGAACGGGCTGAATAAACCATGATCTGGACCTACTGCGAGCAGTGGAACAACCTTACCGAGACGCCCGTGAACCCACTGACGCCCGAGCAGGCGCAGGCCAGGCATGCGTCCGGCCAGTTGTACACCGCAGTCGCCTCTCCCGATGAGAATTCAGCGCCGGTGCTGCGAGTCGAAATGCGCCTGGAGACCGGCTACAGCTCAGTCATTTTCATGGATGAGTACGGTCGCGACTCCCTCGACTACACGTTCACCCTCATCAATGGCTCCTTCTTCCTGGAGACAGCAACCTCATACGACTACGGTGATTCGCAGGAGCGAGGCGGATACGCGGATGCCGAGCGCATGGAATCCTATGAGTTCACCACTGATGGCATCATTCGGCGGACTGTAGAGGTCGATGGCGAGGAAACCAGGGAAAGTCGTCACGGCATTGACATCGCCAGCAATTGGGAGCCTGTTCCAAATTTCGGCGCCTACGATTCGTTGATCCGAAGGGACCGCGCTTGACACCGCGGTATACGAGGAACGTTTCCGCGCATACAGGGTTGCGGCCTCGGCGCGGCCGGAGCAGCGGAGCCCCTCTTATTGATCATCGTCATTGATGGTTTCGGGCTCCCGGGTGTAAGCTTGGCGTTTAACCTCGCCTGTCACTCGACCTGCTGATCTGCGTTTCTTCCCGGGACAGCGGACGCGGCCGTTCTTCACGCTTCGAGATGTCGAGTCACGAAGCTCAAGAGAACGGCCGCTGCGTATGAGTCTCCCTGCCCCAGGGTCCGTAAGCGAGGCGTTGGACGTCTTGTCCCGCTTTCGGGTCGAGTTCTACGAGTGCCTTTACGCGCGGGCGGACGCGCTCTTCGAGCTCACCGACGCGGTGCTGTGTGCGGACGGGCCGGTGGAAACCCTGGTCGAGCTCTCCTTGGCGGTCGAGCACCGGCGCGGGCACGGTGCGATGTACGCGGCCCTGGACCGTGGCCGGCTGGAGCCGACACGGTTGCGCCGCGCGCTGGCGGGCCTGCCGCTGCCGAAGGCAGCCGACGGGCGGATCGTGCTCGCCGTGGACGTATCGCACTGGCTGCGACCCGACGCTCCCACCAGCGCCGACCGGCTCTTCTGCCATGTCTACGGACGCGGCGACCGCAGCTCGGACCAGCTGGTGCCCGGCTGGCCCTACTCCTTCGTCGCGGCACTGGAGTCCGGCCGCACCTCCTGGGTCGCTCTCCTGGACGCGGCCCGCCTGGGACCGGCCGACGACGCGACCACCGTTACTGCCGCCCAACTCCACGATGTCATCGAGCGGTTGATTAGCGCAGGCCACTGGAGACCGGGCGATCCGGACATCCTGATCGTGATGGACTCCGGCTACGACGTCGCCTACCTGACGCACGCTCTCGCCGACCTGCCCGTCGTGCTGGTCGGGCGCCTGCGCTCGGACCGGGTCATGCTCCGCGACCCCGGCCCCGCGCGGTCGGGCCCCCGGGGCGGGCGCCCCCGCCGGCATGGCGGCGTCCTCACGTTCAAGAAGCCCGACAGCCGGCACGAGCCCGACGTCACGACCACCACGGACACCACCCGCTACGGCACGGCCACCGCGACGGCCTGGGACCGGATGCACCCCCGGCTCACCCACCGCGGGCCCTGGCTGAACCACGCCAAGGAAGAACTTTCCATCCTGCACGGCACGTTGATCCGCCTGAACGTCGAGCGTCTGCCCGGTGACCGTGACCCGAAACCGGTCTGGCCGTGGTGCTCGGCCACCGCCGCCACTGCGGCGGACGTGGATTGCTGGTGGCAGTCCTTCCTCCGCCGCTTCGACCTGGAGCACACCTTCCGGCTGATGAAACAAACCCTGGGCTGGACCGCCCCGAAGGTCAGGAACCCCGACACGGCCGATTTGTGGACCTGGCTGATCATCGCCGCCCACACCCAGCTCCGCCTTGCCCGGCCCCTCGCCGAGGACCTCCGCCGCCCATGGGAACGGCCCGCTGGACCCCGCCGCCTCACCCCCGCCCGGGTCCGCCGGGGGTTTCGCAACGTCCGCGCGACAGCAGCCCGCCCGGCACGCGCACCGAAACCGTCCCGACCAGGCCCCGGACGCCCTCCCGGCTCGAAAAACAAGCAACGGGCCAGGCGCCACGACGTCGGCAAGACCATCAAACGCGCCGAATCGATCAAGGAACACCAAGCCCAGCAAGGTTAAACGCCAAGCTCACAGACTGTGTGTGAGACGGCGGACTTAGAGTTCATCTCGTTTGGTAAGCCTGCGGTGGCAGATGAGGGTGCATGCGAGGGCTGTGAAGGCCAGGAAGTGCTCGGCTTTGCGCTCGTAGCGGCGGTCGAGTCTGCGGCAGCCGCCCAGCCAGGACATGGTGCGCTCGATCGTCCAGCGGTGCCGGCCCAGCCGGGTCGAGGACTCGACGCCCTTACGGGCGATGCGCGGCGTGATGTGCCGGGTGCGGAGCCATTTCCGCAGGTGGTCGTAGTCGTAGCCTTTGTCGGCATGGAGCTTGGCAGGGCGGCGCCGGCGCGGTCCGCGGCGGGAGCGGACCGGCGGGATCCCGCGCACCAGCGGCTCCAGGGCCTGGCTGTCGTGCAGGTTCGCGCTGGAGATGCC
>NZ_BMWH01000002.1 GCF_014651135.1 Streptomyces echinoruber
CGGATCATCGACCCGATGACGTATGTCGGCAAGGCCGCCGGGGCGGGCCTGTCCAAACTCGGCGACATCGCCAAGGCCATCAAGGGCGCCGGCAAGATCGACATGCCCACCCTCCCCGACGGCACCGTGCACCTGCCGGACGGCCGCCTGCTGGACGGCGACGGCAACCTGATCGGCCACGACGGCACGATCGACACCACACCGGTGCCGCACGAGGCTGCTCCCCAGCTTCCGGCCCACTGGACCATCCAGGACCCGCAGCCGGTGTACGCCGGAGTCCACACCGGCGACGGCGTGGCCCACACGACCGACGCCGCCACCGACGCCGGGCCGCGCTACGACACGACGCCCACGCCGTCGTCGTACGACCACACGCCCACGCCGTCGTCGTACAACCACACGCCCACGCCGTCGTCGTACGACCACACACCGGCACCGTCGTCGTACGACCACCCGGCGACCCCGGCCTCGTACGACCACGCCCCCACGGCCCACGACCACACCGGCACGGCCACCACCCCGCACACCGGCGGCCACGACGTCCCCGGCACCCACACGACGGAGACGCCGCACGGCACCGGCCACGACACCCCGGGCGGCCACACCGGCGACACCTCCCACGGCGCCGGGCACGACACCGCCGGCCACGGCCACGACGGCGCCGGCCACGGCCACGACAGCGGCGGGCACGGCCACGACGGCGGCGGGCACCACGACGGCGGGCACGACGGCACCGGCCACACGGACGACACCGGCTACCCGGACGCTCCGCACGACCCGGCGGACATCACCCCGCACCACGGCGCCGACGCCACGACGGCCTCCGGCCACCCGGGCACGGACATGCCGGAGCACGGCGGGGCCGGGGAGCAGTTCGAGTACAAACCGCTCATGTCGGCGGACGACTTCGGCAACCTGCCCACCGACGCGGACCGGCACGCGGTGGCCATGGCGGAGCTGACGCCGGGCACGAATCCCGCGCCCAGTCTCTCCAACGAGGCAGGGCAGGCGTACGGCGACACGTACTGGAACGACTACCTCGACAACCTCGACGACGGCCCGCGAGACGCGCTGTACACCTACAGCGACCACTATTACACGCAGATCAACGGTTTCCTGCGGGGTGAGATCCCCGAGGTGTCTTCCCACATCCAGCACACCATCGATGAGATGGACAAGGTCATGGGCACCCGTCCCGTGCCCGAGGACGTCATGGTCGTCCGAGGTACCGGGATCGACCATCTGAACCTGAGGTCACCGCTGGAGATGGAGGGCAACATCTACGGGGACGCCGCATACACCTCCACGGCGCTCGGCAAGACGGTGCCGCCGCCCTTCGACCTCAAGCCGGTGCACATGCACCTGCGGGTGCCGAAGGGCACGCCGGCTCTCTGGATCGACCACATCTCCGCGAATCCCGGAGAACGGGAAATGCTGCTTGCTCGCGGTACGAAGTACAAGGTGACGCGCGTTTTCCTGGACGAGACGGACGGCAAGTACCACGTCTATGGGGAGGTCCTGCCGAGGCCGTAGCATCGTCGCGGATCAGGCAGAGGCAAAGGAATGCAGGCTTCATGAGCAGTGAACGACCGATCAACCCGCGCTTCGCCGAGGACATGCGGTTTCAGGAGGCGCCGGGCGGTCCGCCCCGCTACCGGGACTGGACCGATAAGCCGGTGCAGTACTTCACGGTTGTCGACAAGCAGGGCGGTGCGATCCTCGGGTACCTGTGGGCGGGCGACGAGGACAACGCCGCCGCGTACGAACCGCGGGAGGCCGCCGGTGCCCGGGCGGTGAACGAGGGCGGTTTCTGGATCCGTCGGCTGCGCAACGCCAAGGAGCGGGGCATCCGCCCGTCCCAGGCCTTGGCCGAGCTGTACGGCGACCCGGAGCCGGCCGGCAAGGGCCGCCCCCTGCCGGGGTCCCTCGCTGATGCCCCGAACGCCGCAGCGATCGAGGCTCTGGCCAAAGGTGATTAGCGAAGACGACATCGTATGTTTCATCCGGTGCACCACGTCACCGCCACCGCCCCGGCGGCGGAGCCGGGGAAGCGTGGACTTCATGAGCAGTGAACGACCGATCAACCCGCGCTTCGGCGAGGACGTGCGCTTCGACCTCGTGGCGCCGGGGCCGGCGCGGTACCGGACCTGGACCGACAAGCCGGTGCGGTACTTCACGGTGGCCGACAAGGAGGGCGGCACGGCCCTCGGGTACGTGTGGGCGAGCGACGAGGACGACGCCGCCGCGTGGGTGCCGCGCAAGGCCGCGGGAGGCCGGGCCCTCGCCGAGGGCGGTCACTGGCACGCCCGGCTGCAGGAGGCCAAGGGGCGGGGCGTCCCGCCGTCCCAGGCCCTCGCGGAGATGCTGTCCGACCCGGAGGGCAACCGCGGGCGGGCCCTGCCGGGCTCCCTGCGCGACGCCCCGAACGCCGACGCGGTCAAAACGCTCGCCAAGGACGCATAGCGCGGCCCGAGACGTCGGCACACGCCACACGACACGCACGTACACCATCCACAGGACGATCCACACGACACCACGGGGGAGCACCTCACCATGACCACGCCGCCCGCGCCCGGCAGCCACCAGCCGATCCAGGGCAATCCGTACGGGTCCCCGCCGCAGGGCAACCCGTACGCCACCTCGTACCCGCCCCAGGCCGCGCAGCCGTACGCCGCGCAGCCCGGTCACCCGCAGCCGTACGCCGCGCAGCCCGGTCACCCGCAGCCCTACGCCGCGCAACCCGGTCACCCGCAGCCCTACGCCGCGCAGCCCGGTCATCCGCAGCCGGCCGCCCCGTACGCCCACCCCCAGCCCTACGGCGCTCCCCACCCCGGCGCCCCCCTCATGTGCAGGTTCTGCGGCGGCGCCCCCGCCGTTCCCGTCGCTTTCCGGGCCCACCGGGGGATCCTGATCCTCATGACGTTCCGGAAGCTGGACGGGCCGATGTGCGCGACCTGCGGGCTGGGCGCGTACCGGACGCTGACGACGGAGACGCTGTGGCAGGGCTGGTGGAGCCCGTTCTCGCTGTTCCTGTTCACGCCGTTCACGCTGCTCTACAACCTCGTCGCCGCCCGCAAGGTGAAGAAGCTCCAGCCTCCGGTGCCGGGACAGCACGGGCAGCAGATCGATCCGGGCGTGCCGGTGCACCGGCGGCCGCTCGCCTACGTCGCCCTCGTGCCGGTCCTGTGGCTCCTGTTCATGATCGTGTCGGGGCTGGCCTCGGGCTCGTGACGTGACGGCCCCAGGGTGTACTCCGCGCTCCCCGATGCCTTATGTTGCCGGGGCGGAGTCAGGGGGAGTCATGCCACAGGACGGGCACCGTCGAGCCCGGGAAGCGCGCCCGCAGGCGCCGGCGGACGCCGGGACGCTCATGAGCGTCGCCGACGTCGAGGCCGTCGCCCGCGCCGCGCACGCCGGGCAGACCGACAAGGCGGGACGGCCGTACGCGGAGCACCTGGCGGCCGTGGCCGAGGGCGTGCGCGCCCGGGGCGGGGGAGACGAACTCGTCGCCGCCGCCTGGCTGCACGACGCGGTGGAGGACGGCGTCCTCGACGAGGAGTGGCTCGAGGCGGCCGCGCTCCCGCAGCGCACCAAGGACGTGGTGCGGGCCGTCACCAAGCGGCCGGGGGAGGAACCGGAGGCCTACGCCCGCCGGATCCTGGCCACCCCGGGCGCCCGGCTCGTCAAGGCGGCCGACCTCGCGCACAACGCCGACCCGCGCCGCCTGGCCGCCCTCGACGCCCCCACCGCCCGGCGCCTGGCCGCCAAGTACACCGCCATGCGCCGCCACTTGGGCCTGACCGCCGACGACCGGCCGGCCACGACCGGCCGGCCACGACCGACCACCGGCGAACGACCACCGGCGCCGGCCGCCGACGACCGACCACCGGCAAACGGCCGCTGACGAACCGGCGTTGACGACCGACCAGTGACGACCGACCAGTGACGACCGACGACCCGGCGAAGACGACCGAAGCAGACGACGACTGAAGCAGACGACGACTCATGACACGGGACTACGACAGCCAGCTGCTGGAGTCGGTGGCGGTGCGCCGGCGCCGGCTGCGCGACGCGCTGCTGTTCGGCGCACAGCGCGCCCGGCGCACGGCGGACGAGCGGCTCGGCAAGGTGTTCGCGGGCATCGCCATCGCCGCCGTGCTGTGCGCGGGCTGCGTCGGCTGGTCCTTCCTGCAGGCCACCCTGGCCAAGCAGAAGGCCGAACAGCGCAAGCAGCAACAGCAGCAGGAGCAGTTGTACAACCCGACGCCCTCCGCCGAGGGCACCACGGCGGGGAAGCGGTGAACGGCGTGTGCGCGACCGGGTGTTCACGCCCCCGCGGGCTCCGTGGCCGAAACGACGCGATGATAGGTTCCGGTGAGTGGTGAGCGCAGCAACGACGTCCCGGACCCAGCTCAGCCGGGTCACCCTGGTCGGTGAGCGGCGACGTGCCGACATCGTCCTGCCGTCGGACACACCGATCGGCCAACTGCTTCCCGACATCCTGCGGTTGCTCGACGACCGCGTCGCCAACCGGCCCACCACCCGGCAGCTGATCACCTCCGACGGCTCGGTGCTGCCGCACGACGCCACCCTCGCCTCGGCCGAGGTCCCCGACGGCGCCGTGCTGCGCCTGGTGCGCGCCCACGCCGCACCGCCCGCGCCGGTCGTGCACGACGTCACCGACCAGGTCGCCGACGACCTCGACCTGCGCTCCTGGCGCTGGCGCCCGGCCGCGCGCCGGGTCAGCGCCGGGGTGGCCACCGTGGCGTTCGCCGTGGCCGCGGCGCTGCTGGCGCGCCGGGAGTTCGCGCTGGACTCCGTCGCCGGCGCGCTCGCCGCCGCCACCGTCGTCCTCCTCGTCGCGGGTGCGCTCGTGGCGCGGATCGGCGGCGGCAACCGGGGACTGGCCACCGCGCTGCTGCTGGCCTCCGGCGGGCTCGGAGTGCTCGCCGCGTGGACCGCCGCCGACGCCGACTCCTGGAGCGCGACCGCCCGGCTGGCCGGTGTCGTCGGCGCGCTGGTGCTCACGCTCGTGCTGCTCGCCTACTTCTCGCCGCTCGGCCGCGGCGGGCTGATCGGGGCCGGCGCGGCGGCCGTGGTCACCGCCGTGTGGGAGGCCGTCGCCGCCGTACAGGACCGGCCGGACCGGCTGGGCGCGGTGATGGCGGTGTTCTCGGTGGTGCTGCTCGGGCTGCTGCCGCGGTTCGCGCTGATGGCCTCCGGCCTGACCGGGCTGGACGACAAGCGGTCCTCGGGCGCCTCGGTCAGCCGGCACCAGGTCGCCAACGCGCTCGCCGCCACCCACCGCGGGCTCGCCCTGGCCACCGTGGTCACCGCCGCCTCGGCCGCCGCCGGCGGCTGGCTGCTGACCACCGCCGCGCGGCCCACCGCGTGGACCGTGGTGCTGGCCTCGCTGACCGCCGTGGTGCTGCTGTCCCGGGCGCGGGCCTTCCCGCTGGTGGCCGAGGTGGTGGCGCTGTTCGCGGCCGCCGCGCTGCTCGTCGTACGGCTCGCGGTGCTGTGGCTGGACCACGCCGGCGGCGCGGGCGCCCTGGTGCTGCTGGGCGTGGCCGCGCTGCTGCCGCTGCTGGCGCTCGCCATCGAGCCGCCGGAGCACGTGCGGGTGCGGCTGCGCCGCTTCGCCGACCTGGTCGAGTCCCTCGGCGTGATCGGGCTCTTCCCGCTCGCCGTGGGGGTGTTCGGCATCTACGGACAGCTGCTCGACAAGTTCTGAGGGCAGGGGAGAAGGGCGACATGCCGAACGGGGACAACTGGCAGAGCGACGTGCTGCGCGACCTGAGGAGCACCGCGTCCCGGCCGCAGCAGCCGCAGCCGTCCGAGCCGGGGCAGCAGGAACAGCGGGAGCCGCGGCAGCCGGACACGCCCGGCGCGGGCACCCCTGGCACAGGCACGGCCGTACCCGCGCCGGGGCAGTCTTCGCGGGAGCAGGCCGTGGCCGCGCCCGCCTACGGCTACCCGCCGCAGGAGCACGCCTCCGCCGCACCCGCCTACGGCTACCCGCACCCCCAGCCGCACGCCGGGCAGGCCGCCGCCGGTGCCACGCAGCCGTACCCGGCGCAGCCCGCCCTCGACCAGGCGGCCGCCCAGGCCCACGCCGCCCACACCGCGCCCGCCCAGGCCGCGCCCGCCCACCCCCAGCAGCCGTACCCGGCCCCCCAGTCCCAGACCCAACTCCAGCCCCAGGCCCAGCCCCGGCCGCAGCCCGCGCCCGCCCACCGCGCCGCCCCCGACTCCCGCCCGGTGGTCGACAAGCGGTTCGCCGCCGCCGGCCTCAAGCCCCGCCGCGGCGAGCCGTTCACCGCCCGCGCCTGGCGGACCGTGCGCCGCACCGTCTCCTCCTCGGCCGCCCGCGAGGTCGCCGAGACCACCGCGACCGCGGAGGTGCTGCAGCAGGCGGTCACCACCGGCCGGCAGATCGCGGTGACCTCGATCCGCGGCGGCTCGGGCAAGACCACGGTCACCGCCCTCCTGGGCACCACCTACGCCCACTACCGGCACGACCCGGTGCTCCTCGTCGAGGCCGACCCGGCGCTCGGCTCGCTGCCGCTGCGGCTCGGCGCCCAGACGCTGCGCTGGACCACCGGCGACCTCGCCGGGATCGTCGAGCCGCAGATGTCGCTGCTGGACGTCACCGGCTACCTGGTCCAGCTCCCCGACAACGCCTGGCTGCTGCCCGGCAGCCAGGGGCAGGTCGGCGCGATGCTCGACACCAGGGGCTACGAGCGCGTCATGGTGTCGCTGCGCCGCTACTTCGGCGTCACCGTCGTCGACTGCGAGACCCTGCCCGCCGAGGTGGCCCGCGCCGCGCTGTCGGCGGCACAGGCGCGGGTGCTGACCGTGCCGGCCACCCTGGAGGGCCTCACCAGCACCTACGCGGTGCTGGAGTGGATGCGCGGCCTGCCCCGGGACGTGATGACCTCCACCGTCGTCGTCCTCACCGAGACCGTCCCGCACCCCGGCCTGGACCTGGAGAAGGCCGCCGAGCAGGTGAAGGCGACCGGCGCGCACGTGCGCGTGCTGCCCTACGACCGGCACCTGGCGGCCGGCGGCGCCATCCGCACCGACCTGCTCGCGCGGGCCACCCGGCAGGCGGTCACCGAGCTGGCCGCCGAGGTGTTCCGGCTCTCCCAGAAGCGCCGCTGACCGCCCCCGGCACGAAGGGACTTCAAGGGACGAGGGAAGACAGGGACGACGATGAGCACCCGACTGATCCACCGCCCGGCCCGGACCACCCGGCCCCCGGCCGCCCCCGAGCCGCGCACCATCGAGGCGCCGCCCAACCTGCCCGAGGGCAAGGCGGGTTCGATCGCGACCTCGCTGCTGCCCGTGGCCGGTGTGATGTCGTCCGTGGTGATGATGACGGTGGTGCGCAACAGCCAGTTCGCCGGGCTGGGCGCGATCATCCTCCTGGTCACCGTGCTCGGCTCGCTCACCCTCGTCTTCTCCCAGCGCGGCAAGGCCCAGCGCACCCGCCGCACCCAGCGCGAGGCCTACCTCGCCTACCTGGAGGACCTGCGCGAGGAGCTGTCGGGGGAGGAGCGGGAGCGCCGCGAGACCGCCCAGGTGCTCAACCCGCCGCCGGACGCCCTGTACGACATCGTGCGCGACCCGGCGCGGCTGTGGGAACGGCGGCGCCTGGACGGCGACTTCCTGCGCGTGCGGGTCGGTACCGGCGAGATGCCGGTGCGGGACCTGAAGGTCGCCCAGCAGGGCTCCTCGGTGCTCACCCCGCCGGACGAGTTCATGCTGAACGAGGCGTCCGCGCTGGTCGCCCGCTTCAGCCACGGCACCGAACTCCCCCTCACCGTCCCGCTGGACCGCGTCGGCAACGTCAGCGTCATCGGCCCCCGCGAGGACACCCTGCGCGTCGCCCGCGCCCTGCTCGTGCAGGCCGCCGCCACCCACGCCCCCGACGACGTGGCGATGGCCCTCGCCGTGCCCGGCGACCGGCTGGCGGACTGGGAGTGGGCCAAGTGGCTGCCCCACCTGCTGGACACCGAGCAGTACGACGGCCCCGTCGCCGCCCGCCGCATCGCCCCCTCCGTGCCCCAGCTCGCCCGCCGGATCGGCCCGGAGCTGCGCCGCCGCGCCTCCTACGCGGCCGAGGTGCGGCGCGGCCTGTCCGGGCAGGACGCCCTCGCCATGACCTCCCGCCTGCTCGTCGTCGCCGACGGGCACGGCGAGGACGCCGTCGACCTGCCCCGCCCCGACGACGCGGTCGGCCTGCGCGAGATGGGCGTCACCGTCCTGCACCTGCTCGACGAACGCATCCAGGAGCCCGGCCACGTCGGCGTGCGCATCACCGTCGACGGCGAGCGCGTCCTCATCGAGGACCTGCGCGAGGCCGAGCCGATCAGCGCCCACGGCACCGTCGACGAGGTCGGCGTCCCCTTCGCCGAGGGCCTGGCCCGCATGCTCGCCCCGCTGCGGCTGTCCGCCGAGTCCACCGCCGACGCCCCGCTGACCGGACCGGTCGACTTCGCCGAACTCCTCGGCATCGACGACGTCGCCCGTCTCGACCTCGACCGGCTGTGGGCACCGCGCGGCGAACGCGCCTTCCTGCGCGTGCCGATCGGCGTCAACGACGCCCGCGAGCCCGTCCTGCTCGATTTGAAGGAGTCCAGCGAACTCGGCATGGGCCCGCACGGCCTGTGCGTCGGCGCCACCGGCTCCGGCAAGTCCGAGCTGCTGCGCACCCTGGTGCTCGCCCTGGTCGCCACCCACCCGCCGGAGGACCTCGCCCTCGTCCTCGTCGACTACAAGGGCGGCGCCACCTTCGCGCCCTTCGCCGGCCTGCCGCACGTCGCCGGCGTCATCACCAACCTGGAGAACCAGGCCGGCCTCGTCGAACGCGTCCACGCCTCCCTGGCCGGCGAGGTCAAGCGCCGCCAGCAGGTCCTCAAGGACGCCGGCAACGTCGCCGACATCGGCCACTACGCCGCCCTGCGCGCCGAGAAGCGCCCCGATCTGGAGCCGCTGCCGCACCTGTTCGTCGTCATCGACGAGTTCGGCGAACTCCTCACCGCCAAGCCCGACTTCATCGACCTGTTCCTGTCCATCGGGCGCATCGGCCGCTCCATCGGCGTCCACCTGCTGCTGTCCAGCCAGCGCATCGAGGCCGGCAAGCTCAAGGGCCTGGAGACCTACCTGTCCTACCGGCTGGGCCTGCGCACCTTCTCCGCCGACGAGTCCCGCACCGTGCTGGACACCACCGACGCCTTCCACCTGCCGCCGCTGCCCGGCTTCGGCTACCTCAAGGTCGACACCAGCCACTACGAGCGCTTCAAGGCCGGCTACGTCTCCGGCGCCTACCGCGGCCCCGTCCAGCGCGAGGCCGAGGACACCGGGCCGCTGGCGCTGCCGTACGAGGCGTACAACACCCTCGGCGAGGACGAGAGTTCCGCGCCCGAGGAGCCGCAGATGCGGCGCCGCGAGACCGGCCCGACCGAGATGGGCGTCATGGTGCGGCAGTTGGAGGACGCCGGGGTGCGCCCGGTGCGCCGCATCTGGCTGCCGCCGCTGCCCGACGCCGTCGCCCTCGACAAGGTCGCCGGGCCCGTCGAGGTCGGCCCGCGCGGCATGCAGCTCGCCAAGCGGCGCGGCCCGCTGCGGGTGCCCCTGGGCATCCTCGACGACCCGACCAAGCAGTGGCAGGGCCAGTGGTACCTGGACCTCACCCTCGCCGGCGGCCACGCCGCGGTCATCGGCGGCCCGCAGTCCGGCAAGACCACCCTGCTGCGCACCCTCGCCCTGTCCCTGGCGCTCACCCACACCCCGCAGGAGGTCGGCATCTACGGCCTCGACCTGGTCGGCGGCGGCCTGCAGGCCCTGTCCGGCCTGCCGCACGTCGGCGGCGTCGCCGGCCGCGCCGACCGGGAGCGCGCCGCCCGCACCATCGACTCCGTGCGCGCCATGCTCGACCAGCGCGAGGAGCTGTTCCGCGTCCACGGCATCGACTCGGTCGAGCAGCTGCGCACGCTGCGCGCCGCGGGCCGCGTCCCCGAGCTGGCCTCCACCGAGATCGTGCTGCTCATCGACGGCTTCGGCGCCCTGCGCGACGACTTCGAGCAGCTCGACGACGCCGTCGTGGACATCCTCAAGCGGGGCAGCGGCTACGGCATCCACGTCGTCGCGGGCATGCTGCGCTGGAACGACGTGCGCATCGCCACCCAGTCCCAGTTCGGCACCCGTGTCGAGCTGCGCCTGAACGACCCGAGCGAGTCCAGCATCGACCGCAAGCTCGCCGAGACCCTCGCCCCGGAGGAGAAGGGCCGCGTCCTGACCGACGGCAAGCTGTTCGCGCAGGTCGCCCTGCCGCGCACCGACGGCCTGGCCGACACCGCCGACCTCGGCGCCGTCCTGGAGCGCACCGCCCGCACCGTCCGCGCCACCTGGACCGGTGAGGTCGCCCAGCCCGTCCGCGTGCTGCCGCACGTCCTCGAACCCCACCAGTTGCCCGGCCCGGCCGCCGAACCGCGCCGCGTCCCCATCGGCCTGGAGCAGACTCAGCTCGCCCCCGTCCTGCTCGACCTGTTCGAGCACGACCAGCACCTGCTGATCATGGGTGACAGCGAGTGCGGCAAGACCAACCTGCTCAAGGTGATCACCGAGGGCCTCATCGAGCGCTACGGCGACGACGAGATCGTCTTCGGCGTCTTCGACCCGCGCCGCGGCCTGCGCGGCGCCGTCCCCGAGGAGTACCGGGGCGGCTACGCCTACAACGCCAAGCTGGCCGGCGCGCTGGCCGCCGGCATCGCCTCCGAACTGGACAAGCGGCTGCCCGACGAGAGCGCCGACGCCGCCGACCTGGAACCGGGCAGCTGGGGCTCCGGCCCGCGCATCGTGATCCTCGTCGACGACTACGACGTCCTCACCACCGCCGGCCAGCAGCCGCTGGCGCCCTTCGTGCCGTACATTCCCTCCGCCGTCGACATCGGCCTGCACTTCGTCCTCACCCGCCGGGTCGCCGGCGCCTCCCGGGGCCTGTACGAGCCGCTGCTGCAGAGCCTGCGCGAGTCCGGCGCCTCCGCCCTGGTGATGTCCGGCGACCGCGGCGAGGGCCAGCTCTTCCCCGGCGTCTACGCCGGCCAGCAGCCACCCGGCCGCGGAACGCTGGTGCGCAGGGGCGAGCCGAACCGGCTGATCCAGACCGTCTACGCGGGGACCAGGTGAACCACCCATGACCAAGGACGTCATCGCTCTCACCAAGAAGATGCCCGACCCGCTGAGCGTGCTCGCGGGCCTGTTCGCCGGCGGCCCCGACATCCTCGTGGGCGCCGAGGGCGACGGCGCCCTCGTCCAGCTCTGCGACGACCAGGGCCGCCCCCTGGTCTCCGTCGAGGCCCCGCTGCTCGTCCAGGTCAGGGGAGAGGCGCAGCGCCTCCTCGGCGCCGTGGAACCCGAGGTGCCCTACTGGTGGACCGAGGCCCGCGCCACCACCGGCGTCCAGCAGGCCGAGCAGCTCGCCGGCACCTTCGCCGCCCGCATCGCCGACCTGGTCGGCGGTACCGCCTGGCCGCCCGAGGCCGCCAGGTCGCTGGCCGTGGTCAAGACCGACGGCGTCACCGCCGTCCCCGCCCCGGCCGCCGCCCAGCCCGCCGTCGACGTCCTCACCGACAAGGTCGCCGTCGTCATCCAGGACCGCCCGGTCGTCGCCATGACGGCCTGGCTCGCGGACGCCTTCCGCGCCGTCGCGGAGGCTCAGCTCGGCCTGCAGATCGTCACCCCGGCCGGCACCCGCCTCTCCCCGGCCGTCCGCAACGCCCTGCCCGGCTGGCCCTCCCGCTGGGTCGTGCAGGACGAGAAGGACGGCTACTACGACGGCCTGTCCGGCGCCGTCCTGGAGTGGAAGAACGGCCTGTTCGTCACCGTCGAGTCGCCGGACGCGACCCCCGAGGACCCGCGCACCCCGATCGCCGAGTCCTTCCGCAAGGACGCCGAGAAGGCCGGGGACACCGGGGAGCGCCAGCTCGCGGTCTCCTTCCGCTGCGTCCACCCGGCCGACGACCGCCTCGTGCTGGGCGGCGCCGTGGAGGCCGTGTGGCGCGAGATCACCGGCGAGCCCCCGGCCGGCTGGGGCACCGAGGAACCCGCCAACCTCCCCTGGTCCCCGCGCCAGTTGACCGACGTGGCCCACGAGCGCTCCCCGCAGCCGACGTGGTGCGTGGTCGTCGGCACCCCGGAACGCCCGGCCCTCGCCACCGTCCGGGTCACCCGCACCAAGGGCGGCGTCGAGGAGGACGTCACCCTCGCCTTCGGCTACGGCCCCGGCGAGGAGCCGCCCACCGAGGCCGTGCCGCGCGCGGCGGAGGTCCTGGCCACCCGCCACGACCTGCAGTCCATGCTGGTGCAGATCCGCCGCGCCCGCCGCGACCTGTCCGTCCCGCCCCGCTTCGAGGGGCCCGGCGTGCCGTACGCCTTCGTGCTGGGCGCGGAGGAGGTCCGGGCCATGCCGGGCGACCGGGCACGGCGCACCCCCCTGCCGCAGGCCCCGAGGGAACTGGGCCCGAGGACCCGCCCGGCGCTGTACTACCCGCTGCCGGGCGACCCGTCCGACCTGTCGGGCTGGCAGGACTTCGAACGCCTGATGCGGCACCTGAAGGGCGCCTGACGGAACCGGGGGCCCGGGGGTGGCTGACGCGCCCGGGCCCCCGGTTCCGTCAGGCGGGCGCCCAACGAGAAACGGGCTGCCCGCACCGGGCAGCCCGTTTCTCGTGGGGACGGGGGTGTGTCCCGGTCAGGCGGCGGCCTTCGCACGCTCCCGTTCCCGCTCCCTGGCCAGCTCGGCCGCGTCCTGCTGGAACGCCCACCTCATCTCCGGCTCCATCACGCACCGGAAGACCCGGCGCACCGGCGGCGTGCACAGCAGCGTCACGGCGACGGCCGCCAGCACGGTCACGGAGATCTCCCCCAGCGGCCGGTGCAGCCAGGCGTGGTCGAACCAGCCGCGGTACTCGCCGGCCTTCACGAGGAAGCCGTGCAGCAGGTAGCCGTAGAGCGTGCCGGCGCCGAGCGAGGTGAACCACATCCTGCGGCGCGGCACCCAGGAGAAGAAGCACGCCGTCAGCACCAGCGAGCAGCCGAACAGGGCGAGCGTCATCACCGGCCCGGTCCACCACGGCGCCCCCAGCTCCTGCGCGGAGTCGCGGTGGTAGAACCACGCGGTGTTCATGCGCGGCACCGCCCACCAGCCGACGGCCAGTGCGGCGGCGAACACCGGCACCGACAGGATGCGCACCGAGCGGCGGCGCACCAGCTGGAAGTGCTCGGGCCGCATCGACAGGCCGAGCACGAAGTACGGCAGGAACTGCAGCGTGCGCTGCAGGTCGAGGTCGTCGCCGATGCTCGGGCACACCGAGGCCAGCATCGCGATGGCCAGGGCCACCGGGAGCGGCCGGCGCACCAGCTTCCAGACCGGCGTGGTCAGCCGCCAGATGAACAGCGCGCACAGGAACCAGGTCAGGTACCACGGGTCGAGCAGGCTGATGTCCTGGTCGGGGGCGTGGTCGATGACGCGCTTGAAGAGCGGGTACGCCGTCTCGAAGACGACGTAGGGGACGGCGACACCGGTGATCAGCCGCTTCAGCCGGTCGGGGCGCAGGTCGAAACTGCGCGAGAAGAAACCGGAGATGAGGATGAACGCCGGCATGTGGAAGCAGTACACGACCGTGTACACACCTTCCAGGATCCGGCTGTCACCCTTGAGCGGCTCCCAGGCGTGACCCATGGCCACCAGCACGATCGCCAGATACTTGGCGTTGTCGAAGAAGGCGTCGCGCTGCTTGCCGGAGCGGGCGGCGGGCCGGGTGCCTGCGGCGTCGGTGCCCGTCTGCGGGCGTACGGGGGACGAGGCAGCGTGAAACATCTCAGGCACCCTAGCGTTGTCCGTGGGATTTCGTAAAACCCCCGACGTCATTCCTGGTTAACCGCCCGGGTACCCCGTATTCGGCGAAGTCCACGGCCTTGTCGGCGTGATGGGCAACACACGTGCAACACACGTGCGTCCTTGGGGAGTTCACTCTCCGTGCTGCCGTCCTTGTGGCCATTCGTCGGGACTAAGCGGTGCATAACACTCGCGGGCGACTCCGGTTGAATGTCCGCTTGGTTGTGCTTCGTCCGTCGTGTCGACAGGGCGCGTGGCGACGTGCGGCGCACCCGCGGGACCACCCGGCCGCTCATCCGAATTCCGTGCGCACGAGATGTGTGGACACGGAAAGGATCCAGTCGAATTCCCTTGTGGTTCCCCTGTGCTTCCCCTGTGGGGGACGCCTCGAATTGCCGTACGGAACGCAAGGACGTGCCCGGTTTCCCCCTTCGCCGCGCGGCGTGTCGCCGGATGATGCGTCACGCGCCGCATACGCGGGCCGCGTTGGTGGCACGATGGTTCTGGCGGGGGCGCGCGGGGTTGGCGCCCCCGGGCCGGGAGAGCGGACCGACCGAGGGTGGGATCAGTTGTGGCCATTTCACTGTCCGTGGTGCTGCTGTTGGCGATCATCCTGGTGGTGCTGCTCCGCGGAGGCTCCCTCAAGGCCGGGCCCGCGATCGTGGCGATCCTCTTCGGCTTCTTCCTCGCCTCCACCGGGATGGCGCCGTCCATCAACCGGTTCCTGAACTCGATAGCCGAAACGATCAACTCGATCAGATTCTGAGCAGGTCCCGACCCGGGTCCTGGCCCAGGTCCTGGTCGAGTTCCGGCCGGCCCGGCCGAGTCCTGTGCATCCCCGGCCCCGGCGCACCCGCCCCGGTGGCGGAGAGGACTCCCGCGCCGCCCGGACCCTCGGCGCCCGCGCCGCGAAGGCCCGCGAAGCGCCCCGGCCGGGACGGCGCCCGCGGCGGAGACACCCCGGATTCACTCCGGGATCACCCCGGGTTCAGTCGGTGAAAACACCCCGGGCCCGGTTCCCCGCATCGCGCGGAGGACCGGGCCCGGAGCCGTGCACAGAGCGGGCGACGGGAATCGAACCCGCGTAGCCAGTTTGGAAGACTGGGGCTCTACCATTGAGCTACGCCCGCAGGACGACGCGCCGCGGATCGCGCGGAAGATCGCGCGGCCACGGCACACAAGGCATCGTAGCGGGTCGTACGCGGTCGCCGCACACCCCTTGCTTCCCGAGCCCCGCGCGCGTTCCCCCTCTTCCCGTCTCTTTCCGCATCCCGCGCGCGTTCCCCCCGGGTCCTGCTCGCGCACCCCGTTCGGTCGGCACCGGTCCGCACCGATCCGGGCGCCCGCCCCCGCGCGCACGCGCCCCACGCACGCCGGCGCCCCCGTACGTGCCCCGGCGTCCGCCCGCACCCCGCCGCGCGCCCGGACGTCGGCGCAATGCGGCCGACGCGGCGCCGATCGGCATGTACCCTACGTGTCGCACCAGACGGGGTGTGGCGCAGCTTGGTAGCGCGTCCGCTTTGGGAGCGGAAGGCCGTGGGTTCAAATCCCGCCACCCCGACCACCAGCCGAACCGGCTGCCGGCGACCGGGCCCACCGCCCGGGGTGATCGCCTTTGGGGCGTAGAGGGCCTGCGGTTACTATGCAAGCTGCACGCCCGTGTGTCTCACCCTCTGAAGTCCTCGGGGCGGCGAAATCCGCCGGGCCGGTCTGGCCCCGGCAGAAACCCAGCAGTCAGCCACAAGGAGACCGAACCGTGAAGAGCGCCGTGGAGACCCTGAACCCGACCCGGGTTCGGCTCACTGTCGAGGTGCCCTTCGAGGAGCTCAAGGACAGCCTCGACGCGGCGTACAAGAAGATCAACCAGCAGGTCACGGTGAAGGGCTTCCGCAAGGGCAAGGTCCCGGCCCGCGTCATCGACCAGCGGTTCGGCCGCGGAGTCGTCCTGGAGGAGGCCGTCAACGACGCGCTTCCGAAGTTCTACACCGAGGCGGTCAACGAGGCCGAGCTGAGCCCGCTGGGCCAGCCCGAGGTCGACATCACCGAGCTGAAGGACGGCGAGACGCTGAACTTCACCGCCGAGGTCGACGTCCGCCCGACCATCGAGATCCCGGACTACTCCGGCATCGAGGTCGAGGTCGACCCGGTCGAGGTCACCGACGAGGACGTCGACAAGGCCGTGCAGCAGCTGCGCGAGCGCTTCGCCTCCACCACCCCGGTCGAGCGCGCCGCCGAGGACGGCGACGTCGTCACGATCGACCTGGAGGCCAAGGTCGACGGGAAGGTCCTCGAGGACGGCATCGCCAAGGACGTCTCCTACACCATCGGCTCCGGTGAGCTGCTGGACGGCATCGACGACGCCGTGAAGGGCCTGTCCGCCGGCGAGGAGGCCACCTTCACCTCCGAGCTCAAGGGCGGCTCGGCCGCCGGCCGCCAGGCCGAGGTCACCGTCAAGGTCACCCAGGTCGCCAAGCGCGAACTGCCCGAGCTGGACGACGAGTTCGCGCAGCTCGCCTCCGAGTTCGACACCCTCGAGGAGCTGCGGGCCGACAGCCGCAAGCGCCTGGAGAACATGAAGAAGTACGACCAGGCCACCCAGGCCCAGGAGCGCGTCCTGGAGAAGCTGCTGGAGCTGGTCGAGGTCCCGGTCCCCGAGAAGCTCCTCGAGGACGAGATCAACACCCGCAAGCACAACCTGGAGCACCACCAGCTCGCGCAGATGGGTCTCACCCTCGACAAGTACCTGGAGCTCCAGGGCAAGACCGCCGAGGAGTTCGAGAACGAGACCCGCGAGGCCGCGATCAAGGGCATCAAGACCCAGTTCGTGCTCGACGAGCTCGTCTCCAAGGAGAAGCTCAACGTCAACCAGGAGGAGCTCACCGAGCACCTCATGCGGCGCGCCGCCTCCTCCGGCATGTCCCCCGACCAGTTCGCCCAGGCCGTCGTCCAGAACAACCAGGTCCCGCTCCTGGTCGGCGAGGTCGCCCGCGGCAAGGCCCTGGCCCTGGTCGTCGAGGCCGCCACGGTGAAGGACACCAACGGCAACGTCATCGACCTCGACGAGGACGAGGAGGACGAGGAGACCGAGTCCGCCCAGGCGACCGAGGAGGCCCAGGGCGAGGCCGCCGAGTCCGCCCAGCCGGCCGAGGCCACCGAGTCCGCCGAGGCCACCGAGTCCGCCGAGGAGAAGACCGAGGGCTGACGGCCCCGGCCTCCGGCCCCGGCCCGGACGCGGGACGGCAGGACGACGCGAAGATCGCGAAGACGTGAAGAGCGGGAACAGGCCCCGAAGCGCAGCAAAGGCTCCGGGGCCTGTTCGCGTACCCCTCGGTCGCTACGCCCCCGGCGAACACCCCCCATACCGGGATTCCCCGAAGGGACCCGCGCGTTAGGGTCCATGAATACGAGGGCAGGGGAGTCGCCGAAGCGCCGGACGGCCCCACGCCCCGGCAGAACACGTGAGACGGCCCGGCGCCGTCGTAAGACGAGCAGGTGGATACGTGACGAATCTGATGCCCTCCGCCGCCGGCGAGCCTTCCATCGGTGGTGGCCTCGGCGACCAGGTCTACAACCGGCTGCTCAACGAGCGGATCATCTTCCTCGGCCAGCCGGTCGACGACGACATCGCGAACAAGATCACCGCACAGCTGCTGCTCCTTGCCGCCGACCCGGACAAGGACATCTACCTGTACATCAACAGCCCGGGCGGTTCGATCACGGCCGGCATGGCGATCTACGACACCATGCAGTACATCAAGAACGACGTGGTGACGATCGCCATGGGCCTCGCGGCCTCGATGGGTCAGTTCCTGCTCAGCGCCGGCACCCGCGGCAAACGCTTCGCGCTGCCCAACGCCGAGATCCTGATCCACCAGCCGTCCGCCGGCCTGGCCGGTTCGGCCTCCGACATCAAGATCCACGCCGAGCGGCTGCTGCACACCAAGAAGCGGATGGCCGAGCTCACCGCCTTCCACACCGGTCAGACGGTCGAGCAGATCATCCGCGACTCGGACCGCGACCGCTGGTTCGACGCCTACGAGGCCAAGGAGTACGGCCTCGTCGACGACGTCATCGCCACGGCCGCCGGCATGCCGGGCGGAGGCGGCACCGGGGCCTGAGCCGGTCCCGCGGCCCCACCCCGGCCCGCGGGACCGGCTGCCGCTCCGGTAAGGCCCCGGGAAGCCCCGGGTCGGCTGCACTCCGTGCCCACGGGCCCGCAGAAGCCCGTAGGACCGCCGTACAGCCTTCCACGCGGCTTCCCGGTCTCCCGGCCGCGGTACCGCGCCCCGGCGGCGATGCGGCGCACCCAGGGCCTCTACGGCCCCGAAGCCGGCGGCCCGGCCCGCACCGCCCGCCGGAACCGGCCGCCCCGCCGACCCCGCAGGGCCGCCGGGACCACCGGGCCCACCGGCCGGACCCGGCAGCCGGCAGCCCGCCCGGGGCCGCAGCCGGACCCGCGGAGCCCCAAGGGTCCGCAGGCCCGCAGCCGGCCGCAGCAGCCCCCGCCGGCCCACCCGGGCCCGCAGCCCCCGCCGGCCCACCCCGGGCCCGCGGGCGGCGCCGAAGCCTCCACGGGGCCGCCACGCCCCACCCGCCAGCCCCAGCCGACCGCCCCAGCCCCTTTCAGGAGACACCGTGAACGACTTCCCCGGCAGCGGCCTGTACGAGCGCATGCGCGCCGAGTACACCGGTCCCACCGCCGAGTCCCGCTACGTCATCCCGCGCTTCGTCGAGCGCACCTCGCAGGGCATCCGCGAGTACGACCCGTACGCGAAGCTGTTCGAGGAGCGCGTGATCTTCCTCGGCGTGCAGATCGACGACGCCTCCGCCAACGACGTCATGGCGCAGCTGCTGTGCCTGGAGTCGATGGACCCCGACCGGGACATCTCGGTCTACATCAACAGCCCCGGCGGCTCCTTCACCGCGCTCACGGCCATCTACGACACGATGCAGTTCGTGAAGCCGGACATCCAGACGGTCTGCATGGGCCAGGCCGCCTCCGCCGCCGCCGTCCTGCTGGCGGCCGGCACGCCCGGCAAGCGCATGGCGCTGCCCAACGCCCGCGTGCTGATCCACCAGCCCTACAGCGAGACCGGCCGCGGCCAGGTCTCCGACCTGGAGATCGCCGCCAACGAGATCCTGCGGATGCGCGCGCAGCTGGAGGAGATGCTGGCCAAGCACTCCAGCCAGCCCATCGAGAAGATCCGCGAGGACATCGAGCGCGACAAGATCCTCACGGCCGAGGAGGCGCTGAACTACGGTCTCGTCGACCAGATCATCTCCACCCGGAAGATGAACAACGCCGCGATCCGCTGACGCGGCGGGGTTCCCCCGCACGGGGGAGGGTATCGTCTGCCGCCCTTGGCACGGTTCGGCACGGTTCACGTCGAGCCGAACCGCGCCAAGGGGGGCCCGAACGAGGGGCCCGGCAAGGTACCGTCGGACATAAGGCAGCACCAGGAGCCGCTCGACCTAGGCGGGTCCCAGGCGAAGGGGAAGCACACCGTGGCACGCATCGGTGACGGCGGCGATCTGCTCAAGTGCTCGTTCTGCGGCAAGAGCCAGAAGCAGGTCAAGAAGCTCATCGCAGGGCCCGGTGTGTACATCTGCGACGAGTGCATCGATCTCTGCAACGAGATCATCGAGGAGGAGCTCGCGGAGACCAGCGAGGTGCGCTGGGAGGAACTGCCCAAGCCCCGCGAGATCTACGAGTTCCTCGAGAGCTACGTCGTCGGCCAGGAGGCCGCGAAGAAGGCGCTCTCCGTCGCGGTGTACAACCACTACAAACGGGTCCAGGCCGGTGAGAACGGCGGGCAGGGCCGCGACGACGGCATCGAACTGGCGAAGTCCAACATCCTGCTGCTCGGCCCGACGGGATCGGGCAAGACGCTGCTCGCCCAGACCCTGGCCCGCATGCTGAACGTCCCGTTCGCGATCGCCGACGCCACGGCGCTGACGGAGGCCGGCTACGTCGGCGAGGACGTCGAGAACATCCTGCTGAAGCTGATCCAGGCCGCCGACTACGACGTCAAGAAGGCCGAGACCGGGATCATCTACATCGACGAGATCGACAAGGTCGCCCGCAAGAGCGAGAACCCGTCGATCACGCGCGACGTCAGCGGCGAGGGCGTCCAGCAGGCCCTGCTGAAGATCCTGGAGGGCACGACGGCGTCCGTGCCGCCGCAGGGCGGCCGCAAGCACCCGCACCAGGAGTTCATCCAGATCGACACGACGAACGTCCTGTTCATCGTGGGCGGCGCCTTCGCGGGCCTGGAGAAGATCATCGAGGCGCGGGCGGGCGCCAAGGGCATCGGCTTCGGCGCGACCATCCGCTCCAAGCGGGAGCTGGAGTCCCGGGACATGTTCCAGGACGTCATGCCCGAGGACCTGGTCAAGTTCGGCATGATCCCCGAGTTCATCGGCCGCCTGCCGGTCATCACCTCCGTGCACAACCTCGACCGCGAGGCCCTGCTGAAGATCCTCGTCGAGCCGCGCAACGCGCTGGTGAAGCAGTACAAGCGGCTGTTCGAACTCGACGGTGTGGAGCTGGAGTTCGAGCGCGGCGCGCTGGAGGCCATCGCCGACCAGGCCATCCTGCGCCAGACCGGCGCCCGCGGCCTGCGCGCCATCATGGAGGAGGTCCTCCAGGGCGTGATGTACGAGGTGCCCTCCCGCAAGGACGTCGCCCGCGTCGTCATCACCGCCGACGTCGTCCTGTCCAACGTCAACCCGACCCTCATCCCGAGGGACGCCCGCGGCCGCGGCCCGGGCGAGCAGAAGACGGCGTAACCCCCTTACGCAGGAAGCCCCGGCTTACGCGGGAAGCCCCGGCTTACGTGGGAAGGGCCCCGGCCGACCGGCCGGGGCCCTTCGCGTGTCCGGACCTCGTGGTGCCGGGCCTCGTGGTGTCAGGCCTTGACGCGGATCTCCGTGCGCAGCTTGGTGGTGAGGTCCACGGCGGTGTCCTTGGGGGTGTCCGCCGCGTTGTCGCCGGGCGAGACCATCGCCATGGTGCTGTAGTCCGCCCACGCGCAGAACCAGTGGGTCTGCCGCTGCTTGGTCAGGGCGTTGGTGCCCTTGACCGCCTGGCACTTCATCACCGCGCCGTCCACGTCCACCGACTCCGGCTGCCCCACGAGTTCGGTGTGGGTGAAGCCGCCGCCCGACGAACCGCTGTCGCCGGAGCCGTTCTTCCTGACGTCCTTCTGGATGCCGGCGAAGAACTTGTCCAGGGACGCCTGCGGATCGGCGATTTTGCCGTAGGCGCCGACGACGGTGATGCCCTTGGCCGTCAGCATCGTGCTCTTGTCGGGCACGGTGGACGGGTCCCGCGGGTCGTAGCCGCTCAGGTCGGCCGTCGAGTACTGGGCGAAGACCGCCGTGCCGTCCTGCACGCCGCTCTTGCGCAAATCCCGCACGGTGTCCGTGCCGTTGTCGCTGTCCTTGGTGACCCGCTTGTACTCGGTGAGCACCGTCGCCGGCGTCGTCAGCTTGTGCGGGCCGTCGTCCGCGAGGCCCGAGGAGCCCCCGCCGACGACGAGGGATGCGCCCACGCCCACCGCCGCCACCACGACCACCGCGCCGACGATGATGGCCGCCTTCTTCTTCCCGCCGCCCGCCGCGGGCGGCTGCGGCGGGCCGTAGGGGGCCTGGCCGTACGGCGGCTGCTGGCCGTAGACGGGCTGCTGCCCGTAGGGCTGGGTGGGTTGCTGGCCGTAGGGCTGGGCGGGTTGCTGGGCGTACGGGCCCGGCTGCGGCGGGACGCCCTGCGGGGCCTGCGGATAGCCGTAGCCGGGCTGGACGGGCGGAGTGGGTGGAACCGGCGGAGCGGGCGGCTGGCCGTAGCCGGGCTGCGGCGCCTGCGGCGGCGGTCCGCCGTACGGTCCGGGCTGCCCGTACGGTCCGGGCTGCTGGGGCTGCCCGCCGTACGGGCCCGGCTGGTTGTGGCTCATGGTTCTGGGTTCCCCTCCAGACGCTTGTGCGATGCCCACATCCTGGCCGACAGGCCCGGCGCACCGGGCGGCGGGGGAGCGGACCGTTACACAACGAACGCGTTTCGGGACGGGACAAACGCGTTTCGGGACGAGGCTGTGACGCCTCTAAACTGACCCCCGTGACCGAGAACGCTCAGCAGCAGCCACCCGCGACCACCACCGACCTGCCGACCCAGTACGTGCCGGCCGACGTAGAGGGGCCGCTGTACGAGCGTTGGGTGGAGCGCGGTTACTTCGAGGCGGACGAGAAGAGCGACAAGCCGCCGTACTGCGTCGTCATCCCGCCGCCGAACGTCACGGGCAGCCTCCACCTGGGCCACGCCTTCGAGCACACCCTCATCGACGCCCTCACGCGCCGCAAGCGCATGCAGGGGTACGAGACGCTGTGGCAGCCCGGCATGGACCACGCCGGCATCGCCACCCAGAACGTCGTCGAGCGCGAGCTCGCCAAGGAGGGCAAGTCCCGGCACGACCTGGGCCGTGAGGCCTTCGTCGAGCGGGTCTGGCAGTGGAAGGCGGAGTCCGGCGGGCAGATCTCCGGTCAGATGCGCCGCCTCGGTGACGGCGTCGCCTGGTCGCGTGAGCGCTTCACGATGGACGAGGGCCTGTCCCGGGCCGTCCAGACCATCTTCAAGCGGCTCTACGACGACGGGCTGATCTACCGCGCCGAGCGGATCATCAACTGGTGCCCGCGCTGCCTGACCGCCATCTCCGACATCGAGGTGGAGTACCAGGAGGACGACGGCGAGCTGGTCTCCATCCGGTACGGCGAGGGCGAGGACTCGGTCGTCGTCGCCACCACCCGCGCCGAGACGATGCTCGGCGACACCGCGGTCGCCGTCCACCCCGACGACGAGCGCTACCGGCACCTGGTCGGCCGGACCGTCAAGCTGCCGCTGACCGACCGCTCCATCCCGGTCGTCGCCGACGAGCACGTCGACCCCGAGTTCGGCACCGGCGCCGTCAAGGTCACCCCGGCCCACGACCCGAACGACTTCGAGATCGGCCGGCGCCACGACCTGCCCACGCTGACGATCATGGACGAGCACGCCGTGATCACCGCCCACGGCCCCTTCCAGGGCCTGGACCGGCTGGAGGCCCGCTCCGCCATCGTCGCCGCGCTGCGCGCCGAGGGCCGGATCGTCGCCGAGAAGCGGCCCTACGTCCACTCCGTCGGCCACTGCTCGCGCTGCAAGACCACCATCGAGCCGCGTCTGTCCCTGCAGTGGTGGGTCAAGGTCGGCCCGCTGGCCAAGGCGGCCGGCGACGCCGTCCGCGACGGCAGGGTCACCATCCACCCGCGGGAGATGGAGAAGCGCTACTTCGACTGGGTCGACAACCTCTACGACTGGTGCATCTCGCGCCAGCTGTGGTGGGGCCACCGCATCCCGGTCTGGTACGGGCCCGACGGCGAGGTCGTCTGCGTCGGCCCGGACGAGGAGCCGCCGAGCGGTGAGGGCTGGCGCCAGGACAGCGACGTCCTCGACACCTGGTTCTCCTCCGGCCTGTGGCCGTTCTCCACGCTGGGCTGGCCCGAGCAGACCGAGAGCCTGCGGAAGTTCTATCCGAACTCCGTCCTGGTCACCGGCTACGACATCCTCTTCTTCTGGGTCGCCCGGATGATGATGTTCGGCCTGTACGCGATGGACGGCACCCCGCCGTTCCACACCATCGCGCTGCACGGCATGGTCCGCGACCAGCACGGCAAGAAGATGTCCAAGTCCTTCGGGAACGTCGTCAACCCGCTGGACTGGATGGACAAGTACGGCTCCGACGCCCTGCGCTTCACCCTCGCCCGCGGCGCCAACCCCGGCGTCGACGTGCCCATCGGCGAGGACTGGGTCCAGGGTTCGCGCAACTTCTGCAACAAGATCTGGAACGCCACCCGCTTCGCGCTGATGAACGGCGCGACGGTCCAGGGCCCGCTGCCGGACGCGTCGAAGCTGTCGGCGACCGACCGGTGGATCCTCTCCCGGCTGAACGCGGTCGTCGCCGAGGTCGACGCGTACTACGACGACTACCAGTTCGCCAAGCTGTCCGACGCGCTGTTCCACTTCGCCTGGGACGAGGTCTTCGACTGGTACGTCGAGCTGTCCAAGACCACCTTCCAGGCGGGCGGCGAGGCCGCCGACGTCTCCCGGCGCGTCCTGGGCGAGGTCCTCGACGTCACGCTGCGGCTGCTGCACCCGGTCGTCCCCTTCGTCACCGAGACGCTGTGGACCACGCTGACCGGCGGCGAGTCGCTCGTCGTCGCCGAGTGGCCGACGGCCGTGTCCGTTCCCGGGGCCGACCTTCCGGGCGGCTTCCGCGACGAGGCCGCCGAGCGGGAGATCGCCCTCCTGCAGGAGGTCATCACCGAGGTCCGCCGCTTCCGCGCCGACCAGGGCCTGCAGCCCGGCCAGCGCGTCCCGGCCCGCCTCACCCTCGACGGCACCCCGCTCGCCGCGCACGAGGCCGCCATCCGGCAGATGCTGCGCCTGCAGCCCGCGGGCGGGACCTTCACCGCGACGGCGACCCTGCCCGTCGCCGGGGCCGAGATCGCCCTCGACCTGTCCGGCGTGATCGACGTCGCGGCGGAGCGCAAGCGGCTGGCCAAGGACCTGGCGGCGGCGCAGAAGGAGCGGCAGCAGGCCGAGGCCAAGCTGGGCAACGAGGCCTTCCTCGCCAAGGCGCCCGAGCACGTGGTGGACAAGATCCGCACGCGGCTGGCCAAGGCCGAGGAGGACATCGCGCGCATCCAGGCGCAGCTGGAGAAGCTGCCGCCGGCGTGAGACCGCCGGCCACGGCACCCAGGGCCCCGGAAGCCGCGTCGGCTCCGGGGCCCTCGGCGCGGGCGCGGCCCCTGCCGTGGGGCGGGGGCCTTCGCCGCGGGGCCGGGGGCTGTGCCAGAGGGTAGGCCTTCGCCGCTGGGGCGGGCCTTCGCGGCGGGGCGCCGGCGCACCTCCGTAGACTGGCAACCGTGAGCAAGCTCCCCGACGACACCCCCCAGCCCGACCCCCTCGACTCCTTCGACGAGATCATCGCCGCGGAGACCGACCGCGATCCCGACCTCGCCGTCATCGAGGCCGGCAGCCGCACACTGCGCACCCAGGGCGGCCCGCCGCAGGCGGACGTGCCGGCGCGGCCGGAGGACCCGGAGGTGGACCGGGCGCTGCGCGAGGTCGAGGCGGAGCTGGCCACCCGCTGGGGCGAGACCAAGCTGGAGCCGTCGGTCGCGCGGATCACGGCGCTGATGGACGTGCTGGGCGAGCCGCAGCGGTCGTACCCCGCCATCCACATCACCGGCACCAACGGCAAGACCTCCACGGCCCGCATGATCGAGGCGCTGCTCGGCGCCTTCGAGCTGCGCACCGGGCGGTACACCTCCCCGCACGTGCAGTCGATCACCGAGCGGATCAGCCTGGACGGGGCGCCGATCCCCGCGGAGCGGTTCGTGGAGACGTACCACGACATCAAGCCGTACGTGGAGATGGTGGACGCGCGGCAGGAGTACCGGCTGTCGTTCTTCGAGGTGCTGACCGGCATGGCGTACGCCGCGTTCGCGGACGCGCCGGTGGACGTGGCGGTCGTCGAGGTCGGCATGGGCGGCAGCTGGGACGCGACCAACGTCATCGACGCCCCGGTCGCGGTGATCACGCCCATCGACCTGGACCACACCGACCGGCTGGGCTCGACACCGGGCGAGATCGCGCGGGAGAAGGCCGGGATCGTCAAGCGGGACGCGACGGTGGTGCTGGCGCAGCAGCCGGTGGACGCGGCGCAGGTGATCCTGCGCAAGGCCGTGGAGGTCGACGCGACCGTGGCCCGGGAGGGCCTGGAGTTCGGGGTGGTCTCCCGGCGGGTCGCGGTCGGCGGTCAGCTCCTGACGCTGCGCGGGCTGGGCGGCGAGTACCCGGACGTGTACCTGCCGCTGCACGGCGCGCACCAGGCGCACAACGCGGCCCTGGCGCTCGCCGCCGTGGAGGCGTTCTTCGGGGTGGGCGCGCAGCGCGCCGAGCCGCTGGACGAGGAGACGGTGCGCAAGGCGTTCGCGTCCGTGGCCTCGCCGGGCCGCCTGGAGGTCGTACGGCGCTCGCCGACCGTGGTGCTGGACGCCGCGCACAACCCGGCGGGCGCGCGGGCGACGGCCGAGGCGATCCAGGAGGCGTTCCAGTTCAGCCGGCTGATCGGGGTCGTGGGCGCCAGCGACGACAAGGACGTGCGCGGGCTGCTGGAGGCGTTCGAGCCGATCTTCGCGGAGGTCGTGGTCACACAGAACTCCAGCCACCGGGCGATGGACGCCGACGCGCTGGCCGCGCTGGCGGTGGAGGTGTTCGGCGAGGACCGGGTCCAGGTGGAGCCGCGGCTGCCGGACGCGCTGGAGGCGGCGATCACGCTGGCCGAGGAGGAGGGCGAGTTCGCGGGCGGCGGGGTGCTGGTCACCGGCTCCGTCATCACCGTGGGCGAGGCCCGGCTGCTGCTGAAGAAGGGCTGAGGTACCGCCGTGCGCACGCTGTGCTCCTCGACGCTGATCGGCGAGTTCTTCATCGTCGGCTTCGCCGGCCTGGTCGCCATGAAGGACCCGGATTTGTCCATGACGGCCGTGTGGACGGTCAGCGGCATCGCCATGGCCCTGTGCGTGCTGCTGTGCGGCCTGGTGACCCGCCCCGGTGGTGTCGCCCTCGGCTGGGCCCTGCAGCTCGCGCTGATCGCCTCCGGCTTCGTCGTCCCGACGATGTTCTTCCTCGGCGTCGTCTTCGCCGCCCTGTGGTGGGCCTCCGTCCACTTCGGCCGCAAGGTCGACGAGGCCAAGGCCCGTTTCGCGGCCCAGGCGGAGGCGTCGGGGGCCCCGGAGTCGCCGGGGGCGGCGGGGGCGGCGGAGTCGCCGGGAGCGCCGGGGGTTTCCGGGGCCGACGCCGGGTGACCGCGCCGGGCGACCGCGCGGGGTGACCGTGCGGGGCGACCGCGCCGCGTGCGGCGGGCCGCCGGACGCGGTCCCCGCCCGCGCGGGGGCGCCACCGGAGCGGTCCGGGTGCGACCGCCTCGCCGGAAACCGGTAGCCTCGGGCCATCGCACACTTCCTGGCCTGCAAGGGAGCCGTTCACCATGACCCAGCGCACTCTCGTCCTCCTGAAGCCGGACGCGGTCCGCCGCTCGCTGGTCGGCGAGATCATCAGCCGTATCGAGCGCAAGGCGGACTGGCGGATCACCGCGCTGGAACTGCGCACCCTGGACCGTGCGACCCTGGAGCAGCACTACGCCGAGCACGTGGGCCGCCCCTTCTACGAGCCCCTGATCGAGTTCATGTCCTCCGGCCCCGTCGTCGCGATGATCGTCGAGGGCGAGCGGGTCGTCGAGGGCGTGCGGGCGCTGGCCGGGCCGACGGACCCGATCGCGGCGCCGCCCGGGTCGATCCGGGGCGACTTCGGGGTGATCGTCCGGGAGAACCTGATCCACGCCTCGGACTCGGAGGAGTCCGCCGAGCGCGAAGTGAAGATCTTCTTCCCGGGCCGCGCCTGAAATTTTCACGCCGTCATTTTTCTGACGCCTCGTCAGTTGTGCGGGCCCCGACCGGCCGGGGCGGCCGGGCGAAACCGGCCGCCCCACGGCATATGCGCCCCGATCGGGGGAACGATTGCCTCCATTGGATCGTCTC
This sequence comes from Streptomyces echinoruber, assembly GCF_014651135.1. Classification (GTDB taxonomy): domain Bacteria; phylum Actinomycetota; class Actinomycetes; order Streptomycetales; family Streptomycetaceae; genus Streptomyces; species Streptomyces echinoruber. The sequence goes on from NZ_BMWH01000002.1 coordinate 27,533, forward strand.
CACAAGCGAGGCGCCGCGTCGTCTGCTGACAATGGCCAAGACCCTCGCGCAGTGTCCGTGCAGGCGCGTCTACGATGGAAGCCTCACGTCACAGCACCCGCCTCGCCGACCTGAAAAGCCCTCAAAAGCTCGCGGGAAGGCCAGATGAATCCGGATGGGGAACTCTATGTCGTTCATCGGCCGTGACATGGCTGTCGACCTCGGGACCGCCAACACGCTGGTGTACGTCAGGGGTCGCGGGATCGTGCTCAACGAGCCGTCCGTCGTCGCGATCAACACCAACACCGGTGGCATCCTCGCGGTCGGCGCGGAAGCGAAGAAGATGATCGGACGGACGCCTGGCAACATCGTGGCCGTGCGTCCGCTGAAGGACGGCGTCATCGCCGACTTCGAGATCACCGAGCGGATGCTCCGCTACTTCATCCTCAAGGTCCACAAGCGGCGCTATCTGGCGCGGCCGCGGGTCGTGGTGTGCGTGCCCTCGGGCATCACCGGGGTGGAGCGCCGGGCCGTCATCGAGGCCTCCTCCCAGGCCGGCGCCCGGCAGGTGCACATCATCGAGGAGCCCATGGCCGCCGCCATCGGCGCCGGCCTGCCGGTCCACGAGGCCACGGGCAACATGGTGGTGGACATCGGCGGCGGCACCACGGAGGTCGCGGTCATCTCCCTCGGCGGCATCGTCACCGCGCAGTCCATCCGCGTCGCCGGTGACGAGCTGGACAACGCGATCATCCAGTACGTGAAGAAGGAGTACAGCCTGCTGCTGGGTGAGCGCACGGCCGAGCAAATCAAGATCACGATCGGTTCGGCGTACGACCTCGAAACCGACGAGCACACCGAGATCCGCGGCCGGGACCTGGTCTCGGGGCTGCCCAAGACGGTCGTGATCTCCGCCGCCGAGGTGCGCAAGGCGATCGAGGAGCCGGTCAACGCCATCGTCGACGCGGTCAAGACGACCCTCGACAAGTGCCCGCCGGAGCTGTCCGGCGACATCATGGACCGCGGCATCGTGCTCACCGGCGGCGGCGCCCTGCTGCGCGGCCTGGACGAGCGGCTGCGCCGGGAGACCGGCATGCCCATCCACATCGCCGAGGACCCGCTGGACAGCGTGGCGCTCGGCTCCGGCAAGTGCGTGGAGGAGTTCGAGGCCCTCCAGCAGGTCCTGGACGCACAGCCGCGCAGATGAGGTAAATCTTCGGTTCCGCCGTACGAGATGATCTCCTCTCGTACGGCGGACCGTTGATAGGGAGGCATAAGCTCCCCCATGAAGCTTCTCCCTCCTCGACCTCCCCAGGAACCCCCTCCCCCCATGAACCTCCCGCCCCCGTAGAGCTCGCTCCACCGAGTTCCCCGGAGCTTCGCTCCGGCTTCGAGCACACACTTCGAGCACACAGCTCCCCGCAATGAGCCCCGCGCGTCCGGCGGGGGCTTTCCGGATCCGACGAGGAAGGCACGGCCGCCGCACGTGAGGGACACACGAGAGAGCCGGCTGCTCCTGGTGCTGCTGATCGCCATCGCGTTCGCGCTGATCACGGTGGACATCCGCGGCGGGCAGAACTCCCCGGTCGACGGCGCCCGGCGGGCCGCGGCCACCGTCTTCGGGCCCGTCGAGAACGGCGTGTCGTCCGTGGTCGACCCGGTCGGCAACGCGGTCTCCGCGGTCCGGGAGTCCGGGGAGCGGCACGACCGGATCGCCCGCCTGGAGAAGGAGAACGCGGCGCTCAAGGCCCGGCTGGGCAGCGACGACCGCAACCGCAGCCGCCTGAAGCAGCTCGACAGGATGCTGCGGCTGGCCGGCGAGGGGCAGTACGGCCTCAAGGGCGCCCAGGTCATCGCGATAGGAGCGGCGCAGGGCTTCTCCTGGACCATCACCATCGACGCCGGCGCCAACGACGGCATCAAACGGGACATGACCGTGCTCAACGGCGACGGCCTGGTCGGCCGTGTCACCACGGTCGGCCCCGACACCGCGACCGTCCTGCTCGCCAACGACCCGGACTTCACCGTCGGCACCCGCATGGAGGGCAGCGACGAGCTCGGCTTCGCCTCCGGCCAGGGCGACCGCCCGCTGCGGGTGCAACTGCTCAACGGCAAGGCCGAGGTGAAGAAGGGCGACCGGCTCGTCACCTTCGGCTCGCAGGCCGACCGGCCGTTCGTGCCGGGCGTGCCGGTCGGGGTCGTCTCCCGCGTCGACCCCTCCGGCGGCGACCTGACCCGCACGGTCTACGTCACGCCGTTCGTGTCCTTCACCAAGCTCGACATCGTCGGCGTCGTCGTGCAGGCCCCGAAGAAGGATCCGCGGGACACGGTGCTGCCGCCCAAGCCGAAGCCGACGCCCACCCCGACCGTCACCGTGACGGTCACCCCCTCTGCGAGCGCGTCGGCGGCCGGCGAGCAGCAGGCCGGCGAGCAGCAGGCCGGCGAGCAGCAGGCCGGCGAACAGAACGGCCGACAGAACGGCCAAGAGAACGGCCAGCAGAACGGCCAACAGAACGGCGACCAGCAGCAACTGCAGTAGGAGCTGAAATCCCATGCGCGTCAACCGGATGCTGCTCTCCACCGCCCTGGTGGTGGTCGCCCTGGTCGTCCAGGTCAGTGTCCTCGCCCGCCTGCACCTGCCCGGTGCCGTCCCCGACCTGCTGCTGCTCACCGTCCTGGGCCTGGCGATGGTCTACGGCCACGTGGGCGGCGCCCTCGTCGGCTTCGGCGCCGGCCTGCTGGCCGACCTCGCCCCGCCCGCCGACCACGCCGCCGGCCGCTACGCCCTGGTGCTGTGCGTGACCGGCTACTTCGCCGGGCTGATCAAGCCGGAGACCGGGCAGGTGAAGTCCGCGACCGGCCCCATGGCCACCGTGGTCGCCGCCGCGATCGGCTCCACGCTGCTGTACGCCGGCGTGGGCGCCCTGGTCGGCGACACCGCGGCCCGTCATGTCGGCCTGCCCGGGCTGCTGTTCACGGCCGCCCTGTACGACCTGCTGCTCGCGCCGTTCGTCGTGCCGGGGGTGATGGCGCTGGCCCGCCGCGCCGAGAACGACCCGCTCGCCGACACCTCCGCCGTGCAGAGCACCGACATCTCCTCCGGCTGGCTCTCCTCCGGCACCGGCCTGCGCGTCGGCGACCGCGGCGGGCTGACCGGGCTGAAGAACCGCGCCGCCCGCGCCCGGGTGGCCAAGGCCGGGCGCATCAAGGGGGTCAAGCGGCTGTGAGGACAGGGAAGCGGAAGTTCACCGGAACGGGTGAGCCCAACAGGAACCGGGCCGTGCGGGCCGGTCGTTCATCACTCGTCCGCGCCCGTGCGACCGTCCGCACACGTCCGGTGACGCACTGAGAGGGGGAGGCAGCCGTGACCAACATTCCCGAGACCGGGCGGACGCCCCGCGTCCAGACCCGGCTCGTCGTCATCCAGATCCTCGTCCTCTCCCTCCTCGGCACGCTCGGCGCACGGCTGTGGTACCTGCAGATCCGGCAGGGCGCCGAATACCAGAAGGAGGCGTCGGGCAACCACGTCCAGCAGGTCGTCCAGCCCGCCGTGCGCGGCTCGATCCTGGACGCGCGCGGCGTGCCGCTCGCCGACAACGAGACCCGGCTGGTGGTCTCCGCCTCCCGCACGGACCTGCTGAAGCAGAAGGACGACGGCAAGGCGGTGCTGACCAAGCTCGCCGGCGTCCTCGGCATGGACCCGAAGGAGGTGCTGCAGAAGGTCCGGCTGTGCGACGCCAAGACCCCGCAGCCCTGTTGGAACGGCTCGCCGTACCAGCCCATCCCCATCACCGACGAGGCCACCCCCAAGCAGGCCCTGCAGATCCGCGAGCGCTCCGAGGACTTCCCCGGCATCACCGCCGAGCCGGAGGCGGTGCGCCGCTACCCGAGCCCCGGCGGCGCCAACACCGCCCAGGTGCTCGGCTACCTCGGCCCGGTCACCGACCAGGAGATCCAGCAGGCCAAGAACACCGACTCGCCCTACCTGCGCTCCGACCAGGTGGGCCGCTCCGGCCTGGAGCGCCAGTACGACAAGCAGTTGCGCGGCAAGGCGGGCGTGACCCGCTACGAGGTGGACAACCTCGGCCGGGTCATCGGCAAGGCCGAGTCCGACGCCGCCCAGCCCGGCGACAACCTCGTCACCAGCATCGACGCCCGCGTTCAGCGGGTCGCCGAGTACCAGTTGGACAAGGCGATGAAGGTCGCCCGCCAGCAGTACGACAAGGTCACCGGCGAGAAATACAAGGCCGACTCCGGTGCCGTCGTCGTCATGGAGGCCAGGACCGGCCGGATCGTCGCGATGGCCTCCAACCCGACGTACGACCCGAACGTGTGGGTCGGCGGCATCTCCGCCAAGGACTACGCCAAGCTCACCGGCAAGAAGTCCAACTACCCGCTGCTCAACCGGGCCATACAGGGTCAGTCCGCGCCCGGTTCGACGTTCAAGGTGGTCTCCACGGCCGCCGCGGTCGAGGCCGGCTACGACTTCGACGGCCGCTACCCCTGCACCAGCTCGTACTCGGTGGGCGGCCAGGTCTTCAAGAACTTCGAGGGGGAGAACTTCGGTCCCATCTCGCTCGGCCGGGCGCTGGAGGTCTCCTGCGACACCGTCTTCTACGGCCTGGCGCACAGCGAGTGGAAGCGGGACGGCGGCATCAACCCGAAGAAGGGCCGGCCGAAGGACTACTTCTTCAAGGCCGCCCACCAGTTCGGCCTCGGCAAGGAGACCGGCATCGACCTGCCCAACGAGGTCACCGGCCGCGTCCCGGACCGCCAGTGGAAGCAGAACTACTGGAAGGCCAACAAGGACGCCTGGTGCAAGACCGGCAAGAAGGACGGCGACTACGTCCAGAAGATCGCCTACGAGAACTGCCTCGAGGGCAACAAGATGCGCGCCGGTGACGAGATCAACTACTCCATCGGCCAGGGCGACACCCTCGTCACCCCGATCCAGGAGGCCGTGATCTACGGCGCGCTCGCCAACGGCGGCACGATGTACGCGCCGACCGTCGGCAAGGCGATCATCAGCGCCGACGGCAAGCGGGTCACCGAGATCAAGCCCAGGGTCCGCGGTCGGCTGCCGGTCGACAAGCAGACCCTCAAGGGCATGAACGCGGCCCTGGAGGGCGTGATCACCCGCGGTACCGCGGCGTGGAAGTTCCAGGGCTGGCCGCAGGACAAGATCACGCTGCACGGCAAGACCGGTACCGCCGAGGTCTACGGCAAGCAGACCACGTCCTGGCTGGCGACGTACTCCAAGGACTACACGGTGATCATGACGATCGCCCAGGCCGGTACGGGTTCCGGCGCCTCCGGTGAGGCGGTACGCAACATCTACAGCGCCTTGTACGGCGTGCAGGCCGACGGCTCGATCGACAAGAAGAAGGCGCTGCTGCCCACCCCGCAGAAGGGCCTGCCGAAGGTCTCCTCCGACGGCACCATCCCCGCGCCCAGGATCACCGGTGACCCGGCCGAGGAGCAGCAGGCGCACAAGAAGCCCGACGACACCGGCGCGGACCCGCAGCAGACCGCGGCGACCACCGCGTCACCCACCACGGGCAACCGCGACACGCGCAGGCGACCGCGCAGGAGGGGAAGCCGGAGGATGCTCACATGACCGGGGTGCTCGCATGACGGGCAACAGCTTCTCCGTCTCCGGGTACGGGCCCGAGCGGGCCGGCTGGACCCGCATCTTCGCCCGCGACTCGGTGGCCCGGCGGCTGGACTGGCCGATGCTGCTGGCCGCGCTCGCGCTGTCGGTGATCGGTTCGCTGCTGGTGTTCTCCGCGACCCGCAACCGCACCGAGATCAACCAGGGCGACCCGTACTACTTCCTGATCCGGCACGTGATGAACACCGGCATCGGCATCGCCCTGATGATCGGCACGATCTGGCTGGGCCACCGCACCCTGCGCACCGCCGTGCCGATCCTGTACGGCGTCTCGGTGTTCGGCATCCTGCTGGTGCTCACCCCGCTGGGCTCCACGGTCAACGGCGCCCACTCCTGGATCGTGTTCGGCGGCGGTTTCTCCCTGCAGCCCTCGGAGTTCGTGAAGATCACGATCATTCTGGGCATGGCGATGCTGCTCGCGGCCCGGGTCGACGCGGGCGACCGGGAGTACCCCGACCACCGCACCGTCCTGCAGGCGCTGGTCCTGGCCGCGGTACCCATGCTGATCGTGATGCTCATGCCCGACCTGGGGTCGGTGATGGTCATGGTGATCATCGTGCTGGGCGTGCTGCTCGCCTCGGGCGCCTCCAACCGCTGGGTGTTCGGCCTGCTGGCCGCCGGCGCGATCGGCGCGGTCGCGGTGTGGCAGCTGCACATCCTGGACGAGTACCAGATCAACCGCTTCGCGGCCTTCGCCAACCCCGACCTCGACCCGGCCGGCGTCGGCTACAACACCAACCAGGCCCGCATCGCCATCGGCTCCGGCGGCCTGACCGGCGCCGGCCTCTTCCACGGCTCGCAGACCACCGGGCAGTTCGTGCCGGAGCAGCAGACCGACTTCGTCTTCACCGTGGCCGGCGAGGAACTCGGCTTCGTGGGCGCCGGGCTGATCATCCTCCTGCTCGGTGTGGTGCTGTGGCGCGCCTGCCGGATCGCCCGCGAGACACCGGAACTGTACGGCACGGTCGTCGCCGCCGGGATCGTCGCCTGGTTCGCCTTCCAGACCTTCGAGAACATCGGTATGACGCTCGGTATCATGCCGGTCACCGGTCTGCCGCTGCCGTTCGTCTCCTACGGCGGCTCGTCGATGTTCGCGGTGTGGACGGCCGTGGGCCTGCTGCAGTCGATCAAGGCGGAGCGGCCGCTGTCGGCGTGAACCGGACGGGCCGCTCGACCGTGAACCGGACGGGCCGCTCGACCGTGAACCGGACGGGCCGCTCGACCGGAGACGACCGGGAGTGAGCGGGGTGCTGCGGTCCCGGCCTGTTCGCGACTAGATTCTGGTCATGGCGGAGACCAAGCGCGAGATCGAGCGGAAGTACGAGCCCAGCGTCTCCGGCCGGGGCGGACTGCCCGACCTGACTGGTGTCGCCGGTGTCGCGAAGGTCGTCGACAAGGGATCGGCGGAGCTGGACGCCACCTACTACGACACCCCCGACCTGCGCCTGGCCGCCCACCGGGTCACCCTGCGCCGTCGCACCGGGGGCTCCGACGCCGGCTGGCACCTGAAGTTCCCGGTCGCGCCCGGTGTGCGGGACGAGATCCGCGCCCCGCTCTCCGACACGCTGCCGCGCACCCTGGCCGGTCTGCTGCGCTCCCGCGTCCGCGACGCCGAGGTGGTACCGGTGGTGCGGCTGCGCTCGGCGCGCGCGGTGCGCCATCTCCTCGACGCGGACGGCGCGTTGCTCGCCGAGATCAGCGTGGACGAGGTGCGGGCCGAGCGGCTGACCGACGGAGGCGGATCGGCGCGGTGGACCGAGGTCGAGGTGGAGCTCGCCGACGGCGGCGACCCCGGGTTCCTCGACAAGGTGGACAAGCGGCTGCGCAAGGCGGGCCTGGAACCCTCCGCCTCCCCCTCCAAGCCGGCCCGCGCACTGGCCGAGACCGCGCCGAAGGACCGGCCGCCGCTCCCGCAGGCGCCGCCCGCGCCCGCCGGGCGGCAGGACACCGCCGGCCACCACCTCCTGGCCTACGTCCGCGCCCAGCGCGACGACCTCGTCGCACTCGACCCGGCGGTGCGGCGGGACGTACCGGACTCGGTGCACGCCATGCGGGTCGCCACCCGCCGGCTGCGCAGCGTCCTGCGCTCCTACGGCAAGGTGCTGGACCGCCGCGTCACCGACCCGATCGGCGCGGAGCTGAAGTGGCTCGCCGGCGAACTCGGCGCGGGCCGCGACCAGGAGGTGCTCGCCGAACGCCTCACCGCCGCGGTCGCCGGCCTGTCCCGCTCCCTGGTCGTGGGCCCGGTCCGCACGCGTCTGCGCACCTGGTCCACCGCCCGCCGCGGCGGATCGCGCCGCCGGCTCGTCGCCGCCCTCGACGGCCGCCGCCACCTGGCGCTGCTGGACTCCCTCGACGCCCTGCTCGCCGACCCCCCGCTGCTCGCGGCGGCCCGGGGCAAGCCGAAGAAGGTGTTCGGCAAGGCGGTCCGCGAGGACTTCGGCCGGCTGGCCGCCCGCGTGGAGCGGGCGCTGGCGCTGCCGCCCGGCACCGACCGGGACACGGCCCTGCACGAGGCCCGCAAGAAGGCCAAGCGCACCCGGTACGCGGCCGAGGCGGCCGTACCCGTGCTCGGCGGGCGCGCCGCGGAGCTGGTGCGGGCGACGAAGGCGCTGCAGGAGCTGCTCGGCGACCACCAGGACGGTGTGATGGCCCGCGGCGCGCTGCGCGAACTGGCAGCTCAGGCGCACCAGGCGGGTGAGAGCGCGTTCAGCTACGGCCTGCTGTACGGCCGTGAGGAGCGCCGCGCGGCCGAGGCGGAGGCGGAACTGCCGGGGCTGTGGCGCGCGGCCCGTGAATGCAATGCTGTTGTGTAGGTTGTCAAGTAGGCGCTGTTTATTGGCCGTTGGGTTACCCGGGCTTGTTAAGATCATCCCACTTTTACGGAGGCTGACGGCGCGTCATGCGCGGTGCACGGGGGACAGTCTTGAGGGCTCCGTCGCGACGGGGGGTGCCGGCGCGCACCGTCCGCCGCGAGGCGACTTGAAGAGAGTCTCATGACGTCATGGATTCAAGATCCACTGTTGTGGATCTTGCTGGTGGTGCTCGTCACTGCGGTGTTCGCAGTGATGCGGGCCCGGAGAACCAACATGGCGCTGCGCAGAAAGAACAGCGCCCTGCGCGGCGAACTGGACGCGGCCCACCTGGAGAACGGCCGCCTGCACAACCAGCTCACCTCCGTCCAGACCCAGTACGCCGCCGACCTCGCCGAGGTGCGCGCGGACGCCGAGTCCGCCACCAAGGCCGTACTGAAGTCGGCGATGGGCACCCTGCAGTCCCTCGCCGAGGAGCAGCAGGTGCTGCTGGACTCCCTGCTGAAGAAATACGGCGACGACACCGGCGTCCTGGCGGACCTGATGCTCGTCGACCACACCGGCGCCCAGGTCAGCCGGCGCGCCAAGGGCATTTCGGTACTGTGCGGCGGCTGGCTCGGCCGGCGCGAGCGGGCCGCGACCGTATTCGACGTGGCCCGCAGCGCCCAGGGCCGCATCAAGGACTACGACCGGGTCGGCGTCCACTCCCAGGTCAGCGTCTCCATCACCAGCAAGGCCGTCGAACCGGTCGCCGTCGTCCTGGCGGAACTGCTGGACAACGCCACCAAGTACAGCGCCCCGGGCACGCCCGTCGAGGTCAACATCCAGGCCGTGCCCACCGGCGTGTGCCTGATCGTGGACGACGCAGGCGTCGGCATGAGCCAGGAGACCAAGGACCGGGCCGCGGAGCTGCTGTCCGGCGGCACCGTCGACATCACCAGCCTCGGCGACCCGCCCAAGTTCGGCTTCGCCGTCTGCGGCATGCTCGCCGCGCGCTACGGCTTCTCCGTCTCCGCCGACTCCGTCTCCCCCTACGGCGGCGTCCGGGCCGTCATCCGGGTGCCGGAGAACCTGCTGACCACCGAGGTCCCCGAGCCGGACACCGCCGGCCGGGCCACCGCCGCGGCCGAGGCCGCACCGCAGCGCCCGACCCCGGTCACCCCCGGACCCTCGCGGGTCATCGGCACCACCGCGGGCGGCCTGCCCAAGCGGCGCCGCCGCACCGGTCCGGTCGCCGTCGTACCGCCGCCCCCCGCCGCACCGGAGCCGGAGGACACGGGCGAGGTCACGGCCTCACGCCTCGGGGCCTTTGCACGCGGAACGCAGCTTGGGCGGGACATGCCCCTCACGGAAGGACCTCAGGAGCAGTGAATCCCGATCTGTCGTGGGCGCTGAACGACGTGCTGGAAGTGCGTGGTGCCCGCCACGCGATCCTCGTCGCCGCGGACGGCCTGCTGATGCAGCGGTCGGACAGCATCGGCCGGGACGACGCCGAGAAGAACGCGGCGGCCATGAGCTCCATGCAGTCCCTCAGCCGCGCGGTCGCCGGCTTCGTCGGGGCCGGGCAGGGCCTGTGGAAGCAGACCCTGATCGAGTACGACGGGGGCTGGATCTTCCTCATCGCCGCGGGCAGCGGCGCCTACCTGGCCGTCTCCACCGCCCTGGACGTCGACATGGAGGCCATGTCGTTCCGCATGCAGAAGACGGTGAGCGCGCTGGGCAAGGTGCTGAGCGCGGCCCCCCGCCGGACCGCTGGTGCCGACGCATGACCACGCCCGGCGAGGAAGCACCGGTCACCAGCGACTTCGTCCGCTCCTACGTCATCACCGGCGGCCGCCGGCTGCCCTCGGCGGACGAGCTGTCGCTGCACACGCTGGTCACCATCGCCCCGGACCGGACGCTCCCGCTGGGCGCCGGCCCCGAGGTGCGGGCCATCTGGGAGCTGTGCGCGGGCGGCTACCTGTCCGTGGCCGAGGTGGCCGCCCACCTGTCCCTGCCGGTCGGCGTGGCCCGGCTGCTGCTGACCGATTTATTCGAACAGGGGCACCTCCTGCGCCGCGCCGAGCCACCGCGCGCCCAGCACGTTGACCGAGCGACCCTCGAGAAGGTTCTGCATGGACTCGAATCCCTCATCGGCTGAGCCCCCGGGGCCGGCCACGGCACCGCGGCAGGACGGCTCCATCTACGTCTCCAGCGCGGTGACCACCGCGGCGAAGATCCTCGTGGTGGGCCACTTCGCCGTCGGCAAGACGACGTTCATCGGCTCGCTGTCGGAGATCACCCCGCTGCGCACCGAGGAGAAGATGACGCAGGCGTCGGTGTACGTGGACGACCTGCGCGGGGTGACGGACAAGACCACCACCACCGTGGCCCTCGACTTCGGCCGCCTCACCCTGCACGACGACCTCGTGCTGTACCTGTTCGGCACGCCGGGCCAGCAACGCTTCATGCAACTGTGGGAGGACATGGCCCGCGGCGCCCTGGGCGCGCTGCTGCTGGTCGACCCGGCCCGGCTGGAGGAGACCTTCCCCGTCATCGACCTGATCGACGAGTACGGCCTGGAGTACGCCGTCGCCGTCAACACCTTCGACCAGGACCGCCACTACGAGGAGACCGAGATCCGCGAGGCGCTCGACCTGCTCCCGGACACGCCGGTGGTCCACTGCGACGCCCGCGACCCCAAGTCCTCCGGCCGGGCGCTGATCGCGCTCGTCCGCCACCTGCTCGACCGCGCGGCCTGACCCCGGCCGCGCACCCCCGCTCCGGCGTCCCGCACGGACCCGGCCCGGATGCGCACCGGCCGTTGGACCGGCAGCTTCCCGAGGAGCCCCACGGCCCCTCGCCCCGCACGGTCCCGAGGTCCGCGGGGCCCCGCACCCCGATGGCCCCGGACCCGCACGGCCCCGGCCACCCGCACGGCCTCGGGCCCGCCCCGTGCCCGGACGCCCGCCCCCGAACGTTAAGGAAACCCGCCCATGGACCCCCAGCAGACGGCCGCCACCGCCGGCGCCAGATGCCCGATGCACGACGCGGCCTTCGCCGCCGACCCGCGGCAGGTCTACGACCGGCTGCGCGCCCACGGCCCGGCCGGCCCCGTCGAACTCGCCCCCGGAGTGGAGGCCACCCTCGTCGTCCAGCACGAGATGGCGCTGCGGGTGCTGCAGAACCCGACGCTGTTCTCCCGGGACGCCCGCCGCTGGGCCGCCCTGAACGAGGGCCGCGTCGCCCCGGACAGCCCCGTGCTGCCGATGATGGCCTACCGGCCCAACTGCCTGTTCACCGACGGCGCCGTCCACCTGAGACTGCGCAAGGCCGTCACCGACAGCCTCGGCCGGCTCAACATCAGCCGCATCCGCCGCGACGTGGAGCCGATCGCCGACTACCTGATCGACCGGTTCAGCGAACTCGGCCGCGCCGACCTCCTCAACGACTACGCCAAGCTGCTGCCGCTGCTGCTGTTCAACAAGCTCTTCGGCTGCCCCGCCGACATCGGCGACACCCTCACCAGCGCCATGTCCGCCATCTTCGACGGCAAAGACGCCCTGCGCGCCAACGAGGAGCTCACCGCCTGTCTGATGGAGCTCATCGCGCTCAAGCGCCGGCAGCCCGGCGACGACGTCACCTCCTGGCTCATCCAGCACCCCGCCGGCCTCAACGACGAGGAGCTCAAGGACCAGCTGGTGATGCTGATGGGCGCCGGCGTGGAACCCGAGCGCAACCTCATCGGCAACGCCCTGCTCCTGCTGCTGTCCCAGGAGTCCGCCGGTGCCTCCGGCCGCGGCTCGGGCCTGCTGGTGGAGGAGGCCCTCGACCACGTCCTGTGGAACGACCCGCCCATCGCCAACTACGCCACCCACTACCCGGTGCAGGACGTCGACCTCGGCGGGGTGGTCGCCGAGGCGAACACCCCGGTCGTCATCAGCTTCGCGGGCGCCAACAGCGACCCCGCGCTCGCCGAGGCCCGCCGCGCCCGCAGCCGGGGCGCCCACCTCGCCTGGGGCGCCGGCGCGCACTCCTGCCCGGCCAAGGACCCGGCCCAGGTGATCGCCGTCACCGCGATCGAGAAGCTCCTCAACGCGCTGCCCGACCTCACCCTGGCCGTGCCGGAGAAGGAGCTGGAGTGGCGCCCGGGCCCCTTCCACCGCGCCCTGGCCACCCTGCCCGTGCGGTTCAGCCCCAGCCCGGCCACCCGCCTCGCCGCGGCCGCGCAGCACCGCGTGGACCGCCCGGCCGCCGACCGGCCGGCCCCGGTCGCACCGGCCCCGTCGGCACGGAACGAGTCGCGCCGCAAGGGATTCTGGAGCACGTTCCTGGACCTGTTCCGCGTCTGAGACCGCTCAGCGGCCGCTCCACGGCCGTTCGGCGACACACCACGGCCGCGACACGGCCGCTCGGCGACCGAACCACGGCCGAACCACGGCCGCTCGGCGATCGCGTCACGGCCGTGCCGCGGCCTCCCACGACGTCCAACCAAGCCGTCCAACCAAGCCGTCCAACCAAGCCCTCCGGCAACACTACTGACGGCCCGTCATTCATACGGCATGTGACGGGAGCAACACCCAGCGCCGACATGGAAGGGGAGAGGGGAAGGGTAGATTCCGCCGGTAACGGTAGCGCCCAGCCAAAAGGAGCTTCGCGTGACCGCCGTTGGCGACATAAGCGGCACCACCACCGACCGCAGAGCCGTCATCTCCCTTCTCCGCCGCCTGCGTTCCCCACAGGGACAGGCCGACCCCCTCCCCGTCTGGGCGGAGCTGCGCGCCCTCGGTGACGTCGTACCCGCCCCCTGGGGCGGCTACTTCGTCACCGGGTTCGACCTGTGCAACCACGTCCTGCGCAGCCGCGACTGGCTCGTGCCCGACCTGGCCTGGCAGGAACGGCAACCCGACCCCGAGCGCTGGCAGGCCCCGGCCACCCGGGAGATGAGCCGCAAACTGTCCCGGCTCAACCCGCCCGTGCACACGTGTCAGCGCCGGTCCCTGGGCAACCCCTTCGACCGCCGCACCCTCGAGGAACTGCGCCCCCACATCACCGCGCACGTCACCGCCCTCCTGGACGACCTGGAGGCCCGGCTGCGCGCCGACGGCCGCGCCGACTTCGTCACCACCGTCGGCGACCGGCTTCCGATCCACACCATCGGGCACTGGCTCGCCATCCCCGAGCACCACTACGACCACATCGTCGACTTCACCCACCGCCAGGTCCACGCCCAGGAACTCCTGCCCACCAGGAGCGAACTGGAGATCTCCGCCGGGGCCACCCTGGAGATGCGGGAGTTCTTCACCCGGCTCATCGCCGACCGGCGCAGGAACCCCGGCAACGATGTCCTCACCGGCTGGATCCACCACTGGGACGCCCAGTACCCGGACGACCGGCGGGCCGCCGACGAGGTGATCTACGACCTCACCATGTTCCTGACCATCGCCTCCCTGGAGACGACGGCGACCCTGCTCACCAACGCCGTGTGGTTACTCACCCAGGACCCGGCCCGCGCCGCCTTCCTGCGCCGCCACCCCGAGCACCTCGACGACGCCATCGACGAGACCCTGCGCTACGACCCGCCCATCCACCTCAACAGCCGCGTCGCCGCCGCCGACACCCTCCTGGCCGGCATCCCCCTGGCCAAGGACACGATGATCCACGTCCTGTACGGCGCCGCCAACCACGACCCCCGGCGCAACCCCGACCCGCACACCTTCGACATCCTGCGCAAGGGCGGCCACCTCACCTTCGGCGGCGGCATCCACTACTGTCTCGGCGCCGCCCTCGCCCGCCTGGAGGCCCGCACCCTGCTCACCGAGCTGCTGAGACGTTTCCCCACCCTGCGCCCCGCCGCGCCCCCCACGTACGCGCCCCGCATGGTGTTCCGGCGCATCACCTCCCTGGACGTGACGACATGACCGCCCCCGCCCTGACCGACCGGACGCTCCCGACCGACCGGATGCCGAAGACCCTGCACGTCGTGCAGGACGGCCCCGTCCTGCACGTCCGGCTCGACCAGCCCGAGCACGGCAACGCCGTCACCGACGCGATGCTCGACGACCTGCTCGCCGTCCTCGACGACCAGGACCCCGCCGTCCGGGTCCTGGTGCTGTCCGGCGCCGGGGACGACTTCTGCCTGGGCGGCGACCGCACCGAGTTCGCCGGCCACCTCGACCACGACCCGGCCGGCGGCGGCATCCGCCTCTCCGGCACCAAGGCGCGGCGCGTGTGCGACGCCCTGTCCGGCAACCCGGCCGTCACCATCGCCCGGGTCCACGGCAGAGCCGTCGGCGCGGGCCTCGCCCTCGCCCTCGCCTGCGACCTCAGGGTCGGCGCGGACACCGCCGTCTTCCGCCTGCCCGAACTCGCCCTCGGCCTCCCCGTCGCCTGGGGCGGCCTGCTGCCCCGCCTCCTCAACGAGGTCGGCGCCGCCCGCGTCCGCGAGCTCGTCCTCACCGGCCGCACCATCACCGCCGAGGAGGCCCTCCACCTGTCCATCCTCCAGAAGGTCACCACCGAAGCCGACCTCGACGCGGCGGTCACCGCCTGGGCCCGCCCGGTACTGCGCCGCCCGGCCGCCGCCCTGCGCGTGACCAAGGCCCTGCTGCAGTCCCACACCGCCGCGACCCGCCTGGCCGACGCCTCCCTGCTCGACGGCGAGCTGATGGCGGCCGTGTTCGCCGAGACCCACGGCACACGGCGCGGCGGCGCTTAGCACACCCCCGGCACCGGGCCACGGCCGCCCCGCTCCCCACGCGGCGGCCGTGGCCCGCCCCGCACCCGCCGCCGTACCCGCCGCTCCGTACGGCACGGTCAGCCTGGTCGCTGGCCCGCCCCGCACCCGCCGCCGTACGACGGCACGGGGGCCGCGCGGATCGGGTTAGTCTGGATGGTCACCCCTGACAGAAGCCGTCCAGCTCAACGAAGGTCAGCGAGATGCCCGCCGAAGCCGCAGAGTCTGTGCCGTCTGTGTTTCCGCAGCTCGAAGCTCTGCTCCCGCACGTGCAGAAGCCGATCCAGTACGTCGGCGGAGAGCTGAACTCCACCGTGAAGGACTGGCACTCCTGTGACGTGCGCTGGGCCCTGATGTACCCGGACGCCTACGAGGTCGGCCTGCCCAACCAGGGCGTGCAGATCCTCTACGAGGTGCTCAACGAGCAGGACGGCGTCCTGGCCGAGCGCACCTACAGCGTCTGGCCCGACCTCGAGCGGCTCATGCGCGAGCACGGCGTGCCGCAGTTCACGGTCGACGCCCACCGCCCGGTGCGCGCCTTCGACCTGCTCGGCGTCTCCTTCGCCACCGAGCTCGGCTACACCAACCTGCTGGCCGCCCTCGACCTCGCCGGCATCCCCCTGGAGGCACGCGACCGCACCCTCGACGACCCGGTGGTGATCGCCGGCGGCCACGCCGCGTTCAACCCCGAGCCGATCGCCGACTTCATCGACGCGGCCGTCCTCGGCGACGGCGAGCAGGCCGTCCTGGAGATCACCGACATCGTCCGCGCCTGGAAGGCCGAGGGCCGCCCCGGCGGCCGCGAGGAACTGCTGCTGCGCCTGGCGAGGACCGGCGGGGTGTACGTCCCGGGCTTCTACGACGTCGAATACCTCCCCGACGGCCGCATCGCCCGCGTCGTCCCCAACCGCTCCGGCGTGCCCTGGCGGGTCTCCAAGCACACGGTGATGGACCTCGACGAGTGGCCCTACCCCAAGCAGCCCCTCGTCCCGCTCGCCGAGACGGTCCACGAGCGCATGTCGGTGGAGATCTTCCGCGGCTGCACCCGCGGCTGCCGCTTCTGCCAGGCCGGCATGATCACCCGCCCGGTGCGCGAGCGCTCCATCACCGGCATCGGCGAGATGGTGGACCGGGGCCTGAGGGCGACCGGCTTCGAGGAGGTCGGCCTGCTCTCCCTCTCCTCCGCCGACCACAGCGAGATCGGCGACATCGCCAAGGGCCTCGCCGACCGCTACGAGGACGACAAGGTCGGCCTGTCCCTGCCCTCCACCCGCGTGGACGCCTTCAACATCGACCTGGCCAATGAGCTGACCCGCAACGGCCGCCGCTCCGGCCTCACCTTCGCCCCCGAGGGCGCCACCGAGCGCATCCGCAAGGTCATCAACAAGATGGTCACGGAGGAGGACCTCATCCGGACCGTCGCCACCGCCTACGGCAACGGCTGGCGCCAGGTCAAGCTGTACTTCATGTGCGGCCTGCCCACCGAGACCGACGAGGACGTCCTGCAGATCGCCGACATGGCCGCCCACGTCATCCAGAAGGGCCGCGAGGTCTCCGGCTCCCACGACATCCGCTGCACCGTCTCCATCGGCGGCTTCGTGCCCAAGCCCCACACCCCCTTCCAGTGGGCCCCGCAGCTCTCCGCCGAGGAGACCGACGCCCGCCTGGCCAAGCTGCGCGACAAGATCCGCAGCGACAAGAAGTACGGCCGCTCCATCGGCTTCCGCTACCACGACGGCAAGCCCGGCATCGTCGAGGGCCTGCTCTCCCGCGGCGACCGCCGCGTCGGCGACGTCATCCGCGCCGTCTACGAGGACGGCGGCCGCTTCGACGGCTGGCGCGAGCACTTCTCCTACGACCGCTGGATGAGCTGCGCCGCCAAGGCCCTGGAGCCGTACGGCGTCGACGTCGACTGGTACACCACCCGCGAGCGCACCTACGAGGAGGTCCTGCCCTGGGACCACCTCGACTCCGGCCTCGACAAGGACTGGCTCTGGGAGGACTGGCAGGACGCCCTCGACGAGACCGAGGTCGAGGACTGCCGCTGGTCACCGTGCTTCGACTGCGGGGTGTGCCCGCAGATGGACACCCACATCCAGATCGGCCCGACCGGCCGGAAGCTGCTGCCGCTGACGGTCAAGAGGTAGGTTCCAGGACGCGGAGACGCTGCCTCCGGCGTCGGCCCGGGGCTCGATCGCGTCAGGACACCGCGGTACGCGCGCACGGTCACGGGCGCACGGTCACGGGCGCCCGGTCGACCGGGCGCCCGTGGGTGGGTGCGCGTGGATGGGTGCGCGCCGTGGGGTGCGGGGTTACGCCGCGAGGGCGTGGCCGGGGTGCAGGACCACCTTCGTGTAGCCCTCGATGCGCTTGTCGAACTTCTCGTACGCCTGCGGGGCCTCCTCCAGCGGCAGTTCGTGGGAGACCACGAAGCTGGGCTTGGCCCGGCCGGCGATGATCAGGTCGCGCAGCTGGCGGTTGTACCGCTTGACGTTGCACTGGCCGGTGCCCATCTGCTGGCCCTTTTCGAACATCCTGCCGATGGACACCAGGAGTTGGCCGTGCTTGGCGTGCTCGTCGGGCGCGCCCGGGTCGGACGGCACGTACAGGCCCGGCACGCCGAGCATGCCGGTCGGCCGGACCGTCTCGACGAGCGAGTTCAGGACGACCGCGGGCTCCTCGTGGCTGGCGTCGTGTGCCTGCGCCTGGTAGCCGACCGCGTCGACGCCCTTGTCGGTTCCCTCTCCTCCCGTCTGCTCCTTGATCTGCTCGGCCGGGTCGCCCTGGGTGAAGTCGATCGGGATGGCGCCGATCTCCTCCGCCTTGGCCAGCCGCTCGGGCACCCGGTCGACGACGAACACCTTCGCCGCGCCGCGCAGCAGCGCCGAGTAGGCGGCCATCAGGCCCACCGGTCCCGCGCCGTAGACGGCGACGGTCTCGCCCGGGGAGACCTGGGCGAGTTCGCAGCCGTGGTAGCCGGTCGGGAAGATGTCGGCGAGCAGCACGAAATCGGTCTCGAACTCGTCACCCGGCGGCAGTTTCAGGCAGTTGAAGTCGGCGTACGGGACGCGCACCCGCTCCGCCTGACCGCCGAGGAACGGGCCCATCGCCACGTATCCGTAGGCGCCGCCGGCGAAGCCCGGGTTCACCGTCAGGCAGAAACCGGTCTTGCCGGCCAGGCAGTTCTTGCAGAAACCGCAGGCGACGTTGAAAGGCATCACGACCCGGTCGCCTTCGGACAGGGAGGTCACGCCGGACCCCACCTCCTCGATGATGCCGAGGTTCTCGTGCCCGAAGACGATGCCCGCCTCGGCCGCTGTGCGGCCTTCGTACATGTGCAGGTCGGAACCGCAGATGGCGGACGACGTGACCCGTACGATCACGTCGTTGGGGTGCTGGATCTGCGGATCGTCGACCTCCCGCACGGTCACGCTGAAGGGTTTTTCGTAGACGACGGCTTTCACGTGGGTCACCTCCACGTCGAGCGGGTGGCTGCGGGCGGCGTCGCCGATCGGTTCCGGTCGTTCCCGTCGTTCCCGCAATTCCAGGGAACGACCGTCCCGCACGGGCCGCAACCGTGGCCGGACGGCGACGCGGGAGGGCGACGGGAGGGCCGTGGGAGGGCCATGGGAGCTGCATCCGGACGGGCTCGCCGAAGCGTCCTGGCGGGTATGGAACTCGACCAGTCCACACCGGCGAAGCAGCCGTCGCAGGGGTGTCTCGTCGTCGCGGTCCGGCTGCCCGTGCGGATCGCCGTGTTCGTCCTGGTGCTGCCGGTGCGGGTGGCGTGGGACGCGGCCGTCGCGGCGGGGCGGTTCGGCCACGACACCGTGCTGCGGCCGGCGGGGCGGGCGCTGCGGCGGCTCGGGCGCGCGCTGGTCGTGCAGCCGCTGGTGGGGCTGTGGCGGTGTGCCGTCCTGCCGGCGGGACGTCTGCCGGCCCGCCTCGGTCGGGGACTGGCCCGGCTCGGACAGGGGCTGGCCCGGCTCGGGCACGTGCTGGTGGTCGTGCCGGCGGGGTGGCTGTACCGGTGGGCGCTGACACCCGTCGGCCACGTGCTCGCGTGGGCGGGCCGGGGGATCGCGTGGGTGGGCCGGGGGCTCGGCGCGGTGCTCGCCGCCGTCGGTCTCGGCCTGTACGCGGCCGGGGCGTGGCTCGGGCGGTACCTGGTCGACGTACCCGCCCGCCGGCTGTACGCGTGGGTGCTGGCGCCCGTCGGACGGGCCGTCGCCTGGTGTGCGAAGGGGCTCGTGCGGCTGGTGGGTCTGGTGGCCGCCGGTGTCGGGTTCGTCCTGTACGGGACGCTCCGGGTGCTCGTCGTTCTTCCGCTGCTGGTGCTGTGGCGGTGGGTGCTGGCGCCCGCCGGGCGGCTGCTGGCCGTCGCCGCCCGCGAGGCGGGGGAGGGGCTGGCGCACGCGTGGCGGGTCGCGGGGCGGGTCTCGCGCGCCGTCGGGCGCCTCCTCGCGACCCTCGCGCGGTGGCTCCTCGTCGCGCCGCTGAAGTGGGTGTACCTGCACGTGCTGACCCCGGTCGGGCACGTGGTGCGGGACGCGGTGCGGGACATGGTGCTGCGGCCCGCCGCCGAGGCCGTACGCGCCACGGGCCGTATCGCACGGCAGGCCCTCGCCGCCGCCCGCGGCACCCTGCGGCAGACCCGCGCCGACCTGCGGCGGGCCCTCCTCGGGGAGCCCCGCGCGCCGGAACGGGCACCGCGCCGGGAACCCACGGCCACCGGTGCACGTACTCTGGAGAGAAGTACGACCGCTCTCACGAAGGACTGACGACACTGGGCAAGCGACAGCCCGAAGGCCCGCCGCCCGCACCCGTGGTGCAGCGCATCCGACTGCGCTACACCAAGCGCGGCCGCCTGAGGTTCACCAGCCACCGCGACTTCCAGCGCGCCTTCGAGCGTGCGCTGCGCCGCGCCGAGGTGCCCATGGCGTACTCGGCCGGGTTCACGCCGCACCCGAAGGTGTCGTACGCCAATGCCGCACCCACCGGCACGGGCAGCGAGGCGGAGTACCTGGAGATCGCCCTCACCGAGCCGCGCGACCCCGAGAAACTGCGCGCCCTCCTCGACGAGTCGCTGCCCGCCGGGCTCGACGTCGTCGAGGCGGTCGAGGCACGCACCTCCGGGCTCGCCGACCGGCTGACGGCCTCCGTCTGGGAGCTGCGGCTGGACGGCGTGGACCCGGCGGACGCCGAGCGCGCCGTGGCGGCGTTCAACGCGGCCGGGACCGTCGAGGTCCAGCGGCTGACCAAGAACGGCATGCGCACCTTCGACGCCCGCCCCGCCGTCGTCCGCCTCGAGGTGGACGACGACAATGCCGCGGTTGATAGGCCGAACGACCGGCCCTGTGCGATACTGCGGCTGGTTGTTCGGCACGTGACGCCTGCCGTACGACCCGACGACGTCCTGTCCGGTCTCCGCGCCGTGGCCGACCTGGCGCCGCCGGTCCCCGTAGCGGTGACCAGGCTGGCGCAGGGGCTGTTCGATGAAGAGACCGGGACGGTGACCGACCCGCTCGCGCCCGACCACGAGGCAGCGCCCGAGCCGCAACCGGCCGGTGCGACCGCCGCCGCGACGGCGCCGGTGCCGGAAGGTCCCGCGTAGGGCGGACGTCGTAGCGCCGCCCTGGGACTCGGGAGCCACCTGGGCCGGGCAGCGCACTGACCAGAAGACTTTCGCCAGGCCGTACGCAACACGGCGTACGGAACCGGCGAGACAGGACATAAGAGCTCCCGTGCGGCGCCCGCGCCTCGGACGGCGGCACCGCGCAACGCGCGAGCCGCGGACGTCAACGGCGGTCGACGCGATCGACACCGGACCAGGCGCGGCGCCCGGGAGCCTGACGGGAGATACGCCCGCATGCTGGAACCGACCGAACCCACCCAGGGTTCCGAACCGAACACCCCCAGCGACACCTTGCCGCCGCGCCGTCGGCGCCGTGTCGCATCCCGGCCGGCGGGTCCGCCCGCCCCGGTCTCCGTCGAGACCGAGAACCCCGCCGACCCGCCGGCCATACGGACCGGCGAGCACCCGGGCGACGCCGGGACCGCGCCCAAGAGCGGGGAGGCCGCCGAGACGGCCGGGCAGACCGCCGCCGCGGACACCGAGCGCGTGAACAGCGCGGAGAACAGCGCGGAGAACACCGAGGCGCCCGAGAACATCGAGCTGCTTGAGGACTCCGAGGCTTCCGAGACCTCCGAGGCTCCTGAGGCCGTTGAAGGCTCCGAAAACCCCGGAGTCGTCGACGAGGCGGCCGGGAGCGGTGCGCCTGCCGGGGAGGCCGAGGCCGGCGAGGACTCCGCCCCGCGGCGTCGTCGGCGTCGTGTGGTGCGGAGTGCCGCTGCGCCGACCGCGCCGGTGGAGGCGGCGGAGACCGTCGTGCCGGCGGCGCCGTCCACCCCGGTCCCGCCGGTCGAGGAGCCCGCTGCTCCGGCCGCGGTTTCCGCGACCCCCTCCTCGGAGAAGGCCGAGGCCGGCGAGGAGCCCGCTCCGCGGCGTCGTCGGCGTCGTGTGGTGCGGAGTGCCGCTGCGCCGACCGCGCCGGTGGAGGCGGCGGAGACCGTCGTGCCCGCGGCGCCGTCCACCCCGGCTCCGCCGGTCGAGGAGCCCGCCGCGGCCACCGAGTCCACCGAGTCCACCGAGTCCACCGAGCCTGCCGCGGCTCCTGAGCCCGCCGTGCGTGCCGAGGCCGCCGAGGAGCCCGCCCCCCGCCGTTCGCGGCGCCGGGTGACCCGCAGCGTGACCTCGCCGTCCGCCGGTACGGCCGCCGCCGAGCCGGCCGAGCCCGCCCGGGCCGAGTCCGCCGCGACCCCCGAGCCGGCCGAGCAGACCGCAGCCGGGCAGACCGCCGCCGGGCAGACCGGGCAGACCGCCGCCGGGCAGACCGGGCAGACCGCCGCCGAGCCGGCCGAGCAGACCGCCGCCGCGACCGGTGACGCCGCCCCGCGCCGGGCCCGCCGCCGCATCACGCGCCGCGCCGCCGCGCCCGCCGAGGACACCCGGACCGGCAAGGCCGGCGAAACCGGCGAAACCGGTAAGCCGGCGGAGGGCGGCGCCGCCCCGGCCGCCGGGAAGCCCGCGGCCTCGGAGCCGGCCGCCGCCGAAAGCGCCCCCGCCCCGCTGACCGTCCCGGCCTTCCGGGCCCCCGCCACCGGTGCCGCGCCCGCCGCCGAGCAGGCCGTGCCGCAGGAGCCGCAGGAGCCGCAAGAGGGGGACGGTCCGCGCCGCCCGCGCCGCCGGGTCGTCCGCAAGGCGGCCGCCGGGTTCGCCGCGCCGCCCGCGCCGGCCGCCGGGCAGACGCCCGAGGCGGAGGTGCCGCGCCGGCCGCTGCGTCCCGCCGTGGCCGTGTTCCAGCCGCCCGTCTTCACCGAGCCGAAGTTCCAGACCCCGGAGCGGGCCGCCGCCGAGGCGGCCGCGGAGGCCGCGGAGACGGATTACCCGGATTACCCGGATGACGACGACGAGCCCGTCGAGTCCGCCGAGACTGCTGTGACCGCCGAGCGCGACCGCGCCGCCGACGAGCAGCCCGCGCGGCGCCGCCGGCGCCGGCGCCGGGGCTCCGGTGGCGGCGACGAGGCGGCCGAGACCGCCGACACCAGCGAGAGCGCCGGGTCCGCCCAGGGCCGGGCCGGTGACGGCGGCTTCGACGAGGAGCCGGAGGAGGACGACGCCGACGAGTCGGCCGAGGACTTCGCCGACGAGGAGCAGGAGGAGACCGGCTCCCGCCGGCGCCGCCGCCGGGGCGGCCGTCGTCGCCGCCGCGGCGAATCCGCCGACGCCGACCACGACGAGCAGGGCTTCGCGGGCGGCTCCGGGGACGCCGAGGCCGGCGAGCCCGCCGCCGAGCAGACCGCGCAGGACGCCGAGGACACCGCCGAGCAGCCGGCGGAGGACGCCGAGGAGGCCGGTGCGGCGCGCGACGAGCAGCCCGCCGGGTCCGCGTCCGGCGGCAGCACGAGCAGCCGGCGCCGCCGGCGCCGTCGCCGCCGCGCCGGTGACACCAGCGTCGACGCCGAGCCGGCCCCCGACGACCCCGAGCGCACCGTCGTCAAGGTCCGCGAGCCGCGCAAGGCGAGCGAGCCGTCCGACGAGGTGCAGTCGATCAAGGGCTCCACGCGTCTGGAGGCCAAGAAGCAGCGCCGCCGCGAGGGCCGCGAGCAGGGCCGCCGCCGGGTGCCGATCATCACCGAGGCCGAGTTCCTGGCCCGCCGCGAGGCCGTCGAGCGCGTGATGGTGGTCCGCCAGAGCGGCGACCGCACGCAGATCGGCGTCCTGGAGGACGGCGTCCTCGTCGAGCACTACGTCAACAAGGAGCAGTCGACCTCGTACGTCGGCAACGTCTACCTGGGCAAGGTCCAGAACGTGCTGCCGTCGATGGAGGCCGCCTTCGTCGACATCGGCAAGGGCCGCAACGCCGTCCTGTACGCCGGCGAGGTCAACTTCGAGGCGCTCGGCCTGGCCAACGGGCCGCGCCGCATCGAGACCGCGCTGAAGTCTGGGCAGTCCGTCCTCGTCCAGGTCACCAAGGACCCCATCGGCCACAAGGGCGCCCGCCTGACCAGCCAGGTCTCCCTCCCGGGCCGCTACCTGGTGTACGTCCCCGAGGGCTCCATGACCGGCATCAGCCGTAAGCTGCCGGACACCGAGCGGGCCCGCCTGAAGACCATCCTCAAGAAGATCGTCCCCGAGGACGCGGGCGTCATCGTGCGCACCGCCGCCGAGGGCGCGAGCGAGGAGGAGCTGCGCCGCGACGTCGAGCGGCTCCAGGCGCAGTGGGAGGACATCCAGAAGAAGGCCAAGAACGGCAACGCGCCGACCCTGCTGTACGGCGAGCCGGACATGACCGTCCGCGTCGTGCGCGACATCTTCAACGAGGACTTCTCCAAGGTCATCGTCAGCGGTGACGACGCCTGGGAGACGATCCACGGGTATGTCTCGCACGTCGCGCCGGACCTCGCGCCGCGCCTGCAGAGGTGGACCAGCGAGGTCGACGTCTTCGCCACGTACCGCATCGACGAGCAGCTCGCCAAGGCCCTGGACCGCAAGGTGTGGCTGCCCAGCGGCGGCTCGCTGGTGATCGACCGGACCGAGGCGATGGTCGTCATCGACGTCAACACCGGCAAGTTCACCGGCCAGGGCGGCAACCTCGAGGAGACCGTCACCAGGAACAACCTGGAGGCGGCCGAGGAGATCGTGCGCCAGCTCAGGCTGCGCGACCTCGGCGGCATCATCGTCATCGACTTCATCGACATGGTGCTGGAGTCCAACCGGGACCTGGTGCTGCGGCGCCTGCTGGAGTGCCTGGGCCGGGACCGTACGAAGCACCAGGTCGCCGAGGTCACCTCGCTGGGCCTGGTGCAGATGACCCGCAAGCGGGTCGGCCAGGGCCTGCTGGAGTCGTTCTCCGAGACCTGCGTGCACTGCAACGGCCGCGGGGTGATCGTCCACCTCGACCAGGTGACGTCGCCGGGCGGCGGAGGCGGCAAGCGCCGCAAGCGCGCGCGGGCCGGTGCCGAGCAGCCGCAGGAGGCCGTCGCCGCCGACCAGCTGGTCCAGGCGCCGGAGAGCGCCGAGCAGGAGGCGGAGGCCGAGAGCGCCGAGGGCACCGAGGGCGTCGAGACGCCGGTGGCCGCCGAGGCCGCCGCGGCGGCGCCCGTGCAGCCGTCCGACACCATCGCGCCCGACGAGGAGCTGTACAGCAGCGTCGCCGAGGCCGAGGCGGCCGCCACCCGCGGCCGCACCCGGCGCCGGGCGAGCCGCCGGGCGGCGAAGGCGGAGGCTGCGCCGCAGGCGCAGACCGCCCAGGTGCCGACGGCGCAGGACGTCACGCCCGAGGAGGAGGCCGCGCGCCCGGTGCGGCCGGAGCCGGCCGCCGAGGCGCAGGCCGAGCCGGCCGCCGTGGAGGACCCGGTCGTCCGGGCCCGCGAGGCAGAGAAGGCCGAGAAGGCCGAGAAGGCCGGGGAGGCCGAGGAAGCCGAGAAGGCCGGGGAGACGAAGCAGGCCGAGGAGGCCGGGGCCAGGACCGAGGAGGCCGCGCCCAGGGGCCGTACCCGCCGCCGCGTCACCCGCCGGGTGTCCGCGCCGGCCGGTTCGCCCGAGGGTGCGCAGGCCGCCGTGGTGACGGTCCCCGAGTCCGCGCCCGCGGAATCCTCCGCGTCCGCTGCGTCTGCCGCGTCCGCCGGGTCCGCGGCGCCCACGGCGTCCGCACCGCAGGCCGGGCCGGCTCCCGAGCAGGCCCCGGCCGAACGGCCCGCCGCCGAGGCGCCCGCCGAGGGCCCGGCCCCGGCCCGTCCGCGGCGCCGCGCCGTCCGCAAGCCGACGACGCCCACCGCGCCCGAGGAGGCGGCCGTCGTGGTCGTCCCGTCCGCATCGGCGGCGGAGACGCCCGCCGATCAGGCCGGGGAGCCCGCTGCGGAGACCTCGGCGACGGAGGCCCAGGCGACGGAGGCCCGGGCGACGGAGACCCCGGAGGGCGAGGAGCAGGCGGCGCCGGCCGAGAAGGCCAAGAAGACCGCCGCCCGCAAGACGGCCAAGAAGGCCACCGCCAAGAAGGCCGCCACGAAGAAGACGGCGGCCAAGAAGACGGCCGCGAAGAAGACGACCGCCAAGAAGGCCACGGCGAAGAAGTCGACGGCCAAGAAGGCGGCGGCGAAGAAGACGTCGGCGGCCGAGCAGGCGGACCGCTCCGGCGTCACGGCGAGCACCGAGGACTGACGGCCCTGCGGCGCACGCCGGAGTCCGAGCCCCCGAGGCGGTGACGGCGGCCCGCCCGGTTCCGACCGGGCGGGCCGCCGCCGTACGCCCCGGCCGGTCGCCGTACGCCCCGGCGTCGCCGTGCGCCCCGGCCACCGGCCGGCCGCTCACCGATCGGCCGTTCACCGGCCGGCCGGGCGCCGGCGGCACGGTGCGGGGCACGGCCGTCCGGTTTGCGTCCGCGGGCCGGGCTCCCGTACCCTTGACCGTCGGTCGGCGTGTCCCTTGACGCGCCACATCCCCGTAAACCTCTTCCTCCCGGACGTCAGGGCCGCACGGCCCGGCCGGGAGAGGCCGTCCACCGACGTCCCTCGTCGCGGGGCGGCTGGCCTGCGGGGGTGCCGTTTCCCGAGCAAGAGAGAGTGGGTTTCCGCGTGTACGCCATCGTGCGCAGCGGTGGTCGCCAGCACAAGGTTGCTGTCGGCGACGTCGTTGAGGTTGACAAGATTCCTACTGCCAAGGTTGGCGACACGGTCGAGCTCTCGACCCTGCTGCTCGTCGACGGCGACTCCGTGACCAGCGACCCGTGGGTGCTGGCCGGCATCAAGGTCCGGGCCGAGGTCGTGGACCACCACAAGGGCCAGAAGATCGACATTCTGCGCTACAAGAACAAGACCGGCTACCGCCGTCGTCAGGGCCACCGCCAGCAGTACACGGCGCTGAAGGTCACCGAGATCCCCACGGCTGCGAAGTAAGGGACTGAGAACAGATGGCACACAAGAAGGGCGCATCGTCCACCCGGAACGGTCGCGACTCCAACGCCAAGCGCCTCGGCGTGAAGCGCTTCGGCGGCCAGGTCGTCAACGCGGGTGAGATCCTGGTCCGCCAGCGCGGCACCCACTTCCACCCGGGCACCGGCGTCGGCCGCGGCGGCGACGACACGCTGTTCGCGCTGCAGGCCGGTGCGGTCGAGTTCGGCACCAGCCGTGGCCGCAAGGTCGTGAACATCGTCCCGGTCGCCTGACCGGACGTCTCGCGAGGGCGGACCTCGACTTCCCGGCAGCCGGGAAGCGGGTCCGCCCTCGGTTTGTTGGCAGACCTGTCACCGAGAGACGTTCCCGTACGCACCATCCGTACGCAACGCCCGTACGCATCACCTGCACGCACCACCTGCACGCATCACCTGGAGGCACCCACCATGACCACCTTCGTGGACCGCGTCGAGCTCCACATCGCCGCGGGTAACGGAGGCCACGGCTGTGCCTCCGTGCACCGGGAGAAGTTCAAGCCGCTGGGCGGCCCGGACGGCGGCAACGGCGGCCGCGGCGGCGACGTGATCCTGCGGGTCGACCAGTCGGTCACGACGCTGCTGGAGTACCACCACTCACCGCACCGCAAGGCCACCAACGGCAAGCCCGGCGAGGGCGGCCACCGCTCCGGCAAGGACGGCCAGGACCTGATCCTGCCCGTGCCCAACGGCACCGTCGTCCTGGACAAACGGGGCAACGTGCTGGCCGACCTCGTCGGCCACGGCACCTCCTTCGTCGCCGCCCAGGGCGGCCGCGGCGGTCTCGGCAACGCGGCCCTGGCCTCGCCGCGCCGCAAGGCGCCCGGCTTCGCGCTGCTCGGCGAGCCGGGCGAGGTGCGCGACGTGGTGCTGGAGCTGAAGACCGTCGCCGACGTGGCGCTGGTCGGCTACCCCAGCGCCGGCAAGTCGTCCCTGATCTCCGTGCTGTCGGCGGCCAAGCCGAAGATCGCCGACTATCCGTTCACCACCCTCGTGCCCCACCTGGGCGTGGTCACGGCGGGCTCCACCGTCTACACGATCGCGGACGTGCCCGGCCTGATCCCCGGCGCCAGCCAGGGCAGGGGCCTCGGCCTGGAGTTCCTGCGGCACGTGGAGCGGTGCAGCGTGCTCGTGCACGTGCTGGACACCGCCACGCTGGAGTCCGACCGCGACCCGCTCTCCGACCTCGACGCGATCGAGGAGGAGCTGAAGCAGTACGGCGGTCTGGAGGACCGGCCCCGCCTGGTCGTCCTCAACAAGATCGATGTCCCGGACGGCAAGGAACTGGCCGACATGGTCCGCCCGGACCTCCAGGCGCGCGGCTACCGCGTCTTCGAGGTGTCGGCGGTGGCCCGCACCGGCCTGAAGGAGCTGTCGTTCGCCCTCGGCGACCTCGTCGCCCGGGCGCGCGCCGCCCGGCCGCAGGAGGAATCGACCCGCGTCGTCATCCGGCCCAAGGCCGTCGACGACACCGGTTTCACCGTCACCCGCGAGGCCGACGGGCTGTTCCGGGTGCGCGGCGAGAAGCCCGAACGCTGGGTGCGGCAGACCGACTTCAACAACGACGAGGCCGTCGGCTACCTCGCCGACCGGCTCAACCGCCTCGGTGTCGAGGAGGAGTTGATGAAGGCCGGTGCCCGGCCCGGCGACGGTGTCGCCATCGGGCCCGAGGAGGACGCCGTCGTCTTCGACTGGGAGCCGTCCGTCATGGCCGGCGCCGAGATGCTCGGCCGGCGCGGCGAGGACCACCGCCTCGACGAACTCCGCCCGGCCGCCCAGCGGCGCCGCGAGCGGCAGGCCGAACGGGACGAGGCGGAACGGGAGTTCGGCGACTTCGAGCCGTTCTGAGGGGCGCCGGGGAGCGCGGAACGCGCCGTCCCGGCCGGAAGAACCGGAGGGACCGGAAAGGCCGGAGGGGCCGGAAGGGCCGGAGGGGCCGGAGGGGCCGGAAGGGCCGGAGGAACCCGACGAACCCGACGAACCCGGGTTCTCCCGGGTGAACTCCGGGAGTTCTCCGGCCGTACTCCGGGAGAACTCCGCCGTACCCCGGGGCAACCAACCCGCCGTCCCGTGGGTCGTACCCGTCGGTCACGTCACCGCGTATCGACGGGAGCCCACCATGACCCCCCGCATCCCCCGCCCTCTCCGCCGCCGTGTCGCCCTGGCGGCGGCGACCGCCGTCACCGCGGCGCTCGCCGCCCCGGCCGCGGCCCACGCCGCCCCGGCCGCCCCCGCGCCGGCGACCCGGGCGCAGGACTTCAACGGCGACGGCCGCGCCGACCTGGCGGTGGCCGCGCCCGCGGCGACCGTCGCGGGCCGGGCGCAGGCCGGGTACGTGGCCGTGCTGTACGGCTCGCCGAGCGGGCTGCGCACGGCCACGAAGCAGGTGTTCACGCAGGACAGCGCCGGTGTGCCGGGCACCCCCGAGGCGGGCGACCGGTTCGGCAGCGCGCTGGCGGGCGGCGACCTCGACGGGGACGGGTACGCCGACCTGGTCGTCGGCGTCGGCGGCGAGGACACCGTGAGCGGCGGCACCGACTCCGGGTACGTCGAGGTGCTGTGGGGCGGGCCGCACGGGCTGTCCGGCGCCTCCTCCCTGGCCACCGGCCGCAACGTCGCCGACCGGCTCGGCGCCGCCGGCCGGCTCACCCTGGCCGGCCCGGACGTCGTCACCGTCGAGAACCAGCACGACCTGCGCGTCCTCAAGGGCCCGTTCCGGCGCGACGGTTCGGCCGCGGGCGGCGAGCAGCTCGTGCGCGACCAGTTCGACAGCCGCGTCCTGGACCTGGCCGCCGGGGACCTGAACGGCGACGGCCGCATCGACGTCGCCGCCACGGAGAACGACGGCGACGAGTACGACGCCCGCCGCATCGTGTACTGGCTGGGCACACCGGACGGGCTCACGCCGTACACGCTGGTGTACGACATCGACGGCGCCGGCCTGCAGGGCGGCGAGAACCTCGACGTGGGCGACGTGAACGGGGACGGCCGCGCCGACCTCGTCGTCGGACGCGCGGTCGAGGGCTACGACAGCGACCTGGACACCTACCGCGCCAAGGGCGGCCGCGTCGCCTGGATCCCCGGCACCCCGGACGGCCCCGACGGCGTCAAGGCGGTCTTCGTCAACCAGGACAGCCCCGACGTGCCCGGCACCGCCGAGACGGGCGACGGCTTCGGCACCGACGTGTCGGTCGGCGACGTGGACGGCGACGGGTACGCGGACATCGCCGTCGGCGTACCCGGCGAGGACCTGGGCCGGGTGGCGGACGCGGGCGCCGTCGTCGTCCTGCACGGCTCCGCGCACGGCCCCGTCGGCGCCGGCGCGCACACGGTCACCCAGAACACCCCGAACGTGCCCGGCAGCGCCGAGAAGGGCGACGTCTTCGGCACGGCGACCCGGCTGGCCGACACCGACGGCGACGGCCGCGCGGACCTCGCCGTGGGGGCGCCGGGGGAGAACGGCGGCGCGGGTTCGGTGTGGACGTTCCGCTCCGGCGCCGGGACCGTCGTGGCGCCGAACGCCACGACCGTCTTCGGCAACGGCACGCTGGGCACGGTGGCGACCGGCGCCCGCCTCGGCTCCGGCTTCGCCCACTGAGCGGGGCGGGGCGAACGGGACGGGGCGAACGGCACGGAGCGAGCGGGACGGGGCGGAGCGGCGCGGGGCGGAACGGCCGCGGGCACCCTGAGCCGCCACCGGCCGCGGCTCCGGCCGCGGCCCGGGCCCCGTCCGAACGAGCAGCGGCCGGAGTACGGCGGCCGGCGTACGGCGACCGGGGACGGGCGCCTGCGAACCGGCGGCCTGCGCACGGCGACCGGGAGCCGACAACCGGCACCCGAGGGCCGACAACCGGCAACCGGTGACCGGCCGAAACCCACCCCCGCCGCGTGTCAACTGACACGGCGTCAGACCCGTTGTGGCACCATCGCGTTCCCCACCCCCCGTGTGCCGCAACGGGTCTTCCGTTGTCCGTCTGGTTGTCATGTTCGCGCATGCCTCTGTTCAGCGGGCCGACCGTCCGGCCAGGGAGCTTCCGAATGTCCGCAGTGGCCCGTGAGGCAAGGGAGTTCGCCGATGACCGGAGTACCGTCGCCCGACCGACGCCGCTTTCTGACCACCGGTGCCGCCGTGCTCGGTGCCGCCGCCACCGCCCAGCTGTGGTTGCCGGCCACCGCGCACGCGGCCGCGACCCCGCTCCCCGACGGGGTGTTCAGCCTCGGCGTCGCCTCCGGCGACCCGCTCCCGGACGGCGTCGTGCTGTGGACGCGGCTCGCCCCGGACCCGCTGAACGGCGGCGGCATGCCCGACCGCCCGGTGCCGGTGGAATGGGAGCTCGCGCTGGACGAGCGGTTCAAGAAGGTCGTGCGCCGCGGCATCGCCCAGGCCCGCCCCGAGTTCGGCCACAGCGTCCACGTCGACGTGCGCGGCCTGCGCGCCGACCACACCTACTGGTACCGCTTCCGCGCCGACGGCCAGATCTCGCCCGCCGGCCGCACCCGCACCGCGCCGCCGCGCCACCGCGCCGGAGGCCACCTGCGGATCGCGCTGGCCTCCTGCCAGAACTGGCAGCACGGCTACTTCACGCCGTACGCCGACATGCTCCGGCAGGACCCGGACGTCGTGCTGTTCGTCGGCGACTACATCTACGAGTCGAAGCCGTCGTCCACCGCCGTGCGCAGACACGAGGGCGGCGACGAGCCGTACACGCTCGTCCAGTACCGCAACCGCTACGCCCAGTACCGCACCGACCCCGACCTCGCGGCGATGCACGCGGCCGCCCCCTGGGTGGTCACCTTCGACGACCACGAGGTCGACAACGACTTCGCCGGCGAGATCCCGCAGGACCCCGCCAAGCAGTCGCACGACGCCTTCGTGGCCCGGCTGACGGCCGCCTACCAGGCCTACTACGAGCACATGCCGGTGCGCGCCACCGCCGTGCCCGACGGCCCGCACATCCGCATGTACCGCCGCCTGGAGTTCGGCCGCCTGGCCCGGCTCAACGTGCTGGACACCCGGCAGTTCCGCAGCGACCAGGCCACCACGCAGGCCGGCGCCGAGGACCCGGGGATGACGATGCTGGGCGCCGAGCAGCGGCAGTGGCTCGTCGACGGCCTGCACGACTCGCCCGCCCGCTGGAACCTGATCGCCTCACAGATCATGATGGCCGAGACCGACCTGCAGGTCGGCGAGGGCAAGCTGTGGTTCTACGACGCCTGGGACGGCTACCAGGTCGAACGCAACGCCCTGCTGGAGGAGTTCAGGACCGTCCGCAACCCGGTGGTGCTCAGCGGCGACCGGCACCTGACGATGATCAGCGACCTGAAGGAGGACTTCGCCGACCCGGACTCCGCCGTCGTCGGCGCCGAGTTCGTCGGCACCTCCATCTCCAGCAACGGCGACCAGGACCAGACCGCCTTCCACGCCGAGTGGGACCCGCGCAGGCCGGACAACCCGCACTGGAAGGTGATCGACGCCCACCGCGGCTACCACCTCTTCGACATCCGCCGCGACGGCATCGACGCCCAGGTCCGCGTCGTCGACACGGTCCTCGAGCCCCGGGCCACCCCGAGCACCCTGGCCACGCTGCGGGTCGAGAACGGCCGGCCCGGCGTCGAGGTCGTCTGACCCGCGCCCGGCCGTCCGGTCCACTCGGCCGTCCGGTCCATCCGGTCGTCCGGTCCGCCCGGCCGTCCGGTCCGCCCGGTCGTCCGGCCCGCCCGGTCGTCCGGCCCGCGCCCGCCCGCGCGGACGGAGCCTGGGACTCACACCCGGGTCCCAGGCTCCTCCCAGGTGAACTTCAGGCAAGGCTCTTACCGTCCGTTCACCATGGAGACGCACAGGACGACGACACCCGACGCCCGGCCACGGCCCCCCGCCCTGCCCGCCGGCACCCGGCTGCTCCACATCGGCCCGCACAAGACCGGCACCACCGCCGTCCAGGCCGCCCTGTTCGCCGCGAAGGAGCGGCTGCCCGCGCACGGCGTCCGCTTCCCGGCCCACAGCCGCCACCCCATGGAGGCCGTCCTCGCCGCCTGCGCCCGCCCCGCCATGATGGGCGACCCGGTGCCCACCGACCGGCACTGGAAGCGGCTGCTCGACCAGGTGCGGGCCACCGGCCGGAGCACCTCGGTGATCAGCAGCGAGTTCTTCGCCGACGCCCCCGACGACGCCGTGATCGCGCGGATCGTCGGGCAGCTCGACGGCGCGGGGGCGCCCCCGCCCGGGCGAGGCCGGGAGCGGGGGAGGGTGCACGTGCTGGTCACCCTGCGCCCGCCGGCGCGGATCCTGCCCTCGCAGTGGCAGCAGTACGTGCAGAACGGCCTGCGCATGGGCTACGAGGACTGGCTGGAGCACATGCTGCGCAAGCCGCCCTACGACAAGCCCACCCCCAGCTTCTGGCACCGCCACCGGCACGACCGGCTGGTGGAGCGCTGGGCGCGGGTGGTGGGCGCCGACCGGGTGACCGTCGTCGTGGTCGACGACCGCGACCGCGGCGGCCTGCTGCGCACCTTCGAGACACTGCTCGGTCTTCCCGACGGGCTGCTGCAGCCGGTTCCGGACGCGGCGAACCGCTCCCTCGGCCTGGCCGAGACCGAAATGCTGCGGAATCTCAATAAAGAATTCCGCGGCAATGGCCTTCCGGAGGAGTTGTATTCCCGGCTGGTGCGCAACGGCGCGGTGCCGCACATGAAGAACGCGTGCCCTTCCGTGCCACAGGACGTGAAGATCGGAACTCCCCGCTGGGCGCTTCAGGAGGCCGCCGCGATCGGGGCGGAGACGGCCGGCCGCATCGCGGCCATGGGCGTGCGCGTCCTCGGTGACACCGCGCTGCTGTCCACCGTGCCGGAGCAGCCCGAACCCGCCCCCGGCCCGGCGCGGCTCGCGCCCGAGACGGCCGCGCGGGCGCTGTACGGGGCGCTCGCCGCGGCGGCGCTGCTGCCGGGCCGCCCCGGCGCGGCGCGCACGGTCCACCAGACGCCGTCGAAAGAGCTCGTGCGGGTGCTCGGCCACCGCTGCCTGAAACGGTTGCGGCGCCGCTGAGGACGACGGTCCCGTCACGCAGCGCAGTGCCGCGGAGCTGTGGAGTTACTCACAGCAATTCCCGGGCAACCGTGCCGAGAGCGGGACCCGTCACCAGCGGTGCGAGGTGAAGGAGAGGTTGCGCGCACATATGCGGTGGAGGACGCTCACCTTGCACTGTGGTAACCGAAAGTGGGACCATTTCCGGGTTCCCAGTCGCCCCGAGGTAGGTCACCTGTGTCACAGCACATAGCCAAGCCCCGTACCACCGCAGTGATCCTGGCCGGCGGTACCGGCCAGCGCGTGGGTCTGTCGATCCCCAAGCAGCTGCTGAAGATCGCCGGCAAGGCAGTCATCGAGCACACCCTGACCACCTTCGAGAAGGCCGACTCCATCGACGAGATCATCGTCCTGATGGCGCCGGGCTACGTCGCGGACGTCGAGAAGATCGTGGCCAAGGCGGGGTTCACGAAGGTCTCGAAGATCATCGAGGGCGGCGCCACCCGCAACGAGACCACCGAGCGCGCCATCGCGGCGCTCAGCGAGGGCCTGGCCGAGGGCGAGGACCTGAACGTCCTCTTCCACGACGCCGTGCGCCCGCTGCTGTCGCAGCGCGTCATCGACGACTGCGTGGCCGCCCTGGAGCGCTACCAGGCCGTGGACGTGGCCATCCCGTCCGCGGACACCATCATCGTCACCCGGACGCACGGCGAGGACGGCGAGTTCATCACCGACATCCCGGACCGCTCCCGCCTGCGCCGCGGCCAGACCCCGCAGGCCTTCAAGCTGTCCACCATCCGCCGGGCCTACGAGGTCGCCGCGAAGGACCCCAACTTCCAGGCGACCGACGACTGCACGGTGGTCCTGCGCTACCTGCCGGACGTGCCGATCCACGTCGTCGCGGGCGACGAGTACAACATGAAGGTCACCCAGCCGGTCGACGTCTTCATCGCCGACAAGCTGTTCCAGCTGGCCTCCACCGCCGCCCCCGAGCAGAACGGCGAGGACGCCTACCGGCAGCTCCTCACCGGCAAGACCCTCGTCGTCTTCGGCGGCTCCTACGGCATCGGCAAGGACATCGCCGAGCTGGCCGAGTCCTACGGCGCCACCGTCTACGCCCTGGGCCGCTCCACCACCGGCACCCACGTGGAGAACCCCGAGGACGTGGACGACGCGCTGTCGCGGGCGTACGCCGAGACCGGCCGCATCGACTACGTCGTCAACACCGCGGGCGTGCTGCGCATCGGCAAGCTCGCCGAGACCGACAACGCCACCATCGAGGAGGCGCTGAAGGTCAACTACCTCGCGCCGGTGCAGATCGCCCGTTCGGCCTACAAGTACCTCGCGGAGACCAAGGGCCAGCTGCTGCTGTTCACCTCCTCCAGCTACACCCGCGGCCGCGCCGAGTACAGCCTGTACTCCTCCACCAAGGCCGCCGTGGTCAACCTGACCCAGGCGCTGAGCGACGAGTGGGCCGGCGACGGGGTGCGCGTCAACTGCATCAACCCCGAGCGCACCGCCACCCCGATGCGCACCAAGGCCTTCGGGCAGGAGCCCGCGGGCACCCTGCTGTCCTCCGAGGCGGTGGCCCGCACCTCCCTCGACGTGCTGCTGAGCGAGCTCACCGGGCACGTCATCGACGTCCGCCAGCAGGACCCGACCGCGGCCGCCGGCAAGGCGTCCGGATTCGAGCAGGCCCTGGCCAGCGTGCTGGACCGCCAGGAGGGCGTGGCATAATCGACGGCAATTAGCCGTTGGTAATTCAGGCCTCTGTGAATACATGTTCACCGTGTATTCACAGAGGCCTGAGTCTTCCATCGAGAAGGGTCGGACCAAGCGCCCTAGGCTAGATAAATCACCACAAAGACCGGCACCCCTCCCAGAGCAGGTTTCTCCGTGATATCCACCGCTATTCGCGTCGCCCGGGTGGGCAGCGCGGCCGAGCTGGCCGCAGCGGTCCTCATGATGCTGGGCTTCCCCTGCCTCATGCTGGCCGCGCTCGTCCCGAGCGTCCCCGCCTTCGCGGCCGCGGCCGCCGTGACGTACCTGGCGGACCACTATCTGCACCGCAAGAGCAGCTACCTGATCAACCGGCTCAGCAAGGTCCGCGCGGGCCTGTCGATCCGCTTCCTGATCCGCCAGCTGCTCCTGGTCCTGCTGCTGGCCCGCCTGTCCCTCTCCAGCGACCTGATCTTCTACGGCGCGATCGGCTGCTTCATCGCCTTCTACGGCCTGCAGGCCCCGCACGGCGCCCTGGTCACGCTCATCCGCAACCGCCGCCGGCTGCCGGTCGCCACCCGCAACGTCGACCTGAAGTCGCGGATCCGCATCCCCGACGCCCCGCCGCGCCGCCTGCTGCACCGCTCCGCGGAGAAGATGCTCCACCTGGACCTGGCGGCCGTCGCCGGCCTGCTGGTCTCCGCGGCCACCGACTCCGCCGTCGTCGGCTTCGCGGGCATCGGCGTCACGCTCGGCCTCGGCATCCTGTACGTCCTCGCGCTCGCGCCGTACGTGCGCGGTCGGCGCGTCCCGCCCCGGGCCGAGGCCGTCCTGGCCGCCGTCGACGACTGGCTGCGCTGGTACAAGCCCGAGACGGTGCTGTACTTCTCCGGCTCCAAGGACTCCGCCTACCAGGTGAACATGTGGCTGGAGACCATGGAGCAGCTCGACACCCGGCCGCTGATCATCCTGCGCGAGCGGGTCATCCTGCAGAACCTGGCGCCCACCACGGTCCCCGTCATCTGCGTGCCCGGAGGGGTGCACCTGATGAACATGGACCTGTCCACGGTGCGCGTCGCGCTGTACGCCGCCAACGTCGGCAAGAACATCCACATGCTGCGCGTGCCGACCATGAAGCACGTCTTCATCGGCCACGGCGACAGCGACAAGATCGCCAGCGTCAACCCGTTCAGCAAGGTCTACGACGAGGTGTGGACCGCCGGCCGGGCCGGCCGCGACCGCTACGCCATCGCCGACGTCGGCGTGCGCGACGAGGACATCGTCGAGGTCGGCCGCCCCCAGCTCGCGTCCATCCAGACCGGGCGGGGCGTGCCCGAGGACCGCATCCCGACCATCCTGTACGCGCCGACCTGGGAGGGCTGGGACGACAACCCCGGCAACACCTCGATCCTCCTCGCCGGCGAGAACATCGTGCGGAAGCTGATCACCGCCGACCCGCCGGTGCGCGTGCTGTACAAGCCGCACCCCTTCACCGGCACCCGCAGCCCGCAGGCCAAGGCCGCCCACCAGCGCATCACCGCCCTGGTGGAGAAGGCCGCCGCCGAGCGCGCCGCCGACCCCCGCTTCACCGCCGACACCACCGCCCAGGCCAGGGCCAAGGAGGAGCTCGCCCGTATCGAGGCGCGCCTCGCCGAGCTCGCCGGCGGCGCGTACCAGGGCGACGAGGCCGAGCAGACCCGCGAGGGCATGATCGACCTGAAGAAGCACCAGGAGATCGCCCGGCTGCGCGCCGAGTGGAACGACGCCTACTGGCGCTCCTTCCCGAGCTGGCAGCACCGTGTCATCACCGGCGCCGAGCCGCGCCTGTACGACTGCTTCAACGTCTCCGAGGCGATGGTTTCCGACATCTCCTCCGTCGTCTCCGACTTCATCGCCAGCGGCAAGCCGTACGCCGTCACCGACTCGGCCGGCCTGGGCGAGGAGGAGTTCAAGCGGCAGAACACCGCCGTGCGCGCCGCCGTGATCCTCTCCAACAGCGCGAACGAGCTGGGCGCGCTGCTCGACGCGGTCCGCGACCCGGCCGCCGACCCGCTCGCGAAGGACCGCAAGGAGCTCAAGGAGTACCTGCTCGGCCCGGACGAGCCGAAGTCCATCGACCAGTTCAACACCGCGGTGAAAAACCTGGCGATCAAGGCCGAGACCCGCAACCTCGGCCAGGCGACCCGCGTCGCCTCCGGCGGCGTCACCGAGACCGACCTGGCCGGAGCGATGCCGGGACCCCGCTCCTCGGCCACCGGCGAGGCGGACGGGGTGAACGCGGGCTGAAAAGGCCCCGCTCCTCCCCTTCTCCACCTCCTTCGCCTTCTCCGCCGTTCGGCATCGGGCCCGGCCCCGGGGACCTCTTCCCCGGGGCCGGGCCCTCGTCACGCCCCCGCTCCGCGTGTTCCGCGCGTGAGATTCGCGCCCGGCGTGCTGCGCGCGTGAACTCCCCGCCCGCCCGGACTCTTTGGCGCTTCCCGGTCTTTACCGGCGCTTACCGTCACGGGCTACGGTGCTTTCCTGCCCGTACACCATGTGACTCGCGTCACCGGTCCATGGGGACGGAGCAACCGTTCCAAGTGATCATCCGTCTAAGCAGTAGCCATGGGGCTATGCGGGGGAATTGCTTTTTCTGAGAGGACAAGAAGTGAAAAAGGGGGACGCGTGACCGCGGCGCAGCCGGACGTCAGCGTGATCATCGGGGCCTACGAGGCGATGCCGTACCTCGTGGAATGCCTGGCCTCCGTCGAGGCGCAGACCATCGACCCGGCCCGCATGGAGGTCATCGCAGTCGACGACGGCTCGACCGACGGCACGGGGGAGTACCTGGAGGAGTTCGCCGCGCGGGCTCCCATGCCGGTCACCGTGATCCGGCAGGAGAACTCCGGTGGGCCCAGCGGCCCGCGCAACGTCGGCCTCGCCAAGGCGACCGGCCGCTACGTCTTCTTCCTCGACGCCGACGACCGGCTCGGCCCCGAGGCGCTGGAGCGCATGGTGGCCATGGCCGACCGCAACGGCACCGACGTCGTCCTCGGCCGGGTCGAGGGCGTCAACCGCACCGCACCCAAATCCATGTGGGGCAAGACGCTGGAGCGCACCGACGTCTTCTCCTCCAACATCAAGTTCACCCTCAGCGCGCAGAAGCTGTTCCGCCGCGAGCTGCTGGAGCGGCACGGCATGCGCTTCGACGAGTCGCTGTGGACCGGCGAGGACGCCCTGTTCACGATGGAGGCCTACCTGCGGGCCGACGGCGTCTCCGTCATCGCCGACTACACCTGCTACTACCTGGTCGGCCGCGAGGACGGCAAGCACGTCACCAAGACCGGCGGCTACACCCTGCGCTTCGACTCCGCCCGCGCCCTGATGAACCTCATCGCGGAGATGGTCCCGCCCGGGGCGAAGCGGGACGCGCTCATGGTCCGTCCCTTCCTGGTCACGCTCCTGCCCCAGTTCGGGCCGAGGTTCCTCAAGGACAGCGAGGAGGTCCAGCGGCACAAGCTCGAACTCGCCAAGCCGCTCATGGACGCCCACTGGAACGAGGGCGTCGCCCACCGCCTCAAGGTCCACGAGCGGCTGCGCCTGTACCTGGTGGCCCAGCAGCGCCCCGACCTGCTCAAGGACGTCCTGGAGTTCCTCCGCGCCAAGCGCCAGGCCGCCGCCATCCTGGAGCGGCGGGGCACCCGGGTCTACCTCGTCTACCCGCACTTCCGCTCCCGCAAGGCCCGGATACCCGACTGGGTCTACCTCGCCGAGGAGCGGGAGGCCAAGGCGTTCCTCGGCTGGCGCCGGAACCAGGTCGAATCCGTCCTGCGCAGGGCGGCCCGCAAGACCCGCCGCCTGCTGTCCCAGCGCCGCGCCACCCCCAAGGGCGCGGCTCCGGCCCTCTGACGGGCCGCGCCCCGGGGCGGGCCGCCCCGCGCTATTCGCGGCCCGGCTGCAGCGCCCGGCGCAGGGGACGGGCCACGATGCGACGGGCGCGGCGGTAGACCGAGTGCGGGGTGACGGGAGCGGCGGCCTTGGCCGCCGCCTTCGCCGCGCTCCCCTTGGCCTTGGCCAGTTCCCGCTTCAACTGGGCGTTGTTGGCGGCCAGTTCGGAGATGCGCTGCTGCAGGAAGCCGAACCGCGTGGTCAGCGAGGCGAGGTCGATGTCGTTCCAGGGGCGGATGCCGGCCGGGAAGGACAGTGAGCGCAGCCGCTGCTCGAAGGCCGCGCCGCCGTCGCCGTGCGTGAAGGTGTTCCGCAGCCCGTTCTTGTCGAGGAAGCGGACGAAGCGGTCGAAGCGCTCGCGGTGGTTGCCGGTGAGCGCGCCGAAGTCGGCCCGCTCGTACAGCTCCGCCGGGTCGGTGTCCTCGGGCGTGCGGTCCAGCCGCTGGTGCGGGATCTCGAAGTAGCGGCACAGCTCCAGCGTGCGCGAGTCGAAGGCCAGCACGGTCGCCGGGGTGCCCGCCAGCAGGGCGGCGATGTTGCCGTGGATGCGCGAGCCGAACGAGTAGTCGAAACCGCGCAGGTCGTCGATCCAGGTGACCGGGTCGACGTAGACCCGGACCTTGCCCTCCCGGTACATCGGGTGGTCCGGGTGCGTCGGCATCTGAGTGATCCGGCCGGCGGGGGAGTCGGTGTCCCGCCAGTGGAGCTGCTTGGCGTCGGTGAGGTTCTGCCCGATGTAGCACAGGTTCGGGTAGCGCGCGTGGGCGCGGGTGATGATCCGGTGCAGGCCGGCGCGCACCGCCGTGTGCGAGCCGTTGACCGCGATCCGCGACGCGGGCGTCAGCGCGCCGGCCTTCTTCTCCACCGTCAGCCGGTCGCCGTTCAGGAACATCGACGGGCAGCCGATGACCTCGACGTCCCGGAACCCCATGTCCCTGAGGTAGCGCTCGGTGAACTCGCCGCGCACGCCGATCGACGCGCTGCGCTCCAGCACCGCCGAGCAGAAGGCCCGCACCGTGGGCTCCATGGCCTTCAGCCGCGACGGGTCGTAGGTCACCCCCGTCTGCGCGCCCACGCCGAGCACCACCACCGGGATCCGCAGCTTGCCGATCAACCGGGTCAGCCGTTGCAGGGACGCCTCGAACGAGGGGCGGAAGGCGTTGGCCAGCGGCACCACGAAGACGTCGTACTCCTCGTTGATCCGCCCGGCCGCCGAGACGTCGGTCGCTATGCCGTTCGAGACGACCTCGGTGTCCGGGGTGCTGAGGATCTTGTGTGCGGCGTCACTGAAGAGCAGGTTGCCGGAGTTGGTGGCGAAGACGTCCCGGTGGAGGGCCTCCTCGACCGTGAAGACGTCAAAGGGGCTCTTGCCCGATCTGAGGAGAATGCGCCTGACGGCGCCGACAGACTGCGACACATCGTGCACATTAAATTTGCCGGGACTTTAATTTCCATAGGAAACCAGTACAACCTTTTGCCGTATGCGAAGCGTGAGCAAACGATCACTTCGCCCGTGTCCGGCAGCCGGACCGCCGCACGGCGCCCGGCCCGCTTCGCGTAGATTGCCGAGCGGGCAGCCGTACCGACGCGAGGGGATGCGACACAAGGTGGCAGGGGCAAGGCAGGCCGTGACCGAGGCCCGCAGGATCGTCGTCAAGGTGGGGTCCTCCTCGCTGACCACCGCCTCCGGCGGACTGGACGCCGATCGCGTCGACGCGCTCGTCGACGTGCTCGCCAAGGTCCGCGAAGAGGGGACGGCCCGAAAGGCCCCGGCCGAGGGCGCCGGCGGGAGACGAGCGGGCGACGGGCGCAGGGAGATCGTCCTGGTCTCCTCCGGCGCCATCGCCGCCGGCCTCGCCCCCCTCGGCCTCACCCGCCGCCCGAAGGACCTCGCCCGCCAGCAGGCGGCGGCCAGCGTCGGCCAGGGCCTCCTCGTGGCCCGCTACACCGCCTCCTTCGCCCGCTACGGCATCCGCGTCGGCCAGATCCTGCTCACCTCCGACGACATGAGCCGCCGCGCCCACCACCGCAACGCCTCCCGCACCCTGGACAAGCTGCTGGCGATGGGCGCCTTCCCGATCGTCAACGAGAACGACACCGTCGCCACCGACGAGATCCGCTTCGGCGACAACGACCGCCTCGCCGCCCTCGTCGCCCACCTCGTCCGCGCCGACCTGCTGGTCCTGCTCTCCGACGTCGACGGCGTCTACGACGGCGACCCGAGCAGGCCCGGCACCTCCCGCATCGCGGAGGTGCGCGGCCCCGGGGACCTCGCGCACGTCGAGATCGGCAGCGCGGGCCGGGCCGGCGTCGGCACCGGCGGCATGGTCACCAAGGTCGAGGCCGCCCGCATCGCGGCCGCCGCCGGCATCCCCGTCGTCCTCACCAGCGCCGTGCACGCCGCGGAGGCCCTCGCCGGCGGTGACACCGGCACCTACTTCCACCCCACCGGCAGGCGCTCCGCCGACCGGCTGCTGTGGCTGCAGCACGCCACCACCCCGCAGGGCGCGCTCACCCTCGACGACGGCGCCGTGCACGCGGTCGTCGAACGGCGCAAGTCGCTGCTGCCCGCCGGGATCGCCGCCGTGGAGGGCGAGTTCAGCGCCGGGGACCCCGTCGAGCTGCGGGACGCCGCCGGGCGCCCGGTGGCCCGCGGGCTCGTCAACTTCGACGCCAAGGAGATCCCGCGGCTGATCGGCCGCTCGACGCGGGAGCTGGCGCGCGAACTGGGCCCGGCGTACGAACGCGAGGTCGTACACAGGGACGACCTGGTGATCCTTCCCGCCTGAGCGATCGAAAAGATCCCGAAAGCGGACCGAAACACTCGCGCGGGCGCGGTACCCGGTGGGGGACGTTCCGTAAAACCGCCCCATGGAGCCGTGCGGCCTGCTGCACTGGGGTGTCAGGACATCGGCGCGGCTTGTGAAGGAGGCCGTCGTGAGACGAGTGCGCCCCGGGACGGCGCCGTCCCGCGGAGTTTCCTCCCGGGCGGCCGGCGAGGAGCGCGCCCTGACCAGCGTGCCGGCCGGCGACCGGCTCGCGGGCGAGGAACCCGGGGAGCTGCCCCGCCTGTGGCACGTCACCCTCAGCCTCTCCGGTCCGGAGACCCCGCTGGCGGAGCTGCGCCGGGGTCTGGAGCAGCTCGCCCACGACCATCCCTTCCTGCTGACCAGCAGATACGCGGCCGACCACGTGGAGATCCGCTACTGGGAGGAGGCCCGCGACCTGCACGACGCGGCCGCCGTCGCCCTGCGCCTGTGGGGCGAGCACCGCCGCTCCGCCAACCTTCCGCCGTGGGAGATCGTCGGTCTGGAGGTCATCGACCGCGAGACCTACCACCAGCGCCTCGCCGAGGGCCACGGCCCGCCTCCGGCGGTCCCGGTCGGCGTCCATCCCTTCTGACCCGGCCGGCGTCCATTCCTTCTGACCCGGCCGGCTCGCACGCCCCGGACCCGCGTCGGCCCGCGGGCCCCGCAGCCGACCCGCAGGCCCCGCAGCCGGTCCGTCGCGGCCGGCATCCGGTCGGTTCGCGGGCCCCGGCAGCCGGTGCGAGGGCCCCGCGCACCCGTCTCGGGGTGTGGACCGGCGCCCGAACAGTCCCGGATCGCGCACTACCCTTCCCTCATGACCACGCTCTCGCCGTACGACTCCATGTCCCCGGTCATCCAGGCGGCCTACCGCGCCAAGGCCGCCGCCGCCGACCTCGCGCCCCGGCCGCGCGCCGAGAAGGACGACGCGCTGCTCGCCATCGCGGACGCGCTGGAGGTCCGCACGAGC
Source organism: Streptomyces echinoruber (assembly GCF_014651135.1). Taxonomy (GTDB): domain Bacteria; phylum Actinomycetota; class Actinomycetes; order Streptomycetales; family Streptomycetaceae; genus Streptomyces; species Streptomyces echinoruber. Next base: position 70,644 of record NZ_BMWH01000002.1, read on the forward strand.
GAGATCGTCGAGGCCAACACCCGGGACGTCGCCAAGGCCCGCCAGGCCGGCACCAGCGACGCCATCGTCGACCGGCTCACCCTCACCCCCGAACGGGTGCGCGCCATCGCCGCCGACGTGCGGCACGTCGCCGCGCTGCCCGACCCGGTCGGCGAGGTCGTCCGCGGCTCCACCCTCCCCAACGGCATCGACCTGCGCCAGGTCCGCGTGCCGCTCGGCGTGGTCGGCATCATCTACGAGGCCCGCCCCAACGTCACCGTCGACGCCGCCGCCCTCTGCCTGAAGTCGGGCAACGCGGTCCTGCTGCGCGGCTCCGCCTCCGCCTACGAGTCCAACACCGCCCTCGTGCGGGTGCTGCGCGACGCCGTCGGCGGCGCCGGGCTGCCCGCCGACGCCGTCCAGCTCGTGCCCGGCGAGAGCCGCGACAGCGTGCGCGAGCTGATGCGCGCCCGCGGCCTGGTCGACGTGCTCATCCCGCGCGGCGGCGCCTCCCTGATCAACACGGTCGTGCAGGAGTCCACCGTGCCCGTCATCGAGACCGGCACCGGCAACTGCCACGTCTACGTCGACGCCCACGCGGACCTCGACACGGCGGTCGAGATCCTCGTCAACTCCAAGGCGCAGCGGCCCAGCGTCTGCAACGCCGCCGAGACCCTCCTCGTCCACCAGGACATCGCCCCCCGGTTCCTGCCGCGCGCCTTGGACGCGCTCGCCGACGCCGGGGTCACCGTGCACGCCGACGAGCGCGTGATGGCGTACGCCAAGGACTCCCGCGCCACCGTCGTCGAGGCCACCCCGGAGGACTGGGAGACCGAGTACCTGTCGTACGACATCGCCGCCGCCGTCGTCGACTCCCTCGACAAGGCCGTCGAGCACATCCGGCTGTGGTCCTCCGGGCACACCGAGGCCATCGTGACGACCTCGCAGCAGGCCGCCCGCCGCTTCACCCAGCTGGTCGACTCCACGACGGTCGCGGTGAACGCCTCCACGCGCTTCACCGACGGCGGCCAGTTCGGCTTCGGCGCCGAGATCGGCATCTCCACGCAGAAACTGCACGCCCGCGGCCCGATGGGCCTGCCGGAGCTGACCAGCACGAAGTACATCGTCACCGGCGACGGGCACGTACGGCGCTGAGCCGGCCGCCGGGCGGATCCGAACCGCCCGGGCCGAACCGGGCGCATGGGCCGACGGCATATGCGCCCGGTATGCGCCGGCCTTGACCGGAAACCGTCTCGGCAGGCGGATGAATTTCCCTGCCGTCTGCCCAAATTGACCCCCCAGGTCTACCCTGGAACCGTGCCGAAGGACGTGGGGGGCACGCCGTTCCCTGACGGCTGGGAGCCCGACGACGACCACGACCGCGGGGAGTGGGACGAAGAGTTCGCCTCCGTGGTGTTCGACGAGGCCTTCGTACGGGCGGCCGTGGTGCACGAGCCCTCCGCCGTCGAACGCCTCCTGGCCGCCGCCCAGGCCAGAGCCGAGGCCGAGGCCCGCCGGGCCCGCGCCCAGAGCGAGCGCCACGAGGACGGCCTCCTCGCCGGCGAACACGGTTTCGGCCATGATCCGGACTTCGACGACCTGGACGACCTGGACGACGCCGACGTCCTCGACCGGCGCCACGGCCTCCACGGCCCCTACGGCAAGCAGGTCCGCTGGCACCGCCCGGTCGCCTGGATGCTCGCCCTCGTCATGGGCATCGGCATGGTCGCCCTCGCCTTCACCGCCGTCTACCGGGGCGCCTCCTCGAACAACCGCGACCGTGTCCCGCCGCCCGCCTCCACCGGCGTCGACCGGGGCGGCTCAGCGGCCCCCTCCGCCTCCGCCGACTACTCCCAGCCGGCCGTCTCGGTGATCCCGCGCACGCCCTGAACCCTGCCCGGACGGACGGTGAGCGCGCCGGTGAGAAGCTGTCAGAACTTGTCGTGTACCAGCGCGTTTACCGGCGCGTGCGGGGACCTACTCTGAAGGTATGGGAGGGCCTGGCGACCCACCGGAGGGGAACCCCGAGGGCTTCCCCGGCGGTGCGGAGGACGAATACCGATCCGTCGTGTTCGACGAGTCGTTCGTCCGCGCTGCCCGCCTCCAGGAGTACTCCGCCCACGAGCGGATGGCCGAGCACACGCCCGCCGTGCGCCGCCGGCCGCCCCTGCGCCGCGGCCTGTCCCGTCAGGCGCTGCTGCTGGTGTTCCTCATAGCCCTCGCCTTCGGCACCGCCATCTACATGGGCATACGGCACCCCTACCAGACGGCCACCGCCCAGCGGCCCCCCGAGCCGGCCCGGATGACCGTCGTCCCGCTCGCCCCGCGCGGCAAGGTGCCCGGCGCCGTCGACACCGAGTATCTGTACGCGCACAGCCCCGCCGCCGAGTTCCGCGTCGGCGCCGCGGGCATGCCGCTGCCGCCCTACCGGCGCACCGCGCACTTCTCCGAAAGCCAGGTCCTCGCCGCCTTGACCACCGCCAAGGACTACCTCGTCCAGTCCTCCCTCCACCCGGAGGTCCTCACCGGCGGCCAGCTCCGGCCCGTACGGGCCCTCGTCGACTCCGACCAGCTCGACCAGTTCGACCAGAGCGTCTCCCGCCCCGCCGCCGACGGACGGCACGCGGCCACCGGCTGGCTCGTCCGCCTCGACGCCTCCCGCGTCGAGCTCGCCGACCGCAGGGTCCGCGTCCAGGGCACTCTGCAGGCCACCGAGACCGACTCCGCGACCCTCGAGGTCACCGCCGACCACACCCTGGTCTACGCCCTGAAACCGGCCGGCGCCGACGACCGGGCCAGGACCTCCCTCTTCACCGTCCGCCGCGCGCTGCACTTCCGCTTCGACCGAGACGACCTGCGCCTGCACCAGCTCCAGCTCGCCGACGCCTACATCCAGGCCGGCCCGCTGTCCTGCGCCGAGGACTCCGCCAACCGCCTGCGCCCCCTCCTCGCCGGCCAGACCGCCAAGCCGGGCGGCCCCGCCGACACCAACCCCTACGCCACCGGCGGCGCCACCTCGCTGTGCGGCACCCTGGCGGCGGGCGCGCAGCCGAAGGTGTGAACCGTGAACCGGGCGTGAATCGGGTGCTCACCGGGTGAGCCCCGCCGCCGGCCCGGTCAGTTCCCCTGCGGCGGTGTGTCCGTGGGCGGCTCGTCCCGGTCGGGGTGGTCCTGGCCGGAGCGGTCCTGGCCGGGCCGGTCCTTGTCGGATTGGGGCGGCGCCGTGAAGCCGGCGAAGCCGCGGCGGACGCGGTCGCCGAGGTCGCCCGCACCGCCGGCCAGGTCGCTGACCAGCTTCATCAGCGGGTCCTTGGAACTGCGGACGGTGTCGGCGTAGTGCGCGGCGGACTCCCGGAAGGAGTCCCGGACGGAGGTGTCCTTGTCCTCGTGGCGCCTGGGGTAGTGGCCGTCCATGATCCGCTGGAACTCGCGGGACTCGGCCCACTTCTTCAGCTCCGCCGCCCGCACGGTGGCGAAGGGGTGGCTGCGCGGCAGCACGTTGAGGATCTTCAGCACGGAGTCGCGCAGGTCGCCCCCGGCCTCGTACTCCTCGGCCTGCTGCAGGAAGGCGTCCACGTTCATCTCGTGCAGGTGGTTGCCGCCCGCGAGCTTCATCAGGCCGCGCAGGGACGCCCGCAGGTCCTGGCCCACCAGGAGCCCCGCCCGGTCCGCGGACAGCTCCGACTTGCGGAACCACTCGCGCAGCGCCGTCACGATCCCCATGATCGCCAGGCTGCCCAGCGGGATCCAGGCGACCCGGACGGCCAGCTGGGTCAGGAACAGCAGGACCGTGCGGTAGACGGCGTGGCCCGACAGGGCGTGCCCCACCTCGTGGCCGACGACCGCCCGCATCTCCTCTTCGTCGAGCAGCTCGACGAGACCGGTGGTGACCACGATGATCGGCTCGTCCAGGCCGATGCACATCGCGTTGGGCTGCGGGTCCTGGGTGACGTACATCGGCGGGACCTTCTTCAGGTCCAGGATGTAGCAGGCGTCCCGCAGCATGTCGTTCAGGTGCGCGAACTGCTGGTCCGAGACGCGCACCGAGTCGGACAGGAACAGCAGCCGGAGACTGCGCTCGGGCAGCAGGCCGCTGAGAGTCTTGAACACCGTGTCGAAGCCGCTCAGCTTGCGCAGGGCCACCAGGGCGGAGCGGTCCGCCGGATGTTCGTACGCACGCGAGGAGATCTCCGGGAAGCGCCTGCGCGTCCTGCTCGGCACGTGCTCGTGGCCGCCGTCGTGCTGTCGGCCGGCATCGGACATGTGATCCCCCATGTGCGTCGGTGTCCTCGACGTCCTGCGGCGCCCGTCGACGCCCCGAACGTCCTTGTCGTCCCTCTACGGCATCCTTCTGTCGCCCCCGAAGCCGGCCTCAGCCTATGCGGAGATACCGTGGACCGGCAGTACGGCGAAGGAGTCCACGCATGGAGCCCATCCCCGCAGCCGCCCGGCTGACCGAGGCCGCGAGCGCCGCCCCGCACCAGCAGGGCGCCGGCGATCTGCTCCGGATCGTCCTGGTCGTGATGATCGTTGGCTGCGTTCTGACCGCGTGGTTCCTGCTCCGGGGCTACAAGCGGAAAGACGGCTGAGCGGCCCCCGGAGTTCCCGCCGCCCCGGAAACGACCGCGACCGGCCGGCGCTCCGGAGCCCCAGCGCCCCGGAGCCCCAGCGCCCCGGAGCCCTGACGCGCCTCCGCGTCCCCCGTCTTCCGCGCCTCCGCGTCCCCGCCTCTCCTCCCTCCCGCCGCCCGACGGCGGAGTCGGCGTGATCGGCGAAAAGGCCCCCGCTTACGATGAGCCGACGTCTTTGTCCCGCCCACACACCGGATAGGTCCTGCTGACGATGATCCTGCACAGCACCGCCGCCCCGTTGATCCAGCTCGCCGAGGGCGAAGGCGGCAACCACGAGAGCCTCAGCCCCTTCGTCACCGGCGGCAGCGCGCTCCTCATCCTGCTGCTCCTGCTGTGGATCACCACCCGCTTCAACCGCGACCGCTGATCCCGGCGGGCCCTGCCCGGGCGGCCCTGCCGGGGTCCGTCCTCCGGAGCGCTCAGGCCGGGCCGGTAGGGTCTGCACGCATGGGAGAGCAGGACATGCCTACCGGCCCGGCGCACGACACCGGGAGCGGCCCGCGACACCCGCAGCCGGATCCACGGCACCCGCAGCCGGATCCACGGCACCCGCAGCCGGGTCCGCGGCCGGGCCCGGGAGACGGCCCGGCCGTCCCGCGCAGGCGCCGCCTCGGCGTCATGGGCGGCACGTTCGACCCGATCCACCACGGCCACCTGGTGGCGGCCAGCGAGGTCGCCGCCCGGTTCGGCCTGGACGAGGTGGTGTTCGTCCCCACCGGGCAGCCGTGGCAGAAGACCCACCGCAAGGTCTCCCCGGCCGAGGACCGCTACCTGATGACGGTCATCGCCACCGCCGAGAACCCGCAGTTCTCGGTCAGCCGCATCGACATCGACCGCGGCGGCCCCACCTACACCGTGGACACCCTGCGCGACCTGCGCGCCCTCAACCCCGACACCGACCTGTTCTTCATCACCGGCGCCGACGCGCTCGCCCAGATCCTGACCTGGCGCGACATCGACGAGCTGTTCTCCCTGGCACACTTCATCGGGGTCACCCGGCCCGGCCACCACCTGACCGACCCCGGGCTGCCGGCAGGCGGCGTCTCGCTCGTCGAGGTCCCGGCCCTGGCCATTTCCTCCACGGACTGCCGGACAAGGGTCGCCAAGGGGGAGCCCGTCTGGTATCTGGTGCCGGACGGGGTCGTGCGCTACATCGACAAGCGCCAGCTGTACCGCGGCGAGTGAGCCGAGAGGGGCACCGGTGAACGACCGATACGACGCCGGCCACGGTGACGGGACCGTCGGCCAGTACGAACTCGTCGGCTACGACGACTACGGCCGGCCCGTCTACCGCCAACTCCCGGCGCAGCAGGCGCCGCAGCAGCCGTACGACCCGTACGCCCAGTACGGCGGCCCCGGCTACGACCCGTACGCCAACGGCGCCCAGCAGCCGTCCTACGGTTCCTACGACACCGGTCACCAGGCCCCCGCCCCCTACGCCTCCTACGGCGGCCACGACTCCTACGACCCCTACGCCCCGTACGGCAGCGGCGGCGCGGCGGGCGCCGGCACCGCGGCGCCGTACGACCCCTACGGCCAGGCCGCGGCCGGCGGGCAGCAGCCCCGCGTCGCCGAGCGGACCGCCTCCATCCCGCAACAGGCCACCGGCCCCGGCGAGCCGACCGGCACGGGTGCGGAGCAGACCGGGCAGGCCCCCTCCCGGCCCGCGGACCACGCCGCCGCCGACGCCGGCGACAACTCCGCACGGCAGTACCACACCGAGCAGTTCGCCTTCGTCGACCAGCCGGACGACGACTCCGAGGACGTCATCGACTGGCTGAAGTTCACCGAGAACCGCACCGAGCGCCGCGAGGAGGCGCGCCGCCGTGCCCGCAGCCGCCTCGTCGCCCTCACCGTCGTCCTCGCGCTGATCGCCGTCGGCGGCGTCGGCTACCTGTGGTACGCCGGGAAGCTGCCCGGCCTGTCGTCCGGGGACTCCCAGGCCGGCCCGGCGACGGCCGCGGCCGCCCAGAAACGCGACGTCATCGTCGTCCACCTGCACAACACCTCGGGCGGCGGCACCTCCACGGCGCTGCTCGTCGACAACACCACCACCCAGCAGGGCACCACCGTGCTGGTGCCCAACTCCCTGGCGCTGACCGGCGACGACGGCACCACGACCACGCTCGCCGAGTCGGTCAAGGAGGACGGCTCCGACGGCACCCGCGACGCGCTGGACACGGCCCTGGGCACCGACATCGAGGGCACCTGGCGTCTGGACACCCCCTACCTGCAGAACCTGGTGGACCTGGTCGGCGGCATCGACGTCGACACCGACACCGCCGTACCCGACCCCGGAGCCAAGAAGAAGGGCACCGCGCCCCTGGTGCACCAGGGGCGGGACCAGTCCCTCAGCGGCAAGATGGCCGTCGCCTACGCCACCTACCGCGCCCCCGGCGAGTCGCAGAACGCCCAGCTGCAGCGGTTCGGCCAGGTGATGCAGGGCGTCCTGCGCAAGATGCCCTCCGACGCCCAGGGCGCCACCACCACCGTCCAGACCCTGGCCCAGATCCTGGACCCGTCGCTGACCGACAAGGACCTCGGCGCCTTCCTCGCCAAGCTCGCCGACCTCGCCAAGAGCGGCGCCTACAAGACGGCCCTGCTGCCGGTCGGGGCCGACGGCACGCTGAGCGCGCAGACGAGCGCGAGCGTGGTCAAGGACATCCTGGGCGGCACCGCGAAGAGCCCCGGCAAGGACGCGGCCGTGCGGGTCTCCGTGCAGAACGCCGGCGGCACCAAGGACGGCGTCGACAAGGCCCGCGTCGCCCTCCTCAACGGCGGCTTCACCTTCCTGGAGGGCGGCACCGCCACCCCGCAGGCGACGTCCAGGGTGCTGTACGCGGACGCCGCCGACAAGGAGAACGCCGTCGAGGCCGCCAAGACCCTGGGCCTGCCCGCCGGCTCCGTCACGAAGGGCACCGTCCCCGGCAACGCCGACGTGTCGGTGATCCTGGGCGAGGACTACAAGCCGTCGTCGTAGCGCCGTGACGCCGTGACGCCGTGGCGCCGTGGCGTCGTCGCGGCGCGGGGTCCACGGGGCGGCGGCCCCGCGCGCGTACGGCGTCGGGCACGATGGGAGCGGCCGGCCCGCCGGTGCGTCCGGTCGTGCACCGACACCTCCCGGCGGGCCATGAGACCCTGGAAGTCACGTGACCGCCGACGGAAAGCCCTGTAGTGACCGCAACCGACCGTTCTCTTGACCTCATCCGCACCGCCGCCCAGGCCGCGGCGGACAAGCTTGCGCACGACGTCGTCGCCTACGACGTCAGCGACGTGCTGTCGATCACGGACGCCTTCCTGCTGGCCTCCGCGCCCAACGACCGCCAGGTGAAGGCGATCGTCGACGAGATCGAGGAGCGGCTCCTGAAGGACCTCGGCGCCAAGCCGGTCCGCCGCGAGGGCGACCGCGAGGCCCGCTGGGTGCTGCTCGACTACGTCGACATCGTCGTCCACGTCCAGCACAGCGAGGAGCGCGTCTTCTACGCCCTGGAGCGGCTGTGGAAGGACTGCCCCGAGATCGAGCTGCCCGACGACGCCAAGGCCACCCGCGGCAAGGCCGAGGAGCACGCCCGGCTGCAGGCCGCCGAGGAGGCCGCCGGACTGGGCGGGGAGTGGCGATGAGCACCGCCGGCGAGAGCGGCCGCACGCCGGGCCGCGGCCGCCGGATCATCCTGTGGCGGCACGGCCAGACGGCCTGGAACGTGGAGCGCCGCTTCCAGGGCACCACGGACGTGGAACTCACCGAGACCGGCATCGCCCAGGCCCGCCGCGCCGCCCGGCTGCTGGCCTCCCTCGGGCCGGACGCGATCGTCTCCTCGGACCTGCGGCGGGCCGCGCGCACGGCCGCCGAGCTCGCCGCGCTCACCGGTCTGGACGTCACCCTGGAGGAGGGCCTGCGGGAGACCTACGCGGGCGTCTGGCAGGGGCTGACGCACGAGGAGATCGTGGCCCGCCACGGTGAGGAGTACGCGGCCTGGAAACGCGGCGAGCCGGTGCGCCGCGGCGGCGGCGAACTGGAGACCGAGGTCGCCGACCGCGCCGCTCCCGTCGTGCTGCGGCACGTGGAGAAGCTGCCCCCGGACGGCACGCTCGTGGTGGTCAGCCATGGCGGGACGATCCGCACCACCATCGGCCGTCTCCTCGGCCTGGACGCCCACCACTGGGAGAGCCTGGGCGGCCTGTCGAACTGCTGCTGGTCCGTCCTCGGCGAGGGCGCCCGCGGCTGGCGGCTGCTGGAGCACAACGCCGGCACCCTGCCGGAGCCCGTCCTCGGCGACGACGACTGACCCCGCCGCGGGGGTGCGGGGACCCGGATTTCACTTTCCGGCAGGTCGCAGGCTACAGTTCTTCTTGTTCGCCCCGCCGAGCGGGAAGAACACCAGGGGCTATAGCTCAGTTGGTAGAGCGCTTGCATGGCATGCAAGAGGTCAGGAGTTCGATTCTCCTTAGCTCCACCGGATCGACGCTCTGTGGAGTTGTCAAGGATCGGTGATGAGGATCCCGTCCCGTCAGGGGCGGGATTTCCTGCTTCCAGGCGTTTTCCGCCCTCCCCTCCCCTCCTTTCCCTCCCCTTCCCGCACGTCCCTTCCACGCACTCCCGGGTGCCGGCCGCGTCACCCGGGAACGACCCCGGCGACCCCGGCGACCCCGGCGACCTCCTCTCCCGACGGCTCCCACAGCCGCTGCCTGCCCTCCCTGAGCAGCGCGATCTTCTGCCGCGACTCCTCGTCCTCCGGCGTGCAGGCCACGATCCGGCACTCCGGCATCCCGTCGATGGACAGGGACAGCGAGCCCAGCCGCATCTCGCCCACGGCCCGGTGGCGGAACGTCTTCACCCGCGGGCCCGGCGGCGTCACGACGCCGCTCGCCCACAGCTCGGCGAAGCGGGGGCCGGCCGCGGACAGCCCGCGTATGAAGTCCTCCCAGGCCGGCTCGCCCACGTGCCTGCCGTAGGAGGAGCGCAGCGTCGCCACCATCGTCGGCAGCTCCCGCTCCCGGTGCACCAGCGGGCAGGCGCTCTCCGAGACGGCGAACAGGGTCCACAGCACGTTCGGCACGCCGATGGCGAGCGTCTCGGGGATCATGAACAGGTCCCGGTAGGCGGCGTTGGTGGCGAGGATGTCGTAGCGCGAGGTGTAGACCACCGCCGGATGCGGGTCCAGCGCGTCGAGGACGCCCTGCACCTTTGGGCCGACCCTCAGCGCCGGCCGCTCCGGGCCCGGCTCGAACGGCACCTCCGCCAGACGGTAGAGGTGCTCCCGCTCGGCCGCGTCCAGCCGCAGGGTGCGCGCCACGGCGTCCAGCACCTGCGGAGAGGCGTTGATCGGGCGGCCCTGCTCCAGCCACGTGTACCAGGTGACGCCCACGCCCGACAACTGGGCGACCTCCTCCCGGCGCAGCCCCGGAGTGCGCCGGCGCGGCCCGGCCGGCATCCCCACGTCGGCCGGCGTCACCCGGGCGCGCCTGCCGCGCGGGAAAGCGGCCGGCTCGGGCCGCCGACGCTGTGTCGACCTCATCGCACTCCCCCCTCGCGTGTCCCCCGTCACACCATGGTCACCGCCCCGCTGACGGCGCGCCAGGTGCTGTCAGTACCAGCATCGGCGGGCTCTCGGCACCCGTACCAAGGCCCCGCCAGGCTCGACGCATGACGACCACACCCCGTACGGGACCGCCTCCGGCGCCCGCCTCACACCCTGCGGCCAGTAAAGCGCCCACCACTGACAATCGGCCCCGGGCCCTGCTCGCGGCCCTGCTCACGGCCCAGTTCATGGCGCTGCTCGACGTCTTCATCGTCAACGTCGCGGCCCCCACCATCGGCACCGAGCTGCGCGCCTCGGGCGCCGACCTGCAGCTGGTGGTCGCCGGCTACGCCATCACCTACTCGGTCCTGCCGATCACCGGCGCCCGCCTCGGCGACCTGCTCGGGCACCGCCGGGTCCACCTCGCCGGGCTCGCCCTGTTCACCGCCGCCTCGCTCGCCTGCGGCCTCGCGCAGGGCCCGACCGGGCTGATCGTGTTCCGGCTGGTGCAGGGTGCGGGCTCGGCGCTGATGATCCCGCAGGTGCTCAGCCTCATCCAGCGCACCTTCACCGGCGAGGCCCGCGCCCGGGCCCTCGGCGTCTACTCCGCGGTCCTGGCGACCGGCGCGGCGGCCGGCCAGGTGCTCGGCGGAGTCCTGGTCAGCGCCGACCTGTTCGGCACGAGCTGGCGGCCGGTGTTCCTCGTCAACGTGCCGGTCGGCGCCGTCCTGCTCGCCGTGGGCCGGCGGGTGCTCCCGGCGGGCGAGGCGGCAGAGCGGCGGCGGGCGCGCGGCCTGGACCTGCCGGGCCTGGTGCTGCTCGGTGCCGCGGTGTCCCTGCTGACGGTGCCGCTGGTGCTGGGGCAGGAGGAGGACTGGCCGCTGTGGTCCTGGCTGTCGATGGCCGCCGCGGTGGTCCTGTTCGCCCTGTTCTGCGGGTACGAGTCCCGGCCGGTCCGGCGCGGCGGCGCCCCGCTGATCTCCCCGCGGGTGCTGCGCCATCCGGGCATGTCCCTGGCCGTGGTGCGGCTGCTGGCCGTGATGGCCGTCAACGCCGGGCTCCTGTTCACCCTCACCCTGCACATCCAGGGCGGCCTCGGCCACAGCGCGCTGCGCGCCGGCCTCGGCTTCGCGCCCACGCGGCCGTCTTCGGCCTGGTCGGCCTGACCTGGCGGCGCTGGCCCGCCTCCTGGCAGCCGCGGCCGGCCCGGCGGGGTTCGCGCTGACCGCGCTGTCCGTGGCCGGGGTCGGCCTGGCCCTGCGCGACGGCGGAGACGGCGGCGCACCGCTGTTCGCGGCGTTCGCCGGGGCCGGCGCGGGGCTCGCGCTCGCCTTCAGCCCGACGCTGACCCGGGCGCCGGCCACCGTGCGGCCCGAGGACGCGGCCGACGCCAGTGGGCTGCTGGCGACCGTCACCCAGCTCGGCCGGCTCATCGGCGTCGCGGCCTTCGGCACACTGTTCCTCAACCGGCTTGAGTCACTCGGGGCCTCCGGGGCGTATACCTCTGCGGAAGCGCTTCTGGCTGGCATGGACGCGCTTGCTCTGACGGCCGTGGCGGGTGCCGTGTCCGGACTGGTACGAAGGCGTCGCTGACCGTATTGGTCCGTCCGTGGCAGAATCAAACGGCCGGAAGGGGGCGCGGCCCGACGGGAGGGAGTAGCGATGCCTGCGAGCATCCTCGAGGAGGTCGGTCACCTCCTCGATGCGGCGTTGACACAGAGGACGTCCACCCACCTCGGCAGCCCTTCCCACGGTTCCGCCCCTGCGCCCCAGATCCTCGGCGACAACGGCGGAATCTCGTACGTCTGCACGGCCTGCGGCCACAGCGGGAGCTGATCGATGGGTGCCCACAGGCGGAAGTGCGACTGGTGCGGCAGCGGTACGCCGATCGTCCGCGACATGGAGCCGATCAACCCCGACTACCAGTACTGGTGCGAGGAGTGCGCTCGGGCGCTGATCATAAAGGGCGACCCGATCGAGACGTACCGGGAGCTGGAGGGCGAGCCGATCTACGGGCGGCTGCTGGAGGAACACTGCACCCTCAAGCGGTTCTACTCCTTCGTCACCGCGTGAGGCACGGCGTGCGGCACCGCGTGCGGCGGCTTCCCAGGGCCGCGCGCGGGACTCCGGGGAGCCGTCCGTGCGGGGCTCCCGGAAGCGTCCGTGCGGGGTGCGGAAAGTCGTCCGTGCGGGGCTCCGGCAAACGATTTGGTGTTCGCCCCCCTGGACCGTTAATGTTGTCCTCGCCGCCGGGGAGACCGGGCGGCGGGGAAAAGAACGCGGCTTCGCCGCGTGACCACAAGGGGCTATAGCTCAGTTGGTAGAGCGCTTGCATGGCATGCAAGAGGTCAGGAGTTCAATTCTCCTTAGCTCCACAGCAGTCGAGGGCCGCTGTCCGACCGGACAGCGGCCCTCGACGTGTTGGGCGCGCGGCCGCCCGCGCGCGTACGGGCGGCGGGAGAAGCGGGCCCGCACGCGCGCGGTGGGACATGGGAAAAAGGGCGGGCCACCTCAACAGAGGCGGCCCGCCCCGCTGTCGTCAGCGGCCCGGAGACCCAAGAGGCCCAGGGGCTCAGCGGCCCAGCGCCCGCCGGCCCCGTCCCTGGGAGAGCACCGGCAGGTTGCTGCGGGCCGACGCCTGCGACCGGGTGTCCTCCTCGATGCGCAGGGCGAGCGCCGGGCAGCGGCGCACCGCGCGCAGCGCCTTCGCCTCCGCGTAGCGCGGCACCGGCGCCTGCGCCACGGTGGGGAAGCCGTCGGCGCCGAGCTGGAAGACTTCCGGGAGGATGTCCGCGCACAGGCCGTGGCCCCGGCACAGCGTCCAGTCGACGTAGATCTTCTGGCGGCTGGGCCCGGTCTCCTCCTCCGCGGCCGAACCGCCGCCGGGGATGCCCGTCGGGGCCCTGCCGTCCTCGAAGAGCGGCAGGACGCCCTCCACGGGCCGGCCGCAGCCGTTGCCGAGGACGTGGGCGGCCAGGTCGTCGGTGAACGCCTTGATGGTCGACTCCAGGAACATGGCGGAGCCGTCCGGGTGCGAGCACGCGCCGCGCCGCTTGACGTTCTTCGCGACCTGCTTGAGGGCCTCCAGGGCGGCCGGCCCGCCGCCGTTGAGGATGTCCTCCAGGCCGCGCGCGGCGGCGGGCAGACCGAGGTAGCAGGGGCCGCACTGGCCCGCGCTCTCCTCCGCCAGCCACTGCGCCACCCGGAGCGACTCGCCCAGCGGGCAGGTCTGCTGACTGATCGGCAGGATCGCCCCGGCTCCCAGCGAACCGCCCACCTGCTCCAGCGAGTTGCGGGAGACGATCGCCTCGTTGACCGTGGCCGCGTCGATCCACTTGCCGTGGTAACCACCCGTCAGCACGCCCTGCGGCACCGGCGGCGCGCCGGCGAGCTGCAGGACGTAGCGCAGCGGCACGCCCGTGGGGACCTCGATCACCATGGGGCGGGCCACCGCCCCGGACACCGTGAGCATCACGGTGCCCGGCTCGTCGTACAGGCCGGTGTTGCCGTAGCGCTCCGGGCCGATGCGGGCGGCGATCGCGAGCTGGGCGAATGTCTCGGCGTTGGACAGCAGGGTGGGTGCGCCGCCGACGCCGCTCTGCGAGGCGCTGATCTTGCGTCCCGGCGGGATGGCCGGGCCGCCGTCGATCGAGCGGATCAGCGAGGCCGCGGCGCCGGTGACCATCCGCACGGGATTGCGCTGCACGCGTGCGCGGATGGCCGAGCGGCGCCCGTTGCTCAGGCCGCGCTCGGCGAGCGCGGCCTCCATGGAGCGCTGCGTGGACTCCCGGGTCACGCCCACCACGAGCGTGCGGGCGCCGAGGGCCTCCGCGCACAGCAGGGCGCCGTCCAGGATGAGGTGCGGGGCACGGTTGATGAGCACCGTGTCCTTGCGGCAGGCCGGCTCGTCCTCACTGCCGTTGACGACGACGACCGGCCGTACGCCGCGGCGGATCGCCGACTCGGCGACCGACCGCAGCTTCTTGTGGAAGGGGAAGCCCGCGCCGCCGCGGCCCCTGAGGTTGATGCGCTCGGCGAGCTGCGCGAGCTGCTCGCCGCCCATCGGTTCGAGCGGCCCGTGCACCTTCAGATGCATGGGCAGATCGAGTCGTTCGACAAGGTCGAAGCCCGACGTGAGCTGGGGAAGACCGACCACGCGGACTTCGGGTACGTCGGGCAGGGCCTCGTTCACCTATAGCCTCCGGAAGGCGTGTTCCAAGGTTCGCCCGAGCCCGGTGCGTCGAACGATGCACCGGGGGCTGGTTCATTGGCGGGACCGCTGTTGTACGTGTCGTTCGGGTTGTACGTGCCGTAGAGGGGGTTCGTCTCACCGGTGTCGTACACATCACGCGCCGCGTACGCGGACGCGCCCGGATTGCCGTAGGCCGGGATGGTGTGTCCCGTGTCCTGCAGGGGGTCGAAGGACGACGGGGGCGCCTCACCGACGGGCGGCGGGGACGGGACCGGCCAGCTGCCGGAGGCGGCGCCCATGCCGTCGACGCGGGGCATCGCCGCGGTGGCCTGCAGGTCCGGCGGCAGGTTCATGCGCGCGGTCTGGCCGGCGGCCGGCTGTGCGGGGCCGGAAGGGGTCTGGACGGCCCGGTAGGCGGCCGCGAAGCCGTCGGCGGGCTCCGGGGTCGCGGCGGGCGAGGCGGCGCCGTACAGCGGCGACGGGGGGCTCATCGTGAACGAGGACGCCGCCGTGCCGACGGCCTGCGGCCGCTCCGTGCGCCGGCCCTCGTAGCCGGGCAGCGCCGAGGCCCGGGCCCGGCTCTCCTCCAGCTGCTCGCGCGCGTACCTCTCCTCGGTCCCCAGGATCGCGGTGACCCGCTCGACGATCCGGCGCTTGACCGGGCGCGGGGCCGCGCGCAGGGCGAGGGCCGCCATGACGCCGACCACGCACAGCTCGTACGACACCATGAAGAAGGTCTTCGCCGGGCGTCCCGCGAACAGGCCGTGGATCAGCGCGGCGCACCACGCGGGGTAGGCGAGCATGTGCATCGCGCGCCAGCGCGCGGCGACGGGGGCCGGGGAGGCGAACTGGTTGCGCAGGGCCCCGGTGACGCCCACGAAGATCATGAGCAGGCCCGCCAGGGAGCCCAGTCCGATGAGTCCGGCGATGCCCGTCACGCCGAGGCCGAAGGGGATCAGGGCGGCGATGAGGACGGTGTGCCCCAGCGCGAGCTTGACGGTGATGTGCACCAGCAGGAAGGCGATGGAGGCGACGGCGGTCACCCGGTGGATGCCCTGGGCGATGATCCGCTGGCGGATGTTGAGGAAGATCCGGTCCTGGGCGACGAGGCCCCAGATCACCGAGCAGGTGAGGGAGACCAGCGAGAGAACGCCCGCACCGAAGTTCAGGAAGTCCTGGAGCCAGTTGCCGCCGTTCAGCACGACGACGGGTATCAGGACCAGGACGACAGCCGTCGCCACCCCGTAGGCCGAGCGGCCTGGTTTGGGGAGCGAGCTGTTGCTGCGACGAGGGTTCATGGGGGCAACTCCGAGCGGTTCGGGAAAGCGGTCCCGCCGCCGAACTCTAAGGGCCGTCAAACCGAGTGGTACGCCGTTTGAGTTATTGCGCTGTTATCAACGGGCCTTGAGGGGCCTGTGTTGTCTCCTGGCGTCCGTTATGTCGGGAAATGTTTGAACGAAGTTCAGCCCCTGTGGATCTTCGTGGATCTTCGCGAACCGGTGGAATGCCGTCATCCTCGCGAACCGGAGGAAGCTCGTTCTCGTCGTGAACCGGTGGAATCCCGTCATCTTCGCGAACCGGTGGAAGCCCGTCGCGACCGGCTCGACGGCTGCGGTACCCTGACGCCATGCGTGCCGTACGCCTTCTGCTTAGCGGGCCGCGCTGACCAGTCCCGGCCACCGGTGAGACGGTGGGGCCGGAGTCGGCGCGGCGTCCCCTCCTGTGCGAGGGGATTTTTCATTTCCGCAGGCAGAGACGATCGATGGAGCTTTGAGATCATGAGCGAGACGAACCCCGCTGCCGCCGCTGCCGTGTCGGCGGAGGCCGCGCCGCACCGCTACACCGCCGCCCTGGCCGCGGAGATCGAGGCACGCTGGCAGGACTTCTGGGAGGAGCAGGGGACCTACGAGGCGCCCAACCCCACCGGCGACCTGGCGGGCGACCCCGAGCAGGCCGCCAAGCCCAAGAAGTTCATCATGGACATGTTCCCGTACCCCTCGGGTGCGGGCCTGCACGTCGGCCACCCCCTGGGCTACATCGCCACCGACGTCTTCGCCCGCTACCAGCGGATGACCGGCCACAACGTGCTGCACACCCTGGGCTTCGACGCCTTCGGCCTGCCCGCCGAGCAGTACGCCGTGCAGACCGGCACGCACCCGCGCGTGTCCACCGAGGCCAACATCGAGAACATGAAGTCCCAGCTGCGCCGGCTGGGCCTGGGCCACGACCGGCGACGGTCCTTCGCCACCATCGACCCGGACTACTACAAGTGGACCCAGTGGATCTTCCTGCAGATCTTCAACTCCTGGTACGACGAGGAGGCGCGCAAGGCCCGCCCGATCTCCGAGCTGATCGCCCAGTTCGAGAGCGGTGAGCGGCCCGTACCGGGGCACACGCGCCCGTGGAGCGAGCTGAGCCCGCGCGAGCGCGCCGACGTGCTGAGCGAGTTCCGCCTGGCCTACGCCTCCGACGCGCCCGTCAACTGGTGCCCCGGCCTGGGCACCGTCCTGGCCAACGAGGAGGTCACCGCCGACGGCCGCTCCGAGCGCGGCAACTTCCCTGTCTTCAAGGCCAAGCTGCGCCAGTGGAACATGCGCATCACCGCCTACGCGGAGCGGCTGCTGGAGGACCTGGAGGAGCTGGACTGGCCCGAGGCGATCAAGCTGCAGCAGCGCAACTGGATCGGCCGCTCCGAGGGCGCCCGCGTCGACTTCTCCATCGACGGCGAGCACATCACGGTCTTCACCACGCGCGCGGACACCCTGTTCGGCGCCACCTACATGGTGCTGGCGCCCGAGCACCCGCTGGTGGAGAAGTTCACCCCCGAGGTCTGGCCGGAGGGCACGCGCGAGGCGTGGACCGGCGGGCACGCCACCCCGCGCGAGGCGGTGGAGGAGTACCGCCGGCAGGCGGCCGCCAAGTCCGACGTCGAGCGGCAGGCCGAGGCCAAGGACAAGACCGGCGTCTTCACCGGCGCGTACGCCACCAACCCGGTCAACGGCGAGCGGATCCCCGTCTTCATCGCCGACTACGTGCTGATGGGCTACGGCACCGGCGCCATCATGGCCGTCCCCGCGCACGACACCCGCGACTTCGCCTTCGCGCGCGCCTTCGACCTGCCGATGCGCTGCGTCGTGGAGCCGACGGACGGCCGCGGCACCGACCCGTCGACCTGGGACGACGCCTTCGTGTCCTACGACGCGAAGATCGTCAACTCCTCGGGCGAGGACATCAGCCTGGACGGCCTGGGCGTCACCGAGGCCAAGACCCGCATCACCCGGTGGCTGGAGTCGAGGGGCATCGGCGAGGGCACCGTCAACTACCGCCTGCGCGACTGGCTGTTCAGCCGCCAGCGCTACTGGGGCGAGCCCTTCCCGATCGTCTACGACGAGGACGGCGTCGCCCACGCCCTGCCCGAGTCGATGCTGCCGCTGGAGCTGCCGGAGGTCGACGACTACTCGCCGCGCACCTTCGACCCGGACGACGCCGACACCCAGCCCGAGACGCCGCTGTCGCGCAACGAGGAGTGGGTCAACGTCACCCTGGACCTGGGCGACGGGCCCAAGCGCTACCGGCGCGAGACCAACACCATGCCCAACTGGGCCGGCTCCTGCTGGTACGAGCTGCGCTACCTGGACCCGCACAACGGCGAGCGGCTGGTCGACCCGGAGATCGAGCGCTACTGGATGGGCCCGCGCGAGGGCATGCCGCACGGCGGCGTCGACCTGTACGTCGGCGGCGCCGAGCACGCCGTGCTGCACCTGCTGTACGCGCGCTTCTGGTCCAAGGTCCTGTACGACCTGGGCCACATCTCCTCGGCCGAGCCCTTCCACAAGCTGTTCAACCAGGGCATGATCCAGGCCTACGTCTACCGCGACAGCCGCGGCATCGCGGTGCCGGCCGCCGAGGTGGAGGAGCGCGACGGCGCCTTCTACTACCAGGGCGAGAAGGTCACCCGCCTGCTGGGCAAGATGGGCAAGTCCCTGAAGAACGCGGTGACCCCGGACGAGATCTGCGCCGAGTACGGCGCCGACACGCTGCGCCTGTACGAGATGGCCATGGGCCCGCTGGACGTGTCCCGGCCGTGGGACACGCGCGCGGTGGTCGGCCAGTTCCGGCTGCTGCAGCGGCTGTGGCGCAACATCGTCGACGAGCGCACCGGCGAGGTCACCGTCGTCGACGCCGAGCCCGACGAGGAGACGCTGCGCGCCCTGCACAAGGCGATCGACGGCGTGCGCCAGGACTTCGAGGGCATGCGGTTCAACACCGCCATCGCCAAGATCACCGAGCTGAACAACCACCTGACCAAGTCCGGCGCCCCGGTGCCGCGGTCCGTCGCCGAGCCGCTGGTGCTGCTGATCGCGCCGCTGGCGCCGCACATCGCCGAGGAGCTGTGGCGGCGGCTGGGCCACCGGGACTCGGTGGTCCACCACCCCTTCCCGGTGGCCGACCCGCAGTACGTGGTGGACGAGACCGTCACCTGCGTCGTCCAGGTCAAGGGCAAGGTCAAGGCGCGCCTGGAGGTCTCTCCGTCCATCTCGGAGGAGGAACTGGAGAAGGTCGCGCTGGCCGACGAGAAGGTGGTCGCGGCGCTGGGCGGCGCGGGCATCCGCAAGGTGATCGTGCGGGCGCCGAAGCTGGTCAACATCGTGCCGGCGTGACCTCCTCCCGGGTGACACGGCGTGACGGCCGTGCGGACGGGCGCCCCTTTCGGGTGCGGCCGGACGACGGCGGGTGACGCCGGACGGCGCCGGAGGACGTGCGCGAGGGCGCCGGGTGGCGTGAGGTGACGTCTGTGAGGGCGCCGGGTGACGTGGGGTGACGCCGGGTGACGTCCGCGAGGGCGCGCACCGGTTGTCGGGGTCATCCCTTACGGGCAGGTTCGGGGTTCCGCTGGAACTTTGGGCCTGCCCGTGGCGTTTACCGTGGAGGGAGCGGCGCGGACGCGTGCCGCGGCAAGGCCGGAAGGGAGCGCCGTGGAAGCCGTCATCGCAGTGGTCGCCCTGCTCTTCGTCCTCTTCCTCGCGCTCGGCGCGTACGCCACGGTGAAGGTGGTCGGCGCCGCCAAGCGCGGCGTGGACCGCACGCTCACCCAGGCCCGGCGCACGGTGGAGGACCACACGCTGCGGGCCAAGGCCCTCGCCCAGCCGGGCCCGGCGGGGGAGATCGCCCAGTTGCGGCTGAAGCTGCGCACGGCGATGCGCGCCACCCAGGACACCCTGGGCGCGGGCGCGGCCGAGGACGAGTCCCTGAAGGAGTCGCTGGCCCTGTTCGAGCGTCTCAGCGCGCACGGGCACGAACTGGACGCCGAGCTCAAGCGCCTGGAGAGCGAACCGGACCGCGCCGCACTCGCCCGGCTGCTGCCCGCTCTGCGCGAACGCACCGAGCGCATCACCAAGTCCGCCGACTCCCTGCGCTGGGCGGCCCGCGACCGGGCCCGCCGCTTCGCGGACGACGACCTGGACGCCCTCAGCGCCCAGATCGACATGGAGGCGGGCGCCCTGCGCCACTGGACGGCCGCATCCGACACCCCGTCGGCACCGCCGCCCTGGCCCAAGACCCCGGCCGCCGACGGCCCGACGGGCTCGCAGACCTGGTCCGAGGCCACGCGGCCGCCCGCCTCCGAGGAGCCGGCGCGACCCGCCATCACCTCGCCCGGCCCCCACGCCGTCCACCCCTGGCAGAAGCACACCCGCCCCGAGACGACGACGTGATCCGGCCCGCCCGAACCCGCCCCGGCGGGGCCGGGATGCCACGCGGCCGTCACGGCAGGTAACCTCCAGGGCATGTCCCGCCATGTCGCGATCGTCACGGATTCAACGGCCTACCTGCCGCAGCGGACGATGGAGCGCCACGGCATCACCGCGGTACCGCTGACCGTGGTGCTCGGCGACCGGGCACTCGACGAGGGCACGGAGATCTCCACCCGGTCCCTCGCCCAGGCGTTGCAGAAACGACGGCCCGTCACCACCTCGCGCCCCAGCCCCGAGGTCTTCGCCGAGACCTACCGCCGGATCGCCGACTCCGGTGTGGACGGCATCGTCTCCCTCCACCTCTCGGCCGAACTCTCGGGCACCTACGACGCGGCGGTGCTCGCCGCCCGGCAGGCACCCGTGCCGGTCCGGGTGGTGGACACCGGGATGGTCGCGATGGCGCTCGGTTTCTGCGCCCTCGCGGCGGCCGAGACGGCCGAGGCGGGCGGCACGGTGGACGAGGCCGTCACGGCCGCCGAGAAGCGCGCCGAGGGCACCTCCGCCTACTTCTACGTCGACACCCTCGACTATCTCCGCCGCGGCGGCCGCATCGGCGCCGCCCAGGCGCTGCTGGGCTCCGCCCTCGCCGTGAAGCCGCTGCTGCAACTCGCCGACGGCCGCATCGAGCCCCTGGAGAAGGTGCGGACGGCGTCGAAGGCGATCGCCCGCCTGGAGGAGATCGCGGCGGACCGGGCGGGTGCGGCCGAGGTCGACATCGCCGTCCACCATCTCGCCGCCCCCGACCGGGCGTCGGCCCTCGCCGAACGGCTGCGGGAACGGGTCCCCGGACTGGCCGACCTGCACGTGAGCGAGGTCGGGGCGGTGATCGGGGCGCACACCGGGCCGGGGTTGCTGGGAGTGGTGGTCTCGGCGCGGTGATCCGGTGATCCGGTGACCGGGCGGTGCCGGGGCCGCTCGCGCGGACGGCGGCGGGGAGAGAGGCCCGCGTGAGGAGAGGCCCGTCTCCTTGAGTGGGTGGTGCCGTTCACTCGTGAGGGTGGCGGAGTTGTCCACAACCGGGCGGTAATCCCCGGGAATTGGCCATGATCATCGCGAATGCGGCACAGTGCCCCATCCTCGTCGCATGGCACTTCGATCACGTTCCCGCACAGCGACAGCAACCAGTGGCCCGGGCCGCGGTCCGGACTCCGACGGCCGGCTCCGGCACCGCGGCGGCCCGGTCCGCCGCCGGGCGCCGCAGCGTCACGCGGCGGCGGAGGAACTGCGCAGGCGCGCGGAGACACTCTTCGCCGAACACCCGCCGGAGCAGCGCCAGTCGGGGAACGGCCCACCGGGCGGGGTGGAGGGCGCACCGGCTGGGGCGGAGGGTGCACCGGGCGGGGCGGAGGGTGCACCGGGCGGGGTGGAGAGCGCGTCGGCCAGGACGGCGTGGGCGGCGGCGGGCGGCTCGGGAGGGCGGAGCCCTCTCACCGTTGACGGCGGAGCCGGTGAGCCCTCGGGCGCCACGGCGACTGCCGCGTCCACGGACATCGGCACCGGCACGACTGACACGGCCGGTACGACTGACACGACCGGCATGACCGGCACGAAGGAACCGGTCGGCAGGGCCGCTGCCTCGGTTCCCGGCCCGACCGGAGGGACCCGGCCGACCGAAGAGACCCGGTCGGCCGGAGGGACTTGGCCGAAGGAAGAGACCTGGCCGAGCGAAGAGGCCCGGCCGTTCGGGAACGGCCGGGCCGCGGTCGAGGACGACGCGGGTACCGGTGTCGCGGGCGGGACGGTCGCGGGCATGCCGGGCGTATGGCGCGGGCGGGTCGGGGCGGTGCTGCGGGAGCGGATGCCGCTGTGGCTGCAGACGCGGTGCGCCGTGGAGCGCCGGGGCGTCATCGCGCTCTCCGCCCTGCTCGCCCTCGCCGCGGTTTTCGCGGCGCAGCACTTCTGGTCCGGCCGCACCCAGCCGGTACGGGCACCGGAGGTGGTGCGGGCGGCGACCCGGTACGGCCACCCCCAGGAGCAGGAGCAGCCCTCGCCCGGTGCCGGCGCCTCGGCCGGTCCCGCGGCGGGAGCCGGCGGCGGAGAGATCGTGGTGGACGTCAGCGGCAGGGTCCGCAGGCCCGGAGTGCACCGCCTCCCGGCCGGGGCCCGCGTCGCGGACGCCCTGCGGGCGGCCGGTGGCGTACGGCCCGGCACCCGTACCGACGGCCTCAACCGCGCCCGCTTCCTGGTGGACGGCGAGCAGGTGGTCGTCGGCGCCCCGGCCCCGGCGGCGGGGCCCGGCCCGGGAAACGCGGCGGCCGGTGCCGGGGCGGGCGGCGGGACTGCCGACGGTGGCGCGGCCGGTTCCGCGGCGGGCGCGCATCCCGCGGCGCCGGTGTCGCTCAACACCGCCACCGCGGACCAGCTCGACACCCTGCCCGGTGTCGGCCCCGTACTGGCCCAGCACATCCTCGCCTACCGCACCCAGCACGGCGGTTTCCGCTCGGTGGACGAACTGCGCCAGGTCAACGGCATCGGCGAGCGCCGCTTCGCCGACCTGCGGGATCTGGTCCGGCCATGACCCGCGCCCCGCACCTGCCGCGCGGCGGTCCGGCCACGGACCGGCGTCACCGCCGCCCGTCCGCGGCGGCCGGCCGCTCGGGAACGCACACCCGGCACGAGAACGACCCGGCGGCAGACCCGGGCGGAGAAGGGGCCTCCCCGGCAACCCCGACGCGCACGGAGGACAGAGCAGGGGCGGCCCCGATCCGGGAGAAACAGGCGTCTCCCGCCACCCCGCCCCGCAGGGAAGGCCCGCCCCGCGGAGAAGGCCCGGCCGACCTGCGCCTGGTCCCTCCGGCCCTCGCGGCCTGGGCGGCGGCGGCCTGGGCGCTGGACGCGCCACCGGAGCGGGTCGCCGGCGTTGCCGTGGTGAGCCTGCTGGCGGCCTGCCTCCTGCTGACCTCCCGGCGGCGCGCGGGGCGCGGCGGTCCGGGGCCGGCGCATCGGGCGTCCGCACGCCCACGGCGGCCCCGCCTGCCGGCCGCCCCGGATCCGCGGCCGCGCCTGCCCGCCGTCCCGGATCCGCGGCCGCGGCGGCGGGCCGTCACGGCCGGTGGTGAGGGACCGCCTGCGACCGCTCGCGGGGCACCGGATCGCCGGGCACGCGTGTCGGTCGCGGCCGTGCTGCTCTGCGTCGCCGCGGCCGCCACGTCGGCCGGGCTGCACGGAGCGGACCTGCGCCGCGGCCCTCTGCCCGAACTGGCGCGGCGGTACGCGACGGTGACCGCCGAAGTGGAGGTGACCTCCGATCCCCGGCTCACCCGGCCCCGCATCAGCGGTGACCACGCCATGCCGCCCTCCGTGCTGATCGAGGCCGAGGTGCGCCGGGTCGAGCAGGAAGGCGGCACGGTGACGGGGACGCGGACGCCGGTGCTGATGATGGTCGACATCGACCGTGCGGCCCCCGGCGGACCGCCGGGCACCGGACGGTCGGGCACCAGACCGCCGGACACCGGGCCGTCGGGCACCGGGTCGAAGGAGACGGCGCGTTCACCGTGGCTCGGGCTGCTGCCGTCCACCCGGTTGCGGGTGGCGGCGCGGGCGGCACCGGCCATGGCGGGCGGTGGCCGGTTCGCGGTGGTGCTGCGGGTACGGGACGCCGCCGGGCCGGAGGTGGTGGGGGAGCCGTCCGGGCCGCAGCGGTTCGCGGGACGGCTGCGGGCGGGACTGCGGGAGGCGACCGACGGCCTGCCGCAGGACGCGCGGGCCCTGCTGCCGGGGCTGGTCGTCGGCGACACCTCGCGCATCACGCCCGAACTGGACGAGGCGTTCCGGGCCACGGACCTCACACACACGCTCGCCGTCTCCGGCAGCAACCTCACCATCCTGCTGGTGCTGCTCATCGGGCCGTACGGGCTGGCGCAGCAGGCCGAACGCCGCGGGCTCGCCCCGCGTCTGGGGCTGTCGCTGCGGACCACCGCCCTGCTCGGCGGAGGGCTCACTCTCGGGTTCGTCCTCGTGTGCCGGCCCGATCCGAGCGTGCTGCGAGCCGCGGCCTGCGGAGCGGTCGCGCTGCTCGCCCTGGCGACCGGCCGCCGCAGATCGCTGATCCCGGCGCTGGCGACGGCCGTCCTGCTGCTGGTGCTGTACGACCCGCCGCTGGCCCGCGGTTACGGCTTCCTGCTCTCGGTGCTGGCCACCGGCGCCCTGCTCACCCTGGCACCTCGGTGGAGCGCCGCGCTGCGCCGCCGCCGGGTACCGGCGCGGCCGGCCGAGGCCCTGGCCGCCGCGGCCGCCGCCCAAGCGGTGTGCGCGCCCGTCGTGGCCCTGCTGTCGGCGCGGGTGAGCCTGGTGGCGGTGCCGTGCAACCTCCTCGCGGAGGCCGCGCTGGCGCCCGCCACGGTGCTGGGCTTCGCGGCGCTGGCTACGGCACCGGTCGTGATGCCGGTGGCGAAGACGCTGGCGTGGCTGGCGAGTTGGCCGACCGGATGGATCGCCGACGTCGCTCGCACCGGCGCGGCGCTGCCCGGCGGGGGAGTGGACTGGCCGGCCGACTGGACGGGGGCGCTGCTGCTCGCCCTCGCCACCGTCGCCGTCGTCCTCGCGGGCCGCAGGCTGCTCGGGCATCCGTGGCTGTGCGGCGCCTGCGGGGTGCTGCTCCTGCTCGCGGTGCTGCGGCCGCCGCCCCTGACCAGGGTGATCACCGGCTGGCCGCCGCCCGGTTGGCGGTTCGCGATGTGCGACGTGGGCCAGGGCGACGCGACGGTGCTCGCGGCGGGCCGGGGCACCGGCGTGGTGGTGGACGCCGGGCCCGACCCGGCGCTGGCCGACCGCTGCCTGCACACGCTCGGCATCACCCGGATCCCCCTCGTGGTGCTGACGCACTTCCACGCCGACCACGTGGCCGGGCTGGCCGGCGTCCTGCGCGGGCGCGCGGTGGGCGCCATCGAGACGACGGGGCTCGAACAGCCCGCGGACCAAGTGGCGTTCGTACGGCAGCAGGCGGCCGCCCGGCACATCCCCGTCGCCCGCGCCGCCGCCGGGGAGGAACGGCGGGTCGGAACGCTCGCCTGGCAGGTGCTGTGGCCTCCGCCGCCCCGGCCCGGGGCGGGCCCGGCGGCGTCGCCCTCGCCCCCGCCGCCGGACCTGGAGGGACCCAACGACGCCAGCGTCACCCTGCTGGTCCGCTCGGCGGGGCTGCGGCTGCTGCTGCTCGGCGACCTCGAACCCCCGGCCCAGCAGGCGCTCCTGCGCTCCCCGGCGGCCGGGCGGCTGACGCCCGTGGACGTATTGAAAGTGGCGCATCACGGCTCCTCCTACCAGGATCCCGACCTCATACGCCGGGTGGCGCCGCGGCTGGCGTTGATCTCGTGCGGCGCGGGCAACCCGTACGGACATCCGGCACCCGGCACGGTGGCGGCGCTGCGCGCGCTGGGCGCGGTGGTGCTGCGGACCGACCGGGACGGGGCGCTCGCCGTCGCGGGAGGCGGCGAGGACCTGCGGGTGGCGCGAGACTGAGGGCATGGCAGCTGCATCCCCCGGTCCCGCCCGGACCGTATCCCCCGGCCCCGCCCGGACCGCATCCCCCGGTTCCGCCCGGGCCGCGTCCCTCGATCCCGCCCGGGTCGACGCCTACCTTCGCCGCCTGGGCGTCGCCCACCCGGTGGGACCGACCTCCGACGCCCTGCGTGAACTGCACCTGCGTCACCTGCGGACGGTGCCGTTCGAGAACCTGTCCGTGCACCTGGGCGAGGAGATCGTGCTCGAGGAGAAACGGCTGGTGGACAAGGTGGTGGGGGCGCACCGCGGCGGCTTCTGCTACGAGTTGAACGGGGCGTTCGCCGCGCTGCTCACCGCCCTCGGGTTCGAGGTGACGCTGCTGGCGGCGCGGGTGTACGGGGAGGGCGGGCGCCTCGGCATCCCGTACGACCACCTCGCGCTGCGGGTGCGGACGGCGGACGGCGGGGACTGGCTGGCCGACGTCGGGTTCGGGGCGCACAGCCACCTTCCGCTGGCGTGGGCGGAACGGGGCGAACAGGCGGACCCCGCCGGACGGTTCCGGCTCGTCGAGGCGGGACCGGACCCGGCCGGGGTGCGGGGACCCGCGGATGCGGCCGGGGCCGGCGACCTGGACGTCCTGCGGGACGGGGTGCGCCGGTACCGGCTGGAGACGCGGCCGCGGGTGCTGGGCGACTTCGTCGCCGGAGCGTGGTGGCACAGCACCTCCCCGGCGTCGCACTTCCGGCGTTCCCTGGTGTGCTCCCGGGTCACGGACGACGGGGGACGCGTCACCCTCAGCGGGCGCACCCTCGTCGAGACGGGCGCCGACGGCGGCCGCGAAAAGCGAAAACTGGGCACGGACGAGGAGGTGCTGGAGGTGTACCGGCAGCGGTTCGGGATCGGGCTCGACAACGTGCCGACGGTGCTGCGGGGCCCCGGCCGGACGGGCTGAGGGGCCGTGCGGTGCCGGGTGCGTCCGGTGGCGCCCGGCCGCCTCCGCGCGGTGACCGCCGACGGCGACCGCCGAGCCCACGGTGACCGCCGAGCCCACGGTGATCGCCGAGCCCACGGTGACCGCCAAGGCGCCGGGAAGCGCACGGCGACTTGCGCGGGCGCGCCTTCGACCGCCGGTACGGCGCCTGTTCCGCCTGCCGGACAATGGCCCCGTGAGCGATGTGAGACACGTGCTGGTGCTGCCCGACCGCGACGCCGCCGAGGAGGCGGCGGAGGCGCTCGGGGAGCGTTTCGGGATCGCCGAGGAGCCGGAACTCGTCCGCGACGCCCTGGCCGGCGAGGACGACGCCGAGGACGCCCAGTGGCTCGTCGTCCTGCGCGACGAGGAGCAGCGGCTCGATCCCGCGGAACTCGACGCGTTCGCGGGGGAGTGGGACGGCTGGCGCGAGGAGCCGTAGACCCGTACCGCTTTATGGCCGCCTCGCGTTTGTGGCCGCCTCGCGCACGGCACCGGCCCGGGCGCGTGGACCACGCGCGGGTGCGGCACGCGCCGCGGCGGATCCTCCGCCCCGACGCCGCTGTCGGTGCCGCGTGCGATGCTTGTCGCGATGGCCAGGAAGACCGCGAATGACGACCCCCTCGCCCCGGTGACGATCGCCGTGGGCCAGGAGGACCTCCTGCTCGACCGTGCCGTGCAGGAGGTGGTGGCCGCCGCCAAGGCGGCCGACGCCGACACGGACGTACGGGACCTGACCCCGGACCAGGTGCAGCCCGGCACGCTCGCCGAGCTGACCAGTCCGTCGCTCTTCGCGGAGCGCAAGGTCGTGGTCGTACGCAACGCGCAGGATTTGTCCGCCGACACGGTCAAGGACGTCAAGGCCTACCTCGCGGCGCCCGCCGAGGAGATCACCCTCGTGCTGCTGCACGCGGGCGGTGCCAAGGGCAAGGGGCTGCTGGACGCCGCCCGCAAGGCCGGGGCCCGCGAGGTGGCGTGTCCGAAGATGACGAAGCCGGCGGACCGACTGGCCTTCGTGCGCGGGGAGTTCCGCACGCTGGGGCGGTCGGCCACGCCCGAGGCCTGCCAGGCGCTCGTCGACGCCATCGGCAGCGACCTGCGGGAGTTGGCGTCCGCGGTGGCGCAGCTCGTCGCGGACGTGGACGGCACGATCGACGAGGAGGTCGTCGGGCGGTACTACACCGGGCGGGCCGAGGCGTCCAGCTTCACCGTCGCGGACCGTGCCGTCGAGGGGCGGACGGCGGAGGCGCTGGAGGCGCTGCGCTGGTCCCTGGCGACCGGAGTCGCGCCGGTGATGATCACCAGCGCGCTCGCCCAGGGCGTGCGGGCCATCGGAAAGCTGTCCTCGGCGCGCGGCGGCCGGCCCGCCGACCTCGCGCGGGAACTGGGCATGCCGCCGTGGAAGATCGACCGGGTGCGGCAGCAGATGAGGGGGTGGACACCGGACGGCGTGGCCGTCGCGCTGCGGGCGGTGGCGGAGGCCGACGCGGGGGTGAAGGGCGCCGGGGAGGACCCGGAGTACGCCCTGGAGAAGGCGGTGGTGACGATCGCGCGGGCGGCGCGGTCCAGGGGGCGGTCCTAGGCGCTGTCCTGGACCCCGTCCGGCCCGAGCGGGGCGCGCTTCGGGCAGCGGGCGCGCGCCGTGATCCAGTGGCCGTCCGCTCGGGCACGGGAGAAAAATCGGACACAGGAGAAGAATCGGGACTGTCAGCCACGCATCCCCAGCGACACCGGAGAGGTGGCGATCGCCATGGCTGAACACCCGCACGCAGTGCTCGTCCGCAAGGGCTTCGAGGCCTTCTCCCGGGGCGACATGGACGCGTTGCGAGCGATGATGACGTCCGACTGCACGCACCACGTGCCCGGCAGCCACCCGATGTCGGGCGACTTCAAGGGGCAGGACGCGGTCATCGACATGTACCGGCGGATCTTCGAGGAGACGGGCGGCTCGATGCGCGTCGACGTGCGCGGCGTCTTCGTCGACGGCCGGGGCCACGTCGTCGCCCTGGACCACGTGACGGCCGAGCGCCGGGGCAAGCGCCTCGACGAGGACGGGGCGCTGGTGTGCCGCATCGTCGGGGACAAGGTCAGCGATCTCGACGAGTGTGTCGAGGACCTCGACAGGGCGAACGACTTCTGGTCGTGATCCGCCGCGCGCCGCGCACGCGATCACCAGCGCGCCGCGCGCCGCGCACACCGCACCCCCGCAACCGCGCCCCGCACGCGATCACCCGCACACTCGCACACCCGCGCACCGGCATCCCCGCATGCCGAAGGCCCCGGCGACCCCCCTGGGGAAGGGGAGGGCGCCGGGGCCTTCGGGTCAAGCCGGTGAGGCCGTACCCGCGTGGCGAACGCAGGCCGCGTACGGACTCGGGGTGCCGGTCGGGAGCGGTGGAGAGAGGGCCCGCCCTGGGTCCTTCCGGCGGTGGATCAAGAAGAGGATCAGCCCTTGAGAGCGGCGACCTTGGAAGCCAGGGCCGACTTCTTGTTGGCGGCCTGGTTCTTGTGGATGACGCCCTTGGAGACGGCCTTGTCCAGCTGACGCGCGGCCTCGCGCTGCAGCTCGACGGCCTTCTCGTAGTCACCCGCGGCAGCGGCCTCGCGAGCCTTGCGGATCGCGGTCTTCAGGGAGGACTTGACGGCCTTGTTGCGCAGCCGAGCCTTCTCGTTGGTCTTGATCCGCTTGATCTGGGACTTGATGTTCGCCACGAAAGAGCCTTTTCCCGTTCTGGTACGGGGCCGAGGCGGCCCCCACCGGTGTTTTTCCTAGGACGTGTCCGCGCTGAGAGGGGCACGAGACACAGCCACCCAGGCTACCAGCGGCCCGGCGGCCCACCCAAACCGGTCTCCGCCCCGTCCCCGTGGGACCATGGATCCGCCTCGTCCCCGTGGGACCATAAAACTACGTATCGATCCGACCCGAGACCGCAGACGGACAAGCACACGTATGCGGACGCCTCAAGAATCAGGACCCTGCGTGCCCGCGACCCCTAGCCATGTGCCCGAGCCGAGCCGTACCGACCCGGCTCTGATCCGCAACTTCTGCATCATCGCGCACATCGACCACGGCAAGTCCACGCTCGCCGACCGGATGCTCCAGCTCACCGGCGTGGTCGAGCAGCGGCAGATGCGCGCTCAGTACCTCGACCGCATGGACATCGAGCGCGAGCGCGGCATCACGATCAAGTCCCAGGCGGTGCGCCTGCCGTGGGCCCCGACCCACGATCCCGGCAACACGCACATCCTCAACATGATCGACACCCCGGGTCACGTCGACTTCACGTACGAGGTCTCGCGGTCGCTCGCCGCGTGCGAGGGGACCATCCTCCTGGTCGACGCCGCCCAGGGCATCGAGGCGCAGACCCTCGCCAACCTCTACCTGGCGATGGAGAACGACCTCACGATCATCCCCGTCCTCAACAAGATCGACCTGCCGGCGGCGCAGCCGGAGAAGTTCGCCGAGGAGCTGGCGAACCTGGTCGGCTGCGAGCCCGACGACGTGCTGAAGGTCTCCGCCAAGACCGGACTCGGGGTCGAGGCGCTGCTGGACAAGGTCGTCGAGGAGATCCCGGCCCCGGTCGGCGACGCCGACGCGCCCGCCCGCGCGATGATCTTCGACTCGGTGTACGACTCCTACCGCGGCGTGGTGACGTACGTCCGGGTCGTCGACGGACAGCTCAGCAAGCGCGAGCGCATCAGGATGATGTCGACCGGCGCCACGCACGAGCTGCTGGAGATCGGCGTCAACTCGCCGGAGATGCTGCCTGCCGACGGCCTCGGCGTCGGCGAGGTGGGCTACCTGATCACCGGTGTGAAGGACGTGCGCCAGTCCAAGGTCGGTGACACGGTCACCACCCAGTCCAAGGGGGCCACCGAGGCGCTCGGCGGCTACAAGGACCCCAAGCCGATGGTGTTCTCCGGCCTGTACCCGCTGGACGGCTCCGACTACCCCGAGCTGCGCGACGCCCTCGACAAGCTGCAGCTCAACGACGCCGCCCTGGTCTACGAGCCGGAGACCTCCGCCGCTCTCGGCTTCGGCTTCCGCGTCGGCTTCCTCGGCCTGCTGCACCTGGACGTGATCCGCGAGCGGCTGGAGCGCGAGTTCGGCCTCGACCTGATCGCCACCGCGCCGAACGTGGTGTACCGCGTGGTGATGGAGGACGGCACCGAGCACGTCGTCACCAACCCCAGCGAGTTCCCCGAGGGCAAGATCCACGAGGTCTACGAGCCGGTCGTGCGCGCCACGATCCTGGCGCCCAGCGAGTTCATCGGCGCGATCATGGAGCTGTGCCAGAACCGGCGCGGCACCATGCTCGGCATGGACTACCTCTCCGAGGACCGGGTGGAGATCCGCTACACCCTGCCCCTGGCGGAGATCGTCTTCGACTTCTTCGACCAGCTGAAGTCCAAGACCCGCGGCTACGCCTCGCTGGACTACGAGCCCACCGGCGAGCAGGCCTCGCAGCTGGTCAAGGTGGACATCCTGCTGCACGGCGACAAGGTCGACGCCTTCTCGGCGATCACCCACAAGGACCAGGCGTACGCCTACGGCGTGCGGCTCGTCGCCAAGCTGAAGGAGCTCATCCCGCGGCAGAACTTCGAGGTGCCGGTGCAGGCCGCCATCGGCTCCCGGGTCATCGCCCGTGAGACCATCCGCGCCATCCGCAAGGACGTCCTCGCCAAGTGCTACGGCGGCGACATCTCCCGCAAGCGCAAGCTGCTGGAGAAGCAGAAGGAAGGCAAGAAGCGGATGAAGATGGTGGGTTCCGTGGAGGTTCCGCAGGAGGCGTTCATCGCCGTGCTCTCCAGCGACGACGCCGGGAGCGCCGCCAAGAGCAAGAAATGACCCCGAAGTGATCCCGAAGTGACCCTGCCGGAGCCGGGCCGAGGCCCGGCCGGCCGGGCGAATGTCCGGGATTGCCCCGTTCCGTGGGCCCGTCGCGTCGAGATGCGACGGGCCCGGGCCGTTCCCGGGCCGTTCCCGGGTCGTTCTCGGCCGTTCCCGGGCTGTTCCCGGGCCGTTTCCGGACCGTGACCCGGCCGGTGGGTTCCGTGTGAACCTACGGCCCGCCGCCCCTTACGTACCGGC
This sequence comes from Streptomyces echinoruber, assembly GCF_014651135.1. Classification (GTDB taxonomy): domain Bacteria; phylum Actinomycetota; class Actinomycetes; order Streptomycetales; family Streptomycetaceae; genus Streptomyces; species Streptomyces echinoruber. Next base: position 102,219 of record NZ_BMWH01000002.1, read on the forward strand.
CGGTCGGGCTCTACCCTGATGCCTGCCTCTTTGGTTACTCGTGAGTTAAACAAGGGCTCGCGAGGGGAAAGCCGAGGAGGAAGCAGCGGTAGAAGCAGCACGAGCCAGCCGCACTGTCGCGGGCCCGGAGGATGTCGTGAGCGACACACAGACCCTGATCGAGAACCGTCCGCCGACCGTGGCGGCCCTCTTCCTGGAACGCGTGGCGGCCACGCCGGCCGCCGAGGCCTACCGCTACCCCGTCCCACCGGCCTCCGGCCAGGGCCCGGACGACTGGAAGTCGCTGACCTGGGCGCAGGCCGCCGAGCGGGTCCACGCGATCGCCGCCGGCCTGATCGAACTGGGCGTGCGGCCGGAGGAGCGGGTGGCGCTGGCCTCCGCCACCCGCCTGGACTGGATCCTCGCCGACCTCGGCATCATGTGCGCGGGCGCGGCCACCACCACCATCTACCCGCAGACCAACGCCGAGGAGTCGGCCTTCATCCTCTCCGACTCCGGCAGCCGGGTGCTGATCGCGGAGAACGCCGGGCAATTGGCGAAGGCCCTGGAGAAGCGGGCCGAGCTGCCCGACCTGCACCACGTCGTCGTCATCGACCCGGACGGCGTCGAGACCGGCGACTGGGTGCTCACCCTCGCCGAGCTGGAGAGCCGCGGCGCCGCCCGCCTGGAGAAGGACCCCGAGCTGATCAAGGAGCGGGTCGGCGCCATCACCAGGGACCAGCTCGCCACCCTCATCTACACCTCCGGCACCACCGGCCGGCCCAAGGGCGTGCGGCTGCCGCACGACAGCTGGTCCTACATGGCCAAGGCGATCGCCGCGACCGGGCTGATCAGCGGCGACGACGTGCAGTACCTCTGGCTGCCGCTGGCGCACGTCTTCGGCAAGGTGCTCACCTCCGGCCAGATCGAGGTCGGCCACGTCACCGCCGTCGACGGGCGCGTCGACAAGATCATCGAGAATCTGCCGGTGGTGCGGCCGACGTACATGGCGGCCGTGCCGCGCATCTTCGAGAAGGTCTACAACGGCGTCGCCGCCAAGGCCCGCGAGGGCGGGGCCGCCAAGTACCGGATCTTCCAGTGGGCGGCGGAGGTCGCCCGCGAGTACGCCAAGGTCAGCCAGGACAACTACCGGCGCACCGGCACCCGCTCCGTGCCCTTCGGCCTGGCCGCCAGGCACCGGGTCGCCGACGCCCTCGTCTACGCCAAGATCCGCGAGGCCTTCGGCGGCCGGCTGCGCGCCTGCGTCTCCGGCTCCGCCGCCCTCGCCCCGGAGATCGGCTACTTCTTCTCCGGCGCCGGCATCCACATCCTGGAGGGCTACGGCCTGACCGAGTCCTCCGCCGCCTCCTTCGTCAACCCCGGCGAGGCGTACCGCACCGGCACCGTCGGCAAGCCGCTGCCCGGCACCGAGGTGCGCATCGCCGACGACGGCGAGATCCTGCTGCGCGGCCCCGGCATCATGCAGGGCTACCACAAGCTGCCCGAGAAGACCGCCGAGGTCCTCGAGCCCGACGGCTGGTTCCACACCGGCGACATCGGCGAGCTGTCCCCCGACGGCTACCTGCGCATCACCGACCGCAAGAAGGACCTCATCAAGACCTCCGGCGGCAAGTACGTCGCGCCCGCCGAGATCGAGGGCCAGTTCAAGGCGATCTGCCCCTACGTCTCCAACATCCTCGTCCACGGCGCCGACCGGAACTTCTGCACCGCCCTCATCGCCCTGGACGAGCAGGCCATCCGCCCCTGGGCCGAGGAGAACGGCCTGGGCGGCAGGACGTACGCCGAGATCGTCGCCGACCCCGCCACGGTCGCCCTGGTCGACGGCTACGTCCAGCAGCTCAACGAGGGCCTGCAGCGCTGGCAGACCATCAAGAAGTTCCGCCTCCTCCCGCGTGACCTCGACGTCGAGCACGGCGAGATCACCCCGAGCCTGAAGCTCAAGCGGCCGGTGGTGGAACGGGAGTACAAGCACCTCCTGGACGAGATGTACGCGGGCACCCGGGAGGCCTGACCCGGGACACCTGCCCCGGGGTGTCCGGGACGCCCGTCTCGGGGTGTCCGGGACACCCGTCTCGGGGCGTCCGGAACGTCCGGCCCGGGGCGGGCGGGGCGCCTGACGCCGAGAGTGCCCGGTGCGAACGAATACGAGGGAAGCGGACAGGTTCGGGAGCCGAATCTGTCCGCTTTCGTATGTGCGGGTGGAAAGGTTCCGGCCCGGTGTCGCCCATTTCGGTTACTTGCTGTGCGGGAGTGGAGTCGTTCTGTCACCCTGTCGGCGTCGTCCGCACCGCGCGGGCCGTCGTCCTCAACGCCCAGGAGCCGTCAATGGGGGTCATTCCGACACAACGGGAGACCGCGTCCCGGGGTGGCGACGCTCCCGCCCAGACCTGGGCGACGCTGCCCGGCAGCCTCCTGGCGCCCGGCGCCGCCCGCGACCTGGTGCGGGCGGCACTGCGGGAGTGGGCCGGGCTGGGCGTGCCCGGCGCCGAGCACCTCACCGGCCGCCTGACCGAGGACGCCCTGGTCGTCGTCAGCGAGCTCGTCACCAACGCCGTCGTGCACGCCGGCACCGGCGTCGAGCTGATCTGCCGTCTGGAGGACACCGGTGCCGTCGTCGTCGAGGTCGGCGACCAGCACCCCTCACGCGCCCCGCGGGAGCCCGGCACCCCGCCGCCCGGCCCGTGCCCGGACCCGTACGACGCCCCCGAGTACGGCCGCGGCCTGCGCCTGGTCGCCGTGTTGTGCGAGGCGTGGGGCGTCACCTACCGCTCCGGCGCGAAGACCGTCTGGGCCCGGCTGTCCGAGCCGGGCCGCCCCGCCGACGAGGCGGCCGCGGACGCCTACGCCGCCGGCGAGCGCGGCCTCGGCGTCGCCGAGCTCCTCGCGCCCGAGCCGCAGCGCGCCGAACGCGACCGGGACTGGCTGGGCCGCGGCGCCCTGTCCTTCCTCGCCGAGGCGTCCGCGCTGCTCGCCGGGCAGCTCGACGAGGACCTGGTGGCCGCCCTGACCGGCCAGCTGATCGTGCCGCGCCTGGCGGACTGGTGCGCGGTGTGGCTGGAGGACGAGGCCGCCGCCCGGTGGGGGTCCCCCTTCTCGGGCGGAGCCGGGAGCGGGGGAGGCAGGAGCACCGGCACCGCCGCCGGCGCCGGTGGCCCGGCCGCGTCTGGCACGGCAACGAGGACCGCGTCGCCGGCCTGCGCGCGGCCCTGGAGAAGGAGCCCCCGCCGCCGCCCGACCCGCTGCGCCCCGGCCCGGCGCCCGTGCCCTGGCCCGAGGGCGCCCTCGGGCCGCGCGCCCGCAGCGGCACCGCCCTCGCCTTCCGCCTGGTCGCGGGCGGCCGCCCGCTGGGCACCCTGGTCATCGGCCGCGCCGGGCTGCTGCCGTTCCCCGACGAGATCACCGGCCTGGTGGAGGACCTCGCCCGCCGGGTCGCGCTCGCCATCGGCGCGGCCCGCCAGTACGCCCGCCAGGTCGCCATCAGCGCCGTCCTGCAGCGCGGCCTGCTGCCCAGCGCGGTCGCCGAGATCCCCGGCGTGCGCAGCGCCCTGGTGCACGAGCCGTGCGTCAAGGGCGGGCCGAGCGGCGACTTCTACGACCTGTTCCCGGCCGGCGCGGGCCGCTGGTGCTTCGCCATCGGCGACGTGCAGGGCAAGGGCCCCGAGGCCGCCGTCGTCATCGGCCTGGCCCGCCCCTGGCTGCGGCTGCTGGCCCGCGAGGGCTACCACGTCGCCGACGTCCTCGACCGCCTCAACCGGCTCCTCCTCGACGACGCCACCGAGGCCGCCGACGCGGCGGCCCGTGCCCTGGTGGCCGCCGGGGGCCGGCCCGTCGCCCCCGGGGACGGGCCGCAGACCCGCTTCCTGTCCCTCCTCTACGGAGAGCTCGTCCCCTTCGACGGCGGCGTCCGCTGCACCCTCGCCTCCGCCGGGCACCCCCTGCCGCTGCTGCTCGGACCCGACGGCGGCGTCCGCACCGCCGCCCACCCGCAGACCCTCCTCGGCGTCCTGGAGGACGCCGCCTACACCAGCGAGACCTTCACGCTCCGTCCCGGCGACACCCTGCTGTGCGTCACCGACGGCGTCACCGAGCGGCGCAACGGCTCCCGCCAGTTCGACGACGGCGACGGCCTTGCCGCGGCCCTGGCCGGCTGCGCCGGACTGGACGCCGACACGATCGCCGAGCGGATACAGCGGCTCGTGCACGAGTTCGGTGAGACGCCCCCGGAGGACGACCTCGCCCTGCTGGTGCTCCAGGCCGAGTAACTCAGGTAGGCCGAGTAGCCGAGTAAGCCGAGCAAATGGCCGACGGCGGAACGCCGACGCCCCGGCCGGGCGGCCCGGCCGGCCCGGACGGCTGGACGGGCCGCACAGCACCACCGGCCGACCGGCCGGGCAGGACTGCCGGTCCTGGACAATGGGGGCATGCCCTCCGCACTCCCCGACGGCGAACCCGTCCCCGACGACGGCGCGCTGCCCCCGCACGCCCTCGCCGGCGCCGCCGACCGCCCCCTCGGCTTCTACCTGCACGTCCCGTACTGCGCGACCCGCTGCGGCTACTGCGACTTCAACACCTACACCGCCACCGAACTGCGCGGCACCGGCGGCGTCCTCGCCTCCCGCGACCACTACGCCGCCACCCTGATCGAGGAGATCCGCCTGGCCCGCAAGGTCCTCGGTGACGACCCGCGCCCCGTGCGGACCGTGTTCGTCGGCGGCGGCACGCCCACCCTGCTGGCCGCCGACGACCTCGTACGGATGCTGCGCGCGGTGCGCGACGAGTTCGGCCTCGCCCCCGGCGCGGAGGTCACGACGGAGGCCAACCCGGACTCCGTCGACCCCGCCTACCTGGCCACCCTGCGCGAGGGCGGCTTCACCCGCGTCTCCTTCGGCATGCAGAGCGCCCGGCCGCACGTGCTGAGGGTCCTGGACCGCACCCACACCCCGGGCCGCCCCGAGGCGTGCGTGGCCGAGGCCCGCGCGGCCGGCTTCGAGCACGTCAACCTCGACCTGATCTACGGCACCCCGGGGGAGTCCGACGACGACTGGCGCGCCTCCCTGGACGCGGCCCTGGCGGCCGGCCCCGACCACGTCTCGGCCTACGCCCTGATCGTCGAGGAGGGCACACGACTGGCCCGGCGCATCCGCCGCGGCGAGATCCCGATGACCGACGACGACGTGCACGCCGACCGCTACCTCATCGCCGAGGAGACCCTGTCCGCGGCGGGCTTCACCTGGTACGAGGTGTCCAACTGGGCCACCTCGCCGGCCGCCCGCTGCCTGCACAACGAGCTGTACTGGCGCGGCGCCGACTGGTGGGGCGCCGGCCCCGGCGCCCACAGCCACGTCGGCGGGGTGCGCTGGTGGAACGTCAAGCACCCCGGCGCCTACGCGGCGGCCCTGGCGGCCGGCCGCTCCCCGGGCGCCGGCCGCGAGGTCCTCACCGAGGAGGACCGCCGGATCGAGCGCGTCCTGCTCGAACTGCGGCTGCGCGAGGGCGTACCGCTGTCCGTCCTGCGGGAGGCGGGCCTCGCCGCCTCCCGCCGCGCCCTCGCCGACGGGCTGCTGGAGCGGGGGCCGTACGAGGAGGGACGCGCGGTGCTCACCCTGCGGGGGCGGCTGCTGGCGGACGCGGTGGTGCGGGACCTGGTCGACTGACGCGGACCGCGCCGAACCGTCGTGGATTGCTCGGGACCGACGCGGGCCACTCCAAAACGACGCAAGTCGACTCGAAGCGGCATGGATCGGTGCGGGCCGCGGCGTCAACCAGCCCGGCCCGCCCCGAATCGCCGCCCGTTCACGCCGGAGCCGTGACGAAGTCGATCAGCTGCTCGACGCGCCCCAGCAGCTCCGGCTCCAGGTCCTTGTACGACCGCACCCGCCCCAGGATCCGCCGCCAGGCCGCCCCCGTGTCCGGAGGCCATCCCAGCGCCCGGCACACCCCGGTCTTCCAGTCCTGGCCGCGCGGTACGGCCGGCCACGCGGGGATGCCCAGCGCCGACGGCTTCACCGCCTGCCAGACGTCCACGTAGGGGTGGCCGACCACCAGCGCGTGCTCGCTCGTGACCGCCTGGGCGATGCGCCACTCCTTGCTGCCCGGCACCAGGTGGTCCACGAGGACGCCCAGCCGCGCGCCGGGGCCGGGGGCGAAGTCCTCGACGACGGCCGGCAGGTCGTCCACGCCCTCCAGGTACTCCACGACGACGCCCTCGACGCGCAGGTCGTCGCCCCACACCTTCTCGACGAGTTCGGCGTCGTGCCGGCCCTCGACGTAGATGCGGCCGGCGCGGGCCACGCGCGCGCGTGCGCCGGGCACGGCGACGGAGCCGGAGGCGGTCCGGGCGGGCCGGGCCGGACCGGAGGCCGGCCGCACGAGCGTCACCTCGCGTCCCTCCAGCAGGAACCCGCGCGGCCGCAGCGGGAAGACGCGGTGTTTGCCGAAGCGGTCCTCCAGGGTCACCGTGCCGGCCTCGCAGCGGATCACCGCGCCGCAGAAGCCGGTCGTCGGCTCCTCCACCACCAGGCCCGGTTCGGCCGGGACCTCGGGGACCGGCCGGGGCTTCTTCCACGGAGGGGTCAGGTCCGGAGAGTACTGGCGCATTCGCATGACGATAGGAAGGGATGGCGCCGGCCGGGTCACGACACGCCGAAGCGAGCGGCCAGGCGGGCGCGTTGCGCCCGTACGAACGCCGCGTCCACCACCGCCCCGTGCCCGGGCACGTACCGCGCGTCCTCGCCGCCCAGGGCGAGCAGCCGGTCCAGGGCCGCGGGCCAGCCGGCCGGCACGGCGTCGGGGCCGGCCTGCGGTTCTCCGGACTCCTCCACCAGGTCGCCGCAGAACACCACCGGCGGCTCGCCCGGCACCAGGACGGCGAGGTCGTGCGCGGTGTGGCCGGGGCCGGCGTTCACCAGCACCGCCCGCCGGCCGCCGCCGAGGTCCAGGGCGCACGTGCCGGTGACCGGCCGGCGGGGCACCACCAGGACGTCGGCCGCCTCCCGGGCCGCCCCGGCGTCCAGCCCCCAGCGCACGGCGTCCGCGCACAGCTCCTCCCGGCCGCCGGCCAGCACCGCGTCCAGGCCCGCCGCGCCGAAGGACTCCGCGCCCGCGAACACGGCCGCGCCGAAGACGTGGTCGAAGTGGGCGTGGGTGAGCGCGAGATGGGTCACACGGCGCCCCGCGAGCCGCTCAGCGGCGGCCCGCAGCCGGGCGCCCTGGGCCAGGCTCGCACCGGCGTCGACCAGCAGCGCGCCGTCCGCGCCGACCACCAGCCCCACTGTGCAGTCCCACCCCGGCAGACGGCACCGGCCGACCCCGGGGGAGAGCCGCTCCCACCCCTCCTCTTCCCATGTCACGGTCATCCCGCCTCTTCCCACGTCACGGTCATACCGGGACGCTCTTCCCATGATCCGTACCCCGGGCCCGCCGGCCTTGCCCGGGGTGTACCCGGCGGCCGTACACTGGCCCGGTAAGGCTGGCACTCGTATGCGCCGAGTGCCAGGGCCCGCCGGAGCGGCGGGCCGGCCGAGCGCCAACCGGACGATCTTCTGGAGGTGTGTGCGCGATGCTCAGCGAACGACGGCTTCAGGTGCTGCGCGCCATCGTCCAGGACTACGTCGGCACCGAGGAGCCGGTCGGCTCCAAGGCGCTCACCGAGCGGCACAACCTCGGCGTCTCCCCGGCCACCGTGCGCAACGACATGGCGGCCCTGGAGGAGGAGGGGTACATCGCCCAGCCGCACACCAGCGCGGGCCGTATCCCCACCGACAAGGGGTACCGCCTGTTCGTCGACCGGCTGGCCGAGATCAAGCCGCTCACCGCGCCCGAGCGGCGCGCCATCCAGAACTTCCTGGAGGGCGCGGTCGACCTCGACGACGTCGTGGCGCGCACGGTGCGGCTGCTGGCGCAGCTCACCCGGCAGGTCGCGGTGGTGCAGTACCCGTCGCTGACCCGGTCGACCGTGCGGCACGTGGAGCTGCTGTCGCTGGCGCCCGCGCGGGTGATGCTGGTGCTGATCACGGACACCGGCCGGGTGGAGCAGCGGATGATCGACTGCCCGGCGCCGTTCGGCGAGACGTCCCTGGCGGATCTGCGGGCACGGCTGAACAGCCGCGTCGCGGGCCGCCGTTTCACGGACGTGCCGCAGCTCGTGGAGGACCTGCCGGAGAGCTTCGACGCCGAGGACCGCGGTACGGTGTCGGCGGTGCTGTCCACCCTGCTGGAGACGCTCGTCGAGAAGAACGAGGAGCGGCTGGTGATCGGCGGCACCGCCAACCTGACCCGGTTCGCCCACGACTTCCCGCTGACCATCCGGCCGGTCCTGGAGGCGCTGGAGGAACAGGTCGTCCTGCTGAAGCTGCTCGGCGAGACGAAGGATCCGGGCATGACCGTGCGCATCGGTCACGAGAACGCCCACGAAGGACTCAACTCCACCTCCATCGTGTCGGTCGGCTACGGTTCGGGCGGCGAGGCAGTCGCCAAGCTCGGCGTGGTCGGACCGACCCGCATGGACTACCCGGGAACGATGGGAGCGGTACGCGCAGTGGCACGGTACGTCGGACAGATCCTGGCGGAGTCGTAAGTGGCCACGGACTACTACGCCGTACTCGGCGTGCGCCGCGACGCGTCGCAGGAAGAGATCAAGAAGGCTTTCCGGAGGCTCGCGCGCGAGCTGCACCCGGACGTCAACCCCGACCCGAAGACGCAGGAGCGGTTCAAGGAGATCAACGCCGCCTACGAGGTGCTGTCGGACCCGCAGAAGAAGCAGGTCTACGACCTCGGCGGCGACCCGCTGTCGCAGAGCGGCGCCGGCGGCGCGGGCGGCTTCGGCGCGGGCGCGTTCGGGAACTTCTCCGACATCATGGACGCGTTCTTCGGCACGGCGTCGCAGCGCGGGCCGCGCTCGCGCACCCGCCGCGGCCAGGACGCGATGATCCGCATCGAGGTCGAGCTCGACGAGGCCGCGTTCGGCACCACCAAGGACATCCAGGTCGACACCGCCGTCGTGTGCACCACCTGCAACGGCGACGGCGCGGCGCCGGGCACCAGCGCGCAGACCTGCGACATGTGCCGCGGCCGCGGCGAGGTCTCGCAGGTCACCCGCTCCTTCCTGGGCCAGGTCATGACCTCCCGGCCCTGCCCGCAGTGCCAGGGCTTCGGCACCGTCGTCCCCACCCCGTGCCCGGAGTGCGCCGGCGACGGCCGGGTGCGCGCCCGCCGCACCCTGACGGTGAAGATCCCGGCCGGTGTCGACAACGGCACCCGCATCCAGCTCGCCGGCGAGGGCGAGGTCGGCCCCGGCGGCGGCCCGGCCGGCGACCTGTACGTCGAGATCCGCGAGCTGCCGCACCCGGTCTTCCAGCGGCGCGGCGACGACCTGCACTGCACGGTCACCATCCCGATGACCGCGGCGGCCCTGGGCACCAAGGTGCCGCTGGAGACCCTCGACGGCATGGAGGAGGTCGACATCCGCCCGGGCACCCAGTCCGGCCAGTCGGTCCCGCTGCGCGGCCGCGGCGTCACCCACCTGCGCGGCGGCGGCCGCGGCGACCTCGTCGTCCACGTCGAGGTGCAGACCCCCACCAAGCTCGACCCCGAGCAGGAGCGCCTGCTGCGCGAACTGGCCAAGCTGCGCGGCGAGGAACGCCCACAGGGCCAGTTCCAGCCAGGGCAGCAGGGGCTGTTCTCGCGGTTGAAGGATGCGTTCAACGGCCGTTGACGCGGGCGGCCGGGGGCCCGGGGGTTGTGCCCCGGACAGGCACGGTCAGCCAGGGCAGCAGGGGCTGTTCTCACGGTTGAAGGACGCGTTCAACGGCCGCTGAGCCCGGATTTCACTCCCGTCTCCCTCCCGTCCTACCGTCGGCACAGGGCGAGGGACGGCCGGATTCGGTCTTGTGCGGGGGACGTGACACCATGCGGTCATGTCCTCCGCGCTGACCGATCTCTTCCCGCACCCGATCGTGCAGGCCCCCATGGCGGGCGGCGTCTCCGGGCCGGAGCTGGCCGCCGCCGTGTCCGAGGCGGGCGGGCTGGGGTTCCTGGCCGCCGGGTACAAGACGGCCGACGGCATGTACCAGGAGATCAAGCAGCTGCGGGGACTGACGAACCGGCCGTTCGGCGTCAACGTGTTCCTGCCGCAGCCGGAGTGCGCGGACCGGGCCGCCGTCGAGGTCTACGCCCACCAGCTCGCCGGTGAGGCCACCTGGTACGAGACCGAGCTGGGCGACCCGGACAGCGGCCGCGACGACGGCTTCGACGCCAAACTCGCCGTCCTGCTGGACGATCCGGTGCCGGTGGTCTCCTTCCACTTCGGCTGCCCGAGCCGGGAGGCCGTCGACGCCCTGCACCGCGTCGGCACCTTCACCCTGGTCACCGCCACCACCCCGGAGGAGGCCCGCGCGGTGGAACGGGCGGGCGCCGACGCGGTGATCGCGCAGGGCGTCGAGGCCGGCGGCCACCAGGGCACCCACCGCGACCTGCCGGAGAACGACGGCACCGGCCTCGGGCTGCTCAGCCTGGTCGCCCAGGTCCGCGAGACCGTGCGCATCCCGATCGTCGCGGCCGGCGGCATCATGCGCGGCAGCCAGATCGCCGCCGTGCTCGCCGCCGGCGCGAGCGCCGTCCAACTGGGCACCGCGTTCCTCGCCACCCCCGAGTCCGGGGCGCACGCGCTGCACAAACAGGCCCTGACCAACCCCCTGTTCGCCCGCACGGAACTCACCCGGGCGTTCTCCGGCAGACCCGCCCGCGCCCTGGTCAACCGCTTCCTGCGCGAGCACGGCCGGTACGCGCCCGCCGCCTACCCGGAGGTCCACCACCTGACCGCCCCGCTGCGCAAGGCCGCCGCCAAGGCCGGCGACGCGCAGGGCATGGCCCTGTGGGCCGGGCAGGGCCACCGGCAGGCGCGCGCGCTGCCCGCCGGGCGGCTGGTGGAGGTGCTGAGGGACGAACTCGACGCCGCCGCGGCCGCGTTGTCCGGGACGCCCGGGTCGTTCAGGACGTCCGGGTCGTTCGGGGCGTCCGGGGCGTCCGGAAAGGGGGGCCCGCGGTGACGGCTCCGGTCTTCGTGGTCGAGCACTTCCGCGCCGGGGACGGCGGGCACTACGTCCTCGACGGCCCCGAGGGCCGGCACGCGGTGGCGGTGAAACGACTGCAGCCCGGCGAGCCGGTCGTCCTCACCGACGGCGCGGGCCGTTACGCCGCGTGCGAGGTCGTCGGCACCGAGGGCAGGGACCGGCTGATCGTCCGCATGTCCCCGGTGTCCGAGGAGCCCGCGCCGGCGCCGCGCATCACCGTGGTGCAGGCCCTGCCCAAGGGCGACCGGGGCGAGCTGGCGGTGGAGACCATGACCGAGGTCGGCGTCGACGCCATCGTGCCCTGGCAGGCCGCCCGCTGCATCACCCAGTGGAAGGGCGAGCGCGGGCAGAAGGCGCTCGGCAAGTGGCGGGCCACCGCCCGGGAGGCCGGCAAGCAGTCCCGCCGCGTCCGCTTCCCCGAGGTCGCGGACCTGGCGAGCACCCGTCAGGTCGCCGCGCTGCTCGCGCGGGCCGACTTCGCCGCCGTGCTCCACTCCGACTTCGCGCACGAGAGCCGGCCGCTCGCCACCGCCCCACTCCCCGCCGAGGGCGACATCGTGCTGGTCGTCGGCCCGGAGGGCGGCGTCGCCCGCGAGGAGCTGGCGCTGTTCGAGGAGGCGGGCGCGGGGGCGTACGTCCTGGGACGCACCGTGCTGCGCACGTCGACGGCCGGCACCGCGGCGGCGGCGCTGCTGATGGGACGCACCGGCCGCTGGTCCTGACACCCCGGCAGAAACCTCGACCCGGTGGGGCCCGCACCCCGGCAGAAACCCGGAACCCGGCAGGAACCCGCACCCCTGAGGAAACGGAACCCGGCGGGAATCCGCACCCCTGAGGAAACGGAACCCGGCGGGAACCCGCACCCCCTGAGAAAACGGGACCCGGAGGAAACAGAACCCGGAGGAAACAGCACCCGGAAGAGACACCGTGCGCCTCCGGAAGCGCCCGCCGTCGCGCGGCCCGGCCGGCGGGCGCGGCGCGCGGGCACCGGCGCGCACATGACCGTATGCGCTCTACCGCCCGCGGGGAGTCGGTGGCAGGCTTCCCCGCATGGGGGCGTTGAGGCGGATCCGGCACCTGGCGCACGACCGGCGGCGCCGACTCGGGCGCGGCCCGCGGGCGTTGGCCGTGGCGGGGCTCGCCGCGGCCGCCGTCGGCGGGGTCGCCGCGTGCGACCCGGGCGGGCTCGGCTCGGCGTCGGTGGCCTACACGACCGACCAGACGGCGACGAAGGAGCTGCAGCGGCAGCACGTCACCGTGCGGTGGCTGAACTGCACGGCCTCCTACGGCGACCGCGGCGGCACGGCCACGCCGTCGGCGAGCGAGCGCACCGTCGCCTCCGTCGACTGCCGGGGGCAGACGGACGACGGGCGGGACATCACCGTCACCGGGAAGGTCACCCGGGCCGTGGAGGGGGCGTGCGTGCGCGGCGACCTCACGGCCGAGGTGGGCGGCCGGCGGGTGTTCCACGTCAGCGGCCTCGGCGACTGCGGCGCGACCACCGGCCCCGCCTACACCCCGCCCGTCACCTACCGGCCGACCGGCCCGGGCCCCACCGTCACGGTCACCGTCACGCGCACCCTGTGGTGCAAGGGCGACCCGACCTGCTGGCCGGTCGAGGGCAAGTGATCCCGGCGCCCTGTCCGGGGCGGTCGTTGCTGCGTAGGGTGAGCGCGTGACCCAGCCCTCCGCGCCGGCCCCGTCGCCCGCATACCTCCGTTTCCCGCACCTGCACGGCGAGTTGGTCGCCTTCACCGCCGAGGACGACGTGTGGCTCGCGCCGCTGGACGGCGGCCGGGCCTGGCGGGTCAGCGCCGACCACGTGCCCGTGAACCACCCGCGCATCTCGCCCGACGGGACGACGATCGCCTGGACCTCCACCCGCGACGGCGCCCCCGAGGTGTACGCCGCCCCGGTGGACGGCGGCCCCGCGACCCGGCTGACGTACTGGGGCAGCGCCCGGACCCAGGTGTGCGGCTGGACCCCGGACGGGCGGGTCCTGGCCCTGACCACGCACGGGCAGGCCAGTCTGCGCCGTAGCTGGGCGCGGGCCGTCCCGCTCGACGGCGGACCGGCCACGACGCTGCCCTTCGGCCCGGTCGGCGCGGTCGCGTACGGCCCGCACACCGTGCTGCTGTCCGCGTCGATGGGCCGCGAGGCCGCCCACTGGAAGCGGTACCGGGGCGGCACCGCGGGCAAGCTGTGGATCGACCGCGGCGGCGACGGCGGGTTCGAGCGGCTGCACCAGGAGCTGGACGGCAACCTCGAGTGCCCGGTGTGGGTGGGGATGGGGGTCCCCCCGCTCGAGCGAAGCCGAGAGTGGGGGAGGCTCGCGTTCCTCTCCGACCACGAGGGCACCGGCGCCCTGTACTCCTCCCTCGCCGACGGCTCCGACCTGCGCCGGCACACCCCCCTCGACGGTTTCTACGCCCGGCACGCGGCCGGTGACGGCCGCCGCGTCGTGTACGCGAGCGCCGGGGAGCTGTGGATCCTGGACGACCTGGACGGCGCCGAGCCGCGCCGGCTGGCGGTGCGGCTCGGCGGACCGCGCGTGGACCTGCGGCCGTATCCGCTGGACGCGGCGCGCTGGTTCGGCTCGGCCGCGCCCGACCACACCGCGCGCGGCAGCGCCGTGTGCGTGCGCGGCGCCGTCCACTGGGTCACCCACCGCGCCGGCCCGGCCCGCGCGCTGGCCGCCGAACCCGGCGTGCGCGCCCGGCTGCCGCGCACCTTCCGCGCCGACGGCGAGGAGTGGGCGGTGTGGGTGACCGACGCCGAGGGCGACGACGCCCTGGAGTTCGCCCCCGCCACCGGCCTCGCGCCGGGCACCGCCCCGCGCCGGCTGGCCGCCGGGCGGCTCGGCCGGGTCCTCGGCCTCGCCGTGGCGCCCGACGGCAGCCGGGCCGCCGTCGCCTCCCACGACGGGCGTGTGCTGCTCGTGGAGCGGGAGACCGGCGAGGTGCGCGAACTGGACCGCAGCGAGTACGGCGACGCCTCCGGCCTGGTGTTCTCCCCCGACTCCGGCTGGCTCGCCTGGTCCCATCCGGGGCCGCGCCCGCTGCGCCGGCTCAAGCTCGCCAACACCGCCGACCTGACCGTCACCGAGGCCACCCCGCTGCGCTTTTGCGACTACGCGCCCGCCTTCACCCTCGACGGCAAGCACCTGGCGTTCCTCTCGGCGCGGTCCTTCGACCCCGTCTACGACGAGCACGTCTTCGACCTCGCCTTCGTCGGCGGCTCCCGCCCCTACCTGCTGCCGCTGGCCGCGACCACCCCGTCGCCGTTCGGCCCGCAGCGGCACGGCCGCCCCTTCGAGGCGCCCGGCAAGGACGAGACCCCCGACAGCGAGGGCACCCCCACCACCCGCATCGACCTGGAGGGCCTGGCCGACCGCATCGTGCCGTTCCCCGTCGAGGCCGCCCGCTACTCCGGGCTGCGGGCCGCCAAGGACGGCGTGCTGTGGCTGCGCCACCCCGTGCGGGGCGTCCTGGGCGCCTCCCGCGCCACGCCCGACGACCCGGACCCGGGCAGCGAGCTGCAGCGCTACGACCTCGCCCAGCGGCGCGTGGAGCACCTCGCCGACGACGTCGACCACTTCGAGGTCGGCGGCGACGGCAAACGCGTCCTGCTGTGGACCGACGACCGGCTGAAGGTCGTCCCCGCCGACCGGCGCGCGGCCGGCGACGAGGACGGCGACACGCACCTCACCGTCGACCTCGGCCGCATCCGCCAGACGGTCGACCCGGCCGCCGAGTGGCGGCAGATGTACGCCGAGACCGGCCGCGTCATGCGGGACAACTTCTGGCGCCCCGACATGGGCGGCGTCGACTGGGACGGCGTCCTGGAGCGCTACCGGCCCGTCCTGGACCGCGTCGCCACCCACGACGACCTGGTCGACCTGCTGTGGGAGGTGCACGGCGAACTCGGCACCTCGCACGCCTACGTCACCCCGCGCGGCGGCCCCGGCGACGGCCCGCGCCAGGGCCTGCTCGGCGCCGACCTCTCCCGCCACGAGGACGGCGTCTGGCGCGTCGACCGCGTCCTGCCCGCCGAGACCTCCGACCCGCGCGCCCGCTCCCCGCTCGCCGCGCCCGGCGTCGCGATCCGCCCCGGCGACGGGATCGTCGCCGTCAACGGCCGGCCCGTCGACCCGGTGGCCGGGCCCGGCCCGCTGCTCGTCGGCACCGCCGGCCGGCCGGTCGAGCTGACCGTCTCCCCGGCCGGCGGCGGCGAGACCCGGCACGCCGTCGTCGTCCCCCTCGACGACGAGGAGCCGCTGCGCTACCACGCCTGGGTCGCCGGCCGGCGCGCCCACGTCCACGCGCTGTCCGGCGGTCGGCTCGGCTACCTCCACGTGCCCGACATGCAGGCGCCCGGCTGGGCCCAGATCCACCGTGACCTGCGCGTCGAGGTCGCCCGCGAGGGCCTCGTCGTCGACGTCCGGGAGAACCGCGGCGGCCACACCTCCCAGCTCGTGGTGGAGAAGCTCGCCCGCCGGATCGTGGGCTGGGACGTGCCGCGGGGCATGCGGCCGGAGAGCTACCCGCTGGACGCCCCGCGCGGCCCCGTCGTCGCCGTCGCCGACGAGTTCTCCGGCTCCGACGGCGACATCGTCAACGCGGCCATCAGGGCGCTGGGGCTCGGACCGGTGGTGGGCACCCGCACCTGGGGCGGCGTCATCGGCATCGACAGCCGCTACCGCCTCGTCGACGGCACCCTCGTCACCCAGCCCAAGTACGCGTTCTGGCTGGAGGGTTACGAGTGGGGCGTGGAGAACCACGGCGTCGATCCCGACGTGGAGGCCGTGCAGCGCCCCCAGGACCACGCGGCGGGCCGCGACGTGCAGCTCGACGAGGCGGTCAGGGTCGCGCTGGAGGCGCTGCGGGAACGGCCGGCCAGGACGCCGCCGAGGCCGCCCGCGTCGCGGTGACGCGCCCCTCGCTACGATGCCCCCGTACTCGATCAACTCCCAAGGAGGCCCGCATGGCAGGGGAGCCGCAGGACGACTGCCTGTTCTGCAAGATCGTCGCGGGACAGGTCCCCGCCACCATCGTCCGCGAGACAAAGACCACTGTCGCCTTCCGGGACATCAATCCCCAGGCGCCCACCCACATCCTGGTGATCCCCAGGGCGCACCACCGGGACGCGGCGGCGCTCGCCGCGGCCGACCCCGCGCTCGCCGCGGACGTCCTGCGCGAGACCCAGGCCGTCGCCGACGAGGAGAAGCTGGACAGCTACCGCATCGTCTTCAACACCGGCAGCGGCGCCGGCCAGACCGTCTGGCACGCGCACGCCCACGTGCTGGGCGGCCGCGGCCTGCAGTGGCCGCCCGGGTGAGCCGCCGTGTCCGTGCGTGAACTGGTGGTCCTGGGCACCGCCAGCCAGGTCCCGACCCGGCACCGCAACCACAACGGCTACCTGCTGCGCTGGGACGGCGAGGGCATCCTGTTCGACCCCGGCGAGGGCACGCAGCGGCAGATGCTGCGCGCCGGGGTCGCCGCCCACGACATCCACCGCATCTGCGTCACCCACTTCCACGGCGACCACTCCCTCGGCCTGGCCGGGGTGATCCAGCGCATCAACCTGGACCGGGTGCCGCACGAGGTCACCGCCCACTACCCGCGCTCCGGGCAGCGCTTCTTCGACCGGCTGCGCCACGCCACCGCCTACCGCGAGACGGTCACGCTCACCGAGGCCCCGGTCGCCGCCGACGGCGTCCTCGTGGCCACGCCCGCCTACACGCTGGAGGCGCGCCGCCTCTCGCACCCCGTGGAGTCGTACGGCTACCGCCTCACCGAGCCCGACGGCCGCCGCATGCTGCCCGAGCGGCTGGCCGCGCACGGCATCACCGGCCCGGACGTGGGCCGGCTGCAGCGCGAGGGCAGCCTGAACGGCGTGCCGCTGGAGGCGGTCAGCGAGGTGCGGCGCGGCCAGCGGTTCGCGTTCGTCATGGACACCCGGCTGTGCGAGGGCGTGCACGCGCTCGCCGAGGGCTGCGACCTGCTCGTCATCGAGTCGACCTTCCTCGACCAGGACGAGGAGCTCGCCGTGGAGTTCGGCCACCTGACGGCCGGGCAGGCGGCGCGCGCGGCGCGGGACGCGGGGGTGCGGCACCTGGTGCTCACCCACTTCAGCCAGCGCTACGCGCAGCCCGAGGAGTTCGAGCGGCAGGCGCGCGCCGCCGGGTTCGAGGGCGAGCTGACCGTGGCGCGGGACCTGCAGCGGGTGCCGGTGCCCAAGCGCCGCTGAACCGCGGGTTCAGATTCCTCGCCGCCACGGCCGTACGATGCTGCGATGCCCCTTCCGAAAGCCGAACTGCACCTGCACATCGAAGGCACTCTCGAGCCGGAGCTGGCGTTCGAACTGGCCGCGCGCAACGGCGTGCCGCTGCCGTACGCGACCGTCGGCGACCTGCGCGCGGCCTATGACTTCAAGGACCTGCAGTCCTTCCTGGACCTGTACTACGAGCTGACGGCCGTGCTGCGCACCGAGCGGGACTTCGAGGACCTCGCCGACGCCTACCTGGCGCGCGCCGCCGCCCAGGGCGTGCGCCACGCGGAGATCTTCTTCGACCCGCAGGCCCACACCCGGCGGGGCGTGGCGCTCGGCACGGTCGTGGAGGGGCTGTGGCGGGCGCTGGGCCGCGGCGAGGACAGCCACGGCGTCTCCACCCGGCTGATCATGTGCTTCCTGCGCGACGAGTCCGCCGAGTCCGCGCTGGAGACACTGCGCGCCGCCGAACCCTACCTGGACCGGATCGCCGGCGTCGGCCTGGACTCGGCCGAGGCCGGCCACCCGCCGGCGAAGTTCCGCGAGGTGTACGAGGCCGCGGCCGCCCTGGGTCTGCGCCGCGTGGCGCACGCCGGGGAGGAGGGGCCGCCGGAGTACATCCGCCAGGCCCTGGACGTGCTCGGCGTGGAGCGCGTCGACCACGGTCTGCGCTGTCTGGAGGACCCGGAGCTGGTGGCGCGGCTGGCGCGCGAGCGGATCCCGCTGACCCTGTGCCCGCTGTCCAACGTCCGCCTGCGCGCCGTCGACACCCTCGCCGACCACCCCCTGCCCGCCCTGCTCGACGCCGGCCTGCTGTGCACCGTCAACTCCGACGACCCGGCCTACTTCGGCGGTTACGTCGGCGACACCTTCGACGCGGTGCGCGACACCCTCGGCCTCACCGAGGACCGGCTGCGCGAGCTGGCCCGCAACTCCTTCCTCGCCGCCTTCCTCGACCACGACGAGGAGCGCCGGGCGCGCTACCTCGCCGAGGTGGAGGCGTACGTGTTCCCGTAGGGCCGTTTTCCGCAGGGCCGTTCCTTCGGAGGCTGTTCCCCAGGGGGCCGTTCCCCGTGGCGCCGCGCGCCCGGCACCCGGCGGCGCCACGGGAAACGGACCGGCGGGCCGGGCGGGCCGGGCGGGCCGGACGCACCGTTGACGGACATCTGTTCGCGTATCTAGCCTGCATTTACATACCTGAATGATGTCCGTGTACGGAGATGAGGACGCCCGTGACCGTCACCCCCTCCCGTGACCTGTCCATCGCCGAGGTGCGGCTCACCCCGGTCCTCGTCGCCGACCCGCCGCTGCTGAACACCCAGGGCGTCCACCAGCCGTACACCCCCCGGCTGATCGTGGAAGTGGTCACGCGGGGCGGGGTCACGGGCCTGGGCGAGACGTACGGCGACACCAAGTACCTGGAGCTCGCCCGCCCCCTCGCCGAAAACCTGACAGGCCATCAGATCGGCGACCTGAACGGGCTGTTCACCGCCGCCGAACGGATCGCCGTCGACCGCTCCCACGTCGCCGAGCGGGTCGACGTGGGCGGACTGCGCGGCGTGCAGACCGCGGACAAGCTGCGGCTGTCGGTCGTCTCGGCGTTCGAGGTGGCCTGCCTCGACGCCCTCGGCCAGGCGCTCGGCCTGCCCGTGCACGCGCTGCTCGGCGGCAAGGTCCGCGACACCGTCGACTACAGCGCCTACCTGTTCTACAAGTGGGCCGCCCACCCCGAGGGCGTGCCCGCCGAACCCGACGACTGGGGCGCCGCCCTCGACCCGGCCGGCGTCGTGGCCCAGGCCCGGCGCCTGACCGAGCGGTACGGGTTCACCTCCTACAAGCTCAAGGGCGGCGTCTTCCCGCCCGACGAGGAGATCGCCGCCGTACGCGCCCTCGCCGAGGCGTTCCCCGGCCGCCCGCTGCGCCTCGACCCCAACGGCGCCTGGTCGGTGGAGACGTCCGTCAAGGTCGCCGAGGAACTGCGCGAGGTGCTGGAGTACCTCGAGGACCCCGCGCTCGGCACCCCGGCCATGGCCGAGGTCGCCGCCCGCACCGGAGTGCCGCTGGCCACCAACATGTGCGTGACGACCTTCGGCGAGATCGAGGAAGCCTTCACCCGCGGCGCCGTGCAGGTGGTGCTCTCCGACCACCACTACTGGGGCGGGCTGCGCCGCACCCAGCACCTCGCCGCGGTCTGCGCCGCCTTCGGCGTCGGGCTGTCCATGCACTCCAACACCCACCTCGGCATCAGCCTCGCCGCCATGACCCACGTCGCCGCCACCGTGCCCCACCTCCACCACGCCTGCGACACGCACTACCCCTGGCAGTCCGAGGACGTCCTCACCGAACGCGTCGCCCTCACCGACGGGAAGGTCGCCGTCTCCGACGCCCCCGGCCTCGGCGTACGACTCGACCGCGACCGGCTGGCCTTCCTGCACCGCCGCTGGGCCGACGACGACGGCCGCCACCGGGACCGCGACGACGCCGCCGCCCTGCGGGCCGCCGTACCCGGCTGGACGACACCGGCGATGCCCCGCTGGTAGCCGCCGCCGCGGGCGCACGGCCGCCTCCGGCCGCCCCGGCGTGGTGCACACTGGCCTGATCGGCACCACGTCAGGGAGCACAACCGTGACAGCGTCCAACGGAAGGGACACCGGACCGAACCCCACCGCCCGCGCCGCCGCAGCCGCCCCGCAGGCCGCGGCGGACGCGCCGCCCTCCGCAGTGGGACACCACACCCACTCCCAGGTCGACCCCCTCGCCGGCCTGCGCACCCCCGGCGACCCGCCCTGGGACGTCTACCTCACGGGCACCGTCTTCCTCGACATCATCTTCACCGGCCTGGACTGCGCCCCCGTGCGCGGCACCGAGTCCTGGGCCCGCGGCATGGGCTCCAGCCCCGGCGGCGTCGCCAACATGGCCACCGCGCTCGCCCGCCTCGGCCTGCGCACCTGCCTCGCCGCCGCGTTCGGCGACGACCACTACGGCGAATACTGCTGGGACGCCCTCGAACACGGCGAGGGCATCGACCTCACCCCCTCCCGCACCGTGCCCGGCTGGCACTCCCCGGTCACCGTCTCCATGGCCTACGAGGGCGAACGCACCATGGTCTCCCACGGCCACGAGCCGCCCCCCGAGGAACCCGCGCCCGACTGCCCGCCCCGCGCCCGGGCCGCCATCGCCTCCCTCACCCCCGGCCGCCCCGCCCCCTGGATCGCCCAGGCCGCCGCCCGGGGCACCCGCATCTTCGGCGACGTCGGCTGGGACGACACCGGCGCCTGGGACCTGGCCGGCCTGACCGACCTGAGGCACTGCGAGGCGTTCCTGCCCAACGCCGAGGAGGCCATGCGCTACACCGGCACCGACTGCCCGCGCGCCGCCGCCCACGCCCTCACCGAGCACGTCCCGCTCGCCGTCGTCACCCTGGGCGCACAGGGCGCCTACGCCGTCGACCGGCGCACCGGCGAGACCGCCGAGGTCCCCGCCATCGCCGTCGAGGCGCTCGACCCGACCGGCGCCGGGGACGTGTTCGTCGCCGGGTTCGTCACCGGCACGCTCGCCGGCTGGCCGCTCGCCGACCGCCTCGCCTTCGCCGGCCTGACCGCCGCCCTGTCCGTGCAGGAGTTCGGCGGCTCCCTCTCCGCACCCGGCTGGTCGGAGATCGCCGCCTGGTGGCGCCGGGTGCAGTCGGTGGCCGGGCAGGACCCGGCGGCCCTGCGGCGGTACGCCTTCCTGGAGCGGCTGCTGCCCGCCGAGGAGCAGGCCGGCCCGTGGCCCCGGCGCCGGGCGGTGCCGACGATCGGGTTCCGCAGATCCGCCTGAGCGGTCCAGGGAGATCAGCCGGTCGTACGAAAAGTCCTACGGGCTTGTCAGCGCACCGGCGTACCCTGGAAACCGCCAGGCCGCCCACCGGGCAGGCGAGTCGTATCGAGGAGGACGTGCAGGCCACAGAGCCGGCCCATGACTCAGACACCCACAGCCCAGACGCCCGCGCAGGGGCAGGCGCGCGCACAGGTCACCGTCCCCGCCCAGCACCCCATGGTGACCGTGCTGGGATCCGGCGACTCCCTTCTGCGTGTGATCGAGAAGGCCTTCCCGAAGGTCGACATCCACGTCCGGGGCAACGAGATCAGCGTCGTCGGCGACGAGATCGAGGTCGCTCTCGTCGAGCGCCTCTTCGCCGAGATGATGCTCGTGCTCCGCACCGGGCAGCCCATGACCGAGGACGCGGTGGAGCGCTCCATCGCCATGCTCCGCGCCGGCGGCAGCGGCGACGGGCACGAGACCCCGGCCCAGGTGCTGACCCAGAACATCCTGTCCTCGCGCGGCCGCACCATCCGCCCCAAGACGCTGAACCAGAAGCGCTACGTCGACGCCATCGACCAGCACACGATCGTCTTCGGCATCGGCCCCGCGGGCACCGGCAAGACCTACCTGGCCATGGCCAAGGCCGTCCAGGCCCTCCAGTCCAAGCAGGTCAACCGCATCATCCTCACCCGCCCCGCGGTCGAGGCCGGCGAACGCCTCGGCTTCCTCCCCGGCACCCTCTACGAGAAGATCGACCCCTACCTGCGCCCCCTGTACGACGCGCTGCACGACATGCTCGACCCCGACTCGATCCCGCGCCTGATGGCAGCGGGCACGATCGAGGTGGCACCGCTGGCGTACATGCGCGGAAGGGCCCAGCCGGTCTTCACCAACGTCCTGACACCGGATGGCTGGCGCCCCATCGGCCACCTGCGGGTCGGCGACCTGGTCATCGGCTCCAACGGTGAGCCGACCCCGGTCCTCGGCGTGTACCCGCAGGGTGAGAAGGACGTCTACCGCGTCACCGCCCAGGACGGCTCCTGGACGCTGTGCTGCGGCGAGCACCTGTGGACGGTCCGGACGCGCGACGACAAGCGCCGCGACAAGCCGTGGCGGGTCCTGGAAACCCAGGAGATGATCGGCAACCTGCGGGCGGCGCACTACCGCCGGTACGAGCTGCCGTTGCTGACGGCGCCGGTGCAGATGCCGGAGCGTCCGGTCCCCATGGACCCCTACGCCCTGGGGCTGCTGCTCGGTGACGGCTGCCTGACCGGGTCCACCACCCCGTCGTTCGCGACGGAGGACCCCGAGCTGGCGGTGGCGCTGGAGTCGGCCCTTCCCGGGATCACCCTGCGGCACCGCGGCGGGCCGGACTACATCCTGAACCGGGTCAAGTCTCCCGGGGATGTGGTCACCCTGGAGAACCCGGTGACACGGAGCCTGCGTGAGCTGGATCTGCTGGGCACCCGGTCGTGCAGCAAGTTCATCCCCGACGCGTACCTGAACAACTCGGCGGAGGTGCGGCTGGCGGTCCTGCAGGGCCTCCTGGACTCCGACGGCGGCCCGGTCACGCAGAAGGACCGCACCTGCCGCATCCAGTACACGACGACGTCGATCCTGCTGCGCGACGACGTGATCGCGCTGGTCCGGTCGCTGGGCGGGGTCGCCTACACCCGGCGCCGTGCCACCGAGGGGCGCAGGCCGGGATGGGCCAACGGGCGGGAGGTCGCCCACCGGCGCGACGCCCACATCGTCGACATCCGCCTGCCCGAGGGCGTCGAGCCCTTCCGCCTCCCCCGCAAGCGCGACAAGTACCACGCGGCCGGAGGCGGCGGGCGCCCGATGCGATTCATCGACAGCATCGAGCCCGCGGGCCGGGAGGAGTGCGTCTGCATCCAGGTGGCGGCCGAGGACTCGCTGTACGTCACGCAGGACTACCTGCTGACGCACAACACCCTCAACGACGCCTTCATCATCCTCGACGAGGCGCAGAACACGAGCCCGGAGCAGATGAAGATGTTCCTCACCCGGCTCGGGTTCGACTCCAAGATCGTGATCACGGGTGACGTGACGCAGGTCGACCTGCCCGACGGGCAGAAGTCCGGGCTGCGGCAGGTGCAGGAGATCCTGGAGGGGGTCGAGGACGTCCACTTCGCCCGGCTGTCGTCCCACGACGTCGTACGGCACAAGCTGGTGGGCCGTATCGTCGACGCGTACGAGAAGTACGACAGCAAGCACGGCACCCACAACGGCGCGCCCAGGAGCGGCCGGGACAGGGCCGGGCACAAGGGGAAGTAGACGAGCACAGCCCATGTCGATCGACGTCAACAACGAGTCCGGCACCGAGGTCGACGAGCAGGCGATCCTCGACATCGCCCGCTACGCGCTCGCGCGGATGCGCATCCACCCGTTGTCCGAGCTCTCGGTGATCCTCGTGGACGCCGCGGCGATGGAGCAGCTCCACCGGCAGTGGATGGACCTGCCCGGGCCCACCGATGTCATGTCCTTCCCGATGGACGAGCTGCGGCCGCCGTCGAAGGACGACGACGAGCCCCCGCAGGGCCTGCTCGGCGACATCGTGCTGTGCCCGGAGGTCGCCGCCAAGCAAGGTGCCGAGGCGCCGACGCAGCACACCATGGACGAGGAGCTGCAACTGCTCACCGTCCACGGTGTGCTGCACCTGCTCGGCTACGACCACGAGGAACCGGACGAGAGGGCCGAGATGTTCGGCCTGCAGGCCGCCATCGTGGACGGCTGGCGCGCGGAGAGGGGTATGGAGGGGCCCTCCCCGGCCCCGACCGTGTCATGAGCCCGCAGATCGTGACCGGCGCGATCGCCCTGGTCGTCGTCGCCTGGCTCGCCGCCTGCGCGGAGGCGGGCCTGGCCCGCGTCTCCAGCTTCCGCGCCGAGGAGGCCGTCAGATCCGGCCGCCGCGGCAGCGCCCGGCTCGCCCGGGTGGCCGCCGACCCGACCCGCTACCTGAACGTGGCCCTGCTGGTGCGCGTCGCCTGCGAGATGGCCGCGGCCGCCATGATCACGTACGCGTGCCTGCAGGAGTTCCCCGGCACCGCCGAGGCCCTGCTCATCGCCATCGGGATCATGGTGCTGGTGTCGTACGTCGCCGTCGGCGTCTCCCCGCGCACCATCGGCCGCCAGCACCCGCTGAACACGGCGACCGCGGCGGCGTACGTGCTGGTGCCGCTGGCGCGGATCATGGGCCCGATCCCGTCGCTGCTGATCCTCATCGGCAACGCGCTGACCCCCGGCAAGGGCTTCCCGCGCGGCCCGTTCGCCTCCGAGGCGGAGCTGCGCGCCCTGGTCGACCTGGCCGAGAAGGAGTCGCTGATCGAGGACGAGGAGCGCCGCATGGTGCACTCCGTCTTCGAACTCGGCGACACCCTGGTGCGCGAGGTGATGGTGCCGCGCACCGACCTGGTGACCATCGAGCGGTTCAAGACCATCCGCCAGGCCCTCACCCTGGCCCTGCGCTCCGGTTTCTCCCGTATCCCGGTCACCGGGGAGAGCGAGGACGACGTCGTCGGCATCGTGTACCTGAAGGACCTGGCGCGCCGCACCCACATCAACCGGGACGCGGAGAGCGAGCCGGTCTCCACGGTGATGCGCCCGGCGTTCTTCGTGCCCGACACCAAGAACGCCGGCGACCTGCTGCGCGAGATGCAGAAGGAGCGCAACCACGTCGCCGTCGTCATCGACGAGTACGGCGGCACCGCCGGCATCGTCACCATCGAGGACATCCTCGAGGAGATCGTCGGTGAGATCACCGACGAGTACGACCGCGAGCTGCCGCCCGTGGAGGAGCTCGGCGAGGGCCGCTACCGGGTCACCGCCCGGCTCGGCACCGGGGACCTGGGCGAGCTGTACGGGCTGGAGGCCTACGACGACGAGGACGTCGAGACCGTCGGCGGCCTGCTCGCCAAGGCCCTCGGCCGGGTCCCGATCGCCGGCGCCTCCGCCGTCGTCGAACTGCCCGACGAGCGCCGGCTGCGGCTGACCGCCGAGGCCGCCGCCGGCCGCCGCAACAAGATCGTCACGGTGCTGGTGGAGCCGGTCGAGCCGCCGCGGGAGCCGGAGCGGGAGGAGCCGGGCGGCGCGGGCGCCGTGGCGGCCGAGAAGGGGGCGGAGCGCGAATGACGCCGCCGGAGCTGCGCGCGCTGTGCCTGTCCTTCGCCGCCGCCGTGGAGGACTTCCCGTTCCGGCCGGAGATCTCCGTCTTCAAGGTCTGCGGCCGCCTGTTCGCCCTGTCCGACCTGCACGCGCGGCCCCTGAGGGTCACCCTCAAGTGCGACCCGGAGGACGCGGTCCGGCTGCGCGCGCAGCACCCGGACCTGATCGTCCCCGGGTACCACATGAACAAGCGGCACTGGAACACCGTCACCGTCGACGGCGGGCTCCCGGACCGCCTGGTCCGGGAACTCGTGGAGGACTCCTACGACCTGGTCGTGGCCGGCCTACCGCGCGCCGAACGCCTCCGCCTCGACCGCCCCTGACCCGGTCCGCCGCCCGGTGCGCAGGCCCGCGGCGACCAGGGCCGCCGCGGCCAGGACGACCGCCGGACCGCCGCGTCCAGGGCCAGGATCGTGCGGGTCACGCGTCGTTCTCCTGTGCCGTGGTGTCGCCGTCGGCTTCCTCGTCCTCGTCCCCGTACTCGTCCTCGTGCTCGTCCTCGTGCTCGTCCGCCCGGTCCTCGTAGTCCTCCAGGCGGGTGCCGCGGGATCTGGCGACCCGCAGCGCGTCGCACAGGCACTCGCTCAGCCGTGTCGCCGCGAAGCGCAGCTCCGGTGCGCCGGCTTCCGGGTCGTTCAGCACGTCGCGGGCGCCCTCGAGGACGTCGTCGCCGACGCTGAGCTGGGTTTCTTCCATCTGGTCGGCGAGCTGTGAGAGGACGCTGTGCGGGTCGTCGGTGTGGAGGTAGGCGGGCTTGCCGTCCTCGGACCAGGGCAGCAGGCGGGGGCGGCTCACGCGACCACTTCCGGCAGGGCGATGCCCTGTGGCGCCAGGACCAGCCCGGCACGGCGGCGCTGCCGGCGCTGCCGGCGTTCGTGTGCCACGTGGCGTTCGTGGGCGAGGACGTACGGCCGGACGATCCCGATGGCTTCGCCGTCCAACGCAGGCATGCGCGGGCGGCAGGGTGCCGGGAGCGTTGCCGGGGACGGGTCCGCTTCCGTTGTCCGATGGCGGCCCGCCGGAGGAAGCGGAACCGCAGCAGCGGACGAAGCAGCCGCGCTGCAAGGTGGAGCATGTCGTCAACCTCCAAGCCAGGTTGGTGACCACACCCCCGGGCCGGGCGCGCGGTCGCGGGGGGCCTTTCACGAAGACCCTCGCGTCCCTCCCTGCTCAAAGCCATGCCAAGGCCCTATGGATGCGCCCTATATTTGACGTATGGGGGAAATCCGCGCGGACTTGTGGTCCCATCCGCAGTTGGTGTCGGCGGTCGCCGCCGAGGACTGGGGTGCCGTCTTTCGCGCCTACCGGCAGCTCACCGGACTGAGCCGGACGAAGCTCGGTGAACGCGTCGGCCTCGTCCAGCCCGAGGTGTCCACCATTGAGCGCGGTCGACGGCATGTCACCTCGGTCGAGGTGCGGCAACGCATCGTGGACGGGCTTCACATCCCGGCGCACCTCCTGGTCACCGACCAGCCGCGCGCCGACTCGCCGGTGCCCGCGCTCGCCGTACCCGGTCCGGGACCGGACGATGATCTGCCGGCGCGGGTGACGAGCGTGGTCGACGGCGAGCACCGGGTGGACGCCGCCACGCTCGACTGGTTCGACCGGCTGCTGGCGGAACACCGCCGCGCCGAGGACGAGATCGGGTCACGGCCGCTGGTGGGCTTGATGCGGCAGCAGCTCCGGACCGTGGTGGACCTGTACGGCAGCGCGCGAGGCCCGTTGGCGGATCGGGTGGTGCGTCTGGCGTCCGAACACGCGCAGTTCCTGGCGTGGATGGCGCAGGACCAAGGGCAGACCGCCGCCGCTCTCGCCTGGTACGACCGCAGCCACGAGTGGGCGTTGGAGGCCGGTGACGCCAACATGGCGGCCACGACGCTCAGCATGAAGGCGCACATGGCGTGGTCCGGTGGTCGCGGAGACCGGTGTGTACGACTGGCGGAGGCCGCCCGTCGGTCGGCACCGGGAACGTCGCTCGGGGTTCAGGGCATGGCCGCGCAGATGGCCGCCCGAGGGCACGCGCTCAACGGCGACGCCGACGAGCCGAGCGGCTGCTGGACGAGGCGCAGGAACTCATCGGCCGCGCGGCGCGGCATCCGGAGGATGAACCGCCGTGGATGTACTTCTACGGCGAGACGTGGTTCACCCTGCAGCGAGGCATGGCCGCGCTGCATCTGCGCGACTGGAAGGCGGCCATCGCCCATCTCACCGTCGGATTGGCCGAGTTGCCCGACGATTATCGCCGTGACAAGACGTGGTACCGGGCATGCCTGGCGCACGCCCTGGCCGAGGCCGGCGAGGCGTCGCAGGCCGCCTCCGTCGCGCTGACCGTGGTACCCGATGCTGCCGACATCGGACGCCCCCACTCGTGGAACGAGCTGCACACCGTGGCCGCCGTCCTCATGCGACGCGGCGCGAAGGAAGCACGGCAACTCGTCGCCGCGCTCCGGACCTGCGACTGACGCCCCGCCGCAAGCCGACGGCGTTCCCTCTTCCCCCGCACACCTGGCGCATGTCCCTGAGCTGGGGGAGCGGCGCGACATCGAGGACGCCGGGCAGATCCGCAAGGAGCTCGACCACCCGCCGGCCGGGTTGCTGGTGGTGGAGGCCACGGCGGTGAAGGTGCCGGCCCGGCCCGATCCGACGATCGTGCTGCACACCCCGCTGGAGGAGGCGAACACCGCCGCCAAGCTGGAGTGGCCGGCTTCCCCGGAGGGGCGGCGCGGGGCGATGTACCCGGTGGCCGGGTGAGCCGGCCGCCGTCGGCGGCGGGTCCGTATGCTCGGGGCATGGCAGACAGCAACGCGCTCGATCCCGAGGACCGCAAGATCGTCACCCTGGCCCGCTCGGCCCGGGCCCGCAACGGCGTTCCGGAGGGCGCCGCGGTGCGCGACGAGACCGGCCGGACGTACGTCGCCGGCACCGTCGCGCTCGACTCGCTGCAGCTCAGCGCCTTGCGGACGGCCGTGGCGATGGCGGTCGCGTCCGGGGCGAAGTCGCTGGAGGCGGCGGCGGTGGTCAGTGAGGCCGAGTCCCTCACGGAGGAGGACCGGGCCGCCGTGCGCGACTTGGGCGGGCCCGGGACGCCGGTGCTGCTGGCCGCGCCCGACGGGTCGGTCCGGCTGACGGCGACCGCGGGCTGACGTTTCCGGGCCGGGTGCCCGGCGGTGTTCTTCGGGCCGGGTGCCCACTTTGCCCTTCGGCCCGGGTGCCCGGTGGTGTCCTTCGGGCCGGGTGCCCGGCGGGCCGGTGCTACAGGGCGTCCGGCCCGCGCTCGCCCGTGCGGACGCGGACGACCGTCTCGACCGGCAGCGCCCACACCTTGCCGTCGCCGATCCTGCCGGTCTGGGCGGCCTTCACGACCGCGTCGATGACCGCGTCGGCGTCCGCGTCCTCCACGACGACCTCGATCCGCACCTTCGGCACCAGGTCGACCCGGTACTCGGCCCCGCGGTACACCTCGGTGTGGCCGCGCTGACGGCCGTAGCCGCTGGCCTCGGTCACGGTCAGCCCGTGCACGCCGAGTTCCTGCAGGGCCGTCTTGACCGCGTCGAGGCGATGGGGCTTGACGATGGCGGTGATGAGCTTCATGCCTGCGGCCTGACCTTCTGTGCGGTGGCGGTGGGGACGACGGTGGAGGAGACCGGGGCGCCGTGGCCCAGGACTCCGTGATCGTAGGCCGTCTCCGCGTGCACCGTAAGGTCCAGGCCGGTGTGCTCCTGCTCCTCGCTCGCGCGCAGGCCCAGCACCCTGTCGAGCAGCTTGCCGAGGCCGTACGTCGCCGCGAACGCGTACGCCGCCACGGCCACGACCGCCAGCAGTTGCCGGCCCAGCGGCGCGAGCCCGCCGCCGTAGAGCAGGCCCTGCGCGCCGCCGGTCATCTCCCGCACCGCGAACAGGCCGATGAGGAGGGTGCCGATCACGCCGCCGACCAGGTGGACGCCGACGACGTCGAGCGAGTCGTCGTAGCCGAGCCGGAATTTCCAGCCGACGGCGTAGGAGCAGACGACGCCCGCGGCCAGGCCCACCACGAGGGCGCCGAGCAGGGAGACCACGCCGCAGGACGGGGTGACGGCGACGAGGCCGGCGACCGCGCCGGAGACGGCGCCCAGGGTGGTGGGGTGGCCGTCGCGCTTCTGCTCGACGAGGAGCCAGCCGAGCAGGCCGGTGCAGCCGGCCGCGAGGGTGTTGAGGAAGGCGGCCGCGGCCAGGCCGTCGGCACCGAGCGCGGAACCGGCGTTGAAGCCGAACCAGCCGAACCACAGCAGGCCCGCGCCGAGCACCACCATCGGCAGGTTGTGCGGGCGCATCGCGTCCCGTTTGAAGCCCAGGCGCGGGCCCAGGACCAGGCAGAGCGCCAGTCCCGAGGCGCCGGAGGTGATCTCGACGGGGAGGCCGCCCGCGAAGTCCAGCGCGCGAAGGTCGTGCTGGATCCAGCCGCCCGGGCCCCACACCCAGTGGGTGACCGGGACGTACACCAGCAGCGTCCACACGGGGACGAACACCAGCCACGCGGAGAACTTCGCGCGGTCCGCGATCGCGCCGCTGATCAGCGCCGCCGTGATGATCGCGAAGGTGAGCTGGAAGGTGGCGAACAGCAGCGTGGGCACCGTGCCCCGGACGCTGTCGGGGGTCAGGCCCGCCAGGCCGGCGTGGCGGAGGTCGCCGACGAGGCCGCCGAACGCGTCGTCGCCGAAGGCCAGTGCGTAGCCGCAGGCCAGCCAGACCACCGTGACCAGCGCGATCGACACCAGGCTCATCATGAGCATGTTCAGGACGCTCTTGGTGCGGACCATGCCGCCGTAGAAGAGGGCCAGTCCCGGGGTCATCAGCAGGACCAGGGCGGTCGAGGCGAGCAGCCAGGCGGTGTCGCCGGTGTTCACATGCGCTGCGGCCAGGGTCGTCGACGCCGTCGTGGTCACGGTCACAGTCACGCTCACTCCAACGGTGCGGGGGCTGGTCCGAGGGTCACCGGAGCGCGTTTCCGATCGCGTACGGCTGTGTTTCCGTGACGTTTCGTGTTGCGACGGGGTTTCCGGGACCTCACCGCCGGAGCGTCGGCGTGGTGACGGAGGGCCCGCCGATGGAGGTCCCGCCGGGGGCGCGGGCGTGGCGACGGGGGCCCCGTCGGGGGTGCGGGGCGCGGTGCGGGCGGGTGCGTGGTGCGGTGGGGGGTCGTGGATCGGGGAGAATGGGCGCCATGAGCGTTCGTACACAGTCATCCGAGCGGTCGGCGGAGGGTGTCCACCGGGCCGGCTTCGCCTGTTTCGTGGGCCGGCCCAACGCGGGCAAGTCCACTCTCACGAACGCTCTCGTCGGGCAGAAGGTGGCGATCACCTCCAACCGGCCGCAGACCACCCGGCACACCGTGCGGGGGATCGTCCACCGGCCGGACGCGCAGCTCGTCCTCGTGGACACCCCCGGGCTGCACAAGCCGCGCACGCTGCTCGGGGAGCGGCTGAACGACGTCGTGCGCACGACGTGGGCCGAGGTGGACGTGATCGGCTTCTGCCTGCCCGCCGACCAGCGGATCGGGCCCGGGGACCGGTTCATCGCCAAGGAGCTCGCCGGGATCAGGAAGACGCCCAAGGTCGCCGTCGTCACCAAGACGGACCTGGTCGACCCCAAGACGCTCGCCGAGCAGCTCATCGCGGTCGACCAGCTCGGCAAGGAGCTCGGGATCGAGTGGGCCGAGATCGTGCCGGTGTCGGCGGTCGCCGGAAAGCAGGTGGAGCTGCTGGCCGACCTGCTGGTGCCGCTGCTGCCGGAAGGGCCGCCGCTGTACCCCGAGGGGGACCTCACCGACGAGCCCGAGCAGGTCATGGTCGCCGAGCTGATCCGGGAGGCGGCGCTGGAAGGGGTGCGGGACGAGCTGCCGCACTCCATCGCCGTGGTGGTCGAGGAGATGCGGCCGCGCGAGGGGCGGCCCGCGGACCGCCCGCTGCTCGACATCCACGCCAACGTCTTCATCGAGCGGCCGAGCCAGAAGGGCATCGTGATCGGGCCGAAGGGGCAGCGGCTGAAGGAGGTCGGCATCAAGTCCCGCAAGCAGATCGAGGCGCTGCTGGGCACGCCGGTGTACCTGGACCTGCACGTGAAGGTGGCCAAGGACTGGCAGCGGGACCCCAAGCAGCTCCGCCGGCTGGGCTTCTGAGCGAAGGGCGCCCGCCCGCCCGTCCCGGTCGGCTGGAAGGCGGACGCTCGGACGCTCTGCGGGGCTCCGCCTCCGCCTCCGCCTCGGCGGGCGGCCCCGCCTACGCCCCGGACTCCGGCGGGGTTCCGCCCCCGGGGCTACAGGCCCGGGGCTACAGGTCTCCGGCCGAGTCGGTCTCGGGCCCCGCCGCCCCCTGGCGCCCCTCCCGCTGCTCCCGCAGCACCTCCCGCAGCCACCGGTACGACGCCTTCGGTGTGCGCCGCAGGGTGCGGAAGTCGACGTGGACCAGGCCGAAGCGGCGGGCGAAGCCCTCGGCCCACTCGAAGTTGTCCAGCAGCGACCAGATGAAGTAGCCGCGCACGTCCACGCCCGCCTCGATCGCGCGGTGCAGGGCGCGGATGTGCGCGTCCAGGTAGGCGATCCGCTCCCGGTCGTCCACGCCCTCGTAGCTGCAGCCGTTCTCCGTGATCACGACCGGCGGGAGGCGGTCGCCGTAGCGGTCGCGGAAGGCGGTCAGCAGGTCCGTCAGCCCCTCCGGGACCACGGGCCAGCCGGAGTCCGTCACCGGACGGCCCTCGATCTCCCGTAGGGAGAAGGGGAGTTCGGCGGGGATCGGGACGCCGGCGAACGCGTCGTCCCGGCCCAGCGGGGCGCCCACGCGTGTCGGGGCGTAGTAGTTGATGCCGTACCAGTCGAGGGGCTCGGCGATGACCTCGAGGTCCGCCCCGGCGTCTTCGGGCATGAACTCGCCCAGCCCGTCGGGGTATTCGCCCAGGAGCAGCGGTTCGGCGAACAGCCTGTTCAGCAACAGGTCGTACAGGTCCGCCGCCGCCACGTCCGCGCTCTCGCGGGAGGCCGGCCAGGTCGGGCCGTGCGAGTTGGCGATGCCGATGTCCGTGACCCCGGCCGCGCGCAGGGCCCGTACGGCCAGGCCGTGGGCGAGCAGTTGGTGGTGGGCGACCGGGAGGGCGTCGAAGAGCAGGCGGCGGCCGGGGGCGTGGACGCCGAGGGCGTGGCCGAGGAGGGTGTGCTCGGCCGGTTCGTTCAGGGTGATCCACTGGGTGACGCGGTCGCGGAGGCGTGCGGCGACCCGGGCCGCGTACTCCGCGAACCGGAAGGCCGTGTCCCGCTCCAGCCAGCCGCCCGCCTCCTGCAGCGCCAGCGGCAGATCCCAGTGGAACAGGGTCGGCACCGGGCGGACGCCGACCGCGCACAGCTCGTCCACCAGGCGGTCGTAGAAGTCCAGGCCGCCGGGGGAGTCCACCCGTGGCCAGGAGACGGAGAAGCGGTACGCGTCCACGCCCAGGTCGGACAGGAGGGCCACGTCCTCCTGGTAGCGGTGGTAGTGGTCGCAGGCCACCGCGGCCGTGGAGCCGTCCTTCACCCGTCCCGGTTCGGCCGTGAACGCGTCCCACACCGACGGCTCGCGTTCGTCGGCCGCGCCCTCGATCTGGTGGGCCGAGGTGGACACGCCCCACAGGAAGCCGGGCGGGAAGGGAGGGATCGGGTGCGTCGCCATGCGCCGGATCATCCTTACCTGCGGTAACGGAAGTCAACGCCCGTGCGTCAAGGCGCGGTGCGGCCTCCCCGCGCGCCCCTCATGCATCCTCCGTGCGCCCCTTACGCGCCCTCCTTGAGCACGCGTGACACCAGCTCCCGCTGCTCGTCCGTCAGCCGCGGGTCGGCGCAGTACACCGTCCGCCCGTCGACCGTGATCTCGTAGGAGAAGCCGTCGGGCACCCCGGCGGGCGGCAGGCGCCGGCCGGCGGCCACCGCCCGCTCGGCCAGCGCCTGCCACTCGGCGGCGTCGGCCCGCCCCGCGGTGTCCACCTCGGCGCGGCGCTCGATGCCCGCGAACCCGCCCGTGCGTTTCACTCGAATGCGCATGAGGCCTGTCTAGTACGGGATCCGGTGCGGCACTACCTGGACCACCCGGTACGGGCTGTACGGCATCCGGTGCGGCACTACCCGGTACGGGCTGTACGGCATCCGGCGTGGCCCTACAGCGCGCGCACCCCGACCTGCTCCCACGCCTTGCCCACCGCGTCCGACTCCTCCCCGTCGCCGTAGCGGGCGCGGGCGGCCTTGACCGTGAGCGAGGCGAAGTCGGTGAACAGGGCGTCCTCCTGCAGCTCGCCGCCGGTGAGCACGTCGTACCAGATCTGCCCGGCGCGCTCCCAGGCGTGGCCGCCCAGCGCGTTGGCCACCAGGTAGAAGGCGTGGTTGGGGATGCCGGAGTTGATGTGGACGCCGCCGTTGTCGCTGCCGGTGTGGACGTAGCCGTCCATGGTCGCCGGCTGCGGGTCCTTGCCGAGGACGTCGTCGTCGTAGGCCGTGCCCGGCGCCTTCAGGGAGCGCAGGGCGGTGCCGGTGACGCGCGGGGCGAGCAGCCCGGCGCCGATCAGCCAGTCGGCCTCGGCGACGGTCTGGCCGAGGGCGTACTGCTTGATCAGGGAGCCGAAGACGTCGGAGACCGACTCGTTGAGGGCGCCGGACTGGCCGAAGTAGGCCAGATTGGCGCTGTACTGCGTGACGCCGTGGGTCAGTTCGTGGCCGATGACGTCGACGGGGATGGTGAAGTCGAGGAAGACCTCGCCGTCGCCGTCGCCGAAGACCATCTGCTCGCCGTTCCAGAAGGCGTTGTCGTAGTCCCTGTCGTAGTGGACCGTCGCGACCAGCGGCAGGCCGCTGCCGTCGATGGAGTCGCGGCCGTACGCCTTCAGGTACAGCTCGAAGGTGGCGCCGAGACCGGAGTAGGCGCGGTCGACGGTGGCGTCCTTGCCGGGCGCCTCGCCCTCGGCGCGCACCTTCCGGCCCGGCAGGTCGGTCCGGTGCCGGGCGTCGTGGATCGTGCGGTGCGGCCGGCCGGACTCGGCGCCGACCGGGCGCGGGGCGGCGGCGGGCACCCCGGTGACCGTGGTCAGGCGGCGGTGGGTGCGTTCGTAGGCGTCGCGCTCCAGGGTGCGGCGCGCGGGCTCGGCGAGCGCGGGGTCGTCGTGACGGGCCAGCCGGTCGAGGACGTGGGGCGGGACGATGGTGCAGAAGACGGGCTCGTGGCCCCCGTGGGTCGTCATGTCCGGCACCATGGCACTCGGTTACGAGCGTGTCACCATCCGTCACCTTGATTGGTGAAAAAGAGGGACAAGGAAGTCCGCGTTCCGTGACGGGGTGGTACGTCGGCCCCGGCCCGCGGCCGGGTGGCGCGTCGGCCTGTGGCGGGGGTGCGCCGGTCCGCGGCGGGGTGCGCCGCTCCCTCGTGCCGCTCCGTCGCCTCGTCGCCCTCCCCGTGTGGTTGCGTGCCGGTCCGTGGCGCAGTGGCGTGCGACACGTTTCGTCCTTTTTGTCCTCCGGGTCCCGCATACTGATACAGGGCCTCGTGCCCGGCGGGACTCGGTTAGCATGCGGAGCATCATGCGTTTCGGGCTGCTTCTCCTTAGCTGCCGCGGCGAGGGCCTGTAGTCGAGGCCGACCCCCTCCCCGCGGAGCTTGGCGTTGCGTCGTCGGCCGCCGTTTCCGGACCCTTCGAGGAGCCCCGCACCATGGCCAACCGCCAGCAGCCCAGTTCGATGCCGATCCACAAGTACCGGCCCTACGAGCAGGTCGACCTGCCCGACCGGACCTGGCCGGACAAGCGCATCACCAAGGCCCCCCGGTGGCTGTCCACCGACCTGCGCGACGGCAACCAGGCCCTGATCGACCCGATGTCGCCCGCCCGCAAGCGGGCGATGTTCGACCTGCTGGTCAAGATGGGCTACAAGGAGATCGAGGTCGGCTTCCCGGCCTCCGGGCAGACCGACTACGACTTCGTGCGCTCCATCATCGAGGAGGAGGGCGCGATCCCCGAGGACGTGACGATCTCCGTCCTCACCCAGGCCCGCGAGGACCTGATCGAGCGCACGGTGGAGTCCCTGCGGGGCGCCCGCCGCGCCAACGTCCACCTGTACAACGCCACCGCCCCGGTCTTCCGCCGCGTCGTCTTCCGCGGCTCGAAGGACGACATCAAGCAGATCGCCGTGGACGGCACCCGGCTGGTGATGGAGTACGCCGAGAAACTGCTGGGCGCGGAGACCGAGTTCGGCTACCAGTACAGCCCGGAGATCTTCACCGACACCGAGTTGGACTTCGCCCTGGAGGTCTGCGAGGCGGTCATGGACGTCTGGCAGCCCGGCCCGGATCGCGAGATCATCCTCAACCTGCCCGCCACGGTGGAGCGTTCGACGCCGTCCACGCACGCCGACCGCTTCGAGTGGATGCACCGCAACCTGACCCGGCGCGCGTTCGTGTGCCTGTCCGCCCACCCGCACAACGACCGCGGCACCGCCGTGGCCGCGGCCGAGCTGGCCGTGATGGCCGGCGCCGACCGCGTCGAGGGCTGCCTGTTCGGCCAGGGCGAGCGCACCGGCAACGTCGACCTGGTCACCCTGGGCATGAACCTGTTCTCCCAGGGCGTCGACCCGCAGATCGACTTCTCCGACATCGACGAGATCCGTCGTACGTGGGAGTACTGCAACCAGATGGAGGTCCACCCGCGCCACCCGTACGTGGGCGACCTGGTCTACACGTCCTTCTCCGGCTCCCACCAGGACGCCATCAAGAAGGGCTTCGACGCGATGGAGGCCGACGCGAAGGCCAGGGGCGTCACGGTCGACGACCTGGAGTGGGCGGTGCCCTACCTGCCCATCGACCCCAAGGACGTGGGCCGCTCCTACGAGGCTGTCATCCGCGTCAACTCCCAGTCCGGCAAGGGCGGCATCGCCTACGTGCTCAAGACCGAGCACAAGCTGGACCTGCCGCGCCGCATGCAGATCGAGTTCTCGAAGATCATCCAGGCGAAGACCGACGCCGAGGGCGGCGAGATCACGCCGAAGGAGATCTGGGAGGTCTTCCAGGACGAGTACCTGCCCAACCCGGACAACCCCTGGGGCCGCATCCAGGTCAGGACCGGGCAGACCACGACCGACAAGGACGGCGTGGACACCCTCACCGTCGAGGCCACCGTCGACGGCGTCGACACCGTCCTGACCGGCTCCGGCAACGGCCCGATCTCCGCCTTCTTCGACGCCCTGCAGTCCATCGGCATCGACGTACGCCTGCTGGACTACCAGGAGCACACGATGAGCGAGGGCGCCTCCGCACAGGCCGCCTCGTACATCGAGTGCGCGATCGAGGACAAGGTCCTGTGGGGCGTCGGCATCGACGCGAATACGACACGCGCGTCGCTGAAGGCCGTCGTCTCCGCCGTCAACCGGGCCGCCCGCTGACCCGCGTTCACGCGGCTGACCAGCACGTTCGGGGCCCCGTCCGCCGGTCGCGGCGGACGGGGCCCCGTTTCCTTCCGGCGCATACCGGCCACACGCCCGTGGAGGTCACGGGAAGGTCTCGTCCAGGGTGCTGACTGCACCTCGGCGATGTGGCTAACATCACGCAAGCGCTGCGATGCTGCCGCGCGGTTACGGAGGTGCGACGTGCTGCCAGGACGGGGACGAAACGGCCGTACTGCCGGGGCTGCGCGCATCCTGGGCACCCGTACGGCGTGGGCGGCCGTGGGCGACGGCGAGTTCTTCTGCCCCCACTGCGGCGGCGACCGCAACTACCAGCGGCTGACCGGCCGGCGCCGGCTCACCCTGCTCGGCGTGCCCGTGCTGCCCCGCGGCGTCACCGGACCGGTCGTGGAGTGCGCCGCCTGCCGCCGGCACTTCGGCACCGACGTCCTGGACCACCCCACCACCACCCGCCTGTCGGCGATGCTGCGCGACGCCGTGCACACCGTCTCCCTCGCGGTGCTCGCCGCGGGCGGCACCTGCTCCCGCACCGCCCTGGACGCCGCCGCCGGCGCGGTGCGCGCGGCCGGCTTCGCCGACTGCACCCGGGAACAGCTCGCCGCCCTGGTGGAGGCGCTCGCCGCGGACACCGGGCGGGTGTACGGCCAGGCCTGCGGCCCCGGCCTGGCCATCGAACTGCACGAGTCCCTCGACCCGCTCGCCCCGCACCTGGCCCCCGCCGGCCGCGAGTCGATCCTGCTGCAGGGCGCCCGCATCGCCCTCGCCGACGGCCCCTACACCCCCGCCGAGCGCGACGTCCTCGCCACGGTGGGCGCGGCCCTGACCATCTGCGCGGACGACGTGACACGCCTGCTGGAGGCGGCGCGCACGCCGTCCTGAGCACGGACGCCGTCCCTCAGCGCGCACGCCGTCCCTCAGCGCGCACGCCGCCCCTCAGCGCGCACGCCGCCCCGAGGACGCCGGCGCGGAAGGGACCGTGCGCCGTTTCGAGCGCGCCGGTGGAAGGGGCCGTGCGCCGTTTCGAGCGCGCCGGTGGAAGGGGCCGTGCGCCGTTTCGAGCGCGCCGGTGGAAGAAAGGCGCGTCGGGCCGCAGGGCCGGTGGAAGGAAGGCGTGCGCCGAGCCGGAGCGCCGGTGCCCGAGTGGCCGGCGGTGCGGCCGGGGAGCATGTGACCGACAGGGAAGCAGCCACCCCCCTCCGCAAGGGAGAGCGATGACCCTCCTGAGCCGCACGCTCCTCGCCGCCGCCGTCCTCCTCACCCCGCTCGCCGCCCCCGCCCCCGCCCCCGTCTCGGCGGCCCCCGGCTGCGCCTCCTCGGTGCCCTACGTCTCCGGCGAGGGCGGCTACGCCACCTACCGCATCCCCGCCGCCGTCACCACGCGCCGCGGCACCGTCCTGGCCTTCGCCGAGGGGCGGCGCGACGGCGCCGGCGACACCGGTGCCATCGACGTCGTGCTGCGCCGCTCGACGGACGGCGGCTGCACCTGGGGCCCGCTGCGGGTGGTGGCCGCGGGGAACGGGGACACGCGGGGCAACCCGACACCGGTGGTGGAACCCCGTACCGGAGCGGTGGTCCTGGTGACCTGCTTCAACGCCGGGAGCGTGACAGAGGCGCAGATCATGCGGGGCGAGGTCGCGCCGGAGCGGGGCCGGCGGGTGTTCGTGCAGCGCAGCCTCGACGACGGGCGGCACTTCACCCGGCCGCGGGAGATCACCCGGGAGGTGAAGCCGGCGGGCTGGCGGTGGTACGCGACCGGGCCCGGGCACGCCGTCGCCCTCACCCGCGGCCCGCACGCCCCCAACGGGGCAACCCCCGGCCGCCTGGTCGTCCCCGCCGACCACTCCGCCGCCCCGCCCGCCGGCTCCACCGACACCGGCCAGGAGGCCAAGTACTACGGCGCGCACGCCCTCTACAGCGACGACGGCGGCCGCACCTGGCGCCTGGGGTACGTCGACGCCACCTACGACGGCACCGCCAACGCCAACGAGTCCACCGCCGCCCAACTCCCCGACGGCCGCCTCTACCTCAACGCCCGCGACCAGAACGGCACCCTGCCCGGCAACCGCCTCGACGCCTACTCCGGTGACGGCGGGACGAGCCTGGAGAAGCCCTTCACCGTCCAGCCCACCCTCGACGACGCGCCGGTCGTCCACGGCAGCGTGCTCCAACTCCCCGGCCCCTCGGCGCCGTTGCTGTTCTCCGCGCCCTCCGTTCCGACGGCCCGTCAGGCGCCGGCGGTGTGGCGCAGCACGGACGGCGGGGCGAGCTTCACCCGGGCCGTGACGCTGTCGCAACGGCCGGCGGCCTACTCGGACCTGACGCAGCCGGACCGGGACACGGTCGGGGTGCTGTACGAGACGGGGACGGCGAGCGCGTACGAGACGATCGAGTTCCGCCGCGTCCCGGTGGCCGGCCTCGGCCGGCGGGCGGGCTGACGGGTGCCGTCCCCCGGCCGGCACCGCGCCGCCGGGCGGGACGGGCTCACAGCAGGCCCGCGGCCGCCAGGACTCACAGCAGGCCCGCGGCCGCCAGGAACTTGCCCACCCGCCGGACCTCCTCCTGCGTCAGCGGGATCTGCGGCTCGGCCGTCAGCGGGCAGTCGATGACGCCCCGCAGGTGCAGCGCCGCCTTGAACGCGCCCAGCGCCGACGAGCTCGCGCCCATCCGCGCCGGATCGCCGGCGTCGACCATCCGGTACAGCGCGCACAGCCGCTCCTGCTCGGCCCGCGCCCGCTCCAGGTCCCCGGCCCGGCACAGCCCGTCCAGCCGTACGTACCCGTGCGGGTCGACGTTGGCCAGCCCGGGCACGGCTCCGTCGGCGCCGAGCGCGAGCGCCGCGTCGACCAGCAGTTCGGAGCCGGTGAGCACGCTGAAGCCGGTACTGCCGCACTGCTCCCGGGCGCCCGCGACGACCCGGCGGAAGCCGGCCAGGTCACCGCTGGAGTCCTTCAGCCCGGCGAGCACCCCCTGCGCGGCCAGCTCCAGCACCACCTCGGCCGGCAGCCTGGTGTGCACGCCGGAGGGGAGGTCGTAGGCGAGCACCGGGACGGGACTGGCGGCGGCGACGAGGCGGTAGTGGCGGGCGATCTCCTCGGGATGGGTGCGGGTGTAGAACGGCGCGGTGACGACGACGGCCTGCGCGCCCGCCCGGGTGACGGCCCCGACGTGCTCCCGCACCCGGGGGGTGGTCATGTCGATGGCGCCGGCCAGCACCGGAAGCTGCCCGCCCACGTGCCCCACCACCGACTCCACCACCAGCGTGCGCTGCCGGTCGGTGAGGTACGCGGCCTCCGACGTCGTACCGAGCACGAACAGCCCGTGCACCCCGGCCCCCACCAGGTGGTCGACGAGCCGCAGCAGGGACGGGACGTCCACCTCGCCCTCCGGTGTCAGGGGGGTGCAGACGGGCGGGACGACACCGGTGAGCGGGGCGGGAAGGGTCATGAAGGCTCCCTGGAGTGCGTGGCGTGGCTCTGCCGTACGAGGTCGCGGGTGGCCGCGTCCTCCTCCACAGGATGGTGGCACCGGAAGCGGTGCCCCGGCGCCGACGCGGCCGTGAAGCCGGGCATCACCTCCGCGCACCGGTCGTCCGCCCGCCAGCAGCGGGTGCGGAAGGGGCAGCCGCTGGGCGGGCGCGTCGCCGACGGGACCGGGCCGGCGAGCGGGATCGGGTCGATGGGGTCGAGCAGGCCGGGGGTGGCGGAGAACAGGGCGCGGGTGTACGGGTGCCGGGAGTGGTCGGTGATCCGGTCGGCGGGGGCCTCCTCCACGATCCGGCCGAGGTACATGGTGATCACGCGGTCGCTCATCCGGCGCACGGTCCGGATGTCGTGCGAGACGAAGACCAGGGCCGGCCCCAGGCGCTCCTTGAGGTCCAGCAGCAGGTTGAGGATCTGGGCGCGCACCGACACGTCCAGCGCGCTCGTCGGCTCGTCCGCCACCACCAGCTCCGGGTCGAGGGCGAGGGCCCGCGCCACGGCCACGCGCTGGCGCTGCCCGCCGGACAACTGGCCGGGCAGCGCCCCGGCGAGCGCCGGCGGCAGCCCGACCAGGGCCATCAGCTCCCGTACCCGCTCCTCCCGCTGCGCCGGGGTGCCGCGCCGGTGCACATCCAGCGGGTCGCGCAGGATCCGGCGCACCGTCAGGCGGCGGTTGAGGGCGGTCGACGGGTCCTGGAAGACCATGCCGGTACCGGCGCCGACCGTCCTCCTGCGCTCGGCGGCCGGCATCGCCCACAGGTCGCGGCCGCGCACCGACACCGTCCCGGACGTCGGCCGCTGGACACCCACCAGCACCTTGGCCAGCGTGGACTTGCCGCAGCCGGACTCGCCGACGACGCCGACCGTCTCGCCGGGCGCGACGGCGAGATCGGCGCCGGTGAGGGCGTACACCCGGTCCCGGGTGAACAGGCCGCCGCTGCGGGCGCGGTGCACGACGTGCACGTCGGACAGCTCCACCAGCGCGCTCACGAGACGGCCTCGCTCTCGGCGTCCGTGCCTGTGTCCGTGCCCGTGTCCGCGCCCGTGCCCGTGTCCGCGCCCGTGCCCGTGCCCGTGCCCTTGCCCGTGCCCGGCAGGGCGACGGCCGGGTGGTGGCAGGCGACCGTGTGGGCGGCCGTGCCCGCCAGGCGGGGGGCGGTGGCGCGGCACACCGCGCTCGCCCGCGGGCAGCGGTCGGCGAAGCGGCAGCCGGGCGGGAAGCCGGCGGGGGCGGGCACGACGCCCCGGATCTGCGTCAGGCGCTCCTGGCCGGCCTCCAGGGACAGGACGCTGCCGAGCAGGCCGCGCGTGTAGGGGTGGGCCGGGGCCGCCACCAGGTCGGCGGTCACGCCGGTCTCCACGATCTGCCCGCCGTACATCACCGCCACCCGGTCGGTGACGTCCGCGACGAGGGCCAGGTCGTGCGAGACGAGGATCAGGGCGAAGCCGAGCTCGGCGCGCAGCCGCAGCAGCAGGTCGATGATCTGGGCCTGCACGGTGACGTCGAGGGCGGTGGTCGGCTCGTCGGCGACGATCAGCCCCGGGTCGCGGGAGAGGGCCAGGGCGATCAGGACGCGCTGGCGCTGGCCGCCGGACAGCTCGTGCGGGTAGCTGCGCAGGGTGCGGCCGGGGTCGAGGCCGACCATGGTCAGCAGCTCGGCGGGGGAGCGCCGGCCGCCGCGCCGCACGACCTGCTGGAGCTGGGCGCGGATCGTCATGGCGGGGTTGAGCGACGACAGGGCGTCCTGGTAGATCATCGCCATCTCGTGGCCCAGCAGCCGCCGCCGCACCCGCATCGGCTCGCCCACCAGCTGCCGCTGCCGGAAGCGGACCCGGCCCCGGACGCGGGCGCCCTTGGGTTCCAGGCCCATGACGGCCAGCGCGGTGAGCGACTTGCCGCAGCCCGACTCGCCGACCAGGCCGAGGACTTCGCCGGGATACACCTCGAAGCCGATGCCGTCGACGACGTCCACGCCGCGGTGGCGGTGCGGGAAGCCGATGGCGAGGTCCTCCACCGCGAGCACCGGCTGCCCGTCGCGGGCCGGCGGCCGGGCCCGCGCCCGCAGCCGCCGCGCCGCCTCCGCCAGCCCGGGCAGGGGGACGACCTCGCCGCCGCCCGCCCCGGGCGCCTGGAGCCGGTCGTCTTCCCGGCCCGCCGCCTCCCGGCCCGCCGCCTCCCGGTCCGCCGCCGCCTCCCGGCCCGCCGCCACCTCGCGGGCGGCCGGTGCCGCCCACGCGTCGGAGACGCCCTCGGAGAGGATGTTCAGCGACAGCACGGTGAGCAGGATCAGCAGCCCGGGGAAGACGGTGGCCCACCAGCCGCCGGTCAGCACCATGTTCTTGCCGTCGGCGATGACACTGCCCCAGGACGGGGCCGGCGGGCGCACCCCGGCGCCGATGAAGGACAGCGACGCCTCGAACACGATCGCCTCGGCCACCTGCACGGTGCAGAACACCAGCACCGGCGCCGCGCAGTTGACGGCGACGTGCCGCAGCACGATGTGCGGGGTGCGGGCGCCGATGACGCGTTCCGCGGTGACGTAGTCCTCGCCGTACTGGTCCAGGACGTTGGCCCGCACCACCCGCGCCACCGGCGGCGTGAACAGGAACGCGATCGCGCAGATCAGCACGCCGATGCCGCCGCCGAACACGGCGACCAGGACGGCGGCCAGCGCGATGCCGGGGAAGGCCATCACCACGTCCAGGCAGCGCATCAGCGTCTCGTCCACCGCCCGGCGGGAGGTCGCCGCGACCGCGCCGAGCAGCGCGCCGGCGACGAGGGCGAGCGCGGTGGCGCCCAGCCCGATCGCCAGCGACCAGCGGGCGCCGTACATCAGCCGGCTGAGGACGTCCCGCCCGAGGCTGTCCTGCCCCATCCAGTGCCCGGCCGACGGGTGCCCGCTGCCGCCGGTCAGGGGCTGCTGGTCGAGCGGGTCGTGCGGGGCGAGGATTGGGGCGAGCAGCGCCGTCAGCACCACGAGCGCGAGGAAGCACAGCGCGGCCTGCGACAGCGGCGGCAGCCGGCGCGGGCCGCGCAGCCGGATGCCGGGCCGGGCCAGGGCGCGGGCGAGACCGGCGCG
Source organism: Streptomyces echinoruber (assembly GCF_014651135.1). Lineage (GTDB taxonomy): Bacteria > Actinomycetota > Actinomycetes > Streptomycetales > Streptomycetaceae > Streptomyces > Streptomyces echinoruber. Next base: position 145,542 of record NZ_BMWH01000002.1, read on the forward strand.
GGTGCGGGGCCGGCCCGCGGGGACCCCGCCCGTCCGGCTCCCGCTCGCGGGACCCCCGCCCGTGGGGTCCTCGCCCGTCCGGTTCCCGCCCGCCGGGTCCTCGCCCGCGGGGTCCCCGTCCGCCCGTTTTCCGTCCGCCCGGTTTCCGTCCGTGGGCTCCTGGCCGGTGGTGGTCACGCCGCCTCCCTCAGTCGCGGGTTGAGCAGCAGGTGGAGGATGTCGAGGGCGAGGTTGACGACGACGAAACCGGTCGCGGTGGTCAGGACGACGCCCTGCACGACGGCCGGGTCGCCGTTCTGCACCGCGTCGATCATCAGCTTGCCCATGCCGGGCAGCGAGAAGATCGTCTCGATGACGACGGCGCCGCCCAGCAGATAGCCGACGCGCAGCCCGAGCACGGTGAGCGGGTTGATCAGCGCGTTGCGCAGCACATTGCGGCCGACGACCACCCGCGGCGGCAGCCCGCTGCCGATCGCCGTGCGCACGTAGTCCCGGTCCAGCTCCTCCACCACGGCGGTGCGCACGATCCGCGTGAGCTGCGCCGCCACCGGCAGCGACAGCGCGAACGCCGGCAGGGTCATCGTCCGCAGCCAGCCGGTGAGGGAGTCGGCCGGGTTGACGTAGCCGCCGGTCGGGAACCAGCCCCGGTCGACCGCCAGGTACTGGATCATCAGCAGCGCCAGCCAGAAACCCGGCGCGGCCACCCCGGTCAGGGAGACGACGCGGACGATCTGGTCGGGCAGCCGGTCCCGGTGGATCGCCGCCGTCACCCCGCCCACCAGCGCCAGCACCACCGCGATCGCCAGCCCCAGGAAGGTGAGTTGGAGGGTGAGCGGCAGCGCGGTGGCGACCTGGTCGGCGACCGGGGCGCGGGTGAGGGCGCTGGTGCCCAGGTCGCCGTGGAGCAGGTCGCCGACGAAGTGGACGTAGCGCAGGGGCAGCGGGTCCAGCAGGCCGTTGCGCTCCCGGAAGTCGTGCAGCTGCCGCGGCGTGGGGTTGGCGCCCTGGAAGAACGCCGAGGCCGGGTCGACGTCGGAGAACCGCATCACCAGGAACACGAACAGCACGATGCCGAGCAGCAGCGGCACGAGCAGCAGGACGCGGCGGAGCAGGATGCGGGCGATGGCGACCATGGGCCGGCGACTCCCCGGGCCGTCAGGCCCACTTGGCCTGCAGCAGGTTGATGCCGGGGTAGGGCTGCGGCCTTATCCCGGTGAGCTGGTCGGGGTCCCAGGCGGTCATCAGCTCGTTGTGGACCACCGGGTACAGCACGGCCTGCTCGGCGACGACGTCAATGTAGTCCTGGATCATCGCCTTCTTCCGCGCCGGGTCGGGCTCGCGCGTGGCGGCGTCCATGTCCCGGAACAGCTTCCTGGCGACCGGGTGGCCGGCCCAACGGGTGTACTGCATCCACAGGTTGTCGGGCCCGTAGTTGTAATGCATGATCAGGTCGGCGTCGAGGCCGAACTGGTTGGGGTTGGAGGCCGCCGCGACGACCTGGTAGTCCCGCCTCTGGTCCATCTTGGTGAAGACGGCCGTGGTCTCCTGCGGCGACAGCGTGGTGGCGACGCCGATCGCGTCCCAGGACGCCTTGATGGTCGGCAGGCAGTCGACGATCCAGCTCACGTTGACCGCCAGCAGGTCGACCTTCAGACCGCTGACGCCGGCCGCCCGCAGCAGCGCCCTCGCCTTCTCCGGGTCGTGGTCGTAGACGGTCTTCGCCCGCCGGTGGGCGGGATTGCCCTCGTCGAGGAAGGACGTGGACGGCTTCCCGTGCCCCTTGAGCGCGACCTGGACCATCTTCTCGGTGTCGATGGCGTAGTGCAGGGCCTGCCGCACGCGCACGTCGTCGAACGGCTTGTGCCGGGTGTTGAACATCAGGAACAGGTTGTTCATCCCGGCCCCGCCCTCGACCTTCAGGCCGCTGTCGCGCAGCCGCGCGATGGTGGCGTAGGGGATGTTGTCGGCGATCTGCGCGCCCGCGCCGGCGCCGGAGATCTTCGCCACGCGCGGCGCGGCGTCCACGATGGTCAGCCAGTTCATGCGCTTGAAGGCCGGCCTGCGCGGGCCGTTGTAGTCCTCGAACGCGGCGAAGGTGGTGTTGGACTTCGGGTGGTGCGCGGTCTGCCGGTACGGGCCCGACCCGATCGCCAGCCCCTTGATCGCCCGGTCCCAGGCGCCCGGCTGCGCGAACACGTGCTTCGGCATGATCTTGGCGAGGGTCAGCCGTGCGAGCCCGTCCGGGAACGGGAACCTCAGCACCAGCTCCACCGTCCGCGCGTCGACCTTCCGGACCTCCTTCAGCCAGCTCGCGAAGAAGCCCTTGGCGAGGGTCTGGGTGTCCGGGTCGAGGATCCGGTCGAAGACGAACACGACGTCGTCGGCGGTGACCGGCCTGCCGTCGTGGAACACCGCGCCCGGCCGCAGCGAGAACCGCCACGTCGTGCTGTGCGGGTCCCGCGGCACCCGCGTCCCCAGCGCCGCGTACGGCTCGCGGGTGATGGGGTCGGTGTCCAGCAGCCCCTCGTAGATGTGGTGGTTGGCGGCCATGGAGAACGCCGACGCCGTCTGCGTCGGGTCCCAGCTCCCGTCGTTGCCGTAGCCGATGACCGCGGTCAGCGTCCGGTCCCCGCCGCTGCCGCCGCCGGTGTCGTCGGTGGACTGCGGGCCGGCCGAGCAGGCCGCCAGGGTCGAGGTCAGCGCCGTCGCCGCGCCCAGCGCACCGCCGTACTTCAGGAGCGACCGGCGGCCCAGCGCCGGTGCGTCGTGGGACACGTCGCGCACGGTTCCTCCCGCGAAGGGCGCGAAGGGTGGGAGACGGAGGAGATACGACGTCCTACGTCCGGGGGTCAGCGCGACCATAGGAGCGCCCGTGGAGGCGGTCAAGGGAACATGCACGAATGCCGCGGCCGCCACAGGTCGCGCCCATGGCGGCGCGAAACGGCTTGCCCGCCCGCCTGATTGACGGAGCGTCAGAAAGTGTCCAGTCCGCCTGTCGCCGGAGGTGGGACGTGGGACGTCCTGGGCGCGTACGATGCGGCGCATGCCCGGGGAGCCCAGGACCAGCCGGATCCGGCGCCAGGTCGTGCAGCTCATCCTCGACCGCGGGCTCCGCCCCGGCGCCCCCCCTGCCCACCGAGCAGGAGCTCATGGAGAGCCTCGGCGCCGGCCGCAACTCCGTCCGCGAGGCCCTCAAGGCGCTCCAGGCCCTCGACATCGTCGAGATCAGGCACGGCCACGGCACCTACGTCGGCCAGGTCTCCCTCGCCCCGCTCGTCGACGGCCTCACCTTCCGCACCCTCGTCCGGCACGGCGAGGGCCCCGGCGCCCTCGCGGAGATCCTCCAGGTCCGACAGGCGCTGGAGGAGGGCCTGATCCGCCGGGTGGCGGCGACGGTCACGGAACCGGACCTGGACCGCTTGGACGCGCTGGTCCGGCGTATGGAGACCGCCGGCCGCGCGGGCTCTCCCTTCCCCGAACTCGACCGCCGGTTCCACGAGTCGCTCTACGCCCCGCTCGGCAACGCCCTCGTCCCGCAGCTCCTCGGCGCCTTCTGGACCGTCTTCCGCCGCGTCGCCGGCGTCCGCGGCCGGCCCGCCGACCCCGCCCCCGACGTCACCGTCCGCCGCCACCGCGCCATCGTCACCGCGCTGCGCGCCCGGGACGCGGCGGGCGCGCAGCACGCCCTGAGCGTCCACTTCCGGGACATCGACGAACGGGCGGCACGGGCGGCACGGGCGGCACGGGCGGCACGGGCGGCACGGGCGGCACGGGCGGCATGGGCGGCACGGGCGGTGCGGGAGCACGGCGCCGGGTGAGCGGCCTTGCGGCCACCGCGTGCGGGGCGGTCTCATGGCCCCGTGACCGAACCGACCCCACCGCGCGACGAGCCGACCCCGCCGTGCGACGAACCGGCCCGGCCGCACGGCGGGCCGGCCGGCCCGTGGGACGAGCGGGCCCCCGGCGTCCTGCGCCTGCCCTCCGGCCGCCTGGTGCGCGGCCGCGGCCTGCGCCGGCCCCTCGACCCGGCGGCGCCCCTGCCCACGTACGGCGTCTACCTCCTGGGCCGCCGGCCCCCCGACGTCCCCTGGGAGGCCCACTGGCTGCGCTGGCCCGACTTCCGCCTCCCGGCCGACCGCGAGGCGGCCCGCGCGGTGCTGACGGAGGTCTGGGAGCGGGCGGCCACCGAACGCGTCGAACTCGCCTGCGGCGGTGGCCGGGGCCGCACGGGAACGGCCCTGGCCTGCCTGGCGGTCCTGGACGGCGTACCGGCGGCGCGGGCGGTGGCGTACGTGCGGGAGCACTACGACCGGCGGGCGGTGGAGACGCCGTGGCAGCGGCGGTACGTGCGGACCTTCCCCGCGGCCGGGCGGCGCGGGCACGGCTGAGCGGATGCGGTGTCCACGGCCGAGCGGGCACGCGGCGTCCACGGCGGAGCGGGCGTGCGGCGTCCACCGCCGCGCGCGGGCACGCGCCCGCGGGGGCCGGGGGCTCCCGTCGTGCTCCCGCCGTGCCCCTGCCCGCCTCCCGAGGAGGGCAGAATGGGCTCATGACTCTGTTCCGCGACGACGGCATCGTGCTGCGCACCCAGAAGCTGGGTGAGGCGGACAGGATCATCACGCTGCTCACCCGCGGCCACGGGCGGGTGCGGGCCGTGGCCCGGGGCGTGCGGCGCACCAAGTCGAAGTTCGGGGCCCGGCTGGAGCCGTTCTCCCACGTGGACGTGCAGTTCTTCGCCAAGGGCAGTGAACTGGTCGGACGCGGGCTGCCGCTGTGCACGCAGAGCGAGACGATCACCCCGTACGGCGGCGCGATCGTGACGGACTACGCCCGCTACACCGCCGGGACGGCCATGCTGGAGACCGCCGAGCGGTTCACCGACCACGAGGGCGAGCCCGCCGTCCAGCAGTACCTGCTGCTCGTCGGCGCCCTGCGCACGCTGGCCCGCGGCGAGCACGCGCCGCACCTCGTCCTCGACGCCTTCCTGCTGCGCTCCCTCGCCGTCAACGGCTACGCGCCCAGCTTCAGCGACTGCGCGCGGTGCGGCATGCCGGGACCCAACCGGTTCTTCTCAGTGGCCTCCGGCGGCACGGTGTGCGCCGACTGCCGGGTGCCCGGCAGTGTCGTCCCGTCGCCGCAGACCCTGGAGCTGCTCGGCGCGCTGCTCGCGGGAGACTGGGAGACCGCCGACGCGTGCGAGGCGCGGTACGTCCGGGAGGGCAGCGGGCTGGTCTCCGCGTACCTGCACTGGCACCTGGAGCGCGGGCTGCGCTCCCTGCGGTACGTCGAGAAGTGAAGCAACGGCAAGCAGGCGTCGCGACAGGCATCGCAAGCCTCGCGACAGGCATCGCAAGAGGAGACGAGAAGCACATGGCCGTACGCGGGTTCCTGGGGCGTCAGCGCCGGGAGTACAAAACGCCGGAACCGCACCCCTCCGGCGCGCGGCCCCCGAAGCTCCCCGGTGAGCTGATCCCCCGCCATGTGGCGATCGTCATGGACGGCAACGGGCGGTGGGCCAAGGAGCGCGGGCTGCCCCGCACCGAGGGCCACAAGGTCGGCGCCGAGCGCGTGCTGGACGTGCTGCAGGGCGCGATCGAGATGGGCATCGGGGCCGTCTCCCTGTACGCCTTCTCCACCGAGAACTGGAAGCGCTCGCCGGAGGAGGTGCGCTTCCTGATGAACTTCAACCGCGACTTCATCCGCGCCAGCCGCGACCGGCTCGACGAGCTCGGCGTGCGGGTGCGCTGGGCGGGCCGCATGCCCCGGCTGTGGAAGTCCGTCGCCAAGGAGCTGCAGGTCGCCCAGGAACAGACCAAGGACAACGACCTGCTCACGCTGTACTTCTGCATGAACTACGGCGGCCGCGCCGAGATCGCCGACGCGGCGCGGGCGATCGCGGAGGACGTGCGGGCCGGGCGGCTGGACCCGTCCAAGGTCGACGAGAAGACCTTCGCGAAGTACCTGTACTACCCGGACATGCCGGACGTCGACCTGTTCCTGCGGCCCAGCGGCGAGCAGCGCACCTCCAACTACCTGATCTGGCAGAGCGCGTACGCCGAGATGGTCTTCCAGGACGTGCTGTGGCCGGACTTCGACCGCCGCGACCTGTGGCGGGCCTGCGTCGAGTACGCCTCCCGGGACCGCCGCTTCGGCGGCGCCATCCCCAACGAGCAGTTGCTGGCCATGGAGGGCCGCGGCACCGAGAGCTGAGCCGGGCCGCTACGCTCCCGTCTTATGGTCATGGACATGGGGCGGGACGCCGCAGCGGGGCAGGACGCAGGGCAGGGGCGGGACGCCGTCGAGGAGAGGCGGGACGCCGCCGCGGGGCGGGACGTGGTGGAGCTGGTCTACCGGCCCACCGCGCAGGACTACGCGGCGGCGCTGCGGGAGCGGCGGCGGGCGAGCCGGGCGGGGCGCCTGCAGCAGCGGCTCTTCGTCTGCGTACTGGTGTGCATGGCCGCCGACTTGGCGATCCAGCTGGCGCAGGGGGAGGTTCCGGTGCTCACGCTGGTGTGGATGCTGGTCTTCGGCGGCCTGTTCGCGCTGCTGCCCCGGCTGCAGGCGCGGCAGCTGATGCGCGCCGCGTCGCTGCGGGGCACCTGCCGGGCGACGGTGACGGACGACGGGCTGACAGTGACCAACGACCACGGCTCCTCGACGATCGCCTGGAGCGCCCGGCCCCGCTACCGCGAGACGGCCGACCTGTTCGTGTTCTTCAGCGACGACCGCTACGCCACCTGCTTCAGCGTCCTGCCCAAGCGCGGCCTGGCCGCCCCCGCCGACGCCGACCGGCTCCGCGCCGTCCTGGAGCGCCACCTCGCCCGGGCCTGAGCCCCGGCCGTCTCGCCGCGAGCCGGGCGCCCTTTTTGTTCGGAGCTCTCAGCCGCCGGAGGTCTTCGCGCAGTCCGCGCAGGTGCCGAAGATCTCCACCGTGTGGGCGACGTCGACGTAGCCGTGCTCGGCGGCGATGGCGTCGGCCCACTTCTCCACGGCCGGGCCCTCGACCTCGACGGCCTTGCCGCAGGAGCGGCAGACGAGGTGGTGGTGGTGGGTGCCGCTGGAGCAGCGGCGGTAGACGGACTCGCCGTCGGAGGTGCGCAGGACGTCGACCTCGCCGGCCTCGGCGAGGGACTGCAGGGTGCGGTAGACGGTGGTGAGCCCGACCGAGTCGCCCTTGTGCTTGAGCAGGTCGTGCAGCTCCTGCGCGCTGCGGAACTCGTCGACCTCTTCGAGGGCAGCCGCCACGGCGGCACGCTGCCGGGTGGCGCGCCCCTTCACGGGCGGTCCAGCGGTCGTCACCGGTGCCTCCTCCACTCCTGTGCCTGCCCCGCGCCTGCCCCGGGTGTGCCCCGAGCCCGCCCCGGGCCTGCCGGGGTCATTGTGCCAGCCCGGGTGCGGCCCGGTCAGGCGCCGACCTCGTCCGGTGCCGTGCGGCCGGCCGGGATCGCGCGCCCGGCGGGGTCCCCGGCCGGTGCGGCAGCGGCGGCGGCGCGGGCGCGGCGGCGGGCCAGCGGGGCGGAGAGGGCGGTGAGCGCCACGAAGGCCGCGATGGTCAGCAGCACGATCGTCGCGCCGGGCGGCACGTCCTGGTAGTACGACGTGACCGTGCCGCCGACGGCGACCGTGACGCCGAGGGCGACGGCGATCGCGAACGTCGCCGCGAAGCTGCGGCCGAGCTGCTGTGCGGCGGCCACCGGCACCACCATCAGCGCCGACACCAGCAGCAGGCCGACCACCCGCATGGCGACGGTCACGGTCACCGCGGCCGTGACCGCCGTGAGCAGGTTCAGCGCCCGCACCGGCAGCCCGGTGACGCGTGCGAACTCCTCGTCCTGGCCGACCGCGAAGAGCTGCCGGCGCAGGCCCAGGGTGACCAGCACGACGAAGGCCGCCAGCAGGCAGATCGCCGTCACGTCCGACGGCGAGACGGTCGAGAGCGACCCGAACAGGTACGACGTGAGGGTGGCGCTGGAGCCGCCCGGCGCGAGGTTGATGAACATCACGCCGCCCGCCATGCCGCCGTAGAACAGCATCGCCAGGGCGATGTCGCCGCGGGTGCGGCCGTACCAGCGGATCAGCTCCATCAGGACCGCGCCGAGCACCGAGACGGCCGTCGCCATCCACACGGGCGAGGCGGACAGCAGGAAGCCGAGGCCGACGCCGGTCATCGCCACGTGCCCGATGCCGTCGCCCATGAGGGCCTGGCGGCGCTGCACGAGGTAGACGCCGACCGCGGGGGCGGTGACGCCGACCAGGACGGCGGCGAGCAGCGCCCGCTGCATGAAGGCGTAGTTCAACAGGTCCATCGTCTCGTCCCGTCAGCTCGGCAGTCCTGTGCGGAGGGGTTCCGTGCCCGCCTGCGGATCGAGGCAGTGGTGCGACGCGCCCGCGCCGAGGGCGCCGGCGGGCGACGGGTGGGCGGGGTCGTGGCCGGGGAGGGCGGGCCGGCCGGCCGCCGTCGGGGGCGGGCCGTCGTGCACCACGCGGCCGTCGCGCAGTACCACCGCCCGGTCGATCAGGGGTTCCAGGGGGCCCAGTTCGTGCAGGACCAGCAGGACCGTCGTACCGGAGGCGACCTGGTCGCGCAGTGTCTCGGCGAGCACCTCCTGGTGGGCCAGGTCCACGCCCGCCATCGGCTCGTCCATGATCAGCAGCTCGGGTTCGGCGGCGAGCGCGCGGGCGATGAGCACCCGCTGGTGCTGGCCGCCGGACAGGGCGCCCACGGGGTCGCCGGCCCGGTCGGCCAGGCCCACCAGCTCCAGGGCGCGCCGCACGGCCGCGTGGTCGGCCCGGCAAAAGCGCCGGAAGCCGGTGCGGGACAGGCGGCCGGAGGCGACGATCTCGGTGACCGTGGCCGGCACGCCCGTCGCGGCGGTGGTGCGCTGCGGTACGTAGCCCACGCGCCGCCAGTCGCGGAAGCGGCGCACCGGGACGCCGAACAGTTCGACGGCGCCGGCCGAGACCGGGACCTGGCCGATGGCGCTGCGTACGGCGGTCGACTTGCCGGAGCCGTTCGCGCCGAGCAGCGCGACGACCTGGCCGCGGCACACGGTGAGGTCGATGCCGCGCAGCACGGGGCGCGCCCCCAGTTCGGCGCTCACCCCGCGCAGGGCGACGACGGGCTCGCTCATGGCGTCCTCCCCGAAGGTGGTCACTTGGCGCCCAGGGCCTTCTGCAGGGCCGTGAGGTTGGACCGCATGACCTGGAAGTAGTCGGTGCCGCGGGAGGCGGCGGTGATGCCCTCGACCGGGTCGAGGACGTCGGTCCTCAACCCGGCGTCCCGGGCGACGGTCCTGGCGGTCTTGTCGCTGACGAGGGTCTCGTAGAAGACGGTGGTGACGCCGTCGGCCCGCGCCATGCGCTCCAGCTCCCGCACGCGCGCGGCGCTGGGCTCCGACTCGGGGTCCAGGCCGCTGATGGCCTCCTCGGTGAGGCCGTAACGCTCGGCGAGGTAGCCGAAGGCGGCGTGGGTGGTGAGGAAGACCTTGCGGTCGGTGTGCCGCAGGCCGTGCGCGTACGCGGCGTCGAGCGCGTCGAGCTGCCCGACCAGGGTCGCGGTGTTCTTCCGGTAGGCGGCGGCGTGCTTCGGGTCGGCCTTCTCGAAGGCCTTGCCGACGCCCCGGGCGACCTGGGCGTAGCGGACCGGGTCGAGCCAGAGGTGCGGGTCGCGGCCGGCCGGTTCCCCGTCGTCGGCGTTGTCGGCGTTGTCGGCGGTGTCGTGCGCGGGCGCGTGGCCGCCGGCCTCGTCGCCGTGCCGCTCCAGCGTGGTCAGCGCGGCGGCGTCGATCTTCGTGCGCACCTCGGACTGGGCGACGGCGTCGTCGACGGAGGGCTGCAGGCCCTTGAGGTAGAGGACCGCGTCGGCCTCCTGCAGCCGCGCGGTCTGCCGGGCGCTGATCTCCAGGTCGTGCGGCTCCTGACCGGGCCGGGTCAGGGTCGTGACGTGCACGTGGGCGCCGCCGATGCGCTCGGCGAGGAAGGCCATCGGATAGAACGACGCGACGACGTCGAACCTGCCGTCGGCGCCCGCGGCCGCGCTGTCGGTGGAGCAGGCGGAGAGCGTGGCCGAGCCCAGCAGGAGGACCGCCGCGGCCGCGGCGGCGGGTATGAGGCGTCGCCTTATGTTCATGACACTCATTTTCAACGAAACTGGAAACCGTTGTCAACAAGACCCCGATTTGGCCGGGGGGCCGCCCCCGCCGGTAACCTGAAGCATTCGCTGAGGCATCTCGCTTCATCGCCCGTCGTCGTAATCGAAGAGAGCACCGTGGCCGCCGACAAGATCGACACCATCGTCAGCCTGAGCAAGCGCCGTGGCTTCGTTTTCCCCTGCAGTGAGATCTACGGCGGTCAGCGCGCCGCCTGGGACTACGGGCCGCTGGGTGTCGAGCTCAAGGAGAACATCAAGCGCCAGTGGTGGCGCTCCATGGTGACGTCGCGCGAGGACGTCGTCGGTATCGACTCGTCCGTGATCCTGGCCCCCGAGGTCTGGGTCGCCTCCGGCCACGTCGCCACCTTCACCGACCCGCTCACCGAGTGCACGTCCTGCCACAAGCGGTTCCGCGCCGACCACCTCGAGGAGGCGTACGAGGCCAAGCACGGCCGCCTGCCGGAGAACGGCCTCGCCGACGTCAACTGCCCCAACTGCGGCAACAAGGGCCAGTTCACCGAGCCCAAGCAGTTCTCGGGCCTGCTGTCCACCCACCTCGGCCCGACGCAGGACTCCGGCTCCGTCGCCTACCTGCGCCCCGAGACCGCGCAGGGCATCTTCACCAACTTCCTGCAGGTCCAGCAGACTTCGCGCCGCAAGCCGCCGTTCGGCATCGCCCAGATGGGCAAGTCGTTCCGCAACGAGATCACGCCGGGCAACTTCATCTTCCGCACCCGCGAGTTCGAGCAGATGGAGATGGAGTTCTTCTGCAAGCCGGGCGAGGACGAGAAGTGGCACGAGTACTGGATGGAGCAGCGCTGGAACTGGTACACCGGCCTGGGTCTCCGTGAGGAGAACATGCGCTGGTACGAGCACCCCAAGGAGAAGCTCTCCCACTACTCCAAGCGCACCGCCGACATCGAGTACCGCTTCAACTTCGCCGGCAGCGAGTGGGGCGAGCTGGAGGGCGTCGCCAACCGCACCGACTACGACCTGACGGCCCACTCCAAGGCCTCCGGCCAGGACCTGTCCTACTTCGACCAGGAGGCCGGCGAGCGGTACGTGCCGTACGTCATCGAGCCCGCGGCCGGCGTCGGCCGCACCATGCTCGCCTTCCTGCTCGACGCCTACACCGAGGACGAGGCGCCCAACGCCAAGGGCAAGCTGGAGAAGCGCACGGTGCTGCGCCTCGACCACCGCCTCGCGCCGGTCAAGGTCGCGGTGCTGCCGCTGTCCCGCAACCCCGAGCTGTCCCCGAAGGCCCGTGGTCTCGCCCAGGACCTGCGCAAGCACTGGAACATCGAGTTCGACGACGCCGGCGCCATCGGCCGCCGCTACCGCCGCCAGGACGAGATCGGCACGCCGTACTGCGTCACGGTCGACTTCGACACCCTCGAGGACAACGCCGTGACCGTGCGCGAGCGCGACTCCATGAAGCAGGAGCGGGTGTCGCTGGACCAGATCGAGGGGTACCTGGCGAGCCGTCTGCTCGGCTGCTGAGCCTCCTCGCACCGTCCGCCACGGGTGCCGGGTCCCGGTCGGGGCCCGGCACCCGCGCGTTTCCCATCGCTCCGGCTTACAGGTCCAGGTCCGCGTAGAGGGCGGCGTGGTCGGAGGCCTCGGTGGCCTTCGACGTCACCGTCTCGAAGGACTTGAAGGCGCGCGGCGCCCATATCCCGCGCCGCTCGACCCCCACGTGCTGGATCCGCTCCCACAACTCGGGCGGGAAGAACAGGTAGTCGAGCTTGTCGCGGTCGCTTCTGCCGGTGTGGTGGGTGCCCGGGTCGCCCCGGTAGCCGGGGTGGCTCATCGCGTCCCGCAGACCGGTGGCCCGCAGGGTGGTGACCGGCGCGCTGCCGGGGGAGTCGTTGAGGTCGCCGGCGACCAGGACGCGTGCCGAGCGGGCGCGGGCGGCCTCGTAGATCGCCACCACCCGCTCGGCCTGCGCCAGCCGCAGCTCCGCGCCGCCGCCGTGCAGTTGGCTCTTGAAGTGGTTGCCCAGCAGCCACAGGGGGGTTCCGTCGACCGCGATCTCGTACTCGGGGCAGTCCCGGCTGAACACCGGTCTGCCGTCGGGCCGTTGGTCGAAGATGTGCGAGCGCAGGGACGTGATCGGGTGGCGGCTGAGGATGCCGACGTCGATGCCGCGGGTGTCGTTGCCGTCGATCACCATGTTGTACGGGTACGGCCGCCCGCCCAGCGCGGCGCCCAGCACCTGTTTGTTGAACCGCTGCAGGGTGAGGCGGTCCTCGACCTCCTGCACGAGCAGGACGTCGGCGTCGACCTCGGCGATCACCCGGGCGGTGTTGCGGACGGCGGTCCAGTCGATGTCGTCGCGCACCAGCTCCACCCAGCCGGTCCAGCCTGAGCGGCCGTGCGCGACGAACTCGATGCGCGGGTCGTCGGCCGGGGGCCCGGTCCGGTAGAGCGTGTGCACCCCGCGGGTCTCGTTGATCACGAACGGGCGCTCGGCGTTGTCGTCGTAGAGCCGGTACTTCTTGATCAGTTCGGCCATGCGCAGTTGGTCGGCCTCCGTGTAGGGATCCCGGTCCAGCAGCGCGACCAGCTCGGCGTAGTCCTCCAGGACCTGCCGGCGCTGCTTGTCGTCCGGCAGGGCGAAGACCTTGGGCCGGCGGAAGAGGTTCTCCGTGTTGTAGGTGGCGATACGGACGGTCATGGCGCACCTCCTCGGGTGGCGCAGGGTCCGCGTGGCCGGCGGCAGGCGCCACCCGGGGCTGCTCGCCGCCCCTTTTCCTTCAATTCTCGGAGCGTTGGGGAGGGTTGTCGATCGGAGGCCGGGCCGAGGGGGCGGGCCGGGGAGGCCGCGGTGAACGGGCCGGGGAGGGCGCGGGGAACGGGCGACGGCGTGCGGCGGCCTGTACATGACACATGACATGTGACAGTCGACAGATGACAGATATTGAAATCTGTCACTCACTGTGGGACGGTGAAAGTGCCCCTCACCCCTACGGGAACCCCAGGAGCCGCCATGCACACCCGCTCCCTCGGCACCACCGGCCCCCAGGTCTCCGCCCTCGGCCTCGGCTGCATGGGCATGTCCGCGCTGTACGGCGACGCCGACCGCGCCGAGTCGATCGCCACCCTCCACGCCGCCCTGGAGGCGGGCGTGACGCTGCTGGACACCGGCGACTTCTACGGCATGGGCCACAACGAGATGCTGATCGGCGAGGCCCTGCGCGCCGCCCCGCCCGCCCGCCGCGAACAGGCCCTGATCAGCGTGAAGTTCGGGGCGCTGCGGGACCCGGACGGCAACTGGTCCGGCTACGACGGCCGCCCCGCGGCGGTGAAGAACTTCGCCGCGTACTCGCTGCAGCGCCTCGGCGTCGACCACATCGACGTCTACCGCATCGCCCGCCTCGACCCCGACGTCCCCATCGAGGAGACCGTCGGCGCGATCGCCGAACTCGTCGAGAAGGGCCACGTCCGGCACATCGGCCTCAGCGAGGTCGGCGAGGAGACCATCCGCCGCGCCGCCGCCACCGCCCCCATCAGCGACCTGCAGATCGAGTACTCGCTGATCACCCGCGGCATCGAGGACCGCATCCTGCCCACCACCCGCGAACTCGGCATCGCGATCACCGCGTACGGCGTGCTGTCCCGCGGCCTGATCTCGGGCCACTTCCACCGCGACCGGCAACTCGCCCCGAACGACTTCCGGGCCCACTCGCCGCGCTTCCAGGGCGAGAACCTGCAGCGCAACCTCGACCTCGTGGACGCCCTGCGGAAGATCGCCGAGCAGAAGGGCGCGACCGTCGCCCAGATCGCCATCGCCTGGGTCCTCTCCCGCGGGGAGGACATCGTGCCGCTTATCGGCGCCCGCACCCGCGAGCGGCTCGCCGAGTCCCTCGGCGCGCTGGACGTCACGCTCGACGAGGCCGACCTCGCGGCGATCGAGCAGGCGGTGCCGGCCGACGCCGTGGCGGGCGAGCGCTATCCGGCGGCGCAGATGGCCCACCTGGACAGCGAGCGGTGAGCGCGGCCGCCGGCCCGCTCCGCCCTCCGGGCACGGTCCTCCGGGTACGGTCTAGGACATGTCACCCAGCACCGAGACCCTGACCGCCGAGCGCATCCTCGAAGCCACCGAGGAGGTGCTGCGCCGGCACGGCCCGGCCAAGGCCACCGTGGTCGACGTGGCCCGCGCCCTCGGGGTCAGCCACGGGAGCGTCTACCGGCACTTCCGCACCAAGGCGGCGCTGCGGGAGGCGGTCACCAAACGGTGGCTGGACCGCACCTGCGCGACCCTGGCGGACATCACCGCCGGCGACCGCGACCCCGGGGAGCGGCTGCGGGACTGGCTGGCGGCCCTGTTCGCCGCCAAGCGCCGCAAGGCGGGCGAGGACCCCGAACTGTTCGCCACGTACCTGGTCCTGGCCGGCGAGAACGGCACCGCCGTCGGCGAGCACGTCGCCGAGCTGACCGGCCAGCTGGCCCGGATCATCGAGGACGGCGTCGCCGCCGGGGTCTTCCACGCCCCCGACCCGGCCGCTGCCGCCCGCGCCGTCTTCCACGCCACCGGACGCTTCCACGACCCCTGCTACGCGCGGGAGTGGGAGGAGCCAGGTGTCGAGGCCGACTTCGCGGCAGTCGCGGACCTCGTGCTGCGCGGCCTGCGGGCCTGACCGCTCGCCGCGGCACCCGGGCCCGTACGACGCCCCGGAGCCACGGAGCCACGGAGCCACGGAGCCACGGAGCCACGGAGCCACGGAGTTCTGGGGCCGGAGGACCCGCGGCGCCTGGTCCGCGCCCCGGAGAGCCCACGGCGCCCGGCGCGAGTCCCGGCGGGTTGACGGCGCCCACCGCGTCCGGCGTGAGCCCCGGCGGGCTGACGGCGCCCGGCGGGCCCACCGCGCCCCGGTCCTACGCCGCCGCCGGCGCCGTGCACCGCCAGAAGTCCCGCATCACCGGCGGGGGAGTGGGGCTCTGCAGGGACGCCTGGGTGAGCAGCAGGGTGACCGTGCCGGTGGACGGGATCAGGTGGCCGGCGGTGCCGGTGCCGCCGACCCAGCCGTAGCGGCCGGGGACGTTCCACGGGGCGGCGGGGGCGACATCCACCTGGCCGCCGTAGCCCCAGCCCTGGCCCTCCAGGAAGAGGGCGCCGATCTCGCGCTGGTGGGCGGTGAGGTGGTTGGTGGTCATGCGGTCGACCGAGGTGCGGGAGAGCAGCCGCCGGCCGCCGGCCGTACCGCCGTCGAGCAGCATGCGGGCGAAGGCCGGCCAGTCGTCGGCCGTGGAGACCAGGCCGCCGCCGCCCGCCGGGAACGCCGGAAGGCGGCTTCAGTCGCCGTCGGGGGCGTCCGCGAGCTCCAGCGCGCCGGCGGGGCCGACCCGGTACAGGCTCGTGAACCGTTCGCGCCGGTCGGGCGGCACCGTGAAGCCGGTGTCCCGCATCCCCAGCGGCTCGAAGATCCGCTCCGCCAGGAACTCCGGCAGGCTCCGGCCGCAGGCCCGGGCGATCAGGACGCCCTGCAGGTCGGAGCAGGTGTGGTACAGCCAGGCCGCGCCCGGCTGGTACAGCAGCGGCACCTTGGCGAGCGCGGCCGGCCAGGTGTCCGGGTCCGGTGGGGCCTGCGGGGCACGGCCGTCCTGCTGCACCTCGAACAGCGCCCGCACCGCCGGCAGCGAGAAGTCCGAGGGAAAGCCCCAGCCCGCGCGGGAGCTGAGCAGGTCCTCCACGGTGATCGGGCGGACGGCGGGCACCACGTCGTCGACGTCACTGGTGGGCGTCCGTACGACCACCGGCTCCGCCGGCTCCGGCAGCCACTCGGCGACCGGCGCGTCCAGGGCCGGCCGCCCGTCCTCCACGAGCATCATCACCGCCGCCGTGACCTGCTTGGTGAGCGACGCGATCCGGAAGATCGCGTCGCGGGTCATCGGGGTGGTCCGGCCGGCGTCGAGGAAGCCGGCGGTCACCACCTCGACGTCGTCCCCGCGCGCGACCAGGCCCAGGGCGCCGGGCACCGTCCCCTCGTCGACACGGCGTTGCAGGGTGGCGCGCAGCCTGTCGGTCATCGTCTCCGCCCTCCGGCCGGGAATCGGCGTACGCCTTACGTCTTTACGACTACCGCCGTGCCGGAAAGTCATCGCGCCGGGGAGCCGTCGCGTCGGAAAGTCATCGCGCCGGGGAGCCGTCACGCCGGAAAGTCATCGCGCCGGGAAGCCGTCGCGCCGGGACGCCGCCGGGTCGACCGTCGCCTGGTGGGCCTCGGCCAGGTGTTCCTCGGCCCGCGGTCCGGGCAGGAGGGCGCGTTGTCGCCAGCCGCAGGTGGCGCAGTCGAGCAGGGCGCCGAGCAGGGGCAGGCCGGCCGTGCGGCGGACGTGCACGACGTGCCGGCGGCCGTGCCGGTTCCAGCGGCCGATCTCGCTCCGGTCGGGTTGCCGCGGCATACGGGACATGAACGGAAGTCTGCCCCGGGCGCGGCTTGGGCGGGGTGGAAAACGAGGGACCGGCGGCCGCCCGGCCGGTGCGCGGGCGGGGCGGAGGGTGGCCGGAAGTCTTCGCCGTCTGGTGCAGACCATTGACAGGCGGGGGCGGAGGTCGCTGTCATGTGGCCGTCAGCTCCGGACCGCCCGAAGGTTCGGTTTGTCATGAACTTGATCAAACTGGACCAAAAGGTGGGCCGCGGTGGCCGACGGCCCGCCCGACAACGATGTCAGTCGCTTCGCCGCCCGGTCCGCTGACCCGACCCCCCACTTCCCCACGCCTTCCACGGAGGAGACGTGCGCAGAATCCTGACCACCCTCGCCGCGGCGGCCACTGCCGCCCTGGTGGCGGTGGCGCCGCACACGGGCGCGTCGTCCGGCGCCGGCCGGGACGCCGCCCCGGTGTCCCACCGGGCCGAGCCGGCCGCGGCCGCGGCGGTCGCCCACACGGTCACGCTCGTCAACCACACCGGACGCACGGTGTGGGTCGGCAGCACCGTCAACGCCGACGGCTCCAGGCAGTTGACCGGACTGCCGGTGCTGCAGCCCGGCCAGTCGGCGACCCTCACCGTCCCCGAGACGTCCGATCCCGGCCACTGGCGCGGCACGTTCTTCGCCCGCATGGGCTGCAGCGGCACCCCGGGCAGCACCTTCCACTGCCAGGTGGGCGACTGCGGCAGGTACGCCGACCACTGCGAGACGGGCGAACAGCCGGTCAGCCTCGCGGAGTTCAACTTCGACACCGCCGACGGCCCGGCCCCCTGGTACGACGTCAGCTACGTCAACGCCTTCTCGGTGCCCATCACCATCACCCCGATCAACGCCGGCCCCGGCGGGGGCGGTTGCGCCACCATGGGCTGCTCGGACAACCTGCTGCCGCTGTGCCCGGCCGGGGACCTCACCCGGTGGCCCGACGGCACGCCGATGCTGTGCACCAACCCCGACCGGGACGCCAAGACCTCCTACAGCGGCATGATCGCCTCGCACTGCCCGCGGGCCTACGGCTGGTCGCGGCAGGACCAGGAGCCCGGCAACCAGGTGATGCAGCAGTGCAGTTCGTGCAGCGGCTTCACCGTCGAGTTCCACGCCGGCGCGTGACGGGAGCGACAGGCGTGCGCAGCATACGCACCCTACGGGTGCTGTCCGTCCTGCTGGCGCTGCTGGCCGTGTTCGCCGCGGGCGGCACGGCGGGAGCCGCCACCGACGCCCCCGCGACCGCGGACGCGGTGAAGAAGAAGGGCGTCAGCGCCTGGAACTTCCCCGGCGTCACCGACGCGCTACGGAACTCGCGTTCCGGCTGGTTCTACACCTGGGCGGCGGATACGCAGCAGATCACCGCCCCGCCCGGCGTGGAGTTCGTCCCCATGATCTGGGGCGCCGGCTCCGTCACCGACACCGAACTCGACCGGGCCCGGCAGCAGGGCACCAGCCTGCTCGGCTTCAACGAACCGGACCTGCCCGGACAGGCCAACATGACCGTCGAGCAGGCCCTCGACCTGTGGCCCCGGCTGCAGTCCACCGGCCTGCGGATCGGCGCCCCCGCGGTCGCCTACGGCGCCGACACCCCCGGCGGCTGGCTCGACCGCTTCCTGCAGGGCGCGGCGGCCCGCGGCTACCGGGTGGACTTCATCCCGGTGCACTGGTACGGCGCCGACTTCGACCCCGCCCGCGCCACCGGCCGGCTCCGGTCGTACCTGCAGGCGGTGTACGACCGTTACCACAAGCCGGTCTGGCTCACCGAGTACGCCCTGACCGACTTCTCCTCCGGGACCCCGCGCTATCCCGGCCGGGCCCAACAGGCGGAGTTCGTACGGCAGTCCACCGCCATGCTGGAGCAACTGCCGTTCGTCGAGCGCTACGCGTGGTTCACGCTGTCCACCAGCCGCGGCGACGGCACGGGCCTGTACGACGGCACGACCGCGAACGAGACGGGCGTCGCCTACCGCGACGCCGGCTGACGGCCGCCCCCGCCCTTCCGGGCCCGAGCGCTCCTTTCCCGCGCGACGCCACGACGTCGTGACGTCGCGCCCTCACGCCCTCACTCACGACGCCTTGAGAAAGGAACCCCCCATGCGCCGTGTCCTTCCGCTGCTGCGACCGGCCGCCGCGGCGGCCGCCGTGTGCGCGCTGCTGACCGCCGCTCCCGCGAGCGCCGACGCCGCCGGCTCCGCGAGCCCGAGCGCCGACACCTGCTGGGCGACGCACTACGGCCCCCAGCCGCCCGGTGCGCTTACCGCCAGCGGCGAGCTGTTCGACAACAACGCCGACACCGCGGCCACCTCCCTGACCCGCTCGCCGCAACTGCCGTTCGGCACCCGGGTGCGGGTCACCAACGTCGCCAACGGCGCCTCCCTGGTCGTCCGCATCAACGACCGCGGCACCTTCCAGCAGACCCCGCAGGAACCCAAGTGCCTGGACCTGACCGACGGCGCCTTCAGCCGGCTCGGCGGCAGCCTCAACCCCGACGCCGGCCACATCGTCGTCACCCAGGAGGTCCTGGGCTGACCCGGGCCCTGCGGCCGTACGACAGCCGCCCGGTGGGACCGCGCCCGTCCGCGGCCCCACCGGGCGGCACCCGGCCCAAACAAAGGCCCAAACAAAGGCCCAAACAAAGGCCCGGACAAAGCAGTCAGCCGATCGTGCGCGGCAGCCGCAGGCTGAGCAGCCCCGTCAGCAGCACCCCGCCCAGCTGCACGGCGAGCGTCGCCACCAGGGCCTCGCGCATGCCGAGGGCGGGCACCAGGGACAGGAACAGGGTGCCGAGCGTGGCCACGCCCAGCGCCAGCGAGGACTGCTGCACGGTGACCATGACGCCGCTGCCGACGCCGGCGCGGGCCGGCGGCACCTCGGACAGCACGATCCGGAAGATGACGGGCAGTTGCAGCGCCTGCCCCGCGCCCGCCAGCGCCGAACCGGGCAGCAGCGCGACCAGCCCCACGTGGGGCCACGCCGACCAGGCGGCCAGCGCCAGCAGCACCAGGCCCGCCGCCTGCAGCACGGCACCCGCGGTCACCACCCGCGCGCCGTACCGGGCGGTCAGCCGCGGCCCGGCGAGCGAGAAGAGGAAGAACACCACCGCCATCGGCGCCAGCGCCAGGCCCGCCGGAACGGGGCCGAGCCCCGCGCCGCGCTGCAGCGCCACGGCGACGACGAACATGAAACCGCCGAAGCCGATGGTGAACGGCAGCACCATCACCAGCCCGCGGCGCAGCGAGGTGAGCGCGAACAGGCTCGGCGGCACCAGCGGCGTACGGCCCCGCCGGTCCGCCCGGCGCTCCACCGCGAGGAACGCCGCCGCCACCGCGGGCACCGCCGCCAGCGACAGCCACGTCCACAGCGGCCAGCCCGCCGCGCGGCCCTCGGTGAGCGGCACCAGCAGCGCCAGCAGGGCCGCCGCCAGCAGCACCGTGCCGGGGCCGTCCACCGGCTCCGGCCGCTGGGAGCGGGTCTCGGGCACGGCGCGGGCGGCCAGCACCATGCCGACCGCGGCCACGGGCACGTTCACCAGGAACACCGAGCGCCAGCCGGTGCCCGCGAGGTCGGCGGCGACCAGCAGCCCGCCGAGGATCTGCCCGGCCACCATGGACAGGCCGGCCGTGGCGCCGTACAGGCCCATCGCCCGGGCGCGGCGCGGGCCGGAGGTGGCCGCCTGGATGGTGGCCAGGACTTGCGGCAGCATCGCGGCGGCCGCGGCGCCCTGCGCGACGCGCGCCGCGACCAGCGGCCACGCGCCGGGTGCCAGCCCGCAGGCCAGCGAGGTGACGCCGAAGGCGGCCATGCCGCCGAGGAAGAAGCGCCGCCGGCCGAACAGGTCGCCCAGCCGCCCGCCGAGGACGAGCAGAACGGCGTAGGCGACGCCGTATCCGGCGACCACCAGCTCCAGCACCGCCTCGCTCGCGTGCAGGTCGGTGCCGATGGCGGGCAGGGCGACGTTGACGATGAAGAAGTCGACCAGGGGCAGCGCCGCGCCCAGCAGCACGGTGAACAGTCCGAGTCCGCCCAGCACGGGTGGCGCGGCGGCGGGCCGGACGGGGCGTGGGGTGAGGGTGGTTTCGGTCACGCGCTCCAGCCTTCGCCCGCGCTCAGGCTGGTACCAGAGTGTCCTTGTCCTGGTAGTGGAACTACCTGGAAACAGGGTCCGCGGCGGGGCAGGCTGGGACCATGACGACCACGGCCCAGGAGACCCCGGCCCAGGAGACCCCGCCCCGCAAGCCCCCGAAGCGGCGGGAGGCCCCGGTCGGGGAGGCAGCGGCGCCGGGGGCCGCCGCGGCCGCGCGGCGCACCCGCACCGCCGAGATCCGCCGGCACGAGCTCGCCGCCTTCCTGCGCAGCCGCCGCGAGCGCATCACCCCCGAGCAGGTCGGCCTGCCCCGCGGCCGCCGGCGCCGCACCCCGGGCCTGCGCCGCGAGGAGGTCGCGCAGCTCTCCTCGGTCGGCGTCACCTGGTACACGTGGCTGGAGCAGGCGCGCGACATCCAGGTCTCCGTGCAGGTGCTGGATGCCCTCGCGCGCACTCTGATGCTCGATGCGAGCGAGCGCGCCCATCTCTTCCAGCTCGCCGGCGCCACCGACCCGACGCCGGCCACCACCTGCCCGGTCGTCACCCCGGCGCTGCGCGCCCTGCTGGAGCAGGTCGAGCCGTTCCCGGCGTGCCTGCAGAACAGCCGCTACGACATCCTCGCCCACAACCGCACCTACGGGCTGCTGCTGTGCGACCTGGAGACGGTGCCGCCGGAGGACCGCAACTGCCTGATCCTGGCCTTCACCCACCCGGAGTGGAGCTCCTCGATCGTGCACCTGCAGGAGGCCCGGCGCCTGATGGCGGCCCGCTTCCGCGCCGCCATGGCCGGCCACCTCGGCGAGCCCGCCTGGAAGATGCTGCTCAAGCGCCTGCAGGAGCGTTCCCCGGAGTTCCGCGCCGTGTGGGACCGCCACGAGGTCTACGGCCCCGCGAGCAAGCGCAAGGAGTTCCTCAACCTCCACGTCGGCCGCCTCACCCTCGACCACACCGACCTGTGGCTCAGCCCCGAGCTGGGGGCGCGGATGGTGACGTACGTGCCGGCGGACGAGGAGACACGGCGGCGGCTGGAGAAGCTGCACGCCCTGGCGCGGGAGCGGTGAGCGGGCGCCTCACC
This sequence comes from Streptomyces echinoruber, assembly GCF_014651135.1. Taxonomy (GTDB): domain Bacteria; phylum Actinomycetota; class Actinomycetes; order Streptomycetales; family Streptomycetaceae; genus Streptomyces; species Streptomyces echinoruber. Next base: position 167,268 of record NZ_BMWH01000002.1, read on the forward strand.
CGCCGGACAGGACCCGCGCGGCCTGCCCGGCCTCGTCCGACTCCAGCCGGCGGGCCGTGCGCTCGGCCGTGTGCCGGGCCCACCGGCCGCTGGTCAGCAGCCCCAGCCCCAGCACCGCGAGCCCGCACGCGACGAGCACCCACCACCCGGGCCGGGCCGCCGTCACGAACGCCTCCCGGTACGACGAGGAGCCCACGCCGGAGGCGAGCACCGCGCCGACCACCGCGACGCCGAGAGTCTGCCCGAGCTGCCGGCTGGTGGAGGCGACGGCGGCGGCGACGCCGGCCTGGGCACGCGGCATGCCGGAGACGGCGGTGTTGGTGATGGGCGCGTTGACGAAGCCGAAGCCGACGCCGAACAGGACGTAGCCGAGGACGAGCAGGGCGTCGGAGGTCTCCGCCCCGAACGCGGCGAACAGCAGCGCGCTCGCGGTGATCGCGCACCCGGCGACCAGCAGCGACAGGCGCGGCCCGCGGCTGCCGACCAGCCGCCCGGACAGCGGCGCGCACAGCAGGGTGGGCCCGGCCAGCGGCAGCATCCACAGGCCGGCGTGCAGGGCGTCCAGGCCGCGGACGTTCTGCAGGTACAGCGTGGACAGGAACAGGAAGCCGCCCAGGCCGGCGAAGGCGCCGACCGCTGTCACGGTGGCGCCGCTGAACGGGGCCGAACCGAAGAAGCGCAGGTCGATGAGGGGCTCCTCGCGGCGCGACTCGTACCACAGCAGGCCCAGCAGCGCGGCCAGGGCGAGGCCGGCGTACGGCAGGATCGCGGCGGGGAGGAGTGCGGGGCCTCGATGATGGCGTACGTCAGCGCGCCGAACAGGGCGATGACCAGCACCTGGCCGACCGGGTCGGGGCGGCGGGCCCGGGGCGCGCGGGACTCGGGGACGAAGCGCAGGGTGAGCAGGAGCGCGGCCAGGGCGACCGGGAGGTTGACCCAGAAGATGGAGCGCCGGCCGACCGACTCCACGAGCAGGCCGCCGACGAGGGGGCCCGCGGCCATCGAGATGCCGACCACGCCGCCCCACACGCCGATGGCGCGGGCGCGTTCGCGCGGGTCGGTGAAGGTGTTGGTGATGATCGACATCGCCACCGGATTGAGCTCCCCCAGAGCCTTGACGGCCTGGGAGGTACCCCCATTCCCCGCCGACCGCCTGCACCATACGGAAGACGACCAGCAGCTCCAGGCTGGGCGCGAGGGAGCACAGCAGCGAGCCGGCGCCGAAGACGACCAGGCCCGCCGTGAAGACCCGCCGGCGGCCGATCCGGTCGGCGGCGGAGCCGGCCGGCATCAGCAGGGACGCCAGCACCAGCGTGCAGGGACGCCAGCACCAGCGTGCAGGGACGCCAGCACCAGCGTGTAGGCGTCGATGGTCCACTGCAGGCCCGACGTGCTCGCGTGCAGCTCGCGCTGGAGGGAGGGCAGGGCGACGTTCAGGGCCGTGTTGTCCAGGCTCACGATCAGCAGGCTCATGCAGCAGATCGCGAGCACCAGCAGACGTCGGCGGGGGCTCAACTCGGGCATGCGGCTCATGGTACGCGCAACTCGATAGTGCGGCTAACTAATGGTCGGTGCAAGGTCACGGCCGCGGGGCCGGGTACCCGCCGCCGTACGTGACAATGGAGGAATGTCCACGCCCGTGTCTCCCCTGCAGATCGGTCCCCACGTCGTCGCGCCGCCCGTCGTGCTCGCGCCCATGGCGGGCATCACCAACGCGCCCTTCCGCACGCTGTGCCGGGAGTTCAGCGGCGGCAAGGGCCTGTTCGTGAGCGAGATGATCACCACCCGGGCGCTGGTGGAGCGCAACGACAAGACCATGCGGCTGATCCGGTTCGACGCGAGCGAACGGCCGCGCTCGATCCAGCTCTACGGCGTCGACCCGGCCACCGTCGGCAAGGCCGTCCGCATGATCGTGGAGGAGGACCTCGCCGACCACATCGACCTGAACTTCGGCTGCCCGGTGCCGAAGGTGACCCGCAAGGGCGGCGGCTCGGCGCTGCCGTACAAGCGCAACCTGCTGCGGGCGATCCTGCGCGAGGCCGTCCGCGGCGCCGGGGACCTGCCGGTGACGATGAAGATGCGCAAGGGCATCGACGACGACCACCTCACCTACCTCGACGCCGGCCGCATCGCCGTCGAGGAGGGCGTCACGGCGATCGCGCTGCACGGCCGCACCACCGCCCAGCACTACGGCGGCACCGCCGACTGGGAGGCCATCGCGCGGCTGAAGGAGCACGTGCCGGAGATCCCGGTGCTCGGCAACGGCGACATCTGGTCCGCCGGGGACGCGCTGCGCATGGTCCGCGAGACCGGCTGCGACGGCGTGGTCGTCGGCCGCGGCTGCCTGGGCCGGCCGTGGCTGTTCGCCGACCTGGTGGCCGCCTTCGAGGGACGCGAGGACTACCGGCGCCCCACGCTGCGTGAGGTCGCCGACGTCATGGTGCGGCACGCCACGCTGCTCGGCGAGTGGCTCGGTGACGAGCAGCGCGGCGTCGTCGACTTCCGCAAGCACGTCGCCTGGTACCTGAAGGGCTTCTCCGTCGGCTCCGCGATGCGCAAGCGGCTCGCCGTGACCTCCTCGCTGGCGGAGCTGCGGGCCGGGCTGGACGAGCTGGACCTCGACCAGCCCTGGCCGGCCGGCGCCGACGGGCCCCGCGGCCGCACCTCCGGCAACAACCGCGTGATGCTGCCGGACGGCTGGCTGAAGGACCCCTACGACTGCGCCGGCGTCGGCGAGGACGCGGAGCTGGACACCTCCGGCGGCTGACCGGGGCCTGGTCGGTTCTCCCGGTCAGCCTCCCAGGTCAGCTCCCCCTCCGGGGCAGCTTCCCCCGGGGTCAGTTCCCCGTCGGGTGCGGGGTGGAGCCGTAGGCCTTCAGGAAGCGGTCGCGGAAGGAGCTCATCTTCCACACCGGCGCGTCGTGCGCGGGGCGCAGGCCGTCCGTCCAGCCCCAGCCGGCGATCCGGTCGAGGACCTTCGGGTCCTTGGCGACGATCGTGCACGGCACGTCCCGGCTGGCGTGGGTGCCGCTGACCCGGGAGATGGGCTGGTGGTCGCCGAGGAAGACCAGCACGGTGTCGTCCCTGCCGTAGCGCTCCAGCCACTGGGTCAGGGCGGTGACCGAGTACTGGATCGACTTGCCGTACTCCTCGCGGGACCGGGTGGGGCTGGCGATGATGTCGGCCGGCTTGTTGCCCGCCTTCTCGATGGCCTTGAAGACCGAGCCGTCGCCCAGCCGGTCCCAGCCGACCATCCTCGGGATCGGCGCCCACGGCTGGTGGCTGGAGGTCAGGATCAGGAACGACATCAGCGGCTTGTCCCGCTTCCTGCTGTGTTCCCGCCGCTGGAACTGCTCCAGGGCGTACTGGTCCGGCATGGTCGACCAGCTGAACTTCGGTCCCTTGTAGCCGAGCTGGAAGGCGTTGTAGACCTTGTCCAGGCCGTACCACTTCGCCTCCGGCCAGCCCTTCTGCACGCCCGGCATGACGCCCACCGTGTCCCAGGCGCCGGTCTTCCGGAAGGCCTTGGTGAGGGTGAGGTGCTCGCCGTCGGCGGTGACCGTGCGGTAGCGGTTCTGGTTGTTGATCCACATGCCCGACATGAACGTCGAGTGGCCCAGCCAGCTGCTGCCGCCGTACGTCGCCGAGGTCAGCCAGCCGCTCTTGGCGTGGAAGCCCGCCTTGGCCAGCGCCTTGGTGCGCGCGTCGAGCACGGCGTCCACGCCGGGCGCCATGATCGGGTCCTCGACGGCGCTGCGGCCGTAGCTCTCGATGAACGCGAAGACCATGTCCTTGCCGCGCAGGGCCGGCACGAGCTGGCTGCCCGGGGTGGCGCCGAAGGCGTCCCGCCGGGCCTCCTTGGCGAAGGCCCGCTCGTCGCGGATCGTCTCGCGCACCCGCGCCTCGCGGTACTTCACCATCGTCACGGTGTGCTCGGCGGCCAGCGGCACCCCGGAGACGTCCAGGTTCAGCGTCGCGCAGGTCATCCACAGCGCGCTCAGCACCAGCAGGACGTGTGTGGAGCGCGTCCGGTTCCGGCCCAGCAGCGTGCCGATCCGCACCACCGCCAGCGCCATCACCGCCACCACCAGCAGCGCGAGCAGGATCGCGCCGGCGGCGGCCAGGAACGCGTACGTCCCGCCCATCGTGTCCGCCACGTACGACTGCGCGTCGTCCAGGAGCTGCCAGTCGAGGATCACGTTGAACCCGCGGCCCAGGTACTCGTAGAAGCCGATGTCCAGGACGTTCAGCACGGTCAGCGCGCCGAGCGCGAGCCCGCCGAGGACGGCGGCGGCCAGCCGGGGCCGGCGCGGCAGCGCGATCAGCACCGCCGCCCCCAGCAGCGCCTCCACCGGCAGCCGGGTGAACTGGGCGAGACGGAAGTTCTCCTGCCGGTTCGGCATCACCAGCGCGACGACGACCAGTGCGACGGCGACGACGGTCACGGCGATCCCGGTGATCCGCGCGGCGAGTGGGTGCCGCGCCCTCCAGCGCCGCCGGGCGTCCCGGCCGACCCGGGCGCGCAGGGCCCGCAGGACGGCACCGCGGGAGCGGGGGGTGGCGGGGGAGCCGTCGGCTCCGGCGGCCTCGTCGGCTCCGGTGGAGGCGGCCTCTTCGGTGCCGGTTTCCTCGGCGGCGGTCTCTTCGGCGCCGGTTTTCTCGGTGGCCTCCTCGGCGACGCCCTCCTCGGCGGCGGCTGCTTTCGTGGCGGCGGCGGTGTCCCCGGTGGGGAGGTCGGTGGTCGCGGCGGGTTCGTCGGCGGGGGGTTCCGTGGTCGTGGTGGCGTCCCCGGCGGCTGCTTCCGCGGCCGCGGTGGTGTCCCCGGCGTCCGGTTCGGCGGGCGCGGCGGCTTTCCCGGCGGCCGGTTTGGCGGGCGCGGCGGCTGCCGGACCGGTGTCCGGGGACGGCGCACCGGGGACCTCGCGCGGCGCCGCGCCGGAGCTCTCGCGCGCCGCCGCCTCGGAGACCTTCGGGCCGTCCCCGGCCGGCGCGTCCGCCGGCGGCACCGGCGGATTCGGAGCCCCGACCGGGTCCTCGGCCGCCCCGGTGGTGTCCGATGACTGGTGCATGCTCGTGTGCTGAGGCACCCGAAGGGTCCTTCCGTGCGACGCCCGTGACGACAAGCGGCGGGCACGCGGGGAGGCGGCGCCCGCCGATCTCCCGTACGGCTGCCCCGCCGGGCCTGTTCACGTCGCTCGGCAAACACCGGGCAAACGCCTGGTCAACCGCCCGGAAGGGGGCCTCAGGCGCCGCTCACCGCGGTCAGCAGCGCCAGCGGCGCCGCGGCCGCGCGGGACTCCCGGACGCACGCGTGCGGGCAGGGCACCGGCTCGGCGTGCGTGTCGCGGCCGTACCCGGCCAGCACCTGCGGCAGCCGGTGGCCGGTCGCGGTCGCCGCGTCGATCAGGGCGTGGGCCACGGTGCGGGCCTCGTCGTGCAGTCCGTAGCGGGCCAGGCCCAGCGCGATCAGCGCGTTGTCGTGCGGCCACACCGCGCCGCGGTGGTACGACAGCGGGTGGTACGCCGGCTGCCCGGCCGCCAGCGTGCGCACGCCCCAGCCGGAGAAGAAGTCCGGTTCCAGGAGCCTGCGGCCGACCGCCTCGCCGTACTCCTTGTCCAGCAGCCCCGACCACAGCAGGTGCCCGGCGTCGGAGGCGAGCGCGTCCACCTGCTTGCCGTCCCCGTCCAGGGCGAGGGCGGGGAAGGCGTGCTCGCGCATCCAGAAGTCCCGCTGGAAGCGGTCGCGCAGGTCGCCGGCCGCCTGCTCCAGCAGCGCCGCGTAGGTGTGGTCCTGCCACACCGTGCGCGCCACCCACGCGGTGCGCCGCAGCGCGTCGTAGGCGTAGCCCTGGGCCCCCGCCGCCATCACCGGCCCGGTGGGGCGCGTACCGTCGGCCGAGCAGATGGCGCCGGGGGAGTCCTTCCAGTTCTGGTTGGCGGGGCCGCCCCGGTCGGCGCGGTAGACCAGGTAGCCGCGCGAGGCCAGTCCGCCGTGGTCCAGCATCCAGCCGACCGCCGCCCGCGCGTGCGGTTCCAGCCGGCGGGCCGGGGCGGTGTCGCCGGTGTGCTCGACGTACGCGCCGAGCAGGACCAGGAAGAGCGGGGTGGCGTCGGCCGAACCGTAGTAGCGGCCGAACGGCACCTGCCCGAAGTGGGCGAGTTCGCCGTGCCGCACCTCGTGCACGATCTTGCCGGGCTGCGCGGCCGCCTCCGGGGCGGTGTGCGTGGCCTGGGCGGCGGCGAGCGCGGCCAGGGTGTGCGCGGCCGGCTCCGGCCGGTGGGGCAGCAGGAAGAGGGACGTGAGCAGGGCGTCGCGGCCCAGCAGGGTCAGGCACCAGGGGGCGCCGGCGGCCGGGACGCGCAGCGGCTCCCCGTCCGGCCCGGTCGCCGGCACCTGCAGCGCGGCCAGGTCGGCCAGGCCCCGCGCGCAGGCCGCGGCCAGCTCCGGCCGGCCGGCCGGGAGGGCCACGCCCCGCGTGAACGCGTCCTCCAGCGCCAGGAGACGGCCGTCGACGGCGGCCGGCGAGCGCGGCACGCGCAGGGCACGCCGGTCGCCGTGCGGCCGGGCCATCACCCGCAGCGTCAGCTCGGCCGTGTCGTACGGCTCCAGCTCCAGCGTCCACACCAGCCGCCGGGCGCCGGTGCCGGTCTCCTCCACCGCGTCGGGCGCGGGGTCCGCGGTGACGGTGGTGCAGGACCGCCATCCGCCGCGCCGGTAGGTGAACTCCACGCCGTCGCCGAGCACCTGGCGGGTGCGCACGGCGCCGGGCTTGCTGTAGGTGCGGTGGTCGGAGCGCAGCTCGAACTGGTCGGCGAAGTCGGCGTCGGCGGTGACGGCGATCCGGACCCCGGTGGGCTCCGGGCGGTTGCTGGTCACCCGCAGCGACTCCACGAACGCGCTGTCGGCGACGGCCTGTTCACGGAAGAGCGTGCAGGCGGGCGGCTCCTGGCGCCCGCCGCGCGGGACCAGCACGCAGCGGGCGGTGTCCCCGCCCGCGACCGGTGCCAGCGTCTCCGGCACGGCGCCGTCCACGGTGAGCTGCCACCGGCTCAGGTGCCGGGCGTCGCGCACGAACAGCCCGCCCGGGAGGCCGCCGCCGCGTACGGTGCCGATGTCCCCGCCGTCGTCCACGGCCGCGAACGTCGCGCCGCGCACGAGCAGGTGCTGCCGGTCCGTCATCCCCGTTCCCCTCCCTCGACGCCCCCGGCGCCCTTGCCGCTCTTGCTGCTCTTGACGCCCCTGGCGCCCTTGATGCCCTTGACGCCCCCGGACCGGCCGGTGCCGTCGTGCCGTGTGCCGGTGTGCCCGGTGCCCGGGGTGCCGTCCGGGCCGGGCGGATCGTGGAGCAGGTCGAGCGCGAGCGCGGCCGTCCAGCCGAACGCGCGCGCCCCGCGGGCCTCGCCGGTGTACGGGTCGACGTACTCCGCGAAGCCGGTGGCGTCGGCGGTGCGCAGGAACGCCGCGCGCAGCGCGTCCGCCCGCTCCCGCTCGCCATGCAGCCGCAGGCCCCGCTCCACCAGCCAGGCGGTGTTGAACCAGGCCGGCCCCCGCCAGTAGCGGTGCGGGTCGAAGGCCTCGCCGAGCAGGTCGTAGCTGGGCACCAGGCCGGCGCCCGCGCCCAGTTGGAAGTGCGGGCCGCACGCCGTGCGCACCAGCGCGGCGGTGATCTCGCGCGGCAGCGCCGGCAGCAGCAGCGGGACCAGCCCGGACACGCCGCGTTCCGGGATCGGCTCGCCGGTGTGCACGTCCCGGCAGAAGAACATCCCCTCCCGCTCCCGCCACAGCCGCTCCACCAGCACCGCCGTCAGCCGCTCGGCGCGCGCGTGCCGGGCCGTGCCGGGCGCGCCCAGCTCCCGCGCGATCCGGGCCAGCGCGTGCTCGGAGGCGATGAGCAGGGCGTTGAAGGCGGGGTCCTCGACGGCGAAGGCGCCCGTGCCGTCGCGGTAGCCCGTGTCGCGGTAGTCGGCGGCGAGCCGCACGTACCGCCCGTAGTCCAGGTCGGTCGGCCGGTCCCCGGGGGAGCCGTGGTCGAGGTCGGCGCGGCGGAAGGAGCGGGCCGGGGCCGGGGGGATGCGCGAGAGGGGCAGGTCCCAGCAGGGGCTGTTGTCCATACCCTGTTCCCAGGGGTGGACGACGGCCGCCAGTCCGCCCCCGCCGAGGTCGCGCCGGTGCAGCAGGTACCGGTGCCAGGCCGCCAGCCGCGGGTACACGCGGGCCAGGAAACCGCGCGCCCGCGACAGCCCCGGGTCGGCGCGGTGCACCAGCCAGGCGGCCAGCGCGTGCACGGGTGGCTGCACGATCCCGGAGGTCTGTACGGTGCGCGGGGCGCCCGCGGTCCGGCCCGCCGTGGTGGAGCGCCAGAAGTCGGGGCTCGGGAAGTAGGCGTCGAGCGGGACGGAGGGGTGGAAGACGATGTGCGGGACGCGCCCGTCGCCCCACTGGGCGTCCAGCAGCGTCTCCAGCTCCGTCTGGGCCCGTAACGGCGACAGGTGGCGCAGGCCGATGGCGATGAAGGCCGAGTCCCAGGACCACTGGTGCGGGTACAGGCCGCGGGAGGGGACGGTGGAGGTCCCGGTCCAGTTGCCGTCGAGGACGCCGGCGGCCCGCGCGTGCAGCGAGTGCGGGGCGTGTGGGGCGGGCGATGCGTGTGAGGCGTGCGGGGGATCGTATGCGATCGGCGCGGCGTCCGCTTCCGCATCGCGCCGGCCGGGGGCGGAGGAGGGGCCGGGGGCGGTCTCCGCGGGCGCGGCGGGCTGCGTGCGAGGGGCGGTGAGGCGGGTGCTGCGGTCCACGCGGGGCTCCCCGAAGACGTCCGGCCGAATGGGTCCGGCCCTGGCTACCGTAGGGTTACGTCTATTTAACACGCAGAACCCACTATGTAATGCACGATTGATGAGCGCAAGGGGGTGTGCATGACCGGACGGCCCGGCAGAAGCGGCCGCGGCGCAGGTCAGGCCGGCGCCGGCGATCTGCTCGAACTGGTGCGCAGCGGGCGTGCCACGACCCGCGGCGCCCTGCAGCAGGCCACCGGCCTGTCCCGGGCCACCGTCGGCCAGCGCCTGGACCGCCTCTTCCGCGCCGGCTGGCTGCGCGAGGGCGCCGGCGGCCCGGTCGGCTCCCCGCTCGGCGGCCGCCCCTCGGTCACCCTCGAGTTCGACGACGGGCACGCCGTCGTCCTCGCCGCCGACCTCGACACCCGGCACGCCCGCGCGGCCGTGCTGAACCTGACCGGCGAGATCCTCGCCGAGCACTCCGGCACCCTCGTCGTGGAGGACGGGCCGGACCGCGTGCTGGGGGAGCTGGGCCGCTGGTTCGCCGGACTGCTGCGGAAGGCCGGCCGCGGCGCCGACGAGGTCTGCGGGGTCGGACTCGCGGTGCCCGGACCCGTCGACCCCGACGCCGGCCGCGTGATCCAGCCGCCGATCATGCCCGGCTGGGACGGCTACGACCTCACCGGCCGCCTCTCCCGCGCCCTCGCCGAGCACGCGGGAGTCCCGCCGGTCCCCGTCCTGGTCGACAACGACGCCAACCTCATGGCCTACGGCGAGCAGCGCACCGGGTATCCCGACTGCTCCGCCTTCGTGCTGGTCAAGGTCTCCACGGGCATCGGCGCCGGAGTCGTCGTGGACGGCTCCGTCTACCGCGGGATCGACGGGGGAGCCGGGGACATCGGCCACATCCGGGTGCCCCAGGGCGCCGAGGCGCTGTGCCGCTGCGGGTCGTACGGCTGCCTCGCCGCCGTCGCCGGCGGCGGCGCCGTGGCGCGGCGGCTGGCCGAGGCCGGGGTGCGGGCGGCCTCCGGCTCGGACGTGCGGGACCTGCTGGCGGCCGGCGACCCGCGTGCGGCGGCGCTGGCCCGGGAGGCCGGGCGGCTGGTCGGCGAGGTGCTGGCGACCGTGGTGACGCTGCTCAACCCCGGGGTGCTGATGATCGCCGGGGACCTGGCCGGGACCCCGTTCCTCACCGGCGTGCGCGAGCTGCTCTACCAGCGGGCGCTGCCGCGCTCCACCGCCCGCCTGGAGGTGGTGACCTCGCGCCTGGGGGAGCGGGCCGGACTGGTGGGCGCCGGGGCGCTGGTCGTGGAGTCGCTGTACGCGCCGGAGCGGGTGGAGGAGCGGCTGCGGGCGCTCGGGGTGTGAGGGACGCCGGGGCGCCCCGGGCTCCGGCGCGGGGTGCCCGGCTTCCGTCGGGCTCCGGCGCGGGGGCGCCCCACCCCCATCGGGCCCCGGCGCGGGGTGTCCGGCTTCCGTCCGGCTCCGGCGCAGGGGCGCCCCGCCCGCCGTCGGGCGACACCGCTCGGGGTGACCTCGCGGCCCGGCGCGACAGCGGTCGTCCGTTTCGGGGTACCCGTCCGCATGGTGAAATCCGGCCGCCTGTGGCAGCGTGATTCTCGCCACCCTTGATAGGGGTGGCGCTCAGATGAGCGGATCATGGGCGGCTGCACTTCTCCAAACAGTGACACTGAGTGCCACCGTCTGATCGTTCATCGAGCGAAATCAGACGTGAGAAATGGCGCTCATGTGAGCGACGGTCGGCGTCTACGGGCGTAGCCGCCTTCAAGAAGTGAAAACACGCGTCGGCAGACGGTTGCCAAGCCTTGACTTTCAATCCGCTGGCGGATGAGGGGTTACAGGCGCATGACGCATAAGTGGACGTACCCAGAAGCCTTCGATCTGGGTATGTTCCTCGCCGTCAGGGCAGCCACCGCGTCCTCGAGGAGTCGAGAACCGTGTCGGAAAACAAAGATCCCCAGGTAGCTGAGCACGGCAAGAGCGTTGAGGGCGTGAAGTTCGTTTACGACTTCACCGAGGGCAACAAGGACCTCAAGGACCTGCTCGGCGGCAAGGGAGCCAACCTCGCCGAGATGACCAACCTCGGTCTCCCCGTGCCACCCGGCTTCACCATCACCACCGAGGCGTGCAAGGTCTACCTGGAGAGCGGCGAGGAGCCGGCGGCCCTGCGCGACGAGGTCAGCGCCCACCTCGCGGCCCTCGAGAAGAAGATGGGCAAGAAGCTCGGCCAGCCCGACAACCCCCTGCTGGTGTCGGTCCGCTCGGGCGCCAAGTTCTCCATGCCCGGCATGATGGACACGGTCCTCAACATCGGCCTCTCCGACAAGTCCGTGCAGGGCCTGGCGAAGCAGGCCGGCGACGAGCGCTTCGCCTGGGACTCCTACCGCCGCCTGATCCAGATGTTCGGCAAGACCGTCCTCGGCGTGGACGGCGACCTCTTCGAGACCGCGCTGGAGAAGGCCAAGGAGGCCAAGCAGGTCACCGACGACACCCAGCTGGACGCGGCCGACCTGAAGAAGCTCGTCACCACCTTCAAGAAGATCGTCAAGAAGGAGACGGGCCGCGACTTCCCGCAGGACCCGCGCGAGCAGATGGACCTCGCCATCCGCGCGGTCTTCGACTCCTGGAACGGCGAGCGCGCCAAGCTCTACCGCCGCCAGGAGCGCATCCCGCACGACCTGGGCACCGCCGTCAACGTCTGCTCCATGGTCTTCGGCAACATGGGCCCCGACTCCGGCACCGGCGTCGCCTTCACCCGCGACCCCGCCTCCGGCCAGCAGGGCGTCTACGGCGACTACCTGCAGAACGCCCAGGGCGAGGACGTCGTGGCCGGCATCCGCAACACGGTGCCGCTCGCCGAGCTCGAGAAGATCGACAAGAAGTCGTACGACGAGCTCCTGCGGATCATGGAGATCCTGGAGAACCACTACAAGGATCTCTGCGACATCGAGTTCACCATCGAGCGCGGCAAGCTGTGGATGCTGCAGACCCGCGTCGGCAAGCGCACCGCGGCGGCCGCCTTCCGCATCGCCACGCAGCTCGTGGACCAGGGCCTGATCGACGAGTCGGAGGCGCTGAAGCGGGTCACCGGCGCCCAGCTCGCGCAGCTGATGTTCCCCCGCTTCGACGAGAACGCCAAGGTCGAGCAGATCGCCCGCGGCATCGCCGCCTCGCCGGGCGCCGCCGTCGGCAAGGCGGTCTTCGACTCCTACACGGCCGTGAAGTGGTCCCGCTCCGGCGAGAAGGTGATCCTGGTCCGCCGCGAGACCAACCCCGACGACCTCGACGGCATGATCGCGGCCGAGGGCATCCTGACCTCCCGCGGCGGCAAGACCTCCCACGCCGCCGTCGTCGCCCGCGGCATGGGCAAGACCTGCGTGTGCGGTGCCGAGGAGCTCGAGGTCGACACCAAGCGCCGCCGGATGCGCCTGCCCGACGGGCGCGTCGTGGACGAGGGCGACCTGATCTCCATCGACGGCTCCTCCGGCAAGGTCTACCTCGGTGAGGTCCCGGTCGTCCCCTCCCCCGTCGTCGAGTACTTCGAGGGCCGCATGCACGCGGGCGCCGACGAGGCCGACGAGCTCGTCGAGGCCGTGCACCGCATCATGGCGTTCGCCGACCGCAAGCGCCGGCTGCGGGTGCGGGCCAACGCCGACAACGCCGAGGACGCGCTGCGCGCCCGCCGCTTCGGCGCCCAGGGCATCGGCCTGTGCCGCACCGAGCACATGTTCCTCGGCGACCGCCGCGAGCTGGTGGAGCGCCTGATCCTGGCGGACACGGAGGAGGAGCGGGAGGAGTCCCTCAAGCAGCTCCTGCCCCTGCAGAAGCAGGACTTCGTGGAGCTCTTCGAGGCGATGGACGGCCTGCCGGTGACCGTCCGGCTGCTGGACCCGCCGCTGCACGAGTTCCTCCCGGACATCACGGAGCTGTCGGTGCGCGTCGCCCTGGCCGAGGCCCGCCAGGAGCCGCACGAGAACGACCTCCGCCTCCTGCAGGCCGTCCACCGCCTGCACGAGCAGAACCCGATGCTCGGCCTGCGCGGCGTGCGCCTGGGCCTGGTCATCCCGGGCCTGTTCACCATGCAGGTACGGGCGATCGCCGAGGCGGCCGCCGAACGCAAGGCCGCCAAGGGCGACCCGCGCGCGGAGATCATGATCCCGCTGGTGGGCACGGTCCAGGAGCTGGAGCTCGTCCGCGACGAGGCCGACAAGGTCATCGCCGAGGTCGAGGCCGCCGCCGGCACCGACCTCAAGCTCTCCATCGGCACGATGATCGAGCTCCCGCGCGCCGCCCTGACGGCGGGTCAGATCGCCGAGGCCGCGGAGTTCTTCTCCTTCGGCACCAACGACCTGACGCAGACGGTGTGGGGCTTCAGCCGCGACGACGTGGAGGCGTCCTTCTTCACGGCGTACCTGGAGAAGGGCATCTTCGGCGTCTCCCCCTTCGAGACGATCGACAAGGACGGCGTCGGCAAGCTGGTCCGCGACGCGGTGCAGGCCGGCCGCGCCACCCGCCCCGACCTCAAGCTCGGCGTCTGCGGTGAGCACGGCGGCGACCCCGAGTCCGTCCACTTCTTCCACGAGGTGGGTCTCGACTACGTCTCCTGCTCCCCCTTCCGCATCCCGGTCGCCCGCCTCGAGGCCGGCCGCGCGGCAGTGGAAGCGGAGGGAAGCGACCACCGGTAATCCACCACTGACCCACCACCAACCCACCACCCTGATCGCCGGAGCCGTCCCCGCCCACCCCGACCCTCACCGACGCGGGGGCGGTTCCGGAGCACCACCGGGAGGGCGGCACCTTGTGCGGAGGTGCCGCCCTCCCGTCGTAGGCGGGCGGCCCCCCGGCCGACGGGGGGCCGCCCGCCCACGCGTCACACCGGCCTTCCCTCCCGCAGGCACACCACCGTGCCCGACCGCGCCGCCGCGAGCAGCGCGGTGAGGGTGGACCGGTGGGCGGTGAGGGAGGCGGCCGGCAGCTCGGACAGGGAGAAGAAGCCGTCCCGGTCGTGTTCCGGGCTGCGCCGGACGGGCTCACGGCCCGTCAGCGTGCCGCCGTGGAAGAAGAAGTCCAGGACGGGGCCGGTGCCCTGGACGTCGGCGCGGTGGTCGAAGCCGATCAGGCGGGGCGGGCGGTCGAGGCGCAGCCCGGTCTCCTCGTGCAGCTCGCGGACGGCGGCGCCGACCGGGTCCTCGCCGTGGTCGAGCATGCCGCCGGGCAGCCACCAGGTGCCGGCGCCGGGCTGATCGGGGGCGTAGCGGAGCAGGAGGAGGCGGTCGCGGGGATCGAGGAGCAGGACGCAGGAGGCGACGACGGTCTGCGGGAGGGTCTTGATCCACTCGGCGCGGGGCAGCACCCGGCCGGGCGGGGGCGGAGTGGCGGTGTCCACGGTGGGCGTTCCTTCCGTCGGGTCGGCGACCGGGACCGGACCGCCCGGCCGCCCACCCGGTGGAACGGGCCGGGACACGGATGGTCACCCGTGCCCCGCTCAGCTCCTCGACCCCGCCCGCTCCGCCCCGTGCGTCACCCCGTCATCCCTTCAACGCCTCGTACCGCACCCCCGTCAGCCGCTCCGACTCCGTCCACAGGAGCCGGCTCGCCCGGTCGTCGAGGGTCCACGGGGCGCGCCAGGAGGGGGCGGGGGCGCCGCGCCACAGGGCGAAGGAAGGGCCGGTGAAGGAGTCGGGGCGGACACCAGGGGCCGTCGCGGCGTACAGGGTGGGCAGGGCGCCGGCCTCGGCCGGCTGGGCGACCACCCGGTTGACGAGGCGCACGACGCGTTCCGCCGTACGGCGGCCTTCCGCTCTCGGGCCCGCGGTCTGCAGGTTGGTGGCCGCGTAGCCGGGGTGGACGGCGGCGGCCGTGACGTCCGCGCCGTGGGCGGCGAGACGGCGGGCGAGCTCGTGGGTGAAGAGGAGGTTGGCGGTCTTGGAGCGGGCGTAGGCGATCCAACGGCGGTAGCGACGCTCGCTGTTGAGGTCGGTGATGTCGATGTTGGCCAGGGCGTGCATCATGCTGGAGACGGTCACCACGCGGGCGCCGGGCGCGGCGAGGAGGGCCGGCAGCAGCAGCCCGGTGAGGGCGAAGTGCCCCAGGTGGTTGACGCCGAACTGGGTCTCGAAACCGTCGGCCGTGGTGCCGTACGGCAGGGCCATCACCCCGGCGTTGTTCACCAGCAGGTCGATCCGGTCGTACGGCAGCGACTGCGCGAACCGGCGCACCGAGGCCAGGTCCGCCAGGTCCAGCAGCGCCGGCTCGGCCCGCGCGCCCGGCACCTCGGCCGCGATCCGCTCCGCGGCGGCCCTCCCGCGGGCCTCGCTGCGGCACGCGAGGACCACCCGGGCGCCGCGGCGCGCCAACTGACGCGCGGTCACCTCGCCGAGGCCGCCGTTGGCCCCGGTGACGACGGCGACGCGGCCGTCCAGGTCCGGAATGTCGTCGCTGCTCCAGCCGGTCATGCCGGATCTCTCCCCTCGTCTCGCACGGGCACGCCTCGTCTCGTACGGGCATGCCGGGAAAGCCATCCTGCCCGACGGGGCCACCGTGCGTGGGCCGGGGGCACCCGGCGGTGCGCCGAACGCCCCCGGCCCGTACCGAATACGCGCCTCCGCGATCCGTACCGGCCCGTGCCTACGCGACCCGCACCTCGTACGCCGTGATCCGTACCGACTCGTCGTCCAGGCACTGCCCGGACTCCAGGTCGAAGCGCTGCTTCAGCAGTGGGGAGGCGACGAAGGGGCGGCCCCGGTGGGTGCCGGTCAGGCCGCGGGAGAGGACCGCGGCGCCGGTGAACGGGTCGCGGTTGTCGACGGCGTACAGCCGCCCGTCCCGGTCGCGGAAGAGGGCCGCCTGGCGGCCGTCGGGCAGCAGCGCGGCCACCCCGCGGCCCGGCACGGCCAGCGCGCTCAGGTCGCACACCGTCAGCCAGGAGCTGTCCTCGCCGTCCAGCCGCAACTGGACCTTCAGGTCGGTGATCTCGGGAGCCAGGGTCATCGCTGAGTGCTTCCTTCCAGGGCTTCTTCCAGGGGACGCACGCCGATACTCAGCAGCGGCAGGTCGGGTTTGATCTGGTCGCGCTCGGGGACGAACCGCACCAGCGGGTCGGGGGTGTCGGGCGCGTTGACGAAGGAGACGAAACGGGCCAGCTTCTCCGGGTCGTTGACGGTCTCGGCCCACTCGTCGCGGTAGTGGGCGACGTGCGCCCGCATCAGTTCCTCCAGCTCGTCGCAGATGCCGAGCGAGTCGTGCACGACGACGTCCCGCACGTGGTCCAGGCCGCCCTCGATGCGCTCCAGCCAGGCGCTGGTGCGCTCCAGGCGGTCGGCGGTGCGGATGTAGAACATCAGGAACCGGTCGATCAGGCGGACCAGTTCGGCGTCCGACAGGTCCTGCGCGAGCAGGTCGGCGTGGCGCGGGGTGGCGCCGCCGTTGCCGCCGACGTACAGGTTCCAGCCGCCCGCGGTGGCGATCACGCCGAAGTCCTTCGACCGGGCCTCGGCGCACTCGCGCTGGCAGCCGGAGACCGCCGCCTTCAGCTTGTGCGGGGAGCGCAGGCCCCGGTAGCGCAGCTCCAGGTCGATCGCCATGCGCACGGAGTCCTGGACGCCGTAGCGGCACCAGGTGGAGCCGACGCAGGACTTCACCGTGCGCAGCGCCTTGCCGTAGGCGTGGCCCGACTCGAAGCCGGCGTCCACCAACCTCGCCCAGATCAGCGGCAGTTGTTCGACACGCGCGCCGAACATGTCGATCCGCTGACCGCCGGTGATCTTCGTGTAGAGGCCGAAGTCGCGGGCGATCTCGCCGAGCACGATCAGCTTCTCCGGGGAGATCTCCCCGCCGGGGATGCGCGGCACGACCGAGTACGAGCCGTTCTTCTGCAGGTTGGCCAGGAAGTGGTCGTTGGTGTCCTGCAGGGCGGCCTGCTCGCCGTCCAGGACGTGGCCGTCGGCGCCGATGGACGGGGCGAGGGAGGCGATGATCGAGGCGACGGCGGGCTTGCAGATCTCGCAGCCGTCGCCGCCGCGGGCCTCCTCGCGGCCGTAGCGGTCCAGCAGGTCCTGGTAGGAGGTGATGCGCAGGGCGAGGACGGTCTCGTACAGCTCCTGGCGGGTCTGGGCGAAGCACCCGCACAGGCCCTTGTCCACCTCGACGCCGCTCGCTTCCAGTTCGTCGTTGACGAGCTGGGTGAGGACCTTGACGCAGGAGCCGCAGCCGGTGCCGGCCTTGGTGCACTTCTTGACCTCGGGCACGGTGGTGCACCGGTGGTCGGTGACCGCAGCACGGATGGTGCCCTTGGTGACGTTGTGGCAGGAGCAGACGATCGCCTCGTCCGGCAACGCGGACGGGCCGAGCTGCGCCGGGGCGCCCGCGCCCGCCGGGAGGACGAGCTGCTCCGGCGGGACGGGCGGGACCGAGCCGGTCAGGGCGCGCAGCGTGCCGTAGGCCTCGGCGTCGCCGACCAGGATGCCGCCGAGCAGCGTGCCGTCCCGCCCGACGACCAGCTTCTTGTACAGGCCGGCGCGGGAGTCGGAGTAGACGACGTCGAGGCAGTCCTCGGCGGTGCCGTGCGCGTCGCCGAAGGAGGCGACGTCCACACCGAGCAGTTTCAGCTTGGTGGACAGGTCGGCGCCGGTGAAGGCGGCCTCGTCGGCGGCGATCGTCGCGGCGGCCGTCTCGGCCATCTCGTAGCCCGGGGCCACCAGGCCGTAGACGCGGCCGTCGACCGCCTGGGCGCACTCGCCGATGGCGAAGACGCGCGGGTCGGTGACCGTGCGGCACTGGGCGTCGACGGTGACGCCGCCGCGCTCGCCGACGGCCAGCCCGCAGTCGCGGGCGAGCTGGTCGCGGGGGCGGACACCGGCGGAGAAGACCACCAGGTCGGTGGCGATTTCGGAGCCGTCGGACAGCTTCATGCCGGTCACCGCGCCGTCCGCGCCGGTGACGATCTCCTGGGTGCCGGTGCCGGTGTGCACGGTCAGGCCCATGCCCTCGACGGTGCGCAGCAGGGCGGCGCCGCCCGCCTCGTCCACCTGCACCGGCATCAGGCGCGGCGCGAACTCCACGATGTGCGTGTCCAGTCCGAGGCCCTTGAGCGCGCCGGCCGCCTCCAGGCCGAGCAGGCCGCCGCCGACCACCGCGCCCACGCGCGCCCCGGACCGGGCGTAGTCCTCGATGGCGAGCACGTCCTCGATGGTGCGGTAGACGAAGCAGCCCGTGGCGTCCCTGTTCGGCACCGGCGGCACGAACGGGGAGGAGCCGGTGGCCAGCACCAGCACGTCGTAGTCGACGACCAGACCCGAGCGGGCGGTGACCCGGCGCGCCGCGCGGTCGACGGCCTCGGCCGGGTCGCCGACGTGCAGCTCGATGCCGTGCTCCTTGATGAACTCCTTGTCCGTCAGGGAGAGTTCCTCGGGGGTGCGGCCCGAGAAGTACGAGGTGAGCTGCACGCGGTCGTACGCGGGACGCGGCTCCTCGCACAGCACGACCACGCGGTGCGTGGCGGTCAGGCCGCGCTCGGCGAGCGCCTCGAGGAAGCGCTGGCCGACCATGCCGTGGCCGACGAGCACGATCGTGGGGGCGGGCCCCGGGGGGACGGTCATTCAGGAGCCTCCATCGTTGGTGAGCAGGTGGAGCAGGGGGCCGCCTTCGGGGAGCGGCTCCGCTCCCTCCCAGGCGCGGGCGAGCGCGCCCACGGTGCCGAGTTCGCCGACGAGCACCCCGCCGACCAGGCGGTCGTCGCGGACGACGACCTTGCGGTAGGTGCCGCGGGTGGCGTCGGCGAGCCGCACCACGTCGTCGCCGGGGCGCGGCTCCACCTCGCCGAACGCGGCCAGGTCGAGCGGGGCGCCGGCCGACGCCAGCGTGAGGCGGGTCAGGGAACGGGTGCCGGTGTAGCGGGCGTCGGTCCGGCCCGCGATGAACTCGGCGACCGCATCGGCCTGTTCGAGGGCCGGGGCGGCCAGGCCGTAGACCCGGCCGGCGTGCTGGGCGCAGTCGCCGACGGCGTGGATGTGCGGGTCGGAGGTGCGCAGCCGGTCGTCGACGAGGACGCCCCGGTCGACCTCCAGCCCGGCGTCCTTGGCGAGCCCCACGCGCGGGTGCACCCCGCAGGCCAGGACGACGAGGTCGGCGTCGAGGGCGTAGCCGTCGGCCAGCTCCACCGACCGCACGGCGCCGGCGACGCAGCGCACGTCCCGCACCCGGCACTCGGTGTGCACCTCCACGCCCAGGCCGGTCAGGTGCCGGCGGACCAAACGGGAGGCGTCCGGGTCGAGCTGACGCTCCATCAGCCGCTCGGCCTGCTGGGCGAGGACGACCTGCACGCCGCGCACGGCGAGCGCGCGGGCCGCGGAGACGCCGAGCAGCCCGCCGCCGACGACCACCGCACGCACCCCGGGCCGGACCGCCTTCGCCAGGCTCAGGCAGTCGTCCATGGTGCGGAACGCGTGTACGCCCTCCGGCAGTTCGCCGGTGCCGGTGAACAGGCCGCGCAGCGGCGGCAGCACCGGGTTGGACCCGGTGGCCAGCACCAGCCGGTCGTATCCGAGCACCGAGCCGTCCGCGCAGTGCACGGCCCGCGCGGCGCGGTCGATGCCGGTCACCCGGGCGCGCAGCAGCCGTTCGGGCGCCGGCAGGGCGATCACCTCGGGGGCGTACCGGCCGGCCAGCACCTCGGCGAGCAGCACCCGGTTGTACGGGCGGTGCTCCTCCTCACCGACGAGCAGCGCGGGCGTGCCGAGCTCGCCGAGCCGCCGGGCGACCCGGACGCCCGCGAGGCCGGCGCCGATCACCACCACACGCGTATTCGAGGTCATGCCCCGAGCGTGCGGTGCGGGTGTTTCCCGGCCGCATCGCACCTGTTTCCCCCGCGGAACGCTGCCCTCAGCGGCGGCGGGGGCGGGGTGTGAGGGATCCGGGGCGGGGCGGGATGTGAGGGATGCAGGGGCGGGGCGGGGGCGTGCGGTGAGGCGGAGCGGGGAACCGGGCGCGGTGGGGCACCCGGGCGGCGGGGACGCGTGCGGGCACCATCGTCCACGGGCGGTACGGGCCGCTCGTGGGTGGTACGGCTGCTCCACGGGGCGGTACGGCCCCCGGCTCACGGGCGGTACGGCTCCCAGTCCACGGGCGGTACGGCCCCGCAGCCTCCGCCGCGGCCCCGCCCGGGTCCGCGGCGGCACACGACCGGAGGAAGATCGCAGACATGACCGACACCACCGACACCACCGACACCACCGAGACCACCGACACCACCGGCACGGGCGGCACGCCCGGCCCCCTCACCGTCGCCGTCCTCGGCACCGGCATCATGGGCGCCGCGATGGCCCGCAATCTGCTGCGCGCCGGGCACACCGTCCGCGCCTGGAACCGCACCCGCGCCAAGGCCGACCCGCTCGCCGCCGACGGCGCGCACGTGACCGCCACGCCCGAGGAGGCGGTACGGGACGCCGACGTCGTGCTGACCATGCTGTACGACGGCACCACGGCCCTGGAGGTCGTCCGGCAGGCCGCGCCCGCGCTGCGCCCGGGAACGGCGTGGGTGCAGTCGACCACCGCCGGCATCGAGGCCGTCGGCGAGCTGGCCGCCCTCGCCCGCGAGCACGGCCTGGTCTTCTACGACGCGCCCGTGCTCGGCACCAGGCAGCCCGCGGAGGACGGCACCCTCGTCGTGCTGGCCGCGGGCCCGGCCGAGGGCCGCGACCTGGTCACGCCGGTCTTCGACGCCGTCGGCGCGCGCACCCTCTGGATCGGTGAGGACGGCGCGTCGGCCGCCGCCACCCGCCTGAAGCTCGTCGCCAACAGCTGGGTGCTGGCGGTCAACGCGGCCACCGGCGAGGCCCTCGCCCTGGCCAAGGGCCTCGGCGTCGACCCGCGCGCCTTCCTCGACGCCATCGCCGGCGGCGCGCTCGACCTGGGCTACCTGCGCGCCAAGGCGGACGTCATCCTCGGCGGCCGCCTCACCCCGCCCAGCTTCGCGGTGACCACCGCCGCCAAGGACGCCCGCCTGATCGTGGACGCCGGCGCGCGCCACGGTGTGACGCTCGACGTGGCCGCCGCGAGCGCCGCGCGCCTGGAGCGGGCCGCCGAACAGGGCCACGGGGAGGAGGACATGGCCGCCGCCTACTTCGCGAGCTTCGCGAACCGCGCGGAGCCGGACGGCCGGCCCGCCGACTGACACCCCGTCACCGGACCCGACCGCATCCACCACCCGCCGACCCCTCCCCCCACGCAGCCGGAGGAGTCCGTGCCCAAGCCCCGCCGCCGCCTGAGGCCGCCGCACCGCTGAGCCGCCCCGACCCGTGTGTGGTGAGGCACCGGCCGGCGGCTCACCGGCTGCCGGTGAGGTGGGCGAAGACGACCACGTTGCCCCGGTAACCGGTGGCGCGGGAGTAGCCGCCGCCGCAGGTGATGACGCGCAGCTCGGGGCGGGGTGCGGCGCCGTAGACCTTGGCGTCGGGGAAGTGCCGGGCGTCGTAGACCTCCACGGCGTCCACCGTGAACACCGCGGTGCCGCCGTCGCGCCGGGTCACCTCGACGGCGTCGCCCCGCTTCAGGGCGCCGAGGGCGTAGAAGACGGCGGGACCGTCGGCGTTGTCGACGTGCCCGGCGACGATCGCGGTGCCCCGCTCGCCGGGGGTGGTGCCGGCCTCGTACCAGCCGGCGAGGTTCTTCCGCTCCGGCGGCGGCGCCTCCAGGCTGCCGCCGCGGGTCAGCCCCAGGCCCGTCAGGGGCGCGTCGACGCGGATCGCGGGGATGCGGATGCGCCGCGGCACGGACGGCGGCAGCGCGGCCGCGGCCGGCCGCTCGGCGTGCGGCTCGGCGTGTCCCTCGGCCGCGGCGGGCTGCGGCGGGGGGTGGGGGGTGGTGCCGTCGTGCAGCAGCCACACCCCGCAGAACAGGGCGAGCACACTGGCACCGGCTATGGCGGCGTCGCCGGCGGTGCGGGGGCCGCGGGGGCGCCGGCCGGCTATCCGGCCGCGGCCGCGGCCCGCCGGGGCGTCACCGGCGGGGGAGTGATTGCCGACCCTGCGCACGCGAGCCTCCCGTGGTTGGCCTGGGGCCCGGGCCCCCTCCGGGCCGCGAGGGGCGGTCGGACCCGGAGGGGGCGCGGGGACGTGCGGTACCGGCGGACGGGCAGCGGAGGGTGCCCGTCAGATCCCGTCGCCTCTCGCCCGGCGATGCAGGAGCCAGGTACCGCCCGCGGCGGCGACGGCCAGGGCCGCCACGCCCGCCGCGGTCCGCGCGGGGTCGGTGCCGAGCGCGCCGCCGACCCCCGTCCTCACACTGCCGCGCGGCTGCACCTGCCCGCGCACCGCGGTCAGCGTCACCACCAGGTCGCCGGTGACCCGGCGGTGCCGGCCCTCGGCGCACCGCGCGACGATCTCGTACGTGCCCTGCTGGGCGCTCTCCGGCACCCGGAACCGGCCGATGGCCTCGCCCTCGTGCGCGCTGGGCGCCAGCGGGAACGTCCCGGCGCCGACCGCGCCGGCGTCGCCGTCGGCGGTGCCGCCGCCGCACGCCGTCGTGGTCACCGTGACCTCGCCGCCGGGCGCCACGGAGGGCGGGGAGACCTCCAGGCCGCCGGTGTCCTGGGCGCACGCGGGCGCGGCGAGGCCGCCCGCGGCGGCGACGGCGAGCGCGGTGGCGGACAGCAGACGGGCGGGACGTCGCATCGGTGCTCCCTCGGGCTCGTCACCGGGACCGCGGCCCGCGGCACCCCTGTGCCGCCGGGTCGGCCGCACCCCGGCCCTTCCGAGGTAAGTGGCAGTACGGCACACCCGCTTGCTGACGCCATGTCAGAAATCGGGCCGCGTGGTGCCCGCGCCCCCGCTCTCGGGGGCGTTTCAGCAGGTCACCGGCGTGACGCGATGGCATCGGAGGGAAGTACCCGAACAGGCGACCGGACGCGGACGAACGGGTGACCGAGGCCGGCCGGGCTCCTCCCGGAGGCGATGAGCGCGGGGTGGGCCGCCGCCTCCCGGCCGGACAGGGCGGCGCATGAGCGGAACGGCCGGGAGACGGGCTCGCAGGTCACCGGCGCTGCGCGGCGACCGCGCCGGTGTACGTCTCCCGCGTCAGGTCCTTTGGGCCGATGCCCAGGTCCTCGAGGACCGCACGGATGTCGTCCAGGGCTGCGGTGACGTCCGCCTCGTCGACGCGTGTCTCGATTTCCAGGAAGGTGCCGTCGATCTCCGGGACGCGTACGAGAGTGGCGAGCATGTGCCGGCCGCGGGCCTCGAAGGAGTAATTCCGGCAGCGTTTCTCGAACGCGATGACGGGGACATGGCCCAGGCCGCGCAGAATCGCGTGCGCCTCGTCGGCGTCCGCGACGACCGTCTCGTGCTCCGGCTTGGACCCGGACGCCTCGTCGACCGCGGCGCCCTTGAAGGTCAGCACCGTGCGAGTGCTGTCCTGGCCGTGCACCGTGCGGACGCGCAGCTCCCGGTCGGCCTTCTCCAGCGACCCGTCGGGCCGGTCGTAGTAGGTGTCCCGGTACACCTCGACGCGGGCCGTCGCCCGCTCGTCGAGCCGCCGCATGACCGCCTCGGGCGCGTGCACGCGCGCCTTCAACTCCGCCTCGATCACGTGCCGTCCCCTTCTGCGTTCGGACCGTGCGCTCAGCCCCGTCGATGACCGCCTCGAACATGCGCCGGAACCCTCGGAACAGGAGTCCGCGCGGCGTCTCCCTCACCTTGCAGGCAACCGACCCGGCGGCACAGGGGTGCCGCGGGCCGCGGTCCCGGTGACGAGCCCGAGGGAGCACCGATGCGACGTCCCGCCCGTCCGCTGTCCGCCACCGCGCCCGCCCGGCCGTCGAGCCCAGCGGACCACAGGGCCGCCACCGCGGCCGAGGTCTCGACGGCCGAACGGATCTCGTCCCGGCGGCTTCCTGTGCCGCTTCGAGGGAGTGCACGGCCGATCCCCCACGCGAGAACGGTCTTGCCCCTACTCTGGCAGTGTCGAGCTGTTCAGAGAGGGGCAAGACGGTGTCGCTCAACGGTGGTGGCCCGGACCCGTACGCCGATCCGCTGAAGTTCGGCCAGAGGGTACAGATCCTGCGCGAACGCCGCGGCATGACTCAGACCCAGGTCGCCGATCTCCTCGGTATCTCGCCGCACACCTATCGCAAGATCGAGAACGGGCAGCAGAAGGCGCCCGGCCTGGAGACGGTGCTGCGCATCGCCGAAGTCCTCAGGGTGCGTGATCTGGCGGACCTCACGGGACGACCGGATACGCACGTGGATCTGTTCGTCGGGCCCGGCCATCCCAGGCTCGCCGCCGTCAAGGCCGCCATCGACGCGTTCCCGCTCACCACGAACGTCGAGCCGCCGCCCGTCGCGCACCTCGAAGCCCGGCTGCACGCCGCGTGGAAGGCGCGGCACGCGTCGAAGAACCACCGCGAGGCCATCGGCAGGCTGCTGCCGGACCTGATCCGGGACGCCCAGGCTCTCGTACGGTACGCCGACAGCGCTGTTGAACGGCGCCAGGCACAGGCGCTGCTCGCCCAGACGTACTCGCTGTCGCAGTTTTTCATCGCCTACCAGCCGGACTCGAGTCTGCTGTGGCGCGTCGCCGAACGCGGCATGGTCGCGGCCCAGGAGTCGGAGGATCCGCACACGATCGGCGTCGCCGCCTGGCTGCTGGCACAAGCCCACCGCGACTCGGGCCCCCGTCACTACGATGCCGCCGACGCCGTCAACCTCGAAGCCGTGCGCTACCTGGAGCCTCTGCTGCCCGACGCCGACGACGACATCCTCGCCATCGCCGGCGCCTTGGAGTTCGAGCTCGGCTACACCGCGGCACGCCGTCAGGAGACCGGTACGGCGTGGCGGCACTGGGACAAGGCGAACGACATGGCCGCCCGGTTGCCGGCCGACTACTATCACCCGGTCACGTCCTTCTCCCGCGCTGTGATGGGTGCTCACGCGGTCACGGTGGCCGTCGAGTTGCGGCAGGGCGGTGAGTCCGTGCGGCAGGCCACCAGGGCAGATGGGAACGTCATCAAGTCCCGCCCACGCCGCGCCCGGCACCGGATCGAAGAGGCCCGCGGCTACCACTTGGACAATCAACCCGACGTCGCCGTCGCGGCATTGGAGAAGGCATTCGAGGCCGCGCCCGAAACGATCCGGTACAACGGCTACGCCAAGGCAATCCTGCTGGAGGAAGCGGAGTCGACGCAGGCGCCCCGCCGCCGCAGGGCGGCCGAACTCGCGGGCAAAATCGGAATCCTCGCTGCCTGACAGTAGCGACCGGATTACGGTCGGCGGTCTGCTCCAGGCGCCCTTACGGTCGAAGAGTCGGACCCCGGCGAGGTGGTGAGACCTCCCGGGGCATGGCCAACGCTGACGAGGAGCGTCGACATCATGAACGCTACCGCCTCACCCCCTGCCGGAACAGCACAGGACTCCCGCCCGCCGGACATCGACACGATGCGCGCCACCGCGCGCCGCGCTTTCGCCGCCGGGCTCTCCGCTGACGATCTGTCCGCTGATGATCTGGACACGCTCGTGCCGGCGCTGCGCGGGCACGAGCGGTTGCTCATCCCCGAGGTCCAGCAGGCCGCGGAGCGGGCTCCGAAGGACAGCGTGCAGCGGCACTGCGCCCTGGCCTGCGTCGGTGACGCGCGCGGCAAGCTGCGGCTCGGGGACGGCCGCACGCCGGAGGTCCGCGTGGCCGTGGCGCAGAAGCTCGCCCGCTGCGTCAACGCCCTGTGCGACCACTACAAGACCCTGGGCGGCGGGCGGCCGTGAGAGCGGTCCCCGGCCTGGCCGCGTATGTGGCGGCCGTGACCGGCCCGGTCCTCGCCCTGGTGCTCGCGAGGACACCCCACTGACGCACCCCGGAGCGGCGCACTGACGCACCCCCATGGCGGCCGCTTCGGGTCAGGGCCGCACCCCGTATCCCCCTTCCGCCGGTGTTCCGGAAGACGCCGGCGGGAGGGGTTCCAGAGTGCCAGGCCAGCTTCGGCCTCCACCCCCGGACAGGTCGGGCCCGGGGCGGGCCCGGAGGCCGCAGGCAAGCGCAGGCAAGCCGCGCACGCGGAGTTCAAGGGGTATCGGCATGTCATGTCCATAGCTGGCATGTGCGGGTGTGTGAGGGGTGAGAATCGTTCCTGCGGGGCTTCGGTGAGGGCCGGACGAGAGCCCCGGCAGCGGTCGAGAGAGCCCGGCAGCGGCCGAGAGAGGGAGAGCGACCATGAGCGGGGCCGACTGGCTCACCGTCCTGACCACGACCGACGACCAGGGCAGGGCCGAGGCGCTGGCCCGCGGCGCGATCGAGGCGCGCGTGGCCGCCTGCGCGCAGGTCTCCGGGCCGGTCACCTCGGTCTACCGCTGGAAGGGCGAGGTGCGGACCGCCCCCGAGTGGCAGGTGCTGTTCAAGACGACGGGCGCCCGCTACGACGCCCTCGAGGCGTACCTGCGCGAGGCCCACGACTACGACACGCCCGAGATCATCGCCACGCCGATCGTGCGGGGCAGCGCCGACTACCTGCGGTGGCTGGAGGAGGAGACCGCCCCGTGACCCTGCCCTTCTTCGTCTACGGCACCCTGCGGCCCGGCGAGCCCCACCACGCCCTGTTCCTGCGCGGACGCACCGACGCCGAGGAGCCGGCCCGCCTCGCGGGGGCGGCGCTCTTCGACGGCCCCGGTTACCCGTACGCGGTCGAGGAGCCCGGCGCGGTGGTGTACGGGGAGCTGATCTCCGCGCGGCCGGCGGCGTACGGGGAGCTGCTGGCCGCCCTGGACCGGCTGGAGGGATACGTGCCCGGCGGCGCCCGCACCCTGTACGAGCGCGTCGAGCGGGACGTCCTGCGCGACCGGGACGGCGCGGCCGTACGGGCATGGGTGTACCTGGCCGCGCCGTCCGTCGCGGCGCGGCTGCGCACGGCGGGCAGGCGGATCGAGGGCGGGGACTGGCTCGCCCGGCGGTGAGCCCGGCCGGCCCTACCCCTCGCCGACCGCCTCCAGCCGCACCGCGCACGCCTTGAACTCCGGCATCCGGGACGTCGGGTCCAGCGCCGGGTTGGTCAGGGTGTTGGCGCGGCCCTCGCCCGGCCAGTGGAACGGCATGAACACGGTGTCGGGGCGGATGGCCGTGGTGATGCGGGCCGGGGCCACCGCCCGCCCCCGGCGCGAGACCACCGCCACCGGGTCGCCCTCGGCCGCCCCCAGCCGGGCCGCCAGCCGCGGGTGCAGCTCGACGAACGGGCCGGGCGCGGCGGCGTTCAGCTCGGCCACGCGGCGGGTCTGGGCGCCGGACTGGTACTGGGCGACCACCCGGCCGGTGGTCAGCAGCACCGGGTACTCCTCGTCCGGCTCCTCCGCGATCGCGCGGTGCGACACGGCCGCGAACCGGGCCCGGCCGTCCGGCGTGGCGAACCGGTCCAGGAACAGCCGCGGAGTACCCGGGTGCGCGGCGGCGGACGGGGCCTCGCGGGCGGGTGCCCGGGTGGACGCGGATGCGGCGGCGGGCGGGGCCTCGCGGGCGGGTACGGCGGACGGGTCCTCGTGGGCGGATGCGCCGGACGGGGCCTCGCGGGCGGGGTCGTCGGCGGGCACGTCCAGGCAGGCGTCCTCGCCGTCCCCGCAGTCCCTTCCGGCCCCGTCGGCCCCGCTGTCCCCGCCGTCCTCGGCCGGGATGGCCGGGGCGGCCGGGCAGGGCCAGAACACGCCGCCCTCCTCGGCCAGCCGGCGGTAGGTGATGCCGGAGTAGTCGGCGGGGCCGCCCGCACTGGCCCGGCGCAGCTCCTCGAACACCTCCTCCGGATCGGTGGGGAAGCCCTTCTCGACGCCGAGCCGGGCGGCGAGCCCGTGCAGCACCTCCAGGTCGCTGCGCACCCCGGGCGGCGGGGCGACGGCCTGCCGCCGCAGCAGCACCCGGCCCTCCAGGCTGGTGGTCGTGCCGGTCTCCTCGGCCCACTGCGCCACCGGCAGCACCACGTCCGCGAGCGCCGCCGTCTCCGACAGCACGACGTCGCACACGGCCAGGAAGTCCAGGGCGCGCAGCCGCTCTTCGACGTGCGCGGCGCGCGGCGCCGACACCACCGGGTTGGAACCCATCAGCAGCAGCGCGCGGATGTCGGTGCCGAGCGCGTCCAGCAGCTCGTAGGCGCTGCGCCCGGGCCCCGGCAGGCTGTCCGGGTCCACGCCCCACACCTTGGCCACGTGCCGCCGCGCCGCCGGGTCGGTCAGCTTGCGGTAGCCGGGCAACTGGTCAGCCTTCTGGCCGTGTTCGCGCCCGCCCTGCCCGTTGCCCTGCCCGGTCAGGCAGCCGTAGCCGGACAGCGGCCGGCCCGCACGGCCGGTGGCCAGGCACAGGTTGATCCACGCGCCGACCGTGTCGGTGCCCTGGGACTGCTGCTCGGGCCCGCGCGCGGTGAGCACCATGGCGTGCTCGGGCTCGCAGAACATCCTTACGGCCTCGCGCAGTTGGGGCACGGGCACGCCCGTGATCCGCTCCACCAGCTCCGGCCAGTGCGCCATCGCCGCGGCCCGGGCGTCCTCCCAGCCGGTGGTGCGCTCCTGGATGTAGGCGTCGTCCGTGCGGCCCTCGGCGATCACCAGGTGCAGCAGGCCCAGGGCGAGGGCCAGGTCGGTGCCGGGGCGGGGCGCGAGGTGCAGGTCGGCCTGCTCGGCCGTGCGGGTGCGGCGCGGGTCGATGACGATCAACGTGCCGCCGTTGTCCCGCAGTTCATTGAAGTAGCGCAGGGCCGGCGGCATGGTCTCGGCGAGGTTGGAGCCGACCAGGATCACGCAGCCCGTCTTCGGGATGTCCGCCAGCGGGAACGGCAGCCCCCGGTCCAGCCCGAACGCCCGGGTGCCGGCCGCCGCCGCGGACGACATGCAGAAGCGGCCGTTGTAGTCGATCTGCGAGGTGCCCAGCACCACGCGGGCGAACTTGCCCAGCAGGTACGCCTTCTCGTTCGTCAGCCCCCCGCCGCCGAACACCCCGCACGCGTCCGGCCCGTACCGCGCCCGCGTGCGCGCGAGCCCCTCGGCGATCCGGTCGAGCGCCTCGTCCCAGCCGGCGGGTACCAGCGTGCCGCCGGAGCGCACCAGCGGGGAGGTCAGGCGGACCCGGGAGGAGAGCACCGCCGGTGCCGTACGGCCCTTGCCGCACAGCGCGCCCCGGTTGACCGGGAAGTCCGCCCGTTCGACCACCTCGACCGTGCCGTCCGGCACGGGCACGAGGTTCATGCCGCACTGCAGGGCGCAGTAGGGGCAGTGGGTCGGGATCGGGGTCGGGGCGGGGGAGGGGGCGGAGGCAGGGGCCGTGACGGGGTTCTGCATGCCGCTCAGCGTGCGCCGGGCGTGTTACGCGCCGGGGCGCCGCCCGTTACGCGACCGGCACGGTGACCTCCCCGCCCGGCCGCCCGCGCCGTGAGGCGGACGCCAGGGAGAGAATCTCCCGCCTTCAAGCGGGAGAGGACTCACCGGTTCATCGCCGGGCCCCGGCCAGCGCCCGCGCCACGCCCGGCTCCTTCGGGCCGAGGAACGTCGGGTCGGGCCGCAGGAGGACGTCCAGGGCCGCCTTGCCCGCCGCGAACACCTCCCGCGTGCTGCCGTAGTACCAGGTGACGTCGTGCCGGTCGTCGACCCCGACGCCGTACGACGCCACGCCGGCCGCCCGGCACAGCGCGACCGCGCGCCGGATGTGGAAGCCCTGGCTGACGAGCACCGCCCGGTCCACGCCGAAGATCTTCTTCGCGCGCACGCAGGAGTCCCAGGTGTCGAAGCCGGCGTGGTCGCCGACGACGCGGGCGGAGGGGACGCCGTGCCGGACGAGGTAGCGGCGCATCGCATCCGGCTCGTCGTAGTCCTTGCGGCTGTTGTCGCCGGTGACGAGGACGACCCGCACCCGGCCGGCGCGGTACAGGGCCGCCGCCGCGTCCAGGCGGCGGGCGAGGTACGGCGACGGCTCGCCGTGCCACAGGCCCGCCCCGAAGACGACGGCGACGTCGGTGCGGGGCACGTCGGCCGCCGTGTACAGCCGGCCGGCGGTCGTCAGGCGCAGCCAGGTCGCCGGCAGCAGCGCCAGCACGCAGGCGAGCACCGCGGTCCGCACCAGGCGGCGCCGCCCGGCGCGGGTGCGCGGCAGCCGCGGCCGGCGGATCCGCGGCCGACGCACGTCCATGCCGTGTCCCTCCCGTCCCTCCCCCTGCTGCCCGACGGCCTCTCCCGGCCGCCGGGGCCGCCCGTACCGCCCGGCGCGGCCCGTCCGTACCGCCCGGCGCGGCTCGTCCGTACCGCCCGGCGCGGCTCGTCCGTACCGCCCGGCGCGGCTCGTCCGTACTGCCCGGTGACCCGGCCCGGATCTCTCGGATCTCCCGGATCCCCGGGTTCGCGCGGCCGTGTCCGACAGTCAGGGACGCCCGGCGGAGGCCGCCGGTTCACCGCGGCGGGCGTGACCGGCCTCACGCCCGCCGCCGTCGCCGCGGCCCGCACCGTCCCTCACACCGCCCGCCCGCCCCGCGGTGAACCCGCGGAAAACACCCGTGACGCCCGCGCAACGGCCCGGCAACGTGCCGCGCCGACCATCGGTGCATGACGGTGCCGAAACCCCCGCACGACGACTTCCCGCCCGGTCCCGGCGGCCCGCTGCCCGGCGATATCCACTTCGACGGCACGGCGCAGCCCGTGCACCACTTCGACAGGACGGCGCAGCTCGTGAACCACCTCGACGGCACGGCCCAGCCCGTGAACCGCGCCGGCAGCCGGCCCGCCGCCCGGCCCGCCACCCGGCCCGGCCCCGTCGCGCACGGTGGTCGGCACCGCCCCGCGCCCCCGGCGCTCGTCCTGGTCGCGCACGGCAGCCGCGACCCGCGCGCCCTGCGCACCGTACGGGCGCTCGTGAACCGCGTCCGCGCGCTGCGGCCCGCCCTGCCGGTCCACCTCGGGCACATCGAGCTGAACGAGCCGCTGCTGCCGGACACCCTGGCCGCCCTCGGCGGCGCGGGGGCCGTCCTGGTGCCGTTGTTGTTCGGCCGCGGCCACCACGTCAAGCGGGACATCCCGGAGGCGGTGGCCGCGGCCGGGGCCCGTGCGCGCGTGGCCGCGCCGCTCGGCCCGCACCCGCTCCTGGTGGAGGCCCTGCACGCCCGCCTCACCGAGGCCGGCTGGCCCCCGGTCCCGGACGACGCCGCGCGCCGCACGAGCGCGGTCGTGCTCGCCGCCGCCGGCTCGCGCGACCCCGAGTCGCGGGCCGGTACCCGCCGCACCGCCGCCCTGCTGGCCGAACGCCTCGGCGTGCCGGTCCTCGCGGCCTACGCCTCCGCCGCCGTGCCCACCGTCGCGGACGCCGTCGGCGCCCTGGCCGCCCGCGGCCGCCACCGGGTCGCCGTCGCCTCCTGCTTCACCGCGCCGGGCCGCTTCGCCACGCAGTGCGCGCGGGCGGCCCCCTGGATCGCCTCCGCCCCCCTCGGCCCCCACCCGGCGCTGGCCCGCCTGGTCCTGCACCGCTACGACGAGACGGTGGCCGCCGCGGCCGCCCCCCGACCGGCCCTGACGCCGGCCTGAGACGCCCGGCGGCCGCGGGACGGCCGCGGGCGGGACGCGGGACGGCCACGCGACCCGCACCCACCCGTACCCCGCACGTCCCGCCCCGGACGGCCCGCACCCGTCGCGCCCGGCACCCGCCGTACCCGAGACCTGCCGCGCCCGGCACCCGTCGCGCCCGGCACCCGCCGTACCCGAGACCTGCCGCGCCCGGCACCCGTCGCGCCCGGCACCCGCCGTACCCGAGACCTGCCGCGCCCGGCACCCGTCGCACCCGAGACCTGCCGCGCCCGGCACCCGTCGCGCCCGGCACCCGTCGGCCCCGCATCCGGCATCCGGCACCCGACACCCGGCGGCCCCCGCCCCCGTGGCGGCCCCCGCCCCCGCGCCGCCCCCCGCCGACTGTCACCGCGTGCGCTTACTGTCGAGACATGACAGGCAGCGCATCCCCACCCGGCTACGGCCCCCCCGGCCACGACCCGCACGGCTATGACCCGGCGTCAGTCGAGCGGTGGGCCCCCGAGCCCGACAAGCGGCCGGGCCGTACCGCCTTCCAGCGCGACCGCGCGCGCGTGCTGCACTCCGCGGCGCTGCGCCGCCTGGCCGGCAAGACCCAGGTGGTCACCCCGGACGGGTGCGGCCCGGCCTGGGACGCCAGCCCCCGCACCCGGCTCACCCACTCGCTGGAGTGCGCCCAGGTCGGCCGCGAACTCGGCGCGGCCCTCGGCTGCGACCCGGACCTGGTGGAGGCCGCCTGCCTCTGTCACGACCTGGGGCACCCGCCCTTCGGGCACAACGGCGAGCAGGCGCTCAACGAGTTCGCGGCCGACTGCGGCGGCTTCGAGGGCAACGCCCAGTCGCTGCGGCTGCTGACCAGGATCGAACCCAAGCGGTTCGTCACCGACTCGGCGACCGGCGACCTGGTCAGCGTCGGCCTCAATCTCACCCGCGCCACCCTGGACGCCGCCACCAAATACCCCTGGCCGCGCGGCGCCCACCCCACCGATCCGGCTTCGCCCAAGTTCGGCGTCTACGAGGACGACCGGCCCGTCTTCGACTGGGTCCGCAAGGACGCCCCCGCCGCCCGCACCTGCTTCGAGGCGCAGGTCATGGACTGGTCGGACGACGTGGCGTACTCGGTGCACGACGTCGAGGACGGCCTGCGCGCCGGTCATATCGACCCCCGCAGCCTGTACGCCGGACCGGAGCGGCGGGAGGTGTTCGCGGTGGCGCTGGGCCGCTACGTCCCCGCCGGCACCGACCCGGAGGAACTCGCCGGGGCCCTCGACCGGCTCCAGGCGCAGGAGTGGTGGCCGCACGGCTACGACGGCACGGCCGTGGCCCAGGCCCGCCTGAAGGATGCCACCAGTCAGCTCATCGGCCGCTTCTGCCTGGCCGCCGAGAACGCCACGCGCGCGGCCTGGGGCCACCGCCCGGGCCGTTCGGGCGCCGGCGGGGGCCTGACCCGCTACGGCGCCGAACTCGTCGTGCCGCGCGAGACCCGCATGGAGTGCGCCGTCCTCAAGGCCGTCGCCGACCGCTACGTCATGCAGCGCGCCGAGCAGGAGCGGCTGCGCGCCGAGCAGCGTGTCGTCGTCACCGAGCTCGCCGAGGCGCTCACCGCCCGCGCGCCCGACGGCCTCGATCCGCAGTTCCGCGCCCTGTTCGAGCGGGCCCCGGACGACCGCGCCCGCAAACGGGTGATCGTCGACCAGATAGCGTCCCTCACCGACGCCTCGGCGCGCTCGCTTCACGCCCGCCTCGCGGGGCACCCGTGACGGCGGCCCGCCCCTCCTGCGCCTTCCGGGACGCGTGCGCTCCTCAGAGACACCTCAGAGACACCTCAGAGACACCTCAGGGACACCTCACAGGGACACCTCAGGGACATCTCCGGGACGCGAAGGTGACCCTGCGTGGCCTGATCGGGCCACTCCCCCTTCCCGCATCACGCTGCGTGCGGGAGGCTCGCAGAGGGCGGCATCCTGACGAGGAGGCAACAAGTGGTCGACGCGGATCAGACATTCGTCATCGTCGGAGGAGGTCTGGCCGGTGCGAAGGCGGCCGAGACACTCCGCGCGGAGGGCTTCAACGGCCGTGTGATCCTCATCTGCGACGAGCGCGACCACCCCTACGAGCGCCCGCCGCTGTCCAAGGGCTACCTGCTGGGCAGGGAGGAACGCGACAGCGTCTTCGTGCACGAGCCCGCCTGGTACGCGCGGCACGACGTCGAACTGCACCTCGGCCAGACCGTCGTCGCGATCGACCGCGCCGCGAAGACGGTCCGCTACGGCGACGACGGCACCTCCGTGCGCTACGACAAGCTGCTGCTGGCCACCGGCGCCGAACCGCGCCGCCTGGACATCCCCGGCACCGGCCTGGCCGGCGTGCACCACCTGCGCCGCCTCTCCCACGCCGAGCGGCTGCGCGGCGTCCTGACCGGCCTCGGCCGGGACAACGGCCACCTCGTGATCGCCGGCGCCGGCTGGATCGGCCTGGAGGTCGCGGCGGCGGCCCGCGAGTACGGCGCCGAGGTCACCGTCGTCGAACCCGAGCCGACCCCGCTGCACGGCGTCCTCGGCCCCGAACTGGGCCAGATCTTCACCGAGCTGCACCGCGAGCACGGTGTCCGCTTCCACTTCGGCGCCCGCCTCACCGAGATCGTCGGCCAGGACGGCATGGTGCTCGCCGCCCGCACCGACGACGGCGAGGAGCACCCCTGCCACGGCGTGCTCGCCGCGATCGGCGCCGCCCCGCGCACCGCGCTCGCCGAGTCGGCCGGGCTGGAGGTCGCCGACCGCCGCCACGGCGGCGGCATCGTCGTCGACGAGCGGCTGCGCACCTCCGACCCCGACATCCACGCCGCCGGCGACGTCGCGGCCTTCCCGCACCCCCTGTTCGGCACCCGGCTGCGCGTCGAGCACTGGGCCAACGCCCTCCACGGCGGCCCGGCCGCCGCCCGCGCCATGCTCGGCCGGGACGTCGTCTACGACCGCATGCCCTATTTCTTCTCCGACCAGTACGACATGGGCATGGAGTACTCCGGCTGGGCGCCCCCGGGAAGCTACGACGAAGTGGTGATCCGGGGGGACGCCGGGAAGCGCGAGTTCCTCGCGTTCTGGGTGCGGCAGGGCCGCGTGCTGGCCGGGATGAACGTCAACGTGTGGGACGTCACGGACCCCGTCCAGCGACTGATTCGTACGAAGGCACAAGTGGACGTCGAGGCGCTGGCCGACCCGCACGTCCCGCTGGACAGCCTGGTCCCGTAGCCGTCCACGGCACGACGGGAGTGTCCTGGCGCCCCCGTAGAATCACCCCGTGGCAGGACGGATCAACGACGAGGACATCAAAGCGGTACGGGACGCCGTCCCGATCGACGCCGTGGTGTCCGAGTACCTCCAGCTGCGCGGCGCCGGCGGCGGCAACCTGAAGGGCCTGTGCCCCTTCCACGACGAGAAGACGCCCTCCTTCCAGGTCAGCCCCAGCAAGGGACTCTTCCACTGCTTCGGCTGCCAGGAGGGCGGCGACACCATCGCCTTCGTGATGAAGATCGACCACCTCTCCTTCACGGAGGCGGTCGAGCGGCTCGCCGCCCAGGCGGGCATCACCCTGCGCTACGAGGAGGGCGGCTACAACCCCGCCCACCAGCGCGGCGAGCGGATCCGCCTGGTCGAGGCCCACAAGATCGCCGCCGAGTGGTACGCCGAGCAGCTCGCCACCAGCCCGGAGGCCGAGGCCGGCCGGGTCTTCCTCGCCGAGCGCGGCTTCGACCAGGCCGCCGCCGTCCACTTCGGGATCGGCTACAGCCCCCAGGGCTGGGACCACCTCACCCGCTACCTGCGCGGCAAGGGCTTCACCGACAAGGAGCTGCTCGCCTCCGGCCTCGCCCAGGAGGGACGGCGCGGCCCCATCGACCGCTTCCGCGGACGGCTGATGTGGCCCATCCGCGACATCGGCGGCGACGTCGTCGGCTTCGGCGCCCGCAAGCTGTACGAGGCGGACACCGGCCCGAAGTACCTGAACACGCCCGAGACGGCGATCTACCGCAAGTCCCAGGTCCTCTACGGCATCGACCTCGCCAAGAAGGAGATCGCCAAGACCTCCCGCGCGGTCGTCGTCGAGGGCTACACCGACGTCATGGCCTGCCACCTGGCCGGGGTGCGCACCGCCATCGCCACCTGCGGCACCGCCTTCGGCACCGAGCACATCAAGATCCTGCGCCGGCTGCTGATGGACAACGGCTCCGCGCGCGTCATCTTCACCTTCGACGGCGACGCGGCCGGCCAGAAGGCGGCGCTGCGGGCCTTCGAGGACGACCAGAAGTTCGCCGCCGAGACCTACATCGCCATCGCGCCGGACGGCATGGACCCCTGCGACCTGCGCCTGGCCAAGGGCGACGAGGCCGTCGTCGACCTGGTCGAACCCCGCACCCCGCTCTTCGAGTTCGCGCTGCGCCAGATCGTGGGCCGCTACGACCTGGACACCCCGGCCGGCCGCGCCGCCGCCCTGGACGAGGCCGCGCCCGTCGTCGCCCGGATCAAGAACACCGGCGCGCAGCACGAGGTCGCCGTCCAGCTCGCCGGCCTGCTCGGCATCCTCGACACCCAGTTCGTGGTCCGCCGGGTGGCCCAGCTCGCCCGCCGCCACCGCGACGGCGGCGGCCGCCCCGCCGCCGGCCGGCGCCCCGCGGCACCGCGGCAGCCGTACGGCGACCACACCCCGTACGCCCCGCCCCGCGCCCCCTCCGGCCCCCCGCTCAACCTGCGCAACCCGGTCTACGCCACCGAACGCGAACTGCTGAAGCTCGCCCTGCAGCGCCCCGAGCTGGTCTCCCCGGCCTTCGACGCGTACGGCGTCGACGAGTTCACCGCGCCGCCCTACGCCGCCGTCCGCCAGGCCATCATGGACGCCGGCGGCGCCGAGCAGGGCGTCCAGGACCCGCAGGAGTACCTGGTCCGCGTCCGCGAGGCGGCCCCCGACGACCGGGTCCGCGCCATGGTCACCGAACTCGCCGTCGAGCCCATCCTGATCCGCCGGGAGGTCGACGCCACCTACGCCGGCGCCCAGCTCGTCACCGTCCGCCGCCGCGCCGTCGAACGCCGCGTCCGCGACCTGCAGTCCGCCGTCGCCCGCCTCTCCGCCACCGGCGACCACGCCCAACTGGCCTCCGTGCAGAACGAGTTGTGGGTCCTCCAGCAGTACGACCAGGCTTTGCGGGAGCGCGGCGCACAGGCGCTGTGAGGCGGGCGGCGCGCTCATCCCGCGGCTGCTCGGGTTTCTACGGCCGCTCGGGTTCCTGCGGCTGCTCGGGCGGGGTGATGCCGAGGTGGTCGAGGATGGCGGCCTGCCCGGTGGCCAGACTCTGCAGCAGCCTGCCCTGTTGCGCCTGACCGGCCACCAGGGCACCGAGCAGCTCGCTGTGCTCGGCCAGGGTCCTGGTGTGTGCCTCCAGCGTCCTGCCGTGCTCGAGCTGGGTCTCCCGCAGGGCCCGGATCACCTGCATGTCGGCCCGCCGCTGCACCTGCAGTGCGGCCACGTCACGGTCGGAGCCCACGGCGAGATTGTGCGTGGTCACCTGCTGCTCCACGATCTGGTCGACCCGCGCCTCCAGCGCCTCGATACGCCGCCGGAGCTCCTCGTTCTCACCCATGCGTTCCATCCTGCCTCATCCGACCGGGCGGACGGGCCCGGCGGTCGATCCATCCGATCGTCAAACGACCTGAGTAACCGACCGGTCACGGACCGGACGCAAAAAGTCATCGCACGCCCCTCGTGGCAGCGATGTGTCGTACCCCACACTGGGTGCGGTGCCTGAGTCCTCGGAGCGCGGCCGATCCGTCCCGGGCGGGTCCGTCGGTCCCGCGGTTCCGTTCGTCGCGTACGGGACGGACAGCGGCGAGGCCGCCGACTCCGCCCCGAAAAACCGCTGCCGCACGCTTCGGCAGCGATCATCCTGGAGGTCGCCCCCCGTGCAGACCCAGACCCTCACGCAGACCGACAGCAGCATCACGGACGGCCTGGAGCCCGACGCGGAGAACGACGTCCTCGCCGCCGCCCGGCGAAGCCGTGCCGTGCTCCGCCCCGCGGCCGGCCCGCGCACCCCGTCCGGCCCGGTGCGGGCGCCGGGCGCGGAGCCCGCCGAACTCCCGGAGGCACCCGGCCCCGACGACCCTGACGGCTCTGACGACCCCGACCTCTCGTCCGACCCTTCGTCCGAGCCGCTCGCGGGCGGCGAGCCGGAGCCCGGATCAGAGCCCGGACCGGAGCCCGCCGAGCCGCCGGCCGGCCGTCCGGAGACCGGCGGTCCCTCCTCCGACCTGTTCCGCCAGTACCTGCGCGAGATCGGACGCATCCCGCTGCTGACCGCGGCCGAGGAGGTGGAACTCGCCCGCCGCGTCGAGGCCGGCCTGTTCGCCGAGGAGAAGCTCCACACCACCCCCGACCTGGACAGCCGGCTCGCGAGCGACCTCGACCGGCTCGTCGTCATGGGCCGCATGGCCAAGCGCCGCCTGATCGAGGCCAACCTGCGGCTCGTGGTGTCCGTGGCCAAGCGGTACGTCGGCCGCGGACTGACCATGCTGGACCTGGTGCAGGAGGGCAACCTCGGGCTCATCCGCGCGGTGGAGAAGTTCGACTACGCCCGCGGCTACAAGTTCTCCACCTACGCCACCTGGTGGATCCGCCAGGCCATGTCCCGGGCGCTCGCCGACCAGGCCCGCACCATCCGCGTCCCCGTGCACGTCGTCGAACTCATCAACCGCGTCGTGCGGGTGCAGCGGCGCATGCTGCAGGAGCACGGCCGGGAGCCGACCGCGGAAGAGGTCGCCGCCCAGCTCGACCTGCCGCCCGAGCGGGTCGGCGAGGTGCTGCGCCTCGCCCAGGAACCCGTCTCCCTGCACGCGCCGGTCGGGGAGGAGGACGAGGTCGCGCTCGGCGACCTGATCGAGGACGGCGACGCCGCCAGCCCCGTCGAGTCGGCCGCCTTCCTGCTGCTGCGCGAGCACCTGGAGGCCGTCCTGTCCACCCTCGGTGAGCGCGAGCGCAAGGTCGTGCAGCTGCGCTACGGCCTCGTCGACGGCCGCCCCCGCACCCTGGAGGAGATAGGCCGCATCTTCGGCGTCACCCGGGAGCGCATCCGCCAGATCGAGTCCAAGACCCTCAACAAGCTGCGCGACCACGCCTTCGCCGACCAGCTGCGCGGCTACCTGGACTGACATCCCCGGAAGCATCCCCGGACCGGTACCCAGGCCGGCGCCCGGACCGGCGCCCGGGCAGACGGGAGGGGCCGCTCACCGTCCGGTGAGCGGCCCCGGGCCCTTCAAACGGCCGTCGGCTCAGTCGACTTCGGCAACCGCCTGCGCGAACTGCGCCTGGTACAGCCGCGCGTACGCCCCGCCCGCCGCCAGCAGCTCGCCGTGCGTGCCCTGTTCCACGATCGCGCCGTTCTCCATCACCAGGATCGTGTCGGCGTCCCGGACGGTGGAGAGGCGGTGGGCGATGACGAACGACGTACGGCCGTGCTGCAGTTTGGCCATCGCCTTCTGGATGAGGACCTCGGTGCGGGTGTCGACGGAGCTGGTGGCCTCGTCCAGGACGAGGATCGCCGGGTCGGACAGGAACGCCCGCGCGATGGTGATGAGCTGCTTCTCACCGGCGCTGACCCCGGAGCCCTCGTCGTCGATGACGGTGTCGTAGCCGTCGGGCAGGGTGCGGATGAACCGGTCGGCGTGCGCGGCGCGCGCCGCCTCCTCGATCTCCCCGCGGGTGACCTCCCGCGAGGCGCCGTAGGCGATGTTCTCCGCGATGGTGCCGCCGAACAGCCAGGTGTCCTGCAGCACCATGCCGATCTGCGCCCGCAGTTCCTCCCGCGACATGCGCGCGATGTCCACCCCGTCGAGCAGGATGCGCCCGCCGGTGACCTCGTAGAACCGCATCAGCAGGTTGACCAGCGTGGTCTTGCCGGCGCCGGTCGGGCCGACGATGGCCACCGTGTGCCCCGGCTCCACCTTCAGCGACAGGTCCTCGATGAGCGGCTTGTCGGGGTCGTAGCGGAACGACACGTGCTCCAGCTCCACCCGGCCACGCACCCGCTCGGGCTTCTGGGCCGGCTGCGGGTCGGGTTCCTGCTCCTCGGCGTCCAGCAGCTCGAAGACGCGCTCGGCGGAGGCGACGCCGGACTGCACCAGGTTCGCCATCGACGCCACCTGCGTCAGCGGCATCGAGAACTGCCGCGAGTACTGGATGAACGCCTGCACGTCGCCGATCGACAGCGCGCCGGAGGCGACGCGCAGACCGCCGACGACGGCGACGAGGACGTAGTTGAGGTTGGAGACGAACATCATCAGCGGCTGCATGATGCCGCTGTTGAACTGCGCCCGGAAACCGGCCTCGTACAGCGCCTCGTTCTGCTCGGCGAACAGTTTGGCCGACTCCTCCTGCCGCCCGAACACCTTCACCAGGGTGTGCCCGGTGTACATCTCCTCGATGTGCGCGTTGAGTTGGCCGGTGGTGCGCCACTGCTGCACGAAGTGCGGCTGCGAGCGCTTGCCGACGCGCGTGGCGACGAGGAACGACAGCGGCACGGTCACCAGCGCCACCAGCGCCAGCAGCCAGGAGACGTAGAACATCATCGCCAGGACGCCGACGATGGTCAGCAGGGAGTTGATCAGCTGCCCCATCGACTGCTGCAGCGTCTGGCCGATGTTGTCGATGTCGTTGGTGGCGCGGGAGAGCACCTCGCCGCGCTGCCGCTTGTCGAAGTAGGCCAGCGGCAGCCGCGACAGCTTGCCCTGCACGTCCTCCCGCAGCCGGTACATCGTGCGGTTGACGGTCCGGTTGACCAGGCGCGTCGCCACCGCCATCAGCAGGCCGGCGGTGAGGAAGGTGCCGAGCGCGAGCAGCAGCACGCCGCCGACCCGGTCGAAGTCGATGCCCCGGCCCGGGGTGAAGTCGGTGCCGCTCAGCATGTCGGCGATGTCGCCCTGGCCGCGCTGCCGCATGCCCTCCAGCACCTGCTCCTTGGTCAGGCCGGCGGGCATCCGCCGCCCGATGATCCCGCCGAAGACCAGGTCGGTGGCGCGGCCGAGGATCTTCGGCCCGACCACGTTGAGGCCCACGCTGAGCACCACGCACAGCAGCAGCGCGGCTATGGTGAGCCGTTCGGGCCGGAACCGGGCGACAAGCCGCTTGCCCGAGCCCTTGAAGTCCATCGAGCGGCTGTCCGGGCCGCCCCCGGCCATCATCCGCCCCATCGGCCCGGCCATCAGGCAGCCTCCGCTTCCGTGAGCTGGGAGAGCACGATCTCCCGGTAGGTCTCGTTGTCCGCCATCAGTTCGTGGTGGCGGCCGGTGCCGACGACGGCACCCTCGTCCAGGACGACGATCCGGTCGGCGTCGCGGATGGTGGCCACCCGCTGCGCGACGATCACGACGGTCGCCTCCCGGGTCTCCTGGGCGAGCGCGGCGCGCAGGGCGGCGTCGGTGGCATAGTCCAGGGCCGAGAAGGAGTCGTCGAAGAGGTAGATCTCCGGGCGCTGCACGAGGGTGCGGGCGATGGCCAGGCGCTGGCGCTGACCGCCGGAGACGTTGGTGCCGCCCTGCGCGATCGGCGCGTTCAGGCCGCCCTCCAACCGCTGCACGAACTCCTTGGCCTGCGCCACCTCCAGCGCGTGCCACAGCTCCTCGTCGGTGGCGTCCGGATTGCCGTAGCGCAGGTTGGTGGCGACCGTGCCCGCGAACAGGTACGGCTTCTGCGGCACCAGGCCCACCGTGCGCGCCAGCGTCCTCGGGTCCAGGTCCCGCACGTCCACGCCGTCGACGAGGACCTCGCCCTCGGTGGCGTCGAACAGCCGCGGCACCAGGCCCAGCAACGTCGACTTGCCGCTGCCGGTGGAGCCGATGACGGCGGTGGTCTCGCCGGGGCGGGCCACCAGGTCGATGTTCTTCAGCACCGGCTCCTCGGCCCCCGGGTAGCGGAACCCGGCGCCGCGGATCTCCAGGTGCCCGCGGCCGCGCAGCTGCGTGACGGGCGCGGCCGGCGGCACCACGCTCGACGACGTGTCGAGCACCTCCTGGATGCGCTCGGCGCACACCTCCGCGCGCGGCACCATCATGAACATGAAGGTGGCCATCATCACGGACATCACGATCTGCATCAGATAGGCGAGGAACGCCGTCAGGTCGCCGATCTCCATGCCGCCGCTGTCGATGCGGTGCGCGCCGAACCACACCACGGCGATCGACGACAGGTTCACCACCGTCATCACCATCGGGAACATCAGCGCCAGCAGGTTGCCCGTGGCCAGCGCCGACGAGGTCAGGTCGGCGTTCGCCCCGCGGAACCGTTCCTTTTCGTAGGTGTCGCGGACGAAGGCGCGGATGACCCGGATGCCGGTGATCTGCTCGCGCAGCACCCGGTTGACCGTGTCCAGGCGGACCTGCATGCCGCGGAACAGCGGCCGCAGCCGGCGTACGACCAGCGTCACGCACAGGGCGAGCACCGGCACCACCGCGACCAGCACCCCGGACAGCGGCACGTCCAGCCCGAGTGCCATGACGATGCCGCCCACGCACATGATGGGCGCGGACACCATCAGGGTGAACGACATCAGGGCCAGCATCTGGACCTGCTGCACGTCGTTCGTCGTACGGGTGATGAGCGAGGGCGCGCCGAACTGGCCGACCTCGCGCGCGGAGAAGGACTGCACGCGGTCGAACACGGCGGCCCGCACGTCCCGGCCCAGCGCCGACGCGGTCCGCGCACCGAAGTACACCGCACCGATGTTGCATACGACCTGCGCCAGCGAGATGCCGATCATCAGGCCGCCGAAGGTGAGGATGTATCCGGTGTCGCCCTTGACGACACCGTTGTCGATGATGTGCGCGTTCAGCGTCGGCAGGTACAGGGTGGCGCAGGTCTGCAGGAACTGCAGCAGCACCACCAGGGCGATGGGTCTCTTGTAGGGCCCGAGATGGGCCCGGAGAAGTCGAATCAGCACGCTACGTCTCTCGGAGTCGGCGAAAGAAGGGGCCTGGCCGCCCTTGGCCCCTATCGTCGAACACTCCACCGGTGTTACCTCAACCGATTAACCCGAAGAGGCGGAAGACCGGCCGCCCCGGCAGGGCGTGCGCTGCACGCGCAGCGTCCGGCGGGGCGTGCACCGCGCGCGGAACGACCCGGGGTGTGTCTGCTCGCGGAACGCCCTGGGGTGCGTCTGCACGCGCACCGTCCGGCTGGGCGTGCACCGCGCGTGAAATGCCCCGGGACGCGTCTGCTCGCTGAACGCCCCGGGGTGCGTCTGCACGCGCACCGTCCGGCAGGGCGTGCGCTACGAGCGAAACGCCCCGGGGTGCGTCTGCTCGCGCACCGAGACGAACTGCTGCCGCACCGCCTGCCCCACGGCCAGCTCCTCGCCGGGCTCCAGCACCTGCGCCACCGCCCCCTGCCAGGCCGGCGGGGTGCGCGGATCGAGCGTGCCCTGCGCCACACCCAGCGCCCAGGCGGCCTGCCGGGCGGCGCCGAGCGCGGCGTAGTCCGCGGCCTGCGGCACCACGACCTGCGCCCCGAACAGCGAGGGCGCCGACGCCTGCACGGCGGGCAGTTCGGCGGCCGGCCCCAGCAGGAAGACCCGCCGCACCTCCACACCCCGGCCGCGCAGCACGTCCAGCGCGTCCGCGAGCCCGCACAGCATGCCCTCGAACGCGGCCCGCGCCAGGTGCTCCGGCTTCATCGACTCGCGCCTGAGGCCCGCCAGCGTGCCCGCGGTGTGCGGCAGGTGCGGGGTCCGCTCGCCCTCCAGGTAGGGCAGCAGCACCAGCCCGTGCGCCCCCGGCGTCGACTTCATCGCCAGGTCCGACAGCGTCTCCAGGTCCGGCAGCCCGAGCAGCTCGGCGGTGCCGCGCAGGGCCCGTACGGCGTTCAGCGTGGTGACGACCGGCAGGTACATGCCGGTGGCGTCCGCCAGCGAGGTGATCATCCCGGTGTTGTCGGTGAGCGCCTCGGAGTGGACGGCCGTGACGGACCCGGAGGCGCCGAGCGACACCACGACGTCGCCGAGACCCAGCCCCAGCCCGAACGCGGCCGCCATGGTCTCCCCGGTCCCGGCGGAGATCAGCAGCCCCTCCGGCGTCGTACCGGCCGCGTCGGCGGGCCCGATCACCTCCGGCAGGATCGCCTGGTGACCGAGCGCCAGCTCCACCAGGTCCGGCCGGTAGGCGCCGGTGGCGGCCGACCAGTAGCCGGTGGTGGAGGCGCCGCCGCGGTCGGTGGTGCGCCGCACCGGCCGGCCCAGCAGTTGCCACACCAGCCAGTCGTGGGCCTGCAGCAGAGCGGCCGTGCGCCGGGCGTTGTCGGGTTCGGTGCGGGCGAGCCAGCGCAGCTTGGTCACCGGGTGCACGGCCTGCGGCACCAGGCCCACGGCCTGCGCCCACGCCTCCCGCCCGCCGAGCGCGTCGACCAGGTCGGCCGCCGCGATCTGCGCCCGCCGGTCCCCGCCGACCATCGCCGGCCGCACCGTGGCGCCCTGCGCGTCCAGCGGCACCAGCGCGTTCTGCTGCGCCGACACGCCGATGGCCTGCACACCCTCCAGCAGCCCGCCGCCGGCCGCCTCGCCCAGGGACAGCAGCCAGGCCTGCGGATCGACGTCGGCGGGCCGGCCCCCGCCCTCCGGGCCCGCCACCGGATGCGGCGCGTATCCCTGCCGCAGCACGGCTCCCGTGTCCGTGTCGCAGACGACGATACGAGTGAAATCGGGCGAACTGTCCAACCCGGCGACTATCCCCATGGCCAAAATTCTGCCGCACGGCCGGGGGTGGCCGTGCGGCTGTGGTCGTGCCGGTGCCGATGCCGGTGTGGCTCCTCCCGCACCCTGCGGCCCGCGAAGGGCGACGGAAGGTCACGGAGGGCTACGGCGTGGTGCTGGTGCCCCAGTCGTCCACGTCCCGCCCGGTGCCGCTCCCGCCGCGCTCCCGCAGCGAGCGCACCCGGCGGCCCACCGAGTCGGGCATCCGGTCGCCGACCTTCTCGCCCACCACGTGGACCGCCTTGCCCGCGATCCGGCGCCCCTGCTGGGCCGCCGTCTCCGCGGTGTTGCGGACCGCCGGGTTCTGCGCGACCTGACGTGCGGACTTCTTCAACTGCTCGTACCGCTCCCGCCCGGCCCTCGTGCCCAGCACGTAACCCACGGCGAGTCCGGCGAGGAACATCAGCCGGTAACGCATGGCGGCCACCCTTCCCTTGCGTCGCGTCGGAGGCGGGGAGCGCGTCCGCGACTCTCGGCGGTACCGATTGGCGGAGCACCCCCCTGCTTGCGCTAATGTATGTGTCGCAGCGAGCACGCGCCCCCTGGCGAATACCCAGGTAAGTACGTTCGATGCAGCGAGGCGTTCCTCCGTAGCTCAATTGGCAGAGCAGCCGGCTGTTAACCGGCAGGTTACTGGTTCGAGTCCAGTCGGGGGAGCTTCGGTCCTCCGTAGCTCAATTGGCAGAGCAGCCGGCTGTTAACCGGCAG
The DNA here is from genome assembly GCF_014651135.1 of Streptomyces echinoruber. Classification (GTDB taxonomy): domain Bacteria; phylum Actinomycetota; class Actinomycetes; order Streptomycetales; family Streptomycetaceae; genus Streptomyces; species Streptomyces echinoruber. The sequence goes on from NZ_BMWH01000002.1 coordinate 212,055, forward strand.
GTTACTGGTTCGAGTCCAGTCGGGGGAGCACCGTGAACGAGGACCCTCCGGGGTCCTTTTTCATGTCCGGCCACGGATGCGCCACGGATTCGGCTTCCCGTCCGGGGAACCGTCGGCCCCGCGGCGGAGTCCTCAAGGTCACGAAGGCCGCACGCAGCCGACCATCCGAAGCAGGAGATCGTATGAGCGGCTATGCTGCGGCAGACGGCGCGCACACGTGTACGTGACGCGCCGCGAGGGGCGGTAGCTCAGCCGGTTAGAGCAGCGGACTCATAATCCGTCGGCCGTGGGTTCGAGTCCCACCCGCCCCACCGAGACGCTCCGCCGCAGACACGTTCTCACCTGCGGCGGAGCGCGAAGAACCGCCACGCCGGGGCGTCACCCGAGCGCCACAAGATCACTTGCTCGCCCATTGCTCGCCCGAAGTGTCAGAGCACGGAAATGCCCGCCGGTTGCTCGCCCGACCTCCGGGCGAGCAACCGGCGGGCGCGCGTTCAGTCCTGTCGCGGGATGGTGGCGAGCAGCCAGGAGACGCCCGTGTAGAGCCGGTGCAGTGCGAAGGGGCCCCGAAACCTCGGGGCCCCTTTCCGCGTCGTACTGTGCGGGTTCAGCCGCACTTGCCGGGCGCTTTGCCGTGGCACTCGCCGCTCTTGCCGGGCCCGTCGCCGCCGGCGTGGCCGCGGCCGGGGCTGCCGGCGTGGCCGCGGCCGGGGCTGCCGGCGTGGCCGCGGCCGGGGCTGCTGGCGTGGTTGGGCGGCGTGCTCTCCCGGCTTGTCGGCTGCGGCGTGGACGGCTCGCCGCCGGCCGGCCCGGCCGGTGATTCGGTCGCGGTGGGGCTGGTGGCCGGCTGCTCGCTCGGTTCGGTGCCGTGGCCGGACGCGGCGCCGGTGGTGGGGGAGGTGCCCGCCCGCGTGTTGTTCGCTGCCCCTGTGGCGGCCGGGGCCGGTGTGGGGGTGGTGGTGCGCAGGGGTCGGCGGCGGTCGACGACCGTCTCCGGTCTGGTGACCAGATCGGCCGTCGTGCGCTCGCTGTCGAGGCCTGCGTGGTCGGGGGCGGTCGCCGGCGGAACCTTGCCGGGGGAGTGGCGGTCGAGCTGGTAGGGGGTGAGGCTGAGGGCGCTGCTGCCGACGACGGCGACCGAGACGGTCGCGGCTGCGGCCGCGGCTACCTTGTAGCGGTGGGTGGTGGTGATCGCGGGCATAAAGATGGCGGCGAGTCCGCCGCCGCCGAGGTAGAGGGAGAGATGCCGTCGGCGTTTGGTCGGCTGGCAATCGGTGTCGTCGCTCGGAGCGGGGTCGGGGACGGGGGTGGGCGCGGGGGCTGCTGTCCCGGTGGCGGGTGGGGTGGTTGTGGTCGCGCTCGTGATGGCGGCGATCTTGACTGCGGTCATCTCAGCGCGCAGCTGGGTGATGTGTTTGTTGTGCTTTCTCCATCCCCAGGACAGCAGCGCTACCGCGAGCAGAGCGGCCCCCAGCATTACAGCCATGATCATCAGCGTTCCGGCTATTACGGCGTCACCCACGACCGCCCCCTTGTTGACACAGTCTCAAATCCGCTTACTAGGTTGGTTGATTGAGGTGCTTAACGCGAGTCTGGATACGACCTGTGACAATCCTGTGACAGCAGTAAACCGGCCGCTTACCCCTGTCTTCCGTGGTTCGGTGGTATAAGCACGCGGGCGCGACGGCGAGGCCCCCGGCGGGGAGATTCCCAACGCGCCTACTGCGGGCCGGAGTTCAAACGCACAGGTCGACGAGCTCGCCGAGGTGTACGCGGATGAGGCAGTCGCCGTCGCCGTCGTGCCCGTCTCCGGCGTCCGGCGGATTGGTGCTAGGAGTTTCCGGAACTGGGCTTCCAGCGTTGGGAGTTGAAGGTTCCGGATCCGCGGGTGGGGCGGTGGTCACCGGGGGTGATAACGGGCCCGGTCGGTTTTCGGTCATGCTCGACGAGGCGCTGTCGCGCGGGCCGGGCTCCGGGCTCCGGGTCGCTGCCTGGGGGCTGAGGCGGCCGGTGGGCGAGGGGCGGTCGTCGGCCGGGCCGGGCGTCCGCTCGGTGCCGGGGGCGCGGCCGCCGTCCCGCCGTCCGCCGTTCCTGGCGTTTCCGTCGGATGGCTCGTCGTGCGGGGCGTACCGCTTGCCGCGGTCGCCGCTGCTGCTGCCCGGTGTGCCGGGAGCTGCGGCCCGCGGGTGATGGCCGCCGGCATCCGACGGGTGATCGTTCAGCGTCAGGTAGAGCGCGGCGGCCGTGCTGGCGGCTGCGACGGCCACGGCCGTTCCTGCGGCGGTGGCGGCGCGGTGTCGCTGCCACAGAGGGCGCAGGCGGTCGCCGAGCGAGGCGAGGACGGCGGCGACGCCGCCGCCGATGTAGAGCGCGAGGTGGCGCCGGCGGCGCACAGGCTCGGGCTCGGGCTCGTCGCCGGCCGGTGCGGGGATGGTGCGCTGCTGGAGCGCGGCGATCTTCGCTGCGGTGATCTCGGCGCGGAGCTGATTGATCATCTCTGCGTGCTTCCGGTTGGACCGGTGGAGCAGGACGATTGCCAGTACGGCCGCGCCAAGAACACCCGCTATCAGTACGTCTGTCACATTAGCTCCCTGTTCGATTAGCCTGGGGCATCATGTGACACTTCGTTAAGTCTTGTACAGTCAGGGTTAGGTCGTAACCCTCCTGTGACGATGTCAGCTGGCGTGCCTGTGCCGGTCCGAACGGTCGGCCACCTCCTTCGTGGGTGCGGCCAACTCGCCGCTTGTGAAGCGGCGCAGCACCTCGGCCTGGGCCTCGGGGGGCAGGTCGGCGAGGAGGGTGGCGATCGCGTCAACGCGCGGGTCGCTGCCGTGCGGGCCGGTCGCGCTCGCGGGAGACGGCTGTGCCTGGAGTAGTTCGACCAGCGCGTCCGCAGCATCTGCGCGGCCGGCGCCCCTGAGCTGGTCGGGCGTGACGCCGACCACCTGTGCCATGCGCGCGAGCGTCTCCGCGGGCGCGACGGTCGGGACGCGAACGCCTCCGCCGACGTCCTGGTAGCCGTTCACGATCTGGCGCCACCGGGTCTCCCCCAGGCCAGCGCGTCTCGCCGCTTCACGGCCGGACAGCCGTGACCGGCGAAGGGCCTCTTTGATGAGCACCGCCTCAGGCGGTGGCTCTGGCTTCTGCGTATCCACGGCTAGAAGGCTCGCACAATTACGCATTACTGCGCCACAGGAACGCGCATGATGGCGGGATTGTCCGCACTGCGCACAGTGTCAAATGTGCGCGCAGTGCGCGCACTGGCATTGCACTGCGCAGCACTACGCATTAGTTTGAAATCATGAGTGAACGCCGACGGCAACGGCGCCCGTGGGGCGCTCCCATGAATCAGGCTCCGCAGGCCGTGACGGCCGCCCGCACGGCCGCCGGTCTGACGAAGCGGTCCGTAGCGAGGGCGGCTGGTTTCAGCGAGCAGCTCATGTGCGACATCGAGGCCGGTCGGCGCAACGCGACCCCGCAGAAACTGGCGGCGATCGCGGCCGTACTGGGCTGCCCGGTCGCCGCGCTGGAGGCCAGGCCGGCCGAGTCCGCGACCTCGCGGCCGTCGTCGTGACGCTGCGGCGCGCACGGACCGCGCTCGCGCTCATCAGTCCGCTTCGGACTCTCGCCGCCCCTGGGTGGCGGAACGGGGGCGTCGGGCTCTCGCACAGCCCGACGCCCCCGACTCCCCCTGAACCAACGTTGGAAGAAGGAACGTTGTCCGCACAGGCTACAGAACACCCGTGGACACCCGCCGCCGTGACGGCGGCGGACCTCGCGTACGGTGCACCGACCGCGCGTCTGCTGCTGCCCGCCGACGCGAGCGAGGAGCAGTGGCATGAGGCACGCCGCGGCGGCATCGGCGGATCCGACGTCGCCGCGATCCTCGGGCTCGACAAGTACAGGGGTCCGCGCCACGTCTTCGAGGCCAAGCACGGCCGGCCCGTCGAGCCCGACGCCGAACTCAGCGAGTACGCCGAGATCGGGCAGGAGATCGAGCAGTTCGTCTCGTACCTGTTCACGAAGCGCACCGGCATCCCGGCCGTGCCGACGCCGGGCACGCTCGTGCACGTCGAGCACGAGTGGATGCGCGCGAACGTCGACCGGTACGCGCTCGACCCCCAGACCGGCGAGGTCGTCGCTCCGGTCGAGCTGAAGAACCGCAGCGAGTACCAGATCGACGAATGGGAGGACGGCGTTCCCGACGGGCCCGCGCTCCAGGCCCACTGGTACATGGCCGTCGGCGGCTGGCCGTACGCGTGGGTCGCCGCGCTCGTCGGCGGCAACAAGCTGCGGTGCCACCGTCTGGAACGCGACGACGAACTGATCGAGACCCTGATCGACGTCTGCGGGAAGTGGTATCAGCGGCACGTCGTCGAGGGGTACCCGCCGCCGGCCGACGGGCTGGAGGCGACGAAGAACCTGCTCGGCCGGCTGTGGGAGGTCAAGCCGAACGAGATCGTCGAGGTCCCCCGCGACAAGGCAGTCAAGCTGCGCCGTCGGCGCGCGTCGCTGATCGAGCAGATCAAGGCGCTCGACGCCGAGCGGACCACGGTCGAGAACGAGATGCGGCTGATCAACGAGGCCGCCGAGATCGCGAAGGTCGACGGCAAGATCGCCTGGTCGAACAAGCAGAACGGCACCTTCGCCGAGAAGCGGTTCCGCGAGCAGCACCCGGACGTGGCCGCGCTGTACACGACGACCGTCGAAGTCCTCGACGTCGAGCGGCTCAAGGCCGAGCGCCCCGACCTCTACCAGAAGTTCCGCGCCCGCGTGCTGCGCGTCCCCACGAAGGAGCTGTGACCGATGGCCCTTGCCACCTTGAAGGACCGCGTGAAGGCGGCGGCGTCGGCGACGACGGCGCCCGCCGGGCACGAGCGGGCCGACGACGTCGAGGAGACGCCCGTCGGTCACGACGAGCAGGCGGCCGGCGACGCCGTCGGCGAGTGGCTGCGCCGCTACGAAGGCGACGTCGCCGCGGCGCTGCCGAAGCACATCAGCGCGCCGCTGTTCTTCGCCGCGCTGCGGCCCGTGCTGCCGAAGCTGCGCGGGTGCACGCCGGCGAGCGTGCTCCAGGCGGTCATCACCTGCGCCCGGTTCGGACTCATCCCCGACGGACGGCAGGCGGTCATCGTCGCTGACGACGGGATCGCGACCTTCCTCGCGACGTATCACGGATACATCGACCTGATGTACCGGTCGGGCCTGGTGAAGTCGGTCGTGACCGGCATGGTTTACGAGGGCGACGAGTGGAACTACGAGCCCACCGCCCCGGCCCCGCACGACTTCACGCACAAGCCGAAGATCCTCGCCAGCAAGGAGGAACGCGGCAGGCCGCTGTTCGCGTACGCCTTCGCCTGGTTCGACGGCGGCGTTCGCTCGGCCGTCGCGGTCGTCACGCTCGCCGACGCCGAGGAGACCCGCGACGAGTACAGCAAGGCGTACCAGCGGGCCGAGCAGTCGGGGAAGCGTGACTCGCTCTGGCACACGCACTTCGACGCCATGTGGCTCAAGACGGCGATCCGGAAGCTGTTCAAGCTCGCGCCCGCGTCGGCCGAGCTGCGCGCGCTCGCCGCCGTTGAGCAGGCCGCCGAGGACGGCCGACCGCAGATCCTCGCCGCCGTCGACCCCGAGACGGCGGCGCTGGAGACCGACGCCCGGCGTGCCTTCGCGGCGGCCGAGGCGTCGCAGGACACCACCAGGACGCGGCCCCTGCCGCGCAAGGCGAGCGCCGGTCGCGGCCGTGCGAAGCCTCGGCGCCGCAACCGCGACAAGGCGAAGAGGCGGTAAGACGTGGTGCTCACCTGGCATCGTCGGCCCCTGCTCGGGGTCGACCTGGAGACGACGGGGACCGACGTCGAGACGGCGCGCATCGTGTCCGCCGCTGTGGTCCGCTACGGCGGCGGCCGCGAGACCGGGACCCGGACGTGGGTGTCGGACGTCGACGGCGAGGAGATCCCGGCGGAGGCGACGGCGGTGCATGGGTGGACGACCGAGGCGGCCCGCGCTGCGGGCCGCCCGGCGGCCGAGGTCGTCGGGGAGATCCTCGACGTGCTCGCCGACGGTGTCCGCTCGGGCTGGCCGCTGGTCGTCATGAACGCGCCGTTCGACCTGACGGTCCTCGACCGCGAGGCGCGCCGGGCCGGGCTGCCGGCGCTGCACGAGCGGGTCGAGCTGTGCGTCCTCGACCCGCGTGTCCTCGACAGGCGTGTCGACCGGTACCGGTCCGGCAGGCGGACGCTCGGGGACCTGTGCCGTCACTGGGTCGTCAAGCTCGACGGCGCGCACACCCCCGAGCGGGACGCCAAGGCTGCGTGCGCCGTCGTGTGGAAGATCGCCGACCGGCACAGGTGGCTGACGCGGCGGCCGCTCGCCGACTTGCACGCCGAGCAGGTCCGGTGGGCGCTCGCCCAGCAGGAGGACCTGCGCGGGCACTTCGCGAGGACGCCCGGCAAGGAGCATCTCAGCCGGGGTGTGCGCATCGGCTGGCCCTTCATCCCCGCGCTGCAGCAGGCGGCCGAGCAGTGACCGGCCGGTCGCTGCTCGGCCGCCTGCGCGGCCTTCTCGCCGGCCGCGTGCCGGCGCCCGCGGCCGCCCTGGCCGCCCCGCTCAGCAGTGAGCCCGTCGTCCTCTCCCTCTGGCTGGAGGACGGCCCGGCGCTCGTCGACCTCGACATCTGCCCGCGTGAGCAGCGCCGCCGGCCGCTCGCAGTCAGCGACGACAGCTCGCGGCGGTGCTTCCACTGCGGCCACACCATCCCAGGACGGACGCGATGACACAGATTCTCGACCTTGCCGCCCCCGAGCGGCTGCGGCCCGCTCAGGAGCCGTGCCCGGACTGCACCTGCTGCACGGCGGTGCTGTGCGAGCGCGGCCGGTACGACGTCGCCGAGTGCATGGCGCACACCCCGGCCGAGCTGGCGGTGATGGTGGCCGGCTGCCCGTGCTCGGCGCCGACGACGCGCGGCACGCACGCCTGGCGCGCGGAGATGATCCGGGTCACGAAGCACGCGACGGAGGCCCCGATGCCCGTCGAGGCCGAGGAGATCCTGCGCGCGCTGACGGTGTCGGAGTCGTTCACCGACCCGGGCGGGTTCCTGCGGACGCTGCGGGCCCGCGGCTACGTGACTGGTACCGAGGAGGGCGCGCCGCTGATCACCGAGTTCGGGCGGCGGTACATCACCGCCCGGACCGAGCGCCGGCACGCGACGCCGGTCGAGGTCGTGTCGGTCGACACCCGGCGGCGGACGGCGCAGGTCGTCGTCGGCTGGGACATCGACGCGCCGGTCACGGTGCTGCTCGACCAGCTCATGACGTCGACGCAGCTCCCCGCCGAGGACCTGGTGGGGCGGTTCCTGGAGGCCCGCGCCAACTGCCACGCGCACGACGCCGACGACCTGGTGCTGACGCGGATCCAGCTCTCGCCCGACATGCCCGCCGACTGGATGAACGGGGGGGTCTGGAAGTGACAAGGCCACTGATGACCGTTTTGACCATCATCGCCCTCGGGGACGGCGTGCCGCTCGACTGCTGCGACGAGGACACCGCGCACGTCTGGGTGCGCGTCACCGCTTGGTCGCCGCGGCGCGCGTTCCTGACCGGCGCGGCCCCGTTCGTTGAGGCGTCCGGGCGGCCGGCCGCTGAACTCGTCGGCGTGCGCTTCCTGGCGGACCTCGATCTCGACAACCCGCCCGGCAACGCGGACACGGCCGGCGAGCGGCTGGAATGGCCGAACCTGCGCCCGGCGCCGCCGCTGCCCTCCGAGTGGATGAGGGCCAACCGGCCGGAGGTGAAGCGGTGACGGCGACTGTCGCCGAGGTCACGGACCAGGAGATCGCACGGCGCCTGACCTCCGCCGAGGTGTCGAACCTCTCCGTTGCGCGGGCGCTCGGCGTGCCGTGGGGGCGCGTCGACGAGGTGCGGCGGCGGCTCGGGCTGGCGACGTACCGGCGGGGGCGGCGCGTGCCGGAGACGACGTGGCAGGAGGCGGTGCGGCGGCGCGTGCGGGAGGTGCCCGGCGGTCACGCCGACTGGACCGGTAGCTACCACCCGAACGGGACGCCGATCCTGTCGTGGCGCGGCCGCGCCCAGACCGCGTACCAGGCGGTGTTCCGGCTGCACTACCGGCGCCCGCCGCAGGACAACATCTCGCACTCCCCGGAGTGCGACCGTGAGCGCTGCGTCGCCGGCGAGCACCTGGAGGACCGTGTCCTGCGTGAGCAGCGCCGGTCCCGTGAGGCGGGGGGCGTGCGGTGAGCGCGTGGCCGTACGCCACCTGCGACGGACAGATCGATCTCGTCGCGGTCGAGCGGGTGCTGCGCGGCACGCTGCACCACAGCGCGCTGACGCCCGAGGAGCGCAAGTACGCGGCCCGGCACTCGACGGTGTCGGTGAAGGACGCTGCGCGGCTGCTCGGCGTCACGGACAAGACGATCCAGCGGTGGCGTGAGGAAGCGTCATGATCGAGGCGTTTGAGGCGGCCGCGTTGATGCTCTGGCTCGCGTTCGACGCGCTCGGGTCGGTGGTCTGGTGGTGGGGTCCGCCGCTGCTCGCGGTGGTCGCGGTCGGGGTGTGGCGGTCGCTGCGGCCGACCGGTGCGCACCGTCTGCCGCGGCGCGCACCGGCGGCGGCCGGCGGTGACACGGACACGATGCCGCTCACCGTCGTCTCCCGCCCGCCGGCGCCCCCCAGGGGCGCCGGCGGGGAGACGGACGGCTGATGCCCCGCCTGAGCCGCTACGCGCCTGACACGCTGCCCCGGCCGCATGACTGGGAAGCGGACGCCGCCTGCCTCGATGCGGACCCGGGTCTGTTCTTCCCCGCGGACCACGGCCGCGCGGCGCCGCTTGTCGAGCAGCAGGCCAAGGCGGTGTGTGCGCTCTGTCCCGTCGTCGAGGCGTGTCTACGTCACGCCCTGACGTGGCCGGAGAGTGCCGGCGTGTGGGGCGGCCTGGGTGAGGGGGAGCGGGCGCTGCTGCGGCGCCGGATGCAGCGGCGTTCCCGGCGGGCTGCTGCTCGGGCCAAACGACGGGAGGAAGCCGGTGCCGCCGAGACGGAGGAGACGGCCTCTGCCCCCGCTGCCCGTCCTCGCGCCGGGTCAGCTCCTCGACTGGACGGACCGGGCGCACTGGTCGGACAGGGCCGCGCCGTGCCGCTACTGCGAGCGGCTCACCCACCTGCGTGACGAGCAGGGACAGCCGGCGCACAAGGCGTGCGCCGAGGAAGACGGGGCCCGGCGCGGCGTACAGGCCGCGCGGGCCTACAGGAGCGGAAGGACCCAGGCGTGAGCCACCCCAAGCAGAAGCGGCCCCGGTTGAGGGGCGAAGAGCGCGCGGTGAAGGCGCGCGATCTGCGGGACCGGTACGAGGGCGGCTCGTCGATCCGCGGCCTCGTGTCCCTGTCCGGCCTGTCGTACGCCACGGTGCGGGTGCTGCTGCTCGAGGCGGGGACGCGGCTGCGGCCGCGTGGCGGGCCGCGGACGTCCCGCATCGAGACCGGCGCGTAGCGGAGCGCATCCCACTGGCGACGGGGGCCGGGGCTGCCGACGTGCGGCCGGCCCGGCCCCTCCCTTCCCTTTGAAAGGCACTGCTGTGACGCGCAGTTCCATGTCCGCGGACGTTGTCCGCCTGTACCGCGACGGGCTGTCGATACGGGCCGCCGCCGCTGCGACGGGCACGTCCTACAACCGCGCCCGCAGGGCGCTCCTCGATGCCGGGGTGACGCTCCGCGATCCGGCCCGGCTCGGCTCCACGCTCGCGCTCGCCGACGACTGCGCCCGCCTGTACCGGCGCGGCCTGAGCATCCGTGCCGTCGCCGGGCGCGTCGGCTACTCCTACCGGTACGTGCGTGACCTGATCCTCGCCGGCGGCGCCGAGCTGCGTGACCGCGCCGGCCGGGCGAGGGCTGCGTCGTGACCCGGTACTGGCACGGCGGTGTGCCCGGTCGGCTGCCGGGCGACCGGCTGCTGCCGCCGGCCGTGACCGGCACCGAGCGGACCCTGACGCGGTACGCGCACGTGCTCGGCGCCAGTGCGGAGCGCGCCCGCCGTGACCGCGTGTACGTCGCCACCGGCCGCGACATCGCCCGCGTGTACGCGGCGTTCTACCCGGACGGCGCGCTGTACGAGGTGCTGCCGGTCGGCGGCATGACCGCGGACCCGGACTGCCTCGTCGACGGCGTGTCGTGGGAGTACCCGGCCGCCGTCGTCGTCGATGTCGTCGACCCGGTCGTCCTGCTGCGGGGCCGCTCGGTCGACGCCTGGCTGCGGCTGCTGAACCGGGCGACCGCGCGCGCGGGGGAGGCGACGTGATGGAACTCGCCGCGCTCGTGCTCCTGATCGTCAATGCGGCGTCCGGGCTGATGGGGCACTCGGCTCAGCTCGGCCCGCTGCGGCGCGATGTGGTGCGCGCGCTGCAGCGGGCACGCCGCGGCCGGCGGCCGCGGCCGGAGCGGGCGCCGTGGTGGGCGCGGGGCAGGGCCGGCCGGTGAGCGCCGCGACGCTGCCGCCGCTCGGCCGCTGCCAGCTGTGCCGTGTTCGCCGGCATCTGTCGGCGCACAAGTCCAGGCGTGACGGGCTCGTGCGGAACCTGTGCACGTCGTGCTACTCGGACGCCACGCTCACCGAGGAGCGCGGCGGGTTCGTCGACTGGGACCAGGCGCTCGATCACGGGCCGGGTGAGGACCTGCTGACCTGGCTGCGGGGTGACCTGTGACGGCCGCGCGGTCACTTCTCCTTGGGCGGGGCCGGCAAGGTCGTGATGCCGAGCGCCTCCAGGGCTCGCTCGTAGAGGTCTATGGAGACGATCGCCGCCACCCGCTTGCCGCGGCTGGTCAGGACGGTGGCGCCGTTGCCGTACTTGGCGCGGCCGACGGCGTCCGCGAAGGAGTTCCGCACGTCGGCGATCTTCTCGACGTGCTCAACGATCGGTTGTGTCATGGCGTCAGTGTACGACGCGGCGTTGGCGTGCGTCATGCTCATGCTGCGCTTTATGTACATGAGCGCTATGATCTAGGGGTGCCCCGCCCCGCCTGCACCCGATTTTTCCGCCTGACCAGCACGACCAGAGAGACAGCCCGTGAGCGTGGATGAACAGGACGACCGCAAGGCAGGTGCGGTGCCGAATTCCTTCGGCAACGCGCTGGCCTGGAGATGGACGCGCCAGATGCCCCGCGGTTTGAAGGGCGGCTTCCTGACGATGCTGTACGCCCTGCGCGCGATGGCGGCACCGTCGGGTGAGCTTCGCTTCGCCGACGGCAAGCCAATCAAGATCCAGGACATCGCGAAGGCTGCGGGGTGCCGCGAGCACGATGCGCGCCGGTACCTGGACGCGGGCATACGGGCGGGCGTGGTGCTGGTCGACGGTGAGCGGCGCCGTGGACGGTCCACCCGGTACGCCATCACCGGTGCTGTCCCGTATCCCGACTGGACGGCGGCCGAGGACTACCTGAAGGCCACCGCCCGCCGGCGTGCCCAGGGCGACGCCCCGGAGGGAAGTTCGGGCCACAGAGGCACGAACCAGTTCGGGCCACAGAGGCACGAACTCGGGGCTGCGAACGAGGAAGCAGTTCGTGCCACAGAGGCACGTATGAGTTCGGGCCACAGTGGACCGACCGGTTCGGGCCACAGAGGCCCGAACAACCCAGGTAGTTCCCAGGGGGTTTCCCACGAGGGGGCTGATGTAGTTCCCCAACCTCAGGTGGATGGGGGCTCGCCGACGCAAAGCGACCAGACCCCGAACCAGGAAGACGACCAGGGCGACCACCCGTTCGGCCGGTGCGAGGTGTGCAGGGTCCCGCTGGTCCGCCCGGGGCTGAAGCGCTGCTCTGCCCACCGGGAGGCCCCGGGCCGCCGCAGGCCCCGCAGGGGGCGCAGCGAGCCCGTCCAGGCGCCGCTGCTGACCCGGTTCCCCGCACCCCCGACGAGCCGTGCGAGGCCGCCCCAGCGCCCTTCCAGCCGCCCAAGCCGGACCCGCTGGCCCCTCTGCGGATCTGCGGGTGCGGCCGCGAGTTCCGCGACCGCGCCCCGGCCGCCCGCTGCCCCGACTGCCTGTACGCCGAGCACGCCGAGGCTGCCCGCCTCCGCCAGTTCGGCACCTGACCCACGAAGGAGAACCAACGTGACGACATGGGATCCGCGCCTCGACGTCGTCGAGGCCCTCGAGTCGGCCGGCTGGACCGGCGACCCCGACAACCCGCTCGGCCTGCTGCGCCGCAGCGGCGCCGTGTGGGGCGTCACCAGCGACGGCGGCGACTCCAGCCTGACCGAGCCGGGCGGCGAGACGATCGCCTTCCCGCCGGGCGTGCCCGCCGCGGTCGTCGTCGCCGCCTGCCTGGCCGCGACCGGCGCGCCCGCCGGCCACGGCGGCGGCTGGTCCGACGAGGAGGCGCAGCACGTCCGCGCCACCGCCGCCGAGGTGATCGCCACGGCCCGCCCGCACCCCGCGGCGGTCGGCACGCCGCTCACCGGCGACGTGCGGCCGCTGCTGTCGGCGCTGCTCGCCCAGGTCGACTACCTCACCGCCCGGGTGGCCGTGGCCGAAGCCGCGGGCGCCGCCGTGTGCGACGCCGAGGGCCACGCGATCCCGCACACGCCCGGCTGCCCCGACGCCCCCGCCCGCGCATGACCCCGAAGGGAACCCCCGTGCAGTACGACACCCCCGAGGAACTCCGTGCCTTCCTGCGGCTGTGCCTCGCCGGCCCCGGCCGTGAAAAGTGCACCCCGGCCCGGCTCGTCGAGATCCTGCCCGAGCCGATGCACGACGAGCTGACCCGGCACGCGCCGCACCTGCGCGCCATGCGGCACCGCCTCGACGCGCTCGCCACGCAGCGGGAGAGGGCGCACCAGGAGTACGCCGACGCGCTCGCCGCGTGGATCCGCGGCGAGGAACCCGAGCCGGCCGGCGAGCGGTACGTGATCGGCCGGAACGGCGTCTTCGCGACCCTGTACGACCGGAAGGACGAGCGGCTCCTCGTGGAGAACGCGACCGAGGAGCACTGCCGCCGGGTGCGGGACGAGCTGCTCGCCGGCGAGCCGCAGCCGGCCGACCGGCCGGTGCCGCTCCCGGACGCCGTTACGGCCGCGCACGACGCCGCTGTGGCGCACGCCGTGGCGTGCGGCACCTGCTGGCCCGGTGCGCGGCTCGCGGAGATGTGCGACGCGGGGCAGCGCGCGGCGCTCGCCGGCCTCGCCGGCCAGGCCGCGAAGGTGCTCGCCGGCGGACAGGGCGAGGCGCGCAAGCGGCTGGAGGACCTGGAGGGCCTGGTCACCGAGTACCGGCTGCCGCCCGCCCCGCCCGCCTACACGCCGCTGATCGTGCGCCGCGACCCGGCCTACGACGGCACCCGGTGGGCCATCCTGCACGACCCCGGCGACAGCACAGTCCGCCGTGCGTGGACGGCTGACGGCTGGGAGATGGCCTGGTCCTTGACGCACCAGGAGGTCTTCTGCTGGCCGGACGCCGAGACCGCGCTCGCCCAGGCACGACGCGCACAGGCCCAGGACGACGAGCACGAACCCGACGTGGACGGCGCCGGCCGGACCCCGGCCGAGTACCACACCCGCCCGTGACCAGCCTCGCCTGCCCCGCCCGCCCCACACGACAAGGAGGAATCATGACCCAGCAGCTGCCGCACGCCCCGTACATCGAAGCCGTCACCGACGCCCTCACCGCCGCCGGCCTGCCCCCCGCCGAGGTCGACGTCCGCGACGACGAGACCCGCGGCACCCACTGCTACCTCGACGCCGTGGTCACGCTCACCCCCGAGGCGTCCGGCATCCACGCCGGCCGCTTCGAGCACGGCCTGATCCTCGTCTGGGAGTGGCACACCGGCCTGGAGGAAGGCGGCGACGAGCGTGGCCCCGTCTGGCAGTGGGCCTGGCGCAACGAGGACGGCTCCAACCAGCTGCCCGAGTGGCTGCCCGTCGCGGGCTACGCCTCCCCGCACTCCGTGGTCACCGCCGCCCAGCGGGTCCTCGCCGACCCCCGCCCCTACCGCGCCGGCGAGCGGGTCAACGGCGTGCTGTGGGGGCGCGCCGACGAGCTGGACGCCGCGTGCGAGGCGTGGGCCGCCGCCGAGACGGGCGAGTGACCGGCTGTGGCTCTGCACCTGACCGGCCTCAGCCCCGACGACCTCGCCGACGTCGTCGACTGCCTGCTGCTGGCCGCCGAGCACACCGCCGACACCGACGGCGAGCTGGCCGCGCGCCGTCTCAGCCTCGCCCACCGGATCGGTGACGCGCTGAACAAGCTGCCGGCCGCGCCGTGAGCAGGCAGCGGAACGGCCGCCCGCGCTCGTACCGCGGGCGGCCGCCCACCCCGATCCCACCACAGGAAGCCACGATGACCCAGCCCTCCTCCAGCGACATGGATCGCGCCCGACACGAAATCTCGAACGCGCTCCTGGCGATGACCGACCTCATAACGCCGATCTTCGACAAGGCCGACGGGATGCGCGCCGACCTCGAACGCCGCGGCTGGTCGCCGACCGCCGCCGAGCAGGTCGCCCTCGTCTGGCTGCTCAACGCCGTCAACTCCGCCACGAACGGAGGCGCGACGGCGTGAGCAGCGCTCCCACCCGCCCCTCCACCGGCGCAAGGCCCGCCCGGTGAGCGCCGGGACCTGGGCGCGCGTCGCCCTCGCCCTCGCGTGCGTGTGGGCCGGCGGCTACGCCACCGGCCGCGGCCGCCCGGTGCGCGCGCTCACCACCTGGGCCGACTGGCAGGTCGCCTACACCTCCCGCCGCTCGCCCTGGTTCTGGCTCGCCGTGCCGATCGTCGCCGCCGCCATCGCCGGCCTGATCGTCTTCCGGCCGCGCCGCTCCCTGCGGAACTGGCGGGCCGCCCGCGACCGCGACCGCCGGCGGGCACGCACCGCGCAGATACCGATCCGGCTGCGCAGCCTCCACGACCAGTAGCCCACCACCCGCCCCACGCCGGCCGCCCGCGCGGCGGCCGGCCCCTTCCCAACACAGGAGTCGCACCACATGACCGCCGCAGACGCAGCTGTCCACGACGACCCGGCCCCGGCGGCGCCGGCCGCCCAGCAGACCCGCCGCCGCATCAGCGTCACACTGACCCTCGCATCGGACCGGCCCGCCTCGCTCGTCGGCGCCGCCGTCACGGCCGCCGTCGGCGACGCCCTGCCCGACGAGCTGATCGGCGTGTCCTGGCACGCGTTCACCCTGCCCGCCCCCGACGACCAGCAGCAGGAGGCCTGAGCCATGCCCGGCATCCGCCTCACCCCCGGGCAGGCCCGCGCCCTGGGCGAGCGCCTCACCCACGCGGCGGCACTGGTCCGCCGGCTCGCCGACGCCGTCCGGGAGACGGCCCGTCGACTCGCCCAGATACTGCGCCCGATCGTCGACCGCCTCCAGCAGCTCGGCGTCGTCCCGCCCGCCGACCGGGGCGGCTGCGGCCGCCGCCGGCCGGCCGCCCGGCTCGCCACCGACCGGCCCGCCTGGGCCAGCCCCTACGGGCCCGCGCCGAACAGACACCGGTGACCCACCGGCAACGCAGAACCCCCCGGGCAGAAGTCCGGGGGGTTCTTGCGTGGACGCGCGCTGTCAGACTACCGGCGGTCCCGACATGCTCGGGGACACGCGCACCGGCCTCACCACCAGCCCCCGCGCGATCTCCAGATCGGCGTCGGCCGGCCGGTGACCTTCCGGTGCGCGAGCACACCGACGATGTACCACGGCTTGACGCACCACCAGAGCAGCCACGCCTCGAAGACCAGCAGGTACCAGAACAGCTTGAAGACGGCGACCAGGCCCCCGCCCCCGCCGCGGCGACGGCCACCGCCGAACAGCCGCACCGAGCCGCCGACGGATAAGGGACCAGGCAGGGGGATCGAGTAGCGCAGTCGCACAGGGATACGTCCTCTCGTGAACGCAGGGGACCGGACGGCCGGATAAACGAACGATGAACGCAGCGGTGACCCCGCACACGTTCACCTGTCCCTGACGCCGCAGTCGTCCCCTCCGGTTTCCGCCTGGCTCACGCCCCCTGGTCGCCCTGCTCGCCGCCGGCCGCCTTCGGCTTCGTCCGCGGCTTCGTCCTCCACGCGCCGGCATGACCGCGCTCGATGCTCTGCACTGTGCTGTGCGACGTGTGGATCATGGCACCGATCTTCCGGTACGAGACCTTGGCGGCGAGCAGGTCGAGGACGGCGTCGCGCCGCAGGTCGCGCCACGTCGGTTCCTTCTTCTCGACGTACTTCAGCACGTCGCTGATCACCGCGGCGCGGGTGACCGGATCCGCGATCCGCTCAATCTCCTCCAAGGCGTTGATCACCCTCTGCGACTCCTCGGCCAACTCGTCAGCCATGCCCGTCCCTTCACGCGGCGGGCCCCTTGCCCGAAGTGTATGGCGTGCCATACGCTTTCGGGTAGGGGCAGCACCTCTGCCTCTGCGCGGGCAGTCCCGGTCTTCGTGGTCGCTCTCGTCGGCCGGGACTGTCCCGCTACCCATCAACAAGACGGCGCCGAGCGGTGTTGTGGAAGGCCCGCCCGGCGCCCGTCGCCCACCTGACGCACCAGGAGGACGAACGTGAGCAAGATTAGCCGGGCGGTTCCCGCCCGCGAGAGCGGACGAGCAAGCGGCCTGTCGGCCGCCGAGAGCGGCGGCGGGCGCGCCGTCCCGCGCCCCCGCGACGGGGGTGACCGCTGATGACGTGCTGCGGTCGGCCGATGCGCCGCGAGGGCGGCGTGTTCGTGTGCGGCAAGTGCGGCGCCTCGTTCGACCCGGGCAGCAACCGGCGCGTGGTCGCGGCGGGCGTCATCCGCCGTGCCCCGCGCGGCCGCGTGCTGCGGCTTGTCGCCACGGCGATCGGCGTGGCCGGCAGCCTGCGCCCCGCGGGGGCGCCCCGGTGAGCCGCCGCATCAGCACCACGACGCCGAACCGCGTCCTGACCCAGCCGGCGACTGTGCAGGCCTGCCGGCAGGACCGGGGCACGCCGCAGGAGCGGGCCGCCCGAGCCGAGGAGGCCATCGGGCAGCGCGAGTCGGCGCAGTTCCACGCGAAGGCAAGCGCCGAGGCCGCCGGGGAGCACCGCTGATGGGCGCCTTCGGCAAGATCCGCTCGGCGTTCGGCGGCGGCCGGCCGACGCACTGGCCGCCGTCGACGCGCGAGATCGAACAGCAGCGGAAGGCGCAGGAGAAGGCGGCCGCGCAGAGCGCGGCCCGCCGCCGGCGCCACAAGGCGCTCGTCGCGCGGAAGGGCGACCGCGCGGGCATCCCCTTCGACCGCTGACCACTCCATGACCGGCCGGGCCCTCGACGTCCCTCGAGGGCCCGGCGGAAAGGCAACCATGATCCGCATCATCGGGTCCGCCGCTCTGGCCGCCCTGCAGGCCAAGGCCGACGCGGCGCAGGCCGACGCCGAGGCGGCGCAGGCCAGGGCCGCCGCAGCGCAGGCCGACGCCGCCCGGCACCGCGACAACGCCACGGCCGCCGCCTCCACCATCGGGAAACTGCGCGCCGCCCTCGCCCGCGCCGAGGGAGAGCTGGCCGTGCTGCGCGCACAGGCACACCTCGACGCCGAGGACCGGGTCGTGCTGCGGAAGCTGCTGAGCACGGCCCGCAAGCAGACGACCGCCCGCAACGAGGTCGCCGTCCTCCTCCGGCACGGGGAGCTCCACAGCGTCCACGCGACCCAGCAGGCAGCGGAGGCCGCGGCCGTGGCTGACGGCGCACCTCCCCAGGGCTGGGTATCGGTCGCCGCCGGCACACCGCTGCCGCCCGCGGCCGACGTCCCGTGGCGCGTGACGGTGCTGCCCGTCCACACCGAGCGGTAGAGGGAGCTGCCCCAGTGCGCTTCCTCTACCTGCTCGCTATGGCTTGGCCGCTGATCCTCGTGGCCTACCTGCTCGGCCGCTGACGTGCCGGCCGGATCCGCCCGAGGGCCTCCGCCGGCGCGCAGGCCCGGCCCTCGACCACACCGACGACCCGCAGAAGGGGCAGACGACATGACCGAGACGCGCAAGCTCACCGGAGGGCAGCGCGCCGTACTGATCGCCGCGAGGCTCCCGATGATCGGGTTCGGCGGACTCGGCGGCTGGGGCACGTTCACGAACGTCCTGTCGGAGTTCGGCCCGGACCGGCAGGCGACGGCGCTCGGCGTCGTCGCGGCCGGCGAGGGAGCGACGCTCGTGCTCGCCCTGGTCATGGTCCTGCTCACCATGTTCGAGCAGGCCGCACCGTGGCCTGTCCGGGCCGGCCTGTGGTCGACACCGACCGCCGCGTCGGTCACCGGGATCGTCGTCGCCGACAACCTCACCGAAGCCGTCGTCTACGGCATCACCCCGATGGCGATGTGCATCGCAGCCGAGGGTCTCGGCCTGGTCGCCCGGCGGCTCGTCGTCTACCGCACGCGCGCCGACGTCGAGGCGCAGCGCCGCAACGCACAGATCATGAGAAAGATCGCGTACCACCGTGCGCGCGCCGAGCGGCACCCGTGGGAGTGGGTGCGGCGCTGGTCCGCGCTCGTCGCCTGGTGGCTGCTGCGCCGGGCGGGGGAGGGTGACGCCGAACTCGGCGTCGACCTGATCCGCGTGCAGCGGACCACGCTCACCGAGGGCGCGGGCCTGGCGCTCGGCGACATGCTCGCCGCCGGCCCGCAGGTTCCCGCGCTGCTGCCCGCGGCTGAGGCCGCGCCCGTCCATGAGCCCGAGCCTGAGCCCGAGCCTGAGCCCGGACCGCGTGAGCCTGAGCCCGCGCGTGAGCCTGAGCCTGAGCCCGCGCCTGAGCCCGCGCCGGAACACGAGCCTGAGCCCGAGCAGCAGCGCGGCGAGACGCCAGACCCGGACGCCGAGGAGCAGCAGACCCACGACGCAGACACGGGCCAACCCCCCCTCGAGCCCGCGCGTGAGCCTGAGCCCGAGTCGGCGGTTGACGTCGAGCAGCGACAGATCATCAAGCTCGCGGCCCGTCTCCAGGACGGCGAGCGGGTCACAAAGAAGACCGCTGCCCCGCTGCTCGGCGTCAGCCCGGCCACGGCTCAACGACGCCTCACCCAGGCGCACCGCGTCGTCGCGCTCGCCAAGAGGCTCAAGGCCGGCGACCGGCTCACCCCGACGAGCGCGGCCCTGCTGCTCGGCATCGACGAACGCACCGCCGGCCGCCGCCTGACCGAAGCACGGCAGCTCACCGGAGAAGGACAGGGACTGTACCTGTGACCACTCACCACACCGAACCCGACGAGGCCGAGGCCCGGGCCGCGCTGCTCCGCCTCGGCGCCCGACCGGCCGGGCACGCCCTCACCGACGACGTCGACGACCAGGCCGCCGCCCCCGCCGCGCCGGCCGCCGTCCCGCCCATGCCCGACCGGCCGCCGACGGTCGGCGTGCCCGGCCCGCGCCGCGACGGCGCGCCCCGCCTGCCGGACTGGTGGAACTCGCACAAGCCCGAGCTGAGCGTCGTCGACGAGCAGCCCGAGCCGGCCGCCGACACCGACGAGCACGACGATGCCGGCGACGAGCCGGCCGCCCCGGAGTCCCGGCGACACCGCGTACTGCGCATCCTCAAGGGCGAGCGCGCTGCCGACAGCAGCGAACGCGACGACGAGGACGAGGACGAGATCCGGGAGACCGGCGGCCGCCGCCCGCGGCTGCGGCGAGTCAGCAAGGAGCCCGCCGCCGACCAGGGCGAAGAGTCCGGAGAGTACGACGACGAGATCCGGCCAGCGGGGGAGGGGAGGGGCCGCTGGCGCCGCCCCGCCGCGACGTCCGGCTACGAGCGCCCGCGCTTCTCCACGCCCGTGTTCCCTCGCGCCGGCCGGGAGCGGAAATCCTTCGCCCAGGCGTGGCGCGAGGTCGACCCGGCCACGAAGTGGGGCCTGTACCACCTGACCGGTCTCGCCGGCGGCCTGATGCTCGGTGTCGTCGGCTACGCGACCGACGTCACCGCGAGCCTCGCCGAGTCGCCCTTGCCGCTGCGCGACAACCCCGCCGCCTACTTCTGGGGCGCCGGTGCCGTCCTCGTCGTTGCTGTCGACCGCGTCACCCGCCGCTGGTTCTGGCTCATCGGCTGGTGCACACGCGCCGTGACGACGTCCGTGGTCGTCGGCGCCGTGCTGCACGGCTTCACCGCTGGCGAGGCCGTCGCCAACATGCCGACCCTCCTCGATCACCTCGCCCACCAGCACTGAGAAGGAATCCCAGCCCGTGAAATCCCTGATGCCCGCACTCGGGCCCGAAGGCCTCGCCCTGGTTCTCACGGCCATGCTCATCTTCGGTACGAAGGAGACCAAGACGGGCAAGGCGAAGCCACTCGGCTGGTGGTGGGTGCTCATCTTGAGCCTGATCGCCGGAGCCTCCTACGTGGCTGCCGGGTGGCCCTTCGACATCGTCCCGACGCTCGTCATGGGCGATCTGGTCGGCGTGATCGCGGCCATCAAACCAGGCCTGTCCCTGCCCGCGATCGGCCTCACGCTCATGGTGGTGCTCGCGTGGGTCGGGCTCACCCGCCGCCAGGTCGCTGTGATCGGCATCATTCTGTTCTACCTGCTGGCCGGCTCGGGCGGCGGGCTCGGCATCCTCGCCGAGAGGATCAGGGCCACCGCGGACCACTTCGCGTCATGACCACCCCCGCCACCCAGCAGGCGCCCGAGCCCGGCGGTGAGACCACTCCGCTCGCTGCCGGGCTCACCGGCGTGCAGGCTCACCCGCGTGAGCCTGAGCCGGTGCATGAGCGTGAGCCGGTGCGTGAGCCTGAGCCGGTGCATGAGCGTGAGCCTGAGCCCGATGGGCCTGATCCGCGTGAGCCTGAGCCCGTCCGTGAGCCCGATGCGGAGGAGGACGACCCCGGGCATGAGCCGGGGGAGCAGCCCGAGCCGCTTCCCGTCCTCGCCCTGCCGGACCTGCGCCCGTACGCCGACCCGAGAGCCGTCGTCGACGTCGCCCGCCGCGGCATCAGGGCGAGCCGCCGCCCGGCCCGCAGCCTCGCCCGGCGCGCGGCCGCCGGCACCGCCTTCACCGCCCGGCACACGCTCGCCGGCACCCGGACCCTGCTCGGCCTGCTCGTCGGCTGGCTCACCGGCGAGTACGGCAAGCACGGCTCGCGGCTGATGAGACTCGGGGGAGTGGTTGTCGTGCTGCTCGGCATCGTGCATACGTTCGCCGAGTACCCCATCGAGGGCGCCGTCGCCGCCGCCGGGGCGTGGTGCCTGGCCGCGATCGCCACCAGCCGCGGCGCCCTCGACACGCTGCTGAAGAAGGCCACAGGCGAGCAGCAGAAGGACAGCCGGAAGACGACGGCGGAACCCGCCGGCGACGCCCCACCGCCCCGCTGGAAGCGCCTCACCGGCCGGCGCGGCAAGAAGCCCGCACCGACCGCCGGCGAACAGCCCGAGCAGGCCCCCGCCGAGGCCCCCGCGGAGCCCCCGCTGACGGCCCTGATCCGGGAGCTGATCGGCGACGACAACGGGGTGCACCTCGCGGTCCTCCGGCCGGCCATGCGGGAGCGTCTCCCCGGCCTCGCCCAGGCCACCGACCAGCAGCTGCGGAAGGTGCTCGTCGACGCCGGCTTCGACCCCTCCCGCACGTTCCGCGCGAGGGGCGTCGCCGGGCGGGCCGGCATCCACCGCGACGAGCTGCCCCCGCCGCCCTCCCCCGATACCGGCCCAGGGGCGGAGAGAATCAGTTCTCCGCCCCCGAAGAGTGGCTCTGACCTGGGCATCTCTTCGCCTGCTCTCCGCCGCTCTCCGAGGGTGAAGAGTCGCGGAGAGCGGCTCCGGCAGCTCCCCGAGGGATGGACGGCCGAGGACATCGCACGCGGCTACCGGTGGGTCAACGACGCCGCGCGCGGCCCGTCCGCCTGGGTGATGGAACGCCTCGAAGACGTCGAGTGAAAGAGGGCAATCACGGGCCATCCGCGCGCCTCGTCGAGCATCATGAGCACCAGGGATGCGCACGTGAGGAAGGTCGCCATGTACGAGTACCGGTGCCGCCTGTGCGGGACGGTCGAACCCGCCGGCACCCGAGCCGAGGCGCGCGCCCTGCGCGCCGCGCATCGGGAGGAGTTCCACGGGCCCGACGAGATCGTTGAGGTGCCGCGCATGCGGTTCGTCGACCTGCCGCGCGAGCAGAAGATCGCGACCGTCGCCGTCGCCCTGGTCCTGCTCGTCGCCTTCCTGGTGAAGACCGGCTGACCCGGAACGTCGAAGGGGCCGCACCCGCGCGGGTGCGGCCCCTTCGACGTTCCGACGTTGGCCAGCTCAGGCAGACTCGGCGGGCTTTTCTCCGGCCGCCGGCTGCTCCTCCTTCCTTGGCCTCTTCCACGCCTTGTTCGGGTTCCGGGGCGGGACATCGAACTCCTGGCCGATGATGCGGAGCGTCGCCTCCGTCCACGGCACGATCGGGTGCGCAGCCACGGCCGCGTAGGGCAGCTCGGGGTTGGCCTTCAGCTCGTCGGCCAGTGCCCGCCGGGCGGCGTGGCGCCTCTCCTCCTCCAGCGCGACGGACTCCTCCCACGCCTTGATGGCGGCGCGGACGGCGTCGCTGGGCTTGTACTCGGGCAGCGGCTGTTTGCCGAAGTAGGGCTTGGGCATGACGCCAGTCTTTCACAACTCGGCTAGGAAAAGCCGAATGGAGAACGGCGGCCGCCGATCTTTGCCATTTCTTTAATTAATTAACTTCCTAAAACTGGCTAGGAAAAGCTAATTAGGTAAGAATGATGGAAGCACCACACACCAACCCCGCACAGGAAGGAAGGACCGACCATGAGCGCCGGACACCCCATCTACGACAACCGGCAGGCCGCAGCCGCTCACCAGCTCGGCCGGATCATCGACGCCGTCGACGCCGCCCGCGCCGCCGAGGCGGCCGAGCCGAAGGTGTGGCACTTCGCGAGCAGCGCCGACGCCCGCGCGGCCATCGACCAGGACCAGGTCGCCGACGGTGACGTCCTGGTCGTCGAGTCCGAGCGCGTCGTCGCGTTCGTCTCCGGCGTCTGGCCGGTCGCGATCACCGAGCAGTGCGGAGCCTTCGCGTCGTACGACAAGCTCGGCAAGCCGGCCCGCGCGTACTGCGCGGGCTCCTACATCCCCAGCGTCGAACGGGCCGAGCAGGCCGCCATCGAGCTGGGCTACACGCTCGCCGACCCGGCGGCCCGGATCACCGCGGGCCGGCCGGTGCCCATCGAGGTCCCGCGTCTGCTCGTCCAGCCCGGCGACATCCTGCACGCCTTCGGCGCCCGACTGCGGGTCGTCGACACCGGAACCCGCATCAGCCTGGAGAGCAGCCGGGCCGAGTGGTGGGCGCTTGTCGAGGGCGCCACCGAGGAGGACCGCCGGCGCACCTACCGCAGCCGGTGGACACTCGCGGTCCCCGTCGCCCTGGCCGCGTGGGACGTGGTGACCGTCGAGCGGAACCTGTCGTCGTCCCACGCCCAGGCTGGAGAGGAGAGCGCCGATGGCCGCTGACCGCGAAGCCGCCACCCGGCGGATGAACTTCGTCGACGACCTCGAACTGCACCTGACGGGCGGCTGCGGGCTCTGCGGCCTGGAGGCCGACTGGATGTGCGCCGCCTGCGGGCTGTGCAACTGCCATCGGCACGACCAGTGCAGCCGACCCTCCTCTGCCACCGCCTGACCTACCCCACCCGCAAGGGGCGATCCGCAGGCCTGTGACCTGCGGTTTTCTTAGGTACCTCTTTCCCTAATCTGCTTTCTCTATCTGGCTATAGAAAGTAGATTAGGGAATAATGAAAGTAGTTCAAAACATATTGACCGGCCCATCAGGAAGGAATCCGACCATGGCGCTCATGTCGCTCGAGATCGAGATCCTGGAAACCGTCCCCTCCGGACCTCGTAGGCCGTACGCCTACGCGGTGTGGACCGACCGGCGCGGTGACCTCCAGATGGGCCCGGTCCGGGACCGCTGGGTCGACCCGGACGACGGCACGGTCTACTACCAGTGCAGCCCGTTCCCGGGTGCGTGGGACAACCACGTTCCGCAGGAGCGGGTGCACCGCGTGCGACACCTCCAGGCGATGAGCCTTCAGGGCGCCGACGACGTGAGGTGAGCGAACCGCAGGCTCCCCGACCTGCGATTTTATTACCCCTTCTTTACTGAATCAGCTTTCAAAAACTGGATAGGTAAAGCTGATTAGGGAAGAATGAAAGTAGTTCAAAACACCACCATCGATGTAGGAGCGGACAATGCGCGCAAAGAAGGTCACTGAGCGCGACAGGTGCCTGAAGTGCCGTCGTCCGCTCCGCCGGCCTTCCCTCGACGGCTACGGCCCGAAGTGCCGGCTGAAGATCCGCCGCGCCGCGCGCACCAACACCACCCACCCGACGTGGCAGGTCGCCAAAGCGCTCGAACTCCTGGAGCTGGGCGCGGTGGTCCCGCTCCGCGCCAACCGGATCTTCCTCGTCGTCTCCGACGACGGCACCGAGATCTACCGGACCGCCGCCACGGGCCAGTGCAACTGCCCGGCCGGCCTGCGCTCCGCCCGCTGCTACCACACGGTCGCCGCCGAGTTCGTGGCCGCCGCCTGACCCGGAAGGAGAGGACACGCATGTCCGCCTACCTCGCCACCGCCCGCCGCTTGATGCACCTGGCCGCCGTCGTGCGCGGCCGGGCGTACCACCCGAAGCGCTACATGATCGACACGCTCGCCGGGGCACTCGAGGACGCCGCGATCGCGATCCAGTCGCACCCGGTCGACGAACCCGGCCAGCTCCCGCAGCCCGCCGCGGACGCGCTGCAGGAGGCCACCGAACTGCTCACCCGTCACGACTTCATGATCCCGGCGGTGATCGTCGGCTACGCGACCGCGCCGATCACCGGGACCATGCCGCAGATGAGGCCGCTCCATGCGGTCAGCACCCAGCTCGCTCACCAGGACGCGGACCTCCGCGCCCGCCGGCTGGCGCTCATCGAGCACGGACACCTCAGCTCGCGCGACGAGGAGGTGCTGCACGCGGCCCTCACCGGCCTGCTCGTCCTGCACCGCCGGCACGAGCGCCTGGCCGCCGTCATCGCCGCCGACAACGAGCGGCCCTGCAACCGCGGCAAGGCCCCCGCCTCCCTCGCCACCCACTGACCCGCCCACATCCAGACAGGAGAACCCCCGTGGTCACGTTCGCCACCCGCGTCGACCTCGTGCCGATCTGGTTCACGATGCCCTGCATCGCGTGCGAGATCACCGGCACGGACGGCGAGGCCGCCGGCCTCGTCTCCGCCACCAGCGGCCTCGGCCTCGCCTCGTGCGCGGCGCACCTGGAGATCACCGCGCGCGTCCTGCGCAGACTCCGCAGCTACGAGCTGACCGGCCTGCGCGCCGCGTTCGTGACGGCCGGGATCACCCCCGAGCCGCAGCACGACCGCGGCCCCGGCGAGGACCCCACCCACGGCAGCAGCCCCGTCCCCGACGCCCGCGACCACTCCCACTGACCACCCCCGGCCCGGCCCCGCCCGGGGCCGGGCCCCCACCCGAGAAAGGCGCGGACATGCCGATCTACCTGGCCGAGTACGAGCTGCGCGCCGACGATCCGGCGAAGAGGGACCTCGAGCTGGTCCACACCCGCTGCGGCGACCGCCTGTGCGACGCCGAGCCCGGCGACCACATGGAGATGCTCTTCGCCGTCCTCGTGGAGCACGCCGCCGCCTGCCCCCTCTGACCGCCTCGCACAGAACAGGAGACCGATCATGAAACGACAGCCGTGCCCCATCTGCGCCGCCGGCGGGGAGTGCCTCGCGTGCGACGGCTGCGGGGCGCACGAGGAACAGCCGTGCGAACCGTGGTGCGAGCACTACGAGGACGACCGGTACGAGACCGGGCCGGAGATCCCGTCGCCGTACGAGGAGCCCGTCCCGCCCGGCTGGTAGCAGCCCCCGATCCGGCAGCCTCCGGCCGCCCCGATCCGGGGCGGCCGGAACCGAGAACAGGACGACGATCATGAGCGGTGTCCAGACCCCCGAGCGGTTCGGCGGCGAGCCCGAGCACGACGAGACGCCCGCGCTGGAGGCCCCGCCGGGCACCGCCCCGGTCGAGGACCTGGCGGCGGACCGTCTCCACCGCGCCCAAGCGGAGGCCCTCGGCTGGTCCACCGGGCGGGTGGAGCGCGAGGAGCTGCCGCCGCTGGAGGCGGACGACCAGACACCCGAACAGCTCTCTTTGCTCAATCTTTAGTTAATAAGCTTTCTAAAACTGGCTAGGTAAAGCTCATTCGGGAAGAATGAAAGTAGTTCAAAACGCATTAACCCACTAGGAAAGGGAGTCATCGTGGACATCATCGGCATCTTCTCCAAGGCGGCCACCTCCACCACCTGGACCCAGACCAACCTCGGCAAGGTCGCCGAGGTCACCCACCAGGACCTGACCTGGACGGTCCTCCTCCCCGGTATGGGCACCGACGAGGCCGGCGAGTCCACCCCGAGCAAGGCCCGGATCACCGGCTACCAGGGCTACGGCGGCACGGAGTTCATGGAGGTGGAGGCCACCTGGGCCCAGACGATCGGCATCGTCGATGCGGCTCTGGCGGCCACCCGGATCTGACCCACCCACCCGGCCCGGCACCCCACGGGGTGCCGGGCCGGCCCATGTCTGCACGGAGGAAGCAATGGAACAGCTCGACCTCTTCGCCAGCCTCGGCGAGCCCGAGGCCCTCAAGCCGGAGAAGACGATCACCCTGCCGAAGCCGGTCGCCGGCCAGTGGGCACCCACCGTGGCGAAGCCGCAGCAGCCGACCGCCGCAGCCGCCGCCGGCCCCGGCCGCCGCGCCGAGTTCTCCATGCGCCCCGCCGACGGCCCCGCCTTCGGGGAGGCGATCGCCTCCGCCTGGCACCGGGCGCACGGCGGCAACCGCATGGAGATCCCTCTCGGCATCGTCGCCACCCTGGCGCTGTGGCCGCTGAAGGGGCACGCGCGCACCCTGGCCGACTTCTTCCGGGGCCTGGACGCGCAGCAGCTCCTCGCGTGCGTCCGGGAGGTCGCCGCCTACTGGTGGATGCGCCGCCCCGACCTCATCGACACCGCCAGCGTGCTCTTCCGGTGGGCCGAGGAGGAGGAGAAGTACACCCAGCACGAGCTGCACGCGATCCGGGCCACCTTCCACGCGGCGCTGGACCACAACGCGCTCGACCACACCGGGCACGAGGACCCCGAGGCGAACAGCTGGATCGACCTGATGTCGTGGACCATCACCAGCCTGAGGCACCACACGGCCCGGCAGGGCCTCGGCGAGTACCACACCCCGCCGGAGGTGTGCGACATGATGGCCGCGCAGATCATCGGCGAGGACCCCGAGGCGATCCACGAGGGCTACTCGCTGCTCGACCCGTGCGCCGGCACCGGCGGCATGTTCCGGTCCGCGGCGCAGCATCTGCGCGGCCTGGACCTGGACCCCGCCAAGTTCACGTGGTTCGCGCAGGAGATCGACCCGCTGGCCGCGGCCGGCTGCGCGGTCAACATGATCGTGTGGGGTCTGGGCCCGAACGCCATGGTGGCGTGCGGCGACACGCTCGCCGAGGGCGACCTGTGGCGCCGGGCCGTCGAGCACCGCCGCGTCATGGTCGAGCGCCGGGACGACGTCGCCGCGCAGATGGCCATCGCCTACGCGGTGCGTCGCGCCGAGCAGCTCATCGGTGCAGCCTCCGAGGCCACCTGACCGGCATCCTTTTAGGTTTCTTTACTGAATTAGCTTATTAAAAATGGCTAGGTAAAGCTAATTCGGGAAGAATGAAAGTAGTTCAAAACGCACCAATCAAGCCTAAAAGGACTGAGTCGCATGGCCTCCCTCCCCGCCTACATCACCACCGGACTCCGGTTCCCCACCACCGAGATCCTCTGCAAGGGCGACCGCGCGCAGCGGGGATGCGCCGCGGCCGACGGCGAGCCGGCCTACGCGATCCACACCTTCGAGGGCAGGCACTTCTGCGGCTACCACTCGCCGTTCGACAACGAGTACGTCCCCTGCGCCGACTGCGGCGAGAAGCCGGCGCTCGTACCCGTCGAGGGCGACGCCGTCTGCGACGACTGCTCCGAGAAGGCCCACGTCTGCGACGAGACCAAGGAGCGCGCCGCCTACGGCCAGTACATCTCCGACGGCCTGGCCGACACGGACGGCCACTTCGCGCCGGTTGACTTCGAGGCCTGGCGGACGCACTACCACCGGGCGATCGGCTACAAGGAGCCGCGCACGGAGAAGTGCACCGAGACGGAGTGCAAGGCTCCCGTCCACGAGCGGCGGCACTACTGGAACACCGGCACCCAGCGGAAGGTGCGCCACACGCACGTGTGCGGCTCCTGCCACGAGCGCAAGTTGGCCGAGTACCGCGGCAGCCGTCGGGCCGCCTGACATCCCCGGCCCGGCCGGGCGCCCGCCCGACCGGGCCGGCAGCCCGGCGAGGAAGTCCCCCAGCGGGGACGGGACGCCTCGCCCCCCTGGACGACTCGCAAGGCACCAAGGAAGGACTGAACAAGGTGAGTTCGAAGAAGACGGACCAGCTGGTCGCCAGGCTCCGCAAGAGCGGCGCGGTCGTGGAGAAACGCGGGTCTCGGTACCGCGTGACTCAGCCGGGCAAGGAGCTGTGCTTCCTGCCCGTCGTGGACCCCAAGGAGCAGAAGGGCCTGGAGAACAAGATCGCCGACCTCAGGCGCAAGGGCTACACGGTGTGATCCCCGACGGCCCGCGGCCCGACACCCCCCACCGCCGGCCCGGCACCCGCCGGGCCGGTCCCCAGGAGAAGAAAGGAATCACGCTCATGGCGCACGCACCGAACTTCGATGTCACCACCGATGCAGGGCAGGCGATCGTCGGCCTGTTCAACAAGATCAAGACCACCATTGAGGGCGGCGACGGCGAATGGAACGGCGGCGACGTCGTGGAAGCCCTCTACGGCTGGTTCACCTCCCTCGGCATCGACGCCGACGGCGCCCCGATCGACCTCGCTCCCTGACCGGCATCCTTTTATGATTATTTACCGAATCAGCTTTCTAAAACTGGCTGGGGAAAGCGAATTTGGGAAGAATGGAAGTAGTTCAAAACACCAACTTCTACGGAATGGGAGCCAGTCGTGAGCGACCTCTTCAAGATCTTCACCTCTCTCTCCGGCACCTACCTCCGGACCGAGGAGGAGGCCCGTAAGAAGCTGGCCCAGTGCATGACCGAGCTTGATCGGCGGGTCGACACGAGCCTGATCCGGGAGGCGATGAAGGCAGCTGCGATGGCCCTCCCGTACCGGACCGTCCTCAAGGACGCCGAGACGGCCGGCATCCGCGAGGCCCTGAAGGGCATGCGCGAGACCCTCACCCGCCAGCTCCTCACCCGCACCCCGGGCCACAGCACCTGCCCGATCACCAACGAGGCCGCTCTCATGGAGATCGAGGCGGCCCAGTCCTTCCTCGCCAACACTGACGGCATCTTGGACTACGCGGAGGACGCCCCCGAGCAGCCGGCCCCGGCGCCCGAGCCCCAGCCGGCCCCCGCGCCGGCTCCGGTGGAGGTCCCCAAGGTGACCCCGGCTCAGCGGCGCACCCTGGAGGCCATCCGGGACAACGGTGTCAAGTTCCAGGAGTTCAGCGTCGGCACCCTCATGGTGAGGGTCGAGCGCGGCACCAAGCCACGCCGGGACATGGTCGAGTGGGTCATCAAGCAGGGCTGGGCCAAGCGCGACACCTCCCACTCCCTCTTCCACGGCCAGCCGGTCGTCCTCACCCGGATCGGCGAGGCGATCCTCGCCGGCTGACCCCGGCCGGGCGGCTCTCGCCGGCCCGGCACTCGGGGCGCTCGAGGGCGCCCGGTGCCGGGCCGGCGGGAGCCGGAGCGGGGGCCGCACCCCGCCCCCCGGTCTGCGGTTCCTTGGAAGTTTCTTTGCCTAATCAGCTTTCTAAAACTGGCTAGGTAAAGCGAATTAGGAAAGAATGAAAGTAGTTCAAACCACCCCACCAGTCACGGTCGAGGAGAGCGCAATGAAGGTCACAGAGGTCATCGAGGAGATCGAGCTGATCGTCGAGGTCGGCGAGGCCGCAGACGCGCTCGACCTTTCCCGGCGCCTGGCCGGCGAGCACCACACCAACTGGGCGATCGGCGTCCGCCGGACCGTGGCGCGCGGCGAACTCGACCGCAACGCGCTCCGTGCGGTCGCGGACCGGATCGCCGAAGCGACCAGGCCGGCGCCGGTCGACTGGAGTCTGGTTGTCGAACTCCGTGCGGTGGAGGCCGGCCTGCGCGCCGCCCTGGCGGCCGACGCCGCGACGCCGAGCGCGGAGCGTCGCGAGCGCAGCAAGCGGCAGTGGGCCGAGCAGCAGCGGCACGAAGAGCGCGTGCGTGCCTACAACGCGGAGGTCGAGCGGGTGAACCGCGAGCGCGGCCGCGCTCGCAACCGAGCCCAGGCTGCTGCGGTGTTCGCGAAGACCTGCCCGACGTGCTTCCAGGTGCCCGCCGCCAGCGGTGAATGCGGCTGCTGACCTGCGGTTTCCTTGGAAGTTTCTTTGCCTAATCAGGTTGTTAAAACTGGCTAGGTAAAGCGAATTAGGAAAGAATGAAAGTAGTTCAAACCACCCACTACCTAGCGATTGGACGCGCTATGGCCACCACCGAGACCACCACCGAGGCCCCCGCGAAGGAGCCGGCGCGGAAGGCCCCCGCGGCGACCAAGGCGGCCCCCGCGAAGAAGCCGGCGCGGAAGGCCCCCGCGGCCACCAAGGCGGCCCCCGCGAAGAAGCCGGCCGACGGCGAGGTGCGGACGCAGCTCCGCACCATCCCGATCAGCAAGATCGACCGCGACCCGGGCCAGCCCCGCGAGCACTTCGACCAGGCGGCCCTCGAGGAACTGGCCGCCTCCATGAAGAAGCTCGGCCAGCTCCAGCCGATCAACGTCCGCTACAACGAGGACACCAAGCGGTACACGATCATCATGGGCGAGCGCCGCTGGCGGGCCGCCCAGATTGCCGGCCTCACCCAGATGAAGGCCGTCGTCATGCACGGCCTGGCGGAGGGTCGCGAGTCGTTCGCGATGGCCGTCGCCGAGAACGTCGGCCGCGCCGACATGACCCCGGTCGAGGAGGCGACGGCTTTCCACAAGCTGGTCGACGCCGGTTACACGGTCGACGAGGTCGCTGAACTGGTCGGTAAGTCCGCCGCCTACGTGCAGTGGCGGATCGACCTGCTGGACCTCTGCCCGGAGGCCCGTGAGGCCCTGGTGAAGGGCCAGCTCCCGGTCGGCCTCGCCTGGTACGTCGGGAAGCTGTCGAACCAGAATCAGGTGCGGTTCCTCGCCCGCTGGGTGCGCGGCGACTTCAAGAGCGCCCGCGACGCCGAGTCCTTCGCGCAGGCCCTCCACACCGAGGAGAAGCGGCAGGAGCAGCAGGGCAGCTTCTTCGTCCTGTCCGACGAGGCGGCCGCGGCCCGCAAGGACAACGGGCAGGACGCCCTGCCGGGCTCCCTCGACCTTCCCGAGGAGGAGCGGGAGCGGATCATCAGCGACCGCAGCAAGCTCGTCGGGAAGATCGACAAGCTGGGCCAGGCCGGGGAGATCCTGTCGCTGCTCGCGGCGAGCGACCCCGAGGAGCTGGCCCTGCTGCTCGCTGGCACCCCCGGCGGCATCGGCGGGCACCGCCTGCGCATCCGGCACCTCCAGGACATCGCGACCAAGGCGATGGCCAATCTCCGCAAGGCCGAGATGGTCGCCGAGGTCCGCGCGTCCGGCCTGACCGTCAACCCGGACGCCGAAGCCGCCGCCTGACCCCCACCGCCCGGGCCGTGTGGCGCACCGCGCCCAGCAGTGCGCCACACGGCCCCCTCAGCCCCGTTCAGGAAGCCTGACTCCCATCCATCCAGGAGGACCCGATGGAGATCCCAAGCGGCGTCTACGACGTCCTCGCCGACCCCCGTACGGTCATCGCCGACAACCGGGTACAGATCCCGTTCCAACTCGACCCCGCCCGGTACGAGCAGGTGAAGAAGGTCCTGAGGGAAATCGGCGGCAGGTGGGACGGCCGCAAGACGGTCCGCGCCCACGTCTTCCCGTTCCCGGTGGAGGAGTTCATGCGCGCGTGCCTGGCCGCCCGCGAGTTCCCCTCCCGGTACGAGCAGGGCTGGTACCCGACCCCGACGCGGGTGGTCGACGAGATGCTGGCCCACGCAGGTATCCGCGAGGGGATGCGCGTCCTGGAACCGTCGGCCGGCACCGGCTCGATCGTCGGGCCGGCGACCGAGTGCGGCGCGGTCGTCGACTGCGTGGAGATCGACGAGCGGCGCGTGCACGTCCTGCGCGAGCAGGGCGCCGCCCGCCGCGTCGTGCACGCGGACTTCCTCGACCTCGACCCGCTCGACTCCCCCCACGGCTACCAGCGGGTGCTGATGAACCCGCCGTTCTCGACGGCCGTCCGGCACGTGAAGCACGCGCTGGGGTTCCTCGACGACGACGGCACACTCATCGCGGTCATGCCCGAGACGGTCATGTGGCACAGCGACCGCGCCACGGCCGAGTTCCGGGAGCTGGTCGCCCGTGCCGGGGGGACGTTCGCCCCGCTGCCCGAGGAGGCCTTCGCGCCGTCCGGGGTGAGGGTGCGCACCGTGCTCCTCGTCGTCGACGCTGAGCCCGGCGGGCCCCTGCCCACCCGCGGCTGGCGCCAGCGGCAGCCTCGGCAGCTCGACCTGTTCGCGCTCGCCCGACCTGCATTTCTTTGACGATCCTTTACTTAATCAACTTCCTAGAACTGGCTATGTAAAGTCGATTAAGGAAGAATGTAAGTGGCACTACCAAGGAAAGGACGAGGATGAATCTCGCTCTCGCCACCTGCACCTACCAGGAGTTCCAGCCCCCCATGGGCGCTCCGATCCGCACCACCGCCGGGCACCCCCGCTTCCCGCTCGGCTACGAACTGGTCGGCCACGCGAAGCTCATCACGCCGACGCGGGAACTGCTCGCGCAGAACCTGCCGCAGGACGCATACGAATTCAGCTACCGGCGGATCTTGAACGGCTACGGCATCGACCGGATCTACGCCGAGCTGGCCGGCCTGGCCGCCAGGGCCGGCGGCGCCCGCCTGGTCCTGCTGTGCTTCGACAAGCTCAGCAAGCCCGGCGCCTGGTGCCACCGCACCCACTTCGCCCGGTGGTGGCTGGAGCAGACCGGCGAGGAGATCCCCGAACTCGGCGACCAGCCGGGAACCCCCCCGCCCAGCCTGTTCTGACCGACCCACCCGACAAGGAGGACGCCGTGGCCGGCGCCTACTGCAAGTTCTGCGGTCACCGCTGCTTCGTGTACCGCATCATCCCCGACGGCCCTCAGAAGGGATGGGCCGGACACCTCGCCACCTGCCCCCGCGGCATGGCACACGACCGCGAGCAGACCGGACACGACCACACGACGGCCATCAACCCGTCCCAGGACAGCGACTGAGACAGCCCACCCCGTGACGGGCGGGCGCCCGGCGCCCCGTCCGCCACCCGCACCCGGAAGGAACGAACCCGTGAGCGACACCATGCAGCGGCAGACCGGCCAGACGGCCGCCGGCCCGGTCGACGACGCCCTGACGGGCCCGCTGGCCCTCCTCGGCCCGCTGGGCGTCCTCGGCGCCCTGCGGTCCGGGGCCGAGTTGTTCGTCGAGTACGGCGACCCGAACGACGTCCTCAGCCTCACCCAGGTCGAGCAGCTCGACAAGCTCATCGAGTTCTTCGACCTGGCCTGACCCGCTCGACCAACCTCCCGTGACGGGCGGGACGCCCGGCGTCCCGCCCGTCACCCGTACCTGAACGGAACGAAGGAGTTCACCGTGCAGCACCTGACTGCGACTCGCGTCCTGATACCCGGCGTCATCGGCCCGTACGACGCGCACGTGGAACTGGCGGACGACTGGAACGGCCACGTCCGTCCCCTGTTCAGCCTCACCATCGTCCGGCAGATCGCCGCCGACACCCAGGCCCAGGCCGGCGAGTACGGCCACGACAACGTGATCACCGCCCACGTCATCGACGGCGACCCCGGCCGTGACGGCGAGCACCGCGCGGTCGTCCTGGTCGTCAACTGGCAGTGGTGGGACCAGGACGGCGGCGCGAGGAAAGTGACGGACATCGTCGAGCCCACGTCCTACGGCCTGTACGCGATCGGCGGCGACTCCTGGTGCTGGGAGTTCCAGACCTGGGACTGCCGCTGCGAGGAGAAGAACCCCTGGCACGTCACCGTCTGCCAGTGCGGGCAGCCCCGCGCCATGCAGGTCGCCGTGCCCAAAGGCATGAAGGCCACCCGGGTCGGCGTCGACGGCCTGGGCAGCTACCCGGCCTTCGTCGTCGAGCACGCCCGCCTCGGACAGCTCGTCGCCCCCCACTTCACCCTCGACACCGTTCGGCAGCTCGCGGACGACACTCAGAAGGCCGCCGCCC
Organism: Streptomyces echinoruber; assembly: GCF_014651135.1. GTDB lineage: Bacteria > Actinomycetota > Actinomycetes > Streptomycetales > Streptomycetaceae > Streptomyces > Streptomyces echinoruber. The sequence continues at coordinate 246,383 of NZ_BMWH01000002.1, forward strand.
AGTACGACCCGCGCAGCGCCGAGACGATCCACGTCCTGGACGCCGCCCCGGCCCCGGACGGCACGCGCCGCTCGATCGTCCTGCACACCGACTGGTGCATCGAGGTCGACGACGGCCCGGCCGACGCCGTCCGCGTCGTCGCCCCCGACCAGTTCGGCCTGTACCCGGTCGCCCCCGACTGGCACTGGCGCATCACCACCTGGTCGTGCGTCTGCGGCAACGCCAACGCGTGGGACGACGACCAGTGCCACGCCTGCACCCTGACCCGCGCCGGGCAGCCGAAGACGGACCTTGAGGCCGCCGCCTGGAAGGTCGGACGCCTCCTGCGCGCCCAGGCACCCGAGGCCACCTCGGCCCTGATCGACCTCACCGAACTCGCTCACATCACCGCGGTCTACGCCGGCATCGACGAGATCAGCACGGCCGACGACGGCCCCTTCGACACCGAGACCCTCGGGACGGCCGACGCAGAAATCCAGCAGGCCCTGGAGAAGGCAGCGATCGGTGACCTGACCAACGCCGGCTGGGAGCCTGTACTGCCCTCCCGGTACCTGATCACCTTCGGCCGGCAGTAGTCCGCCCGGCCCGGATCCCCGGAACGGGGTACCGGGCCTCCCCTCCCTGTCCCCTCCCGCATGAAACGAGGACACCACATGGCCACTCAGCCATCCCCCCGCCCCGCCTACCAGCTCCCCAGCAGCCAAGCGCTCGGCGCGGCCGTCACCAAGGCCCTGGACGACGCCCGGCAGGCCACCGAACAGCTCGGCCGGGTCATGGCCGTCGTCACCGCCGCGGCGGTCCGCGACGTCCTGACCGGGCACCAGCCCAGCGCCCTCTTCGACGCGGCCCGCCTCGAGCTGGTCGAAGGAGAAGACGGCTCACTGTTCCCGACCGGCCGGTACTGGACGCAGGCCGGCGAGGAGCGCACCTTCACCGAGACGGTCGGGCAGACCGAAGCCGGGAACGCCGTGCACGACATGAGCGGATGGACGGCCTACCTGGACGACGCCACCCGGCACGCCTGGTACCCGCTGTGCGAGGAGTTGCCCGACCGCGACGGCCGGCCCGCCTACGCGCTCGACCTCGCCCGCGCGGCGGCCCTCACCATCGACGAGCCCGCCCCCGCCGAGCCGGCTGGCGAGAAGAGCACGATGGTCGAGGTCATGGTGTGCGCGAACGACCGCGACCGGTACCCGGCCCTGGTGGACCCCGCCGATCAGCGCGACGGGTACGTGCGGCCCTGGTTCGATCTCGCCACCGTGCGGCGGATCGCGGCCGACACGCAGCGGGACGCCCGCCAGCACGGGCACGGCTCGATCGACACGGTGCACGTCCTGAGCGGCAGGGTAAACCGCACGCGGCACACGGTGGTGCTGGTCGTCTGCTGGATGTGGCTCGGCGGCGACCGGCGTGAGCAGGCGGTCGAGGTCCTCCCCCCGAGCGCGGACGGCCGGTACGCGGTCGGCGGGTTCGACTGGTGCTGGTACGCCCTCGACGGCGACCTGAACCCGCAGATCCCGTTTCGGCCAGCGCCCTGACCTGGTTTTTTTCGAATTCTTTGCTTAACTAGTTTATTAAAACTGGCTAGGTAAAGCTAATTCGGAAAGAATGAGATCACACCAACCACCACCCCTAGCAGCGACAGGGAGATCCCATGCGCGCCAACATCCGTCGCACCAGCCTCGACGCCCTCCACTCCGACGCGGAGGCCGCCCTCGCGCAGCTCACCATCGACGAGTCCGCCACCTACACCTGGACCGTCACCATCCGGCAGCCCGGCCAGCCCACCACCGAGCGCACCGAGACCGTCCCCGGCCGCGAGCTCGCCCGACTGATCCGCGCCCAGCTCCTCACCTCCATGCACGAGATCGAGCAGGACGACACCACCGGCACGATCACCACCCGCTGGACCCGCCAGAGCAAGCGGAACAACTACCGCACCCAGGAGGCGGTGTTCACCAAGCTCACCAACGAGGAGGCCACCGAGCTGGCCGCTCGGGCCGCCGCGACCCCCCGCGTCCCGGCCCACGTCCTCGACGAGCCCGCGCGGTTCGTCAGCCGCCGCGTCCTGCCCCCCGCCCCGGCTGCGCCCACCCGGCGGCGCGTGACCGTCCCGGCCCGCCTCAGGGCCTGCGGCGGCTGCTTCCAGGTGCCCGCTGCGAACGGCACCTGCGGCTGCTGACCCCCACCCGACCGGCCGGCGCCGCCCCAACCGGGGCGGCGCCCCTCATGCCAGCAAGGAGAGAGCGACGTGGCCTACATTGACGCCACCACGCGCGCAGTGGCGGTGACGTCCACCGTCACCACTCCCCGACCGGCCCGCGCCTACAAGCACGACGGCACCGAACTCACGGTCATGGACTGGTTCTGCGGGGCCGGCGGCTCCTCGCAGGGCGCGGACGCCGTCCCGAACGTGAAGGTGACCAGGGCGGCGAACCACTGGAAGCGCGCCCTCGAGTCACACATGGAGAACTTCCCGGGTGTCGCGCACTACATGGGCGACATCCGCAAGGCTCCGGTCTGGGCGTGGCCGGTCGCCGACATCCACTGGGCCAGCCCGGAGTGCACGCATTGGTCCATAGCCCAGGGGAAGAAGCGCTCGTTCGAGAAGGCCGTGCAGGGGGACCTCCTCGACCTGTACGCCGAGCTGGAGGGCGAGAAGTTCCAGGCGAGAGACGACGAGCCGGACAGCGGCCCCACCGCGGAAGAGGAGGCCAGCCGCGCGCTGATGGAAGAGGTCCCGCTGTACCTGCGGGGCGTCATCGAGCGCGGAAACCTGGTCAAAGCGGGCGTCGTTGAGAACGTGGTCGATGTCCGCAAGTGGTGGGAGTGGGACCGGTGGGTCGCGGAGTTCCACAAGCTCGGCTACCACACGAAGTTGATCGCGCTGAACAGCATGCACGCCGACCCGAGGTCGGTGCACAAAGCGCCGCAGTCCCGTGACCGACTGTACTTCGCGTACTGGCACAGGAGCCTGGGCCGCACCCCGAACTGGGAAAAGTGGTTGAGTCCGCGCGCCTACTGCACGGGGTGCGGCGAGTGGGTGAGTGCGCGGCAGGTGTTCAGGCGGCCCGGCGTCGACATGGGTCGCTACAAGAGCCAGTACGACTATCGGTGCCCGAACGCGAAGTGCGGGCACCAGATCGTCGAGCCTGAGGTGCTCCCGGCCGCAGTCGCGATCGACTGGAGCATCAAGGGCATCCGCATCGGCGACCGCGAGCAGCACGGGCTGTGGCCGCTCGCCGAGAAGACGAGGAAGAGGATCCAGGCCGGCCTGGACAAGTTCGCCAGGCCGATGATCGTGCCGACCGGCGGCACCTGGCGGACCGAGGCGACGAGCCTGGGCGAGCCGATGCCGACGCGCACCACCCGCGAGAGCGACGCGCTGGCCATCCCGCCGCTCGTCGTCCCCTGCGACGGACGCGAAGGCAAGATCGCCCGGCCGGCCTACGGGCCGATGCAGACACAGACCGGCCGCGCGGAATTCGGGCTGGCGTGGATGCCGTTCATCGCGGAGATCCGGGGCGGCAGCAGCGACGCCCGGTCCATCACCGACCCTCTCGCCACGGTTTGCGCGTCCGGTAACCATCACGCGCTGGTGACTCCGCCGGCGATGGTGATGCGGAACAACGGCAGCACCGGGGACGGTGGCGAGCACTGCACGTCGGTCGCCGAGCCGCTGCGGACGCTGACGACGGCCGGCCATCAGTCCGTGGTGACCTGGGAACCGCTGCTGATGCCGTACTACGGCAACGGGCAGGCTAAGCCGGTCAGCGAGCCGGTCGGCACCCTGTCGACGCGCGACCGGTACGCCCTGGTGCAGGGCGAGGTGAGCGTCGATGACGTCCTGTTCCGGATGCTCCAGCCTCACGAGGTTCAGCGGGCGATGGCGTTCGCGGACGACTACGTGGTGCTGGGCAGCAAGCGGGATCGGGTGAAGCAGCTCGGAAACGCGGTTACGCCGAACGCGGCCGAGGTGCTGGTCTGCGCACTCGCCGAGTGCATCACCGGCGAGGAGATCGACCGGTACGCGACGGCAGCTTGACCTGCATTTCTTTGCGACTTCTTTACTGAATTAGCTTGTTAAAACTGGCTAGGTAAAGCTAATTCGGGCAGAATGAAAGTAGTTCAAAACACACCAACTCTCCACAAGGAGCGCGAAATGGCCACCATCACCCCCACCGCCCTCACCGCCACCGAGCTGGCCGACCGCCTGGCCGAGCAGATCGCCCCCCTCCGGGACCTGTTCCACTCTGGCAACGCCAACACCGCCACCGGCTCCCGGGTCGTGCACGACAGCGTGAAGGGCCTCATCAAGGCCCTGCGCGCCGGCGAGATCGACCCGGTCGTCGCTCAGGTCCGCCTGATCGCGATCAACAAGCGCGCGACCTTCTACAACGTGCGCCGCATCACCGCTGGCGAGATCCACTGACCCGCCCGGCCGGCCCGGCGCCCGCCGGGCCGGCCAGCACTCCCTGGGCGGCACGCGACGGACCACAGCCCAGCGCGTGCCGCCCACCCGGAAGGCGCCAGCCGTCCCCACCCCGGGGCCGGCTTCCCACCATCACGAGAGGAACCCACGTGACCGGCACCTACGCCACCGACCCGGCCACGGCCGCCCACTCGACGGCCTTCGAGATCGCCTACGACGCCGCCAACGCCGCCCGCCGCGCCCTCTACTCCCAGGCGGCAGCCTTCGCCGCCCACCTCGTGCGCGAGCACCTGCCCGAGGCCGCGGCTCTCACCATCGACGCCGACGCCAGGGAGCTGCACGAGGTGCTGGACGCCCACGGGCGCACCCTGTGGCACGCCCCCAGCAGCGCGGGCCACGGCCTGCCCGACAGCACCGTCGACGAGGTCGACGGCATCCTCCGCGACGCGATCCCCTTCGGCAACCTCCCCAACGCGGCCGGCTGGAGGATCGCCCCGCAGGGCCTGCCGTACCGGACCGTCCCCCTGCCGGAACTCCCGGCGTCGAAGACGTCCCGCCCGGCTCCCGCCCCGGACCGGGCCCAGGCCCACGTCTACGGAGAGTCCGCCGTGGTCCACGCGGCGATCACCCCAGGCGTCGGCTCGTTCATCCTCGGCGGCGTCCGCAACGAGCGGGAGACCCGGGACCGCGTCCGCGCGGCCATCGTCAACAGCGGCTACGACTGGCCCGCGGGCCGCATCACGGTCACCGTCGACACCGGCACCGACCAGCCCGCCGGCACCGCCAACGACCTCGCCATCGCCTGCGCGATCCTCGGCGCAGCCGGCCACTACGGCCCGGACGCCCTGACCCGGACCGCGCTCATCGGCGAACTCGGCCTGGACGGCCGGGTCCGGCCCGCGGTCGACGTCCCCGACCGCATCCGCACCGCCCAGAAGGCCGGCTACCTGAACTTCATCGTGCCCGCCGCGGACTTCGACGAGGCGAGCCGGAACAGCAACGTCACCGTGCTCGGCGCCGCCACCCTGGGCACGGCCCTCAACTTCCTGAAGGAGATGGCCGAGGCGTGGTGACCCACGCACCGGGGCCGGGGTGCAGGCAGCGCACCCCGGCCCCGGACACCATCCACCCGCTCCACTATCCCAGAGAGGCACCCGTGAACAGCTTCCCGCCCGACGTCCATCTCACGATCTACGGCCCCGGCCACTTCCCCGACCCCTCGCCGTTCGCCGAGCACGGCTACCTGTTCACCGTCCCCGGCAGCTACCCGGACGACACCCCGGCCCACACCAACGTCACCGACTGGGAGATGGCCGTCTACCTCACCGGCGACCGAGACGAGTGGGAGGTCCGCGACGTCAACGGCGAGCGGCGCGTGTGGGCAACCGCCGGCAGCCGCCGAGAAGCGATCGGCCTCGCCTTCCTGGAGATCGCCCGCAAACGGCGCCTCGAGGCCGCCGGCATCGCCGCCAAGCGTCGGGCCGCCGGCCTGGAACCCGTCCCCCCGTACGCGGTGGAGGTCACCAGCAGCATCACCCTCGTCGCCACCCCGGCGAAGATCGCCGTCCTCGACCGCATCGAGCCCGCCAAGGGCGACACCCCGGCCCGCTACCACGTGCACGACGTCAACGGGGGAGAGCCGTACGTGATCCAGGAGACCGACGGGGTCACGCTGCGCACCAGCACGGTCGGCGTGCTCCACGCCCGCTGCGGCCACACCCCGAAGGCGGCCGCCCGCTTCGAGGACGAGCCGGGCGCCCTCCGCTTCGCCCAGCGCGCCCTGGACGCGTGCTGGCCGTGCGACCACCTCCCCCAGGCCTGACCACACCCCGGGGCCGGAGCAGGCAGCGCCCCGGCCCCACCACCACAGAGGAAGGAACCACCCTGCATGGCCAGCAAGTCCTTCTGGAGCCAACGAGCAACCCGCAGGTGAGGGCCGGGGGACAGGCAGCGTCCCCCGGCCCCCACTGCTGTTCTACCGCGCCCACCGCGCGCCGACCACCACCACCCCGACCCGACCGAGACAGGACGCCACAGATGGCCACAGGATGGACGATCCGCCCGATCCGTCTCCCGGACGAGCACCTGCCGACCGGCCCGCGCGAGACCGACTGGACGTGCCGGACCTGCACCACGCCCTGGCCGTGCGAGACCGCCCGCGACCACCTCACCATGATCCGCTGCGTGTGCGGCGCCCCCACCTACCGGGAGACCCGCGGCCCCCGCCGCTGGCACAAAGGCCCCCGCTGCTACACGGCCGCCGACGTCGCCGTACAGCAGGCCGCCGACTGGAAGGCGTACCGGGAGGCACACCCCCACTACCCACCCAGCCACTACTACCCGCCCAAGCCCCGGCGGGCCCGCCGGCAGAAGCCGCCGTACCGGCACCGCCCGGCCGGGCCCGGCGACATCCGGCCCGGCACCTGGACGTGGGTCAAGCCCGGCGCCCTCCACCCCGGCTGGGGCGACATCCACCACCTCGCCATGATCACCCGGCCCGGCCTGCCCCGGTGCGAGGTGTGGCTGATCCTCGACGGCACCGTGCACGACGCGCGAGCCGACCAGCTCATCCTGGCCGGCGGCCCCCGCAAGGACCGGCCCGCCTGGTGGGAGTGGACGGTCGCCGCCCACCTGGAGCACAACAAACCCGCAGACCAGAGCGGCAACCGTACCGCGGTCCAACTGGACCTGCTCAGCGGCCACACGGACGTCTAAGGGGCCCAACCCCCAGAGCCTCCCCCATCCCCAAGACCTGGCAACGAGGCGACCACAGGCGGAATCGCAGCTCCCACTGGCCCGGATTCCGCCCTCGCCCCCACCGCCCGCAGGTAGCCTGACCGCACACGCGAAGGAGCAGCCATGGGAGCAATCCAGGAGCCCACCCCGGCCATGGGCCCCTACTGGGTCGAGATCCGCGGCGAGTCGTTCTACCTGACCCGCGGCAACGCCCCGGCCGGCGTCGTCACCCAGCCCGGCCGGCACGAGGTCGTCGTCCCAGCCGGGGACGCCCCCCACATCCTGGCCGCCCTCGACCAGGTCGCCGCGCACCCGCAGTGGCAGCGCTGGCCCCGGCCGGCCGAGGGCGAGCAGCCGGACACCTCCTGGACCCGCGCCCCGGGCGGGCAGGGCCCGGCCGCCGACCCGCACTGGACCGTCACCCTCGACGGCGACCGCCTCCACCTGCGCGGCCCGTGGGTCGTCTACCACGAGACCCACCGGCACCTCCTCGGCACCGAGCTGTGCTACCGGGACGTCCCGCAGCTCCGCGACGCACTCGCCGCTGTCACCAAGGAGGCGTGACCAGCAGTGAGCGAACCGAAGCCGGCCGAGTGGTTCTACGTCCTCACCGCCGACTGGGTCTTCAAAGACGGTGAGGCCGAAGGCGGGAGCGGAACCGTTCAAGGAGTTCTCCCCGGCCACCTCACCCGCTGGGAAGTGATGGAGCGGGCATACGTCAAGTTGCGGCGAAATCACGGCATCGCCGGCGAAGACGTCCGGATCGTCGTGACCCTGTGGTCCTGCGAACCGAACACGCCGCTGACCTGACACCGGGACCCGCCCGTTCCCGCACCCCTGGCACACCCCCCGCTGATGTACGATCCCATCGGCCGGTCGTTCTGAGCAGCGGCACGACCGCCACCCGCGCTGGTGCGTGTAAGTAGCACGCCCCGACTTCCAGTCGGGGGGTCCAGGTGCAAGCCCTGGCCGGCGCTCCACGAAGGACCCCGCCCCACCCACCCCGGGCGGGGTCCTTCGCATTCCCCCCCACCGCTGACAATGGGCCGACGAACCCGCAGGTAGCCCCTGCCCCGTCGGATCTCTTGGAGCGGCACATGTTCCACGGCTCGATACCCGCGCCCCTCCGGTCGATCATCTACGAGCACGCCGGCACCTGGCCCGGCGAGGACATCTACGTTGGCTGCTCCGGGAACTTCACCATCGAGCGGGTGCTGCACGCCCGGTTCGGCGACGCCCGCCGCATCCACGGCAACGACATCCAGGCGTACTCCTGCGCCCTCGGCTGGTACCTCGCCGGCGACCCGCTCAACTACACCCTGCGCGAGGAGTACGAAGCCGAACTCGGCTGGCTCAAGCCGTACCTGGAGGACCGCACCGACCTCCTCGCCACCCTCATGCTCGGCACCCGCTTCCTCCAGTACGTCGGCAAGGACGGCGCCTACTACCGGCGCATGATGGACGCCACCCGCGACCAGTGGGACCGGATGCACGACAAGACCGCCACCAAGCTGCGGAACCTCCAGACCCGCCTGGGCTCGTTCTACGCCGGCGACGTCCGCGACTACCTCGACCAGGAGGTGCCCCCCGACGCCCCGGTGGTGATGTTCCCCCCGTTCTACGCGAAGGACTACCAAGCGCAGTTCGCCAGCATCGACGCCGCCTTCCACTGGCCCGAGCCGGCCTTCGACGAGCTGACCGAAGACGGCAAGGAACGCATCATCGAACAGGTCCAGGACCGACCGAACTGGGTCCTCGGCCTGCACATCGAACGGCCCGAGCTGCGAGACAAGCTCGCCGGCGTCGTCCAGACCGCGAACCGCGGCCTGCCGATCTACGTGTACGCCGCCGCCGGCCCGCGCCGCATCGTCCGCCCCCACCAGCCCGTCGAGCCGATCCCCATGCCGAAGATCGGGCAGGACGAGGAACTCGGCGACCACATGACGCTCCACGTCCTCACCGGCGGACAGTTCGCGGCGATCCGCTCCCAGTTCATGTCCAAGACGATCAAGCCCGGCAGCCCGCTCATCGCGTGCGGCGTCGCCGTCGACGGCAAGCTGATCGGCGCGTTCGCATACCTGCCGCCGAAGTTCGACCCGACCACCGCCTACCTCATGTCGGACTTCCCGGTGTCGTGGACCCGCTACCGGCGCCTGGCGAAGCTCATCGTCATGGCGGCCTCCACGAAGGAAGCGCAGCTCCTCGTGCAGCGGTCCCTGTCGAAGCGGATCGACTCCTGGGCCACCACGGCGTTCACCGACCGGCCCAACAGCGCAAAGTACGGGCGCGGCATCCCCGGCGTGAAGCTGCAGAAGCGCACCGAGCCCGGCGCGGACGGCATCCACCGCTACCAGCTCCAGTACGGCGGCCCCCTCGGCGCCTACGACCTGAACGAAGCCCTGTCCCTGTGGAAGACCAAACACGGCAAGGACCTGCGATGACCACCACCAGCACCGGCGACAAGCGCATCCGGCCCCGCCTCGTCCAGCGCGACCCGCGCAAGCTCACCCGCCTCACGGTCAACGCGCACTACCAGACCAAGGAGGAGTACGACCGGCTCGTCGCGAACATCCGCGCGGACGGCTGCCTCACCAGCGTCCCCCTCATCTACGGGGCCGGCGAGTACCCGGAGGGCGAGGAGCTGATCGTCTCCGGCAACCACCGCTGCGACGCCTCCGTGGAAGCCGACCTGGAGGAGATCACCTGCCTGCTCATCGACGACCCGCAGGAGAAGGACCAGCTCATCGCCCGACAGCTGTCCCATAACGCCATCACCGGCAAGGACGACCCGGCCACCCTTCAGCAGCTGTACGACCAGATCGAGGACGTGGACTGGCGGGCCTACTCCGGCCTGGACGACGCCCAGCTCCAGCTCCTCGCCGAGGTCAGCCCCGAGGGCCTCTCCGAAGCCAACCTGGACTTCGCGACCGTGAGCCTGATCTTCCTGCCGTCCGAGCTGGAAGCCGCCCGCGAAGCCTTCGAGCAGGCCCGCCTCGGCCAGAACGAATCCTGGCTCGCGGCACGCGCCGACTACGAGCAGACCCTGGACACGCTCGCCTCCACGCACTCCGCGCACAAGGTCGGCAACGTCGCCACCGCCCTCCACGCCATCCTCGCGATCGTCGAACGCCACCTCGACGAACTCGCCGAGGGCTACACCAGCCCCGCCGGCGAGCCCCTGCACAACGGGCACGTCGGCCTGGAAACCGTCCTCGGCGCCCGCACCCTGCCCGCCCCCGCCGCCATCACCCTCAACAAGGCCATAGCCGCTGCAGAAGGACGCGGAGAGATCGAGCAGGGGCAGGGCTGGAAGCTCCTCGAACGCCTGGCAGGCGAGTACCTGTCCGGACCCAACCACCTCCCCAGCGACCTCGCATGAGCACCCGCCCACCCATCACCCTCGACCCCAACCTGGACCCGTGGGAACGTCAGCCCGGAGAGACCCCCCACAAACACGGGCAGTTCACCACCTACCGGGACCTCGGCAGGACCCGCACCCTGACCGAAGCCGCACGGAGGCTGACACTCGCGTACGGGCACGTGAGGAACCTCGCCGCCCAGTACCGCTGGCGCGAGCGGGTCGAAGCCTGGGACCGGCACCTGGACCGCCAGTACGAGGCGATGTGGCTGGAGGAGCGCCGGAAGGCTGCCGAGACCGACGCGAAGATCCTGGGCGCGGCGATCGGCAAGCTGGCCCAGCGCCTCACCACGCTGAACGCGGCCGAGCTGTCCGCCGGCGACTTCATCCGCCTCATGGACGTCGCCATGCGGCACCGCCGCGTGCTGTTCGGTGACCCCACGGAGACGATCGCCGTCACCAGCGAAGGCACCAACGCGCTCGCCAAGCAGTTCACCGAGTTCGCGCAGATGAGCCCGGAGCAGCGCCGCGCCCGCCTCGGGGAACTCGCGGCGTCGGTGAACCAGCGCATCCGGGCCGTGGACGGCAGCGACGACGAAGACGAGGAGGCGTAACCCGTGACGGTCGCCGTGGACGAGCTGGAGCACCTGGACGACGCCGAGGTGTACCGGCAGCTGGAGGCCGCGCGCCGCTCCATGAGCGCCGACCTGCTGCAGGATCCGGTGACGCTCGCCCGCGGCCTGGACCGCACCTTCCGGATGCGGCCGCACCTGAAGGTCATCGGCGACGCCCTCGCAGAGGTCGGCCGGGGCGAGGTAGACCGGCTGCTGATCCTGACCCCGCCCCAGGTTGGGAAGTCCACCACCGTGGCGGAGTGGTTCCCGTTCTGGTGGCTGTGCCTGTACCCCGGGGACCGGGTCGCGGTCACCTCCTACGGCGACGACCTGGCGCTGCGCCGCGGCAAGAAGATCCGCTCCTACGTCGAGGAGTACGGCGACGAGTGGGGGCTGCACCTGCGGCCCGGGTCGGGAGCGATGCAGGACTGGGAGGTCACCAAGGCCGGCGGCGTCCGCTCCGTCTCCGTCGGGAAGGGCCTGACCGGGCACCCGGTGAACCTGCTGATCATCGACGACCCGCACAAGGACCGCGCCGACGCCGAATCCGAGTCCGCCCGTCGCGCGCTGCACGACTGGTACAGCTCGGCCGCCCTGTCCCGCCTCCAACCGGACCGCTCCGCCGTGGTGGCGATCCAAACCAGATGGCATCCCGATGACTTCGCCGGCCGCCGCATCCACGAGGAGGGCCGCATCGAGGACGGCGGCCGGTGGAAGGTGATCCACCTCCCCGCGGTCGCCGACCCCAAGTTCGGCCCCGACCCGCTCGGCCGCGAGCCGGGGGAGCCGCTGCCGCACCCGAAGATCCCCACCCGGGCCGTGGAGCGGCTCAAGGCGTGGTGGGCGCAGAAGAAGGCAACGTCGATCGTCCGGGACTGGCACGCCCTCTACCAGGGCGACCCCCAGCCCGGTGAAGGAGCGCTCGTGTCCGAGGAACTGCTGCGCCTGCTGCGCGACACCACCACCCCCGTGGAGCCGCAGAAGATCGCCGTCTCGATCGACCCCTCCGGCGGTGGCCGGGACACCGCGGGCGTCATCGGCGGGTTCCTCGGCGACGACGGCCGCGTGTGGATCACCGACGACGTCTCCGCGCCGATGTCCTCGGCCGAGTGGTCCACCGCGGCGTGCCGGCTCGCGCACCGCACGAACGCGGGCATCATCTACGTCGAGTGGAACTTCGGCCGGGACATGTGCGTCCTGGCGATCCAGACGTCGTGGGAGAAGCTCCAGCGGGACGGGGAGATCCCGAAGAACGCGCTGATGCCGGCGATCCTCCCGGTGCGCGCCAAGCAGGGGAAGCTGCTGCGGGCGGAGCCGATCGCGCAGCAGATGGTGCAGGACAAGGTCCGCTTCCGCGGCGTGTTCACCGACCTGGAGCGCGAGTGGGCGACGTGGCAGCCCACCGACCCCGACAGCCCCGGCCGCATCGACGCCTCCTGTGTCCTGGTGTACGGCCTGATCCCGGAGGCCAACGCTGGAGCCATCGCCCATGCCCCGCTCCCGCAGGCCCCCCTCGGCGGCGGGAACCGGCCGGCGTCCCCCTACTCGCGCCGGATCGGCTGACCCTCCCAGAACCGCCCGCGAGAGCGCGACCGTCCCGGCACGAACTGACCACCAGCGCCGTCCCCGGCCCGGCACACTGAGGGGCGTGAAGCTGCCTCGCGTCGAATGCTCCGCCTGCGGCCGGTCCATCGCGGCCGGCCCGGTCGCCGGCCGCCTCAGCAAGGGCCGGGTGTGGCGCCACGACCCGCCCGGGAGGCCGCCGGGGAGTGCCCTGGTGTCCTGCCTCGGTTCGCTCGCCATCGTGGACCTGCCGCTCCCGGCCCGGCAGATGGAGCTGCCCGCCGACCCGGGCGAGCCGGACCCGGACGGCGCGGACGCCCTGCCCCTGTTCTGACCCGCAGCACTGCGCGCACTGGTGCGTACTGCTGCACGCTGTGCGCAGTACGATTGCCGCCGTTCGTGACCTGGGGTCTTCACCGGAGGCGGCCTGTGATCTCTCTGCCCGTGCTCGCACTGCTCGGCTTCGCCGCCTACCGCGCGACGCAGCTCGGCGTCCATGACTCGATCCTGGACGGCACCCGCCGCCGGCTCGGCGCCTGGCACGCCGACAAGATCGACAGCAAGGCGCGCGGCTTCATCGTGCAGCTCGTCAGCTGCATCTACTGCTTCGGGTTCTGGCTGTCCGGCGTGACGCTCCTCGCGTACCTCCTCGCCACCGACTCCTGGGGCGACGCCTCGTGGCTCGTCCACGGCATCGAGTGGTTCGCCGTCGCCGGCGCCCAGGCCCTGCTCAACCGCTTCGACGACACGCTGGACCACTGACCGTGCTCCGGCAGCTCACCGCGGCAGCGGCCCGCTACACGGTGAAGACCGCCAACATCGGCGGCAGCCAGCGCAAGAAGCCCGACGAGAAGTGGCAGACCGAGGCGTGGGAGCAGTTCCGCGAGGTCCCCGAGGTCCGCTTCTCCGGCGAGTGGGTCGGCAACGCCATGTCCGGCGCGGTCCTGTACGCCGGCCGCCGCAACGACGACGGCACGGTCGAACGCGCCCCCGACGACCACCTGGCGATGCAGATCGTCAAGGAGATCGCGGGCGGCCCCGACGGGCAAGCCAGCCTCCTCGGTGACTTCGGCGTGCAGCTCGTCGTCGCCGGCGAAGGCTGGATCGTCGTCCAGCCCAAGACCGACGACGACACCACCGGCGACGGCCCGGAGTACTCGTGGCACGTCCTGTCGAAGCTGGAGATCCGCGAGGAGAACGGCGGCAAGCTCATCGCGGAGATCGACGGCAAAGACGTCGAGATCCCCGCCCTGGACGACGAGACCGTGGACGCGCCGGACGCGCCGATCGCGATCCGCGTGTGGAAGCCGTTCCCCGGCCGGCACATCGAAGCGGACTCCCCGATCCGGGCATCCCTGCACCTCCTCGAACAGCTCCAGCTGCTGAACGCGGCGATCAGTGCGATAGCACGGTCCCGGATCACCGGCCGCGGTGTCCTCCTCGTCCCCAAGGGCACCAGATTCCCCACCCAGCCCGGCCAGACCGGCGACGCCGAGGACGACCTGATCGAGATCTTCCTCGAGGTCGCCGCGACCGCGATCCGTGAACCCGACAGCGCGGCCGCGACCGTACCGATCGTGCTGGAGGTCCCCGCCGAGTCGATCAGCGACATCAAGTGGCTGTCGTTCGAATCGACGTTCGACGAGCTAGCGATCCGGCTCCGTGAGGAGACGATCCGCCGGATCGCGAACGCCGTCGAGGTCCCCAGCGAGATCCTCCTCGGCCACCTGGGCGACGTGAACCACTGGGGGGCCTGGGCGCTCACCGCCGAGGCGATCCGCTTGGGCGTCGAACCCAGGCTGCGGATCGTGTGCCACGCCCTCACCACGCAGTGGCTGCGCCCCATGCTCAAGGCGCAGAACGCCGAAGACGCCGACGACTGGCTGGTGTGGTTCGACACCAGCCAGCTCCGCGTGCAGGCCAACCGCGCCCAGACCGCCCTGGAGGCCTACCAGGCCGGCCTCATCAGCGCCGCCGCGGCCCGCCGGGAGACCGGCTTCGACGAGGCCGACGCCCCCGACGGCGAAGACCAGCAGGACCAGAACCCGCCGGATGACACCGCCCCCGACGACACCTCCAACGACCCAGACGAGGAGACCCAGAACAACGTGAGCACGCTGCCCGTGGGAGAGACGACCAGCATCCCCGACACCCTGCCCGCCTCGGCCGCCCCCCGCCTGCCTGACGGGCTCGTGGCCGCCGCAGACGCCCTGATCTGGGCCGCGCTCGCCGCCGCCGGCGACCGGCTCCGCAACAAGCCGGCCTGCCCCCGCAGCGAGCGTGCCCGCGCCCGCGAGATCAAACCCGGCGAGCTGCACACGGTCTTCCCCGTCGACCCGGACCAGATCGACGCCTGGCACCTGCTGGACGGGGCGTGGGTCCGCGTCCCCGAGGTCGCCCACCGGTACGGCATCGACGGCCCGTGCCTCGTCCTCGCCCTCGACGAGTACGCGCGGGCCCTGATCGCCGCCCGCAAGTCCCACCGCTACGAAGAGACCGAAGCCGTGCTCCGCTTCGCGAAGTGCCTGGGCCTGGCCGCATGACCCCCGACCGCGCCCGCCAGCGGCCGCGTACCGCCGCGCCGCACCCCTCGGTGGCCAACGTGCGCACCGGCCAGTGGTGCGCCGCCTGCAAGGCGTACAGCGGCTTCACCACGGACGTGGTCTCTCTCTACCCGGCCGGCGTCACCGTCGTCGGCTCCGTCACCGGGTGCGTGCTCTGCAACGACCCCGACGACCCGGAGGTGAACCGTGCCTGACGTCGAACAGCAGCTCCGCACGGCCGAGGAGGACGTCGCCCAGGAGGTGCGCGCTGCTCTCGATGAGGTGGCGGCCGACACCGACCGCGAACTGGCCGACGCGACGGAGATCGTCGCCGCCCGGTTCTCCCTCGCCCAGATCGGCTGGTTCTGGAAGGCGCGGGTGCCGCGCATCGTCCGCCGGCTCCTCGGCGTCGCCGAGAGCGCCGCTGCGCAGGCGGCGGCCGACACCGGCACCGCCCTCCCGGACGGCTGGGAAGACCTGCCCGGACGGTACGACGATGGCGCCCTGCCTCCCTCGCTGGGCTCGTACGTCACCGACACCGAGCACCTGCTGCGCGCCGTCGGTGACCGGCTCACCGCCGCCGCGCTGGCCGAGCTGGCGGCCGGCCTAGACGCGGGCGAGAACGTCCCCCAGCTGAAGGCCAGGCTGCGGGAGGTGTTCTCCCGCGAGGGCGCACAGCTCGGCGAGACCCGGGAGGAGCGCATCGCCCGCACCGAGGCGACCCGCGCCTGGAACGCGACCACCCTCGCCGCCGCACGCGAGCTGACCGGCCCCGGCCGGCCCTTGGTGAAGCAGTGGGTCACCCGGCACGACGCCCGGGTCCGGCACGCCCACAACGCCGTGGACGGTGCGCTGCGCCTGATCGACGAGGCGTTCACCGTCGCCGGCGTGCCGATGCAGTACCCCGGGGACCCGCTCGCCCCGGCCGAGCTGACCGTGAACTGCCGGTGCATCCTTCGGTTGGCTCCCGAAGCACGCACAGCAGCCGCAGGATCTCAAGTGCCCGCGCGAGGCGGCGTCTTCGAATCGAAGGAAGACCGATTCCTGCGCGCCTTCCACGGCACCCGCGGCCGGCCCAGCTACATCAAGTACCACCCGAGCGGCCGGAACAAGCGGCGCACCGGTTTGACGAGACACGCGAACGGCGGATGGCTGGGCTCCGACCGCTTCACCGAGGACGAGCACAGTGCGGTGCTGCGCCGGTACACCGGCAGCGGCTACGAGAGCATCAACAGCGCCCTGCGAAACGGCATCGACCCGAGCACCAGCGAGAGAACCGCCGAGCGGCTGCGGCAGCAGATATCCGCGCTGACTGACCTGATCAGCATCCAGGACCCGGCCCCATCGGAGACCACGCTGTACCGGCGGATGGAGCACTTTCAGCTGGAGCTGAACGAGGGCGACGAGTTCCACGACAAGGGCTTCCTGTCCACGTCGAAGCGGGAAGATGTCCTGCCGATCGAGATAGACCCGGACGACCCCAACCACACGTTCTTCAGGATCGTCATGCCCAAGGGCGCTCGGATGCTCGACGTGGATTCCGTGAGGAGCGGCGGCTTCGCGGCCGACGAGCAGGAGGTCATCCTGCCGCCCGGCACGAAGTTCCGGGTTCGGAAGGTAGTCGACCGGGGCGGCCCGACGAGCCCGCCGTACTACGAGCTGGAGCCCCTCAACGCGCTCACCGCTGCTGCGCGCGTCCACGCCTCCCGCTCCGCCGCGGTGCTGGCAGCAGCATCCGGCGGCAGCGACTTCCAGAAGCGAATCACCTGGGCCCACGAAGACATCGTGATCGACCGCCGAGCCAAGGCCAGTGCAGCAGTGACAGCGGCGGCCGCCGCACACACCGGCGCGATGATCGCTCTCCTGCCGGCGCAGGAGGACGCGCAGCGCCTGGCCCTTGCCGACGGCGAACCCCCCGAGGAACTGCACTGCACGCTGATGTTCCTCGGCGAGGCCGACGACTGGAGCACCGAGCAGCGCGAAGCCCTCGTGGCGATGGTGCGGGAGTACGCGCCCCGACAGCCAGTAGCCGCACACGCGTTCGGCGTCGCCCACTGGAACCCGCACGGCGACGACCCGGTGTGGGTGTGGAACATGAGCGACCACCGGGAGGGCCGGCACCCGAGCGGCCCCGACCTGCAGGACGCGCGGATCGCCGCCCTGTACGCCGTCGAGGACGCCCACGACGCCAGCACGCTGCCCGAGATCCCCGTGCAGCACTCGCCGTGGCAGCCCCACGTCACCGCGGTCTACGACACCGCCCCGGAGCGCTTCCACGACCTCGTGCAGCAGGTCGGCCCTGTCGTCTTCGACCGGCTGCGTGTCGCGTTCGCTGGCGAGCACGTCGACATTCCGCTCGCACCGCAGGAGGAGGACCCCACCATGGCCACACCCACCGAGGCGGAGGCGCCGATGCCGCCGCCGGTACGTACCTGGTCCACCCCCGACGGGACCGCGCTGGCCTACCTCGGCCAGGCCACCGGCGACGGCCGGATCTTCGCCCAGGACTCCCTCTACTGGGACGGCGACGGCCCGTGGCCCCTGTCGTACTGCGAGCGGATGGGGCAGGCCCACGACGGCGCGGAACTCGCCGGCGCGATCCAGGCCCTCGCCGTGGAAGGCGACCGGCTCACCGGCAGCGGAGTGCTCTACCTGACTACCAGCGCGGGGTGGGAGGCGGCGAACCTCCTCGACCAGGAAGCCCCACTCGGTGTGAGCGTCGACCTGGACGACGTCAGCGTGCAGATCCTCGACAACACCGCCCGCGCCGACGAGGACACGCCGATGCTGCTGGAGGCGTCGTTCTCGACCGCGAGCGTCGTGCAGCTCACCGACGGCGCGTGGCAGATCACCGCGGCGAGTCGCCCCGAGTGGACCGCGTCCGGCGCCGAGATGGCGCACACGACCCGCACCGTCACCCTGTTCACCAGCCCCGGCGGTGTCATCTCCCCGGCGACCGCCCGGCAGGTGTTCGGTGCGCAGCTCACCGCGGCGGCCGGCGACCCCGACGACCCAGACGCCGGTGTCGTCGTGCACGAGGAGGAGTCCGGCGCGTACCTGCTGCGGATCACCCGCGCCCGGGTGCGCGGCGCCACCCTCGTGGCGATGCCCGCGTTCGATCAGGCCCGCATCGTCCTGGACGCGGTCACCGAGCAGACGGCGTCCGGGCCGGTCGTCCTGGCGGCCGGCGGCGACAACCACGAGCGGGTCGTCACCTACGTGTGCAGCAGCCCGGTGCCCGTGACGGCCCGTGACATCGCCGAGGCCCTGTCGCTGGACACGGCCGCGGTCCGCTCGCACCTGAACCGGGCCTTGGAGGCCGGGCGGATCGTGCGCCTGTCCCGAGGCCTGTACGTGGGCGCATCCACCGACCCTGAGGGCGAAGTGTCGGCGAGCATCGGCCACCCGCAGACCCTCGACGCCGGCATCGTGGCCTCGGCGATGCAGGTGATGCAGGCCCGCGACCCGTTCCCCGCCGCGTGGTTCCGTGAGCCCACCGAGGAGGAACTCCCGCCGGACAGCGGCGGCGTGCACGTCGTCGACGGCCGCGCCTACGGCTGGGTGGCGCAGGCCGGCGTGCCGCACGAGGTCCACGGCCGGAAGGTCACCATCGACAAGCTCGCCCAGCGCGGCATCGACACCTCGTACTTCCTGCGGACGAAGCTGCGCCTGGACGACGGCTCGGAGGTCGCGGTCGGGCCGATGACGATGAACGTCGGCCACCACCGGGACGGCTTCGAGTGCGAGACGTCGGTGTGCCAGTTCGACGACTCCCGCACCGTCGGCGCGGTGGTGACGGTCGGCATCAACGAGCGCGGCATGTGGTTCTCCGGCGCGGCAGCCGACTGGCTGTCCCCGTGGGACGGGCTCGTGTACCGGGCCTGCCAGCCCAGCTACCACATGACGCAGGGCAGCGACGGGCGCTGGCAGCTGAAGGCGGTGCTGTCGGTGCCGACCCCCGGGCATCCGTCCCGGCTCGCCGCGTCCGGTGCCGATGCTGTGGCCGCCGTCATCGACCGGTCGAACATCGCGATCACCGCGGCCGCCGCCGCCCTGGCCGAGGCGCCGCCCGCCGATCCGCACCCGAAGCACGCCCGCGCAGCGGCTGAGACGCCGGGCGTGGACCTGGGCGCGCTCGCCACGGCGATCATCCAGGACACGGGCCTCGTCGACGCCCTCGTGGACGCGTTCGACCGCAGGCAGGCGGCGCGTGCCGCCGCCCGCGCCGAAGCCGACCAGCTCGCCGCTCTCCTCGGCGAGCCCGCCAGCGCCCCGGCACAGCAGGAAGGGAACTGACCGTCATGGGATGCAACTGCGGGAAGAACAAGACGCAGTACGAGGTCGTCGAGAACGGGCGGCGCGTGTTCGGACCCACCCCGTACAAGACGACCGCCGAGTCCGTTGCCGCCCGGGGCGCCGGCCGCGAGGTCCGCGAGGTCACGAAGGGAGCCAGCTGATGGGCTGCGGCTGCGGCAAGCAGCGGACCGTGGTCACCGCATCCGGCGCCCGCGTGCCGGCCCCCCTCTACAAGGTGGTGCTGCAGGGCGGTGAGGGCGCGGTCGTGTTCCAGACGCACGACCTGGCCAAGGCGCGCACGGTGAACAAGAACTACCCGGGCAGCGTCATCGACCCCGACCCGGACGCCGCCCAGGCGGACGAGTCGCCGGCCGCGGACGCCACCCAGGCCGGTGAGACGGCCGAAGCCGCGCCCGGCGCGTGAACCCCTCATGCACGGCCAGGCCGGTGCCTTCCGGGGCCCGGCCTGGCCGTGTAGGCAGCTAATATGCCTTTTCAGTCGATGGTTGAGGGCCTGACTCCTGCGAAGCCTTCAGGAGTCCCCTATGCCCAAGCCGTACGAGCTTCCGGACGACATCACCGCCCTCAGTAACGAGGAGCTGGAGCAGCACCTCGCCGCCGCCCGCACCGCGTTCCAGGCGAAGCGCGAAGACCCCAACCTCGACATCGCCGACATGCCCGCGGTGCGGACGCTGGCGGCCGGTATCAAGGCGATGCAGGCCGAGCAGGACGCCCGGGTCGAGCAGGCGAAGGAGGCCCTCGCTGAACTCGACACCCTCGCCGCCGAGGTCGGCCTGACCGTCGAGAACCCCGCCGAGACGGCCGCCGGTGAGGAACTGGAGACACTGGCCGTCGAGCCCCCGGCCGTCGAGCCCCCGGCCCAGGAGGCCCCGGCCGTCGAACCGCCGGCCCAAGCGGAGGAGGTCGCCGCCTCCGCTGTCGTGCCGCGCCGGCCGGTGCCGCTGCTGTCCACGGTGCGCCTGCACCAGCCGAAGCAGCTCGTCCCGAGGAACGGCGGCACGGGCATCACCATCACTGCGTCGGCGGAGGTCCCCGGCGCCCAGCTCGGCACCCCGCTCGACATGGACGCCCTGACCGAGTCCGTCACCAAGGTCGCCGGCCTGGTCGCGAACGGCGGCAAGGCCATCGCCGCGACGTACCAGCTGCCGTTCGCGCAGGACCTCATCGTCAACGACGCGGGCTCGCCCGAAGAGGGCACGATGAAGGTCCTGAAGGCGGCCGACCAGCGGCGCCTGAAGGGCGGCGACCTCGTCGCGAGCGGCGGATGGTGCGCGCCCAGCGAAACGATCTACGAGTTCGTCGAGTACAGCTGCCCGGACAACCTGTGGGACCTGCCCGAGATCAACCTCAGCCGGGGCGGCATCCGCTACTACATGACGCCCGAGCTCGACATCAACGCGATGACGTGGGAGTGGACCGAGGCCGATGACATCAGCGCGGTCGACGGCGATCCCACCAAGCCGTGCTTCAAGATCCCCTGCCACGACCCGGTCGAGGTCCGCTGCACCGCGTACGGCGCGTGCGTGCAGTCCGGCATCCTGTCGCAGCGGTTCTTCCCGGAGCTGAACACCTTCTACATCCGGCGCGCGATGGTCGCCTACGAGATGCGGCTGAAGGCCGCCATGTACGCGCAGGCCCGCGCCAAGTCGACGCCGGTCACCACCGCCCCGAGCTTCGCGTCCTTCACCGCGGTGTACGGCGCGCTGGCGCTCCAGGTCGCCGACATGGTGGAGCGCTGGCACCTGTGCGACACGATCAACCTTGAGGTCGCGATGCCGTGGTGGCTGCGGAACATGTTCCTCGCCGACATCGCCCGCCGCTCCGGATCGCAGGTCTGTGACCTGCCCGCCACCTGCATCGAGGACAAGTTCGCGGAGATCGGCGTCCGCGTGAACTGGGTGAAGAACGTGCCCCCCGCGATCCCGGCCGAGATCGGCGGCACCGCGCCGGCGACGGACTGGCCGTCCCAGGTCGAGGTGCTGCTGTACCCGGCCGGCGCGTTCCAGATGGGCCGCGGCCCGGAGGTCAACCTGGGGGTGGTGCACGACAGCACGCTGCTGCGGACGAACGACATGACCGCCCTGTGGTTCGAGTCGTGCAACGCGCTGATCTACCGCGGCCCGGAGTCCCGCCGCGTCACCATCCCGGTCTGCGCCGACGGCTCCGTGGGCCCGCGCCTGACCCCCACCTGCCCGACCGCCTGACCCGACCCTCCTCGCGCAGCCCCGCGCCTACTGCCCGGCCGGGGCTGCGCCTCCAGGTGAGAGGACGTGAGGCAGATGGCAGGGCCCTCGAAGACGGTGGCCGCGATCCGCGGCAACCCCAGCCCTTACGGCCTCCTCGGCGGGTGCGTAGAGGTCGTGGACGTCACCGACCTGCACGAGCTGAACGGGACGCAGATGGTGCCGCTGTCGTGCGCGGAGGCGCACACCTGGCAGCGGGACTGCCCGCCCCCGGCCGCACCGAATCCGGCGTCGAAGGTGTTCGACCGGCCCGGGGTGTGCGAGTTCGACCCGGTGACGGTGTACGCCGGCGTGACGTGCTCCACGTTCGGCATGACGCAGGACGAGGCGTTCATCCACGTGACGGAGACGATCCGCATGGGTGAGCAGCGCGCCCTGGAGGCGTGGTTCATGGTGAACGCGCTGTGCACCCTGGCCGCCGGCAACGACCTCACCCCCGCCAGCGGGGCACTTCAGGCCGCGCAGGGCATCGCGGCGCTGGAAGGCTGGCTGGCCGAGCACTACGGCGGTCAGGGCGTTCTGCACGTCCCGGCTGGCGCTGCGGCGCTGCTCGGCTGCTGCAACGTCGTCACCCGCACCCGCGACACCCAGTGTCCGGAGACGCTGATGGGCAACGGCGTCGTGTTCGGCGCCGGCTACGCCGCGAACGTGGGCGGTGCGACCTGCGCCCAGGCCCCGCCCGGGGAGGCCTGGATCTACGTGACCGGCCCGGTGCGGGTGCGGCGCGGCCCGCTCGACCTCCTGCCGGCCAGCGAGGCACAGAGCATCGACACCCGCCTGAACGACCGCTACGTGCTCGCCGAGCGGACGTCCGTCATCGAGACGGCGTGCTGCGAGGCGGCGGCAGTGAGGATCTCGACGTGCTGCTGACGATCAGGGTGAAGCCCGCCCCGCACCTGCGGGCGGCGTTCGCGAAGTGGGCGGTCGCCCAGACCCCGAAGGTGGACACCTGCTCCCACAGCGAGTTCTGCGTGCCGCCGGACCTGTTCACCCTCGTTCCCGAGGAGCTGCTGATCGGTGCGACGGTCGACGGTCACCGGTACCGGTCTCCGCTGGAGGACGAGCAGCTCGCGGCCGGGCCGCAGGAGCGCGAGCCGGTGCCGGGCCAGCCGCCGCCCGGCGGCCAAGTCGTCGCCGGCGACGCCCAGGACGACAGCGGCCGGGCCGGGGCGGCGGCCCCGGCGAAGACGCGGGCACGCCGCACCCCCGCGGCGGCCGGCGGGCGTCGCAAGGCCAAGCCGGAGGACGGTAGGTGATGGCGCTCTCATACGACGGGTGCTGCGGCGCCGACGATGAGGACAGCGGCGTGTGGGATGAGCCCGCGCCGCTATGGCCCCTTATCTCGAACTCCTGATCGCTAGACTGGTGGCGCCGCATGGTTGAGGGCCTGGCTCCTGCGAGTAGAGGAGCTACGGCCCATGTCTTGCCCCCTGATCGCGAACGGGGACGTGATGCGCGTGACGCGACTGGACCAGTGCGGTCACCCGGTCCCGGGCCCCAACGGGTTCGTCTTCGACTGCTTCAGCAGCCTGGCGATGAACGTCAACTCGGACGACGGCGACGACATCGAGTACAAGGCCGCCAACGGCCGCGTGTGCGGGTACAAGAAGGGCTGCCCGACGTTCCGCGGGTTCGACCTGGAGCTGAACATCTTCAGTGTCTCCCCGGAGCTGATCGAGATCCTGACGGGCAATCCGGTCTACATGGACTGGGACGGGAAGCCGATCGGTTTCGACACCTGCTCGATCAAGTGCGACAGCGGTTTCGCGTTGGAATTGTGGGCCGAGGTCCTGGGCAACGAGTGCGAGGACGGCGCGCAGGGGCAGTGGGTGTACTTCCTGCTGCCGTGGGTCAGCAACGGGCTGCTGGGCGACCTGGAGATCGGATCGGAGGCGGTGACGCTTCAGGTCACCGGCTCGACCCGCGCGGGCGGCGCGTGGGGTGTCGGCCCGTACAACGTGCAGCCGGCCGACGCTTCGGGTAAGCCGGGCCCGATGCTCACCCCGCTCGGTGACCAGTGCCACCGGCGGACGTTCATCACGACCACGCCACCGCCGGTGCCGTCCTGCGAGTACGCGACCGTTCCCGCCCCGGTCTGACCCGGTGGGGTTCGTGTCCGGCCCGCGGGCAGCCGCGCCGGCCCGGCGCCGCGCGGCTGCCTGGCGCCATGTTCCTCGGAGGCCCTGATGCCGCTCCAGCCCACGCCGTGCGAGCCGTGGCCGTTCGAGCCGGACTGCTGCCAGCTGTCCGAGGACACCCCGCAGGAGAAGATCGACAAGTGGCGGCGCGTCGCAACGAACCTACTCTGGGCCCTATCCGGCCGACGCTGGGGGCCGCTGTGCCCGATCACGGTGAGGCCGTGCCGTCGCTCCTGTCTCGACGACTACGCGGGCGCGGTGCGGTGGGGCACCGCGGGCCCGTGGATCCCGTACCTGGGCAGGGACGGGAAGTGGCGCAACGCCCGCGTGTGCGGCTGCCGTTCCGACTGCTCGTGCACCGAGCTGTGCGAGGTACGGCTCGAAGGGCCGGTGCACGACATCGTGTCTGTGCAGATCGGCGGTGAGACCCTCGACCCGGCCGCGTACCGGGTGGACGCGGCGGGTCTCCTCGTCCGCACGGATGGTGGTTGCTGGCCGGACTGTCAGGACATGGCGGCGCCGTGTGGCGAGGCCGGGACGTTCTGCGTGACGTACCGGATGGGGCTGCCGCTGGATGAGGCGGCCATCGCGGCGTTCTCCGCGCTGGTGTGCCACCTCGTCAAGGGCTGCGGCGGCGCCTCGTGCGGCTGCAACCTCCAGCGAAACCGCAACGTCAGCAGAGTGTCGCGGCAGGGCGTGGACCTGGAGTTCCAGGACCCGACCGCGATGTACGCGGACCTGCGCACGGGCCTGCCCGAGGTCGACTCGTGGCTGGTCGCGGTGAACCCGTACCGGCAGCCGTCCGTGTCGCGCGTGTGGTCGGTGGACTACCGCCGGCCCCGCACCACTACAAACCCGTGAGGCCCTGATGGCGCTGAGTCCGCTGGCGATCGATGAACTCGCCGAGACGGTGCTGGGCTGCGTGTGCGCTGCCCTCGACGAGGTGGCCGAGGAAGTTCCGGGGCATCCTGGCTGCCCGGACTGCCGGCGCTGCGTCGTCCCGGGCCTTCCGGCCTGGGACGGCTGCGAGGACCCGTGCACGGAGCACACGGGCGGGCAGCTGTCGGTGAACGTGACCCGCATCTTCCCGTCGACGGTGTCGAGTTTCCCCCAGCAGGACCAGACGGTGCGGGATGCCCGGAACTGCCAGCCGCCGCCGGTCACCGCGGTCGAGCTGGTCATCACGGTGCTGCGGTGCGCGCCGGTCCCCACCGAAGAGGGCTGCCCGCCTGGCTGCGAGGAGCTGCGGGAGGCCGCGCGGATCCTGCACGTGGATGCGCTGACGGTCTACAACGCGCTGCTGTGCTGCCTGCCGCACACCGCGCCCGAAGGCCGGCGGGGCCGCCGGTTCGTGCTCGGTCAGCAGCGCACGGTCGGCCCGCAGGGCGGCTGCGTCGGTATCGAGCAGACCGTCACGGTGGCGCTGCCGCCGTGCCTGCCCTGTGCGGGGGTGCCGGTGTGAGCGTCGAGGTGAGGATCGAGACCGGGCGGATCGCCAGGTTCCTGCGGATGCGGGGCGGCCGCGTGGAGCGGAAGCTGAGGGAGCGCACCGCGAGGGTGGCGCGGATCGCCCAGCAGGAGGCGCCCGGGTCGATGGGCCGGTACGTCGACTGGCACATCGAGGAGGGGCCCCGCGGTCTTGAGGGCGTCATCACCTGCGACCACCCGGCGGTGCACTACGTGCTGAACGGCACCCGCCCCCACCTGATCCGCCCGCGCAGGCGCGGCGGCGTGCTGCGGTTCGAGGTCGGCGGGGAGGTGGTGTTCACCCGGCTGGTGCGGCATCCCGGCACGCGCCCGAACAACTTCCTGGGCCGCGCGCTGCGGTTGGGCCGCTGAATCCGCGGCCGGCTGCCGCGGCCGCGTGCCATCATGGCGGTCGCGCTGGGAGGTCATGACCCTGGCGTGTTCCTGAGCCGCTGGCGTCACGGCCGGGCAGGGGACGCTCCAGAACGGCCCCGCACGCAGGTGCGGGGCCGTTCTGGTGTCCGGATACCCTCGTGGGTGCCGACTGGTTGAGGGCCGGGCGAGGAGCGGGAGACAAGGACATGACCCGTGCGGAAGACGATCGCGCTCAACACCGAGCCCCACATCATCGAGGTAGGCCCTCACGAGCTGGAGCTGCAGCCGGAGGTGTACGGCGACGAGTTTGTTGACGCCTACGTCGAGCTGAGCGAGGCGCAGAAAGCGAAGGGCGTCGACCTGGAGAACCTCGACGAGGCCACCGACCCGCAGGTGCTGCGCAGGACGATGCGTGCGGTGCGTGTCTTCCTGGCGCGGCAGATGCTGCCGAAGTCGGCCGAGTTCTTCCTGCGCCTGGACGTCGTCCAGGACGGGAAGGCGCTGAAGTCGTTCCAGGACCTCGACGAGGCGCAGGCGTTCGCCGACGGGCACCCGGGCGCGCGGGTGCGGGACGCGCTGCGGCTGCCGACGCGGGCGGTCGTCGAGATCCTTGAGACGGTCGTCGAGCTGTACGGGGGCGGGGGGCGCCCTACTACACCGTCTTCCGGCTCTGCGCGCAGGTCGCGGCCTGGTGGGACGAGTGGGACGGCGCCCTCGCTCTCCAGGGCGTCGACCCACATCAGTGGCCGCTGAAGCGGATGCTGAACGCGGCCGAGGCGCAGCTTGCGGCCGGCGCGAAGGACGACAGCGAGCGGGCCCGGCAGCGGGCGGAGCTGTACGCGCCGCCGAAGGGCCACCGGGCCCGTGCGGGGGCGCCTGGGCGGTCGAGACCGGCCGGGATGGGCCTCGGTGACGCTCGCGCGCTGATAGCTGCGATGGCAAGTGAGGACGCGCGGCTGACGGGCCGCTAGCGGATAATCTGAAGATCGACCGCCCCGCAGCACGGGGCGGTCGGAGCCGTCTGGTTCAGGGCCGGGCAACCACACGCGGAAGCGGGGTTGCCGGTGGCCGGCGAGGACGAGGACTACGGCTCCGCGCGCATCACGATCGACCTGGACGACAGGGGGGTCGTCGCTGACGCGCAGCAGCTCGGGCAGCGGATCCAGAATGCCCTGAACCGGGCCACGAACGGCATCGCGCGGCAGATCCGCAACAGCATCCAGAACAGCCTTCGCGGTGTCGCGGTGCAAATCCGGGTGGACCCGGACCTGTCCCACTTCGATACCGCACTGCTGCGCGAGCTGCGGCACCTGGACTCCATCAACATCCCGGTGTCTCCGGACCTGTCCCGGTTCGATGCGCGGCTGCTGAGTGGGCTGGCCGGGGTCGACTCGCTGGACATCCCGGTGGCGCCGGACGTCAGCGTGTTCATGGAGCGGCTGCGGGCCGCTCTCGCGGACGAAGAGGTGTCGATCCGGGTCGTCCCCGACCTGGACGGGCTCGACGACCGGATACGCCGGCACCGCCCGCCGAACGTCAACGTCGACGCGGACGTCGACACCAACCGGCTCACACGCTCCCTGGCCGGGCTGGCCGGGATCGCAGGCGGCGTCGGCAGAGTCCTGGCGCAGGGCCTGAAGCTGGGGGCCTTCGGGATCGCGGCGGTCGGGGCCGCGAAGGGCGTGGCGACACTGACCGGTGCGCTCGCCCCCGCGGTGGGGATCGTGGCGGCGTTCCCGGCCGCGTTCCTCGGCGTCCAGGCGGCGCTGGGCACGCTGCGGCTGGCCGTGGCCGGTGTCAGCGACGCGTTCTCGGCGGCGCTGACCGGTGATGCGAAGGAGTTCGAGAAGTCCCTCGAGGACCTGACCCCGGCCGCGCGGTCCGCGGCGAAGGAGGTGCGGGCGTTCAAGCCCGCGCTCGACTCGCTGAAGTCGAGCGTGCAGCAGGCGTTCTTCAAGCCGCTGAAGGGGGACATCGAGGCGGCGGGGAAAGCCCTGGGCGGGCCGCTGAAGACGGGGATGACGGCCGTGTCCGGCGAGCTGGGGCGGCTGGCGTCGTCGGTGCTCGGGTTCGCGAAGTCGGCGTCTGCCGTGCAGCTCGTCAAGGGCGTGTTCGCCGGGCTGAAGGCCGAGATCGCTGGGATCAAGTCCGACAGCGTCGACCGGCTGCTGAAGGCGATCTCCGGGTTCGTGTCGTCGACGCTGCCCGCGTTCAACGGGCTGGGCGGCGTGCTCGACCGGCTCGTCAACCGGCTCGCTGCGTTCCTGGAGAACGCCACGAAGGCCGGCAAGGGCCTGTCGTGGATCCAGACCGCGCTCACGGTGCTTCAGCAGCTCGGCGGGATCGCCCAGAACATCGGCTCGATCCTCTCCAGCGTCTTCCGGGCCGCTGGCGACGCCGGCGGCGGGTTCCTCGCGAACCTCCAGACGATCACCGGGCAGGTCGCGGCATTCCTGAAGACCGCCTCTGGGCAGTCGGCGGTCGGGAACATCTTCGCGACCATCGGGACGATCGCGACGCAGCTCGGGCCGATCCTGTCGGCGCTGGTGACGCAGCTTGGGCAGATAGCGCCCGCGCTCGCTCCGATCTTCTCCACCCTGGGCCCGGCGATCACCTCTCTGATCGGCTCGCTGGGGCCGGCGCTCGCGGCGATCGCGCCGAGCCTGCAAGCGGTGGCGACGTCTCTGGCGGCCGGGCTGTCGGTCATCGGGCCGTCGCTGGCGCCGCTGGGCGCCGCGATCGGCAACGCTGTCACCGCGCTCGCCCCGCTGCTGCCGCTCGCAGGTCAGCTCGTCGCTGTCCTCGCGCAGGCCCTCGCCCCCGCCTTGAACGCCGTCGTGGTGGCCTTGCAGCCCGTCGTCGAGGAACTCGTCGCCGCGCTGATGCCGGTGCTGCCGCAGCTCGGGGCGGCGTTCGTGTCGCTGGTGACGGCGATCACGCCGCTCGCGACCGGTGTGGGGCAGGCCCTGGCCCAGCTCGTCGCCAACCTGGCGCCGCTCATGTCCACGCTGGCGGGGACGCTCGCGCAGGTCGCGGCCGCGCTGGTGCCGGTTGTGCAGGCACTGACCAGTGCGCTGCTGCCGGTCCTGCCGGCGCTGGTGCAGGCGTTCACCGCGGTGATGCAGGCGCTGATGCCGCTCCTGCCGGCGATCGCCAACCTCGCGGTCGCGCTGTCCCCGCTGCTCGTGATGATCGTGAACCTGCTCGCGCCCGTGGTGCAGGTCGCGGCGGCGTTCGCGACGTGGGCGGCCATCAGCGTCGTTGTGCCGGTCATCTCGACCGTCGTGTCCGCGCTGACCGGCCTGTATACGGGGCTGGCGTCGGTGGTCACGTTCATCACCCAGCTGCCGTCTCTGATCATGGCCGGGCTGTCGACGCTCGGCTCGCTGCTCGTGTCGGCGTTCAACGGCGTCGTCGCGTTCTTCGCCGGCCTACCCGGAATGATCATGGCGGGGTTGTCGGCGCTGCCGGGGCTGCTCGCCTCCTTCTTCCACGGGGCGCTGGTTGCGGTCGGCACGGTGATCGGCGTCCAGATCGGCCTGATCATCCTGCTGTTCACGCGCGTGCCGGGCATGGTCCTCAGCGCCCTGTCGTCGCTGGCGTCGGTGATCGGCGGGCTGTTCACGTCGGCGTTCTCCCGCGCCCGCAGCCTGACGACGTCGTTCGTCTCGCAGGTCGCCGGATTCCTCGCCGCGCTGCCGGGCCGGGCGGTGGCGGTACTCGCGTCCCTGCCGGGCCGGGTGCAGTCGCTGTTCCGGTCGGCCGGCAACGCGGGCATGAGCGCCGCACGCAACTTCGGCACGCAGGCGGTGGTGTTCTTCGCGGGCCTGCCCGGCCGGGTGCGTGGAGCGCTGTCCGGCGCGGCGAGCGCGCTCACGAGCGTCGGCCGGGATCTGGTCCAGGGCATGATCAACGGCGTCAAGGCGATGGCCGGCTCGCTGGTGTCCGCGGCGAAGACGGTCGTGTCCTCGGCGATCAGCGCGGCCAAGAGCGTGCTGAAGATCGGCTCGCCGTCCCGCGTGTTCATGCAGATCGGCAAGGACACCGGGAAGGGCTTCATCATCGGCCTGACCGGCACCGCCTCGCAGATCAAGGCCACCACGGAGAAGATCGCCAAGGACATCACCGCGGCGTTCAAGGGCAAGAACACGCGGCTCGACGACCGGCTGCTGAAGCTGGTCGCGGACGGCAACAAGCGGCTCACCAGCCTCGCGACCCAGCGGGACGCGATCGCGAAGAAGATCGCGGACGCGCAGAAGTTCGCCACCGACACCGCGGCCTCGGCGCTCCAGTCGTTCTCCCTGCAGAACCTCACGCAGTCCGGCGTGAACGGGTTCAACATCGTCGAGGGCTTGGACCAGGCGCTCCGGCAGGTCAAGTCGTTCACGAAGCAGATCAACGACCTGTCCAAGCGGGGCCTGCGCAAGGACCTGTTGCAGCAGATCATCGGGCTCGGCCCGCAGCAGGGCGCCCAGCTCGCGCAGTTCCTGTCGAGCCAGTCCACGGCCAGCCTGAAGCGGATCAACTCCTTGCAGGCGCAGCTCGTGTCGGCGACGAACAAGCTCGGCCGGGACGCCGCCGACGACTTGTTCGACGCGGGCAAGCAGGCCAGCAAGGGGTTCCTGAGCGGGTTGAAGGGCCAGCAGAAGGACATCGAGGACCTGATGCTGGAGATCGCCAAGGGGATGCAGAAGGCGATCCGTTCGGCGCTCGGCATCCACTCGCCGTCGCGGGTGTTCGCGCGGATCGGCGATCTGACGGGGCAGGGCCTCCAGGTTGGGCTCCTCGGCCGGCTCGCCGCCGTGCGGAAGATGACGCGGGCGGCGGCCTTCGCGGTCGCCGATGCTGTGCGCGCGCCGCTGGCGTCTCTGCCGCGGCAGATGCCCGGCCCGGAGGTGCGTCCGATGCTCGCCGCGATCAGCGACGGGGGCGATCCGGTGCGGCTGACGCGCCGGCCGGGCGGCACGCAGGCGGCACGAGCTCTGGCCGCGGCCGCGGCCGGGGGCGGTGTGACGAACAACTTCAACGTCACGGCCGCGCAGGACCCCGAGCAGACCGCCCGCATCGTCATGCGGCGCCTGGCCCAGGCGGGACTGGCGTGAGCGGCGGCGGGCAGCACGACGATGAGGAGCGTCCCCCTTGCTGACTGACTACATCAGCGTCGGCGGTGTCGAGATCGCGAACACGGCCCGGCTGCGGGAGTACCTGCGGACCGTGGGCTCGCCGCTGGACAGCGGCGACGACATCTGTGCCTGCGACACGCTGACGGCCGGCGTGCTCGGCGACGAGCCGTATACGACGCCCGACGACCCGGCGTCGCCAGCGCCGTGGTACGACCCGGATGATCCGGCGTCGGCCGAGTTCGCCGGGTTCCTCGTCCTCCAGGTCGAGGGCGTCGACGACTTTCCGGTGAGACGCTCGGTCACGACCGCGGTGACCGGCGGCGGATCCCTCGGCCCGGCGCGGGTGCAGCCCCGCGAGATCGTCGTCAGCGGCATCCTCCTCGGCGCGACGTGCTGCGGCGTGGAGTTCGGGCTGCGGTTCCTCACGCAGGCGTTGCAGGGCTGCACGGGATCGCAGTGCGGCGGCGACTGCGTCACCATGTACGACTGCTGCCCGGGTGAGGAGATGACCCCGGAGCAGTTCAACGCGGCGCATCGGCGCACCTATCGGCGGGTGGCGCTCACCTCGGGGCCGGCGGTGACCGGCCGGGCCGGCACCGGCTCGTGTGGCGGGGGACGCTGCTCGATCGGCGCCGACATCGTCAGCGTCGAGTTCACGCTGACCGCGGCAACGCCGTGGGCATACACGGACGAGGTGCCGCTCCTCGACGTCAACCTGCCCGCCGACGACGACTCGCAGTGCATCACCTGGTGCCTGCACGACTCGACGGGCGCCTGCGCCGACGGGGCGTGCCGGCTGGCGCCGTGCGTCGACACGCAGAACCTGTGCGCCGATCCGTCCTGCGTGCCGCCCGCCCCGCCGGTCCCGACCATGCCGCAGACGTGCTTCTGCCAGGCGCTCGCCACCAACGCCGAGTGCTACGAGATCGACCTGTCGAACCGATCCGGGTGGATCGACGACGTGCCGGTCATCAACGTCTTCGCGGGCACCACGGACCTGCGGCGGCTCACCATCAGCCTGTACCAGCGCACCGCCGCGGACGAGGGCCTCACCTGCGCGCAGCTCGCCGAGAAGAAGCGCTGCGACCCGTACGCGCGGTGGGAGGTGGCGTTCCTGCCGGCCGGGGCCGAGCTGCTGCTGGACGGGCAGACCGGGCGGGCGACGATGGACTGCAACCGGCAGTGCTCGACGGCGACGACCGTCTACGGCCGAGACGGGGCGCCGCCGACCTGGCCCGTGCTGAACTGCGCCGAGTTCTGCCTGTGCCTGGAGACGGACGCGTTCGTGCCGCCGTCGCCGGATGCGTCGCTGTCGCTGTCCATCTCGGGGCGTGCGTGATGGCCGGCCTGGGGTGCGCCGCGGAGTACCACGCGGTCATCGCCGACCGTGGCGGGGCGATCCTCGCCAACCTCAGCACGGTGACCGACGTCGAGTGGTACCGCGTGCTGAGCGACGCCTCGACGGCGCGCGTCGTCGTCGAGCCGGATCTCGACTGCTGCGCGAGCCTGGGCGGCGTGCGCTCGTGGCGGCACTGGCTGCACCTGTACCGCAGCGGCCGGTACGTGTGGGGCGGGCCGGTGCTGACCGGCGAGTGGAGCCTGGGCCGGTTCGAGGTCACCGCTGGGGACCTGATCTCGGTGCTCAACACGCGCACCCCGCACGCCACGCGCGCGTTCACGGACACGGACCTGACCGAGATCGCGGCCTGGCTGGTCGACGACGCGCTCGCACCGGACGACCCGGGCCACAGCGTGAACGTCCTGGCCCCCGCGGGTGTGAGCGGGGGCCGCGAGTACACCGAGGACACCGGGCAGAGCGGCGACCACCTAAAGGACCTCGCGGACGCGGGCATGGACTTCACCGTCGTCGGCAACTCGGTGCTGCTCATGCCCGACGGGTGGAGTGCGCGCGTGGGCCTGCTGACCGATGCCGACCTGCCGGACGGGCTGAGCGTCTCCGAGGACGGCACGGCGCTCGCTACGCGGTGGGTAGTGCACGGCGACGAGGCGAGCGGCGTCAAGGGCGTCGCCGGCGGCGTGCACCCGTACTACGGGCTCATCGAGCGCGTCGTGCAGGACACCAGCATCAAGGACCAGGCGTCGGCGCAGGCGGCGGCCCAGTCCCGGCTGAACGCGTCGCTGCCGGTGCCGGTGTTCATCGACACCCAGGAGGTCACGCTCTCCCCGGACGCGGGCGTGGACGTGGAGCGGCTCGTGCCCGGCTGGTGTATCGACCTGGCGACAACGACGACGTGCCGGGACATCTCGCAGCGCATGAAGATCACCGGCGTGCATGTGACGGCCGACGGCGACGGCGAGTCGGTCAAGGTGCAGCTCGGGCCGGTCAGTACGGTCAGTGCGGAAGGGGACGTGTGATGGCGTACAGGCCCGCAGCGCGGCGCCTGCCGGGCAATCCGCTCGGGGGCATTCTGCGCGACCTGGACCGCACCGGCCGCCGGCCCGGCCCGCGCGGCCCGCAGGGCACCTCGGGGCCGCAGGGGGAGCCAGGTCCGCAGGGGGAGCCGGGGCCGCCCGGCCCGCCCGGCGCACCGCCGGCCGCAGCGGTGGTGACCACGGGCAGCGACGGCCGCGCCGTGTGGGCGCTCCCGGCGCCGTTCGCCGGGCCGCCGGTCATCACCGCGCTCGCCGTCGACCCGGCCCCGGACGACGACCGCACCGTGACCGTGGCCCTTGAGGCGGTCACGGCGACAAGCGTGACGGTCCGCGTGTGGCAGACGCAGCCGATCGCCGAGCTCGGCCTGCTCCCACTCACCCCCGCCGGGGCCGATGTGCAGGTTCACCTCACGGCGAGCGGGCAGCCAGCCGTAAGCTGAAGATCGCCGCTGGTTGTGGGCCGGGCACCGAACGCCACCCGGAGGGGTTTCATGGCCCGCGCCTGCGCCTGCGACCGCTACTTCACCGTCAACACGGCCACCGGCGAGCTGTGCCTGAAGCCCGGCACACAGGGACTTCGGCAGGTACTCGTCTACGACGACCCCGGCACCTACACCTTCAAGAAGGCCGACTACCCGTGGCTGGCCCGCGTGCGGGTGCGGGTGCAGGGCGCGGGCGGCGGCTCGGCCGGCGCGAACGCCAACACCGACCAGTGCATCGTGCGGCCCGGCGGCGCTGGCGGCGGATACAGCGAGTCGTTGATCGAGGCCTCCGC
The DNA here is from genome assembly GCF_014651135.1 of Streptomyces echinoruber. Taxonomy (GTDB): domain Bacteria; phylum Actinomycetota; class Actinomycetes; order Streptomycetales; family Streptomycetaceae; genus Streptomyces; species Streptomyces echinoruber. The sequence goes on from NZ_BMWH01000002.1 coordinate 280,461, forward strand.
GCTCGGCGTGTCGGAGACGATCGTCGTCGGCGGTGGCGGCGCCGCGGGGACGGCCACCACCAGCGGCGGCGCCGGTGGCGGCAGCAGCTTCGGCGGGTTGGTCACAGCGAACGGCGGCGAGGGCGGGCATGCGCTCCAGACGAGCGGCACTGCGATGGACGTCTCGACCGGCGCGAACGGGCCGCTCGCCGGTAAAGGAGAGATCGCGATGGGCGGTGGTTCGGGCGGGCCTGCGGTCCGCCTGAACGGCGCGAACGGGATCTCCGGCTCGGGCGGTGACAGCTTCCTCGGCCACGGCGGTCAGTCACGCGCGTATGAGACGGACGGCTCGGGCCCGCGCGGCTACGGCGGCGGTGCCGGCGGTTCGCTGTCGTACGGCGGCGCGGTCGATGGCGCGACGGGCAACGACGGCGTCGTCATCGTCGAGCTGTACGGCTAAGGCCCTGGCAGGTCCCCGCCGGGCCCTAGACTTTCGGTAGCCGCTGGTTGTGGGCCGGGCCAAGGACACACCACAAGGAGCGGTGACCTTGGCCAGGTGCCAGTGCGGCGGAGGCGGCTGCAACTGCGTCGTCATCGCCGGTGAGAACACGGACGTGACGGGCAGCGGCAGCCCCGCGAACCCGTACGTGGTGAACGCCGAGACGAACTGCGGCCAGGTGCGCACCTGCATCGCGGCCGGGCCGGGCCTCGACTACGACCCCGCGACCGGCATCGTCAGCGCGGACCTGTCCGAGCAGGCCGGCAACAACCTCATCCTCGCCCCGGACGGCGGCCTGTTCGTACCGACCGGCGCGGCGACGGTGTCGGCCGGCTGCGGCCTGACCGGCAACGGCTCGGCGAGCAACCCGATCCGAGTGGCCACCGGCTCGTGGCCGTACGAGTGTGATCTCGACACGCTCGCCTCCGGCGTCTACTGCGACAGCACCGGCGTGCTGCGGAGCGAGCCCCCGGCGCGGGCCCGGTTCCAGCAGAACACCCTGAACAACACCCTGGCCAGCCCGGCGCTGGTGCCGACCGTCTCCGAGCAGCAGGTCGCCACGCTTCAGCTGAGCATCGTCAACCCGGACCCGTGCCGGGACGCGCTGTGCCTGCTGTTCCAGGAGGTCGACATCGACCTGACGTTGCCGCCGAACTCCGGCGGCATGTACGGGATCGACACCGACGACATGGTGCACCTCGGCAACACCGGCAGCGGCACGATCACCGGCACGCACGCGCAGGTCAACAAGTTGACGAACCTGACCTTGACGGCGGGCGAGACGAGCACGCACACCATGTCGATCGTGATGGGCCGCGGCTCCGGCAGCGCCCGCTACTCCCGCATCCAGGCCACGCTCCGCGCGTGGGTGATCTCCCTCCCGACCGCCTAGGGGCCCGCCGTGTACGAGAAGACGTTCTACTACCTGTATCCGGACGGGTCCATTACGGCCCGGACCGTCGTTGGCGACGGGCCCATCACGCACCCCGAGGGCGTCGTCCTGCTGTCCCGCGAGGAGTACGAGCAGCGGCTCGCCGCGATCGAGGCGCAGCGCGCGCAGGAAGCCGAGGACACCCGCGCGGCGGAGACGGAGCAGAAGCGGCTCGACTACCTCGCGCTGATCGCGCTCGGCCTGCCGCCCGAGACGGCATCGCGGATCACCGGCTACGTCCCGCCGCCCGAGCCGGAGCCCGACGAGCAGACCGATCTGCCGCCGACCGACGAGCCCGCGTCGACCGAGGAGAGTGACTGATGTCCTGGTGCCCGTTCGCGAAGAAGTTGGAGCTCCAGCCGGAGAGCGATGTGCAGCCGGCGATCCGGCCGACGCAGTTCGTCGTGCACAGCATCGTCGCGCCGTGGACGCCCGAGCGCACGTACGAGTATTGGCGCGACTCGACAGCCCTTGAGAGTCACTTCGGGCTCGGCTACGACGGCGCCCTGGCACAGTTCATCGGCACGCAGACCCGCGCGGACGCCAACGCCGCGGCGAACCGCCGGGCCGACGGCACCGGCGCCGTGTCGCTGGAGTCGGCCTCCAACCTGCAGGCGTCGGATCCGTGGACGGCGGCGCAGGTCGAGACGCTGATCCGGCTCGGCGTGTGGCTGCACCAGGAGCACGGTATCCCGCTGAGGCTGTGCCGCACCTGGGACGACCCCGGCTACGGCTACCACCGCATGTTCCCGGAGTGGAACCCCGACGGCCACACGTGCCCCGGCGATGCCCGCGTGCAGCAGTTCCGCGAGGTCGTCTTCCCCGGGATCGTCGCGCGTGCCAACGGCCAGACCCAGCCCCCGAAGGAGGACGACGCCGTGCCCGACTTTGTGAACCTCGGCCTGGCCAAGCCGTTCACGCTGAAGCCTGGCTCCTGGGACAGCGTGGAGTTCACCACCGAGTGGAGCGACGAGCCCGATGGCCACGCCGCCGGCGGCAGCGTGTTCGTGCGCGGCGCCGCGCGCTTCACCGGCAGCGTCGCCCTGGCCCTCTCCGGGCTGCCCGTCGGCCAGGTCGTTCAAGTCCGGCCGTCGGAGTACGAGGGCGACACCCACAAGGCCGACCACCCGATCAGCGAGATCACCGGCACGGCCGGCGGCACGTACAGCGTCGTGCCCCTGACCGGGAAGCTCGCCGCCGGGCGCGGTATGCGCGTGCGGCTGCTGAACCAGTCGAGCGTGCCGGTCACCATCACCAGCGCCGTACTGAAGGCGCTCATCTTCAAGGAGTCCTGATGCTGCTGCCCTCCGTTCTGCGTACTGTGGTGCCGCTCGTCGCCGGGTGGATCATCGTTGCCCTGACCCACCTCGGGTTCAGCCTCGGCAGCGACACGGCGCAGACAGCTGTCACGCTCGCCGTCGCAGGCTCCTACTACGTGCTGTTCCGGCTCGTTGAGCGGCTCGCCGAGAAGCTGGGCGGCCCGGCGTGGGTCAAGGGCGCGGCCGGGGCGCTGCTGGGCTGGGCGCGGCCGCCGCGGTACCGGTCGACGGACGACGTCGCCGACCTGATCCGGCAGAGCCGGTCATGACCACGCAACCGCCGGACCCCGGTGTCTACATCTCGCCGGCGCAGACCTACGCCGAGGTGCAGCGGCTCGGGCGGAAGGTGGACCAGATCGACGGCAAGCTCGACCGGCTCCTTGAGGACAACCGGGAGATCAAGAGGGACCTGTCGGATCACGAGTCGCGTATCCGCTTGCTGGAACTCGGCGAGACGCCGCGGCAGCAGCGGGATGAAGCCCGGCTCGTCGCGTTGGAGACGCGGCGCTGGCCGCTACCGACGATCGGCGCGGTGACTGGCGTCGCGGGCGTGGCGACCGCCATCATCGCGCTGTTCGTGCGCTGACGGCCCTGGACTGAGCCCTCGTCCCTACCCCGCTCCGGGGGGCGGGGGCTCTGCCATGCTGGCGGGTATGGATGACGCATCTGACCTCGATGAGTGGTTCGCCCGCCTGCCCAAGCCGTCGCCGAGCGAGGGACTCGCCGAGCTGCTGGCCGCGCGTGAGGCTGCCGCAGCGGCGCCCGAGCTGTCGACGATACCGATGCCCGAATTCCCGTATCCGCTGTCGCACCCGCTCGGCGGCACCATGCGGTTCTCGTGTGCGCTCGGCTGCGGCTGGTACCACGACGAGAACCCGATACGCGAGGAGCGTGAGCCGCTCGTCCTGCCGGCCGACCCCGAGAAGTGGCGACAGGCGCTCGCCGTGCGCGCCGAAGTCCGCGGCGCCGCGTTCCGGGCGCGCGTCGAAGGCGCGATCGCCGACCACTTCGCGCAGGCCCACCCCGGCCGCTGACGGCCCCGGCCGCCGGGCGGTGTCCGCCCCTGGCGCTACTCGGTAGGTCCCGCCCCTGCTCGGCTGCTCGCCGACGGGGGCGGTGACGTCACGCGGTCGGCCCGACGTCGTTCTGGAAAAGCGCGCCCCACTCCTCGAGGAGGCGTTGGTACTGCGCTGCACGCTCGGCGGCGTTGACCGGGGTGACGGGCTGGGACATGAGCCGGCGGATACGGTCGTTGACGTCTGCGAGGGCAAGGCAGAGCTGGCCGTGAGGCCGCGGGCAGGCGTGCATGGCGTAACGGTACGAACCGGCGCTGACAACGCCCGTAGCCAGGGCGGACGTCGACGGTCACGCGGAAGACGGCGGCTGAGGCCCGCTGGCCTACTTGTCCTTCGGCTCGCCCGCGGCCAGGCCGGGGGCGAGCCGGGCACAACGCGCGGCGTAGGCCGCGAGATGGCGGGCCTCGAACACGGTCGCGTCCCAGTCCTCCGCCCGTACGTCACCGCCCGGCCAGATGTATGCCCAGCCGGACGTGCCGTTGGACAGGAGCACTTCCCGTAGGTCGTACCGTTCATCCTCGAACGCATCAAGGATGCGCCATTCCTCGCTGCTCAGGTCGGTGAGGACCACCCCGGACGCCGCGCCTCCGAACCTGTTGACGACGAGTCCGGGGTAGACACGGCCTTCGAGCGCGGCGGCGCGATACCCGGGGGCGCACGCTGGGGCCCGTTCCGGAATCCGCCCCAGCAGGGCCTTGAGGACGGCGTCGAACTGGAGCGTGCCGTAGCAGAACAGCACGTCGGGGTCTTGCGAGAGTCGGTTCCGGCGACCAGAGGTCTCCGGGACCGGGGCGGGGCTGGTGATCGTGTGCGTCATGTGCGTTCCGGTGTCTCAGCAGGAGGGCAGGTACATCGCGTCGTAGACGGGCGACTCTGGAGCGTGCTTGATCTGTCCCAGGATCGTGTACCCCCACCGAAGGTATGCACCGTGGGCGGGCTCGTTGCCTACGATGCAGGTCAATACGGTGACCCTCTCCGTGCGGCCCGCGATCACCGTGTCGTGGATTTGGCGGCCAAGTCCCCGGTTCTGCAGTTCGGGGAGCACCATCAGCTCGCGGAGCCAGAAGATGCCGCCGGCGCCGGCTAGGTCGACCAGCTCGGTGGGCCGCCGGTTACCGAGGGAGACCCACCACGGCTTGTCGGCTGGCAGTGTTGCGCCGTGCACGTATCCGACGATCCGGCCGTCCAGCCGGGCAGTGACGGTCTCGAATCCCTCGGTGTCGTAAGCAGCCTCCAGCCTGGACCGGAAGGACTCGACTGAGAAGAACGGGTCACCGATGTACGGGGGAACGTCGTACACCTTGGCGTAGACGTCGACCAGCTCGGAGGTTATGGCCTTCGCCGACTTTGCATCATGCCGCTGGAACCCAAGGTCCACGGTGTGTACTCACTCTCCTCGTTCTGCTCACGCGACGTACGCGCGGATCTGTTCCAGTAGGTCCCCCACTCCGCGGGCGCGGTGGTGGAGAAGCATGTCGTCATGAACGATCTTCAACTGAGCGACCGTCCGCGCGGAAGACACGCCGCTCTCGACAAGCCTGAGCGCGGCGGACGCGGCCGCTATTCCGTGGTCGACGTCACCGTTCGCGACCGCCGCAACCGATAGCCGGCCGAGGCACATACCCCGGTTACGGGAGTGGGCGACGTCTTGCAGTGCTTCGGAGCGAGCGAGGAGCTTTTGCGCACGATCCGTCTGGCCGAGGTCGAGACGGCACATTCCCTCCAGGCAGGTCAGCTCTGCAAGGTTGAGGAACAAGACCCAGTCCGGGTCCTGGTCGCTTTCTCCACGCTCCCACTCCTGCCAGGCCCGCTTGATGGCAGCCTCGCAGTTGAAGGCGTCTCCGACCCGGGCGTGGCCCTGCGCCTCGCGGATCGCGAGGAGAGCGGTGACACGGGGAGGCGCGTTCCAGAGTTCCGCATGCCGCTGGCCCAACCGTGCGAAGCGAATCGCCTCACGACCCTTGTTCAGGTCGACTGCCTGTCGAGCCATGTTGCCCAGCGTGCGGCTGGCCAGCACGTCGTCGCCGGTGTAGTTGGCCGCGTTCAGCGCCTCGGAAAAATACTGACGGGCCTTCGTCTGGAGACCGGCGTCATAGCAGAACCACCCGAGCGATGTGGTGAGCTTCCCAGCCAAGGCATGGAGCTGCTGTCCCAAGGGCTCGTCGTAGATACCCCGATCGATCATGTGGTGTGTCCAAAGAAGGTGCGCCCGGGTCGGCCGCCACAGCCGACCAGCGCCGAACTGCTGATCGATCGCGTAGTTGTCGTCCGCGGCCTCGGAAAGCAGTTGCACTTCGTCCGGCGAGATTCGCCATGCCCCCGACCGATTCGTACCGGTGGTGGTCTCGGTCAACCACGGTGGTGGTGCTTCATCGTTGAGGGCGCTCGAACTCTCGGCGGCCAACACCGGGTCGACCGGGGAGTCCTGGCCGAGCAGAGGTACCGGGGTGAGGACTTGAGGGTCGCTGCGGTCGCGCAGCGGCGGCCGCAACCCCAGCTCCTCGACGGGACGCTTCCAGTAAGCCTCCAACACCGCGCGGGCCTCGGGGTGCGGCCACGGGGGTTCGTCTGCCGTCTCCCACTTCCTCAGCTGGCGGACACTGAACGTGGGCGCCTTGCGGATGCGACGCTCGGCGTAGAGACGCCTGGCCAAGGCGCCGAGTTCTTCAACCACGTCCTCCTGCGTCCGGTTCGTGCGGATGCGTAACCGCATGAGTTCACGCATGGCCACCCCTCGACGTCCGGCTTCCGCCTCACCGTAGCGACTTCGGCCGCGGTACGTGAGGATTCGTCAACAGAAAGCCCTGGTCAGAGGGAAAGGACCGGCGAAAGGGCCGGTGCGGGGCCGGTAAGGGACCGGAAGAGTTCCGGCCGAAAGACCTGTTCACATCCCGGCGTCTTCGCTGCACTAGGTCACGCCGCACACACCGTGTGTGCCGCCGTGATTCCGGGAGGGCTCATGGAAACGCGCGAAGCCGTCGAAGCCGAGGCACTGTCCGCGTGGTTCGCTGCAGCGACCTCGGATCCGGACACCTCGGTTAGTCGGTGGCGAGAGAACCCCCACCTCCCTCGGCGGCTCCAGTGCGGCATGACGTTCGACGTCGTGATGGCCGACCGTTCCCTGATCGACACGGCGTACCGGCTCCTCGCTGAGTACGAGCAGCCGCTCGGTCCCGCCGTGCAGTTCACGGCCCTGCGCTCCGCGGCCGTCTTGGTGCCCGTAGGAACCGCTGTTCGTTGGCCCCGTCTCGTGGGTACCGCGCAGTGGCCCGAGCGACGCCCCCGGCCTGTCTGTCTCAGCGCCGGACACATGATCCTCGTGCCCGCCCCGGCTCCGACCGGCCACCTCGCACAGTGGCTGGAGCCGCCCGACGTCGAGCAGCTCACCGGCGGAACACCGTTGCTCACCAGCCCCGTCCCTCTCGCACGCTGCATCACAGAAGCCCAAGCCCTCCTCGGTCCCACACAGCGGCCTTCTCTGCGTAGGACCACGTCGGCCGTCAGGTCGCTCCTGCACGCCCTCCAGAGGACGTGATGACGGCGACAGCCGTTTAGGAACCGCTGCCCGCTCCCCGTTCCCTTCCGTGGGGAACGGGCACAGACCAGGGAGTACCCGTATGCCCTCCAGAGCTGCCGGAGAGCAGGCCGTGGACCGGCTCCAGGACGCTCCACCGATCGACCTGCCGGCCTTCGACATAGCGCTGCCCTGCGAGCCGTCCCGTGTCCGGGTCGCGCGGCAGGCATGCACGGCGTGGGCCCGGCAGCACTGCCGACTGCCGGAGCCGCAGGTCGGCGTTCTGGAACTGGTGGTCTCCGAGCTGTGCACGAACGCGGTCCGGCACGGCCGGGGCGAGGAGTTCCTCGTACGCGGCTGGATGCCGACGTGCCTCTGGGTGCGCCTGGAGGTTCACGACCGCACGCCGTCGGCCGTCCCCGTTCCCCAGCGCGCCGGCCCGGAGGCCGTGGGCGGGCGAGGCCTGTTCCTCGTCGACGCGCTCCTGGCGGACCTCAAGGGCACCTGGGGGTTCAGCTCCAACGGCTCGATGGCCTGGTGCCAGGTGCCCACCACCCTGCCCTGTTCCAACCTGAGTGTTGAGGAACTCGATGTCTGACCCCGTGTCCCCCGCCCGTCCCGGCGCGCACCGCCGGGGCGGTGCGCGCCGGTCGCCGGTCGAACGGCTGGTGTACGACCAGATCCGCTCGGCGGTGGCGGCGTCCCTCGTGGCCGCGGTCGCCGTGCTGGGCGCGGTCGTCGCCGTGTGCCGGCTGCTCCAGCTCTCCACGGGGCATCTCGTGCTTGCGTTCGCCGGCGGGATGCTCATAGCGGCGCTCGTCGGTGCGCGCCGGGCCGATGCGGCCGCGGGTGCGGTGTGCCGGGCCCGGGCGGCGGAGTGGCAGCGGATCATGGAGGCGGCGGAGGCCCTGGAGAAGGCCGCGGCCTGGACAGCGGAGGAGCTGTGCCGCGGCGGGCGCCCCGCCCTGCCCGACGCTCCGGCGCGCGCGGTGGGCGGGGACCTGGCCGCGCAGGCCGAGGCGGCCCTGATCCGGGCGCATGCGGAGGCGGTGCGGGCGCTGTTCCACGTGCACGAGCGGTCGCAGTCCGCGGTCCTGCGGTCGCTGCTGCGGCACCTGACGCGGCGCCAGCACGCACTGGTGAGCCGGGCGCTGGAGGGCCTGGACCGGCTGGAGGGGCGGACCGAGGATCCGGAGCTGCTGCACGGCCTCTTCCAGCTCGACCACCTGATGACGCGGATTCGCCGCCTGCTGGAGAGCCTGGGGGTGCTGGGCGGTGAGTCGCTGCGCAGCACCCGCACCCCGGTCAGCGTGGTGACTGTGCTGCGCGGGGCGGTCTCGGAGACCGTGCAGTATGCGCGGGTGCGAGTCGCGGCGGGCGTCGCGGGGATCCGGCTGGCGCTGCCGGGCTATGTGGGTCCGAACCTGGCCCACCTGCTGGCCGAGCTGATCGAGAACGCGACGGAGTTCTCCCACCCCAACACGCAGGTGCAGGTGCGCGCCCAGGAGGTGCCCGCGGGACTGGCGATCGAGGTCGAGGACCGCGCGGTGCCCCTACCCGATGACCTGCGGGCCCGGCTGAACCGCCTGCTGGCCGCCCCGCAGGAGGTGGACCTCAGCACCCAACTGCGCGAGGGGCAGATCGGCCTGCTCACCGCAGCGATGATCGCCCGGCAGCACGGGATGCGGGTCGAGCTGCACCAGAATGCCGCCGGCAGCACCACGGCGGTGGTGATCGTGCCGGCCAGGCTGCTGGTGGAACTGGAGCCCCCCGAGCTCATCCCCGCCGCCACGCCCGCGGCAGACGAGCCGCCGCGCCCGGCCCCGGCGGCGCCCCCGGCGCCAGCCGCCCGGCCCGCGCCGGCCGCCTCCCAGGCCGAGGACCCCGCGTCGGGGCCGCAGGCAGCGCCCGCGGGCCCGCCGCCCCTGCCGCGCCGGCAGCCCGAGCAACTGCCGCCGCCGTCCGCGCGGCCCGCCGCCCCCGCTCGTCCCGCCACCGCGGGTCTGGCCGCCGCGTTCCGCCGCGGGCAGCAGGCCGCGCAGCCGCCGGCGCCCGGCGGCGGCCCGCACCAGCACCCTTAAGCCCCACGCGTCCCGAACAGGGGCGAGTTGTCGATCTTTCACGGAAGTGGTTCTCGATGACCTACGACATGAGTCCGCACCCTTCGCGGGACAAGGGCCCGCAGGAGGAGATCGCCTGGCTGCTGGACCAGTTCACCACCGAGCCGGGCGTCGAGCACGCGCTGCTGACCTCGCGGGACGGGATCAGGCTGGTCTCCAGCAGCGGCCTGGGGCGGGATGCGGCAGACGCTCTGGCCGCCGCGTTCTCGGGGCTGTCCTCCCTGGCCGCCAACCTGCCCGGCCTGTCCGGCCGCGGCGCGCCCGTGCAGCAGGTGCTGGTCGAGCGGGACAGCGACCTGTTCTTCGTCGTCAGCGCGGGCGCCACCAACGCCTTCCCCAGCCAGCCGCTCGGCGCCGGGGGCTCGGTGGAGACCGTGCTCGGGGTGATCGCCCGGCCGGACGCGGACGCGGGCAAGATCGGCTTCGAGATGCAGCGCCTGGTGCAGCGGTTCGCGCCCCACATGGTCACCGCCGTGCGCCAGGGCGACGGCGAGCGGTGAGGCCGCACTCCGGGCCCAAGCCCTTATCCGCCGGGGCGTCGGTGGAGGTGGCCGACTTCGTGCGGACCTACACCCTCACCGGGGGCCGGACCCGCCCGCGTCACCGGCTGCGCCTGGAGACGGTGCTGGAGCTCGGCCCCGGCCGGCCCGGTCCCGCACTGCCACTTGAGTGCGAGCAGATCCTGGTGCTGTGCCGGATCCGGCGGCGCTCCGTGGCGGAGCTGGCCGGCACCCTCGGCCGCCCGGTGAGCGCCGTCAGGATTCTCGTCTCGGACCTGCTGGACACGCGCGCCCTGCGGGTCCCCGTCCCCGCCGCCGACTCCGCCTACATCCCCTCGTCCGACCCCGCGGCGGGCAACGACCCGTCCGTGAAGTTGCTGGAGGCAGTCCTTGCCGGTCTCAAGACCCGATTCCCCGATGCGTACCCCCAGGCCGGGTGAGCGGCCCGGGTCCGGCGGTGCGGGCCGCGCGCTGCGGGCGGTGGGCGGCCCGGCGGTCATGAAGCTCGTGGTGGCCGGCGGGTTCGGCGTCGGCAAGACGACGTTCATCGGGGCCGTCAGCGAGATCCCACCGCTGTCCACCGAGGAGCACCTCACCCAGGCCGGCGCCGCCACCGACCACCTGACCGGCGTGGAGCACAAGACCACCACCACGGTGGCCTTCGACTTCGGCCGCCTCTCCCTGGACGTGCCGGTGCCGCTGGAGCTGCTGCTGTTCGGCACACCGGGCCAGGACCGCTTCCTGGACATCTGGTACGACCTGGCCGCGGGCGCGATCGGCGCCGTCGTCCTGGCCGACACCCGCCGCCTGGAGGCGAGCTTCACCGCCGCCACCTTCTGCGAGCAGATCGGCCTGCCCTTCGTGGTCGCCGTCAACGAGTTCGACGGCGCCCACCGCTACCCCGAGCACGCGATCCGCGACGCCTTCGCCCTGCGCCCCAACACCCCCGTGGTGGCCTGCGACGCCCGCGCCACCTCCTCCGTCGCCGCGGTGCTGCTCACCCTGGTCCAGCACGCCCTGGCCGCCGCGCTGGCCCGCCCCGCCCACTCCACCGATTCCACCCTCCTGGATGCCTGATGACCCACCAGCCTTCCCCGCCCCGGCTGCCGCGCCGGACGGCCGCCCCCGGCCTGCGCCTCGCGCCCGCCCGGCCGGTCGCCCCCGGCCCGCGCCTCGCGCCCGCCCGGCCGGTCGCCGACGCCATCACCCCGCCTGCCAGCCTGCTCACCCCGGGCACCGGCACCGCCAGCACCGAGACCGCCCGGGACTTGGCGGAGCTGGCCGCCCGCAGGGAGCTCATCGACCGCCTGGGCATCCCCACCGGCCCCGATGCCGTCTTCGACACCATCGCCACCCAGATGGCCACCGCCGCCGGCTTCACCCATGCCATGGTCAACGTGTTCCTGGACGAGCAGATCTTCGTCGGCCTGCACAACCCGCCCCAGGGCAGCGGTCACCCGATCGTCGGGCGCACGATGGACCTGGGGCACGGCTACTGCCCGGAGGTCGTCCGGCGCAAAAAGGCCCTGCCACTGCACAACGTGCACGCCGCCCCCCGCTTCTCCGGCAACCCGGTCGTGGACGCCATCGGCATCCAGTCCTACTACGGCGCGCCCCTCATCCACGCCGAGAGCGGCCTCACCCTGGGCACCGTGTGCATCGTCGACCCCGAACCGCGCCGCCTGGAGGACTCCCGGCGGCTGCTGGACATCGTCGCGGGCGGCCGCAACACGGTCCTGAGGGTGATCACCGGCAGGACGCCCGCCGCCTGACCCGCCCACCGGCACCGGGCCCCGTACGCGGATCCGGCCGCACCCCACCCTTTGCGACCACCCCAGGGAGAGCCAACGACCATGCCCACCACACCCGTCCCACGCTCGGCCACCGGGTATGCAGCGCTGCGCCGGCAGGTCGAGACCGTCGCCCGCGACGAGATCGCCCCGCTCGTGGCGCGCATGGAGAACTCGCCCGGCCGGGTCGAGCGCGACGTGCCACGCATCCTCGCCGAGCAGCGCTGGTTCGGGGTGACCATCCCGCCCGAGTACGGCGGCATGGGTGCCGGCCACGTCGCCAAGACCCTCCTCATCCACCGCCTCGCCACCGTCTCCGGCGCCGCGGCCGCGATCCTGCAGGCCGGCCTGATCCCGATTGCCGCGCTGCTGCACTTCGGCACCGACGAGCAGAGAACGCGGTGGCTGCCGCAGGCCGCGCGCGGCACGGCGCTGTTCTCGATCGCGGTGACCGAGCCGGAGGCGGGCGGGCACCTCGGCGGCATCCAGACCACCGCCGAGCGCAGCGGCGAGGAGTGGGTGCTCACCGGCAGCAAGGCCCGCGTCGGCAACTCCGACCTGGCGCACGCGCACATCGTCATCGCCCGCACCGCCCCGCCCGGTGTGCGCACCTCTCAGGCGCTGACCGCGTTCCTGGTCGAGCACGACCGGCCGGGGCTGACCGTGCGGCCCCACCGCCCCGCGCTGGGGCTGCACGGCTTCTCCTTCGGCCGCCTCGACCTCGACGGCGTGCGCGTCCCCGCCGCCAACGTCCTCGGGATCGTCGGCGGAGGCATGCACGTCGCGCAGAGCAGCAGCATCCTGTACGGGCGGCCCAACCTCGCCGCCCTCAGCCTCGGCCTGCACGAGGCGATCGTGGAACTCACCACCGAGTTCCTGCGAGAGCGCCGCCGCTACGACGCCACCCTGGCCGACCTGCCCGTGCTGCGCGACCGCCTCGGCGCGATGGCAGGCCGGCTGCGGGCCGCCCGCGGCCTGGTCTACGAGGCCGTGACCCTACTCGACGACGGGCGGCCCTGCGACACGGAGCTGATTAACTCCAAATACTTCAGCCACGAGTGGGCCGTGCGCTCCGGCCAGGACGCCATGGAGCTGCACGGCGCCCGCGGCCTGGACACCGACTACCCCCTGGAACGGCTGTGGCGCGATGTCCAGTGCACCTACGCGCCCGCCGGCACCGGCGAGGTCCAGCGCCTCCGCCTGGCCGACGCCGCCCTGGGCACGGACACCCCCCAGTGGTCCCAGATTCTCGCCGCCGGCCTCAGCCGGCCGCAGCCCGATCCTGCGGCCAGCACCGTGTGACTCCCGCGCGCGGCGGCGGCCCGTCCCCGCTACCGCTGCCGCGCGCGGGTTCCAGCCTCCGCCCTCGACGAGCTACACCGCCCCGCCCGCCCGCCTGTCCAATTGCCGCATAGGAATTTCCGCCATGCCCACCACCGCCCCGCCCCGCTTGCTCACGCCCGGCGAGCTACGCGTCGCCGAGCTGCTTGTCCGCGGGCTGAGCCCCGGCAAGATCGCCGCCGATCTGGGCCTGTCGCGGCACACGGTCCGCGGCCGCCTCTACCGCATGCGGGCCAAGCTGCACTGCCCGCCCCGCTGCCCGCGCCCGCTCCTGGTGCATCTTCTGCTCACCTCACGGCAGGTCACCCCGCCCGAGGTGCAGCGGCCGGCACCACCTCTCAGCCCGGAGGAGCTGCGGCTGCTGCACGTCCTCGCCGCGCACCACAAACCCATGGCCGACGTGGACTTCCGCAGCTTTCGCCGCGTGCTCAAGGGGCTGCTCGCCAAGACCGAAGCGGCCAACGCCGCCCATCTCATGGCCCTGGCGCACGCGTGGAAACTGCTGGGCGCCCGACAGGGCACCGCAGCACCGGCCGGAGCGAGCCGATGACCGCCGCCGAGAGCCAGGCCTCGGACACTGCGGCATCCGGGCAGCCGGCCGTCCTGCGGCGGCAGGTGCTCGATGACGCGCTGGAGAAGGCCCGTTTCGCTGCGCGGGTCGACGCCGGAGACGACGGGGCCGCCCTGAAGGTCACCGTGCTCAGCAGCAAGGCGCCGTTCGACCGCACCGTGGGGGACGCCACCGCGTGGCTGGCCGGTGCCGGTATCGAGGGCACCGCCGCGCTCAACGACGTCTACGACATCGTCCTCACCCTGCGCACAGCCGCCTCCGTGGACCGGTGCATCGCCGTCCTGCTGGACCCGTACATCGGCGCCCACACCGCCGCTGCCCACCTGGACGACTGTCTGAAGGGCCACGGCCTGACCGGCGAGATCACCGTCCTGGAGACGCACGTCGAACTCGCCTTGCCGGACGACGAGCTGGGCTCGGCGGTCACGCTCGCTGCCCTCCTCGGCGCGCCCGGGATCGGCGACGACCTCGTCCTGACCCGCCGGCGCGGACTGCGCCGTCTCGCCGAACGGCTCCGGTGGCTCCTCACCGGGGCGGTCGGCTCCGTGGTCCCGGTGACGGCGGAGCCCGGCTGCGCGCACGCCCCGGAGCGCGTCACGGTCCACCTGACCATCGGCCAGGCGCACCGCCTGGCGCAGTGCCTCGCCCGGCCCGCGCAGGACACCCCGCCGGCCGGCTGTTCCGGCTGACCGTGCCACCCCATCCACGAGCCGCACTACGCCCGCATTGGACGGAATCACCACCTATGTCTCACCGTATCGAGGACTACGCCCTCATCGGCGACCTGCACACCGCCGCCCTGACCAGCCGGACCGGCTCCCTGGACTGGGCCTGCTTCCCGCGCTTCGACTCCCCCAGCGCCTTCACCGCGCTCCTCGGGGACGACGCGCACGGCTCCTGGCAGCTGGGCCCGCGCGGCGACGGCGTGCCGGCCACCCACCGCCGCTACGTCGACGACTCCCTGGTGCTGGAGTCGACCTGGGTCACGCCGGACGGCACGCTGCGGATCACCGACTTCATGCCGCCCGCCGAGCACGAGAGCCACACCCCGCGCGTGGTGCGCATCGTGGAGGCGGTCAGCGGCCGGGTCACCGTCCGCTCCCGCCTGCGGCCCCGCTTCGACTACGGCTCGGCCTGCCCCTGGGGGATCACGGTCGGCGGCCGCTGGGGCCTGGTGGCCGGGCCGGACGCGCTCTGGCTGGACACCCCGGCGCCCACCCGCCTGCACGACGGCGCCCTGTGCTCGGACGTCACTCTCTCCGAGGGCGAAGAGACCACCTTCACGCTCACCTACGGCGACTCCCACCAGGCGCCCCCGCCCGGCATCGACCCGTGGGCCGCCCTGGAGCGGACGCTGGCCTACTGGAAGCAGTGGATCTCCCACTGCACCTACCAGGGCGAGCACCGCGAGGCGGTGGTGCGCTCGCTCATCACCCTCAAGGCCCTGACCTACGCGCCCACCGGCGGAATCGTCGCCGCCCCAACCACCTCGCTGCCCGAACAGATCGGCGGCGCCCGGAACTGGGACTACCGCTACTGCTGGCTGCGGGACGCGGCGATCACCCTGTCCTCGCTGCTGCGCACCGGCTACCGCGAGGAGGCCCGCGCGTGGGCCGCGTGGCTGCTGCGCGCCGTCGCGGGAGACCCCGCCAGCGTGCAGATCATGTACGGGATCACCGGCAAGCGGCGCCTGCCGGAGTCCGTGCTGCCGCACCTGCCCGGCTACGAGAACTCCTCCCCCGTGCGCATCGGCAACGGCGCCGCCGGCCAGCTCCAGCTCGACGTCTACGGCGAGGTCATCGCGACCCTCGACCTCGCCCGCCGGGCCGGCCTGGGGGTGGGCGAGACCGCCGCCGACCTCCAGGTCGCCCTGGTCGAGTGGCTCGAAGGGCACTGGGACGAGCCCGACGAGGGGATCTGGGAGGTGCGCGGCCCGCGCCGCCACTTCGTGCACTCCAAGGTCATGGCGTGGGTGGCCGTCGACCGGACCGTCAAGCTGGTCGAGTCCGGGGCCGCCGACGGCCCCCTGGAGCGCTGGAAGGAGCTGCGCGAGGAGATCCACCGGGAGGTGTGCGCCAAGGGCTACGACAAGGAGCGCAACACCTTCACGCAGTCCTACGGCTCACGCGAGCTGGACGCCGCCCTGCTGCTCATCCCCCAGGTGGGCTTCCTGCCGCCGGACGACAAGCGGGTCATCGGCACCGTCGAGGCGATTCAGCGGGAGCTGTCCACCCCGGACGGCTTCATCCTGCGCTACCCCACCGCCGGCAACGCCAAGGGCGTGGACGGCCTGACCGGCGACGAGGGCGCCTTCCTGGCCTGCTCGTTCTGGATGGCCGAGGTCCTGGCCATGATCGGGCGCGTGGACGAGGCCCGCCGGCTGTTCGAGAAGCTGCTCGCCCTGCGCAACGACGTCGGCCTGCTGGCCGAGGAGTGGGACCCGCACCTGGAGCGCCAGGTGGGCAACTTCCCGCAGGCCTTCAGCCACCTCGCCCTCGTGGACGTCGCCGCAGCCCTTCAGCGCCACACCACGGCGCCCACGACCGCGCGGTAGCCCCCACCGAACCCCGACCCGGCCGGCACGACGAGGAGAAGGCGTTGACGATGAACGACACCATCCGCCTGGGGCTGGTGAACCTGGAGCACGACGGCGGGCCCGAGGAAACGCCCGGGGTGCTGCCCGATCGGTGGCGGACCACGTACGAGCAGGTCCTGAAACCCCGGCGGCTGGACTGGCTGGGGATGACGGAGCTGACGTACTCGCAGAGCAGGCCCGACGCCACCGAGCCGGAGAAGGCCGCCGCGGACCGCCGCTGGCGCGCGGCCCAGGAGATGCTGGGCATGCGGGGCTTTCGCGCCGAGATGGGCCAGGGCCGCAACCCCACCGGGGTGCTCATCCGGGAATCCACCTTCCGCGTGCGCGCCCAGCGCCACCACCCGAGAGTCTTTCGCACACCGCCCGCCCACGTGGTGCTGACGCTGCCCGACGCCCCCGACGTGCCGATCCTCAGCGCCGCCTTCCACAGCTCCTTCTGCTCGCCCGTGGGCCGGCAGGCGGAGGCCTACGAGCTGACGGCCCTGGTGGACAAGGTCAAGGCCCAGCACGGCGCCGACCCGGGCCGGTCGTGGGCGGCGTGCTGGCTGCTGGGAGACACCAACGAATACCCCCTCCCGGCCGGCGAGCAGGTACCGCAGATCGACTGGGACTCCCCGGCCGTCACGGACGTGGTGCACCGCCGCCACCGCGCCCTCAAGCGGCCCGACGGGTCGTGGCAGAGCTGCACCTTCCTGGACGAGCTGCTGCACGACTGCGGGATGCACGACGCCGCCCGGTACGCCGCGCACCACCTGGGCCAGTCCGGCGCGCTGGCAGCAACCGCCGGCGCCAACCGGCCCGACCAGGGCGGGGCAAGCCGCATCGACCGCGCCTATCTGGATGCCTGGTCCGTCCAGGCCGTCGAGACGGTCACCGTGCTGGACATGACCGGGCTCAGCGACCACCACGCCCTCATCGTGGAGCTGTCCCGCCGCAAGCTCGCCGAGGGCCTGCGCCGGCACTACCCGCCACTGCCCCCCGGGATTCCGGCGGCGTGACGACCCAGCCTCCGCGGAGGAACCCCACCGCCGGCCGCCGGGAGCACCCCCTCGCCTCCCCGCGGCAGGTCCCCACGACGCCCAAGGACAAGGAATGCCCCGGCAGTTCTACACCCCGGACGGCCTGCACGTGCCGTTCATCGCCGCCTGGTCCAGCGAACCCCTGCGCACCACCCCGGTCGTCCTGCACCACGGCAGGGGCGGCGCGGGCATCGGCTACAAGGACGAGGACAGCGACCTCGACCGGAGCACCGGCGGCGTGCTGTGGGTGCGGGTGCCCGCCACGCGCGGAGTCGGCGAGGCGCACCTGGCCAAGGTGCACCCGCTGCGGCAGCGGGCGGCGATGGACCGGCTGCTGTGCCAGGTCTGCGGCGAGCACACCTACGACCCCCGCGACAAGCGCCGCCTGTTCCTGCTCGCCGGCGGCGAGGACCGGCCCATCCGCGAGGGCGAGAGGACGGCGGCGCCGCCCGTGCACGCACCCTGCGCGCAGGAGGCGATCCGGGACTGCCGGGCCCTGCGCAAGGGCTGGTCGGCCGCGCTCGTGCGCTCCGCCCTCGCCTGGGGCGTCGCCGGCATCGTCCACGACCCCGCCACCCTTCAGCCGCTGCCCGACCGGCACGGCGACGGGCTGGACTTCGTGGGCTACGACGATCCGCTGATCCGCTGGACCCTCGCCCACCGCGAAGTCGTCCGGCTCACCGGCGTCACCCCCATAACCCCGGCCGAGCTGGACGCGATGGCCGCATAGACCCCTGCCCGGCGGCCGGACGCGGCCTCCTTCCCGGCCGCCGGGCAGGCCACGCCCCGCCCGCCCGCGCGACCACCCCACCGGGTGGGGCGAGGTGCCAGCCGTCCGGCTCCTGTCCCCCCCCCACGGCAAGGTCATCGCTCCGCGCCGGGGCGCCAAGAAGCTGCCTGTCACCCAGAAGTCTCCACAACGCAAGGAGAAGACCGCAGTGGAACATCCGCCGTCGTTGAACCTCGCTCCTGCCGTGCGCCGGAGCAGGACGCTGCCGTTGCTGACGGCTCAGCAGATCGCGAAGCTGACACCGAAGCTCGCCGACGTGATCGAGTACCGCAAGTCCGGGCTCTCGCTCAATCACGTGATCGGATGCCCTCTGGAGTGCGGGTACTGCATCCGGCACCTGTACGGCAACTGGGGCATGAAGACCCCGCGGCTGCTGATGAGCGACGAGGACGCCGTGGCCGAGCTGATCGGGCACCGCTACTTCCGCCCGCACATCACCCCGGTGCAGCTGTTCAACAAGGCCACCGACCCGATGCTGCCCGTCGTCAAGCCCCACACGCTCAACACGCTGCGGCTGCTGGACGAGCAGGGCCTGACCAACCACGTCCTGGTGATCACGCGGTGGCGCGTCGAGCCCGAGGACTGCCAGGCGCTGAACAGCTACCGGAACTTGAAGGTGACCGTGCTGGTCACGCATTCGAACATCCAGCACGACGGTATCGAGCCGGTCGACTCGAACATCGCCGCCACCAGCTTGAAGGTCCTGCACGAGCACGCCGACCGCTACCGGGTCATCCTGTACTGGCGGCCGATCGTCCCCGGCCTGAACGACTCCGACGAGGACATCGCCCGCGCGGCCGAGCTGGGCCGCCGCGCACACGCCACCGTCTTCACCGGCCTGTTCTACCGGAACGAGATCGCTGCCTACTACCGGGAGATGGGGCTGCCCGAGCCCTACGACACCACCGCTCGCCGCAAGATCATGCCGGAGACGCTGGAGTCCCGCATTCTGGCGGCCTTCCGCCGCCCCAGCGACGAGGAACAGCCCTTCGGGCCGCTGTTCCGCAAGACCTCGTGCGCGGTCGCCTACGCCCACCAGATGGCGGACTACAACGGCCATTACGGCATCCGGGAGTTGTGCGACATCTGCCCGCGGAGGCAGGTCGGCCTCTGCGCGCAGGCGTGGAAGGCGCCTGCTCAGGAGGACGTCGACCGCGCGGCGGCCCAGCTCGGTGCGACCGGCCCGGTGCAGATCACCGATCGGGCGGTCATCACCGAGGGACTGGGCGAGCAGCCCCGGTACTTCCTCCAGCACGGCTACGGTTTCCAGGTCCACGACCGGAGCCACCCGCACCGGCCGCGGCGGCACGGCCGCGCGGAAATCGGCTGGCAGGACTCGGAAGGAACCCCCCGCCCGTGAGGTATGCCGACTGGCCCCGTCCCCTCCTCGTCGTCGACGTCGAGGGGAACGGGGCCAATCCGCCCGACCTGGTCGAGGTCGCGCTCTTTCCCGTCGAAGGCGGCCGGGTGCGCCCCGAGCGGGCCCGGCAGTGGCTCATCCGCCCGCCCGTCCCGATCCCGGATCGCATCATCCGCATCCACGGCATCACCAATGAGATGACCGCCACGGCTCCCCGTTGGTCGGCCGTCGCGAAGGAGGTCGGCGCCGCCCTGGAGGGGGCGTGGATCGCCGCCCACAACGCCGGCGTCGAATACGGCGCTCTGACCCGGCATCTGCCCGGCTGGCAGCCGGCCGGGGTCATCGACACCCTCCGCCTCGCCAGGGCCGCTCTCCCCGGCCACAAAGGTTTCGGCCTCGACGCGCTCCTGGCGCACACCGGCATCACCCTCGACGGCGTCACCGGCACCCGGCACCGCGCCGCCTACGACGCCCACGCCACCGCCCTGCTCCTCCTCCACCTCGCCCAGCACTACGCCACCTGGGAGGAGATCGCAGCCGCGGCTGTCCCGCCCGGCATGCCCGGACACCCCCGACACGAGGAGAACACCCTGTGGTGACCACCCCCGTCCGCATAGCCGTCGCCGGCACCCACTCCACCGGCAAAACCACCCTCGTGCGCCGCCTGGAGACAGAACTGCGCGCCCACGGCTACACCGTGGCCCGCACCCCCACCTCGTTCGCCGCCCAGGCCGCCGACCTCGGCTTCCCCAAGCTCCAGCAGCAGACCGCCGAGTGCACCGAATGGATCATCGCCGCCTCGGCCGCGGCCTCCGCACAAGCCACCCTCGCCGCCGCCGACGCCGTCCTGATCGACCGATCCGCCCTCGACCCGGTCGCCTACTACCTCGCCGCGCTCGAACGCAGCGACCGGCAACCGCCCGCCGGGGCCGACGCCTACCTGCGGACTCTCGCGCACGCCTACGCCGCCGGATACGACCTGCTGCTGGCCACCGTGCTCGACCCGGACGTGCCACTGGGGGAGCACCGCGACCGCGACCTCGACTACCGGGCGGCTGTAGACGCCCACCTGCACCAGCTCCTTGGCGCAGTCCGCCACCAGAAGGTCCGCAACCACCCTTCCGACCAGGAGGCCGCCATCCAAGCCGCTCTGACCGCCGTCGAGGAAGCCGACCGATGACCCCCACCCCACCCGCGGGCACCCTCACCCTCGCCGGAACGACCGTCTCCCGGCTCGGATACGGCACGATGCGGCTCACCGGTCCCGGCACCTGGGGCGACCCGGCAGACACCGCGCAGGCCGTCGCGCTGCTGCGCAGCGTGGTCCACGAGCACGGCATCACGCACATCGACACCGCCGACGCCTACGGGCCCCACACCGTCGAGCACCTCGTCCGCCAGGCCCTCCACCCCTACCCCGCAAACGTGGTCATCGCCACCAAGGTCGGCATGATCCGCCCCGGCCCGAACGTGTGGAGACCGCTCGGCCGACCCGACTACCTCCGTGCCGCGGTCGAGCAGAGCCTGCGCCGGCTGGGCACGGACTGCCTGACCCTGTGCTACCTGCACCGCATCGACCCGACCGTCCCCTTCCTCGACCAGATCGGCGCCCTCGCCGACCTCCAGCAGGAAGGCAAGATCGCCCACATCGGCCTGTCCAAGGTCACCCCGGCCCAGATCGACCTCGCCGGCACGGTCATCGACGTGGCCGCCGTCCAGAACAAGCTCAACCCGGCAGTTCCCGACGACGCAGCAATCACCGTCGAGCACTGCCGAACCCGAGGCATCCCGTACATTCCGTACGCTCCCCTCGGCGCCGGAGCCCTCGCCCACGGCGGCGGAGCCGTCACCGCCCTTCGCTGGCTACTGGACCTCGGCCCTCACATCGCGCCGATCCCCGGCACCACCTCACAACACCACCTCAAGCAGTTGACTGGACATGGCTGAGATGGCGGGTCTGGTCCGCCGGGCGGCCGTGACCGAGTTGGAGTACACCGCCTGGTTGTCGAGGAAGGGCCAACCCGGTCCCGTCCGTCCGCCGCTCCCCGCGCGGTGGGCTGGCGGGACTGCTCGGTGTCCGTGGCTGTTCGCCGGCGGCCGGGCGTGACTGCACGCGGTGCGCGCCCGGCGATGGGTCTGCGGGCGCACGAGCAGTGGGGGGGCGGGCCGATGTGAGCGTCGCGGCGCCTGCTGAGCGCTGACGGCGTGGTCAGGCTGCGTTGCCCTGTGGGGTGGTTGGATCGGGCACGGTCAGGACGCGGCGCAGGTCGGCGGTGACGACGCGGTACTTGCGGCCCGCGCGGATGACCTTGCACGGGAACTCGCCGGCGCGGACCAGCTTGTACGCGCTGTCGCGGCCGATGCCGAAGGCCCGGCCGGCGAGTTCGACGTCGATGGTGGGCGGCAGGCTCAGCAGGTCGGCCGTCCGCAGGGTCTTCTCGTCGAGGGCCTCGTGGGTGGTCATCGGGTGCCTTCCTCCTCCGGCTACTACGCACTACTGCGCAGCACTGCGCATCACTGCATCGCACGGTACGGGATTGGTTGTCACGGCACAACACGACCGTTACGGTCGGCTGTCCGGCGAGATTTGATCAGCGGGCGTCGCCCCGTTGCTCGCCGATGTGGACGCAAGACGCCCGGCGGCGACCGCTGCCGGGCAGGGGAGGGACGTATGGCCGGGGCCAGACGAGCCGGCGGGATCACGCGACGATGCGAGTGCCGAGGTGACGACGGGCGCAGGCTGGGGCAGCAGTGCCCGCAGCTCAAGAAGCGCAACCACGGCACCTACCAGCTGAGGCAGGAGCTGCCGTCCGCTGCGGACGGCACGCGCCGGGTCTTCCGCCGGACCGGGTACGACGGCGTCAAGGAAGCGCAAGGCGACCTCGACAAGATCCGCGCGATCCTCGATCTCGCCGGCGGTGACGAGCAGTACGCACAGCAGATCGGTGACCTGCTCGCGAAGGTCCAGCGCGACCGCGAGGACATTCCCGACGTCGCCGAGGTGAAGCGGCGCCTGGCCGGCGGTGTCGCGCTGAGCAGCGACATGACGGTCGGCGAGTGGCTGGATGCGTGGCTGGACGCGAAGAAGACCAAGCGGCGCACGACGAGCAGCTACGAGTCGCATATCCGCGTGCACCTGCGGCCGGGCCTGGGGCACTACAAGCTCGACCGGCTCAACGTCGGTCACGTCCAGGCCTTCTTCGACTCCATCGACGAGCGCAACGAGGTGATCCGGGCTCAGAACCAGGCGCGCCGCGAGCAGGAGGCGCGCTGCAGGTGGAAGCCCGGCACGAAGGGCGGCCGGCCGTCTCCCGAGGTGTCCGAGCAGCTGGCGGCCGAGCGGGAGAAGCTCGCGGCGATGCCGCCGTACCAGCACGTCACCGGGCCGGCGACGCAGCAGCGCATCCGGGCGACGCTGCGGGCCGCGCTGAACGCGGCTATCCGCAAGCAGTTGATCACGTTCAACCCGGCGCAGTGGGTCGAGCTGGCGTCGGGGAAGCGGCCGAAGGCGCGGCTGTGGACCGCGCAGCACGTCGCGCACTGGCGCCGCACGGGGGAGAGGCCCAGCCCGGTGATGGTGTGGACGCCCGAGCAGCTCGGGCAGTTCCTCGACGAGGCCGAGTCGAGCAGGTTGTACTCGTTCTTCCAGCTGATCGCGTTCCGTGGCCTGCGCCGCGGTGAGGGCGTCGGGCTCGCCTGGTCGCACGTCGACCTGGACGCGGGGCTCATCACGCCGGCGAAGACCCTCGTGGTCGACCGGTGGGAGGTGTTCGAGGACGACCCGAAGACGGAGGAGTCGGCGTCGACGATCGGGCTCGACTCGCTGAACGTCGCCGCGCTGCGCGAGCGTCGCCGGCAGCAGCTCGCCGAGCGGGATGCGTGGAACCGGTACGCGGCCGAGCAGCGCGCGGCCGGGAAGGACGTCGCGGACTGGGTCGACACGGGGAAGGTGTGGACCGAGCCGGACGGGACGTGGCTGCACCCGGAGAAGGTCAGCGAGGAGTTCCGGCGGATCCGTGACCGTGCCGGGCTGCCGCCGGTGAGCCTGCGGGACCTGCGACACCTGGCGGCGACGCTCGTGTACGCGGCCGGCGGTGACGTGCACGCGGTGAAGACGGTGCTGCGGCACTCGTCGGTGCAGCTGACGTCTGGCACGTACACGGAGGTCCTCGAGGACGTCGACCGGGCGATCGCGGAGAAGGCCGCGGACCTGGTGCCGCGCGCCCGGCGTGCCGCAGCGAGTGAGCCGGCCGACGCTGGGGACGGCGGGGGCGGCGACGCCGTGGAAGCCGCGTAGGCTGTCGGGCGAGTAGAACGTGAAGGGGTCCGTCACCGCAGGTGGCGGGCCCCTTCTGCTCGCCCGGTGCTCGCCCGAACGCTTCATAACGGTCCCGCAGAGGGCATCACGGGATCGCATGGACGGGATAGGGTGGGAGTGCGGAAAGGGCCGCTGACCTGCACTGTTCCGCACGGGGCATCACTGGATCGCACGAGGCAGTACGACGGCCGCTCAACGCTCGCCGGACTCATAATCCGTCGGCCGTGGGTTCGAGTCCCACCCGCCCCACCAGGCGCAGGTGGACGCAGGACCGTTTCTACCTGCAGGAACGAGGGAACGAGGGCCGCCACTCCAGGGTGGCGGCCCTCGTTCATACGTTCAGACCAAGATCCAGGGGACACGCAGGGGACACGGTCGGGTGACATGCGAGTCGTAGCCGGAATTGACCGTATCGCCCCATGGGTGTCGTGAGGGGAAAGTGCCGAGCGAGGCCTCGGCGCTGTGCTGCCTCTGTCGTACGCCGGGGCGCCGCGACTCCGGGGCGGGCATGTCGGCGGTCGGTGTGTCCGCATGGGAGCGCCCGCACTGCGCTGTCGGCTCGGCCCGCCGCTGTGAACGGGACGAGCGGTCGGGTGCTCTCTGTCGGCGGCGTTGCCCTGCGTGGTTCGGGCCGGTGATGGTTCTTCGGGCCGGGTCAGTAGTGGTACCGAGCCTGGACGATGATCAACTCATCGTCGGTCGGTTTGTAGACGAGTCGGTGCGTGTCGTCGATCCTCCGAGACCAGTAGCCCGACAGGTCACCTTTCAGGGGCTCCGGCTTGCCGATGCCCTTGAAGGGATCGCGCGTGGTGTCGTCGATCAGCTTGTTGATGCGCCTGACCATCTTGCGGTCGCTCTCGGCCCAGTAGGTGTAGTCCTCCCAGGCGTGGGACGTGAACGAGATCTTCACGCACGCTCCGCGCCGGGGTCGATCAGCGCGCGATTCCGGGTCTTGCCGGCCTCCGCCTCGGCGATGGAGTCGAGCAGGCGGCGGGCGTTCTTGGGGGAGCGCAGGAGGTGCACCGTCTCGGTCCAGGAGTTGAAGTCCTCTTCGGACATGAGGACGGCGTTCCCCTTGCGGGAGGTGATGTGAACCGGAGCGTGGTCCTCGTTGACCTGTTCGATCAGGGGGAACAGGTTCTGTCGCGCCTCGCTGGCGGTGATGGACATGCTTGCCGCCTCCTCTCACTTGATTTGTACAAGATATGGTACGAGTCCTGATCGTGTCCACAGTTCCCGGCGCACGGTGGAGTGGTGGAGCGAAGGCCACTCGGTGGTCTCGTTTGCGGCAGTGCGGTGAGTTCGGTGGGTGGGGCGGCCCGTCTCGTCGATTTCTGTCTCGATCGGGTGGAGGCGGGCCTTGGCCGGCAAGGCCGAGTCCCCTGGGGCAGGGGCCTCGGTCCCCTCATCGTTCAGCTTGGCCGGCACCGCGCCTTGTGCGGTTGAATGCCGGTGTGGCGCGGAAAGTGGTGGGATTCGACGAGGGCGATCTGAGGACGCTGGCCGGGACTCGGTCCTTCGAGCGGGGGCTGGGCTATCTGGACGCGGTGAGTGGGCTGGAGGTGGGGGAGGGCTCGGTCACCGCCGTGGTGCACGGTACGGATGTCTACGAGGTGGAGCTCACTCTCGGCGGCGGCGAGGGCATCTCGGGGTGGTGCGACTGTCCGTACGGGCAGGAGGGAAACTTCTGCAAGCACTGTGTGGCGGTCGGGCTGACCGTGCTGCGGCGGGCGAAGACGATTCCGCATCAGGAAGCCGCGGCGCGGGAGCGAGCTTCCGGACTGCAGGCATGGCTTTCGGCGCTGTCACGTGACGAACTCCTGGCGCTGGTGCGGGAGCAGATCGCTGAGGACCGGGAGTTACGCCGGCGCCTGGAGTTGCGGGCAGCCACTGCCCGGTCCGACCTCGGTGCGGTCCGGGACCGGATCATCGCGCTGATCGATCCGCGGCCGTTCGCCCGATACGGGTACGTCGAGTACGCCGATACCGCTGGGTATGGGCGGCAGGTGGCCGAGGCTGCGGCCGCGCTGCGTGCCCTGACCGCCGACGGGCAGGCGGCGCAGGCGGTCGGTCTGGCCGAGGAGGCGCTCCGCGTGCTGGGGCAGGCGTACGGAGAGATCGATGACTCCGACGGGGTGGTCGGGCAGGCCGCCGCTGCGGTGGCCGAGGCTCATCTGGAGGCCTGCCGAGTCGCCTGCCCCGATCCGGAGCGGCTGGCCGAGTGGCTGGTCGGCACGGTGCTCGACGACAGCGACGACGTGACGGACCTGGATCCGCTCGACTACGCCGACGCGCTGGGGCCGAGTGGACTGGCCCGCCTGCGGCACCTGGCGGCCGAGGCGCTCAGGCGCAGGCCGTCCGGCTGGTCGGAGCGGTATCTGATGGAGCGCCTGGTCAGGGCGGAGGGCGACGTCGACGCGCTGGTCGCCCTGCATGCGCAGAACCTCGACCCGTCCGGGGCCACCCATCTGCTCATCGCCGAGGAGCTGGAATCGGCGGGACGTGCGGACGAGGCGCTCGTGTGGGCGGAGCGGGGACTGCGGGAGTGCGCCACCAAGGCGTACATCGACGGCCGTCTGGTCGACTACGTGTGCGTGCGGTACGCGCAGGCGGGCCGGGCGGCCGACGCGGTCGCGGTACGCCGGGACCGGTTCCGTCTCGAGCGGTCCCTGGCCGCCTACCGGCAGTTGCGCTCCGCCGCCCGGGCTGCAGACTGCTGGGAGGCCGAGCGCGCGGCGGCGCTGGCCGTCTTGGAGGAGGACGCCCGCCGTGCGCGCGGCGGCCGGTACGGCGGGCCCGTGCTGATCGACGCGTTGCTCGACGACGGCGACCTGGACGCCGCCTGGCGCGAGGCGTCCGGCCGCGCCGACGACCGGCAGTGGGAGACACTCGCCGACCTCTCGCGCGAGACCCGCCCGGCCGAGGCGCTCGGCGTGTACCTGCGGCTGGTCGAGCGGTCGAAGGAACCGACGGGGGACCACGCCTACGAGCGCCTGGCACGGCTGCTGTCGGCTGCCCGTGACTGCCATCGCGCGCTGGGGACCGAGGATGCGTTCACCCTGTTTCTCGCCGGCCTGCGGAGGGAACTGAAGCGCAGGCGGAAGCTGATGAGCATCCTTGACCGGCACGGGCTGTGAAAGGGCTCTGGCAGAGGCCCATCGGCGAGGGGAGGACGACCGGGACAGGGGTCGGCCAACCGCCAGGGACACGCAGGGGACGGAAGGACCCGGAGGAATCAGGAAGGCCCGCACGGAGCCAGAACGGCACAGTGCTGGTCCTGCCCGGGGCGGGGCATCCATCCGTCACGGAAGCATGGGAAGCATGGGAAGCATGGGAAGCATGGTTGGCCGTGCGGGGGCACGGACCGGCCGGGGCGGGAGGGGCCAGGGTGCTCGTCTTCGCCGGAGCCGGCGGAGAGTTCGCCGGAGCCGACGGAGAGGCGGAGGGAGCCGGGTGCTGTCGCGCCTGGGAGGTCCACTCGTTCTTCGACGACCCCGTCAAGGCGGCCTCCTGGCTGCTGGGCCTGACCCGCGACCAGTACGTGACGGTGAATCAGCACGCGGAATCCTCGCTCTTGGGGACCCTGCCGCAGCCGGGCGGGCCCCTCGCGGACGAGACCGGAACCGCTGTCCGGGGCGTGACCGTGCCGCTGCTGTCCGGCCCTCAGCGCCAGGGCGACATAGGCGTGATCCCCGTGGAGATGGCGGGCTGCCCGGCTGAAGGGGGCGGCACGCTCGTCCCCGCCGAGGGGGTGATCATACGGGCCGGGTGGGACGAGCACCCCCACTGCCTCCTCGCGGAGGGGGCCGTGACGTGGCGGCCGCTACGCGCGGACCAGCGCGACGTGGGCGTCTTGACCGTGGAACCCGGCGCCGCGGCGTTCCTGACGCACGGGCCGCTTGCTCCGCTCGGCTGCGCCCCGGGATCGTACCTGGTACGGCGTCATGTCCCCCCGGGGGACAACGGTTTGTTCCTGAAGGGCGTCCTGTGAGCCGGGTCCGGGGCGCTGGTCCCGTGCCGGCACGGCCGGAATACTGGCTGTGTGGCTGACTGGCTGGTGTTCGCGGGCTGCCTGGCGGTGCTGCTGGCCGTGTTCTTGTGGGAAGACCATGTGACCAGGCGCGCCGCGAGGAGCGCGCCACCGCTTCCTCGCCCGGGAGCGGCAGGCGGAGGAACAGCGACAGAGTGTGCGCGGTGCCGAGGCGCAGGACGAACTCGGCCCGGTGGAGCTGGGCCTGCTGACCGGTGGGGAAGCCGGTGCGGTGGACGTGCTCGTGGCCGGTCTGATCGCGGACGGGGTCCTGCGGAGGACCGAACCCACAGCGGAGTCCCCGGAACGCTGGGCGGCCACCGCTTCGAGCAGGGAGCCCGCCTCCGGGCTGGAGCAGGAGGTGCGCCGGGTTGCGTCAGGGAAGGGCCTGTACCTGTGGGAACTGACGCCCCACTTGCTGCCCGCCGTAGAGGAGACGAAGATCGCCCTGCTCTCCACGGGGCACCTGCGGCCGGCCGGCCCGCCCGGCTCCGATCGCCGGCAGGGCACGGGCGGCCTGCCCTACCCGGTGCCGGAGCCGGCCGGCCGTCGTCCGGTACTTGCCGCGGCCGGCGTGCTGGCCGTGCTGGCAGCGGTGGTGCTGGCCGTGGACGGCGCATGGGTACGGGCCGTGCTGGCCGTGACCGTCGGCGGTGTGGTTTCCGCGCACCGGCCTGCCGACCTGGCGTACCGCGCCCTCCCACTGCCGCCGGTGACCGCCAAGGGCATCCTCGCCGTCGAACGGGCTCGCGCCCGGCACGCACAGCTGGACCCGCGCTCTCGCCCGCAGACCCTGCCGTACACCCCGTGGGAAGCGCGCCTGGGCGTCGCGCTGTTCGGCTCGCTGGACCGGATTCATCCTCGTCTGAGGGCAGACCGCCAGGCTCCGTTGCTGTATGTCGACGGCCCCGGCGAGTGACCCCCTTGATTCTGCTCCACCCCGCAGTGGCCGGCCGCTTCGTCCTCGGCAGGCGCTACATTGACCTCGCCGTGGTGCGACAAGGGGGGACAGGGGGAGGACATGAGGGATTTGGTGCCCGAGGATCCCCGGACACTCGGCCCGTTCCAGCTGACCGCCAGACTCGGGGAGGGCGGCATGGGGCAGGTCTTCCTCGGCCGGTCGCCGGGAGGACGACGCGTCGCCGTGAAGACCGTACGGGCCGAGATCGCGGCCGATCCCCGTTTCCGGGAACGCTTCCGGCACGAGGTGGAGGCCGCGAAGCGGGTCGGCGGCTTCTGGACGGCGTCGGTCGTGGACGCGGACCCGGACGCGGACGTGCCGTGGGTGGCCAGCGACTACATCGACGCGCCCGACCTGGCCCAACTGGTCGGCCGCGACGGCCCGCTGGCGGAACCGGACGTGCTGCGGCTCGCCGGCGGACTGGCCGAGGCGCTCCAGTCGATCCACCGGGTCGGGCTCGTCCACCGCGATCTGAAGCCCTCCAACGTCCTCGTCACGGACGACGGCCCCCGCGTCATCGACTTCGGTATAGCCAAAGCCCTGGAAGGCGCACCGACCCTCACCTCCACGGGCCTCGTGATCGGTACGCCCGGCTTCATGTCCCCCGAACAGGCAGGCGGCCACCGGGTCGGAGAACTGAGCGACATCTTCTCCCTCGGCGCGATCCTCGTGTACGCGGCGACCGGAGTGGGTCCCTTCGGGGAGGGTTCGGCGCCCGCGCTCCTCTACCGGGTCGTGCACGACGAGCCCCGGCTGGACGGGGTGCCCGCGGGACTGCTGCGGGAGGTGGTGGAGGAGTGCCTGGCCAAACGCCCGGAGGACCGGCCCACCGCCGGGGAACTGCTGGACTGGCTGAACGAGGAGGAGTACCCCACCGCGCCGACGGAAACGGTGACGGCCGTACGGGACACGATCGCGGTGACCGCCGTACGGGACACGACGCCGGGGACGGCGACGCGCGTGGCGCCCGAGCCGGGGGACCCGACCGCCGCGCCGGTGCGCGTGGAGTACTCCGCGTACTTCCGCAAGCGCGGCTGTGGCTGCGCCACCGTCGGGGTGCTGACCGGCGTCGCCTTCTGGTGCGTGCCGCGGCTGGCGGGCGGCTGGAGCTATGCGCTCCTGGTGCCGTTGCTGCTTCTCGGGCTGATGTCCCTGTGGTCGGGCCTCACCATGCTGTGGCGTCCTAGCCGGGGGACGGTCGAGGTGGGAGCGGACGGTCTGACGTTCCGGAACACGGGCTTGGGGGGCGCCGACGTCTGGCGCGGCCGCTGGGACACCATCGCCTGCGTCACCCTGACGCCCGTCGCCTTCCGGAGAGCGCCGAAACACCTCGCCGTTCGTGTCGTGGCCACCCCGCCACCGGGCGCGGAATGGCAGGTGCCCCCGATCTTCACGGTCCGGCTGTCGGATGCCGAGCTGAACACCCTGCGGACGGCGCACAGCGCACTGAACGGCACCGGAAGGGCCGTCGCCGCGACCTCGACCATGCTCTACACGGACTTCGAAACCGCCCGTCATGAGATCGTCCGGCTCCACGAGGCCCTGCTCGCCCACGCCCCCGCCCGTTATCGCCCCGACGCCAACTTGGTTACGGTGCTGGGTCGTTGAGTGCCGTGGCTCGGACGACGCCCTGTCTTCGTACGATGTCGGATGCCTCGGCCGGATGCCTCGGAAGAGTCGTGTACGACGGGGTGTTGACCGTGTCTCCGAGCCGGCTCCATGACGCCCTGATCGCTCCCCCGGAAACGCGGGACGACCCACCGGGCCTCGGCGGACCGTAGCGAGGCGCTCCGCCGGACTGTCGCCGTTCGGGCAGGGTCAGTCGCCACCGCCGCTGTCGCTGACGGACGAACCGGAAGAGAGCGATGTCCTTCTGGATGAGGCCGATCGCGCCGAGGAATTGGCCCGGGCTGCCCCCTCCGGTGAGGACGAGTGTGCCCGGGCTTCAGGGCGCGCCTGAGATCGGAGACCGAGTGGTGGGCGACCAGGCCGAGGACAACGTCGTATCGCCGCCCGGAGCGTGCGAAGTCCTCCTTGGTGTGGTCGACGGCGTGGAGGTCAACGAGTTTGGGCCGCACCTTCGTTCCCGCGTCCTGATCAATGCGGTGTCGGTTGCGAGGGGGGCGTGGTGGTCGTCAGGGTCGCGCCGGTAGGTTTCGCGCGAACGACTGCTTGGTCGCCGCGTGGCCCGAACAGGTGCAGGATTTCCACCGTGTTGGTGTCAGCGGGGCCGAACCAGTGCGGTTCCCTGGTGTCGAACTCGGCGACCTCGCCCGGGTGGAGCGTGTGTTCGTGGCCTCCCAGGATGAGGCGCAGTTCGCCCGCGAGGACATAGAGCCACTCGTAGCCCTCGTGGGTGACCAGCTTCGGCTCGCGGGGCGCGAGGATGTGCTTGAACACCTGCACGCGGCCCGGGTACTGGGTCAGGGGCAGGACGATGCTGCCGTCGCTCTTGCGCACAGGCGTGAGGTGTATCCGAGGGTCACCGGTGGCCGGTGCGGCCACGAGTTGGTCGAGTGCGACACGGTACGCCCGGGCAAGCGGGATGAGCAGGTCCAGGGTCGGGCGCCGTCTGCCCGATTCGAGACGGGAGAGCGTGCTCACCGAGATCCCGGTCGTGGCCGCCACCGCCTGCAGCGTGAGTGCTCTGTCGCGGCGCAGCGTGCGCAGCCGCGGACCGATGCCGCCGAGGATCCGCTCCAGCTCTGTGTCCACGTCCTCCAGTCTCCGTTCTTTTGCGGTCTTCGCAAAAATGCTGGTCGGTGGCGGTCGCTTCGCCCGAGGCTGACCGGGAAGGCACTCCCGGACGTGAAAGGCGGACCATGACCGCGACAACGACCCACCCAGTTCAGGCCTCTCTGAGCGCGGGCAGGCGCTGGACCGTGCTGGCGGTCTGCTGTCTGAGCATGTTCCTGGTGGGGCTGGACACCACCATCGTCAACGTGGGTCTGCCCGCCATCGGGCGCGGTCTGGACGTCGGCATGCGCAGTCTGGAGTGGACCGTGGACGCGTACACCATCGTCCTGGCCGGTTTGCTGATCTCCTCCGGCGCGCTGGCGGACCGCTTCGGACGCCGGCGGGTGTTCCAGTGCGGGCTGGTCCTGTTCGGTGCCGCCTCGTTGGTCTGCGCGATGGCACCTTCGGTGGGCTGGCTCGTGGCGTCCCGCGCCGTTCAGGGCATCGGCGCCTCCATGCTCAGTCCCGTGGCCCTCGCGATCGTGGTGAACGCGATGCCGGACCCGCGGGAGCGGGCGCAGGCGATCGGCATCTGGGCGTCGGTCTTCGGGCTCAGCATGGCCATGGGCCCAGTCACCGGTGGTGCGCTCCTCGCCGGACTCGGCTGGCGGTCGCTGTTCTGGATCAACGCTCCGGTCGTCGTGATCGCCCTGGTGCTCAGCTCGCTGTTCGTACCCGAGTCCCGCGGGCCGCAGGCGCGGCGACTCGACCTTCCAGGGCAGGCCCTGCTGACCCTGGTCATCGGCGTCGGTGTCGGCGTCCTGATCGAAGGCCCGCGTATCGGCTGGACGTCACCCGTCGCACTGGCCGCCTACGGGTTCACGTCCCTGGCGACGGTCGCCTTCGTGCGGGTGGAATCCCGCCGCCCCGAGCCGCTCATGGATCTGCGGCTCTTTCGCAGTCCGCAGTTCAGCAGCGCCGTCCTGGGCGCCGTGACCGTCTTCGTCGCCCTGAACATCACGCTGCTGCTCAACACTCTCTACCTGCAGCACACCCGGGGATTCACACCGCTGAGCGCCGGGACGGCGACCCTGCCCATGGCCGCCGGAGCGACCATCTGCGCACCCTGGTCCGGCCGTCTGGTCTCTCGTCTCGGACCACGCGTGCCGCTGACTCTGGCCGGCGTCTTCCTCTTGGCCGGCGGACTCTGCCTGGTCGGGCTCGACCGGCACACGAGCCTGGCCCTGCTGCAGGTCGCCTACCTGCTCATCGGCGTCGGCTTCGGCTTCGCCAACGCACCGATCACGAACACCGCCGTAGGCGGACTGCCCCCGGGCCGCGCCGGCGTCGCGGGTGCGATCACGTCCACCGCACGACAGGTCGGCTCGGCCCTCGGCGTCGCCCTCGCGGGCGTCCTCGTCGCTCATGCCGCCCCGGCGGCGCTCGCACACGCGTCCCGCCCCGGCTGGTTCCTGGTGGCCGGCTGCGGTTTCCTCCTCCTCCTCATGGCGCAGGTACCACGGCCGAAGAGATGAGCCGATGTCCGCCGAAGTGAATCAAACCCGGACAAGCGTCGTGTGGCGAAAGATTGGCGATCTGCTGGACTCTCGCTCTCCCTTTGCTGGGCTGTCTCTCAACAGCGGGTTTCTAGGGTCGTTGTCGTCCCCCGGAGGCCCGGTCTCACAGGCCTCTGAAACCGCAAGTGATTCCCCAGTCTTTGGAGGCACCCTGATGCGTGCTCTGCCCCGTCGTGCCGTGCTGGCCGCTCCCTGCGCCGTGCTCATGTTCGCGCTGGTCGCCTGTGGTGGTTCCGACTCCGGATCCGACAGTTCCAAGGCGGCGGGCACCCAGCAGTCGGCCCAGGGCGCGGGGGGCGACGAGGCGGCAGGCGAGGCCGGTGACACCGACGACAAGACCGAGCCTCCGCTGACCGGTGACATCAAGCAGAAGGCCGAGGCCGCCGCGCTCGCCAAGTACCCGGGCACGGTCGTGAAGTCCGAGGAGGACGTGGAGAAGCCCGGCATGTACGCCGTGGAGGTGAAGCAGAAGGACGGCACCTCGATCGAGGTCTACGTCGACAAGTCCTTCAAGGTCACCGACACCAAGAAGGAAGGCACCGAGGAGACCGAGGAGGCCGAGGACGCCGGCTGACAAAGAGGCCCTGGGGCCCTCGGAGGGAGAACCCGGTGCCGACCGAACCCGGGCACGCCTCCGTCGCCTCCTCCTCGGACGCCGAGGAGACAGCGATCACGGCCGCGGTATCCGGCACGCCGACGCCGGTCGGTTACGGGGACCGCTTCGCGGAGGACGCCTTCGGCCACCCCTCGCCGTCGGCCGCGCACGCCTGGTCCGCCGCGCACGCCTGATCCGCCGACGCGGCGCCCGCGCCGGCTGCGGCCGCCGGTGAGGCGGCCCCCACGCCGTGGGCGCCGAGCGGAACACGCGGCACCGGACGTGGCGGGGCGCGCGGAGCGGCCGGACGGCACCCGCTTGTCGACCATCGTTCCGTACGTCTCCCCGGCCCCAGGCGGCTTCCCGTGAACTCTTCAACTCCCCTGGCACACCTGTGCGAGCCTTACGCCATGCGGTTGCTGCTCATCGAAGACGACGACCGAATCGCCGGCCCCCTTACCGAGGGCCTGGGACGCTACGGGTTCACCGTGGACCACGTCCGCACCGGCGCCGCCGGACTCGCCGACGCCGAAGCTGCGCCGGATCTGGTGCTGCTGGATCTCGGCCTGCCCGACATGGATGGCCTGGACGTCTGCCGCAGCCTGCGTGCCCGCTCCGCCGTACCGATCATCATGATCACCGCCCGGGGCGAGGAGGCCGACCGCGTCGTCGGCCTCGAACTCGGCGCCGACGACTATCTCGCCAAGCCCTTCGGGGTGCGGGAGTTGATCGCCCGCATCCGCGCCGTCACCCGCCGGGCCGGAGCACCCGCGTATGACCCGACCGGGCCCGTGGAAGCGCCGGAAATGCCCCCGCCGACGTCGGGCGCGCAGACATGGGGGCCGCTGACGGTCAACCGCCGCACTCGCGAGGTCCACCTCGATGGCCGGCCGGTGGCGCTGACTCCGCGCGAGTTCGACCTGCTCGCCCACCTCGCCGAGGATCCCGGAACGGTCTGCTCCCGTCAGCAGATCATGGACACGGTGTGGGATCCGCACTTCTTCGGCCCCACCAAGACCCTGGACGCCCACATCGCCGCGCTGCGCCGCAAGCTCGGCGATCCGGGCTGGATCACCACCGCCCGCGGGGTCGGCTTCCGCCTGACCGTTCCCGGCGACCGCACCGCCTCAGAGGCGGCCGGATGACCCGGCGCCTGCTGTTCAGCTACCTCGCGCTGGCCCTGCTCGTGCTGGCCGGCCTGGAGATCCCTCTCGGCTTCATCTACGCCCGCGGCGAGACCTCCCGCGCGTCGCAGAGCGTGGAACGCGACGCGTCCATGCTCGCCGAGATCACCGAGGAGAACATCGAGAAAGGCCGGCTCGACGCACTGCCCGATGTGGTCGGCGACTACGCCGAGCGCACCGGCGGCCGCGTCGTCGTCACCGACAAACACGGCATCGTCCTGACCGACTCCGCACCGCACGGCCGCATCGGCGTGAGTCTCGCCGGCCAGCCGGACATCGCCCGCGCCCTGCGCAACCAGCCCACCGTCACCACCACGACGGACAGCGCCGGAAGCGGCGTCCTGTCGGTCACCATGCCCGGCGCCTCGGGCACCGTCGTCCGCGGCACCCTGCGCCTGACCTACCCCCTGTCCGAAGTCGACGCCCGTATCCACCGCATCTGGGGCGCCCTCGCCCTGGCCGGAGCGGGCATCCTCGCCGTCGTCGCGCTGGCCGCGTTCAGCCTGGCCCGGTGGATCACCCGCCCGCTGCGCACCCTGGAAGCCGCAACGGCCCAACTCGCCGACGGACAGCTCACCCACCCGCCCGACGCCACCACCGGACCGCCCGAGCTGCGCAGTCTGGCCGCATCCTTCACCCACACGGCCACCCGCCTGCAGCAGCTCCTCAAGGCCCAGCAGGCGTTCGCCTCGGAAGCCTCCCACCAGCTGAAAACCCCGCTCACCGCACTGCGGCTACGGCTGGAGAACTTCGAGCCCTACCTCGATCCACGCGCCCATCCCAGCCTGGACGAGGCCGTCGGCGAGGTCGAACGCCTCGGCCGCATGATCCAGGGCCTGCTCGCCCTCGCCCGCATGGAGAACGCCGCCACCACCACCGAACCCGTCGACCTCGACGCCGTCCTCGCCGACCGCGCCGCGATGTGGGAGCCGCTGGCCGCCGAGCAGTACGTGGCCATCGACATCACCGGCCCACCGGTCGGCCACGTGTGGGCGATCCCCGGCGCCCTGGAACAGATCATCGACAACCTGCTCGCCAACGCCCTGCGTGTCTCCCCGCCCAGCACCACCATCACCCTGCACCGCGCCCCCGGCACCGAACTCCACGTCATCGACCAGGGCCCTGGCATGAACGAGGCCGACCGCGAGCGCGCCTTCGACCGCTTCTGGCGCTCCTCCGACTCCCACCACGACGGAACCGGTCTCGGCCTGCCGATCGTCCGGCACCTCGTCGACGCCTCCGGCGGCTCCATCACCCTGCACCCCGCCCCCGGCACCGGCATCGACGCCCGCGTCCGGCTACGTCCCGCCACCGCACGCCCGCGCGGCCCGCACTCCACGCCGGAAGACTTCCGCTCACCCCACGCCCCCAACCACCGGACGCAGGTGGCTGATCGAGGCTGAGATCGTCCCGCAGACGCACGAAGCGCACGGGGTACCTGGATCGTCGACCAGCTCACCCATCCTCCCCTCGGCCGAGAGTTCAAGGCGAGCCACGAGGAGTCGTGCCCCATGCGTGCCAGGCGGTGCGAGAAACCACGGGAACAGCAAGCACCACGTGCGCGTCCACCGAAGGACCGGCGTCACTCCGCCACAGATCAACCCGACATCCACCCGTAGGCAACCCAAGCTTTCCAGGCTGAGACCTCGGTGAGATCTCCCTGCCATCACTCCTGGGTCCGTCCGCCTGACGCTCAGTCCCCAGCCGGAGGGCGGGGCCTCGCGCCGCATTTCGTCAAGATGACGCGAAAAGAGGAGAACATGCATCCGCCTCCGGATCGGTCTGCGATCCTGGAGGCTGATCGAGAGGGGCCGCAGGTATGGAGTGGAAGACCCACGGTGAGCGTCAGATCTACACCAACAAGTGGGTGAACCTGTGTCTGGTCGACGTCCAGCAGCCTGATGGGCGCAGGTGGGAGTACCACGTCGTGCGGCTCCGGCACCTGGCCGTGGCCGCCGTGGTCAACGACCGCAAAGAGGTCCTGATGATGTGGCGGCACCGCTTCATCACCGACTCGTGGGCGTGGGAGCTGCCCATGGGCCTGGTCGAGGAGGGCGAGACCCCGGAGGAGGCGGCGGCCCGCGAGGTCCTGGAGGAGACGGGCTGGCGCCCTGGGCCCATCAAGCCCCTCATCTACGCGGAGCCGGCCAACGGCATCACCGACTCGCAGCACCACGTCTTCCGCGTGGACGGCGCGACCTACGCCGGGCCGCCCACGGAGAAGAACGAGTCCGACCGTATCGAGTGGATCCCCCTCTCCGAGATCCGGGGCATGATCGACCGCCGGGAGATCGTGAGCAGCGGATCGCTGGTGGGTCTGCTGTATCTGCTCATGGACGAGGCGATCCGCTGACGGGCGGGAGGAGTTCGCGCAGCCGCGCCTCGAAGGCCAGGGCTACGGGCTCTTGCCGGTGCGGGGCCAACTGGTCGTAGAACTCCCTGAGATGGCCCGTCACGCGCTCCGAGGCGACCGCCGACGCGGGTTCCAGGGCTTGCGTGGCCGTGTGGCATGCCTGGTCGAGCTTGCCCTGGTCCAGCTGCGTCCGTGCCAGCCAGAACGAGTGGAACGCGCGTCCTCGCTGGTTGGTGCGGGCCTCCCGCCGCAGAGCGTCCGCGATCAAGGGCTCGGCGGTTGCTGCTTCGCCCAGTCGGCCATGGGCGATGCCCGTGTCCACGATGAGCTTCGGCTCGTCGAAGTAGGTCACCCATGACGGGTCCGGGTCGCTCGGCCTGATCCGCCCGAAGTGGCGGTGCGCTTCCCCGATCGCCCGGTGGGTGCCGGCGCGGTTCCCGAGGGTGGCGTGGGCGAACGCCTCGCGCATGGACAGCATCGACAGAACGCGCGGGGTGGTACCGAGGGCCGAGCGGGCCTGGTCCTGGGCGGCGGTCACAAGCGCGAGGGAATCCGCGGGCTTGTCCTGGTAGGTGGCCTGCAGGCTCATGCAGGCGAGGACGTTGGCCATGAACTGCCGGTCGTCGATCTCCTTGGCCAGGTGCAGCGCCTCGGTGAAGTAGGCGCGGGCCTGGTGGTACTGGCGGGCGTCGAAGTACGTCCAGCCGGTGAGGCGGGCCAGCTCGGCCGCGATGCCGTACAGGCCGTTCTGGATGGACGGCGGCCTGTGCTCCTTCAGCAGGCCGACGACGTACCGGAGCTGGCCTACGATGGCCGGCCTCAGCGTCTCGCCGCCGTGCTGGTCGTCTCGCCGCCAGTAGTCCTGGATGGAGGAGCGGAAGGCTTCGAGTGTCGCTGCGCTGAGCTTCGTCTGCGTGGCCAGGGCCAGGATGCTGTCGACGTCGGGGCCGGGTAGCGACGCGCGGGTCTGCTGCTCGGGCTCGGGCGGTTGCGGCGCCTGTCGTTCGGATACGGCGAGGGCCTGGGGCGTCTCCCACGGCCTGCGGGCAAGTCCGAGCATGTGTCCTGGGATGCGCAGGCCGTCGGAGATCCGCTCGATGACGTCCATGTGCTGCAACTGGCGCCGTCCTGCGATGACTTCGCCGACGCGGCTCGGGGTCAGATCGCACCGCCGGGCGATCATCGACGGGTAGATGCCGGCCTTGGTCTTCACCAGCCGGAAGACTCTGGCGAAGTCCCGTACCCGACACGCTTCGATCATCTCGGGATCGGTGAGCAGCCTGGCAGGAAGTTCCTGCGGCCGGTCGGTGTCGGGCATCGGGTGGCTCCCCACTGCGAGGGCTACGCAACGTTGCTGGTTGTTTACGTGTCGCGATATTACCCAAGTTGGGTAATCAGCCTGACCTTCTGTCAGGGCTCTCCGTCCCGGGATGCTCCTGTGCATGGCGAGCAACCAGCAGACCAGACCAGGCATCGGTGAACTGGCGAAGGACACCGCCAGTGGACGTATCGGCGTCGTCATGGGCGAGGTCGGCGGCCGTGTGCAGATAAGGCCGATCGGTGGCGGCGTGGAGTGGGAGGCCATGCCGGGCAACGTGGTGGCGCCGAGTGCGCGGGAGGAACTGAGCGCACGCCTGGCCGTCAGGAACGGCAACAGCCGATGCGGGCTGTGATGCGCGCCGTCGGCCGGTATGCGGGAGTCCTGCTCATCGTCATGATCAGCGGGTCGTGCGGCCTGGTGATCGGCGTGGCTCTCGCCACCGGCCAGTAGACCGGCCGCCCCGGACGGGTGCCCGTTCCCCGGCTCCCCCCACCCGTCCGGGGTGGCCTTCCAAGCCCGCCTCCTGGTCGTCCTCGCACCAAGGATCGGCGACCGATGCGGGCGGTAACTGCCATGCACCGCCACACACAAGGAGCAGTCGTATGACGGCAACGGCGAACGACCAGAGGACCGGCCGCGCGGTGGCGGGTGAGGAGCTGTTCGCAAGCCTCACCCGCTTCGTGGCCGCCCACAACGGGCAGTCGCCCGAGCGGGCCGAGCGGATCGCGGACCAGGCGGTCGCCTTCGTGGTCACCGCGGCCACCGCCACCGTGCCCATGGTCCCGTCGGACGACGTGGACCTCGGCCTGCACGCGCTCATCCTGCACACCAAGGAGTACGCGGCCCTGTGCGAGCGGTACGCGGGCCGCTTCCTGCACCACAACCCGGCGCCGGGCGGCGGGGCCCGCGATCCCGAGAAGGTCGCCGCCTCGGCCCGTGCCATGAAGGCGGCCGGGTTCATGGTCTTCGACGACCTGTGGACCGTGGACGGCACGAACCTCGCCCAGTGCGACTCCGACTGCGGCCGGCCCTACGGTCAGGCGTAGCACACGACAGCAGCGACGCGGCCGGCCTCGATCCCCGGCCGGCCGCGCTCGCCCGGAAGGAGAAGAAGCGTTGTCCGGGTCATCCCCTGAACTGCCGATCGTGGTGCTCGACGCGCTGATGCCCACGGCACAGCGCCTGGTCGTGAACCGCCGGGGCTCCATGGTCTGGGAGGTGGAGAGCGATCGGGGCCACTACGCCGTGAAGGTCGGCCACCCGATCGAGGCCACCGCCGACTGGCCGGCCCAGCCCTGGACGGCCCTCGCACCCGCGCGCGAAGGAGCCGTGCTGCACCGCCTCGGCCGCGACGACTTCGCCTACGGCGAGTGGGAGCGCGGGACGTGGAACTTCCAGCCGTGGCACGAAGGGCCGGACCTGTACCGGCTGTGGGAGCCCTGCCGCAGGAACGACCGGCCCTTCGAACCGCACGCCGACGTCGCGCTGCGCTGCGTGGAAGCGCTGGCCGAACTCCACGCCAAGGGATGGGCCCACGGCGACGTGCAGCCCGCCCACTTCATCATCGGGCCGGAACGGACCCATCTCATCGACCTCGCCCTGGCGCGGGGCGGGCGCATCCCCGCGGGATACGACTTCCCGTTCCGCGGCTGCCTCGTCCACTACGAGGCACCGGAGATCGCCCGCAGCGTCCTCGCGACCGGAGGAGCCGAACCGACACAGGAAGCCGACATCTACGCGCTCGGTGCCTCTCTCCTCATCTCCGCCACGGGCCGGCGCGCCGTCGAGTACCCGGACGACGCTCCGCGCCCCGTGCAGAGAGAAGCCGTGGCGAAGGGACGACGCCGGCCGGTGAAGGTACCCGGCGAACTGGGCGAACTGATCGAAGCGATGCTCAGCCACGCACCGGAGGACCGACCGACCCTTCACGAGGTGAAAAAAGCCCTGAGCTGACTTCCAACAACCCAAAGACCGGACCACCCCTCAGCCTGGACGGCACCCCGGGTGGTCCGGTCGCGGAAGCCCTGATCAGTACGGTCATGTCCGCTGCAGTGGTGTGCCGAAAG
This sequence comes from Streptomyces echinoruber, assembly GCF_014651135.1. Classification (GTDB taxonomy): domain Bacteria; phylum Actinomycetota; class Actinomycetes; order Streptomycetales; family Streptomycetaceae; genus Streptomyces; species Streptomyces echinoruber. The sequence continues at coordinate 320,947 of NZ_BMWH01000002.1, forward strand.
CCGCTCGGTGGTCTCGTGTGCGGCTGTGCAACGGCGCCGGCCGGTCACCGACAGTGCGCGAGCGCGCTCCCGTCGGCGATCCTTCGGGACGCGTACGGCGCGCCGCGCACGTCTTGTCCCCGCCGTTCCCGTCGGCCCGGCGCTACGTCGGGGGCATCACCCCGTGGATCCGCGACAGCGTGAACACCCGCTCCGCGTCGCGGAGATGACACCACGCGTACAGATACGGAGGGTCGAGTTCGAGGCCGCTGATGGTGCGGATCGTGCGGCTGCCCGTGGCGTCGACGTACTCGACGGTGACCGCCGTACCGTCGTCGACGGCGTGGGCGAGTTGGCGGACGTCGGCGTGGGAGAGCCGGGTCGCGCATCCGGCGATGATCTCTTCGGTGTCGGTGGCGAAGGGGAGGCCGTGGTACGGGTCGGGGGCGGGGTGGGCGAGCGGGGCGTCCGCGAGCCGGGCGGCCAGTGCGGTCAGCTCGGCTCGCCCGGGGGCGGCGGTGGACCGGACACCGGGCCCGTCGGCCGCTCTGCGCGGGGCCGGTACCGGCGCCTTCACCCGGTGCCTGCGCGGCCGTTCGACCCGCACGGTTCCCTCGGCCGTCTCCGCGACCGGCGCGTATCCCTCGGCCCGCAGTGCGGCGAGGGTTTTCTCCAGCGGGGTGCGGCTGACGAGGACGGTCGGGGCGAGGTGCCGCAGGCCCAGTCGGGAGAGTGTGCGGTGGGCGGCGATCTCGGCGAGGAGGGCGGGTTCCTCGCCGTGGAGGACGCAGGCGGCCGAGGCGATGCGGATCCGGCCGTGGCCGCGCGCCGTGTCCGTGATCAGGTAGGACAGGGGCTGGGGCAGCGGGCCCGCGGCGACGGCGGTCAAGTCGGCCTCGATGGAGTCCGGGCCGCGGCCGGCGTCCAGGGCGCGGCGGACGCTCGCCGCGCTGAACCGCCACAGCGAGGCCGTGCCGCTGGTCTCCCGGTCGGCGACCGAGTCCAGCAGCGTGACCAGCCGCGCGGCGGGCGTGCCGGTGACGACGGCGGTCAGGTCGCTGCCGAAGCGGGCCGTCGTGGTGGCGGCGGGAAGCAAACGGTGGCAGGCGGCGGCCAGTTCCTCGGCGCTTTCGGCGAGCAGGGCGGCGCGAGCCGGGGCAGTGCGAGGGCGACCGAGCCCGGGCGTTGCAGGCGTTCGGCCAGTTCGCTCACCGAACGGGGCTCCGGCGGGGACACCGCGTCCGGCCGTGCCGCGAGCACCTGCGCCAGGGGTTCGGCGCCGAGGCGGTGCAGCCACGCCGCCAGGGTCGACTTACCGGACTTCTTGCCGGACTTCACTGATCAGTCCACCTCGTGAAGGGAAACGCCACGCAGTGCGCCGGCGGGCCGGGCAACACGTGGTATGCCGTACGGCCTCCCAGCATGGCGCATCCGGCCGGTCCCGTTGGCGCCGTTCCGGGGGGTGTGAGCCGGCCGAAGCCGCCGGCGTCCCTGTCCGCGGTCGCAGGCCGGACTGTCCGGGATGATCAACTCCCTGAGACCGGACGGTCCTTGAGATCGGACGGTCCTTGAGAGCGGTCAGTCCCTGAGATCGATCATCCGTACGGGTTGTCCGGTCGTACGGGCGATCGTCTCCCGGGCGTGGAGCCGCGGCGCCCGGCCGGGCGCCGGCGTCGTCAGAAGGTGTCCGTGCCGGTGTCCGACCAGGTCTCCTCGCGTCGCTCCCAGGGCTCCTTGTGCGTCGCGCTCCGGTGCAGTGCCAGGCTCTGGTCTTCGTCCAGGGCTTGCATGGCCGGATGTTCCGGCAACCGGGCGCAGTGCTGCCGGAAGACGTCGGGCACGCCGACCCACAGTCCCACCGCCAGCAGAACGAGCGGCACCGCGATCAGCAGCCCGAGGAGCGGGGTGGTGATGAGCCCGGCCAGGAACTCCCGCCATCCCTGGAAGGCCGCCCCGGTCAGCCACCACAGTTGCACGGCGTAGAACAAGGACAGCGCCAGCAGGGACAGGGTGGCCGTGCGGAAGAGGGTGTCCGTCTTGTCCTCGGCCGGCCAGACGGGGACCCTTGCCTGCTGCCGGCTCAGGAAGTTCTCGCGACGCTCGCGGTAACCGCTCTCCGAGGTGAGTCTCCGCAGGTAGGTCGGCGTTTCCGTGCGCCGCAGGGTGTCCAGCAGGGCGGCGGGGAGGGGGTGTTCCGGTGTGTTCATCGGCTCGGCGCCGCGCTCGGTGAGGGTGATGCCGCCCTCGGAGTCGATCCGCGCCAGGCCGTCGACGATCAGCGCGGCCGCCGCTGCCCGGTCGACATCCGTCGTCCAGCCTGTCGTGTAGACGGCGTGGTAGGGGTCGATCTCGAAATCGGCGAGCGCCGCGTCGAGTCTGCGGCTGGCGCGGCGACGCACCCACCAGGCCACGCTGAGCACGGCATACACGACACCGGCGCCGGCCAAGCACCACTGAACGACCGTGAGTTGGTTCACCATCCGAGGGTGGCAGCCACCGGCGGCCACGGCCAGATGCCGGGCCTTCGCGGTCTTCCGGCACGCGGTCGCCGGCAGGCGTCCGCCTCCGTCCCGCCCGCGCTTGGCACGTCGTGCGCGGGGGTATCGTCCGCGTGTGCCGGGAGGCTCCGCCGCTGGATGCCGAGGGGGAAGGCGATGGTGTGGTTCGGGGTGCTCGCCGTGCTGTGCCTGCTGGTCGGTGCGGCCGCCGTGCGTTTCCGCCGGGCCTATCGGCGCCTCGTCGACGCACCGGTCACTCCGCGCCCGCAGCACGAGGAGTTGAGCCTGTACGAGGTGGCGTTCCTTCACGGACAGGGCTGGCGCGTCGTGCTCACGGCCCTGTCCGCCATGATGCTCGGCGGGCGGCTGACCGCGTACGGCAAAGAGGTCACCATCACCGACCCCGTCCCCCGGGACGAGGTCGAGGCCGATGTCATCAAGGTCATCGGCCTGGCACCACGCCGGCGCGTGTGGGACCGCATGCACCGGCTCGGCGAGAGCGCGAGCGTCGACGCCGTCGGCGACCGTCTGGCCGGGCAGGGGCTGGTGGGCAGCCCCACCCGGTGCCGCGCCGCCGACGCGGCCTTCACCAATCTGCTCGTCTGGCTGTGGTGCACCGTCGTCTTCGCCCTGGTCGCCGCGGTGTTCGCCGCTTTGGGCGACCGTGCGGCCCTGATCGCCCTCGCCGTCGCCGTGCCGGCGCTGGCCGGTGGTTTCCTCGCCCAGCGGCACTCCGAGAAGTGGGATCCCGGCGTGACCGAGGCGGGACGCCGGGCCATGGTCCCGGACCGGAACCGTGACGGTGACCGCTTGGTGCCGCGCACGAACGACGCCCTGTCCTCGTACGACGTCAGATGCCTCGAAAGAGTCGTGTACGACGGGGTGTTGACCGGGTCTCTGGACCGGCTCCATGACGCCCTGATCGCTCCCCCGGAAACGTGGGACGACCCACCGGGCCTCGGCGGACTGTAGCGGGCGGACTGCAGAGGGCGGACCGCAGAGGGCGGACCGCAGAGGGCGGACTGCAGCGGGGCGGGAGCCGGAGCGGAGCCGCCCCGGCCGTCCTCTCCGGCGGTCCGTTCCGGCCGTCCTCCCCGCCCGCCCGCATCCGGGCAACGCGACGACCGTTGACAGCGGCAGTCGGACTCCCCACTATGGGAGCGCTCCCACGGCTCTGGTTCCCAGCTCTGGCTCCCCAGTTCTGGCTCCACCCTTCCGACGGAGACGCGGCACGCGGACCCGCCCGTCCCCGTCTCCCATGCCCGCAGCCATGCCCGCGGCCGTGCCCTCGCGCGGCGCCCCCACCGGGAGGAAACCGCTGTGCCGTCTCGCGACAGATCCGCCCGTCCCCACCGCCACCGCAGACTCGCCGCGGTGGCCGCGACCGCCCTCGCCGCTCTCGCCGGCGTGCTCCCCCTGTCGTCCCGGGCCTCGGCCGCCGCGGCGGACGCCACCGTCACCGTGAACGCCGACGCCGGGCTGGGCGTTCTGGGCCCCGCCGCGCTGGGCGCCAACGCCGCCATCTGGGACGCGCACATGAACGACCCGGAGGTGGCCTCCCTGATGAAGGCCGCGGGCGTGGGCGCCCTGCGCTACCCGGGCGGGTCGTACGCGGACATCTACCACTGGAAGGACCACAGCGCGCCCGGCGGCTACGTCGCGCCCGGCACCGGGTTCGACGACTTCATGGGCACCGTGAAGGCCGCGGGCGCACAGCCGGTGATCATCGCCAACTACGGCTCCGGCACTCCCGAGGAGGCCGCCGACTGGGTCAGGTACGCCAACGTCACCCGGCACTACGGCGCCCAGTACTGGGAGATCGGCAACGAGATCTACGGCAACGGCCACTACGGCAGCGGCTGGGAGAACGACACCCACGCCGACAAGTCGCCGAAGGAGTACGCCCGCCAGGTCAAGGCCTACGCCGCCGCGATGAGGGCCGTCGACCCCACCGTGAGGATCGGCGCCGTGCTGACCACGCCCGGCAACTGGCCGGACGGGGTCATCGGCAGCGGCGACGCCGGCGACTGGAACCACAGCGTGCTCGCCGAGGTCGCCCACGACATCGACTTCGTGAGCGTGCACTGGTACCCGGGCGGCTCCGCCGACGACCCGGCCGTGGACAAGGTGGCGCGGCTTCCCGGCGAACTCCGCGAGATACGCAACCTGTTGGACCGCTACGCCGGGACCGACGCGGCGCGGATCGGCATCGCCATGACGGAGGTGAACGCGAGCACGGGCGGCACCCCGTTCACCACCCGCCCCAACGGCCTCTTCGCGGCGGACGCCATGATGACCGCCCTGGAGAACGGCGTGTTCACGGTGGACTGGTGGGACACCCACAACGGGGCGGGCACCGTCTCCACCGTGGACGGGGAGACGGACTACGGTGACATGGGCATGCTGTCCAATGCCACCTGCTCCGGGTCCGTGTGCGAACCGGCCGCCAACACCCCGTTCGCCCCCTACTACGGAATCAAGGCCCTCGCCGCACTCGGCGGCGCCGGCGACACCATGGTGGCCTCCGGCTCCTCCTCCCCGCGCGTCTCCGCGCACGCCGTCGAGCAGGCGGACGGCGACCTGGCCGTGCTGCTGGTCAACAAGGACGCCGGCGCGGCGCACACCGTGGACCTGGACTACGCCGGCTTCACCCCGGACCGCGGCGCCCCGGCGGTGCTGCGCTGGGCACCCGGCGACGCCGACCTGGTGCCGGCGCCCGGCACGGCCTCGTCCTCCCGGGCCGTCCTGCCCCCGTCCTCCCTCACCGTGCTGACCCTTCACCCGCAGCCGGACAGCGGCCCGTCGACTCAGGTCGGCACCCCGGGCACGCCCCGCACCACCTCGGTGAGCGACACCTCGGTCGATCTGTCCTGGCCCGCCGCCACCGGGAAGGTGGTCCGCTACGGCGTCTACGAGCAGTCGGGGACCGGCCTGCGGCTGCTGGCCGAGTCCACCGGCACGTCCGTGACCGTGCCCAACCTGCCGCCGGGGTCCGTCCACACGGTCAACGTCCTGGCCACCGACGCCGCGGGACGCCTCTCCCGGCCCTCGGCACCCCTGACCTTCACCACCGGTTCGCCTCGACGGAGCACCTGCGCGGTCGAGTACCGGGTGACGGCCGGCTGGGGCAACGGCTTCGTCGCCGCCGTCACCCTGACCAATCTGGGCCCGGACCCCGTCGACGGCTGGAGCCTGGACTTCGACTGGCCCGACGCCGGGCAGTCCGTGACCGGCGCGTGGAACGCCGAGGTCACCGACGACGACGGGCACGTGCACGCGACCGGCGCGGACGGCAACACCCGCCTGGCGGCCGACGGCGCCTCGACCGTCTCGTTCGGCTTCACGGGCGCCAACGACGGCCCCAACCCCGCGCCGACGGTCTTCCGCATCAACGGGACGGTCTGCACCACGAGGTCCTGAACCACGAGGTCCTGAACCAGGAGGTCCTGAACCAGGAGGTCCTGACCGCACACCTGCGGCGCGCCCGCCTCCGGACCGCCCGCACGAGGCCCTGGGGCGGCCGCCGGCACCGTGCTCCCGGAGCCGCCGCCGAGCCGTGCCGGCGGATCACCGGGGAGGCCGGCGGGGGTCGGCGCACTCCAGGCCGGCGTGGCAGGCGTCCCGGTAGGAACGCTCGTAGGCGCGCTCCCCGGCGGATTTCAGGAAGAGCAGGACGCCGCAGGCGACGACCACCATCACGGCCTGGCCGACGGCGACCGCGCGCACGCGCCGGATCCCGGCCACGACCGCGGCGACCAGGGCGGCGATCGCCACCGCCAGGACCTTCCCGGCGTAGGGGCCCGGCGGATCGCCCTGGTGCTGCGGATCCCACGACCAGTAGGTCGCCCACCACGACAGGAGGACCAGGACGAGAGCTGCGGACTCGACGACGGCCAGGACCACGGCAGGCCCCCGCCCCCTGCGCTCGGTGTTCACCCTCACCAGGCGACCATCGCCCAGGCGGCCGCGCGGTGTCGTGAGTACCCGTACTCAATCTGCCCGCGGAGAGCTCCCGCCTGCGACATGGTGTCCCGTCCATGGCGAACTCCCGCCCGCGGCGAGTGCGAGCCGGGCCCGTCCGCGACAGGGCCGCCGCCCTCTCCACCCGCGGGGCCCCGCGCCCGGGTCGGGCGGTTCTGCGGCCTGCGGGAACGGCATAGCCCCCGGCGGGTGCGCCCGGGGCTTCCCCGTCTCCGGATCCGGGTCGGTCCGGCAGTGGGGGTCGGCAGGGCAGTGTAGCGAGGATGCGGGTGCAACTCCCTTATGGCAAAGGTCACAACACCCCCTCACCTCGTCAACTTGCCCTGCACATATGACCAGTTCGGCGTCATCCTTCGAGCCCGCGGTCACAAACCGTGGCCGCCCGGCCCCGGCGCCACCGCCCGGCGACCGCTTCGGGCCCGGCTTGTTCGAACAGTACGCGGCTGGCTACAGTCGGCCCGCGTGACCGCAGACCCCTCACTCATCCGAAGCAGCTTCGCGGCCGTCCAGTCCCACGGGCCACAGCTGACCGAGTACTTCTACGACCACCTGTTCACCCACCACCCCGAGCTGCGCCCGCTGTTCGCCGCCCACCTCGACGAGCAGCGCGACCGCCTGTGGGCCGCGCTGGGTGCCCTGGTCGCCAACCTGGAGAACACCGACACGCTGGTGGGCATGCTGCAGAACCTGGGGCGCCGCCACGCCGGCTACGGCGCGCTGGCGGAGCACTATCCCGCCGTGGGGGACAGCCTGATCGCCGCCCTGCGCCACTACGCGGGCGACGCGTGGACGCCGGCCGTCGAGGAATCCTGGACGGCGGTCTACGGCGTGATCAGCAGCACCATGGCGGCGGCCGGCGACCCCGCCGCACGCTGAACCCGAGCCCGGCACACAGTTTCTGACGAGCCGTCGAACGGCTCCCGAGCATTTCGGAGGTCCCCCCTGATACCAGCCACCGGAGGGCGGACATGAGCGATTCCCAGGCACTGCGAGATTCCTTCGCCCTGGTGGGCAAGTCGGGGGACGAGGTACCCCGGTACTTCTACTCGTACCTGTTCCTCATCGCGCCGGAGGTCCGGCCGATGTTCCCGGTCTCCATGGACGTGCAGCGCGATCGGCTCGTCGCCGCCCTGGGCCGGATCGTCGCGGACGCGGACAACCCGGACCGGCTCGTTCCGTACCTGCAGCAACTGGGCCGCGACCACCGGAAGTTCCAGGTGGTGGCGCAGCACTACGAGGCCGTGGGACAGGCGCTGCTGGCCACGCTGGCCTACTTCCTGGGCGATGCGTGGACCCCGGAGCTGCAGCGCGGCTGGACCGATGCGTACACCCTGGTGGCCCGCACCATGGTGGAGGCCGCGGAGGCCGACAGCAGGGTCAACCCGCCGTGGTGGAACGCCGAGGTGGTGCACCACGAGCGGCGCGGCTTCGACCTCGCGGTCCTCACGCTGCGCCTGGACCATCCGATGACGTACCTGGCCGGCCAGTCCGTCATGGTGCAGACCCCGACGGTGCCGAGCACCTGGCGGTCGTTCACCCCGGCCAACGCGCCGCGCGCCGACGGGACCGTCGAACTGCACGTGCGCGCCGTCGACGGCGGCCTGGTCAGCCCGGCCATGGTCTACGGACTGCGACGGGGCGACGTGCTGCGGCTGGGGGCCCCGGTCGGCGACCGGCTCACGCTGCGGGCGTCCGGCGGCCGGGACCTGGTGCTGATCGCCGGAGGCACCGGACTGGCCCCGCTGCGCGCCCTGGTGGAGGAGATCGCCCGGCACGGGCCGCACCGGCAGGTGGACCTGTTCGTCGGGGCACGCGACACGCACGGCCTGTACGACCAGCCCGTGCTGCGGCAGTTGACCGAGGCCCACCCGTGGCTCCGGGTCACACCGCTGGTCGGCGCGGACGCCGGCACCTTCGACAACCGCAGCCTCGCCGGCCCGGTCCTGCGCGCCGGCGCCTGGCACGGGCGTTCCTTCTACGTCTGCGGCTCGCCGGCCATGGTGTCCGCGACCGTACGCGATCTGGCGAGCGCGGGCGTCCCCCACGACCTGCTGCACTTCGAAGACGCTCGGTGATCGGAGACACGTGAACAGGACAGGAGCACGCCATCCGGGGGAGTACCGGGTGACCCCCGAGGCACTGCGATCGATGACCTTTCCCCGGGCCTCCCTGACGCGACGCGGCTACAACGAGGAAGCGGTGCACGACGCCCTGCGCCGCTGCGCGACGGCCCTGACCGAACTGAAGGAGGAGAACGACCGCCTGCGGGCGGACATGCAGCGCCACCGGGACTGGATCCGCGCGAACAACATCGGCGACGGCAGCGGCCCGACCGGTGTGCCGACCGTGGACGCCGTGCTGCAGCAGGCCCGCGCCCAGCAGGCGGCCGAGCAGACCGTCTCCGTCGCCCGGGAACAGGCCCGGAACATGGTGCGGGCCGCGCGGGCCCAGGCGGAGGCGATCCTGCAGCAGGCGTGGGAGAAGACCGCCCATGCGGGCGACGGCGGCCCGGAGGAGACCGAACGGCTCATCTCCTACCTGCGCCAGATCGCGCGGTCCCTGTCGGTCACCGCGGACGAGTACGCCGCCAAGCGCGCCCGGGCCGTCCCGTCGGCCGCCGCCCCGGCCCCTCCGCCCGGCCGCTGACCGGCCCACCGCCGCGCCGCCGACGCACGGACCCGGAGCGGCGGCGGGACGGCCCGTCGGTACGGCGGACGCCGCCTGCGGGGAGCGGACCGCCTGGCGGTCCCGCCCGGCGATCCGGCGGAAGGGACGGCACCCGGCGCGGAACACCGGCCGGTCCTCGTCCCCGTCCGCCGCGTCACCCGGCGCGGCCCGGACGCGGGCGGGGACGCGGAAGGGGACGGGGCCGCTTCCCGGGCCCCGCGCGGGGCCGGACCCCGTTCGGGGCCGAAATCCGCTCAGAGCCCGAGCCCGCTCAGAGCCCGAGCCCGCTCAGAGCCCGAGCCCGCTCAGAGCCCGAGCCCACCTAGAGCCCGAGCCCACCCAGGGCCGGAGCTCCAGGCCGGAGACCGAGCCCCAGGCCGGAGCCCGCTATTCCTTCTCGCCCCCCGGCTCGGGGACGTCGTCGCGCTCGCCCTCCGCCTGGGACGGCGTCGTCCGCGGCGGCTCGGGCCGCTCGTCGGCGGAGGTGTCCCGCTCGCCCTCCGCCTGGGACGGTGTCTGTTCGCTCATCGTGGTGACTCCTGGGTGCGGTGCCGGTCTCTCGGGGAGGTTCGGGGACCGGGTACCCCGCCGGCGGCCGCGGAAGACGGCCCCGCCGGCGGCCGCGGCGGTCCCGGCCCCGACCGGCCGGCCGGCGCCCCGCCGGTGGGCGGAGGCCGGTGCGTCTACCCGTTCCTGCCCATGGCCTTGCGCACCGCGTCCCGGGTGCGGTCCATGACGGACGCGACCGGGCCCAGCATCAGGTTCTTCACCGCGGACTCGGTGCCCGGGTGCGGGCGGGTCGGCGCCACGGCCTCGGCCGCGCGCAGCGCCGCCGCCATCGCGGCCAGGCGGGCCGGGCCGGCGGTGCGGCGGATGTGGTTGAACTCGTAGCGCTCCTCGGCCCGGGCGTGCGCCATCACCTCCAGGCGGAAGGCCTCCAGCGCGGGCAGGAACTCCGGGCTGTCCGGGTCCATGTCGTCCAGTTGGGAGAGGGTCTCCTTGGCCTTCCGTTCCTCCCGCAGGCGGTCCTCGACCACCTTCTCCCCGTCCGGGACGGACAGGCGGGTGAAGGGGTGGACGATCTCCTCCTCGGCCGTCTCGTGCACGGCGAGGAGCTGCACCAGGCGGCGGAAGGCGGCCCGGCGCTCGTTCCCGGTGGCCCGTTCCACCTCGTCGAAGAGGGTGCGGATGTCGCCGTGCTGACGCATCAGCAGGGCGACCACGTCGGTGTCGGAGGCGGTGATGCCGGCCATGTCACTTCTCCCTGGACGCGATGTCGGGGTGCGGGCCCTCGGTCTCCATGCGGTACTCGCGGCCGAACATCTCCCGGTGCTGCGCCATCACCTGCTCGCTCGGCGGCTCCTGGCCGCCGTGGATCCGCTCCTGCATCCGCTGGAACCGCTCGTGCGCGTCGCGGACGTAGCCGGCGCCGAGGGTGGTGAGGTCCATCTGCGTGTCCAGCAGGTGGCGCACGAACTGCTTGTTCTCCTCGAAGGTGAGCACGTTCGGCAGCTCCGGGGCGAGGATCTCCCGCGGCTCGCGGCCGTCGTGACGGCGCATCAGGTCGCAGGCGATGCGCAGGTGCTCCAGCTCCATGTTCAGGTGCAGCTCCCAGATCGCCCTCACCTTCGGGTCGGGCTCCTGCTCCATGAAGGAGTGGTAGAGGTAGCACTCGTTGTACTCGTGGTTGACGAGCTGCTCCCACCACGTCTCGCCCGGGTCGACGAGGGACTCGTAGTGGGTGACGTGCTCCTCCTCGATCAGGCCGATCTCCTGGTAGAGCCGCCGCGCGATCGGCTCCATGTACTGGGGGCCGACGTTCATGTAGAAGTTCATGGTCTGCTGCTCCGCCGACATGATCGTCAGCGCGTGCAGCTTGGAGAGCGGGTCGGTGGTGCCGCGGTCGTACGGGTCGCGCACGTTGTCGTACGGGTCGCGGTGGTGGAACTTGGTCGGGCGGCCCGGCATGACCTCGGTGAGGCCGTCGACGATCGACTCCGCCTTGCGGTGCTCGATCATCTCGTACAGGTTCGCGTACCGGTACAGGTGGTCGAAGTCCTCCAGCACGCCGAACTCGTACGCCTGCCGCAGGTACGGGTCGGGCTCGTGGCGGGCGACCCAGCCGGTGAGGTCGACCGCGACCTGCTCGTAGGCGATCGTCGTCTCCAGCACCGAGGCCAGGCCCGGCAGCAGCCAGTTGACCGCCTTCTGCTGCTGCGCCTCGACGTAACGGACCTGCGCGAGCTGCCGCTTCACCTCCGCGTCCGGGCAGTGGCGGGCGAACTGGTGGTTGAAGAGGATCGCCTCCACCTCGATGCCGTTCATCGTGATGATGCGGCAGCGGGTGTACGGGTCGCCCCGGTCGGGGTCCACGGGATCGACGTCGAGTTCGCGCCAGTCGCGGACCTGGCGTTCCAGGGGGATGCCTTGGTGTTCGAGGGGATTGAAGCCCATGGGGGGTCTCCTCGGCGGAGGGCCGGTACCGGGGTGCCCCGGGTACCCGTGCCCTCTGCCGGGCTAACGGCGGCGGGGCGGCGCGATCGGGTGAATTCCGGGCTGGGGTGGCGGGGCGTGCGTCTCCGACGGGGCGGGCCGAGGGCATGGGGCGGGCGGCGGACGGCCGGGCGGGAGGCCGGGAAGTCCTGGAAGCCCGGGAAGCTCGGAAAGTTCGGGAGGCGGTGGGGCGCGGATCAGTCCGTGAAGGTGCGGGCGCCAGTCCGTGAAGGTGCGGGCGCCAGTCCGTGAGGGTGCGGGCGTCAGTCCGTGAGGGTGCGGGCGTCAGTCCGTGAGGGTGCGGGCGTCAGTCCGTGAGGGTGCGGGCGACCGCCCTGCGCAGAGCGGTACGGATTTCGGGGGGCGGCGGCGGGGCGCCGGGGCCGGCGCTGGCGGTGACCGCGGCGGCCACGGTGCGCAGCTTGGTGTTGGACAGCTGGGAGGTCTGCCGCAGGATGGTCCAGGCCTGCTCGGAGGTGCAGGCGTGGGCGGCCATCAGGATGCCGCGGGCCTGGTCGATCACCGGGCGCGAGGTGATCGCGTGGCGGAGCTGGGCGATCTCCGCCTGCAGCCCCCGCATCTCCTCCTCCAGCAGCCGCAGCCGCTCCGCCCGCTCCCGGGCCACCGCCGAGGAGGCGAGGGCGGGAGCGGCGGGGCCGTCCGCCGGGGCGCGCAGCGGGTCGGTGGTGTCCAGGCCGGCCAGTTCCAGGACCCGGCGCGGCTGCCCCCGCCAGCCGGTGGTGCCGACCGGCACCGCCCGGCGCCGGCCGTGTTCGGCGAGGGTGTCGAGGAACTCCAGGCCGGCCGAGTCCATGAACGTCACCCCGGCCATGTCCAGGTCGATCCCGCGCACGCCGGGCGGCAGCGCGGCCAGCGTCTCGGCCAGGAGGCCGGGGCCGCCGCGGACCAGCTCGCCGCGCGGCCTGAGCACGGCCCGTCCGTCGCCCTCGATCCGGCGGTCGATCTCCAGGACGCGCAGGCGGGGGGTGACGCGGCCGCCGGGGGCGGCCGGGGCGGGAATGCCTCCCATGGGAGGGTCTTCGGCCGGGGCGCCTTCCGCGGAGGCGCCGGCCGCCGCGCCGCCTGCCGGAGCGCCCTCCACCGGAGCGCCCTCCACCGGAGCGCCCTCCGCCGGGGTGCCCTCCACCGGGGTGCCCTCCACCGGAGCGTCCTCCACCGGGGTGCCCTCCACCGGGGTGCCCTCCGCCGGGATGCCCCCTGCCGGAGCGTCTCCGGCCGGGAGCCGCCCGGTCGCGGAGGCGCCGGGCCGGTCGGTGTGAGGTCGTCCTGCGAGAGGTGATGGTGCCGCTGAGGTCATGTCCCGCCTTGGTGGTCCCCGACAGTGTGCGTGCGCCGTTCCGGCGTGGCCTTCCCCCGTCGCCGCCCGCCCGGACGACGGACGGTTCCGCCCCCGGGCGGCGCTGCGGTTCGCCTGCCCGCTTTGTGGCGTCCTACACCCGGTCGGCGGGCGGGGATCACCCGGCCGGGCGACGGCGTGCGCCGCCACCGCCCTCGCCGGGGCTGACCGCCCCCGCCCCGGGTACACGGGCGGAACGGAGCGCGGGCGTGGAGAATACTGGGCGGCGCGTCCGGGAGCGCGAGGGAGACGGTGGGGAGGACCCCTGCCGGGTGCGGACCCCGGCCGGCGGTGTCCCACCGCGGGCGGGGGCGCCGGGGCGGGCGGCCCGGCCGCTGCCCGGGCGGTACCGGCCGCGGGCGACGGGGGAGACCGGCCCGGCCACGCGCGCCATGCGGGAACGCGCGCCGGAACAGGCGCTACGTGAGGGTGAGGACGTGTACGACCTTGAGCTTCCGGCCGTGACCGGCGCAGCCGGCGCCGCTGACACCGCCGCCGACTCCGACGCCGCTGACACCGCCGCCGGCGTCGGCGCGTCCGCGGCCGCCGCGCGCCGCCCCGCGCCGGCCCGGCGGCGCGGCACGCACCGGCCGCCTCCCGAGCCGCCCCGGATACCGGAGCCGTTCCGGCAACCGTTCCGGCCCGGCCCGCCGGCGGGCGAGGGGGTGGGGCGATGACGTCCGCGCCCGCCGGGGCCGGGCTGCCGCCGCGTCCGGGGCCCTTCGTCCATCCCGCGCTGTTCTACCGCGACCAGGAGGAGTACCTGGCCGGCATCGTGCCGTTCGTCCGGGCGGGCCTGGCCGGCGGGGAGCCGGTCGCCGTGGCCGTGCCCGGGGAGAACCTGGAGCTCGTCCGGGCCGCGCTGGGCGAGGACGCGGAGCGGGTCCGGCTGCTCGACATGCGCCGGGCCGGCCGCAACCCGGGCCGGATCATCCCCGGCGTGCTGCGTGCCTTCGCCGACGCCCAGCCGCCCGGCCGCCGGGTGCGGATCGTCGGCGAGCCGATCTGGGCCGGCCGCAGCGCCGCCGAGTACCCGGCCTGCGCCCAGCACGAGGCGCTGATCAACGCGGCCTTCCGCGGCCGCGAGGCGACCATCCTGTGCCCGTACGACGAGCGGCGCCTGGACGAGCGGGTGCTGGCCGACGCGCACGCCACCCACCCCGTCGTCATCCCGGCCGGACCGGGCCGGCAGCGGGACAGCGCGGCGTACGACCCCGACCGCGTCGTCGCCGGCTACAACGAGCCGCTCCCCGTCGTCCCGCACGCCCTGACGTTCCCCTTCGACGCCGCGCTGCTCTCCCGCGCGCGGCACGTCGCCACCGGCGAGGGCGCCCGGCTCGGCCTGACCGGGATCCGGCTGGAGGACCTGGCCCTGGTCACCGCCGAGCTCACCACCAACAGCGTGGTGCACGGCGGCGGTTCGGGCGTGCTGCGGGTGTGGGCCGAGGACGGCCACGTGCTGTGCGAGGTGCGCGACCGGGGCCGCATCACCGACCCGCTGGCCGGGCGCCGGCCCGCGCCGCGCGAGCAGCGCGGCGGGCGCGGGCTGCTGCTGGTCAACCTGGTCGCGGATCTGGTGCGGGTGCACACGGGGGCGGACGGTACGACCGTACGCTGCTGGTTCGCCCGCTGAGAGCGCCGCCGGCCGCAGCGGGCCCGGCGGCCCGGCCGCGCCGTTTCGCCGCGCGGCCGCCCGGGCAGGGAATCGGCAGCGTGGTCCCGGTCATGGGCCCGGGGGAGGGGGACGCGGCGGTGCATGACCAGGTGCGGACGGCGGACGGGCGGCGGTTGCGGTTCGACGTCTCGGGGGATCCGCACGGCAGTCCGGTGTTCCTGCTGCACGGCATGCCCGGCAGCCGGGTCGGTCCCCGGCCCCGGCCGATGTTCCTCCACCAGCGCGGGGCGCGGCTCATCAGCTTCGACCGCCCCGGCTACGGCGGCTCGGACCGCCGGCCCGGGCGGCGGGTGGCGGATGTGGTGGCGGACGTGGCCGTCGTCGCCGACGCGCTGCGCCTGGACCGGTTCGCGGTGGCCGGCCGCTCCGGCGGCGCCCCGCACGCCCTGGCCTGCGCGGCGCTGCTGCCCGAGCGGGTGACCCGGGCGGCCGCGCTGGTGGGGCTCGCGCCGCGGGACGCGGAGGGGCTGGACTGGTTCGCGGGCATGGCGCCGTCCAACGTCAGCGAGTTCCGCGCGGCGTGCACCGACCCGGAGCGGTACGCGGCCCGGCTCATCCCGCGGTCCCTGGCGATCCGCAGCAACCCGGCGCGGCTGCTGGAGGAGCTGCGCGCGGATCTCACCGACGAGGACCGGATGATCGTCTCCGACCTCACCATCCGCTCCATGCTGCTGCGCGCCTACCTGGAGGCGCTGCGCACCTCGCCCTACGGCTGGCTCGACGACGTGCTGGCGCTGACCGGCCCGTGGGGGTTCGACCCGGCGCAGATCCGGGTGCCGGTGCTGCTGTGGCACGGCGCGCGGGACGTGTTCTCGCCCGCCTCCCACTCCTCCTGGCTGGCCGCGCGCATCCCCCGCGCCACGGCGGTGCTGGAGCCGGCGGCGGCCCACTTCGCGGCCCTGCGCGCCCTGCCGGACGTGCTGGACTGGCTGCTGGAGGGCACACCGCGGACCTGAGGCGCCGGCCGGGCCCGCGAGGGCGCCGCCGGTCACACCGCCAGCGGCTCCAGGTCCCGGTACACGCGCCGCTCGTGGGTGGTGAAGTGGGTGATGCCGTTGTTCTCGCCGAGCTGCCGGAGCTGCCGCACCAGCTGGGTCAGGGCCTCCTCGCGCAGCAGGCGGGCCTCGTCGGTGCGGCCGAGGGCGTGCAGTGTCAGGGCGGCGTTGCCGACCACGGCGAGGGTCTCGGGATGCTGCGGGCCGAGCACCTCGCGCAGCGCGTCCATCGCGTGCTTCTCCCGCTGCCAGGCCTCCTCCGGCCGGTCGGTGCCGGCCAGCACGATGGCGTAGTTGGCCGAGCAGAACAGGGTGTGGGGGTGGCGGTCCCCGAGCACCTCCGTCATACGGCCCAGCACGCGCCGGAAGACGGCCTCGGCCTGCTCGGCGTCGCCGCAGCCCCAGTGGAAGATGCCCAGGTTGTTCAGCGCGGCCTGGGTGTAGGGGTGGGCCTCGCCCGGCACCTTCAGGTACGCGGCGAGCACCCGCTGGGCCACCCGGCGGGCCTCCTCCTGCTCGTCGGCCGCGTACAGGTCGGCGGCGAGGTTGAGTTCGCAGGCCAGCGAGTCGGGGGTGGTCTCGGGCAGCGCCCGGTACCGCTCCAGCGTGGCCGTGGTCAGCCGCCGGGCGTCCTCGAACCGGCCCGAGCGGCGCAGCGACACCGCGAGCGACTTGGCGCACCGCAGGGTGCCCGGGAATTCCTTGCCCAGCGTCTGCTTGTACTGGGCGTAGGCCCGCTCCAGCACCTCCACGGACTCCGTGTACCGGCCCACCTCCCGCAGGTCGCGGCCGCGGCCCTCGGCGGAGGCCAGGGTGTAGGGGTGGTCGGGGCCGAGGACGCCGGTGCGGCGGGCGTGGGTCTCCTGGTCGATGCGCAGGGCCTCCCGGTAGTCGCCGACCATGCGCAGGGCCAGCGCCAGGTTGTTCGCCGCGTTCAGGGTGCGCGGGTGGGACTCGTGGAAGATCTGGCTGAACCCCTCGTGCGCCTCCTTCGCGAGCTGCACCGCCCGCGTGTACTCGCCGAGCGCGGCCAGGTCGCTGGAGAGGCTGGAGGTGGTGACGTAGGTGTGCGGGTGGGTGGTGCCCAGCACCCGGCGCTGCCGCTCGCGCAGCCTCTCGTCGATCTCCCGGGCCTCGACGTACCGGCCCTGCGAGCGCAGCACGTTGGCGAGCTGCCACTCCAGGTACAGGGACTGCACGTCGTCCTCGCCGAGCAGGGCACGCCAGTGGGCGAGCAGCTCCTCGGCGAGCTGCTGGGCGCGCACCAGCTCGCCGCGCTTCCACAGGTAGCGGACCCGGTCGATGAGCAGCCGGCGCGGCTCGGCCTCCCGGCAGTTGCGCACGTCCGCGGCGGCCAGGTGCGGCCAGATGACGTCGAACTGGCCCCAGCTCTTGTTGTCGTCCACCGGCTCGTCGCCGTCCGGGCGGGCGCCCGCCAGCACGGTGTGCACCACGTGCCGGGCCTGCCGCTGCTCGTCCTCGCTCATCTGGGAGCGGATCACCGCCTGCACCAGGCGGTGCACCTGGACGGAGCTGGAGACCTGGTCGACCTTGGCGAGCGCGAGCTGGCCGATCTCCCGGATGACCCGGCCCAGCAGCAGGCTCTCCTGCAGGGAGGGGTCGTAGGGCTTGAGCGCCTCGATCATCTCCTTGCCGTACAGCAGCTTGGAGGAGATCGGCTCGGGGGCGAGGAAGGCGCACAGCTGCAGCAGCCGCACCGACGCGGGGGAGCGCTCCTTGAGCCGCTCGATGGAGATGTTCCAGGTCGCGGCGACCGTCTCGGGGTAGTCGGCGGCCTGGTTGAGGGCCAGCACCGCGGCCGTCTGCTCGGTGAGCCGGCGCAGGTACTCGCCGGTGGGGGTGGCGGTCTCGGCGAGCCAGGCCGCGGCCTGCTCCACGGCGAGCGGCAGGTCGCCGACGGCGGTCGCCACCTGGTCGGCCTCCTCGGGGGTGAGGCCGGGGGCGCGCCGGGAGAGGTGCTCGACGCTCTCCTGCCGCTGGAAGACGTCGACGGCGAGGGTGGCGCCCCGCTGCGACCAGGCCTGGTTGCGGGAGGTGACGAGGATGTGCCCGCCGCTGCCGGCCGGCAGGTAGGGGGTGAGCTGCGCGGGGTCGTCGGCGTTGTCGAAGACGAGGATCCACCGCTCGGTCGGCTTCCCCCGCGCCAGCATGTGGACGGCCTCCTGACTGGTCAGCGCCATGTCCTCGCCGCCGGGCGCGCCGATGCGGGCGCCGAGTTCGGCGAGCGAGGCGACCACGTTGTCGACGTGCTCGGCGGACACCCACCACACCAGGTCGTAGTCGGCCATGAAACGGTGCACGTACTCCAGCGCGATCTGCGTCTTGCCGACCCCGCCGAGACCGAACAGGGCCTGCGGCTGCGGCAGGACGACGGACATGCCGCCGCGCAGCTGCTCCCGCAGCTCCTCCAGGATGCGGCCGCGCCCGGTGAAGGTGCTGTTGCGCTGCGGCGCGTTCCAGTACATGGGGGTGCGGCCGGGGAAGCGGGGCAGGGCCGGGCCCTCCTGCGGCGGCTGCGGGCGCAGGTTCAGCGCGCCGAGCAGGACATCGGCGCACTGCGACTCGTTCAGCCCGTGCAGGTCGACCAGGCCGGGCGGCTCCGGGTACGCCTCCGGCAGCCGCACCTCCTCCACCCGCAGGGGCACCAGGGTGCCCGGCGGGATTCCGGGGTCGGCCAGCAGGCCGAGGACGGCACCGGCCTGCCGGGAGCGGGTCAGGGCGGTGGAGAGCACCACCAGGGTGCGGGCGGCGGCGTCGGGCGGGCCGAGGGGGGCGGCGGACAGGTCGTGCAGGGTGGTGTCGCAGCCGGCCCGCTTCAGCAGCGACTCCAGCCACTCGGCCCACATCCGGTTCTCCGCCGGATACGCCACGACGACCTCGGTGGCGCCGGCCGGCGGACGGCGCCGGATGAACGCGTCACGGCAGCGCTGCCGCACCGGTTCCGGGATCGGCGGCAGCGCGGTCACCTCCCCGTCGGAGAGGACCGCGGTGAGCCGTTCGAACGCCGACAGCAGCGACTTGGGGTCGCCGGTCTCGTCCCCGAAGGTCGCCAGCGTCTCCTCGTAGGCGTAGTACGGGCGGTAGGGGATCTCCACACTGCCCCAGTAGGCGGTGGTCTCCTCACCGCTCAGCGGCTCCCCGTCCGGCCCCTTGGGCAGCCCGTCGAACTTCAGCCGGGCCAGCGCGCGGCCCGCGTCGACCTTGTCCTTCTCGCCCTCGTCGATGCGCATCGGCACCGGCAGCACCCGGATGTCGCGCTCCGGGTGCCGGACGCTGCGCGCCACGCCGGCGGCGCCGTCCAGGGACTGGTCGCTGAGCGTGAAGCAGTCGACGAGGACGTCGGGCATCTGCATGGTGCAGATGTCGGCGTTGTCGGACAGCCCGGTGCGCGAGTCGATCAGGACGTAGTCGTACGTCCGCTTCATGCCGGCGCGCAGCGCCTCCAGGAACAGGCCGCCGCCGAGCCGCTCGTAGAAGTTGTCCCACTCCAGCTTGGAGACGGTGGCCGAGTAGGCGCGGTCCTGGCGGCCGGCGGAGAGGAAGTCGAGCGAGCCGCCGTCGGGGAAGCTCAGCCCCAGCCGCTCCGGGACGAGGGAGACGGCGTGCTGCTCGACGTCGGCGAACTCCTCGTGCCAGGGGCCGGTGCGGTGCCGGCCGGTGGTCGCGGCCCACGAGTAGTCGTTGATGATGTCGATGACGCCGGTGGTGGCGGCCAGCGCGTCGGGGTCCAGGAAGGGGTGGAAGAAGCGGTGCAGGCCGGGGGCCTCCAGGTCCCAGTCGACGGCCAGGACGCGTTTGCCGTTCGCGGCGAGGATCCACGCGGTGTTGGCCAGCGCCATGGTGCGCCCGGTGCCGCCCTTGTACGAGTAGAAGGTGATGATCCGCCCGTCGCGGCCCCGCCGCCCGTCCGCCGCGCCCGCGGCCGCGGCCGCCGGGTCCGTGCCCGCGGCCGCCGGGTCCGTGCCCGTCGTCCGTCCGTCCTGCAAGGCCGTCATGCCTCTCCTCCGTCTCCGTCGTGGTCTCCCGCCGGCGGGGGCGGCGGACAGGGGGACCCCAGCAGACGGGGCCTGGGGATGTGCGGGCCCGCCGGCGGGTGGGCCTCGGCGTGCTTGAGGTACTGCCGGGTGGTGTGCGCCACCACGGCGGGCAGCAGGTCGGTGAAGGCCTTCAGGGTGGGGACGCCGGTGACGGCCGTCCGGCAGTCGGTGCGCCGGCCCCGCTCCAGCACCAGCGGCAGCGCGCGCTCCAGCTCCTCGGCCAGGCGGCGCCCCTCCTCGCCGTGGCACTGCAGGTCGGCGCGGTTGCGGGGGACGATCGCGCTGACCCAGGGGCGGGCGCCCGCGTCGAACGCCTTCAGTCTGCGCCGGCGCTCCTCGTCGGTGAGCGCCCACTGGTCGACCAGCAGGATGCCGGGGTGGCCCGCCGCGGTCCGCCCGTCCGCGTCCGTGTCCGGGTGGGCGTGCGGGTGGGCGTCCGGGTGGGCGCCGGCGGTACCGGACGCGCCGGTGTCCCCGGTGCCGTCGGCGTCCGGGGGCGGTGCGGGCCGGTCGTCGGGGGCCTCGTCGTCGAAGGAGACCACGGTGACCCGGTAGTCCAGGGAGCGGATGAGGTCCTCGGCGAGCGCGGACAGCGGGCGCGTGGACTCCGAGTGGTAGGGGTTCCAGTCGCGCGGGTCGTCGCCGTAGGGCCGGGGATCGCGGTACTCGGGCAGGGCGTCCCGGGTGGGCGCGGCCACCGTCAGACGGATGTGCCGGGGACCGGTGCCGCGCGGCTTGAACGCGCTGGGGGTGCTCTCGTAGTCGCGGGGCCGGTCGGGCGGCAGTGGGGACTCGCGGGCGACGTCCACGATCCGCTGGGCCAGGCTCAGCACGATCTCCTCGTACTCGTCGCGCAGCCGCTTCAGTTTGATCAGCCCGTAGATGCCGCCGGTGGCGTACCGGCTGCCCCAGGCCGCCTGGTCGAGGTGGACGTGCCGTACGGAGTCGGGCAGTTCGCTCAGGTCGACCCGCGTCCACAGGGCGGGCACAATGGCGGAGACGCCGCCGGCGCCGGTGGCCCGGGCGCGCAGCATCCGCTCGTTGAACGCGAACCACTCCCGGCCGCACATCTCGCTGGAGAAGTAGCGCGGCGACAGCAGCGGCACGAACACCCGGCAGGTGGCGAGGTTCTCCGCCAGCTTCTCCGGCCAGCCCTCCCCGGAGCGCATCTCCCGGTCCATGAAGCCGACCGGAAAGCCCGCGGGCAGGTCGGTGATCGCCATGATGTGGGTGCACAGGTCCCGGTACAGCACGCGCACCCAGTGGTCGGGGTCCCCGCTGTCCGGGCCCCACGGCGGGGTGTGGGCGTAACTCAGGAAGAAGTAGGGCCGTTCGTGCCGCGGCCCCCCGCGGCCCTGTCCCGGTGCGTCCACGCGTCCCCCTGCCCGCCGCCGAGCCGAGGGTCTGCCTGGTGCCGACGGCTTCGTGCGATCGAAGCAACAATGTGCCCGACCGGTGGCCCGCAAGGGCCGCCGGTTTCACGCCATTCCATGGCGGTATCCGGCCATCTGGTCCCGGGCGTGGTCGACGGCGGCCCGCATTCCGAGGAGGACGACCTGCTTCCCCGCCCACCTGCCCCGCCGGAGCAGGGCACGCGGCAGCCGCGCCCCGATGGCGGCGAAGTCGCCGTCGTCCAGGGCGAGATCCCGGTAGGTGATCCAGTTGCCCTTGCCGCCCACCACGCACCGGTAGTCGCGCAGCGGCGGCCGCGGGACGGTGCGGTACTCGGCGAGGTGGAAGGCGCTGCACACCTCGAACCCGACGCGCAGCAGCAGGATCTGCGCGTCGGCCGCGTACAGCCGCGCCAGCGGCGAGCGCTCCCCGAGATGGCAGTGCGGATCGTGCCCGTCCATCAACTCCCGTGCCCGCGGCCCGAGTCCGGCCAGCGAGGTCTGCGGGTGGGCGCTGCGCACGGCACCGGGCGTGGTGCGGACGCACTCGGCGAGCGCGCCCATCGCCGGGCACGGGGTGGCGTCCGGCTCGAACGGCGGCATCGCGGCCCGGAACGCGGCGAGTTCCCGCGCGTCCAGCCCGGCGGTGAGCTCCCGGTGCGCGCGGGAGGTGTCGGAGTTCTCCGGAGTGAAGGCGGGCACGACGAGAGTGCCGCGCGGGCCGAGCACGTCCAGCAGGGCGTCCCGCACCCGCTCCGGCGGCGCCCCGGTGCCGCCGAGCGCGGCGTGCACCATCAGGACACCGCCCGGCCGAACCCCCAACCTACGCAGCAGCGACGGCAGTTCGCCGACGGACGCGGGCTCACCCACGGCCGTCCGCCCACTGGGACCACAGGCGGGCGGCCAGCACCGCGCCGGTCGGGGTCAGCTCCCGCTCGGGCAGCAGGGTGAGCGCCGTCAGCGCCTCGGCGGCCGTGTCGTACGCGCCGTCCCCGATCCCCTGGTCGGCCTGGTCCAGCAGGGCCCCGGCCGGGCTGCCGGGCAGGTGCAGGTCGGCGGTCTCCCGCAGCGCGGCGAGCCGGGCGCGGCGCGCCAGGCGCGGCAGGTGCCGGGCGAAGTCCTCCGGTTCGACGTCGATAGCCACCCCGAGGGCGCCGAACCCGTGCGCGCCCAGCCGCAGTCCGCTGCCCGGGGCCAGCGGGGTGAGCGTGGTGACGGGGAACGCGCCCGGGTCGCCGCGCCACTCGGGCGTGTGCTTGTCCAGCAGTTCGCAGGCGCGGGCCAGGCGCTCGGCGAACACCCCGGATGCCAGCGGCGCCACGACGGGCGCCGGAAAGCAGTCGCGGTAGGGGTCGGCGTCGTCGACGAGCGGGCCGTCCTGCCACAGCCGCTGCAGCGGGCGCCAGCGCGGGTGGGCGGCGTCCTCGCCGAGCCGGATCCGTGCCGCCGCGGTGCCGCGGCGCACGGTGAACCCGCCGTCCCGCACCGTCACCTCGACCCGGCCGGGGGCGGCCAGCTCGTACGTGCCCAGGCCCGGCAGGTGCAGCCGGGTGCCGGGCTGCTCCCAGGCCAGCGCGGTCTCGGCGCCGGCACGCAGGGCGGCGGCGACGGCCAGGGACATGAAGCGGGCGGTGTCGGCGGGGCCGCGCCGGGAGCGGTGCAGGGAGGTGCGGACGTAGGGGTGGGCGAGGACCTCGTCGAGGCGGGCGGCCGTCGCCGGGTCGGCGTCCAGGGCGAGCAGCAGCCGCCAGGCCGGCGCCCAGTCCCGCTCGGCGGCCAGCTGCTCGTGCACCCGGCGCAGCAGCATCCGGTCCAACTCGAGCTGGGCGTAGCGCAGTTCGGCCGGGTTCAGGACGGCGGGGGAGAGGGAGCGGTCGGTCACCCGGTGCGCGATGCCCTCGATCAGCGCCTTCAAGTCGGCGCAGAAGACACTGGGGTTGTCGAAGCCCCGCCCGGAGCGGTACCGGTGCCCGTACAGGCCGCCGCCGCAGGAGTCGACCACGCTGCAGCGGCGGCAGGTCTCGCTGACCCCGGCGAGGCCCGCCTGCCGGGCGCGCACGCCGGGGTGCGCGGCGAACTCCTCGAAACCGTGCCGGCGGATGTCGTACCCGGTCTCCGGCGCACCCGGGTACGCGGTCTTGAGCCAGTCCGCCTGCTCGAAGGCGCCGTCGGTCTCGACCACGGCGAGGTCGCTGGGCGCCAGCCCCAGGGCCTCGGTCAGGCTGGGGCCGCCGCGCAGGGTGCTGAGGATCGAGTCGAAGGTGCGCACCGGCACCTTCCGGCCCTGCTGCTCCCAGCGGTCGAACACCGCCAGCAGCCAGTCGGCGTACGCGGTGGGGCGGCCGGATGGACGGGGCGGCGGGTTGTCCCAGGTGGAGTGCGGCAGCAGGTAGTCGATGCGGGGCGGGTCGAGCGCGGTGAGCGCGTCGTGCACCGCGACCGGGTCGTTGGCGAGGTCCACCGTGCACAGCACCGCGGCGAACAGGTGCCGGTACTCCGGTTCCCGCAGCAGGCGGATGCCGCGCAGCACCCGGTCGTAGCTGCTGCGTCCCCGCCGGTCCAGGCGGTGCCGGTCGTTGGCCTCCCGGTGGCCGTCCAGGGAGACGCCGACCCGGACCCGGAACTCCCGGCACACCTCCAAATGGCGCCGGTTGAGCGTCACCGCGTTGGTGTGCATCCGTAAGTCGAGGGTGGTGACCGGCGTCAGGGCGCGGGTCAGTTCGGCGCAGATCTCGCGCAGCCGGGCGGGACCGGCCAGCAGGGGCTCACCGCCGTGCAGGATCACCGAGACGGACCTCAGGCCGCGCCGCTCGGCGTACGCGGCGAACTTCCCGGCGACGAGCCGTACCGTCTCCGGCGCGACGACCACCGGGCGCGAGGCCCAGCTCTGGTCGGCGTGCCGGTACACGTAGCAGTGGTCGCAGAGCAGGTCGCACCGACTGTGCACCTTCAGGACCAGCTGCGTCAGGGGTGGTGGAGCGCCGGGCTGACTCGTCACGCGGCGAGTGTGGCAGAAGTCCGGGCTTCAAGCATCGCGAAGACCGGACATCACGGCACGGCCGCTCTCCCGGCGGACACGCCCGGCCGACACCTTCCGGCCAATCCCGGCCAATCCCTTCCAATCCCGGCCAATCCCGGTCGGTCCTGGCCGGTCGCGGCCGGGCCGGACGTGGCGGCCGTGGCCGGGCCGACGGCCCGGGCACCCACGTCCGGGTGACCGCCGCGCGGATTCAGGCGTTCGAGTTGAACGTGACCGACCGGGAGGCCGGGACGGGCGTCGCGCGCTCGGTGGCCCGCACGGTGCGCGGGGCGTACGGGTCGATGTCGGCCAGCGGCGTGTGCCGGCGGGATGGCTGGGCGGGGGCTGACGAACGCGGCGTCCGCGCCGTCGTCACGGGGAGGTTCATGGTCGTCTCGTCGCTTCGGTCGGGATGGCCGAACGCCATCGGTGGTCCCAGCCGGCCCGTCGTGGGCCGTGACCCGGAGCGTGACGCAGTGCCGGGTGCCGCCGCACGTCGAGGCGGTCTGGTCGTTGAGCGGACGATACATCAGAAAGTTGGCGCGAAGGCGGCGGCGCCGGGACTGTCCGGCCTCTGTCCGAGTCCCTGCTGGGTCCCTACTCTGAACCGTGGGAGCGTGCCCCTGTCACGGGGGGGACCAACGGGGCACCACGGGGGAACCACGGGGGAGCATGGGGGGACCATGGGGACCACGCTGACACCGCCACCGCGCAGCACGCTGGGCGACGGGGACCTTCCTCCGCTGTTCCGGCAAAGTGATCAACTGGCGCTGCTCTGTCAGAGTGAGTCCTTCCGGGCCGTGCGCACCCACCTGCTCCTGCTGCTCCTGGCGACGGCCGCCGCCACCGCGGCCGAACAGATACGCGGCCACGCACCGGCGGCGCTGGCGGCGGCCCTGTACGCGCTGACCGTCCTGATCGGCCTGCACACCTCCCGGCGCCGGGCCCGGGCCCGCTGGCAGGCCCACCGGGCCGTCGCCGAGCTGCTGAAGTCGCTGGCCTGGCAGTACATGGTGCACGGCGGCCCCTTCCACTCCCGGGTGCCCGACCCGGAGGCCCTGTTCGCCGAGCGCCTGGAGGAACGGCTGCGGGAGCTGCGCAAATGCGGCTGGCAGGACGCGCGCGAGGGGGCCGCGACACGCGGCACGGCGCAGATCACGCCCGCCATGCGCGCGGTGCGGGCCAAGCCCTTCGAGGTGCGCCGGGACCTGTATCTGCGCGACCGGCTCCTGGAACAGGCCGTGTGG
The DNA here is from genome assembly GCF_014651135.1 of Streptomyces echinoruber. Classification (GTDB taxonomy): domain Bacteria; phylum Actinomycetota; class Actinomycetes; order Streptomycetales; family Streptomycetaceae; genus Streptomyces; species Streptomyces echinoruber. The sequence continues at coordinate 346,307 of NZ_BMWH01000002.1, forward strand.
TACAAGAACCGCGCCGCCCAGGCCCACCGCGCCTCCGCCCGCTGGTCCGCCGTCACCGCCGCGCTGACCCTGCTGGCGCTGGCCGCCGCGGTGCTGCGGGCCCTCGGCGTCATCGGCGGCTGGGACCTGGCCGGCCTGCTCAGCGCGGGAGCGGCGGCCGGCGTGGCCTGGCAGGAGGTGCGCCGGCACCGGCCGCTGACATACGCGCACTCGCTGATCGAGCAGGACCTGGAGACACTCCGGGTGGCCATGTCCACCACGGTCACGCGGGAGGGGTGGGCGGAGGCGGTGGCGGAGGCGGAGCGGCTGGTGTCGCCGGCGCACACGGAGTGGCTGGTGCGGTTCGGAAGCTGAACACCCCTCTGCAGCAAGGGATATGACGGAAGATCAGCCGCTTAGTACTCCCTCCCGCGGCAAGGGATGTGACGGTACGTCAGTCGCGTAGCACTCCAGCCCGCCACAGCACCGTCACCGGCACCCCCTGGTGGCGGGCGTACGCCACCACCTCGGCGGTGCCGCCCCGGCCGCGGGCCGGGCGGCCGTCCCAGACGGCGACCAGGCGGTCGGCGTGGTCGACGATCCAGCGGCCCGCGGCGAGGTAGGCGTCCTCGTGGGTGGGCGCCGGGGGCAGCTTCACCCGGCGGCGGCAGGACCTCAGCAGGCGGCGGTAGCCGGCCAGCGCCTCGTCGCCGCCGAGATGGGCCTCGTAGTCCATGCCCGGGATCACGGCGGTGACCGGCACCCCGCTGTCCAGGGCGACGTCCGCGAAGAGCTGGTCGGCGCCGGCCGCGAGACTGCTGAGGGCCTCCACGACGCCGCCGCCGCGCAACTGCGCGCGCATCGCGGCCCGCAGGGACGGCAGCAGGGCGGCGGGCAGGGACCGGTGACCGGTGACACCGATACGGGTCACACCGGCACCGCCGCCGGTGGCCTGGGTGGAGATCACGCGGCGCCCCCTCGTCGTCGCCGTCGGTGACCTCACCCTAGCGGCGGGGGCACGCCGTGCGTAGGGGGACGGGGGAGCGCGTGGGGGCGGCCGGCAGCTCACCGTTCTCGGCACCGTCCACAACTCGGGGCGGGGGAGTGCGCGGGGTGGGGCGGGGGAGTGCGCGGGGGCGGCCGTGGGGCGCGGTCAGCCGGCCAGCGGGTCCAGCACCAGGGGCCGGATGCGGCCCTCCAGCATGGCGCCCAGGCCCTGGACGGCGCAGGTGTCGGGACGTTCGGCGATGTACACGGGCATGCCGGTGTACTGCCGCAGCATCTGGTCCAGGCCGGGCAGCAGAGCGCTGCCGCCGACCATGGTGATGCCGCGGTCGGCGAGATCGGCGACCAGGTCGGGCGGGCAGTCCCGCAGCACCTTGCCGATGCCGTCGAGGATCGCCGTCAACGGGGTCTGGATGGCGTCGCGGACGGCCGCGGTGTCGACGCGCACGGAGCGGGCGAGCCCGGTGGCCACGTCCCGGCCGTGGATCTCGGTGGAGTCCGGGCCGTGCGGGCTCAGGCCGTTCCCGGACAGGGCGAGCTGCAGGGGCCGCACGGACTGGGCGGGCAGCACGAGCGCGTGCTCGTGCCGCAGGTGCTGCACGATCGCGTGGTCCACGGCCTCGCCGCCGACCGGGATGCGTTCGGCGGTCACGATGGAGCCCAGCGACAGCACGGCCACCTGCGTGGCGGCCGCCCCGCACACCATCACCATGGTGGCCTCCGCCCGCTCCACCGGCAGCCCGCAGCCGACCGCCGCGGCGATCAGCGTGTCCACCAGCTCCACGCGGCGCGCGCCGAGCCCGACCAGCGTCTCGATCGTGGCGCGCTGGGCGAGCGGATCGGCGTCGTGCGGGGTGCAGGCCGCGGCGCGCAGGAACGGCCTGCGGCGCAGCGAGCGGCGGACCTTGCCGCCGAGCAGCTGCCGCAGCATGCGCTGCGCCATCTCGATGTCGACGACCGTGCCGCCGGAGATCGGGCGCACCACGCGGATGTAGTTCGGCGTGCGGCCCGTCATCTTCTCCGCGAACTCACCCACCGCGATCAGCGCGTCGGTGCGGGTGTTCACGGCGGCGACCGACGGCTGGTCGACGATCAGGCCGGAACCCCGGACGTAGACGCGGGTGCGGGCCGCGCCCAGGTCGACGGCGAAGTGGCAGCGGCGCAGCCGCTCCAGCGTGGCGGTCATGCGGAGCCTCCCGAGAGCGCGGATCGTGGGGCCGCCATCGGCGGCGGCATCGCGGCGCACCGGTCGGTGGCCTTTTCGGCATCCTGCGGGGGATCGGCGCGGACCGCCTTTTGGAGGGGGCCGTGCGGGGTGCCGCCGAATGGGTGGTCTTCGGGGCCGGGGGCCGGGGCACGGGCGGGGGTCCCCGGGGCGGGGGCGTGGGGCCGTGGGTTCCGGGCGTGGGGCCGTGGGTTCCGAGGCCCGTGCCCCGGGTGCGGGGCACAGGACCCGAGGCATGGGCGTGGGGTACGGGACCCGGGGCCCACAGAGCTCTTCTCGGCTTCAGGACTCGGCGGGCCAGAACTGCACGAGGTACTTCTCCACGCCGTGGCCGGTACCCTCCTGCTCCGACAGCGCAGCAGCTTCTCTCCGGCCACTGCAGCTCACGCGCACACGCCACGACCCGCCCGAGTCCGAGAGCGTGATCACGTCGTCGGCGCGGCCCAACCCCATGGACCACACGGCAACTTCACCGCTCGCCGACTCGAAATCCGCTTCAGCCTGCTCATCCCACTTCCCGGGATTCTCTGCGGGCGGCGGGCCATCCCACACCTGCACGGTGACCGCGGCGGTGTGCGTATGTCCGGCGCTGTAGACGTCGAGACGGCCGGGGAAGGGGTTCAGGAACACACCTTCGGCGAAGTCGTCCGGGAACGGCACCGGCAGATCGGCATCGTCGGACTCCTGAAAGCCAAAGCCGTGGTACTCCACATCGGCATCGAGGTGTTGCTGCCGGACAAGCACGGCCATGAAAGCCCCTTCACCGAGACACCCTTCACCGAGACAGACGACTGGTCCTCAGTGTGATCCCAAGCCGCTCTCGGTGCATGCCGGTTGGGCTTGCGAAGAAGGGAGCTCGTCCAGAGACACGCGCCCCACGGCCCTGCCGATGCTCGGGGAGCGCGCCCATGACATCCCCACTCCGGCACCGTGGCCGACCCCATCGACCGTACGAGCGCATGACCACAGTCCCAGGGCCTGGAGCCGCCTACGAAGGGAGCCGGCTCCCTGCCCAGTTTTGTCGAGTGCCTCGCGACGCCCCGGACTGGATCATCGAACGACGTCGCGAGCCGGGCGACCGCATCGCCGATCTGCGGGTGGCCGCGCACCACACCCAGGAGTCCTTCTGCGAGGCCACCGGCATCAGCCGCAGCCACCTCCAGCGCATCGAGTCCGGCGAGGCAGATCCCCGTTACGGAGACCTCCTGCGGATCGCCGCCGCGCTCGACACCCGGGTCTCGCTCCTCGTCGACTGACGCCAAAGGCCCCGCCCGTCCGCTCTCGTGGCAGACAGGCGGGGCCGCCGGAGTCGTGATCTCGCCCGGCCTACAGGGTCACGGACCAACCGCCCCGGGACAGCGTCGTTTCACCGTCCGGGGAGATGCGCACGCGGGCTCCGTAGACCGGCAGCCCTCCCTCACGGTTCAGCCGGTTGCGGATGCGTTCCAGCGCATCCCACAAGCGTCGCGGACCACCCTGATACACGGTCGGCGCGTCAAGGAATCCGGCAGCTGTTGCCCGCGCCCACGACCCGTCGGCGTGCACCATCCACACCGTCCGCTCATCCCCGTCCTGCTGGACGCGGTGCTCGATCCCCGGCACCTCCAGTTCCAGCATCGACATGACGTCCCAGGAGTCCGGCACGTACAGCAGTGGATACCGGCTGGTGCTCACCTGGTCGGCGTCGGCGAGCTGCGCCGTTTCCCACACCTCCTCGGCCGGTGCTTCGTAGTCGTCCCCGTGCCGTGTGCGCATGAACCCCGCCGGGTCCCGTGCGATGCGGCCCACGGCTCCGCCGTCCTCCGTCTTGTCCGCGGTGAGGATCAGTCCGGTTCCAGCGATGGTGGTGACCAGTCGCCCGCCAGGTCGCAGCGCAGCCAGCCACGACGCCGGTACGGGCCGCACGGACACCGTGGACACGATGCGGTCGTACCGGCCTGGCAGGTCACCGGTGATGTCGCAGACGGCCAGCTCGGGCCGGCAGTCGGTCATCGCAAGCCTGTCTGCCGCCCGTTCCACAAGGTCCGGGTCGACGTCGATGCTCGTCACCTGCTTGTCGCCGAGGCGCCGGCAGGCGAGGGCGGTGCCGTAGCCCGTCCCCGTGGTGACCAGCACCTCGGAGTCGTCGGCGATCATCGCGTGCCGGTACATCTGCACGATCAGCCCGGGCAGGGGGCTGGAGGACGTGGGACGCCCGGTCACGACGGCGCCCGCTGGAGCAGCGTCGGCGTGCAACGGACCCACCCGAGTCACGAGCGTACGGTCGCTGTACACGGTGCGCAGCCACTCGTCTGCCGGCAGGGACCGCCCGTCCTTCGCCTTCCACCGGCCGCCCGTGTTCTCCCACCAGCGCGGGACGAAGACGTGCCGTGGCACGCCGGCCAGCGGCCCGTGCCAGCGGGACTCCGGGCGGACGACCTCGGCCGCCAGGCGCCGCGCATACGCCTCCCAGTCCATCAGCGCCTCCGTCCTAGCTGTTGTACTTGGGGTTGCAGGCCGGCGTGCGGCTCGGGTCGCAGTCGTTGGAGTCCGCCGGCGTGCACGCACCGGTCGGGGCCGCACCCGGTGACGGCATGCACGAGTCCTCGTCCGGCGTGCATCCGGACCTGACGCGCGGCGGGATGAGCTGCTTCACCTGCCCCCAGCGGTCGCTCTCGAACACGGTCTTCAGACTCCCACCCTTCACCGAACCGGTGGGCAGGAACCGGCCGAGAACACACGGCGTGACCGTGCCGTCCGGCATGATGGCGGCCCTGCCGTTGGCGCAGTTCCCGCACAGTTCAGACGTGGACGGCAGCAGCTTGGCCGCGTTGCCGACCCCTCGGACACGGTCCATGTTGATGTCCGACACCCCGAGCGCTTCGAGTTCCGCGCGCGCCTGGTCGACGCGCTGGCCCTCGAGGACGTCGACGATGCCGACCTGCACGTGGATGCCGCGCCGCAGCGCCTCGATGATGTTTGCGCGGGTGGCCGCGTGGCTGCCCTTTCGTCCGGTCACCGCGTCGTGCCCCTTGTCGGTGTCGGCGTAGTACGAGGTGGCCAGGGACACCCCACGCCGCTCGAACAACTCCCAGTGCTCCAGCCTCACCTTGTAGAGGTTGCTGTACACCTGGACACCGAGGCCGCGTTTCAGAGCGTGCTCCACCAGCTCGGTGAACTGGGGGTGCAGCGTCGGCTCGCCACCGATGAACTGGACCTTCGTCACCCCGATGCGGGCGGCCTCGTCGATGACCTGCTTCCAGTCGTCAGCGGTCATGGTGCCGTGCCCCTTGGTCGGGCCGGCTTCGGCGTAGCAGTGCGACGAGCAGGTCAGCTGACACCGGTTGGTGATCTCCAGTTCGAGGAAGGTCACGCCACCCGGGGCGGTGTTGGCGGGCGGTTTGAGCAGTGCGGTCATGTTGGTGCCTCTCCTTCGGGCTGTTGTTGCGGAGCGGAGACAAGGACCTCTCCCGCCGGCGTCTTGCGGAACACCGGCGAGAGAGGCGGGCCCGCCCGCGCCGGGTCTTCCGGAACGCCGGCGGGGCGGGGGAGGCGGGGGATCTGAGGTGCGGCCCTGACCCGAAGCGGCCGCCATGGGGGTGCGTCAGTGCGGAGTCCTCGCGAGCACCAGGGCGAGGACCGGGCCGGTCACGGCCACCACGTACACGGCCAGGCCGAGGACCGCTCTCACGGCCGCCCGCCGCCCAAGGTCTTGTAGTGGTCGCACAGGGCGTTGACGCAGCGGGCGAGCTTCTGCGCCACGGCCACGCGGACCTCCGGCGTGCGGCCGTTCCCGAGCCGCAGCTTGCCGCGCGCGTCACCGACGCAGGCCAGGGCGCAGTGCCGCTGGGCGTTGTCCGTCGGTGTCCGCTCGGCGGCCTGCTGGACCTCGGGGATGAGCAGCTGCATGTGCCCGCGCAGCGCCAGCACGAGCGTGTCCAGATCGTCAGCGGAGAGCCCGGTGGCGAAGACGCGGCGCGCGGTGGCGCGCATCGTGTCGATGTCCAACGGGCGCGTATCCGGCTCTGCCGCGGTGGGCGGTTGGACTGTACTGTTCATGGTGTCGACGCTCCTCCGTAGCGTTGGCCACGCCCCGGGGCCGTTCGCGCGGTCGCCGGGGTCGACTTGGGCCAATGTCCGGTCCGCTGACGTCTTCAGCGCGTATGAGTAGCGTGTCCTGTGCAGACCGTCAGCGACAGCGTTCTCCTGTCCGCTTCAGTCCGCATGGCTGCGGACACTGCGGACAGCGCGGACAAGGGGTGCCTGATGCAGAACGAGACCTTTGGCCAGGCCCTGCGGCGTCTGCGTGGCAGCCGATCCGTCCGGGACGTCGCTGATCTGGCCAACTGCGGGAAGAGCTACGTCTCGGACCTGGAGAACGGCAAACGCCAGCCCACCGAGGGCATCGCCATCGCCCTCGACCGGGCGCTGGGAGCCGGCGGGGAGCTGATCGCCTTGGCGCAGCACCGTCCGGGCGCCGGCGTGCTGGAGCAGGTCGACGCTCTCCAACAGGGCCTGGCTGAGTCCCTGGCCGCAGGCCCCATGACGGACGCGACATTTGAGGAGTGGGAGTACACGGTGGCCCGCCATGGCAGGGCCACCCGCTACCGGCCCGAAGAGGAGCTACTCCCGGAACTCCTGTCGGACTTCCAGGACTTACGTCTCGTGCTCACACACCGCCACCAGCCGTCGGCGCACAAGAAGCTGCTGATCGCCTCAGCGCAGCTCGCCGGGGTGATGGCACTGACGCTGCTGAGGCTGGGAGACGACCGGTCGCGGGCCTGGTGGCGCACCGGGCGTGCCGCGGCAGCCGCCGCAGAGGACCGAGCCGTCCTGTCCTGGCTCTACGCCCAGGAGGCCTACCAGCTCTACTACGGCGGCGACCTGTACGGAGCTGTCGAACTTGCCCGCCGAGCCCAGCAACTGGCCGGCGGCCTGCCGTGCGTCGGAGCAGCCCTCGCCGCGCCCCTGGAGGCGCGTGCTCATGCCCAGCTCGGTGCAGCCGAACCAGCCGTCCGCGCTCTCGAGGCGGCAGAGACGGCTCTCTCCCGCCTTCCTGAAGAAGACCGTATCGGCTCCGCCTTCGGCTACAGCGAGAGCCAGCTGCGCTTCCACGCCGGAAACGCCTGGACACACCTCGGCCAGACGTCACGAGCCCGGGAGGAACACGGCCGCGCCTTGGAGCTGTACCCGCCGACCGACTACATGGACCTCGCCCTGATCAGCCTCGACCGGGCCATGTGCGAAGCTCTCGACGGTGACCCCGCCGCAGCCGCGGCACACGCGACGCAGACCATCGTCGCCCTGCCCCAGCAGCACCGCTCCGCCTTGATCATCTACCGGGCCCGCGAGGTAGCGGCTAAGGTGCCCCAGGCACAAGGAGCACCGGAAGTGCAGCTACTGCGCGGGGTGTTGGCGCTCCCCGCGAGTGAGAGGGACGACAGTGAGGATCGACGAGGCGACTGAGGCGGACATCGACGTTCTGTCCACGCTGCTCGGCGAGGTCGAGGCGTACTACGGTGGCCGGGCCACCCCGGGCGACCCGGAGCAGATCCGCGCCGCGCTCTTCGGCCCCCGCCCGGTCGCGACCGTGCTGATCGCCCGCACTGACGACGTGCTCGGCTTCGCCTCCTACAGCTTCCTCTGGCCCGCGGCCGGCGCCGACACGTCCATCTACCTCAAGGAGCTGTTCGTCCGAGAGCAGCACCGCCGCCGCGGCGTCGCCCGCGCACTGATGGACGCCGTACGCGACGCAGGCCGAGCCGCCGGCTGCTCACGTCTGGAGTGGACGGCGGACACCGACAACCCGCCTGCGCTCGACTTCTACAAGAGCCTGGGCGCCGAGACGCACCAGGGCAAGGTCTTCTATCGCTCGGCCTTGTAGAGCCCATCGCCCCCGGGAGGAGCCAGGCCCGTCGTGGACACGCCGGGTGATCCGGTCTCGCCGTCTTTGCCGTTCCGCCCGTCCTTGCCGTTCTGCCCCTCCTTGCCGTGCTTGCCGTTCTGCCCTGGCGAGCCTGCCGGTCCCGGCGGTCCGGGTGATCCGCTGGGGCCGACGACGTTCTTGCCGGGCTCGCCCCGGCTGTCGGGCGGCCCGGCGACCGGTGACGCGCCGAGCCGCTCGACCTGCGCGGCCAGAGCGTCGCGCGCCTTGTTCGCGGTCTCCAGGTCCTGGTGCAGGCTGACGAACTGAAGCGCGAGGAAGGCCATCCCGCCGACGAGGACGACGACCATGCCGGCGATGACAACCCCGACCCGCGGAAGCGGCAACTGCCGTGGCGGCCTCGGCGACTTCACGGCGTGCTTCGCATCCTCCCGATGACCGACGGTCTTCACCGAAGTCATCCGCCTGCCGCCGGCCCGAGCATCGGGAGCCCCGCTCCCACCAGACCCATGACCTGCAACTTCACGATGCACACCGCTCACTGGGGTACGGGCGCGAACGGCGGCGTGGGTGCGGGCGCGGGCGGCGTCGTGGCCCTGGCGGCCCAGGGGGCCGCCAGGCGCGGGAAGTCACCATCCGGGCAGGGGAGTTGTGCGAAGCCGTCGGTGGCCAGGGAGAGGGTCCGCCGGGCGGAGAGCCGCCCGGCGGAGGGGTGCGGGGTCATGCGGTCAGCGCCCGCTTCATGATCTTGCCCAGGTCGTTGCGCGGGAGGGAGTCGCGGTAGCGGACCGCGCGGGGCCGCTTGTGCGGGGCGAGCCGCCGGGCCACGTGGTCCGCCAGCTCCTCGGCGGCCGGCGGCGCCTGCGGGTCGGCCGGGACCACCCAGGCGACGATCCGCTCGCCCAGGTCGGCGTCCGGCTCCCCGGTCACCGCCGCCTCGCGCACCCCGGGGTGTTCCAGCAGGGCGTTCTCGATCTCCCCGGCGCCGATCTTGTAGCCGCCGCTCTTGATGAGGTCGGTGGCCTTGCGGCCGACGATGCGGACCGAGCCGTCGGGGTCCCGGACGGCCATGTCGCCGGTGCGGAACCAGCCGTCGGCGGTGAACGCGGCGGCCGTGGCGTCGGGCCGGTTCAGGTACCCGGTGAACAGGTTCGGGCCGCGCACCTGGATCTCGCCCACGGTCTGGCCGTCCCATACGGTGATCGCCGAGCCGTCCTCCTCGACCAGCCGCAGCTCCACGCCCGGCAGCGGCACGCCCACGGTGCCCGGCCGGGCCTCGCCGTCGGCGCGGACGCTGGTGTTCATCAGCGTTTCCGTCATGCCGTACCGCTCGATCACCCGCCGGCCGGTCGCGGCGGCGATCCGCTCGTGGTCGTGCAGCGGCAGCGCGGCCGACCCGGACACCAGCAGCCGCGCGGACGCCAGCGCCCGGACCAGCTCCGGGTCGGTGGGCAGGGCCTCCGCGAGGCGGTGGTACATGGTCGGCACGCCGAACAGCATCGTCGCGCCGCCGTTCAGCTCCCGCGCCACGCCCTCGGCCGAGAACCGCCCCAGGTGCCGCACCGACCCGCCGCGCCGCAGCGGGCCCAGCACCCCCAGCACCAGCCCGTGCACGTGGAACAGCGGCAGGGCGTGCACCAGCACGTCGTCCCCCGTCCACCGCCACGCCTGCGCGAGCGCGTCCAGCGTGGCGGCCAGGGCCCGGCGGGGCAGCACGGCGCCCTTGGGCGGGCCGGTGGTGCCGGAGGTGTAGACGACGAGCGCCGGATCGTCCTCGCCGGCCCCGCCGCCCGGGAGCGGTCCGCGGGCGCGCACGTCGACGTCGATCCGCTCGACGTCCCGCAGGGCATCCGGGAGTTCCGCCTCCGGCGGCGCCAGCACCAGCGCCGGCGCACTGTCCGCCAGGATGTGCCGCAGCTCCTTCTCCCCGGCCTTCGGGTTCAGCGGTACGGCGGCGACCCCGGCCTCCAGAGCCGCGACCACGGCGACGGCCGTCTCCGGCTCCGGCGCCGCCCACACCGCGACCCGCTCCGTCCCGCCGAGCCGTCCGGCCAGCGCGCCGGCCGCCGCGGCCAGCTCTCCGTAGGTCAGCGACCGGTCGCCGAAGCGCAGGGCGGCCCGGTCGGGCGGGCCGTCGGTCAGGGCGGGGAACAGGGAGGACACGCGCACTCCTTACGACGACGGGACACGGCTTACGACGACGGGACACGGCGGCGGCACGGAAAGCCGGGGCGGGGCTGCCCCACCCCTTCCTACCCCGGGACGGCCCCACCCCTTCCTACCCCGGGACGGACGCGATCCGCCGCCGCCGGAGGTTGACGCCGATCACCTTGACACGGGCCTCACCACCGCCGGGCCCCGCCACCGCCGGGCCCCGGCACCGCCGGGCCGCGGCGTCCCGGCCGTGGCGCGGCCGCCGGCCGTTGTTAGCCTGCGGGTCGCTCACCGCCCGCCGCGCCCGGAGGAGGCCGCCGTGTCCCGCATAGCCCTCGTCACCTGCCGCCCCGGACCGGAGGTCAACACCGACCGCGATCTGCCGGGGCTGGTGGCGGCGCTGCGGCAGGCCGGGGCGCGGGCCGAGGCGGTGGTGTGGGACGACCCGGACGCCGACTGGGCCTCCTTCGACCTGGCCGTGCTCCGCTCGACGTGGGACTACAGTTGGCGGGCGGCCGAGTTCGTCGCGTGGGCGCACCGGTGCGGCACGCTGACCAGGCTGGCGAACCCGCCGGAGGTGGTGCGCTGGAACACCGACAAGCGCTACCTCGGGGACCTGGCCGCCGCCGGGGTGCCCGTCGTCCCCACCCGCTACCTCGCCCCCCGGGGACGCGCCGGACCTCCCCGGCGAGGGCGAGTACGTCGTCAAGCCCACCTCCGGCGCCGGCGCCCGTTTCGCCGCCCGCTACACGCCCGCCGAGCACGCCACCGCCGTACGGCACCTTCGGCGGCTGCACGCCGAGGGCTTCACGGCGATGGTGCAGCCGTACATGAAGGGCATCGACGCGGCCGGCGAGCGGGCGCTGCAGTTCTTCGGCGGGCGCCTGCTGCACGCCAGCCGCAAGCGGGCCGTGCTCACGCCGGGCACGCCGTACGACGAGAAGAAAGTCGCCCACCCCGGGCTGGAGCCCTGGAGCCCGACCCCGGCCGAACTCGCCGTCGCCGAACGCGCCCTGGCCGCCGTGCCCGGCACGCCGGAGCTGCTGTACGCGCGCGTGGACCTGGTGGACGGCGAGGACGGCGAGCCGCGGGTGATGGAGCTGGAACTGGTGGAGCCGAACCTGTTCTTGGACCTGCACCCGGGGTCGGTGGCGGGGGTGGTGGAGGCGGTGCTGGCGGCGGCGCAACGCTGACCGGCGCCGATGGGCGCCGGCCGGTGCCGTCCGCCGCCGGCCGCCGGCGCCGTCAGCCGCCCCCGACCCGCGTCCGTTGCAGCAGCCCCCACGTGAACTCCGCGACCACCTCGCGGCGCACCCCCTGCCCGTCCGGGGCCGTGAAGGACAGGCCGAAACGGCTGGGGGCGGTGCCCTCCAGGGGGCGGGCCGGGGGGAAGGCGCGGGCGGCCTCCTCGACGGTGCAGGACCAGGGGGTCAGGTCGTCCAGGGTGCGCAGCACCGGGGCGGGGGCGCCCGGGGCGCGGACCAGCCACTCGTTCCAGACGGCGCCGCCGGGGGCGACGAGGACCTCGAAGCGCAGGTCCGGCCACAGCTCCACGGGCCAGCGCCAGACCTCGCAGTCGAGGTCGCCGACCCGGCGGGAGGTGGCGGGCTCCGGGGTGCCTAGAACTGAGCGGTAGCGCGCGGCGGCGCCGCGCGAGCGAGGGGAGCACACCATCGCCTGCCAGCGTTTGTTGGCCTCCCGCAGGTCGGCCGCGGAGGCACCCAGGCGACGGCGGGCGTCCTCCACCAGCCCCGGGTTGTGGTCGGCCATGCGGCGCAGCAGCACGAGCTGGAAGTGGCGGGGGGTGAAGGGGCCGGGGGCGGCGGGCGGCTTGGCGGAGGGCATGGCTCCCATCCTCGCCCGTCCGGCCGCCCCGCACGGCCATTGCCGCCGCTCTCCGCCCTGACTAGCCTGTGTTCGTCATGCCGATCGCCTGTTGGTATATCGAACGCAGGCGCCTGAGACGCAAGGGAGGGAGCCGGCCGTGGGACGTCTCGTACCTGCCGTGACCCGGGCTCTCGACATTCTCGAGCTCTTCCTGGACGGGGACGGGACCCTCTCCGCCCCCGACATCGTGCGCAAGCTGCAGCTGCCGCGCACCACCGTGCACGAGCTGGTGACCACGCTCGCCGCGCGCAAGTACATCGTCCCCGTGCCGGGGCAGCCCGGCCGCTACCGGCTCGGCGTGCGCCCGTACCAGCTCGGCGCCCGCTACGCCGAGCAGCTCGACCTCGCCGCCGAGGGCCGGCAGGTCGCCCGCTCGGTCGCCGAGACCTGCGACGAGACCGTGCACGTGGCGATTCTGGAGGACACCGACGTCATCTACATCGCCAAGGTCGACTCCACCCACGCCGTGCGCATGGTGTCGGCGGCCGGCCGCCGCCTGCCCGCGCACTGCACGTCGGTGGGCAAGATGCTGCTCGCCTCCCTCCCCGAGCAGGAGCTCGCCGCCCGCATCCCGGACGACGCCCGGCTCGTCGCGATGACCCCCCACAGCATCACCGACCCGGCCGCGCTGCGCGAGGCCCTGGCCGAGATCCGCCGCCGGGGCATCGCGGTGGAGTCCCGCGAGTCCAACCCCGACGTCTCCTGCGTGGCCGCGCCGGTGCGCGACCGCACCGGCCAAGTGGTGGCCGCGCTGTCGATCTCCGTGCCGATGATCCGGTGGAGCGAGGAGCGGCGCGCGGAACTGGAGCAGCTCGCCGCCAAGGGCGCGGCGGAGCTGTCGGAGCGGCTCGGGCACCGGAGCGCGGCATGACGGCGGCGTACGAGGCGGCGTACGAGGTGGCGGTCCGCGCCGAGGCGCGGCTCGGCGAGGGCCCGACGTGGGATGCGCGGGCGGGGCACCTGCTGTGGGTGGACATCCTCGGCTCCCGCGTGCACACCTACGACCCCGCGACCGGCCGGCGCACGGTCCGCACCACGGAGCAGCACGTGGGCGCGGCCAAGCCGCGTGCGGGCGGCGGCCTGGTGCTGAACCTGCGGGACGGCGTCGGCCTGGTCGACCCCGACGGCTCCTTCCGCTGGCTGCGCCACGACCCCGTCCCCGGCCGCCGCGGCAACGACGCCGCCGTCGCGCCCGACGGTTCGCTGTGGGCGGGCACCATGCGCTACGACGAGACCCCGGGCGGCGGCACCCTGACCCGCCTCACCGGCGACGGCACCGCCGTGACCGTCCTGGACGACGTGACCGTCAGCAACGGCACGGGCTGGAGCCCCGACGGGCGGCTGATGTACTACATCGACACCCCGACCCGCCGCATCGACGTCCTCGACCACGACCCCGCGACCGGCCGGGTCACCGGCCGCCGGCCCCTGGCCGCCGTCGAGGACGGCGCCGGCTTCCCCGACGGCCTCACCGTCGACGCCGACGGCTGCGTGTGGGTCGCCCTCTGGCAGGGCGGCGCGGTACGGCGCTACACGCCGTCCGGCGACCTGGACCGGGTGATCGAACTCCCGGTCCCGCTCGTGACGGCCTGCGCCTTCGGCGGCCCCGACCTGACCGACCTGTACGTCACGACGGCCCGGGCGGGGCTCGAGTCCCCGCCGCCCCTGGCCGGGTCGGTGTTCGTGGTGCCGGGCGCGGGCAAGGGGGTGGCGCAGCCGGCGTTCGCGGGGTGACCCGCCCCGCCGCTGCCTCGGACGGCCGGCAACCGTCCCACCGCCGGCCTCCGGCCCCGTGGATCACCCGTGCTGTGCGCGTGACGGGTGGGGCACTGTTGATCACAGGGCGGGCGCGCCGTCGCGGAGGTACAGCGGCCGTCCCGCGTCCAGCGCCTTCAGGGCGTGCTCGAACCGGCGCCGGACGCGGTCCCGGAGGCGACCGGCGGCCTCGGCGACCGTGACGAAGGAAGCTTCGGACAACTCGTCGTCCCGTGGCCGGAGTTGATCGGCCTGCTCCTCCTCCAGGGTGCCGCCGTCGAAGACGAACGCGAGCTGATCGTCCCAGGGGCCGTGCGGGGCCACCCAGTCCACCACCAGCAGCCCGAGCAGCGTGACGCGTACGCCGAGTTCCTCCATCAGCTCACGGCGTACCGTGTCCTCCGGCGGCTCGTTGGCCTCCGCCATCCCGCCGGGCAGATCCCATCCCGGTTTGTAGGTGGGGTTCACCAGGAGCACACGGCCGGACGGGTCCCGTAGCAGCACATCGGCCGCCACGCGCTTGCGGGCCTGCTGGGCGTTGCCCTCGGCGAGGTACGCATTCCACGCGTCGGTGTCGGAGGGATCGGGCGCTGCGGACCTCACGGTCGGTCCTCCGCCCCCGTCCGGTCCAGTTCCCGCAGGATCTTCCGCTCCTGGGCCGTCAGCGGCGGTCCGGACAGCGGCGGCAGCGGCGGTCCCGTCAGGGCCGACAGGAGGGCGCCGGGGCGGAAGAGGCGTTCCGCCCCCGCCTGCATGCTCGTCACCTCCCACAGGGCGCTCGCCGCGGTGAACGACCCCGTCGCCGCCCGCGTCAGCCGCCGTACGTACCGCGTGGCGAGCCGGTCGGTCAGGCCGGGGCGGCCGCCGCGCACGCCGGGGTACCAGAGGTCCTGGCTGACGGCCATGGTCCAGGCGGCCTCGACGGGCCGGGCCGCGCCCCGCAGGACGCGCCGGGCGAGCCCGGGGCCGTGCGGCCCGGTGCGGCGCAGCTCCTCGGCCAGGACCCGCGCGCCCAGCGCGGCGACGGACATGCCCTGCCCGTAGGCGGGGTTGTACGTGGCGAACGCGTCGCCGAGCACGACGAGCCCCTCCGGCCAGGCCGGCGCCTTCTCCAGGTGGCGGCGCACGTTGCGGGTGCTGCGGGTGACGTGCACGCCGGTGAGGGGTTCGGCGCCGGAGACGAGCCGGCCCACGATGGGGTGGGGCAGGTCGAGGGCGTAGCGCAGGAAGCCGTCGGGGTCGGCGGGCGGTTCGCCGCCGCGCGTGCCGGCCAGGCTGACCATCCACCGGTCGTCCTCGATGGGCAGCACCATGCCGCTGCGCCCGGGCCGGGAGAGGAAGGGGTTGGCGTTGACGATCGTCAGCGGGAAGCCCTCCGCGCCGGGCGGGACGCGGTAGACGCGGGTGGCGTTGACCAGCCCGGAGTCCACGGACCGCTCCCGTACGCCGGTCACGCCGAGCCGCTCCAGCCACCGCATGATGCGCGAGCCGCGCCCGCCGGCGTCGACGACGAGGTCGGCCGGGAACGTGTCCTCGGCGCCGTCGGCGGCGTCGGCGGCGACGCGCACGCCGGTCACGCGTTGCGCGGTGCCGGTCAGTTCCAGCGCCTCGGCGCGGCGGACGGTGACATTGCCGGTGCGGGCGAGGACGGCGGTGCGCACCGCCCAGTCGAGCAGCGCCCGGCTGCACGTGATCATGCGGGGTGTCTCGGGGCGCCAGCGCCGGAACCATCCCTCGGAGGTCAGCGTGACCATGCCGGTGCCGAGGGAGACCTCACGCGCGCCCGCCGCCAGCAGGTGCCGGCGCAGGTCGAGGCCCGGCAGCAGCGCGTCGGCCGCGGCCAGCCCGCCGGCCATGAGGAGGTGGGCGTGCCGCCCCTGCGGCAGGCCCTTGCGGTGCTCGGGCCCGTCCGGCAGGTCGTCGCGGTCCAGCACCAGCACCTCGTCGACGGCGGGGGACAGCGCCGCCGCGGCGAGTATGCCGGCCACTCCGGCACCGATGACGACAGCTCTGGTTGACATGGGGCTCCTCGTGTTCGGCATGGCGTCAGCCATGGGAGGTGTTCGGCATGGCGTCAGCCATGGGAGGTGTTCGGCATGGCGTCAGCCATGGGAGGTCCTGACCGTGCCGTCGCGCACCGCGGCGACGACCGGGGAGTGCGTGAGCGCCCGGGCCAGCTCCACGAGCGCGTCGGTGCCGGAGGTCCGGGTGGCGCGCAGGCGGTAGCTGCTGGGCAGGCCGGGCGGCTCCTGCCGGGCGGCGGCCCGGCGCGCGGCGTCGGCGAGCATGGCGGCCTCGGCCACCGTGCTCGCCTCGCGCGGCCCGGCGCCCCCGCGCAGGGCGGTGCCGTACGCGGCCTCGCGGACCCGGTCGTCGAAGTAGGGGGCGAGCGCGAGCAGCGCGTCGTGGATCGACACCTCCCGCCAGTGCAGCCGCTCCTGCGGAAGCTGCCAGAAGGAGGCGTACGGCTTCGGCGCGGTGGAGGCGAACCGCACCTGCGCCCACAGCGGCCCGAGCGCCCGGTAGGCGCCGAGGCTGCGCCAGTGCGCGACGGCGGCGGGCACCAGCTGGGGCAGGACGTAGCCGGCCGAGCAGGCCAGCGCGCCCAGCGAGGCCATGGGCGGGGCCACGATGGTGGACAGGAAGTCCAGGTCGCCGCCGGCCCACCGGGCCACCAGCGCCGCGTACTTGGCGGCCTGGAAGCCGACCACGTCCAGCAGCGAGCCGAGCAGGATCAGCCGCAGCCCGGTGCGCAGCAGCCCGGTGACCTCGCGGGCCCACTTGACGCACAGCACGCACATCACCGTGGTCGCGGCGCTGTGGCCGAGCAGGTACAGCAGGATCATCTCGCGCGCGCAGGGCGTGTTGGCGTAGTACGTGTCCAGGTCCCGTAACCGCTCGACGGGCGTGTCGGCCAGCGTGAACAGCACCACGACGGCGACGATCACCGCCCCGTAGGCGGCCATGCACCGCAGCACGGTGCGCCGGACCCGTTCGCGCGGCCCGCCCCGCCAGTTGATCAGCAGGATCAGCAGGGAGCAGCTGTAGGCGGTGAGGACGCCGTAGGTGAGGGGCGCGCCGAAGTTGGGGACGCCGGTGAGGCGGTTGACGGTGGACAGGGTCGCCGGGGCGGCGCAGAAGAACACCAGGGCGCCCAGGGCGACGGCCACGCACGTGGACGCGGTCAGCGGGTCGCGCAGCGCCGCGCGCGGCCCGCGCAGCAGCAGCAGGCAGGCGGCGGTGAGCACCAGGGCCCCGAGGTAGACGACGAGACTCATGCCGCCCCCTCCGCGGAGGCGCCGCCGGCCGGGCGGGTCCGGGCCAGGGGCGGGGAGGCGGTCAGGGCGGCGGCGATGCGCAGCAGGGCCGTCTGGTCCGGCAGGCGCCCGGCCGGGGCGGACGGGGCCGGGGCGACGGGGGCCGGGGCGCCCCCGCTCCCGGGCGCGGCGGCGTGCTCGCGGTCGTGGGCGTGCTCGCGGTCGTGGGCGGGGGCGCGATCGTGGGAGGGAGCGCGGTCGTGTGCGTGCGCGCGGTCGTGGGCGCGTTCGTGGCGCACGGCGGCGGCGATGACCGCGGCCCAGGCGGTGGCCTCGGCCCGCTCCGGGTCGCCGGTGGCGGCGAACGCCGCCCGCCGGGTCCGCGCGTACAGGTCCCGGTCGTAGAAGGCGTCGAGGTAGCCGAGCGCGTTGTGGATGCTGGTCTGACGCCAGATCAGCCGGGTGCCGGGCGAGGCCCAGCGGGGCCGCGGCAGCCGCAGCGACCGGCGGGTGAGGACCTCGTCGAGCTCCCGCTCCAGCGGGCCCAGGCGCAGGTAGGCGCGCCGGCAGCGCTGCCGGTCGGCGAGCCGGGGCCCGGCCAGCGGGAGGACGATCCCGGTCACCGTCAGCAGCGCGCCGAGCCCGGCGGCCACGGGCGAGACGGTCGTACCGAGCCCGGACCAGTCGCGGCCGCACCAGCGGGCGACGACGGCGACCAGCTTGGAGACGCTGTACCCGGCGCCCGCGAGCGTGCCCGTGCCCATGACGACGAGGCCGGCGCGCAGCCAGCCGCGCACGTGCCGGGACCAGCACAGCGAGGAGACGGTGGCGCTCACGGCGGCGACGAGGTGCCCCAGCAGGTAGAGCAGGATCATCTCGCGGATGTACGGCGTGTCCGCGTAGTAGGTGTCCAGGTCGCGGCGGCGCTCCACGGGTGCGTCGCCGAGGGCGAAGGTCACGGCGACGCCGGCCAGGACCAGGGCGTAGGCGCCCACCCAGCGGCGCGCGGTGCGGCGCACCCGGGGGCCGCCCCGCCAGTGCACGATCAGCACCTGGGAGGCGGCGCTGTAGGCGGTGATCGAGCCGTAGGTGAGGGGGGCGGCGAGGTTGGGGACGCGGCCGAGGCGGTTGACGGCGCCGATGGTGGGCGGCGCGCCGAGGAGGAAGCTCAGGCCGGCCAGGCCGAGCACGGCGCACAGGGCGCGCAGGTAGGGGTCGCGGCGGTGGCGTATCAGGTCGGGGGCCTTCACGGCCAGGCCGAGCCACAGCACGCCGCAGCTCACGTAGTTGAGGACGCCGCTCACCGTCTGGTCCCCCGGTAGTTGAGGGCGGCGCCGATACGGGCGGCCAGGCCCTGCGGGGCCTCGTCGCCCCGGGCGGCGTACACGGAGTCGGCCGACGCCTCCAGTAAGGTGCGCAGCCGACGGCCCATCAGCATGCCGAAGCGGTCGGCCTCCTGCTCCTCGGCGAGGCTGAAGTCGGTGCGGGCGGCGGCCGGCCGGTCCGCGCCCGCGGCGCCGGACGCGTCCGGCGCCTGCCGGTACATGTGCCACACCTCGTGACAGAAGATCACGATCTGGTGCCAGACGGCGGCGCGCCGGTCGACGACGACGTCGTCGTGGGTCTCGCGGTTGAGCCACAGGCCGCTGGCGAGATGCGGCGGGAAGACCTCGCGGTGCAGGACGACCTCCCGGCCGCGCCAGGCGCTGACGGACTCGACGAGGGCGTCCAGGAGGGCCTCGGGGTCGGCGGGCACCGGCACCCGGATGGGCTCGACGAGGGTGTCGGCGAGCCGACGCATCTCCTTGTTCGCACCGTTCATGCGGAACGTACGCACCCTGCCCCCCGTGGTCACGCGGTCACCCGTGCAATATGCCAAGCCGGAGCCCGCGTCGGCCACCTTCCGCGGGAACATGCCCGGTTCACGCCGCCGGGCGGACGCGCCGCCGACGGAACGTCACCCTCTCTTCGCCGCGTCGAGGGCACCGCGCCGACCGGCACCCGGCCTGGCGGCGCTCCTGGAACCGCTGTCGTGGAACGTGATCCGGCGCGCCTGACGACCCGGCGGATCCCACCGCCCCACCGGGACGACGGGACGACGAGGCCCGAACAAGCGACCGCAAACGCGTTCCCCCGCGGCCGGACAGGCCGCACACTGGTGGCACCGGGTGAACGCCGTCGCTCCCGTACGGCCGTCACCCGTCTCCTGGGGGCCCCGTGATGAACCGTCCGGGCGGACATGCGCCCACCACCCGCGCCACCACCGAACGGCTCACCCGCGCCGTGCGGTGGGCGGAACGGCTGCTGTGCTGGACGCTGGCCGCCGGCCTGGCCGCCGCGGCCGTCGAGGCGCTCGTCCGGCCGGGCGCGGCCTGGTGGCGGGCCGGGTGGCCGGTGCCGTGGTGGCTGCTGCCGGGCTGGGCGGCGCTGTGGGCGATGCTGCGGGCGCGGCAGAAGCGGTGGCTGCGGGCGGCGCGGTACGACGTGCCGGAGGGCGGCTTCGACCGGGCCGCCTGACCCGGCGGACACCGACGGGGCCGTACGGAAAGCCCGCATGAGGCCCTCGGCACGGGCGGAGCACCCGGCACGGACGGCCCCGGAGACCACCGTACGGCAGGACGGCGGCCCGATGCGGACGGAGACGGCGGCCGCCGCCGCACGGGACGTCCCGCACAGGTTCCTCGAGGGGAGCCTCGGCGGCCCGCGCCGCGTGAGGTCGTCGATCGGCTGCGGTCCCGCCGTCAGGTGATCCTCAACCGGTGGAATCCGCCGGGGACGAAGCTGCGTGCGGAACCGTCCCGCGCTCCACGACGTGTGCGCGCCTCGACGGGGCACGCGGTCACTTGGCGACGTAGGTGACGAAGTCGGCCCAGGCGGTGGGGGAGAGGGCCAGGCGCGGCCCCTGGCGGTCCTTGGAGTCACGGATGTGGACGGTGTGGGGAAGAGGGGCGACCTCGACGCAGTCGCCCTGGCTGCCGCTGCTGTAGCTGGACTTGCGCCAGTTCAGGTCCCGCGTGCTCATAGCGATCCTCGCATTCGCTCCAGCAGGCGCCTGGAATCCTCGGGGGTGAGGGCCTGCGAGCGCAGTTTTGCATACCGTTGGTGGAGGAGGCTGATCGATTTCCGGTCCATGATGAGGCGGCCGTTCTCCTGCCCTTCCGAGTAACCGAACCACCGGTTGTCCGGCGTCTCCAGCAGTTGCAGCGGGCCGTCCAACCCCGCATGCGTCGCCTGCCGCAGCGGCATGACCTGCACTTCGACGTTCCAGTGCCGGCCGGTCACCTCCAGCAGGTGGCCGAGCAGTTCACGTGTGACCTCCTCACCGCCCGTATGCCGCTCCAGCACCGCCTGTTCGATGACGAAGCTGAAGGCGCACGGCGGTTTGCGCCGGGTCGACAGCAGCTCCTGCCGCTCCAGTCGCGCGGCGATACGCTGGTTCAGCTCCTCCTCGTCAGGAATCGGGGGCACGCTGAGCGAGACGGCGCGTGCGTACGCCTCCGTCTGCAACAGGCCCGGCACGACCCGGCATTCGTACGTGCAGAGGCTGATGGCCGTCCTCTCCAGCCGCGCCCACTGCCGGAACCACGCCGCCAGCCCCGGCTGCCGTGCCAGACACCCCGCCGCCGCCCGCAGCGCCCCCGTGTTCCCCAGCGCCTCCTCCGCCCGTTCCACGAACGCCGGGTCCGGCATCCGCCGGCCCAGTTCCACGGACGCCACCGTGTGCTGGGAGTAGCGGACGTGCTCGCCGAGTTGTGCGCGGCTCAACCCGGCATGCAGACGCAGCGCCTGGACGACCGCGCCGAACGTCCGCAGGCTGTCGGACGACTCGGGCTCCCCGCCCGCGCCCGCCGTGCCCGTCGCCCCCACCGCGTCTTCTGTCACTGCCGGTCACCTCCAGCACCCATCGTCGCCGCAGGTAATCGAACATGTCCACAGAGTCACCATGTGCGGCGCTCCGGCGTACGCGGATGGGTGTCGGTGGAGCGGAGGCGGGCGGTCGATCCTGCACGACAGCGGCGGGGACCTGATCGTCCACCACTCCTACGACCGACGGCGACGACGGCACGCCCGGGCTTGGTATCAACATGCTGGGCTGGGGCGGTGGATGGCCCGTCGCCCGCTGACGCCGGCGGGCCGGGCGCGCGCCGCGGCTCAGCCCGCCGCGGCCGGCCAGCTCTGCTGCGGGTCGGGCCAGTTGCCCTGCTGGGCGGCGCCGGGCCAGCCGGTGGCCGGCGCCGTCTGCAGGCCCTGCGCGCCCGGCGCCGGCGGTGCCGTCATGCCCCGCACCTGCGCGGCCGTGAGGCCGCCGCGGGCCGGGACCCCCGGCGGGGTCGGCCCGGTCGCCGCGGCCGCGGCGGGAACCGGCGTGGGGGCCGGAGCGGGAGCCGGAGTGGGGGTCGGCGCAGGCGTCGGTGTGGGCGTCGGCGCCGGTATCGGTGTGGGCGTGGGCGTGGGCGTGGGCGTGGGTGCGGGGGCGGGGCGTGGGGCCGCCGGGGCCGGTGGGGCGGCCGCCGGCAGCGGCATCCCGCCGGAGCCCGGCTGCGCGGCGGGCGTCGCGGCGGGGAGCGGCATGCCGCCGCCGGCGGCCGGGGCGGGGGGCAGGGACGGGGCGGCGGCCGCCTGGGCGGCCGGCACCCGCAGGCCGGACCCGTTGGTCTGGCTCACCAGCCGGTCCACGGCCGCCGTACCCGAGCTGTAGCCGGTCCCGTGGCCCGGCCCGGGTACGGCGGCCTGGCTTCCGGACCCGTAGAGCACCGACTCCAGGCCGGACACCAGGCGACGCACGTCGGTCTGGGGGCGCACCACGAGCCGCAGGAAGCGGCTGGAGGAACCGATCTTGTTGCCGCACTCGCGGACCAGGATGCGGTGCTCGGTGAGCAGCCGGTCACGGACCACGGTGCCCTCGGCGCCCACGGGCAGGCGCACGAAGAGGAAGTTGCCCTGGGAGGGGTAGACCGTCAGGCCGGGCAGCGCGGAGAGCCGGCTCGCCATCTCCAGACGGTCGCGGCGTACCTGCTGCAGGCTCTGCCGGTACTCGGCGCCGTGCTCCTTGAGCATGAAGACGACGTGCTCGGCGAAGGAGTTGAGATTCCACTTGGGCAGCATGGAGCGGACCTTGCCGGCCAGGGCCGGGTTGGCGACCAGGTAGCCGAAGCGGATGCCGTGCAGGCCGAAGTTCTTGCCGAGGCTGCGCAGCACGACGACGTTGGGGCGCAGCATCGCCTCCTGCACGACGGAGGGTTCGGCCTCGGCGTCGGCAAACTCCAGGAACGACTCGTCGATCACCACCAGGTCCAGGTCGGCCAGGGCGTCCATGAACTGGACCACTTGGTGGCGGTGGACGTAGCCGCCGTCGGGGTTGTTCGGGTTGCAGATCACGGCGACGCGGGTGCCGCGGGAGCGGATGAACTCCGCGTACTGCGCGAGGTCCAGTGCGAAGCCGTTCGCCTCCTGCAGCGGGAACATGTCGACCCGCTTGCCGGTCTCCATGGGCTGGTCGGTCCAGCGGCCGAAGGTGGGCACGGGGACGGCGAGGGACTCGCGCACCAGCAGGTGGTCGATCCAGGTGATCAGCTCGGTGGAGCCGTTGCCCATCGCCACGCACTGCGGCGGCAGTTGCAGCAGGCCGCACAGCTCGGCGGTGATGGTCTCCGCGCTGCTCGGGTAGTACGTGAGGATGTCGCGCAGCCGCCCCGCCATCTCCTGGAACATGGCGGGGGTGGGGAAGTAGGGGTTGCAGGGGATGCAGAAGTCCACCGGGCCGGCCCCGTCGCCCTCGCGCGTCAGCGTCGCCATCGAGGGGCTGTGCGCCGTGTTGCGGAACAGCGAGGTGACGTTGTCAGCCAAGGGAACCTCCGTCTGTGGGCGGCCCGCGCGGGGGAGCGCGGGCCGCCCATGGATACGAAGGCGGGGGTTTCGTCGTTCAACGTGGGGGAAAAAGAAGGCGGCTTGGGGAACCGCGCGCCGTTCTTCCGCGTCACGGCTCCCCACGTCACGCCCCCGAAGGCACGCCCCCGAAGGCACGCCCTGAACGCACGGCTCCGAAGTCAAGGCTCCTGACGTCGCGGCTCCCGGCGTGGAAGGGCCCGGCACCGAAGGGCCCGACGCCGCGGCCTCACACGCCGAAGGTGTGGATGGTCGTGGTCCGGTAGGTCCGGCCCGGGCGCAGCACCGTCGACGGGAAGTGCGCGTGGTTCGGCGAGTCCGGGAAGTGCTGTGTCTCCAGGCAGAGCGCGTCGCCCTGCCGGTAGGCGCGGCCGGAGGTACCGACGAGCGTGCCGTCGAGGAAGTTGCCGGAGTAGAACTGCAGGCCCGGCTGGTCGGTGGCGATCCGCAGGGTGCGGCCGGAGCGCGGGTCGCGCAGGGTGGCGACGGGCTCGGGCCGGGCGGTGACGCCCTTGTCCAGGACCCAGTTGTGGTCGTAGCCCTTGGCCTGCACCTGCTGCGGGTGGCCGGCGCGGAGGTCCCGGCCGATCGGCTTGGCGCGGCGGAAGTCGAAGGGGGTGCCCGCGACCTTCGCCAGCTCCCCGGTGGGGATGAGGCCGGAGTCGGTGGGGGTGTAGCGGGAGGCGGCGATGGACAGCTCGTGGTCCTCGATGCTGCCGCTGCCCTCGCCGGCCAGGTTCCAGTAGGTGTGGTTGGTGAGGTTGACGATCGTCGGTCTGTCGGTGGTGGCCTCGTAGTCGATGCGCCACTCGCCGCGCCGGTTCAGGGTGTACGTCACCTTCGTCCGCAGCGTGCCCGGGTAGCCCATCTCGCCGTCGGCGCTGGTGTAGTACAGGCGCAGTCCGACGTCGGTGCCCTCGGTGAACGGCTCGACGTCCCACACCCGCTTGTCGAAGCCCTGGGTGCCGCCGTGCAGGCTGTTCTCGCCGTCGTTGACGGACAGTTGGTAGGTCTTGCCGTCCAGGGTGAAGCGGCCCTTCGCGATGCGGTTGCCGTAGCGGCCGATGAGGGCGCCGAAGTACGGGCTGGAGGTGACGTAGTCGTCGAGGGTGTCGAAGCCCAGGGAGACGTTGGCGTAGCGGCCGTGGCGGTCCGGGATCTCCAGGGAGTGCACGATGCCGCCGTAGGACAGGACCGTCAGCCGGGTCCCGCCGTTGTGCAGCGACCAGGCGTACACCTTCGTGCCGTCGGCGAGTGTGCCGAAGAGCTTCTTCACCGGCCGTGCGCCTCCCGCCCGCGCGGCGTGCGCCGTGCCCGGCAGGGTGGCGGCGGTGAGGCCCGCGGCCGCGGCGCCCGCCATGACCGTTCGTCTGCTCATGTCCATCTCGTGCGGCTCCACTTCGTTCTCGTCGGGAAACTGCGGAAAACGCTGGACGTGCTGGACGTGCCGGATGTGCTGGACGTACTGGATGTGTCGGATGTACTGCACGTACTGCACGTGCTGTACGTGCCGGAAAAGGAACCGGGCCCCGCCCTGCGGCGGGGCCCGGACCGGGTCACGAACCGGACTTGCGCTTGTTCCACACGTCGAACCCGACCGCCGCCAGCAGGGCCAGGCCCTTGATGACCTGCTGCCAGTCGGTGCCGACGCTGAGCAGGTTCATGCCGTTGTTCAGCACACCGAGGACGAGGCCGCCGATGATCGCGCCGAGGACGGTGCCGACACCGCCGCTCATGGACGCGCCGCCGATGAACGACGAGGCGATGGCCTCGAGTTCGTAGTTCAGGCCCGCCTTCGGGGAGGCCGCGTTCAGGCGGGCGGCGACCACCAGACCCGCCAGGGCCGCGAGCACGCCCATGTTCAGGAAGACGCAGAAGGTGACCTTTCTGTCCTTCACGCCGGACAGCTTGGCCGCCGGCAGGTTGCCGCCGATGGCGTAGATGTGGCGGCCGAAGATGGTGTTGCGCATGACGTAGCCGTAGCCGACCACCAGCACGCCGAGGACGATCAGCACGATCGGCGCGCCCTTGTAGCTGGCCAGCAGCAGCGTGACGACCAGGATCGCGGCGGCGATGGCGGCCAGCTTGAGCAGGAAGAAGTTCCTCGGCAGCACGTCCAGCGAGAACTCCTGCTGGCGCCTGCGGTCGCGGATCTCCTGGTACACCGCGAAGGCGATGAGGACCAGGCCGAGCAGCAGGGTGAGGTTGTGGTAGTTGGTGTCGGGGCCGACCTCCGGCAGGAAGCCGTTGCCGATCTTCTGCAGCCCGTCGGGGAACGGGCCGAGGGTCTGGCCCTCCAGCAGGATCTCCGTCAGACCGCGGAAGAGCAGCATCCCGGCGAGGGTGACGATGAACGACGGGATGCCGAAGTAGGCGATCAGGTATCCCTGCACCGCGCCGGCCACCGCGCCGGCCAGCAGGCAGATCACCGTGGCCAGCGGCCAGGACATGCCGTGCTGCACGGTCAGCACGGCCGCCGTCGCGCCGACGAACGCGGTCAGCGAGCCGACCGACAGGTCGATGTGCCCGGCGATGATCACCAGCATCATGCCGATCGCCAGGATCAGGATGTAGCTGTTCTGCAGCACCAGGTTGGAGACGTTGCGCGGCAGCAGCAGGTCGCCGTCGGTCCACACCGCGAAGAGCGCCACGATCAGACCGAGCGCGATCAGCATGCCGTACTGCCGCATGTTGCGGCGCAGGCCGTTCAGCACCAGGCGGAGCAGGCTCCCGCCCCGGGCCGGTCCGCTTCTGCCCGGCGGCGCGGGGGCCGGGGTCTTGGCGGTCACATCCGTGCTCATCGCGTCACCTCTTTGTCCTGCGTGTCCTTGGTCATGTGGCGCATCAGCACTTCCTGCGTGGCCTCGGCCCGCGGCACCTCGCCCGTCAGCCGCCCGGCGGCCATGGTGTAGATGCGGTCGCACATGCCGAGCAGCTCGGGCAGCTCGGAGGAGATGAAGACGACCGCCTTGCCCTGCGCGGCGAGTTGGTCGATGACCGTGTAGATCTCGTACTTGGCGCCCACGTCGATGCCGCGGGTCGGCTCGTCCAGGATCAGCACGTCCGGACCGGCGAAGATCCACTTGCTGAGGACGACCTTCTGCTGGTTGCCGCCGGACAGCTTGCCCACCGGTTCGAAGACGGTCGGCGCCTTGATGTTCATGGACGTGCGGAAGCCCTCGGCGACCTGCCGCTCCTCGTGCTCGTCGACCACGCCCCGCCGGGCGACCTTGTCCAGCGCGGTCAGCGAGATGTTGCGGTGGATGGTGTCGATCAGGTTCAGGCCGTAGTGCTTGCGGTCCTCCGTGACGTACGCGATGCCGTTCCCGATCGCCTCCGCGACGGTCCGGGTGCGGATCTCCCGGCCGTCCTTGAGGACCGTGCCGCCCGCGTACCGGCCGTAGGAGCGCCCGAAGACGCTCATCGCCAGCTCGGTGCGGCCGGCGCCCATCAGGCCCGCGATGCCGACGATCTCCCCGCGGCGCACGTGCAGCGACACGCCGTCGACCACCTTGCGGTGCTGGTCGATGGGGTGCAGCACGGTCCAGTCGCGGATCTCCAGGGCCGGTGCCGCGCCCTCCTCGGGGCGGTGCGGGGTGCGCTCGGGGAAGCGGTGGTCGAGGTCGCGGCCGACCATGCCGCTGATGATGCGGTCCTCGGTGGTCTCGGGGGCCCGCACGTCGAGGGTCTCGATGGACCGTCCGTCGCGCAGGATCGTCACCGAGTCGGCGACCCGGCGGATTTCGTTCAGCTTGTGCGAGATGATGATCGAGGTGATGCCCTGCTTCTTCAACTCCAGGATGAGATCGAGGAGTTTGCCGCTGTCCTCGTCGTTGAGGGCCGCGGTCGGCTCGTCCAGGATCAGCAGCTTCACCTCCTTCGACAGGGCCTTGGCGATCTCCACGAGCTGCTGCTTGCCCACGCCGATGTCGGCGACGCGGGTCTCGGGGTGCTCGTCGAGACCGACCCGGCGCAGCAACTGCGTGGCCCGCCGCAGCGTCTCGTTCCAGTTGATGAACCCGCGCGTGGCGAGCTCGTTGCCCAGGAAGATGTTCTCTGCGATGGACAGATAGGGCACCAGCGCCAGTTCCTGGTGGATGATGACGATGCCGCGCTGCTCGCTCGCCCGGATGTCCTTGAAGCGGCAGAGCTCTCCCTCGAAGTAGATCTCCCCCTCGTACGTGCCGTGGGGGTGGACGCCGGAGAGCACCTTCATCAGGGTCGACTTCCCGGCGCCGTTCTCCCCGCAGATGGCGTGGACCTCGCCCTGACGAACCGTCAGCGTGACGTCCGACAGTGCCTTGACACCGGGAAAGGTCTTGACGATCGAGCGCATCTCCAGGACGGGTCCCGCCATGGTCGTGCCTTCCAATCCGTAGGGGCGGGGGCTTACTTGAGCTCGGCCTCGGTGTAGTAGCCGCCGTCGATCAGGACCTTCCGGTAGTTGGTCTTGTCGACGCTCACCGGCTGCAGCAGGTAGGCGGGCACGACCTTGGTGCCGTTGTCGTACGTCTTGGTGTCGTTGACCTGCGGCTTCTTGCCGTTGAGGACGTCGTCCATCATGGTCGCGGAGACCTCGGCGAGTTTGCGGGTGTCCTTGTAGACGGTCTGCGTCTGCTCGCCCGCGATGATCGACTTCACCGAGGCCAGCTCGGCGTCCTGCCCGGTGACCACCGGCAGCGGCTTGCTCTTGGTGCCGTAGCCGTCGGACTTCAGCGCCGACAGGATGCCGATGGAGATGCCGTCGTAGGGCGACAGCACCGCGTCGACCTTGGCGGACTTGTAGGACTTGGTGAGGATGTCGTCCATGCGCCGCTGCGCGGTGGCGCCGTCCCAGCGCAGGGTGGTGACCTGGTTCAGCCGGGTCTGGCCGGAGCGCACCACCAGTTGCTTCTTGTCGAGGTACGGCTTGAGCACGTTCATCGCGCCGCCGAAGAAGTACTTGGTGTTGTTGTCGTCGTTGGAGCCGGCGAACAGCTCGATGTTGAAGGGGCCCTTCTTCGAGCCGTCCTTCAGGCCGAGCTTGTCGAGGATGTAGGTGCCCTGCAGCTCGCCGACCTTCTCGTTGTCGAAGGACGCGTAGTAGTCGACGTTCTTGGTGCCCAGGATCAGCCGGTCGTAGGCGATGACCGGGATGTTCTGGTCCGCGGCCTCCTGCAGGACGTTGTTGAGCGACTTGTTGTCGATGGCCGCGACGATCAGGCCCTTGACGCCCTGGGTGATGAGGTTCTCGATCTGCGAGACCTGCTGGTCGGGGTCGTCCTCGCCGTAGACCAGCTTGGTCTTGTAGCCCTTGGCCCGGAGGTTCTTGACGAGGTTGTTGCCGTCGGAGATCCAGCGTTCGGAGGACTTGGTCGGCATGGCGATGCCGATGGTGCCCCCCTTGGCGCCGCCCTTGTCCTCCTTGCTGCCGCCCTCGCTGTTCTGGCCGCAGGCGGACAGGGTCAGGGCGAGGGACGCGGCGGCGGCTATGGCGGCGAGGGCGGCTCTGCGATTGCTCATGGTCGTCTTCCTTGGTGGGGCGCGGGACCTGGACGGGCGGTACCAGGTCGGGTGGAGGGTGGGTGGGTGCGTGTCGTTCGACGACAGGTGGTGTGGGATTGTGTTCGGCTGCGTCGCGTTTTGTGAAGGGGGTGGGTCAGGAACGTTATGCGGGCGTGTCAAATTGCTTCAGTGATCCGGGCGGCCGAACCGCCTCAGCGAGCCGGGCAGTCGCATCACCTCAGCGGTCCAGGCAGTCGAACCGCTTCAGCGATCCGGGCAGCCGCGATCCGAGCGGCGCCATGTCGCCGTCGGCGCCGTGCCGCGCCAGCAGGTCCAGGGCCAGGCGCCCGCGCCGCACCCGTTCCCGCGCGGTGGCCAGGGTCACCTCGCGCAAGTGGTGGCCGTAGGGGTAGATCCCGGGCGCCTTCGACAGGCCGAACTTCAGGTACAGCGGGGCGCCGCGCCGGATCAGCTCGGCCACCTCGTACATCCGCACGTAGCCGCCGAGGTCGTCCGGCGCCTCGATGTACAGGTCCATCGGGGCCGCCGACACCCGCCGGATCTCGGTGAGGTGATCCGGCGTCAGGTCGCTGGGCACGTTGATGGAGTCGGCCCCGAGCCGCTCGTAGACGGCGTAGGAGGCGGGGTTGACCGGGCCGATCAGCGCGGAGACCTTCAGTGTCGTGTCGGCCGGGAGGAGGCCGGCCGTGCGCGCCCGGTGCAGTGTCCACAGCACGCCCTCGTCGGCCACCAGCAGGCACTTGACGCCCAGTTCGGTGGCCCGCACGGCGTCCTCGACGCAGCCGGCGAGCGCGTCGTGGCCGCGGGCGCGCAGCCCGGCGCCGCGCGAGTCGCTGCGCACCGAGCCGCCGATGTCCCAGGTGCCGCGCGGGCCGGTGAACAGGCACAGCTCGATGTCCCGTTCGCGGGTGGCCTCGACCATCTCGGTGATCTCGGCGTCGGTGAGCATCCACACGCCGCTGCCCTGGCTGATCCGGTGGATCGGCACGTCCAGCCGCGCGGCCTCCTTCAGGACCACCGCCAGCGCCTCCGGCCCCTCGCAGGAGGGGATCTCGGTGCGCCAGCGGCCGCCGCCGGGGAAGGAGTGCGGCGAGGCGTCGGCGGGGTCGGGGGCGGGTGCGGCCAGACCGAGGGCGGCGAGCACCTGCTGGCCGGGCCGGCGGGCTGCCGGGGCGGATGCGTCGGTCACAGGACGTCCTTCGTGTTCGGTATGTCGGACAAGGTTCGCGGCTCGGGGCGCGGGTGCCGGGCGGCCGGGGCGGGTGCCTGGCGACCGGGGACGGGGCCTGGTGGTACGCCGGTGCGGGTGCCTGGTGGTACGCCGGTGCGAGGCCGTCAGGTCACCCCCGTACCGGCGCGCGTTCAGGGGTGGAGCAGCACCTTGCCCACCTTCGGATCACCGGAGCCCACCAGCTCGATGGCCCGCGCGAACTCGGCCAGCGGCAGGTCGTGCGTCACCAGCGGCAGCGGATCCAGCAGCCCCGCGGCGAACATCCGCACCGTGTGCGCCCAGGCGTGGGGCGGCGCTCCGAAGACGGTGTGCACCTCGAGCTGCCGCACGACCAGGTCGGTCGGGTCGAGCCCGTCGGCGCCCGGCGCCGGGATGCCGGTCAGCACCAGCCGTCCGCCGCGCCGCAGCAGCCCGGCCGCGATCCGGGCCGCGTCCGCCGACCCGGCGGTCTCGATCACCACGTCGACGTCGTCCGGGAGCGGCTGGTCCTTGGTGGAGAAGTCCGTGGCGCCCCAGCGCCGCGCCAACTCCTCCCGGTCCCGCCGGGTGCCGACGGCCGACAGCGCGCGGGGGGAGACGGCCCGCAGGAACTGCACGGCGAACATGCCGAGCGTGCCGGTGCCCACCACGGCCGCCTTCTCCCCGGGCCGCACGTTCGCCTTCAGCGCGGCGGCCGCGACGCAGGCGGCGGGTTCGAGGAGGGCGGCGGCCGTCAGGTCGGCGTCCTCGGGCAGCACGTGCAGGAGGCGGGCCGGCAGGGTCAGCGTCGGCGCCATCGCGCCCGGCTGGGTGAAGCCGGTCTCCTCGTACCCGGCGGTGCACAGCGTCGTCTCGCCGGCGTGGCACCGGTCGCACACCTGGCAGTTGCGGAAGCCCTCGCCGACGACCTTGCGGCCCACCAGCGCCGCGGGCACCCCGGCGCCCACCGACTCCACCGTCCCCGACCACTCGTGACCGGGCGTCAGCGGGTAACGGACGTATCCCTCGGGCCGGTTGCCCTGGTAGACCTCGCGGTCGCTGCCGCAGATCCCGCTCGCGTGCACCCGCACCAGCGCCTCGCCCGGACCCGGCTCGCGCGGGGTGTGCGCGGCCAGGTGGAAGGAGCCCGGGGCGTCGACGACGACGGCGGTGCTCATCGGCCGTCCTCCGGGTTGCGCTTCTCCCAGCCCTCGGCCCACAGGTCGAAGTGGGCGCGCTGCTGCGGGAATTCGGCCGCCGCGTCGGTGTCCAGCTCGACGCCGAGACCGGGCGCGTCGGAGAGGTGGAAGCAGCCGTCCTCCGGGTTCACCTGCGGCGCGCCCTTGACCACCTGCTTGATCTCCGCGTCCGCGAAGTCGTTGAAGTGTTCCAGGATCTTGAAGTTCGGCGTGCTGAAGCCCACGTGGAGGCTGGCGGCGGTGAGCACGGAACCGCCCACGTTGTGCGGTGCGACGAGCACGTAGTGCGTCTCGGCGGTCGCCGCGAGCTTGCGGGTCTCCCAGATGCCGCCGATGTGGCCGAGGTCGGGCTGGATGATGTCCGCGGCCTGGTTCTCGAACAGCTCGCGGAACTCGATGCGGTCGTGGATGCGCTCCCCGGTCGCCACCGGCTGGTCCACCTTCTCGGCGACCTTCTTCAGCGCCTTGAGGTTCTCCGGCGGCACCGGCTCCTCCAGCCACGCCGGCTTGAACGGCGCCATCTCCTTGGCCAGCCGCACCGCGGTGGCGGGGGAGAAGCGGCCGTGCATCTCCAGCATCAGCTCCACGTCCGGGCCGATGGCGTCGCGGACCGCCTCGATGAGCGAGACCGCGTACCGGGTCTGCTCGTGGTCCAGCTCGAAGCGGCCGGTGCCGAACGGGTCGATCTTCAGCGCCCGGTAGCCGCGGGCGACGACCTCCCGGGCGGCCTTGTGGTACTCCTCCGGGGTGCGCTCGGTGGTGTACCAGCCGTTGGCGTACGCCTTGACCCGGTCGGTGACCTTGCCGCCCAGCAGCTGCCACACCGGCACGCCCAGCGCCTTGCCCTTGATGTCCCAGCAGGCCGTCTCGACCACGGCGATGCCGGACATCACGATCTCGCCCGCTCGGCCGTAGTCGCCGTACTTCATGCGCTTGACGAGGTCTTCCACGGCGAACGGGTCCGAGCCGAGGATGTGGTTCCGCTCGGCCTCCCTCAGGTAGCCGACGAGGGCGTCGGTGTGTCCCAGCATCCGGGTCTCGCCGACTCCGGTGAGCCCTTCGTCGGTGTGCACCTGGACGTACGTCAGGTTGCGCCACGGCGTCCCCACCACGTGTGTGCTGATTCCGGTGATGCGCACGACAGTCGCCCCTCGTTGTGTTCGAAATTTCGTCACACGTTCGAAATGCTGGCGTGACAGTAAGGAGGGGGCGGGAGGGGTGTCAATGGGGCGGACGAGTAACGGTTTCGGCAAGCCGTTCGACGATTGCTTCGCTTCCCCACGTGATTTTCACAGGAACCTCTAGGCACGTTATCCGCCGGGAACCTACTCTTCCCGCGTCATGGACTACTGCCACGCCTGTCAACGTCACCTCAACGGCGCACTCGCCTGCCCGGGCTGCGGTGTGCCGGTGGAGACGCTGCGCGCGTACGCCCCCGCGCAGGGCGGACCGTACCCGGGCCGCGTGCCCGCGTACGCGTACGCCCACGCGGGCGCGGGCGACGGCGTCCGGTACGACGAGGCGGGCGCGGCGCCCTCCGGGGCCGTCCACGGCCACCAGGGCACCGCCTTCGGCGCCGGGGCCGGGGAGCCGTACGCGGCCGAGGGGCCGTACGACGGCCGGTCGGCGCACGGTGCCGAGCCGCCGCCGTACGCCGGCGAGCAGGCGTACCGCGACGGGCCGGGGTACGACGGCGAGGACGTCCCCGGCGACGACGGCTACGACACCCACGACGACGGCTACGACGACGACCCGGACCCGGACCGGCCGGCGGACGGCGGCGACGCTCCCGCCCCGCACGGCCGCGCCGCCGGGCGCCGGGGTTCCGGGCGCGGGCGGGACGCGGAGGAGTGGTCCGCCGAGGTGAGCCGGCGCGACCGCAAGGCCGCCGCGCACCGCAGACGCAGACGCCGCACGCTCCTGGTCACCGCCGGCTTCGTCCTCGCGGCGGGCGGCCTGAGCCTGGCCGAACTCGGCACGGACGCCCCGCTGTTCTCCAGCCCCGACCCGGCGCCGGCCGGCGGCGCCACCGCGGAGGGCGGCGTGGACGCGACACGGACCGGTGAGACGGCCCGGCCGCTCGACGGCACGGCGGGCGCCGGCGGCGGCACCGGGACGGCCTCGGCGAGCGCCTCGGCGTCCCCCTCGGCCTCGACGTCCAAGGCGGCCGGGGACAAGGAAAAGGAAAAGGACTCCGCCTCGCCGAGCGCGACCCGGAGCGCCTCCGGCACGACCGCGACGGCGACGACCGGCACGGGGACGGGCGGCACCACCGGCGGCGCCGCCTCCGAGCCCACCGCCCCGGCCACCGGCCGGCCGGCGAACACCCCGACCGCCGAACCGACCTCCCGGAAACCCGACCCGGCCCCGACCCCGACCAAGACGTGCGACCGCTTCCTGTGGTGGTGCACCTGAGGCGCACCCCGCCGACGGGGGCACGCGCCGGCCGCGTACCGCGGGTACGGCATGGCGGCCGGCGCGGCGGCGCACCGGGCCGTCCCGGCGGCGAGGCCGGGACCGGCGCCCGCAACGGTGCGGCGAGGGGACCGGACGGTGGGTCCGGTCATGACCGATTCTCCCGGGGGCGGGCTGCCGGAGGCCGGTTCTGGCGAGGGGGCGCCGGATGCCGGCGCCGCACGGTCGCGCCGACGCCGGTGCAGACGACCGTCAGTCCCAGGAAGACGGCGATGGACGGGTTGACGAAGGCGGGCACCAGGTCGTACGACGCGTTGCACTTCTGCGTGAGCGGGAAGAGCCGCTCGTCGTCGAGGGCGTAGGCCGGGTCGTACCGCTGGTGGAGGACCGTGGTGCAGAACTCCTTCTTGTCCGGCACGACCATGCGCCATGCGCCGTATCCGGACATCAGTGCCGCGAGGAGCAGGGAGATCCCCGCCGCGACGATCCAGTTCCGGGACCTCACCGTTTCCTCCGTACCGTCCTGCCGCGAGCTCTCGGACCCGTTCTCCGCATGTCGCGCGGGTCCCGGGTGTTCTCGTCGGGCCGGACCGCCCCGTCGCGGCCGCCGGGACCGGCCTCGCTCATCGGCCCGGTGACCGCGAGGCCGGGGGCGGCGTCGCAGCCGCCGTCGACGCCGTCTTCGCGGCACCCCGTGCGGCGGCGGGCGCCGTGGGCGATCCGGGATCAGACCGGCGGCTCCAGCATCCGCCGCAGCAGGCCCCGCAGGGCCTCCCGCTCCCCCTCCGACAGCCCCGCCAGCGGCTCGCGCGCGAAGCGCAGGGAGTCCCGGATCTCGCGGGCCACCTGCCGGCCCTCGCCCGTGGCGGCGGCGAGCTTCACGCGCCGGTCGGCCGGGTCCGGGCGGCGCTCGACCAGTCCGCGCGCCTCCAGCCGGTCCACGATGCCGGTGACGTTGGACGGCTCGCACTTCAGGCGCTGGGCGAGCCGGCGCATCGGCAGCGGCTCCAGGGAGAGCAGGCTCAGCAGCCGCGCCTGGGCGCCGGTGAGGGCGTGGGCGGCGGCGGCCTCCTCGTAGTCGGCGTGGAAGCGGGCCACGACCTCCCCGATGAGTTCGACGACCTCCAGGGTCAGGGCGTCGGGGCGGCGGGTCTTCGGCGGGGTGGCGGTCATGGGTCCAGGGTACCCGTTTGCTTGACAACCTGAAATATTCAGGCGCATGGTTGTTTCACCAACTGAAGCATTCCGAGTATGTACGCGAGGAGAGGCACAGACCGTGTCCGACACCCCCACCCTTCCCGCCGTCAGCCGTGAGTGGCACCTGCTCAGCCGCCCGGAGGGCTGGCCGAAGCCGGAGAACTTCGCCCTGGTCGAGGCCGAGGTGAAGCAGCCGGACGAGGGCCAAGTCCTGGTGCGCAACGAGTACCTCTCGGTCGACCCGTACATGCGCGGCCGGATGAGCGCCGCGAAGTCGTACGTGGAGCCGTTCGAGCTGGGCAAGGCCATGCAGGGCGGCGCGGTCGGCGAGGTCGTCGCCTCCAGGGCGGAGGGCATCGCCGTCGGCGACCACGTGCTGCACTTCGGCGGCTGGCGCGAGTACGCGGTGGTCCGGGCGGAGAACGCCGTGAAGGTGGACCCCCAGGCCGCGCCCCTGTCGGCGTACCTGGGCGTGCTCGGCATGCCCGGCCTGACCGCGTACGCCGGCCTGCTGCGCGTCGCCTCCTTCAAGGAGGGCGACGCCGTGTTCGTCTCCGGCGCGGCCGGCGCGGTCGGCAGCCAGGTCGGGCAGATCGCCAGGCTCAAGGGCGCCTCGCGGGTCATCGGCTCGGCCGGCAGCGACGAGAAGGTCGAGCTGCTCGTCGACGAGTACGGCTTCGACGCGGCCTTCAACTACAAGAACGGCCCCGTGTGGCAGCAGCTCAAGCAGGCCGCCCCCGACGGCATCGACGTCTACTTCGACAACGTCGGCGGCGACCACCTGGAGGCCGCGATCGGCGCGCTCAACCTGCGCGGCCGCGTCGCCGTCTGCGGGATGATCTCGCAGTACAACACGACCGAGCCGGTGCCCGGCCCGCGCAACATGGTCAAGATCCTGCAGAACCGGCTGCGCGTGGAGGGCTTCATCGTCGGCGACCACTACGACCTGCAGCCGCAGTTCGTCCAGGAGGTCGGCGCCTGGATCCGCTCCGGCGAGCTGAAGTACCGGGAGACGGTCGTGGAGGGCGTGGAGAACACCCTGGAGGCGTTCCTCGGCGTCCTGCGCGGCGACAACATCGGCAAGATGGTCGTCCGCCTCTGACCTCCGGTCCGGTCTCCGGCTCCGGCGCCCGCCTCCGATTTCCGGCTCGGACACCCGTCTCCGGCGCCCGCTTCCCGGCATCCGCTCCCGGTGTCCGCCGGAACCGCACCATCCGCCGGAACCGCACCGTGACGTCGCCCCGCCCGGCTCGTTGCGTACGGCGAAGGCCGCACCCTTGGACGTGGGGTGCGGCCTTCACCACTCACCGGCCCGACCCGGACCGGCGAGCGGCGGGCGCCGCCGTCAGCCCCGGCCCAGCGCCGCGCGGTGCACCGCCCGCGCCAGCCGGTCGTTCTCCGGGGCGGCGCCGCCCGGGAGGAAGGCGAAGCGGCGGCGGGTGTAGCCGTAGGCGAGACCGCTGCGGGGGTCGGCGAAGGCCTGGGAGCCGCCGGCGCCGCTGTGGCCGAACGCCCCGGCGCCCAGGAAGGGGTGCCAGGTGTCCGCGGTCATCTCGAAGCCCAGCCCGAACGACCTGTGGGTGCGCAGCACCAGGTCGTGGCCGACCGAGTGGTACTGCCCGAACTCCGCCACCGTGTCCGGCTTCAGCAGCGGCGCCTTGCCGTCCACCTCGCTGATCGCCGCCGCGTACAGCCGCGCCAGCCCGCGCGCCGAGGCGACCCCGCCCACGGAGGCCGGGCCCCTGGCGCGGATCACCGGCTGGTTCGGCAGGCTCTCCAGGTCGACCGGCTCGGCCGCGTGCCTGTTGAGGGCGATCGACGTCAGCGTGTGCGGGCCGCTCGGCAGCGCCTCCGGCAGGGCGCGCTGCTCGGGGGTCGGCAGCATCGGCTGCGCGTCGCGGAACCGCGGCTCGTGCGCGGCCGGCAGGCCCAGGTGGAAGTCCAGGCCGTGGGGCGCGCGCACCCGCTCCTCGTACACCTCCTGCAGCGTGTGCCCGGTGGCGCGGCGGACGATCTCGCCGGTGAGCGCGCCGAGCACCAGGGCGTGGTGGCCGAAGGCGGTGCCCGGGCGCCAGAACGGCCGCTGGTCGGCGAGGCGTTCGGCGACCGCCCGGTCGTCGGCCAGCTCCTCCAGGGTGAAGCCGGTGTCGGTGCCGATCACGCCCGCCCGGTGCGCGAGCAGCTCCCGCAGGGTCAGCGCGCCCTTGCCTTCGGCGGCGAACTCCGGCCAGTAGTAGGTCACCCTGCGGTCCAGCTCCAGCGTGCCGTCCTGCACGAGCAGCGCCACCACCAGGTGGGCGGCGCCCTGCGTGGACGAGTACACGCCGTACAGGGACCCGCCGTCGGCGCCCGGGGGACCCGCCCACAGGTCGACCACCCGCCGGCCGTGCACGTACGCGCACACCTGGCCCTCGTAGCCGGGCCGCTCCTTCGCCACCACGGCGGCGAACTCCTCCCGCACCGCCTCGAAGCCGTCGGCGACGGTGCCGTGGATCTCCTGGGCCATCCGTTCTCCTCACCAGCCGGGCCGACCGGGCGCGACCCGCTCGGTTCTTCCCCTTGTCTTCCCTTGTCCTCCCCACGCGGGTCCCCGGGATCGGTACGGCGGGACGGGCCCGTTCGACTCAACGGACCCGGGTAGGGTTCCCGCATGCGTGATCTCGGGGCGGGTTTCCGTTATCTCCTCCAGGGCCAGCGGTGGATGGCCCGCAACAGCCGGCAGTACGGCTTCGGCCTGCTGCCCGGTCTGATCACCCTCGTCCTCTACGCGGCCGCGCTGGTCGGGCTCGCCGTGTGGGGCGACGACCTCGTCACCTGGTCGACCCCGTTCGCCGACGGCTGGTCGGGCCCGTGGCGGGGACTCTTCCGCGGGTTCCTCACCGCCGTGCTGTTCGCCCTCGGCCTCCTCCTCGCCGTCCTCACCTTCACCGCGGTCACCCTGCTGATCGGCCAGCCCTTCTACGAGAACCTCTCCGAGAAGGTCGACCGCGACGCCTCCCCCGACGGCACCGCACCCGAGTCGGACCTGCCGCTGTGGCGCGAGCTGTGGGTCTCCGCCCGCGACAGCCTGCGCATCCTGGTACGCGCCGGGCTGTGGGGCGTGCTCCTGTTCGCCCTGGGGTTCCTGCCGTTCGTCGGCCAGACCGTCGTGCCGGTCGTCGGCTTCTTCGTCACCGGCTTCTTCCTCACCGAGGAGCTCACCGCCGTCGCCCTGCAGCGCCGCGGCGTGCACCTGCGCGAGCGCCTGGCCCTGCTGCGCTCCCGCAAGCCGCTGGTGTGGGGCTTCGGCACCCCGCTCGGCCTGGCCTTCCTGGTGCCGCTGGTCGCGGTCTTCCTCATGCCGGGCGCGGTCGCCGGCGCCACCCTCATGGCGCGGGGCCTGATGGGGGAGGAGACCGCCGGCGACGGTGACGGTGACGGCGGCGGTGACGGCGACCGCGGCGCGGTCACGCTCCCGCCGCCACCGCCAGGATCGCCCGCACCCGGGCGATGATGTCCAGCCGGTTGCGCACGAACTCCGGATCGGTGACGGCGCCCGTCGCCGGGCCGGTGTCGCCCGCGCCGAACCGCGGCACCGGCGTGTGCGCGTGCCCGCCCGGCAGCCGGCCGCGCAGACCGAGCCGGTCCCGCGGCGGGGTCGCCCGGTAGGCGATCTCGTTCGACAGGTGGTCCCCGCCGCTCCCGGCCCGGGCCGCCGACCCGGGCGTCGGGCCGCCGGGCCGGACGACGGGCTCGGTCCCGCCCGCCGGGATCTCCGTGACGCTCGTGTGGTCGTACACCGGGAACCGGCCGGTGTCCGCCGCGACGACGTCCCGGCAGGGCAGCGTGGTCGTCGTCCACTGCGGCCGCGTGGCGGGGCCGGCGACCGGGACGGTGCCGGTGCTGCTCGCGTTCTCGTTGTCCGGGAAGCCGCCCCGCCAGGCCCCGTTGGCGCGCTCCACGTCGAACCGGCCCACCCGGCCCTGACTGACCGTCACGAACGCGTCGACCTGCGGCAGGTACGGCCGCAGCGTCCGCTCCACCGTCCCCTGCGCGAAGTCCCGCCGGCGCACCGGGAACACGACCGCCGCCACAGCGCCGCGCCCCGCCGTTCCACGACACGCCGGGCCCGCGCGTAGGAGCGGACCCGCTCCAGCTCCCGGGCGCATTGCGCCGCCATCGCGTCGAATCCGGACCGCCGCAGGATCTCCCGCGGCACCGGGCCGTCCAGCCGCCGCTCCTCGGCGGTGGGCGCGAGCGCGGTGCCGGCCGCCGGCACCGGGACCGCCGGCAGGGCAAGAACGAGGAGACCGATGCGAAGGCGTGCGCGTGCCAAGGCGGTTGGTGTCCTTCCGTCGCCGTGGGGGAGTGCGCGCCGCCGGACGGCGGCGGTATCGCGTGACGGAAGCGGCGGGCGCCACGGTGCGTGCCCCGGGGCCGGCCCCGGGCGGCCCGTGCGTCCTCCCGCCGGATGCGCCGCCGTGACGGCGGTACCGGGACAGCGCGTCGAGGACACCGCCGTACCGCCGCGCCGCGCCTTCGAGACCCGGGACGGGAAGGCGAACGCGGGGGTCTTTGTGAAAGGTTCGTACGAGATCACGGCCGGACGGCCGATCGGGAACCGCCGTCCGGCGGGTGCGATTACCGTCTGACCGGGGAAGGCTCTCCCCGGAAGGTCTTCGGGGAAGGCTCTCCCGCGTCGGGGAAGGCGCTCCCCGTGGGCCGGCCCCGGTCCGGAACCTGACGGCCGGACCGGGGCTCACCCCGGCTCGGAGGTCACCGGGGGCCTGGAAGTCACCGGATCCCCGGCCCGCAGATCACTGGATCCCCGGCCGCAGGTCACCGGGTCGAGAAGCCGTACACCGTCTCGGACCGGAAGACCTCGCCCGGCCGCAATTCGGTGCTCGGGAACTCCGGCCGGTTCGGCGAGTCCGGGAAGTGCTGCGTCTCCAGCGCGATGCCGTCGCCGGGGGAGAAGGGGGCGTCGAGGTGGTCGCCGGTGTAGAGCTGCAGGCCCGGTTCGGTCGTCGCCACCGTCAGCACCCGTCCCGACGCCGGGTCGTACAGCTCGGCGACCTCCTGCGGCCGCTCGGTCACGCCCTTGTCGAGGACGAAGTTGTGGTCGTAGCCGCAGCCCGCCTTGCGCGGCTCGCGGAAGTCGAACCGGGTCCCGGCCACCTGCGCGAGCTCCCCGGTGGGGACGAGGTGCTCGTCGACCGGCGTGTACCGCCCGGCCGCGATGCGCAGTTCGTGCCCGCCCGCGCCGCCGGAGGCCGCGCCGGCCAGGTTCCAGTAGGAGTGGCTGGTCAGGTTCACCACGGTCGGCGCGTCCGTGACCGCCTCGTAGGAGATGTGCAGCGCACCCGACTCGTCCAGGCGGTAGGTCGCCGTCACCTCCAGGCGGCCGGGGAAGCCCTCCTCGCCGTGCGGGCTGACGCGGAACAGCCGCAGCCCGTGCTCGACCGGCGTCACCTCCCACACCCGCCGGTCGAAGCCGCGCTCCCCGCCGTGCAGCGAGTTCGGCCCGTCGTTCTGCGCCAGCGCGTACGTGCGGCCGTCCAGCGGGAAGCGGCCGCGCGCGATCCGGTTGGCGTACCGGCCGATCAGGGCGCCGAGGTAGGCCCCCGGGTGCTCCAGGTACCCGTCCAGGTCCGCGAACCCGAGCACCACGTCGGCCGTGCGCCCCTCCCGGTCCGGGACCTCGACCGACTGCACGATGCCGCCGTACGACAGCACCCGCACCCGGACGCCGCCGCGCCGCAGCGTCCAGCGGTGGACGGGGGTGCCGTCGGGAAGCGTGCCGAACCGTTCGCTCATGGGGAAAGGCTAGGCCACCGGCTGCGGCGCGGTGACGGTGCGGTAGGCGATCTCGGCGAGTCGCGCCTGACCGGTCAGGCTCGGATGGAACCAGTCCCAGTGGCTCAGCTCCGCCGTGCCGAACCGGTAGGCGAACACCGCGTCACCGTCGAAGCGGCAGCGCCGGTCCCGCGCGCACACCTCCCGCAGCACCCGGTTGTAGGCCTCCACCCGCTTCTGCACGGTGTCGCGCCGGGCGGTGGCCGCCGCGTCCAGCGCCTCCGCGTCCGCCAGCATCGACGGGCAGATGCCCAGCCGCCAGATCTGCCGGCCCAGCGGGCTGGCGCGGCCCTGCTCCCACAGCCGCTTCAGGTTCGGCACGCTCGCCACGTACACCTGGGTCCTCGGCAGCGCCCGGCGCAGGGTGCGCAGCGCCGTCTCGAACCCGGCGCGGAAGTCCGCCACCGGCGTCATCGCCCTCGTGCTGGACCGGCAGGCGTCGTTGGCGCCCACCATCACCGTCACCAGCTGCGGGCGGTGCCGCACCGCCTGCTCGATCTGCCCCGGCAGGTCGGCCATCCGGGCCCCGGTCACCGCGTGGTTCCAGCTGCGCCGGGCGGCCCGCTCACGGCCCAGCAGCCGCACCGCCAGGCTGTCCACCGCCGTGTCGGTGCCGGTCGCCCAGGACACCTGCGGGCAGTCCGACAGCACCGAGCAGGCGTCGAAGCCACGGGTGATGGAGTCGCCGACGGCGGCCACCGAGTCCGGGCTGCGGTCCCACACCGGCGCCGCCCGCGCGCTGCCGGACGGGGCGGGGGAGGCGCCGCCGGCGTCACAGCCCGCGACGCCCAGCACGGCCGCCGTCAACAGCGCGACGGCGGCCCGCTTCCGGTGGCTTCGCTTCCGCATCCCCTGCTGGTCCCCTCGGTCGCCCGCACACCCCTGGACGGGGCCCTTCCCCCATAACAACGTGCGGAGGTTCCCCGGCCCACCCGGTGCGACGGACCGGACCCGCACAAGCGTCCCCCCGGGTGAATGGCGGAGGTTTCCTGGCCCCG
Source organism: Streptomyces echinoruber (assembly GCF_014651135.1). Classification (GTDB taxonomy): domain Bacteria; phylum Actinomycetota; class Actinomycetes; order Streptomycetales; family Streptomycetaceae; genus Streptomyces; species Streptomyces echinoruber. The sequence goes on from NZ_BMWH01000002.1 coordinate 387,656, forward strand.
GGAGCCACCGTACGTCACACTCCTTGCGCCGCCGCAGGGTAGCCTCGCCCTCAACGCGGCTGCCCCACCACCGCCGTTTGGCCCGTTGCACACGTCCCGCCCAGCCCGGAGGTCTCGGTGACGACACGTGGAGTCCTGTACGTGCACTCCGCGCCCCGCGCGCTGTGCCCGCACGTCGAGTGGGCCGTCGCCGGCGTGCTCGGCACGCGCGTCAGCCTCGACTGGATCCGGCAGCCCGCGGCCCCCGGCACCTGGCGCGCGGAGTTCTCCTGGCAGGGCGAGGCGGGCACCGCCTCCAAGCTGGCCTCCGCGCTGCGCGGCTGGCACCTGCTGCGCTTCGAGGTGACCGCCGAGCCCTGCCCGACGGCCGAGGGCGAGCGCTACAGCTGCACCCCCGACCTCGGCATCTTCCACGCCGTCACCGGCATCCACGGCGACATCCTCATCCCCGAGGACCGCCTGCGCGCCGCCCTGACCCGCGCCCAGCGCGGCGAGACCGACCTGGAGGCCGAGATCGCCCGCCTGCTGGGCAAGCCCTGGGACGACGAGCTGGAGCCGTTCCGCTACGCCGGCGAGGGCGCCCCGGTGCGCTGGCTGCACCAGGTGGTCTGACACCCCGCCGGGCGAGGCACGCGGAAAGGGCTCCACCGGAGAACCGGTGGAGCCCTTTTGCGTGGTCACGCGGGTGCCGCTCAGACCGTGCGGAACGCCAGCACCACGTTGTGGCCGCCGAAGCCGAACGAGTCGTTCAGGGCCGCGATCCGCCCCTCCACGGGCAGCTTGCGGGCCTCGCCGCGCACGATGTCGGCGTTGACCTCGGGGTCGAGGTGGTCGACGTTGATCGTCGGAGGCGCGACGCGGTGGTACAGCGCCAGGATGGTCGCGACCGTCTCCACCCCGCCGGCGCCGCCGAGCAGGTGACCGGTCATCGACTTGGTGCTGGTGATCGCCATGTGGTCGACGTCGTCGCCGAAGGCCTTGCGCAGCGCCTTGATCTCACCGACGTCGCCCTGCGGGGTCGAGGTGGCGTGCGCGTTGATGTGCACGATCTCGGCCGGGTCCAGGTCGGTGCGGTCGAGCAGGTTCTGCAGCGCGGCGGCGATGCCCGTGCCGGACGGCTCGGGCTGGGTGATGTGGTGGGCGTCGGAGGAGATGCCCTGGCCGACGGCCTCGGCGTAGACGCGGGCGCCGCGGGCCTTGGCGTGCTCCTCGGACTCCAGCACGATCACACCGGCGCCCTCGCCCATCACGAACCCGTCGCGGGCGGTGTCGAAGGGGCGGGAGGCGCCCTGCGGGTCGTCGTTGTTCTTCGACATCGCCATCATGTTGCCGAACGCGGCGATCGGCAGCGGGTGGATCGCCGCCTCGGTGCCGCCCGCGACGACCACGTCGGCGCGGCCGGTGCGGATCATCTCGATGGCGTAGCCGATGGCCTCGGCGCCGGAGGCGCAGGCCGAGACCGGGGTGTGCACACCGGCCATGGCGCCCAGCTCGATGCCGACGTTGGCGGCCGGCGAGTTGGGCATCAGCATCGGCACGGTGTGCGGGGAGACACGGCGGACGCCCTTCTCCCGCAGCACGTCGTACTGGTCGAGCAGTGTGGTCACGCCGCCGATGCCGGAGGCGATGACCGCGCCGAGGCGGTGCGGGTCGACCGCGCCGTCCTCCCCGGCCCGGCCGGTGAAGCCGGCGTCCTGCCAGGCCTCGCGGGCCGCGAGCAGCGCGAACTGCGCCGAGCGGTCCAGCTTGCGGGCCTGCGGACGCGGCAGGATCTCGGTGGGTTCCACGGCGATCTGCGCGGCGATGCGCACGGGCATCTCCGCGGCCCACTCCTGCGTCAGGAGGCTGACGCCGGAACGACCGGCGACCAGGCCCTCCCAGGTGGAGGCCGCGTCGCCACCCAGCGGTGTGGTTGCGCCGATACCGGTGACGACCACGGTGCGATTGGTCGAGCTCACGGGGTTCTTCTCCAACGGATACGAGGATTCAACGGCGCCACCGCCGGGTGGCGGGGCAGGCGGCCCAGGGACGGACCGGTGGGGTCAGCCCTGGTGCTTGAGGATGTAGTCGGCAGCGTCGCGGACCGTCTTGAGGTTCTTGACGTCCTCGTCCGGGATCTTGACGTCGAAGCGCTCCTCGGCGGCGACGACGACCTCGACCATGGACAGCGAGTCGACGTCCAGGTCGTCGGTGAAGGACTTGTCCAGCTGGACGTCCTCCACCGGGATGCCGGCGATCTCGTTCACGATCTCCGCGAGACCGGCGACGATCTCTTCCTGAGTGGCGGCCATGTCAGGCGCTCCTTCGTAGATGTTCCAGAGGGTATGGCGGTGGACCCGCACCGGACCGCATGATCCGGCACGGAGTGCCTAGGGGAGGGTAACGACCGTCGCGGCGTAGGCGAGACCCGCCCCGAAACCGATGACGAGCGCGGTGTCGCCGCTCTTCGCCTCGCCGGTCGCCAGGAGCCGCTCCATCGCGAGCGGGATCGAGGCGGCCGAGGTGTTGCCGGTGGTGCGGATGTCACGGGCGACCGTGACGCTCTCCGGCAGTCCGAGAGTCTTCACCATCGAGTCGATGATCCGCACATTGGCCTGGTGCGGGATGAAGACGTCCAGCTCGTCCGGGCTGACGCCGGCCGCGTCCAGCGCCTGCTGGGCGACCTTCGCCATCTCGAACACGGCCCAGCGGAAGACCGTCTGGCCCTCCTGTGTGATGGCGGGGAACTTGATGTTGCCCGCGTCGTCCAGGGGGAGCTGGGAGGGATCGCCGACCTTGAAACGGTCCCAGGGCACGGTCTGCTTGATGGTCTGGGCCTTGTCGCCCTCCGAGCCCCACACGGTCGGGCCGATGCCGGGCTCCTCGGCCGGGCCGACGACGACCGCGCCGGCGCCGTCGCCGAACAGGAAGGCGGTGGCCCGGTCCTCCAGGTCGGTCAGGTCCGAGAGCCGCTCCACGCCGATGACCAGGGCGTACCGGGCCGACCCCTCGACGACCAGGCCCTTGGCGAGGGTGAGGCCGTAGCCGAAGCCCGCGCAGCCCGCGGAGATGTCGAACGCGGCGGCCTTGTTCGTGCCCAGCCGGTCGGCGATCTCGGTGGCGACGGCCGGGGTCTGGCTGAAGTGCGTGACGGTGGAGACGATCACCGCATCGATCTGCCCGGCGGCGATGCCGGCGCCGGCGAGCGCCTTGCCGGAGGCCTCCAGCGACATCATGGCGATGGTCTCCTCCGGACCGGCCCAGTGCCGGGTCTCGATGCCGGAGCGGGAGCGGATCCACTCGTCGGAGGAGTCGATGCGCTCCAGGATGACCTCGTTGGGTACCACCCGGGTCGGGCGGTAGCCGCCGACGCCGCAGATGCGCGCGTACGGGGCGCCCTTGCTGGGCTTGATCTTCGCCATGGGGGCTCCTTGTCAGGCGCCGGCGTGCTCGGCGACGAGCTCGCGGGCCGCGTCCAGGTCGGCGGGGGTCTTCAGGGCCAGCGTCCGCACACCGGGCAGCGCGCGCTTGGCCAGGCCGGTCAGGGTGCCGCCGGGACACACCTCGACCAGCGCGGTGACGCCCCGCTCCCGGAACGTCTCCATGCACCGGTCCCAGCGCACCGGGTTGGCGACCTGCCCGACCAGCCGCTCCAGCACCTCCGAGCCGGTGGCGACCACCCCGCCGTCCTTGTTGGAGACGTACGGCACCTTCGGGTCGGCCGGGTCGATCTCCTTCGCGGCCTCGGCCAGCTTCTCCACCGCGGGCGCCATGTGGTGGGTGTGGAAGGCGCCGGCCACCTGCAGCCGGACGATCTTGCGCACGCCCTCGGGCTTGTCCGCGTCCAGCGCGTCGAGCTGCTCGATCGTGCCGGCGGCGACGATCTGGCCGGCGCCGTTGACGTTGGCCGGGGTCAGGCCGAGCTTCTCCAGGTGCGGCACGGTCACCTCGGGGTCGCCGCCGAGCAGGGCCGCCATGCCGGTCCGCGTGACGGCGGCGGCCTCGGCCATCGCCAGGCCCCGGCGGCGCACCAGGGTGAGCGCGGCGGTGTCGTCCAGGACGCCCGCGAAGGCCGCGGCGGTGATCTCGCCGACGCTGTGGCCGGCGACCGCGTCCGGGGTGGCACCGAGTGCCTCCGCCGAGAGGATCCCGGCGGCGACGAGCAGCGGCTGCGCCACGGCGGTGTCGCGGATCTCCTCCGCGCCGGCCTGCGTGCCGTAGTGGACGAGGTCCAGCCCGATGGCGTCCGACCACGCCGCGACACGGTCGCGGGCACCGGGGAGGTCGAGCCAGGGAGTCAGGAAGCCGGGCGTCTGGGCGCCCTGGCCGGGAGCGACGAGTACGAGCACTCTCACACTCTCTCTTGCGTACGGGCACGGCCGCCCGTGGGGACAGGGACGAAGAACACGAAGGGGTTTTGTGGGCCCCCGACAAAACGTTAGGCCGGAAGATCGCCTTCGGCCAGACGCCCCAGGATCAGTGCGATCCGCAGAGTGAACGCAGAGCGTACATCGGACGGCGACCAGCCGGTGACATCAGTCACACGTCGGAGCCGGTAGCGCACGGTGTTGGGATGGACGAACAGCATCCGTGCGGCGCCCTCCAGGCTGCTCGCCTGCTCCAGGTAGACGGAGAGCGTCTCCAGCAGCGCGGACCCGGCCTCCTCCAGCGGTCTGTAGATCTCCTCCACCAACTGCTCGCGGGCGCTGGGGTCTCCGGCGATCGCGCGTTCCGGAAGCAGGTCGTCCGCCAGGACCGGGCGCGGCGCGTCCTGCCAGGCCGAGCACGCCTTCAGTCCGGCCGCGGCGGCCTGCGCGGAGCGGGTCGCGGCCAGCAGGTCCGGCACGACGGGACCGGCCACCACCGGTCCCGGGGCGAACGGCCCGATCAGCGACCTGGCGACGGCCAGCGGGTTGTTGCTGCCGCCCGCGATGACGACCAGCCGGCTGCCGAGCACACCGGTGAGCACCTGCAGTTTCGCGTGCCGCGCGGCCCGCCGGATGGCCTCCACCGTCAGCTCGCTGTCCCCGTCCGGCGCCGTGCCCAGCACCACGCACACGTGCTCCGGCGCGTTCCAGCCCAGCGCGGCGGCGCGGCTCACGGCGCCCTCGTCGACCTCCCCGCTGAGCACGGCGTTGACCACGAGGGACTCCAGCCGCGCGTCCCAGGCACCGCGTGCCTCGGCGGCCTGCGCGTACACCTGCGCGGTGGCGAAGGCGATCTCGCGGGCGTAGACCAGCAGCGCCTCGCGCAGGGCGGCCTCGTCGCCGGGCGCCGCGACCTCGTCGATCGCGGACTCCATCACCTCGATCGTGGTGCGCACCATCTCCACGGTCTGCCGCAGCGTGATCGCCCGGGTCAGCTCGCGCGGCGCGGTGCCGAAGACGTCGGTGGAGATCGCCTGCGGGGCGTCCGGGTGCCGGAACCACTCGGTGAACGCGGCGATGCCCGCCTGCGCCACCAGCCCGATCCAGGAACGGTTCTCCGGCGGCATGGCCCGGTACCACGGCAGCGTCTCGTCCATGCGCGCGATCGCCTGCGCGGCGAGCGAGCCGGAGGACTTCTCCAGCCGCTTCAGGGTCGCGGCATGCGGGTGGATGTCGGGCGTGGCGGTTTCGTTCGTGTGGGTCTCGGGTTCGGGCACGGGACAAGACTGCCTCATCCGGACGCGGGTGTGGGCCGCCGGGTCGCGGGTCCCGGCCCCGCGTCCGCGCCCCGCGGCCTTACCGTGGGGTGCGTGATGGACGTACGGCGCGCACAGCAGCGCTATCCCGGCGGCGACCCGCGGGCCGGCATCGAGTCGTGGCACGCCTTCTCCTTCGGCCCGCACTACGATCCCGGCAACCTCCGCTTCGGCGCCCTCGTCGCCTGCAACGAGGAGCGCCTCGCCCCCGGCGCCGGCTTCGCCGAGCACCCGCACCGCGACACCGAGATCGTGACCTGGGTGGTGGAGGGCGAGCTGACCCACCGCGACTCCACGGGCCACGAGACCCTGGTGCGCCCCGGCGACGTCCAGCGGCTGAGCGCGGCCTCGGGCGTGCGCCACGTCGAACGCAACGACGGCCCGGGGCCGCTGACCTTCGTGCAGATGTGGCTGGCCCCCCGCGAGCCCGGCGGCACCCCGTCCTACGAGATCGTCCACGGCATCGCCGACTCCACCCCGTACGCCGTCCCGGCGGCGGGCGCGACGCTCCACGTGCGGCGCCTGACGGCGGGGGAGCGCACGGCGATCCCCGACGCGCCGTTCGTCTACGTGCACGTGGTGCGCGGGGAGATACGGCTGCACACCGAGAAGGCCGGCCCGGGCGACGCGGTGCGGATCACCGGCGCCGAAGGGCTAAAGGCGGCGGGCGTGACCGACGCCGAGCTGCTGGTGTGGGAGATGACCGCCCCCTGACCGGCGCACCCCCTGACCGGCGCATCTCCTGACCGGCGCATCTCCTGACCGGCGCACCTCCTGGCTAACGCACCTCCGCCAGCACCGCGTCCGTGAAGGCCGGCCACGCCTCGATCGCCCACGGCCCGAACGCGCGGTCCGTCAGCGCCGCGCACGCCACCCCCGCGTCCGGGTCGATCCACAGGAACGTGCCGGACTGCCCGAAGTGCCCGAAGGTCCGCGGCGAGGACGAGGAGCCCGTCCAGTGCGGCGACTTGCCGTCGCGGATCTCGAAGCCGAGCCCCCAGTCGTTCGGGTTCTGGTGCCCGTACCCCGGCAGCACCCCCTTGGTCCCCGGATACTGCACGGTCATCGCCTCGGCCACCGTCCGCGGATCCAGCAGCCGCGGCGCCTGCACCTCGGCGGCGAACCGCAGCAGGTCCTCGACCGTCGACACCCCGTCCTTGGCGGGCGACCCCTCCAGCGACGTGGCCGCCATCCCCAGCGGCTCCAGCACCGCCTGCCGCGCGTACTCGGCGAAGGGCATGTCCGTCGCCTTGGCGACATGGTCCCCGAGCTGCTCGAACCCGGCGTTGGAGTACAGCCGCCGCTGCCCGGGCGGCGCGGTCGTGCGGTGCTCGTCGAAGGCGAGCCCGGAGGTGTGCGCGAGCAGGTGGCGGACGGTCGCCCCGGGCGGCCCGGTCGGCTCGTCCAGCTCGATCGCGCCCTCCTCGTAGGCGACCAGCACGGCGTAGGCCGCCAGCGGTTTGGTCACCGACGCCAGCGGGAAGCGCTGCCCGGTCGGGCCGTGGGTGCCCAGGACGGTCCCGTCGGCCCGTACGACACCCGCCGCGGCGGTGGGAACCGGCCAGTTCTCGATCAACGCGAGGCTCTGCAGCGACATGCCGTCGAGCCTAAGGGGGTCACAGCGGCAGCTCCATCAGCGGGTCCGGTTTGGGCCGGAAGCCGAGCGAGGCGTACAGCGGCTCGGCCTCCCGGGACGCGGTGAGCTGCACCCGGCGCACGCCGCGCGCGCGGAACCACTCCAGCAGGACGTCCATGCACGCGCGCGCATAGCCGCGGCGCCGCGCGTCCGGATCGGTGGCGACGCTGAAGACGTACCCGACGATCCCCAGGGGGTTGCCCGTCCTCCCGATCCGGTAGTCGACCGTCCCGGCCACCAGCGCCGCCAGCGTTCCGGGCCGCTCGGGATGGTCCACCACGAACGCGGCGAAGTCCCCGTCGGGCTCGGCCAGCCGCGCGCGCAGCGTGGGCAGGGACTCGGCCTGCCAGTCGGTGGCGGGGTTCCCCCCGCGCACCGAGTCGAGCATGACCTGGCGCAGGCGGAGCACTTCCTCCGCGTCCTCGGGCGTGGCCCGGCGTACTGGTGTCATGGCCCTCACGGTACTGACAACAGGGGCTGATTTCTTACCGATTCCGCTTGCTTGGAGCGCGCTCGAAGGTCCTAGCGTGGGGGTCATGACGGTCATGCAGAGCACGCCCGCGACCACCGAGGAGCGCGCGGCCCCGGCGGCTGCCCGGGTGGGGGGCTGCGGCGCCCCGCCCCGGCGGCATCCACGCCCCGACGGCCAGGACCGCTACACGATCAGCGAGGTCGCCGCCTTCACCGGCCTGAGCGCGCACACGCTGCGCTGGTACGAGCGGATCGGGCTGATGCCGCACATCGACCGTTCGCACACCGGCCAGCGGCGCTATTCCAACCGCGACCTGGACTGGCTCGACCTCGTCGGCAAGCTCCGGCTGACCGGCATGCCGGTCGCGGACATGGTGCGCTACGCGGAACTGGTGCGCGAGGGCGAGAGCACCTACGGCGAGCGGTACGAGCTCCTCGCGGCGACCCGCCGGAACGTCCTGGCGCGGATCACCGAACTGCAGGACACGCTCGCCGTGCTCGACCAGAAGATCGGTTTCTATGCGGACGCCGGATGTCCGAGGGAGGCGGGGAACACCCGATGACCGACAGCACCATCCCGACGGTACGGCTGGGCGAGAACGGGCCCGAGGTCGGTGTGCAGGGCCTGGGCTGCATGGGCATGAGCTTCGCCTACGGCCCCGCCGACGCGGACGCCTCCCGGGCCACCCTGGAACGCGCGCTGGACCTGGGCGTGACGCTGTACGACACGGCGGACGCCTACGGCGCCGGCGACAACGAGCGGTTCCTGTCGCCGTTCTTCCGGGCGCACCGCGACCGGGTCGTCATCGCCACCAAGTTCGCCCTGTCCATTCCGCCGGACGACCCGACGAAGCGGACCATCCGCAACGACCCGCCCTACATCCGCCAGGCCGTCGACGCCAGCCTGCGGCGCCTCGGCGTCGACGTCATCGACCTGTACTACATGCACCGGCGCGACGTGAACGTGCCGATCGAGGAGAGCGTCGGCACCATGGCCGAGCTGGTGCGCGCCGGCAAGGTCAAGCACCTGGGCCTGAGCGAGGTGACCGCCGACGAGCTGCGCGCGGCGCACGCCGTGCACCCCATCGCGGCGGTGCAGTCGGAGTGGTCGCTGTTCAGCCGGGACATCGAGGCGAAGGTCGTGCCGGCCGCCCGCGAGCTGGGCGTGGCCCTGGTGCCGTACTCGCCGCTCGGCCGCGGCTTCCTCACCGGGTCCTTCACCAACGCCGAGACCGACCTGACCGCCGACGACTTCCGCCGCCACCAGCCCCGCTTCACCGGCGCCAACGCGGCCGCCAACGCCGCCCTGCTGGAGCCGGTCCGCGCGGTCGCCAAGGCCCACGACGCCACCCCCGGGCAGATCGCGCTGGCGTGGGTGCAGCAGCGGGCCGCGGTGCACGGCCTGCCGGTGGTGCCGATCCCCGGCACCCGCAAGCCGTCCCGGGTCGAGGAGAACGTGGCCGCCACGCGCATCGAGCTCACCGAGGAGGAGCTGGCCCTGCTGGAGCCCATCGCCGGGCAGGTGGCGGGCGACCGCTACGCGGACATGACGTTCACCTCGGCGGGCCGGGAGTAGCCGGTCCGGGCCGCTGGGAGTAGCCGGTCCGGGCCGCCGGGAGCAGCCGGTCCGGCCCGCTGGGAGCAGCCGGTCCGGCCCGCTGGGAGCAGCCGGTCCGGCCCGCCGGGAGCCGGTGGCCGTCACAACTCCGCCAGGAGCTGCGCCTTCTTCACCGAGAACTCCTCGTCCGTGACCAGCCCCGCCTGGTGCAGCTCGCCCAGGTGCCGGATCCGCTCGGCGATGTCGGCGGGGTCGCGGCGGGGCGCCGGAACGGCGGCCGGGTCCGCCGCCGCGGGCGCGGCGGCCCGTACGGCGGCCAGCACGGCGGCGGCGAACGGCAGCGACTCGTGCACGGCGCCGTAGCCGAGCCCGAACACGACGGCCGCCGGGTCCTGGTCCGGCTGCGCCGGCTGGGCGGCCGCGGCCGCCGGGTCGCGGTGCAGCAGCCGCAGGTGGCCCTCGAAGACCTCGGGGGAGCGCCACTCGACGCCGCTGAGGCCGGTGACCGGGAACACCTGGTCGCCGGCCTTCCACTTCGCGGAGGACGCGCCCGTCCAGAACCAGCGGAAGGTGACGGCCGTGCCGTCGAAGGACGCCTTGCCGTCGTACGCCTTGAACCGCACCGGCGGCTCGGGCGCGGCCACCAGATGGCGGTCGGCGGGCCCGGTCTCGGTGAGCCGGGCGCGCAGTTCGTCGGCGTAGTACTCGGCGAGGGTCGCGCGGTCGGCGGGCAGCACCAGCCGGTAGGGGTCGCAGGTCTCCTTCAGCTGCCCGGCCGCCGCCTCCATCAGCGGGTCGGCGCCGGGCCGCGGCGCGGCGCGCAGCACGACGGTGCCGCGTCTGCCGGGCGTCAGGGTCACTCCGGCCAGGGCGGCGAACGGGACGCGGCGTTCCCCGAGCGCCTGGAACAGGCGAGGCGTACGGATGCCTCGTTCGTAGCGGATGAGGACGGAGTCGGACTCGAACTCCCAGGCGGCATGAAATCCGGCCAGTACGTCACCCATGCGGCTCATCGTATGCGGCACGCGCTTCTTCCGTCCCTCCTCCGCGCACACCGCGGTTCCTGCGGCTCTACGCGCGTCCGTCCGCAGGTGCGGCGGTCAGGTCCCGGCGGCACGTGTCGTCCCCGTGCACGCACCCGACTGCGTCATATGCGCCAACGCCGATCCGCGCGAGGTTGCGCAGGCTCTCGGTGCCGGGCGTGAAGTACCCGGTGTGGCCCCGGGCGCCGGCCGCGGACAGCACCCGCGCGCCGAACGCGGGCGAGACCGGGTCGGCGCCGTGGCCCAGGCCGCCGAGCTCCAGGTACGGCACGTCCTGGATCCAGTCGGTGGGGTTCCGCATCGCCCACACGTGGGCGGCGGTGCCCAGCTGCGCGGCCCGCCGCACCCGCATGCCGGGGCTGCCGGCCACCGCGATGTCCGCCACCCGGCGCGGCAGGCCGCGCGCGGCCACCCCGCACACCACCGAGCCGTAGCTGTGGCAGAACAGGGAGACGGGCGCGTGGCCGGGCAGCGCCCGCACCAGCGCGTTCAGGCGGACGGCGCCCTCCTCGGCGCGCATCGCGGTGGCCGCGTCCACGCCGAGCCCGCTGGGCGCGGTGTAGTCGGCCCAGGCGATCACGGCGGTCCGGGCGTCGGGGCGCGCCGCGCGCTCGGCGTCGTACAGCGACTCGGCCATGCCGACGGGCGCCGCGTACCGGCGGTTGGTGCGCTGGAAGGTGAGCAGGTCGGTGTCGACGCCGGGCACGACGACGGAGACGCGCCGGGCCCGCGTCAGGTCGCCGAAGACCTCGGCGACCCGGCCGGAGCCCTCCGGGTCGAAGGCGAGGATGTGCCGGCGGGCGCTCATCAGCATGGTGTAGCGGTGCATGCGCCGGCCCGCCTCTTGCTGCCCGGCCGGGGTGAGCCGCGGGTCGTGCAGGCGGGCGAGCTCGGCCCTGCGGGCCTGCCCGAGCGCGATGCGGTTGGCCTCGTAGCGCAGGGCGACCGGGGCGCCGTTCATGTTGCCGACCGCGAGCGGGTAGCGGTGGGCGAGGACGGCGCGCTCCCGGGCGGTGAGGGAGGCGAAGAAGCGGGCGATCCGGGCCGGGGCCGCCTGCGGGTCGGGCAGCCGGTGCCCGCGCAGGCGGCCGTGCTCCCAGGCGGCCACGGAGGCCTGCAGCGCGGTGGTGGCCCGGTGGCCGCGCACGGCCGTCCAGCCGGTGGTCGCGAGCATCACGAAGACCACGGCCAGCGCCGCCAGCGCACGCCAGACGTTCGGGGAGGGGGAGGTGTCGAAGGAAGTCACTGGGAGGACACACTAGGAGAACGAACCGGTCTCGCGTGAATCGAGTGACAGGGATCACGTTTCGACCGCGGGGCCGACGGTCACCGGTCCGCCCCGCTCACCGCCCGCCTGCCTGCGTCTTCCGCGTCGGCCGCCGGCCGCCTGTCCGCGCCTTCCGCGCCTTCCGCGTCTTCCGTGTCGGCCGACGGCCCGCCCGCGCCCCCCGCCCCGGTCCCGCGCCGGTCAGCCCGTCAGTCCGCGCGCCAGTGCCCGGTCAGCGCCGGGCCCACCTGGTCGAGGTAGGCCGCCGTCAGCGTCCGGATCGCCGCCAGGCTGAAGTCCTCGCCGGTGCTCCACTGCCGTTCGGTGACCCGCATCACCCCGCCGAAGACGGCCACCGCCAGCCGCGGCCGGGGATCGGTCGCCACGTCGACGCCCTCCCGCTCGGCCAGCAGGCGCGCGAGGCGCTCCTCGATCTCCGCCGAGCGGCGCAGGTGCGCGGCGAGCAGCACCGGCGTCGACTCGATCAGCCGGTACATGCGCAGGTACAGCTCCACCGGCACGACCGACTCGACGGCCTCGCGCAGGGTGTCCCAGCCCTCCAGCACGGCCCGGCGCAGCGCCTCCATGGGCGCCTCGTGCGGCGGGCGCGAGCGCAGGGCGGCGAGGAAGTGCTCCTCGGCCAGGGCCTGGACGGCGAAGGCGGCCTCCTCCTTGCCGGGGAAGTAGCGGAAGAAGGTGCGCTGCGAGACCTCGGCGGCCTCGGCGATCTCGTCGACGGTCGTCCGCTCGTAGCCCTGGGTGGTGAACAGCTCCAGGGCGGTGCGCAGCAGGGTGTCCCGGGTGCGCCTCTTCTTGCGTTCGCGCAGCCCCGGCCGCGGCGCCGGACGTGCGATCTCCGCCGTGTCCATGGGTCCTCTCCAACCGGTCCTACCCGCTCAGGGTAGAGGCGGATGTTCTGTCAGTGACCGACTGGTGAACCGGTTTGTCAACTGTCAGCGGCTGTCACTAGCCTCGAACGCATGACTGGTCAGACCGCCATCGAAGCGACGGGCCCGGGGGGCGCGGCCGGCTCGTCCGGCTCGACGCCGCCCAGGGGGCTGCGCGGCCACCCCTGGATCACTCTCGTCACCGTCGCCGTCGGGGTCATGATGGTGGCCCTCGACGGCACCATCGTCGCCATCGCCAACCCCGCCATCCAGAAGGACCTGGACGCCAGCTTCTCGGACGTCCAGTGGATCACCAACGGCTACTTCCTCGCCCTGGCGGTCACCCTGATCACCGCGGGCAAGCTCGGCGACCGCTTCGGCCACCGCCAGACCTTTCTCGTCGGCGTGACCGGCTTCGCCGCCTCCTCCGGCGCCATCGGCCTGTCCCACTCCATCGCCCTGGTCGTCTCCTTCCGGGTGCTGCAGGGCCTGTTCGGGGCGCTGCTGATGCCGGCCGCGCTCGGCCTGCTGCGGGCCACCTTCCCGGCCGAGCGGCTCAACATGGCCATCGGCATCTGGGGCATGGTCATCGGCGCCTCCACCGCGGGCGGCCCGATCCTCGGCGGCGTCCTCGTCGAGCACGTCAACTGGCAGTCGGTGTTCTTCATCAACGTGCCCGTCGGCGCCCTCGCGCTGGTCCTGGGCCTGCTGATCCTCCTCGACCACCGCGCCGAGAACGCCCCGCGCTCCTTCGACCTGCTCGGCATCGCCCTGCTGTCGGCCGCGATGTTCTGCCTGGTGTGGGCCCTCATCAAGGCCCCCACCTGGGGCTGGGGCGACGGGCGGACGTGGGCCTTCATCGGCGCCTCCGTCGTCGGCTTCGCCCTGTTCGCCTTCTGGGAGACGAAGGTGCGCGAGCCGCTGATCCCGCTGGCGCTGTTCCGCTCCGTGCCCCTGTCCGCGGGGGTCGTGCTGATGGTCCTCATGGCCATCGCCTTCATGGGCGGCCTGTTCTTCGTCACCTTCTACCTGCAGAACGTGCACGGCATGAGCCCGGTCGACGCCGGCCTGCACCTGCTGCCGCTCACCGGCATGATGATCGTCGGCTCCCCGCTGGCCGGCGCCCTCATCACCCGGCTCGGCCCGCGCATCCCGCTCGCGGGCGGCATGATCTGCACCGCGGTCGCCATGTACGGCATGTCGACGCTCGAGGCGGACACCGGCGGCGGCGTGATGTCCCTGTGGTTCGCGCTGCTCGGCCTCGGCCTCGCCCCGGTCATGGTCGGCGCCACCGAGGTCATCGTCGGCAACGCGCCGATGGAGCTCTCCGGCGTCGCCGGCGGCCTCCAGCAGGCCGCCATGCAGATCGGCGGCAGCCTCGGCACGGCCGTGCTGGGCGCCGTGATGGCCTCCAAGGTGGACCACGCCCTGCCCGGCAACTGGACGCGCGCGGGTCTGCCGCGGCTCACCCCGGCCCAGCTCGACCAGGCGTCCGAGGCGGTCCAGGTCGGTGTCGCGCCGGTGCCGAAGGGCACGCCCGGGCCGATCGCCGCGAAGGTCACGGCCGTCGCGCACGACACCTTCATGTCCGGCATGAGCCTGGCCTCGCTCGTCGCGGCCGGGGTCGCGGCCGTGGCCGTGCTGGTCGCCCTGCTGACCAAGCGCGGCGAGAACGCGCAGGCGGGCGCGGGCGTCGGGCACATCTGAGGGCGACACGTCCGAGGGCGGCCGCCTGCGGCTTCCCGCCGCGGGCGGGCACCCGTGGGCGGGCGACCCACGGATAGGCACCCGTGGGCGGGCACCCATGGGCGGCGGACGGCCGTCCGCCGCCCACCGGCCGGACCGGCCGGTGGGGAAACCGGCCTGTGGGGAAATGAGAGAAATTCACCTATTTGGGTGACTCTGTTCAAGATCCCTCGCCTCCGGCGCGCGCCGCAGGTCACAGTGGGTCACGTCCTCCGCAGGGCATGGGGACGGATCGCTGCGGCGCGCTGCTGGAGGGGGGCAGCGCGCGGGCAGCGCCCTCTCCCGCCCGGAACATGGGGACTCCCGCCCGGGACGTGGGGGCTCCCGCCCGGGACACCAGGAAGAGCACGGCCGCCGAGGCGGAAAAAAGTACGGCCGTCAAGGATTGCCCGCCAGGGCCGGGGTACCCGCACCAGTATCACGGAGAACCCGAACTGGCCGCACGGCCAAGGGAGTTGATATGGCGGGCTTGGGGCACGGAACGCGCGGGTACCCCCGCTCACGTGGCCGGACGGGGTCACGGACCGGGCCGGACCGCGCGACACTCGGGATCATCGGGGCCATCTGCGCCGTCGCCGGATTCTTCGCGCTGAGCATCGTCCTCGGCCCGGTGGCGGTCGTCTGCGGCCGGCTGGCCATGGGTCGCGCCTGGGCGGGCGGCCGCGGCAACCTGCCGGCCCTGATCGCTCTCGTGCTGGGCGCCATCGACACCCTCCTGGCGGTCGTCCGGCTGATCGGAGCCGCGGCTTCGGGCAGCCCGGTGTTCTGACCGGATCCGGTCCGGGGCCGCGGCCCCCGGCGGGCATCCGCCGGGGGCCCGCCCGTGCGCCGGTGTGCTCACCGCCGCAGCTCCTCCGCCCGTTCGGAGAGCAGGGCGACCTCCGCCCGCAGCGCGCGGACCTCCTCCGCCAGCCTCTCGATGGCCTCGGTCTGCCGCCGCTCCGCCATGTCGTCCCGCTCGAACCGGGCGATGAACCATGTGGCGATGTTCGCGGTCACCACACCCAGCAGCGCGATGCCGGACAGCATCAGCCCGACGGCCAGCATCCGCCCCAGTCCGGTCGTCGGCGCGTGGTCCCCGTACCCGACGGTCGTCATCGTCGTGAACGACCACCACACCGCGTCGCCCAGCGTCTTGATGTTCCCGTTCGGCGCGTTCCGCTCCACCGACAGCACCGCCAGCGAGCCGAACATCAGCAGCCCCACCACGGACCCGGCGACATACGTGGTCAGCCGGATCTGTGAGGCCATCCGCGCCCGCCGCCCGACGAGCAGCAGCGTCGCCACGACCCGCAGCAGCCGCAGCGGCTGCAGCAGCGGCAGCAGCACCGCGCACAGGTCGAGCCAGTGCGTGCGCACGAACTCCCGGCGCCGCGGGGTCAGCGCCAGCCGGACCAGGTAGTCCACGGCGAACGCGCCCCACACCGCCCACTCCGTCACCGTGCAGGCGAGCGTGACCGGCCGGCTCGCGGCGCTGTCCACGATCGGCACGGCGTAGGCCAGCGCGAAGACCACCGCCAGCGCCAACAGGGGCCGCTGGGTGCGCCGTTCCCAGCGGGCCTGGGCCGAGTCTTCCCTCATGGGGGCATCGTAAAGAAAACGTAAGGGCGGCGGAGCTGCGCGCTCCGCCGCCCCGCGGCACCGGGACCGCGCGGCGCTACGCGTCGCCGCCGGCCGTCCCCGGGTGCGCCGCCGTCACGTCCAGCAGCCGGTAGCGGTCGACGGCCTGCTTGAGCACCGACCGGTCCACCTTGCCCTCGCGCGCCAGCTCGGTGAGCACCGCGACCACGATCGACTGGGCGTCGATGTGGAAGAACCGCCGCGCCGCACCCCGCGTGTCGGCGAAGCCGAAGCCGTCCGCGCCGAGCGACTGATAGGTGCCCGGCACCCACCGCGCGATCTGGTCGGGCACCGACCGCATCCAGTCGGACACGGCCACGAACGGGCCCTGGCAGCCGCTGAGCTTGCGCGTCACATACGGCACCCGCTGCTCCTCCTCCGGGTGCAGCAGGTTGTGCTCCTCGCAGGCCACCGCATCGCGCCGCAGCTCGTTCCAGGAGGTCGCCGACCACACGTCGGCCCGCACGTTCCAGTCCTCGGCGAGGATGCGCTGGGCGTCGAGCGCCCACGGCACCGCCACGCCCGACGCCATGATCTGCGCCGGGATCGAGCCGCTCGAGCCCGCGCTGATCCGGTGGATGCCCCTGAGGATGCCCTCGACGTCCACGCCCTCCGGCTCGGCCGGCTGCCGGATGGGCTCGTTGTAGACGGTGAGGTAGTAGAAGACGTCCTCGCCGTTCGGGTGCTCGGGGGAGCTGCCGTACATCCGGCGCAGGCCGTCCTGGACGATGTGCGCGATCTCGTAGGCGTACGCCGGGTCGTAGGCGACGCACGCCGGGTTGGTCGACGCCAGGAGCTGGGAGTGCCCGTCGGCGTGCTGCAGCCCCTCACCGGTCAGTGTCGTACGGCCGGCGGTCGCGCCCAGCACGAAGCCGCGCGCCAGCTGGTCGGCCATCTGCCAGAACTGGTCGCCCGTGCGCTGGAAGCCGAACATCGAGTAGAAGACGTACACCGGGATCATGTGCTCGCCGTGCGTGGCGTAGGCCGAGCCGGCCGCGATCAGCGAGGCCGTGCAGCCCGCCTCGGAGATGCCGTCGTGCAGCATCTGCCCGGTCGGTGACTCCTTGTACGCCAGCAGCAGGTCGCGGTCGACGGACTCGTAGAGCTGGCCGAGCGGCGAGTAGATCTTCGCGCTGGGGAAGAAGGAGTCCATGCCGAAGGTGCGGTACTCGTCCGGCGCGATCAGCACGAACCGCCTGCCGATCTCCTTGTCGCGCATGAGGTCCTTCAGCAGCCGGACGAACGCCATGGTGGTGGCGATCATCTGCTGCCCGGAGCCCTTCTTCACCGTGGCGAAGGTCTTGTCGTCGGGCTGCGGCAGGGGCTTGGCGCGCACCACGCGGGTCGGCACGTACCCGCCCAGGTTCCTGCGCCGGTCGTGCATGTACTGGATCTCCTCCGAGTCCCGGCCCGGGTGGTAGTACGGCGGCGGGCCGGACTCCAGCTCCCGGTCGGAGATCGGCAGGTGCAGGCGGTCCCGGAAGCGCTTGAGGTCGTCGACCGTCAGCTTCTTCATCTGGTGGGTGGCGTTGCGGCCCTCGAAGTTGGGGCCCAGCGTCCAGCCCTTGATCGTCTTGGCCAGGATGACCGTCGGCTGCCCCTTGTGCTCCACGGCCGCCTTGTACGCCGCGTAGATCTTGCGGTGGTCGTGCCCGCCGCGGCCCAGGTGCAGGATCTGGTCGTCGGTCATGTGCTCGACCATCTTGCGCAGCCGCAGGTCGTCGCCGAAGAAGTGCTCGCGGATGTAGGCGCCCGACTCGGTGGCGTACGTCTGGAACTGGCCGTCCGGCGTGGTGTTCATCTTGTTGACGAGCACCCCGTCGCGGTCCTGGGCGAGCAGCGGGTCCCAGGAGCGGTCCCAGATCAGCTTGATCACGTTCCAGCCGGCGCCGCGGAACACCGACTCCAGCTCCTGGATTATCTTGCCGTTGCCGCGCACCGGGCCGTCCAGGCGCTGCAGGTTGCAGTTGACCACGAAGGTCAGGTTGTCCAGGCCCTCGCGGGCGGCCAGGGTGAGCTGGCCGAGCGACTCCGGCTCGTCCATCTCGCCGTCGCCGAGGAACGCCCACACCCGGCAGCGGGAGGTGTCGGCGATCCCGCGCGCGTGCAGGTAGCGGTTCATCCGCGCCTGGTAGATCGCGCCGATCGCGCCCAGGCCCATGGAGACCGTCGGGAACTCCCAGAAGTCCGGCATGGAGCGCGGGTGCGGGTAGCTGGACAGGCCGTGGGGGGCCTTGGACTTCTCCTGCCGGAAGCCGTCCAGATTCTCCTCGGAGAGCCGGTCGAGCAGGTACGCGCGCGCGTAGATGCCCGGGGAGGCGTGCCCCTGGAAGAAGACCTGGTCGCCCCCGTCGCCCTCGCCCTTGCCGCGGAAGAAGTGGTTGAAGCCGACGTCGTAGAGGGAGGCGGAGGAGGCGAAGGTGGCGATGTGGCCGCCGACGCCGATGCCCGGCCGCTGGGCGCGGGAGACCATCACCGCGGCGTTCCAGCGGGTCGCGTTCAGGATCTTGCGCTCGATCTCCTCGTTGCCCGGGAAGAACGGCTCGTCCTTGGTGGCGATGGTGTTGACGTAGTCCGTGCTGCGCATCTCGGGCACGGCCACGCGCCGCTCGCGGGCCCGCTCGATCAGCCGCAGCATGAGGTACCGGGCCCGCTCGCGGCCGCGCGCGTCGATCGCCGCGTCGAGCGAGTCGAGCCACTCCTGGGTCTCTTCGGGATCGAAGTCAGGAACCTGACTCGGAAGGCCGCCAATGATGATCGGGTTGCGATCGGATCCGGAAGCCACGCTGTTCCTTACCTGTCGGAGGGCGACATTTTCTGGGTTTCTCGGGGTGTCGTGGGACTTCGGGGGGAGTCTGGGGCTGGACCTGAGCTGTTCCCCATCGTGTACCTCGCGGAAGCGAAACGACATCTCTACCGAGAGGTAACCCGGGAACCGGCCGGGCTCCCCTCCACCCGGGCCGGGTTCCCCCGCGTCCGGGCTCGTCCGTGCTCATTCGGGCCGGGTTCCCAAAGTCGCAAAGCGGGCACAACGCCGTGGTGTGCGTCACCGCGGAGCGCGATACCGTGTCAGGAGTTGCGGCGACCCGGCCCGGATCGTCACCGTTTCGACGGTCCGAACCGCCGGGTACTTGCGCGATCCGCCCCGCCCGTGTGGACTACGGCCAATGCTTCGCGCACGCGCGTGGCTGAAGACCTATATCGCAACATCACCAGGAGGCAACCCGTGAGCGCGACCGCGGACCACGCGGAGGAGCGGACGAACCCTGCCGTGAGGCTGGGGTTCCAGCCCGGGCAGGTGGTCCAGGAGATCGGCTACGACGAAGACGTCGACCAGGAGCTCCGCGAGGCCATCGAGGACCTGATCGGCAGCGAGCTCGTCGACGAGGACTACGACGACGTGGCCGACGCCGTGGTGCTGTGGTTCCGCGACGAGGACGGCGACCTGACGGACGCGCTGGTGGACGCCACCACGTACGTCGAGGAGGGCGGCGCGATCCTGCTGCTCACGCCGAAGACCGGCCGGGACGGCTACGTGGAGCCCAGCGACATCTCTGAAGCCGCGACGACGGCGGGTCTGTCGGCGAGCAAGAGCGTCAGTGTGGGCAAGGACTGGAGCGGCTCGCGTCTGGTGACGCCGAAGGCCGCCAAGTCCAAGCGGTGACGGCTCCGCCCCGGTGAGCGACCCCGGACGGGCCGGCGTTCCCCGGCCCGTCCGCCACCTCTCGGCGGGCGCTGCGTAGGGTGGTCCCACCCGAACAGCCCACCGAAGGGAAACCGAGGACGATGGCGATCCAGGTCGGCGACAAGGCGCCCGACTTCGAGCTGAAGGACAACCACGGCCGCACCGTACGGCTCTCGGACTTCCGCGGCAGCAAGAACGTGGTCCTGCTCTTCTACCCCTTCGCCTTCACCGGCGTGTGCACCGGCGAGCTGTGCGAGCTGCGCGACCACCTGCCGCAGTTCTCCGACCGCGACACCCAGGTGCTCGCCGTCTCCAACGACTCCATCCACACCCTGCGCGTCTTCGCCGAGCAGGAGAACCTGGAGTACCCGCTGCTCAGCGACTTCTGGCCGCACGGCAACGTCTCCCGCGCCTACGGCGTCTTCGACGAGGACAAGGGCTGCGCCCTGCGCGGGACCTTCATCATCGACAAGGAGGGCGTCGTGCGGTGGACCGTCGTCAACGGCCTGCCGGACGCGCGTGACCTGAACGAGTACGTGAAGGCGCTCGACACCCTCTGACGTGTTCGGCTCCAGGGCCTGCGGGGGGCGGGAACCCGTCACTAGGATCGACTCGTTGATCCGGCATACGGCACACGACGTACGAAACGACGGGGCTCCCCGCCCCCGGAACCCAAGGAGGACTCGTGGGAGTCAGCCTCAGCAAGGGCGGCAACGTATCGCTGACGAAGGAGGCCCCGGGCCTGACCGCGGTCATCGTCGGTCTGGGGTGGGACGCCCGCACCACGACCGGCACGGACTTCGACCTGGACGCCAGCGCGCTGCTGCTGAACTCCTCCGGCAAGGTCGTCAGCGACCAGCACTTCGTCTTCTTCAACAACCTCAAGAGCCCCGACGGCTCCGTGGAGCACACCGGCGACAACCTCACCGGTGAGGGCGAGGGCGACGACGAGCAGATCAAGGTCAACCTCGCCGGGGTCCCGGCCGAGGTCGACAAGATCGTCTTCCCGGTGTCCATCTACGACGCCGAGAACCGCGGCCAGTCCTTCGGACAGGTGCGCAACGCGTTCATCCGCGTCGTCAACCAGGCCAACCAGCAGGAGATCGCCCGCTACGACCTGAGCGAGGACGCCTCCACCGAGACCGCCATGGTCTTCGGTGAGCTCTACCGGCACGGCGCGGAGTGGAAGTTCCGCGCCATCGGCCAGGGCTACGCCTCGGGCCTGCGCGGCATCGCGCAGGACTTCGGCGTCAACGTCTGAGCGAGCGGCCGCAGCACCCACCGCACCCGTCCGGCGCCGCACGCCTTCGTGCGGCGCCGGACGCGCAGGACCACCGGCACACGGCACGACCCGCACAGGGCACGACCCGCACACGGCACCACCGGCTCCGCTCGGCACCATCTCGCACCGTCTCGGGGAGGACCATCATCATGGGCGTCACGCTCGCCAAGGGGGGCAACGTCTCCCTGTCCAAGGCCGCACCCAACCTGACCCAGGTGTCGGTCGGGCTCGGCTGGGACGCGCGCTCCACCACCGGCGCACCCTTCGACCTCGACGCCAGCGCGCTGCTGTGCCAGGGCGGGCGGGTGCTGGGCGACGAGTGGTTCGTCTTCTACAACAACCTCAAGAGCCCCGACGGCTCCGTGGAGCACACCGGCGACAATCTCACCGGTGAGGGCGAGGGCGACGACGAGACGATCCTGGTCGACCTCTCCCGGGTGCCGGCGCAGTGCGACAAGATCGTCTTCCCGGTCTCCATCCATCTGGCCGACGAGCGCCGCCAGACCTTCGGCCAGGTCAGCAACGCCTTCATCCGCGTCGTCAACCAGGCCGACGGCCAGGAGCTGGCCCGCTACGACCTGAGCGAGGACGCCTCCACCGAGACCGCCATGATCTTCGGTGAGCTCTACCGCTACCAGGGCGAGTGGAAGTTCCGGGCCGTCGGACAGGGGTACGCATCCGGTCTGCGCGGCATCGCCCTCGACTTCGGGGTGAACGTCGCGTAGGTGCCGGCCGAGGGGGCCCCGCCCGCTCCGCGACCTACAAGCACTCTAAACTTCGGGGTCAACGTTGAGTAAAGCCGAGTGCGGCGCGGGGGGTTCTCCCTCCAGCTCCGCCCGGGGACCCCGACACACGATTGGGTAGCCAGTGCTTCTGAAAACCTTCGGCTGGTCGTTCGCGGTCACCGCGCTCGGTCTGGTCGCAGCGGTGCTCTACGACGGGTGGACCGCCCTCGGCATCGTGGCGATCCTCGGCATCCTCGAGGTCTCGCTGTCCTTCGACAACGCGGTGGTCAACGCCGGGATCCTGAAGAAGATGAGCGCCTTCTGGCAGAGGATCTTCCTCACCGTCGGCGTGCTCATCGCGGTCTTCGGCATGCGGCTGGTCTTCCCCGTCCTCATCGTCGCCGTCACCGCGAAGAAGAACCCGGTCGACGCGGTCGATCTGGCGCTGACCGACCGGGACCTCTACCAGCAGCTCGTCACCGACGCCCACCCGGCGATCGCGGCGTTCGGCGGCATGTTCCTGCTGATGATCTTCCTGGACTTCATCTTCGAGGACCGGGACATCCAGTGGCTGCGCTGGATCGAGCGGCCGCTGGCCAAGCTCGGCAAGGTCGACATGCTGTCGGTCTGCCTCGCGCTGATCGTCCTGCTGATCACCTCCTTCACCTTCGCCACCCACGCCCACCAGCACGGCGGCGCGCACGTCGACAAGGCGCAGACCGTGCTCATCGCCGGCATCGCCGGCCTGATCACGTACATGATCGTCGGCGGGCTCTCCGGCTACTTCGAGGACCGGCTGGAGGAAGAGGAGGAACGCGAGCACGAGGAGGAGGAAGAGGCCGCGCGCAGCGGCAGGCAGCGCTCGGCGGTCGCACTGGTCGGCAAGGCCGCGTTCTTCATGTTCCTCTACCTGGAGGTCCTGGACGCGTCCTTCTCCTTCGACGGCGTCATCGGCGCCTTCGCCATCACCAACGACATCGTCCTGATGGCCCTCGGCCTGGGCATCGGCGCGATGTACGTCCGCTCCCTGACCGTCTACCTGGTCCGCCAGGGCACCCTGGACGACTACGTCTACCTGGAGCACGGCGCACACTACGCGATCGGCGCGCTCGCCGTGATCCTGATGGTCACCATCCAGTACGAGATCAACGAGGTCGTCACCGGCCTGGTCGGCGTCCTCCTGATCGCCTGGTCCTTCTTCTCCTCCGTGCGCCGCAACCGCGCGCTGGCGGCCGGGGAGGGCAAGGCGGAGGATTCCGACGAGCCGGCCGAGGTCTCCTCCCGCGCGTGAGGCGGGCCCCCGCCGCCCGCGCCGGCCCGGGTGTGTGAACGGCACCCGGGTGAGGCAGGCTCTCAGCGGGGCGGCCCGGAAACCGGCCGGTTTCCGGGCCGCCCCGCTGAGTCGTGTCCACGTGCGCAACAGGGGGCGGGAGACGGGAGATGGGACTTTTCGACGGTCTGCTGGGCGGGCGGGCGGCCCAGTTCGACTCGGGCAGCTCCTCCACCAACGCCATCGAGCTGACCAAACGGCACCATCAGGTGTCGCTGACCAAGCAGGGCGCGGCCACCGGCCACCTGCGGATCAACCTGACCTGGCGGATGCGCACCTCCGACGTGGGCGGCGGCCGGCGCGAGAGCCTGCTGCGCCACCCGCTGCGGGCGCTGAAGCCGCCGGAGGTGATGGGCCACACCCAGAGCATGGTCGACGTCGACCTCGACCTGGGCTGCCTGTACGAGCTGGCCGACGGCAGCAAGGGCGTCGTCCAGCCTCTCGGCGGCTTCTTCGGCGACGTCAACTCGCCGCCGTACGTGAAGCTCAGCGGCGACGACCGGTTCGGCTCGGCGTCCGGCGAGACGATGTACGTCAACCTCGACCACCGGGACGACATCAAACGGCTGCTCGTCTTCGTCTACATCTACGACCAGACGCCCGCCTTCGACCGCACCCACGCCATCGTCACGCTCTATCCCGGCAACGGCCCCCGCATCGAGATCCACCTCGACGAGCGCCACCCGCAGGCCCGTTCCTGTGCCGTCGTCATGATCGAGAAGGTCAGGGACGAGATCGTGGTGCGCCGTGAGGTGAAGTTCGTCTACGGCTTCCAGGCCGAACTGGACCGGCTCTACGGGTGGGGGCTGCAGTGGGGCCGGGGCTACAAGACGAAGGTGTAGGCGCAGCCCCGGCCGCGGCGCGGCTCAGTCCCGTACGCGGCGCGGCTCAGCCCCGTACGAACTGCGGGCCCATCGGCGGCATGCGGAACTCCGCGTCCGGCACCGGTGGCGCCGCCGGCGGGTAGCCGTAGCCGAAGGCCCCGCCCTGCGCGGTCGCGGCGCCCTGCGCGGTCGAGGCGGGCTGTGCGGTCGCGGCGGGCTCGCCCTGCGGGTGCCCGTAGGCCGCGGTGCCCGCCGGCTGCGGGTAGCTGTACGCGGGCTGTGCATGCTGCGGCTGCTGCGGCTGCGGATAGCCGTAGGAGGGCGGCGACTGCTCCGGCGGCAGCGGCCGGGACAGGTCCGGTGCCGGGGCGCCCTGCTGGAGTGCCGTCGACGGGGCACCGTCCGCCCCCTCCGACTCGTCCACGGAGATGCCGAAGTCGGTCGCCAGGCCCTTAAGGCCCTGGGTGTAGCCCTCGCCGAGCGCCCGGAACTTCCAGCCCTCCCCGCGCCGGTAGAGCTCACCGCAGATCAGCGCGGTCTCCTCGCCGGTCTCCGGCTTGATGTCGAAGGTGGCCAGCGGCTCCCCGTCCGCGGCGCCCGCGTCGTACAGCAGGATGCACAGCGACCGCACCCGGCCGAACGGCACCCCGTCCGCGGAGGCGACCAGCAGCACCCGGCCCACCTCCGCCTCCATCGCGGCGAGGTCCGTCTGGATCGTGTCGGTCAGACCGTCGGCGGTGCGCTTCTTGCCCAGCCGCCACACCGTGCCCGACGGGTGGCGGGGCTGGTTGTAGAAGACGAAGTCCTCGTCCGAACGCACGCGCCCGTCCGGGCCGAGCAGCAGCGCCGAGGCGTCGACGTCGGGAACGCCCTGACCGGGCTGCCAGCGCAGGACGGCGCGTACCGTGGCGGCTTCCAGCGGGACGTTCGACCCCTTCAGCATGGCGTGCGTCATGCGGCAATCCTGCCTTGCCGGTCCTGGCCACGACAATGCGGGTGCGGCGGCGCGGGCGCCACCCGCACGGCACCGCCACCGCGGGAGCTCCCCGCGTGCGTTACCTGATTTTCATGCGCCGGGGGAACCGGGGGCACCCGCACCTACGTACTATTACCGGCCACCTTTCGACCGTCTGTTCTCGGCCGTCACGGCCGCAGAGGGAGCTCCATGCGTCATTTCGGGCACATCGCCCCGGAGGTGCGGCAGCGCCTCTTCCACCGCCAGCCGTGCGAGTTCACCACCGACTCCCCGGCCCGGCTGCTCTCCGCGGCCCTCGGGGCCACTCTGTACAGCCCGGCCACCCGGCCGCGGCTCGCCGACGACATCGTCAAGCAGACCGGCCGCGGCGTGGTGTCGATGGTGCTGTGCCTGGAGGACTCGATCGACGACGCGGACGTGCCGGCGGCCGAGGAGAACCTGGTGCGCCACCTCACCGACCTGGCCGGACGCGCCCCCTTCGACACGGACCCGCCGCTGCTGTTCGTCCGGGTCCGCGCCCCCGGGCAGATACCCGACCTGGTCCGCCGTCTGGGCCCGGCGGTGCGGCTGCTGTCCGGTTTCGTCCTGCCGAAGTTCACCGAGGAGCGCGGCATGCCGTTCCTGGAGGCGCTGGCGCAGGCCGAGGCGGACAGCGGGCGGCGGCTGTTCGCCATGCCGGTGCTGGAGTCGCCCGAGCTGCTGTACCGCGAGTCGCGCGTGGAGACCCTGGAGGGCATCTTCCGCGCGGTCGACAAGTACCGCGAGCGGGTGCTGGCGCTGCGCCTGGGCGTGACCGACTTCTGCTCCTCCTACGGGCTGCGCCGCGCCCCCGACATGACCGCCTACGACGTGCAGGTCGTCGCCTCCGTCATCGCCGACGTGGTCAACATGCTGGGCCGCGCCGACGGCACCGGATTCACCGTCACCGGACCGGTGTGGGAGTACTTCCGCGTCCAGGAGCGCATGTTCAAGCCGCAGTTGCGGCAGAGCCCGTTCCTGGAGGGGCACGCGGTGGAGCTGCGGCAGGCGCTGATCGAGCACGCCATGGACGGACTGCTGCGCGAGATCAGCCTGGACCAGGCCAACGGCC
Organism: Streptomyces echinoruber; assembly: GCF_014651135.1. Classification (GTDB taxonomy): domain Bacteria; phylum Actinomycetota; class Actinomycetes; order Streptomycetales; family Streptomycetaceae; genus Streptomyces; species Streptomyces echinoruber. The sequence continues at coordinate 413,458 of NZ_BMWH01000002.1, forward strand.
TGCTCGGCAAGACCTGCATCCACCCCTCGCACGTGCCGCCCGTGCACGCCCTGTCGGTCGTCAGCCACGAGGAGTTCAGCGACGCCCGGGACATCCTCCGGCCGGAGCGCTGCGGCGGGGGCGTGCTGCGGTCGGCGTACACCAACAAGATGAACGAGGTGAAGCCGCACCGCGCCTGGGCCGAGCGGATCCTGCTGCGCGCCGAGGTGTTCGGCGTCGCCCGCGAGGACGTCGGCTTCGTGGAGCTGCTCGCCGCCAGCATCCCCGGCGGCCTGCGCGGCACCGGCACCGGCACCCGGACGGGTGAGGCCGGCTGAACGGGGAGAGACTGGGAAGACCGCAGCACACGCGACGCAGGGACGGGGAAGTGAACGACGAGGCCGACGAGGCCAACAAGAGCAACGGGGTCAACGGGGCCGATCGGGACGGCAGGACCGACGGGAGCGGCAGGACCGGCGGGGACAGCAGGATCGACGGGAGCGGCAGGATCGACGGGGACGGCAGGATCGACGGGGACGGCAGGACCGGCGGGGACAACAGGGCCGACGGCACCGGTGACGTCTGGTCGGGCAGGTGGGTCGCCGAGCGGCTCGGCGTGGAACTCACCGGCGACGACGGGCTCACCGGCCTGCTGGGACTGGCACTGCGCCGCAACCCCAAGCGGGCGCACCTGCTGGTGTCCCACGTGCTCGGCAAGCACGTCCCGCAGTCGCCGTCCGTCGTCTACGGCCACGGGTTCGCCCTGGGCCGCCGGGTGCGCGACCTGCTCGGCGACGCCGAGGCGCGCCGCGCGGTCGTCCTCGGCTACGCGGAGACCGCCACCGGCCTCGGCCACTCGGTCGCCGACGGCCTGGGCCACGCCCCCTACCTGCACTCCACCCGCCGCCCCGTGCCGGGGGTCGCCCCGGCCGGCGGCTTCGAGGAGTCCCACTCGCACGCCACCTCCCACCTGCTGCTGCCCGAGGACCCCGGGCTGCTGGCCGGCGGCGGCCCGCTGGTCCTCGTCGACGACGAGTTCTCCACCGGCAACACCGTCCTGAACACCGTGCGCGCCCTGCACGAGCGCCACCCCAGAAAGCGGTACGTCGTGGTCGCCCTGGTCGACCTGCGCTCGCCCGCCGACGCCGGCCGCCTGGAGGAGTTCGCGCGGGAGATCGGCGCCCGCGTCGACCTGGTGGCCACCGCCTCCGGCACCGTACGGCTGCCCGAGGGAGTGCTCGCCCGGGGACAGGAGCTCGTCGCCCGCCACGAACGGCCCGCGCCCCCGCCGCCGCGGCCCCACGGCCGCATCGCGCGCGTCGAGCTGCACTGGCCGCGCGGGGTGCCCGACGGCGGCCGGCACGGCTTCACCCCCGCGCACCGTGCCCGCCTGGAGCGCGCCCTGCCCGCCATGGCCGCCCGCGTCGCCGAGGCCCTGCCCGCCGGCGCCCGCCGGGTGCTCGTCCTGGGCTGCGAGGAGCTGATGTACGCGCCGCTGCGCATCGCCCGCGAACTGGAGCAGGTCGTCGACGCCGAGGTGCGCTACTCCACCACCACCCGCTCGCCCGTCCTCGCCGTCGACGACCCCGGCTACGCCATCCGCACCCGCCTGGTCTTCCCCGCGCACGACGACCCGGCCGACGGCCCCGGCGAGCGCTATGCCTACAACGTCGCGGGCGCCGGCTTCGACGCGGTGGTCGCCGTCGTCGACTCCGCCGCCGACACGCCCGCGCTGCACGCGCCGGACGGCCTGCTGGCCCAGCTCGCGGCGCACACCCCGCACGTCCTGTACGCGGTCGTACCGTCGTACGTGCCGCCCGCCTCCGCAGAAAGACCCGCCATGCTGCCCGAGCCCCTCCGCGGCCCCGCCTTCTCCTCCTACGCGCCCGACGAGGTGGGCTGGCTGCTGCAGGACCTGTCGGACGTGACGCTGGAGGCGCCCACCGAGGAGCGGGAGGAGGCCATCCAGAGCGGCGGCGCGCACTACGCCGAGTCCCTGCCGGTGGAGTACCAGCCCAGCGAGCAGTACCAGCAGTTGTTCCACGCGGCGCTGCAAGCCTCCGCCGCCCGGCTGGCGCAGGCCGTCGGCGTGGTCACCGAACTCGTCCTCGCCGAGCGCTCCCCGCGTCCCGTGCTGGTCTCGCTGGCCCGCGCCGGCACCCCCGTCGGCATCCTGATGCGCCGCTGGGCCAGGCACCGGCACGGCCTCGACCTGCCGCACTACGCCGTCTCCATCGTGCGCGGCCGCGGCATCGACGCCAACGCGCTGCGCTGGCTGGCCGCCCACCACGACCCGCGGGACGTGGTGTTCGTCGACGGCTGGACCGGCAAGGGCGCCATCGCCCGCGAACTCGCCGCGGCCCTGCGCGACTTCGAGCAGGCCCACGGCATCACGGGCTTCGACCCGGAGATCGCGGTGCTCGCCGACCCCGGCTCCTGCGTGCGCACCCACGGCACCCGCGAGGACTACCTCATCCCCTCCGCCTGCCTCAACTCCACCGTCTCCGGCCTGATATCGCGCACGGTGCTGCGCGCCGACCTGGTCGGCCCGCACGACTACCACGGCGCGAAGTTCTACCGCGAACTCGCCGGCGCCGACGTGTCCTCGGTGTTCCTGGACGCGGTCTCCGCCCGCTTCCCGGAGGTCGGGCACGCCGTGGAACTGGCCGCGAAGGAACTGCTGAACAGCGACCGCACGCCCACCTGGGCCGGCTGGGCGGCCGTGGAGCGCATCAGCGAGGAGTACGGCATCCACGACGTCAACCTCGTCAAGCCCGGCGTCGGCGAGACCACCCGCGTCCTGCTGCGCCGGGTGCCGTGGCGGATCCTCGCCCGCGCCGGGGCCGGCGCCGACCTGGACCACGTCCGGCTGCTGGCCGAGCAGCGCGGGGTGCCCGTCGAGGAGGTCGCCGAACTTCCCTACTCCTGCGTCGGGTTGATCCACCCCAAGTACACGCGCGGGGCGATCGGCGCCGACGGCCGGGCGGTGGGCGCCTGATGCCGGTACTGGTGGCGAGCGACCTCGACCGGACGCTGATCTACTCCGCGGCGGCCCTGTCCCTGACCATGCCCGACGCCCGCGCGCCGCGGCTGCTGTGCGTGGAGGTGCACGAGCACCGGCCGCTGTCGTTCATGACGGAGACGGCGGCACAGTTGCTCACCGACCTCGCGGACGCCGCCGTCTTCGTACCGACGACGACCCGCACCCGCAAGCAGTACCTGCGCATCAACCTGCCGGGCCCCGCCCCCGCGTACGCGGTCTGCGCCAACGGCGGCCACCTCCTGGTCGACGGCGTCTCCGACCCCGGCTGGCACCGGCGGGTCACCGCGCGGCTGGCCGGCGAGTGCGCGCCGCTCGCCGAGGTGCAGGAGCACCTGCTGCGCACCGCCGACCCGGTGTGGGTGCGCAAGCACCGCGTCGCCGAGGACCTCTTCGCCTACCTCGTCGTCGAGCGCGAACTCCTCCCCGAGGACTGGGTGAAGGAGCTCGCCGTGTGGGCCGAGAACCGCGGCTGGACGGTGTCCCTGCAGGGCCGCAAGATCTACGCCGTCCCCAAGCCGCTCACCAAGAGCGCGGCCGTCCGCGAGATCGCCCGCCGCACCGGCGCCGACCTGGTGCTCGCCGCCGGGGACTCGCTCCTCGACACCGACCTGCTGCTGGCCGCCGACCGGGGATGGCGCCCGGGCCACGGCGAACTCGCCGACTCCGGCTGGACGGCTCCGTCGGTCGGCGCCCTCCCGGAGCGGGGGGTGCTGGCGGGGGAGCGGATCGTGCGGGAGTTCCTGCGGGAGGCGCGGCAGGGGGGCGTGCGGCGCTGAGCCGGGCGGTGCCGAGGGCGGATGGTGCCGGGGGTGGATGGTGCCGGGGGTGGACGGTGGTGGGCAGGGGGCGTTGAGCCGGGCGGTGTCGGGGCGGTGACGGCGCCGGGCCGGCGGAACGGGGCCCGGCCGGCGGGGGCGGGGCTACGGTGGAGACGTGGCCCGGACCGGGAGGTGGGCGTGAGCGAGGACAGGCGGCGGCCGCGGACGCACGATCCGGTGGTGGAGCGCATGCTGGCGGGCGTCCCGCACACGCCGTGGCCGCTGTTCCCGCGCCGGCCGGGGGACGCGGAACTGCCGGAGCTGCTGGGCTTCCTGGCCCGGCTGACGGGCGCGCGCCGGATCGCCGTGCTCGGCGCGCCTGCCGCCGACTGGCCTGCCGCCGACTGGCCGCCCGTCGGCGCGACGGTGGTGACGTTCGTCACCGAACCGCCGGACGGGGACGGGCAGCGGCTGGACATGGCGGTCGTCGGCCCGGCGGCAAAGGACCGCGTCGCCTGCTGGGACCGGCTGGTGCCGCACCTGCGCGAGGGCGGGCTGCTCGCCGTGACCGATCTCACTGACCCCGCCGATGTGGCCGGCGCGTTCTTCGCGCACGTGCGTGCCGACGACCGCGTGGACGCGGTGCGGCTGCCGCCGCCGACGGCGCTGGTGCTGGGACGGCGACGGTGAGGAGGAAGTGAGGAGAAGGGGGCGTGGAAGCGCCGGAGCGGAAGTCAACGACCGTGGGCCCACATGTGTTGACCGGCCGTAGGCCCACATGTGTTGACCCGCATCAGCGGGTCAACGGTTGTAGGCAAACGCGCGTTTACGCACGTCAGCGGGTCGACGGCCGTAGGCCAACGACTGTTGGCCACCGGATGTTGGCAAACGCCCGTCGGCGAACACCCGTTGGCCACCGCCCGTTGGCAAACGCCCGTGGGTCACCCTCCGCAGCATCCCCCGCCGCAGCAGCCCCCACCGCCACCGCCGCTCGGAGCGGCGCCCGGCGCGGAGGAGGAACCGCTCACCGCCACCGTCGACAGCAGCTTCACCGTGTCGTCGTGGCCGGCGGGGCAGGTCGCCGGGGCGGAGGATTCGGCCATCGGACGGCTGAGTTCGAAGGTGTCGCCGCAGCTGCGGCACCGGTACTCGTAGCGAGGCATGTCCCCAGGTTAACCGCCGGACGGGCGGTGCGGGCGGGACCGCTGAACCTCTCTGTGCCCCTTGAGATCCAGGGATGTTCGTTTCTGTCTGCTTCCCGGCCGCGGAAAACAAAAAGTTCGCTGGTAATTTGTGAAGGCCGCGAGGAGCCGCAAGGCCCGGGGAAAAGGGGGGCTCGGACAGGGGGGCTCGCAGCCGCGTCTGCGGCCGCTCCGTCAACCGTACGTCCACCCGCGCGAGCACCATCCAGTGCGGAGGGAGACGCAGGCGTGAGCGAGGCAGGTCAGGACGGGAGCATGCCCGAGGAGGGCCGCCGTCCGGAGGGACGCGGCAGGCGTGCCGCGCCCAGGCGTTCCCGGCGTCACCGCCCGGAGACCGGCCCCACGGCCGCCGGCCCGGAACAGACCGGCCCCGGGCAGACCGGCCCCGGGCAGCACCCGCACGACGCCCGCGACGAGGCGCCGCCGGAGCCGGACGCCACCCTCCAGCTCAAGGTCGGCTCCCTGCCGGAGTCGGACGCCACCCTCCAGTTGAAGGTCGGCTCCCTGCCCAAGCCGGACGCCGCCGCGCCCAAGCCGGACACCGCCGCCCAGCCGCCGGACGCCACCATGCAGTTGCGGGTGGTCAAGCCGCAGAGCGAGGCCGCCCGTCGCGCCGAAGGCCGAGGCGGCCGCTCCGGGGCCCGGGACGGCCGCCGCCGCGCCGCGCCGCCCGCCGCCCCGGCCGGCCGCGTCCCCGCCGCGCTCGCCGCCGTGACGGCCCGCCTGGCGCCGTACACCCGCCGTCTGGCGCCGTACGCGCAGCGCCTCGCGCCCTACGCCCGCCGCCTGATACCGGCCTACCCGCGCCCCGGCCGCACCGGCTGGCGGCGCTGGATACCGTCCTGGCGGCAGTGGCTGGGCGGGGTGCTGGCCGTGTTCGGGCTGAGCACGGTATTCCTGACCGTGGCGTACGCCGCCACCGACATACCCTCCGACCTCAACACCTTCGCCACCCAGCAGGACAACGTCTACTTCTGGTCCGACGGCACCCCCATGGCCCGCACCGGCTGGGTGCAGCGGCAGGCGATGCCGCTGAAGGACATACCCGAGCACGTCCGCTGGGCCGTGCTGGCCGCGGAGAACGAGAGCTTCTACAGCGACCCCGGCATCTCCCTGAAGGGCATCACCCGCGCCCTGGTGCGCACCGTCGGCGAGGGCGACACGCAGGGCGGCTCCACCATCACCCAGCAGTACGTGAAGAACGTCTACCTCACGCAGAACCGGACCGTCGGCCGCAAGTTCACCGAGGCGATGATCGCCCTCAAGCTCGACAACCGGATGAGCAAGGACAAGATCCTCGAGGGGTACCTCAACACCAGCTGGTTCGGCCGCGGCACCTACGGCATCCAGCGCGCCTCGCAGGCCTACTACGGCAAGGACGTCACCAAGCTCAACGCCAGTGAGGCCGCCTTCCTCGCCTCCCTGCTCAAGGGCGCCGGCCTGTACGACCCGTCGCTGGGCAAGGCCAACCACCAGCGCGCCGTGGAGCGCTGGTCGTGGATCCTGGACCGGATGGTGAAGATAGGCAAGCTGTCCCCGGCCGAGCGGGCGAAGTACACCAAGTTCCCCGAGCCGCTGAAGCAGTACCGGCCCTACGACACCGGCAAGCAGAGCGACTACCTGGTGGAACTCGCCGCCCAGTACGTCAAGAAGGCCGCGCACATATCCGACCAGGAGTTCGACCGGGGTGGCTTCCAGATCTACACGACCTTCGACCGCAAGCGGGAGGCCGCCCTCACCGACGCGGTGACCAAGGCGCGCAAGCAGGGCAAGAAGAACCACCCGGCCCTGGCGAGGAGCGCGCACTACGGCGCCGCGTCGGTCGCCTCCGACGGCCGGATCCTCGCCGTCTACGGCGGCCCCGACCACCGCGTCCAGGGCTACAACGAGTCCAACGCCACCACCGTCCCGGCCGGTTCGGCCTTCCTGCCGTTCGTGTACGCGGCGGGCCTGCAGCACGGCGTCGTCAAGAAACGCGACGAGCCCCGGCAGCAGGTCACCCCGCAGACGGTGTACGACGGCGACGACGGCGTCCCGGTCACCACCCCGGAGGGCCCCTACTGGGACCGCAGCGGCCGCAAGGTGGCCGCCCACAACGACGACGGCAAGTCGTGGGGCCCGATCACCCTGCACCGGGCGCTCGCGGAGTCGGTGAACACGCCGTTCATGCAACTCGGCATGGACACCGGCCTGGACAAGGTCAAGCAGACCGCGCTCGCGGCCGGTCTGCTGCCCTCCAGCATGGGCCCGCAGGTCCCGGATTTGTCGCTGGGCAGTTCCACGCCGAGCGCGATCCGCATGGCCAGCGGCTACGCCACGTTCGCCGCGCAGGGCCTGCACACCGAGCCGTACTCGGTGCGCCGCCTGACCCGCAACGGCTCCACCGTGCACCTGGACACCCCGCGCCCCCGCCGCGCCGTGCGGGCCGAGGTCGCCCGGGAGGTCACCGCCGCGCTGACGGACTCCTTCCGCCTGCACCACGCCGCCGCTCCCTTCGGCGCGGGGCTGGTGGCCGGGAAGGCCGGCACGAACGACAAGGACACGGCGTCCTGGTACGTCGGCACCGACCGCGCCGTCTCCACGGCGGTCGTCGTCTACCGCATCGACCTGGCCAAGAGCCTCGAACCGCTGCCGTTGAAGGGACTGGCCGGAACCACCGCCGACAGCGTCCCGTACGGCATCTGGGAGGGCGCCATGAGCCCCTCGGCGGAGCCGGGCGCACGGACCGCACGCACCCAGCCCACCCCCCTCGCAGAATGAGCCCCCGTATGACGTCCCGCACCAGTCCGCAGCGCGGCCGCCGTCGCAAGGCCCGCGCCGGCCGCCGCGCCACCCGCCCGGAAGTGCTGACCCTGGCCGCCCTGCTGGTCCTGGCCACGGTGGTGGCCGCCTTCCTGTCCCTGGCCCGGCCGGACAGCGCCACGCCCACCGCCTCCGCCGGCGGCCGGGACGGCGCCGCCGGCAAAGGCCCCCGGGCGAGCGAGGAGCCGTGGGACGGGAGGACCAAGGTGCTGGGGGACGGCTCCACCTCCTACACGGGGCCGCAGAAGGGCGCGTTGAAGCCGTGGCGGCTCAAGCCGGGCGAGAAGCCGCCGCAGTTCGTCGTCTTCTCCTGGGACGGCGCCCTGGAGAGCGACGACCACCTCTTCTCCCACTACCGGGAGCTGGCCAAGGAGTACCACGCGCACATGACCTTCTTCCTCACGGGCATCTACCTGCTGCCCAAGAGCAAGAAGGACCTGTACCACCCGCCGCAGCACCCGGTGGGCTCCGCGGCGATCAGCTACCCCACCGACGAGCACATCCGCACCACCCTGGAGCAGTTGCGCCTGGCGTACGAGCAGGGCAACGAGATCGGCACCCACTTCAACGGCCACTTCTGCGGCGCCAAGGGCGGCGGCGACTGGAGCGTGGCCGAGTGGAAGAGCGAGATCGACCAGTTCTACTCCTTCGTGGAGAAGTGGAAGACCAACACCGGCTACCGGGACATTCCCGCCCTGCCGTTCGACTTCAAGAGGGAGGTCGTCGGCGGCCGCGCCCCCTGCCTGGAGGGCCAGCCCAACCTGCTGAAGGCCATCAAGAGCTACGGCTGGCGCTACGACGCCAGCTCCCCGGGCGACTTCCAGATATGGCCGGCGAAGAAGAACGGCGTCTGGGACTTCCCGCTGCAGATGCTGCCGTACGAGAACGGCAAGTACCAGGGCCTGTCGATGGACTTCAACTTCCTCTACAACCAGTCCAACGGCGACACCCACGGCGATCCGGCCAAGTACGCCCAGTGGGAGCAGCAGACCGTCGACTCCTACATGGCCGGGTTCAACCGCGTGTACTACGGCAGCCGCGCCCCGCTGTTCATCGGCAACCACTTCGAGGACTGGAACGGCGGCATCTACATGAAGGCCATCGACCAGGTCGTCAAGAACGTGTGCACCAAGAAGGGCGTCAAGTGCGTGTCCTTCAAGGAGCTCGCCGACTGGCTGGACGCGCAGAAGCCGTCCGTGCTGGAGCGGCTGCGCAGCCTGGACCCGGCGCAGTCGCCGGACTGGTCGACGGTCGTGCGGTGACGGCCGTGCGGTGACGGGTCGTCCGGTGACGAACCCGCCCGCACCGGCCCGCACCGGGCCGGCGAACGGCCGTCCCATGGCTCACTTGGGACACCCACTTCACGGAACACCCACATGCCGTGGCAAGATGCGGTTCCCCCGGCACGGGAGCGCCGGGGTAGAGGGGAAACCGAGTGAAATCAAGGAAATTGAGCCGAAAGCGGCAGCGCGCGACCATAGTCGCGGCGGCGGCGGCCTCCGTGGTCGCCGGTGTGGCCCTGCTGCCCAACTGGAGCGCCGGCGCGAGCACCGTGGCCGAACCCGCGGTGGACCCGGCCACCAAGGCCACGTTCCAGAAGCTGGCCGACGCGGTGTTCACCGACCGCACCGACGCGCTGGTGGACGGGGGCCGGCAGGCCCGGCAGCAGCGGCTGGCGGCCCGGTTCTCCGGTGACGTGCGGCTGTCCGGCACGCTGACGCACCGGGAGAAGTCCGCCCTGTCGCAGCTGCGCGACCGCAAGCAGCGGCTGGCGGCGCTGGGCGAGCGCTACAGCAAGGCGAACACCACCGTCACCCTGGACCGCACCCGGGTGCACGGCCGCAAGGCCACGGTGCGGGTCACCGAGACCACCACGCTGACGTACGCGAAGGCCACCGGGAACCAGCCGAAGACCACCGGCTTCCAGGCGCACCACGAGCTGACCTTCAAGGCCGACCGCAACGGCGACTGGCAGCTGACCGGCATCCGCGACACCGACGACGGCATCGCCGTCAACCAGCTCGCCAAGCCGACCGTCGCCAAGCCGGACACCGCCGACGACAACCCGCCGGCGGCGGCCCGCTCGGCCACCACGTGGCCCGCGCCCGCCAACCCGAAGAACTTCTCCGCCACCGGCTACGACTACAAGGCCATGGCGGCGTACGCGCAGAAGTACTGGAACAACTACAACCCGGACTACCCGGACTTCAACGGCCACGGCGCCGGCGGCGACTGCACCAACTTCGTCAGCCAGGCCCTGAAGGCGGGCGGCTGGAAGCACGTGCCCGGCTACACCAACGACTGGCACAAGTGGTTCGGCAACGCCGACATCCAGTCGGACTCGTTCGTCGGCGTCAACGAGTTCTCGTGGTTCGCCCTGTCCTCCAAGCGGGTCACCAGCCTCGCCAACGTCTACCAGCTGGACGTCGGCGACGTGCTGCAGATGGACTTCAACCGGGACGGGTCCAAGGACCACTCCATGATCGTCACCTACCGCAGCCCGCAGGGCGTGCCGTACCTGACGTACCACTCCACCAACACCTACAACCGGTCGCTGGCGAGCATCATCGCGTCCTACCCGAACGCGTACTACTACGCCTACCGCACCTGACCGGTGCCGCCGCGGGCGGGGAGTCTCAGTGCGCGGCTCCCCGCTCCTCGCGGATGCGGGACACGACGTCCGCCACGGAGTGCCGGATCGCCTCCGTCTCGGTCAGAAAACGCCAGTAGTCCGGGTGCCGCCCGGTCAGCCCGGCGACCGCGCGCTCCAGGCGCGCCACCGCCTCGTCCAGCGGCCCGGCGTGCCGCGGATCGGGCGTCGTACGGCCCGCCATGGCCAGCCGCTGCGCGTCCCGGATGGCGAACCGGGTCCGCTCGACCTCCCGCTGCGGGTCCTTCTGCACCTCGTTCAGCCGCCGCAGCCGTTCCCCGGCCGCCGACACCGCCTCGTCGGTGGCGTTCAGCAGCGCCCGCACCGTCGACAGCAGCGCCGTGGCGTCCGCCCAGCGCTGCTCCTCCCGCGCGGCCCGCGCCTCCGCCAGCTTCCGCTCGGCCTGCCGGACGTTCTCCGCGGCCTGCTCCGGCACGTGCTGCAGGTCCTGCCAGCAGGCGAGCGCGAACCTGCGGCGCAGCTCGCTCAGCACCGGCTCCACCTGGCCCGCCCGCGTCGTCAGCGCCTGCGCGCGGGTCCGCAGCGACACCAGCCGCCGGTCGATCTCGGCGGCCTTCTCCGGCAGCCGCTCGGCCTCGGCCCGCACCGCCTCCGCCTCCCGCGCGACCCGCTCGGCGCGCTGCAGCGTCTGCCGCACCCCGTGCCGCCCCGCGCCCTCGTTGAGCCGGGTCAGCTCGGGGGAGAGGGCGGCGAGCCGGGCGGCCAGGTCGTCGGCGCGCAGCCCCGCGGACCGTACGCCGTCCAGCGCGCCGGCGGCGCCCCGCAGCGCCTGCCGGGCCCGCTCCACGGCGGGCGCGACCCGGGCGAGCTGCGTCTCGGCCTTGCCCAGCAGCGGTCCCAGGCCCTCGGCGAACCGCTCCAGCTCCCGGCGGACGTTGTCCAGGTCGTCCTTGGCGCGGGTCAGCGCGGTGCGCGCCCGGGCGGCGGCCGCGGCGTCGAGGTCGTCGCGGTCCAGGTCGGTGGCGTCGACGGCCTCGATGTAGCGGGCGCTGACCTCGTCGATGCGCCGGCCCAGCGCCGCGAAGTCGTCGATCGCGCGCCGGGCGGCGGGGGAGTCGTCCACCGCCGTGATCGTCTCGATGGAGATGCGCAGCTCCCGCTGGGCGGTGTCCAGTTCGTAGAACGCGGCCGCCGCGGCGTCCTTCGCGGCCTGCGCCCCGGCCCGCTGGCTTTCGGCCCGCCCCCCGAACCAGCGCCGGGTGCCGCCCCCGGCGAACGCGGCGGGCAGCGCCAGCGCGGCCAGCACCGGCAGCGCCGCCAGGACGAGCAGCGGCCCGCCGGCGGGTCCACCGGGGCGCGAGCCGCGCCGGGGCCGTACCGGCGACGCGTACGGCTGCGAAGGTGTCGCCGGTGTCCCCGTCACATCCCTCTCCCGTGGTGCGCTCGCCCTGCGTGGTGCCATTCTCCCACCCGTACAGGACGAACACACGGGCCGGTCAGTTCGCCGTACGCACCGTCAGACTCCCGCCGCCGGTCCGCGCCGACAGCACGTGCCGGGCGGCGCAGCCGGCGACGGCGGCCCCAGGAGGGCGAGCACGGCGGCACCGGCGAGGGTGCGGGCGGCGGCGGTGCGGGCGGTGGCGGTGTGGGCGGTGGCGGTGTGGGCGGTGACGGTCCGGGGGCGGCGGAGGTGCGGACGGCGGACACGCACGGTACGGCGGCGGCTCATGGTGGTCCCCCCGGTGGCGGACGGCCCCTCGGCCGTCCCCGGCCCCTCGACCGTAGAAATCGGGAGCCGCCCGGCATGATCCGGGCCGTTCCCGGAAGCGGGGTGGGGAACCCCCGGGTCCCGGCGCTCCACGGGTTTGCGGCGGGGCACCACCGGCAAGGTAGGCTGTCGACTCGTCCCGGGTGCGTAGCTCAGGGGTAGAGCGCCTGCCTTACAAGCAGGATGTCGGCGGTTCGAAACCGTCCGCGCCCACCGACCACGACGAGGCCCCGGCCGGTGACCGGCCGGGGCCTCGTCTCTGCCGTCGTGTCCCGACCGGCCTTTCCTGGCCTTTCCCGGCTGCCACGACCGCCTCGTCCGCCACGCCCCGGCGGCTTCGTCCCGGCCGCCTCCGCTCAGCCGCCCTCCTCCTGCGCCTCCTCCTGTGCCGCCTGCTGCGTCTCGTGGGCGTGCTTCAGCCTGGTGCGGGCCTCGACGACGTCCGCGCCGGAGAGCTCGGACCAGTAGCGGTGGGTCGTGACGAAGACGGCCAGTTCGCGTTCGCGCGCGCGGAGCTTCTCTACCTGGGCCTGTTCGTCGGGGGTCCAGCCGGGGGAGGCGGGGCGCTCGACCTTGCGCCAGCCGTTGTCGTCGCTGAAGCCGTCCATCGGCTCGACCGACCAGGGGAGCCGCTTGAGCAGCGCGGACAGTTCGGCCCGGACCTCGTGGAGCTCTGCCTGACCGGCGAGGAGGTCACTCGGAAAGTCATAGCTCGTTGCCACGGGGCAATGCTACGCCTGTTCGATTTCAGGTTTCGAGTGGTGTCCGCCGGATGCCATGTGGTGTTCGTACCCGCGGCGCCCGCCGGGCTCCGGCCCGGCGTGGACTGTTCGGACTCCGGCCCGGCGTGGACTGTTCGGACTCCGGCCCGGCGTGGACTGTCGGACCCCTGCCCTAGCGTGGAATCCGGACCCCGCCCCGGCGTGCGGGGAGCGAAGGAGCCGACGACCATGTGCCGGAGCATCAAAACCCTGCGACCGCCCGCCCTGCCCGGCGAGGCGACCGACGACGAGATCCGCGCCGCCGCCCTGCAGTACGTGCGCAAGGTGTCGGGCTTCCGGGCCCCGGCCGCTCACAACCGCGAGGTGTTCGACCGGGCCGTGGACGCGGTGGCCCGGGCCACCGCGGAGCTGCTCGCGGGGCTGGAGGTGCGGGGGCAGGGGGGTGCGGCGGCCCGCGGGGCGGGGTAGCGGGCGGCCTCCTGCGGCGGGGTGGCGGAGGGTTCGACCGGGGTGAGTGCGGTCGGTCGTCTTCGCTGTGCGTGGGCGTGTGGACGTTCGGACGTCTGGGCGTGCGGCCGCGGGGGTGGGGTGGGGGCGTGCGGCCGCGGGGATGGGGTGGGGGTGCCGGACGTCAGGCGGTCGCCGGGCTGCGCCGCGCCGCCGGCTCCTCCTCGTCCCGCGCCGGGCGGGCGAGGAGCCGGTCCAGGCCGAAGGCGCCGGAGCCGGTGAAGACCAGCAGCAGGAAGGACCAGCAGAACATGGCCGCCGGTTCGCCGCCGTTCTCGATGGGCCACAGGGCCACTCTCTGGTGCACGTCGAAGTAGGCGTACGCCATCGAGCCGGAGGCGACGAGCGCGGCCGGCCGGGTGCCCAGGCCGAGCAGGACCAGGGTGCCGGCGACCAGTTGGATCACCGCCGCGTACCAGCCGGGCCAGGTGCCGGCGGGGAGGGTGCCGCCATGGGTGCCGAAGGCGCCGCCGAGGACGCCGAAGAGCGAGGCCGCGCCGTGGCAGGCGAAGAGCAGGCCCACGACGATGCGGAACAGGCCGAGGGCGTATGGCTGCGCGGTGCTGAGACGTGCCGTCAGAACGGTCATGTGGGGGGTCCTTCTACGGCCGGGCCGGTCCCCGGGTGGAACCGGCGGGGAAAACCGAGCAGGATCACAGGTTAGGTGCACCTAAATAATACTTTCAAGTTCAACATTTGGCCAAAGATGGGCCCGTGTCCGCCCGTGCGCCCGCACCCCCCGCCGCTTCCGCCGCAGCGCTCCCGCCGGGCACGACGGCATCCAGGGTCGGCTCCCACCGTCATGTGACGGGGTGTCAGTTTCGGCCACCGGCGTCACACGTCGGCCCGAACCGCCGCCCCTAGGGGGCGAGTTCGCGCTCCAGCACCGTCTCCAGACGCTGCCGCCCGGGGCGCGGGGCGCGCGCCCTCTCCAGCCGCAGCCGCGCCGTGCGGCCGTGCAGCGTCAGTGTCATGAGCTGGTTGCCGAACCACGGCCCGCCCGTCCGCCGCCAGGTGACGGGCGGCGGCGCGCACCGGCCGTGCCGGGCGAACCACCGGCCCAGCGCCCGGGCCGGCGCGCTCCAGCCGAAACGGAAGCCCAGGCGGATGGAGAGCGGCACCGAGTTGTGCACGGGCGAGCAGGTCAGCTGCACCACCCGGGCCCGCGGGGCGCGGCCGGGCCAGTGCGCCTCGGCGGCGTAGGCGTGGTGGACGTCCCCGGACAGGACGAGGACGCTCGCCGGCGCCCCGGGTCCGGACCCGGCCGTCGCGATCAGCTCCGCCAGTGCCGCGAACGACTCCGGGAACGCCGCCCAGTGCTCCAGGTCGGCCTGCCGCCGCAGCCGCTCCGCGATCCGCGCCCACCGCGCTCCCCGGCCGCCCCGGCACAGCATCGCGTCCCACGCCTCCACGTCGTGCACCAGGTGCGGCAGCAGCCACGGCAGCGACGTCCCGACGAGGAGGTGGTCACAGGCGTCCGGCCGGTCCAGGGCCTGCGCGCGCAGCCACGCCGCCTCCCGGGGGTGCAGCATCGCCCGGCGCTCCTCGTCCAGCACGCGGGCGGCCCGGCTGTCCACCATCAGCAGCCGGACGCGGCCGAAGTCGCGCCGGTAGCTCCAGCGGACGCACCCCGGGGCGTCGTCGGCCCGGGCGGCGAGGGCGCGCAGCGCCTCCGTGCCGTCGGGTGCGGCGCGCACGGCCGCGTACCCGGGGTCGGCGGCCAGGTCGGCCGGGGAGAGGTTGCCCAGGTGCTGGTGGACCCAGTACGCCATCAGGCCGCTCAGCACGCGCTCGCGCCACCACGGGGTGGCCCGCATGTCGGCGAGCCAGGCGGCGGAGGTGTTCCAGTCGTCGACGATGTCGTGGTCGTCGAAGATCATGCAACTGGGCACGGTGGACAGCAGCCAGCGCACCTGGGGGTCGAGCCAGGACTCGTGGTAGAGGTGGGTGTACTCCTCGTAGTCCGCGACCTGGGCGCCCGGCGCCTCCCGCAGGTCGCGGCGGGCGGCGAGCCAGCGGCGGGTGGCCTCGGAGGTCTCGTCGGCGTAGACCTGGTCGCCCAGCAGGAGCAGGATGTCGGGCCGCTCGCCGCCGGGGTCGGCGGCGATCCGGGCGGCCAGCGTGTCGAGGGCGTCGGGGCCGACCGGGTCCCTGGCGCCCCGGCCGCCGCTGGGCGGCGCGGCCCAGCGGCAGGAGCCGAAGGCGACGCGCACCGGGCCGTCCCCGGCGAGGGTGCGGATGACGGACGGCGGGAACGGCGCGCCGGGCCGCGGCCACACCCGCGCGCCGTCGAGCAGCACCTCGTACGCCGTCGCCGTGCCCGGGGACAGGCCGGTGACCGGGACGAGCGCGTAGTGGTGCCCGGCGACCTGGAAGGTGCGGGCCGCGCCCCGGGCGCCGTCGGCGCAGCGCACCTCGGCGGTGCACGGACGGCTCGCCTCGACCCACACGGTCGCGGACGAGCCGTCGATGTACCTCAGCAGTGGTCCCAGGCGCAGTTCCGCCACGGCCTCGCCCTCCTCCGTCGCCCCGTACGGTACGGAACGACGGGCGCCGAGGGGAGGTTCGGGCCGCCGGCCGGAGAGCCGGCGGACCGGCGGGCGGCCCGACCGGGCGGCGCGGGGGTCAGCAGCCGGCGAGGTAGCCCTGCAGCGCGGACTTCTCGGCGGAGTCCACGGAGAGGTCGTAGTAGTACTTCACCTGTACCCAGGCGCGCACGTAGGTGCACACGTACGCCGAGCGCGACGGCACCCAGGTGGCCGGGTCCTGGTCGCCCTTGGCCTGGTTGACGTTGTCGGTGACGGCCAGGAGCTGGGGGCGGGTGACGTCGTTGGCGAACGCCTGGCGCTGGGAGGTGGTCCACCGGCTCGCGCCGGAGTCCCAGGCCTCGGCGAGCGGCACCAGGTGGTCGATGTCGACGTCGGTGGGGGAGGTCCAGGTCGCGCCGTCGTACGGCGAGTACCAGCTGCCGCTCGTCGGGTAGCAGGAGGAGTCGGTGGTGACGTTCGTGCCGTCCCGCTTGAGGATCCACTCGCGGGTGTTGCAGGCGCCGCTGATGGTGATCCACGTCGGGAACAGGTCGCGGCTGTAGCCGGTGCGGTTCTCGGCGGCCACCGTGAGCTGGGAGAGGTAGCTGCGGGCGGTGGACGCGCTGACGGGGGTGGGGAGGGCGGCGGAGGCGGACGGGCCGTCGAACAGCGCCGCGGAGGCTATGAGGCAGGTGAGGGCCGCCAGTGTGCTCAGCCTTCGACGCGCGTAGAACTTCGGCATGCGAACTCCCTTGGGGATGGGGGTGACGGGGTGGGGTGACGGGGCCCGGGCGGTGCAGCGTTGGCATGCTCGCGCCGGTGTGTTGCCGGGAGGTGTGCGCGCGGTAAGACGCTAGTGACGCGTGCATGTCACAACAAGAGGCGTGACGGGACTTTCGGTGGCGGTCCGAGGGGGGTGATTCGAGGGATGGAGGGGTGGGCGGGGTATCGGCGGCGACCCGGGGGGCTCCGGGTGGGTTCGGGCGGGTTCGGGCGGGTTCGGACGGGTTCGGACGGTCGCGCACCACGCGGACTTGAACGACCGGTGAAGGCTTGCCGGATGCGGTGGCGGAATCCCGGACCTATTTTGTACCGTGGAGAAACAAAGTGGTCCCCGCCCGCTCTCCCTGACCGGCGGGCGGGACCGCTTGTCCCGCCGCCCGTCCCCTCCGGGGCCGCCCCGCGCCCCCTCGCCACGCCCCTCGCCGTGCGGCCCGAGTCCCCTGCTCGCCCCGCACCCGAAGTCCCGACGTCCCGAGAAGCCCCGAAGCCTCGAAATACCGAAACCCTGGAGCCCTGGAGCTGCCGATGACGGCCACCACCGTGCTCACCGCCCGCGCCCTCCTGCTCGACATGGACGGCACCCTGGTCAACTCCGACGCCGCCGTCGAACGCGTCTGGCGCCGCTGGGCCGACCGGCACGGCCTCGACGGCGACGAGGTCATGAAGGTCGTCCACGGCCGCCAGGGCTACGCCTCCATGGCGCTGCTGCTGCCCGACCGGCCCATGGAGCAGAACCTCGCCGACAACGCGCGCATGCTCGCCGAGGAGACCGCCGACACGGACGGCGTCGTCGCCATCCCCGGCGCCCCCGAGTTCCTCGCCTCCCTGCGCGGCCTGCCGCACGCCCTGGTCACCTCCGCCGACATCGGCCTGTCCACCGCCCGCATGGCCGCCGCCGGCCTGCCGCTGCCCGACGTGCGCGTCACCGCCGAGTCCGTCGGCGCCAGCAAGCCCGACCCCGAGGGCTTCCTCAAGGGCGCCGCGGAACTGGGCGTCGCCCCCGCCGACTGCGTCGCCTTCGAGGACTCCGGCGCCGGCATCACCGCCGCCCGCGCCGCCGGCATGCGCGTCGTCGGCGTCGGCCCGCGCGCCGCCCGGCACGCACCGGACGCGCTCGTGACGGACCTGCGGCAGATCCGGGTGGAGCGCGCCGGGCAGGGGTGGATCCGGCTGCACGTGGGATAGGGGCGGAACCGGGCCGTACGCGGGACAGGGACGGGACCGGGCCGCACACGGAACAGGGGCGGAGCCAGGCGAGCTGCACGCGGAATGGGGGCGGAACCGGGCGGGCCGCACGCGGAAGTGGGGAATCGGGGCGGAACCGGCTGTGCGCGGGACGGGAGGCGGCGGGGGACGCGCCGGTCAGGGCTCCTGCGTCTCCGACTCCAGGCGGGCGCGGGTGGCCGGGCCGTACACCCCCGGTTCGTCGCCCTGGACGTTGCGGGACAGCTGATAGGTGCGGACGGCATTCTCGACCTGGGAACCGAAGACACCGTCGGCCTCGCCGCTGTACAGGTACACCTGGCGCAGGCGGAGCTGTAGTTCGGTCACCTCGGGACCGGAGTCGCCCCGCCGGAGCACGGGGGGCTCGCTCCGGCGGTCACCGCCGCCGTCGCCGGCGGTGGCCGTGGGGCCGGGAGTGCCGGTGGTGGCCGTGGGTGCCGGTCCGGTCCGGGTCGGGGAGGCGGTGGACGCCGAGGGCGACGCGGTGGGGGAGGGGCTGGTGCTCGGGGAGGGGGACGTGGACGGGGGCGCGGTGGTGCCGGCGGCGGGCGGCACCGGCCTGGCCGGTGTGGCGGGCGGGGCGTCGACGGTCGTGTCGGGCACGCTCGCGCGGATGTCGTCCGGCAGGGCGTCGTCGTGCGCCGGCGGCCGGTAGGCGAGCAGACCGCCGGCGACCCCGGCCGCCACCAGCGAGGTGACGGCGGCCGCGCCGGCGGCCACCAGGAGAGTGCGGCGCGGCCGACGGCGCCCGGCACCGGAGACAGGCACGGGTACGGGCACGGCCGGGGACGGCGAGGACGGCGGTACGCCGGAGGAGTCCTCGGCGACGCGGGAGCCGCCGGAACCGGAGGAGCCGGCGGGGGCGGCGCCGGCGGGGCTCGGACCGACCGTCGGCAGCGGAACGGTCCGCTCACCGGTTCCGGCGTCCGTGTCGGGGCCGGTGCCGGTGCCGGTGCCGGGGCCGGCGGCAGTGCCGGTACGGGCTCCGGCGCCCGGGTCCGTGCCGGGGCGGGCGCCGGACGCGGGCTCCGGATCCGGTTCCGTGGGTTCCTCAGGTACCGCAGGCACCGCAGGCACCGCGAGCCCTGCGGGCTCCGCGGTGTCGTGTGTCGCCGCCGGCTGCCGGACGCCGTCGAGCGCGACGTAGGGCCGTATGCGCAGCGGATCGAAGTCCTCCGCCGCGGCCGCCGCGGCCGTACGGTTCTCCCGGTGGGCCTCGGAGGCGCGCTCGGCGCAGGCGCACGACGAGGTGTGGTCCGGTGCCCGCGGCGTGCCGCACTCCGGACAGGCGTACCCCTGCGGCTGTTCCACGCGTCCGTTCCCTCCCCCGGTGGCTCCCGGGATTATGCGCATCTTCCGCACAAGTTTTCGCCCACCTCCCCGGAATCGTCGCTTCCGGCGAAAACAAGGCGCCACGGCGGGCAGCCGCGCGGCGGAGGAGCCGGCAGGACTCGGTAGGACTCGGCAGGACTCGGGAGGCCGTAACGGGTCACACGGACCACGATGGACAGCGGTACCGCAACCCGACACCGCGGGAGGTCGCCATGGCCGGGGAAGTGCAGGGCAGGACGGATCAGCCGATGCGCGCCGGGACCGGCGCCGCCTCCGGCACCGGGGAGCACGTGCCCCGCAACGTCCTCGTCCCGATCGGCGCCCTGCTGCTCGGGATGCTGCTCGCCGCCCTCGACCAGACGATCGTGTCGACGGCGCTGCCGACCATCGTCAGCGACCTCGGCGGCCTGGCGCACCTGTCGTGGGTGGTCACCGCGTACCTGCTGGCCTCGACCGCGGCGACCCCGCTGTGGGGAAAGCTCGGTGACCAGTACGGACGCAAACGGCTGTTCCAGGCCGCCGTCGCGATCTTCCTGGTGGGGTCGGCGCTGTGCGGGATGGCGCAGAACATGCCCCAGCTGATCGCCTTCCGCGCGCTGCAGGGCCTGGGCGGCGGCGGGCTGATGGTGCTGTCCATGGCGATCGTCGGCGACCTCGTCCCGCCTCGCGAACGCGGCCGCTACCAGGGCCTGTTCGGTGCCGTCTTCGGCGCGACCAGCGTGCTGGGGCCGCTGCTGGGCGGGCTGCTCACCGAACACCTGAGCTGGCGCTGGGTGTTCTACGTCAACCTGCCCGTCGGCGTCGTCGCCCTCGCGGTGATCGCGGGCGCCCTGCGCATCCCGCGCCTGACCACCCGGCACACCATCGACTACCTCGGCACCTTCCTCATCGCCTCCGTCGCCACCTGCCTCGTCCTGGTCGCCTCCCTCGGCGGCACCACCTGGGCCTGGGACTCGGCGCAGATCATCGGGCTGGCGGTGCTGGGCGTGGTGCTGGCGGCGGTGTTCACGGCGGTGGAGCGGCGCGCCGCCGAACCCGTCCTGCCGCTGAAGCTGTTCCGCATCCGCACCTTCACCCTGTCGGCCGTCATCAGCTTCGTCGTCGGCTTCGCGATGTTCGGCGCGTTGACCTACCTGCCGACGTTCCTGCAGGTCGTCCACGGCGTGTCGCCGACCCTGTCCGGCGTGCACATGCTGCCGATGGTGTTCGGGCTGCTGCTGTCCTCCACCTTCTCCGGGCAGGTCGTCAGCCGCACCGGCCGCTGGAAGGTGTTCCCGGTCACCGGCACCGCCGTCACCACCGTGGGCCTGCTCCTGCTGCACCAGTTGGACGAGCACAGCTCCACCGCCGGGACGAGCGCCTCCTTCCTCGTCTTCGGCCTCGGGCTCGGCCTGGTCATGCAGGTGCTGGTCCTCATCGTGCAGAACGCCGTCTCCTACGAGGACCTGGGCGTGGCCACCTCCGGCGCCACCTTCTTCCGCTCCATCGGCGCCTCCTTCGGCGTCGCCGTCTTCGGCACCGTCTTCGCCCACCGGCTCAGCGGCGAACTCGCCGACGCCTTCCGGGGCGTACGGCTGCCGGCCGGGGTGAGCGCCGGCGCGCTCGAGTCGGACCCGCGTGGCATCGCCGCCCTGCCGCCGGCGCTGCGCCCGGCCGCGCTGCACGCCTACTCGACCGCCATCACCGACGTCTTCCTCTACGCCGCCCCGGTCGCCGCCGTCGCCTTCCTCCTCGCCTGGTTCCTGAAGGAGGACCGGCTGCGCGGCTCGGTCACGGCCCCCGACGGCACGGAGACCTACGCCAGCAACCCGGTCCAGCGGTCCTCCTACGACGAGGTGTGCCGCGCGCTGTCCGTCCTCGGCACCCGGGAGGGACGGCGCGAGGTCTACCGCCGGATCACCGAACGGGCCGGCTACGACCTGCTGCCCGCCGCGAGCTGGCTGCTGCTGCGCGTCAGGAAGCACGGCTCGGTGGAGCCCGCCGTCCTCGCCGAGGGCGGCCCGGTGCCCCTCTCCGTCGTCCTGGAGGCCGCCCGCCAGCTGGAGGAACGCCACCTGGCCGAGCGCCGCGGCCTCGACCTCGTCCCGACCGCCCGGGGCCTGGAGGTCGCCGGGCACCTGGCCCGGGCCCGCGAGGAGTCCCTCGCCGAACTGCTCGGCGACTGGTGGGGCCCCGACCGCCCCACCGACCTCGTCCGGCTGGTCGGGGAGCTGACCGCCGAACTGTGCGGCTCGGACCGGGAGCGGCCGCAGGCGAGGGAGCCTCGGGCGAGGGGGCCTCGGGCGAGGGCGGGCGGGGGCGCCTGAACCCCGGGCTCCTGAACTTCGGGCGCCGGAGTCCCGGACGGTCCGGGCGGCTCGGGTGGCCCGGACGACTCGAATGACCCGTATGGTCCAGACGGTCCGTACGGTCCAGACGGTCCGTACGGTCCGGGTGGTCCGTACGGTCCGGGCGGTCCGGGCGGTTCAGAAGGCTCGGGTGGTCAGGCTCTTGCCGAACCAGTGCTCCGCGTACGGCGCGTCGTTGTGCGGCGCCGTCTCCGCGTAGCCCAGCCGCGCGTACAGCGCCCGCGCCTCCACCAGGTCGCTGCGCGTGTCCAGGGCGATCCGCCGGGCACCGAGCGCCCGCGCGGCGTCCTCCGCCGCCCGCACCAGCAGCGCCGCACCGCCCCTGCCGCGCAGCTCCGGGCGCACGTACACGCGCGTGAGCTCGGCCGTCGCCGCGTCCAGCAGCCGCACCCCCGTCGTGCCGGCCGGCTCGCCGCCGTACCGCGCCACCAGCAGCCGCCCTCGCGGCGGCGCCAGGTCGGTGCCGGGCTGCGCGGCGATCTCGCGCTCCAGCTCGGCGGGGTCGGTGCGTCTCCCCTCGTACCGCAGGTACCAGCGGTCGTTGATCTCCGTGCAGTACGCCCGCCAGAGTGCGGTGGCGGCGGGGGAGTCGAGGGCTTCGGGGGCGGTTGACCACGCGGTGGCCGCAGGAGGCGTCATGCGGTCATGGTGGCAGCGGGGGAGACGGTGGCCGCAAGCCGATGACCCGGTGGGCGGCTTGCGGTCCGCCCGTGCGGGCGGGTGCCGTTTGCCGATCTCCGTCCGGGCAACCCGCATGGCTAACCCGCCCGGCACTCGGGCGGATTGGGCCGAACACCGGCGAGAGACCGGCGAGACACCGGAAGGCATCCATGTCCACAGGGCTGATCATCGCTCTGATCGTGATCGTCGCGGCCGTCGTCCTGGTGGCGGCCGCCCTGACACTGCGGGCGCGGCGCGACCCGCACGGCGGCCGGAACCTGAAGCGGCGCTTCGGGCCGGAGTACGAGCGCACGCTCGCCCGGCACGGCGGCGACGCCAAAGCCGCCGAACGCGAACTGGCCGCGCGCGTGGAACGGCACGGCGCGCTGCGCGAACGGCCGCTGACGGCCGGGGAACGGGAGCGGTTCGAGGCGCGGTGGACCGCCGCGCAGGAGCGGTTCGTCGACGCGCCGCGCGAGGCGGTGGCCGAGGCGGACCGGCTGATCGCCGAACTCGCCGCGGCCCGCGGCTACCCGGACGGCGACCGCCACGACGAGCGGATCGAGGCGCTGTCCGTCCATCACCCGCACCACGTCCACGGCTACCGGCGCGTCCACTCCGTCCTGCAGCCCCCGGCGGACGGCGCGGCCGGGGCCGGCGCCGGCACCGAGGGACTCCGCGCGGCCATGGTGGAGGCCCGGGCCCTCTTCGAGGCGCTGCTGAGCCCGTCCCGCGACTCCGGCCGCCACCGCGCCGCCCTCGGCGAGGGCCGCCGGACGGACGCGTCCGACCGGGCCCCGGCCCGTTCCGGCGGCCGTCCGCACCTGGCGTGGGGCCTCCACCGGCGGCAGGCGAAGGAGAGTTGAACGCCATGAGCGACCTGACACCCGGCACGGGCGCCGGCAGGACCGGGAAGACCGGCGCCAAGGGCACCGAGGGCGCCGAGGACATCAAGGGCACCGACAGGACCGACGACGCCGTCGGCACCGACCGCACCGACCGCGCCGACCGCGCCGGGCTCGACACGTCCGGCGCCGACACCGCCGGACGGGACTCCGACACCGGGCACGGCACCGGTCACGACACCGGGCACGGCACCGGTCACGTCAGTGGGCACGACACCGTGTTCGGCGGCGAGACCGAGGGCGGCCGGGACGGCGGGGCCGCGCCGGCCGCGACCACCGCGCCGGCCGGCGCGGCGGCCGCCGTCGAGCGGGACCGGAGTCCGGGCGGGTCCAAGGCCCCGGGCGGGGCCGAGACCCCGGCCGGTGACACCGGCCCGGCGTCCGGCGGGCGGCTGCTGGCGCGGGAGGAGTGCGACAAACTGGCGCAGCGGCTGCAGCACGCGGTGACCGGGTTCGTCGACGGGCCCCGGGAGGCCGTGCAGGAGGCGGACCACGTGCTGGAGGAGCTCGCCTCCCGCTTCACCGAGGCCCTGGCACACCGCCGCCGCACCCTGCGGACCGCCTGGCAGTCCGCCGACGAGGGCGGTCCTGCCACGAGCACCGACACCGAGCAGCTGCGCCTGGCCCTGCGCGACTACCGCGAACTGGCGCAGCGGCTGCTGCACTTCTGACCCGGCTCCGGGCCGACACCCGCCCCCCGGACCCGAGCCGACTCCCGCCTCACGGACCCGAGTCGGCTTCCACCCCACGGGTCCATCCCAGGGGCCCACCCCACGGGTCCGGCGCCCGATTCCGGGCCCCGGGCCCGTGGCTCACTCCGCCGCCTTCCGGCGCTCCCGCCGGCGCCGTACGACCTCCTCGACGTCGTACGGCTTCATGCCGAGCGGAGGGCCGGGCGGCGGCTTGAACAGGACGTCGCGGATCTTGACGTTGACGTCCTCGACGATCTTCCGGGCGCGCTGCTCGGAGGGCGCCCGCAGGGCCGCCTCCAGTGCGTCCTCGGCCTCCTTGCGCAGGGCGAGCGTCGGCGGCAGCACGGACAGGCCCTCGCGGGCCGGCTTCCGCTTGACCCACCACAGCTCGTCGTACGGCGCGTCGACAATCTCCGGCAGGGGCTTGCCCGCGCCGGGCAGCCGGTCGAAGTCGCCCCGCGCCTGCGCGTCCCGGATCTGCTTCTCCACCCAGGACTCGAAGGGAACCCCGGGCGGCTTGCGATCGGCCATGGGACCATTGTGTCCTTCTTGTGCCGGACACGGCGCGGCCGGGCGCTTTATCATGCCGCCGCGGTGCACCGATCCGGCCACCGCGTACGGACGACGACGCGGTGCCAGGGGGTGGACGGCGACGGCGGTGCCGCGCGTGCGGCACGCCACCGCCGGGCCGTGACCGCGCCCGGGGCCACGCCCGGCCCGCGCCACGATCAGAAGGAGCGCACGTGCTCGAACTCACCATGGCCTCCGTCTCCGGGACGGACGCGGGCGCCACGGCCGGCATGTCGATGGCCGAGGCGCCCAGCGACCCGGGGAGCGTGCTGCGGGTGGGCCGGGACCGGGCCGTGTGCCGGCTGGTCACGCCGGACGACTGGCTGTTCGTCTCCCGGGTCCACCTGGAGTTCCAGTGCGGGCCGGACGACACCTGGCACGTGACGTGGCTGCGCGGCTCGCAGCCCGACCCGGCCTCGGCGGTGCGGCTCGTGGTCGGCGAGTACGCGCAGCCGCTCGCCTACGGCCAGACCGTGCCGCTGCCGCGCGGCGAGGCCGGGGAGCTCGTGATCCAGGAGCGCACCGGTCCGCGCAGCGTCAACGTCGGCTTCTACCACGAGGCGTGAGCCGGGCGGGCCCCGGCCCGTCACGCCGCCCTGCCTTCTTTCGCACGGCCCGTCACGCCGCCACCCGGCCCGTCATGCCACCACCCGGGCCAGGGCGAAACCGTCGTAGCCCTTGCTGCCGACCGTCTGGATCGCGGTGCCCGACAGGCGGGGGTGGGAGCCGATCAGCTCGATCGCGGCGCGGCTGCCCCGCACGTCCGGGGCGGTGCTGCCGGCGTCGGCGACGCGGCCGTCGCGCACCACGTTGTCCACGACGATCAGGCTGCCGGGGCGGGTGAGCGCGAGCGCCCAGTCGAGGTAGTGCGGGTTGTTGCCCTTGTCGGCGTCGATGAAGACCAGGTCGAAGGGGGGCGGCTGCTCGTCGGCGAGCTTCGGCAGCAGCTCCAGGGCCGGGCCGACGCGGACCTCGGCCACACCGTCCAGCCCGGCCCGGGCGAGGTTGCGGGTGGCGACCTGCGCGTGCCGGGCGCTGTACTCCAGGGAGACCAGGCGGCCCCCGGCGGGCAGGGCGCGGGCCAGCCAGATCGTGCTGTAGCCGCCCAGGGTGCCGATCTCCAGGATGGTGCGCGCGCCCTGGATCTGCGCCAGCAACTGGAGCAGCTTGCCCTGCGTCGCCGTGACGTTCACGGGGGGCAGCCCGGCGGCCTCGCTGTCGCGCAGGGCCGCCCGGAGGGGCTCGTCGTCGGGGGCGAGGTGGGCGCTGAAGTAGGCGTCCACCTCGCCCCATCGCTGCGGCTGGCTCATGCCGGTGCCTTTCGTCGGCGCGCTAATTAGTCATTCTAACTAGTCGTGCTAACGAATATAGCCGCGTGTGGGTTCCCCGCTCGGAACTTTTCCCCCGCTCCCCGCCGGCTTTCCCCCGCTCCCCGGTCCCGGCCGCCCCGAGGGGGCCGGGACCGGGCCGGGGTGTCACCGGGACCGCTCGCTCCGCTCGCCCCGCTCGAGGGCCGGGGCCGAGCCCGGGAGCGGGCGCCCGGCCGACTCGGCCATGTACCAGGCGGCGACGCCGCCGATCACCGCCGCGGCCATCATGTAGTACGCCGGCATCATGACGTTGCCCGTGGCGCCGATCAGCGCGGTCACCGCCAGCGGCGTCGTGCCGCCGAAGAGGGAGACGGAGACGTTGAAGCCGATGGAGAGGGAGCCGTAGCGCACCCGGGTCGGGAACAGGGCCGGCAGGGCCGAGGGCATGGCGGCCGTGAAGCACACCAGGAGCAGGCCGAGCGCGCCCATGCCCAGGGCGACGGCGGTCAGGCTGCCCTGGCGGATCAGCAGCAGGGCCGGGACGGACAGCAGCAGGAAGCCGGCGCAGCCCGCCGCGATCACCGGGCGGCGGCCCACGCGGTCGGTCAGGGCGCCCGCGAAGGGCTGGACGACCATCATCAGGGCCATCACGCCGAGGACGACCAGCAGGCCGTGGGTCTCGTCGTAGTGGAGCTCACTGGTGAGGTAGCTCGGCATGTACGACAGCAGCATGTAGTCGGTGACGTTGAAGACCAGCACCAGGCCCATGCACAGCAGCAGCGCCTTCCACTGGCCGGTGATCATCTCGCGCAGCGGCGCCTTCGGGCGGCGCGCCTCGGCCTTCTCCACCTCGGCGGCGAACGCCGGGGTCTCCTCCAGGCGCAGCCGCAGGTAGAGGCCGATGACGCCCATGGGTCCGGCGATGAGGAAGGGGACGCGCCAGCCCCAGGAGACCAGGTCGCCGGCGGGCAGCAGGGCCGTCATGACGGTCACCAGGCCCGCGCCGCCGAGGTAGCCGGCCAGCGTGCCGAACTCCAGCCAGCTGCCGAGGAAGCCGCGCCGCCGGTCGGGGGCGTACTCGGCGATGAAGGTGGACGCGCCGGCGTACTCGCCGCCGGTGGAGAAGCCCTGCACGAGGCGGGCGGCCAGCAGGAGCAGCGGCGCGCCGACGCCGATGGTGGCGTAGGACGGGATCAGGCCGATGGCGAAGGTGCCCGCGGCCATCATGATCATGGTGATGGCGAGGACCTTCTGGCGTCCGACGCGGTCGCCGAGCGGGCCGAAGACCATGCCGCCGAGCGGGCGCACCAGGAAGGCCGCGGCGAAGGCGCCGAACGTGGACAGCAGCTGGGCGGTGGGGTTGCCGGAGGGGAAGAAGACCTTGCCCAGGATGACCGCGAGGTAGCTGTAGACACCGAAGTCGAACCACTCCATGGCGTTGCCGAGTGCGGCGGCCTTCACGGCGCGCCGGACGAGGGCCGGCTCGGTGACGGCGGGGGTGCCGTGGGGGTGCTTCCCGGACTGCGCGACGGCTGTGACGCTCGCCAAGACGGTGCTCGCCTACCTTTCGACGGGGACAGGGGCCGGGCCCGCACGGCGGCGCTGACGTGCGGGCCGAAAAGGGGGACAAAGGGTGGATACGGCCACCGTAGGAGGCCCGGGAGGGATCACGGATCGTGGCCAATTAGATGCATGATGCAGCAAAATGTCGTCTGTCCAGGTGCTTCTGCCCGCGATCAAGGCGGACTCCCCGGCTCCGGATGTGATCTTTGTCGCGCCCCGTGCGGGCAACCCCATCCCCTCCCGACTATCGTCATGCGGACCGGAGGCGGGTGGACGACAGGTGAAGACGGGGTTTTCCGCGTCTCACCCGGGGGGCGGTGCCGGCCATAGGCTGCGCACAGGACCCCACGCCTGTGACGCGTGGGACGGACGGGGCGGGAGGCCGACGGGGCGTGGCGAACGTGGAGCGCAGCGGGCGACGACCGGCAGGAGCGGCGGGCGCGGCGGCGGCCGGCGCGGCGGGAGCTTTCGGGGCCGGTGCCGTCGGGACCGGTGCCGTCGAGGCCGGGGCCCGCCTGCGCGCGGCCCGCCTCGGGCTCTGGCTGGTGGCCGCGCTGCTCGCCGCCCGCCAGATGACCGTCGTCCTCGCCACCCCCCGCGGGCAGCGGCTGACGGACCTGGAGACGTGGGTCGGGCCGCACGGCGTGTTGCACGTGAAGGGCTCGCTGTACGACTCGACGCGCTTCACCGGCACCCCGTTCGGCGGACTCGTCCTCAAGCCGCTCACCCGGGCCGCCGAGCAGGCCCTCGGCTGGGGCTGGACCTTCGGCACGCTGCTGCTCGTCGTCGCGCTCGGGCTGATCGCCGCCCGCGCCCTGCCGCAGCCCGTGAGCCGCCGCACCTCCCTGCTGGCCGCGCCGGTCGCGATCAGCCTGCTGATGCTGTCGCTGCCGGTGCGCAGCGCGCTGTGGCTCGGCCAGACCAGCATCATCCCGGTGCTGCTGGTCCTGCTCGGCTGCTTCACCGTGCGCGGGCAGCGGGCGAGCGGCGCGCTGATCGGCGTGGCGGCGGCGCTGCAGCCGACGCTCCTGCTGTTCGCGCCGCTGCTGTGGCTGACCGGGCGGCGGCGCGCGGCGCTGTCGTCCACCGCCGTGTTCGCCGGGTGCACCGTGCTGGCGTGGGCGGTGATGCCGCACGACTCGTACACCTACTGGGTGCACCACATGGCCGGCGTCGGCCTCGGCGGCCGGGCCGACGACCTCGCCAACCAGTCGCTGCACGGCGCCCTGCTGCGCCTGGGCCCGACCGGCCCGGCCGAGATCGGCCTGTTCTTCGCGCTGGGCACGGTCGTCGCCGCCCTCGGCGTGCGCCGCGCCGTCCGCTACGCCCGCGACGGGCAGCTGCTGCTCGCCGTGGCCGTCACCGGCTGCGCCGCGATCGCCGTGTCGCCCACCGCCTGGCAGCACCAGCTGCTGTGGGTGCTGCTCGCGGTCGTCGGCCGGGTCGGCCGGCGCGCCGCGGACCGGTACGTGTGGCCGGTCGCCGTCGTCCTCGTCATGACCCTGCCGTCGCGGATGCTGCTGCCCAACATGGCGGCGCTGCAGCCGCTGCGCGACGACGTCGTCCTGCTCGCCGCCCTCGCCGCCGCCACCGCCGTCCCGTTCCTGCCCCGCACCTCCCCCTACTACCGCACGCCGGTCCCCACGCGGTACGCCACGCCCGCCCCGGCCCGCCTGCGGCACGTGCCGCTGCTGCCGTTCCTGCGCCGGGCGCTCAGCCGCCCGAACCTGCTGCTGGAGCTGCTGCTGATCCGGGTGACCTACGCCGCCTACTCCTCGATCCGCGCCGCGGCACAGGGCGGCCGCGCCACCGCCGAGGCGCACGGCCACCAGATCCACCGCCTGGAACAGGCCCTGTCCCTGGACGTCGAGCACTGGGCCAACCACACGGTGGTGCGCGTCCCCTGGCTGGAGCACTTCCTCGGCTTCTACTACGAGTCGTTCCACTTCGTGGTGCCGCTGACCCTCCTCGCCGTCCTCTACGCCCGCAACCCCGTGGACTACCGCTGGGCGCGCACCACGCTCGGCCTCGGCACGCTGCTCGGCCTGCTCGGCTTCTGGCTCTACCCGCTCGCCCCGCCCCGGCTCATGCCGGACCTGGGCTTCATCGACACCGTGCACGGCGTGCAGGACTTCTCCAAGCCGGACTACGGCATGATGACGGCCGTCACCAACCAGTACGCCGCCATGCCGTCCCTGCACTTCGGCTGGTCCCTGTGGTGCGGCATCGTCGTCGCCGTGGTGGCGCGCCGCCGGTGGGTGAAGGCGCTGGGCCTGCTGCACCCGTTCTTCACGGTCTGCGCGATCGTCGCCACCGCCAACCACTGGGTCCTCGACGCGGTCGGCGGCGCCGCGGTGATCGGCACCGGGTTCGGGCTGACGTACCTGCTCACCGGGCCGCGCGCGATCCGCGGCGAGGAGCCGGCGGCCGAGACGGCCGCCCCCCGCACGTCCCCGCCGCCGGGCGGCCCCGAGGGTCCGGCGGCGGTCGGCGCCGGCCGATGACCCCGGGGGCACGGGAGACGCGGGAGACGCGGGAGACGCGGGAGACGCGGGCGGACACCGCCGTCTCCCGCGGCCGGCCCGCCGCCCGCCCGGCCGGCCCCTCTCTCCCCGTCGGCCCCTCTCTCCCCGCCCTGCTCGTCCCCGCCCTCGCGGCCACCGTGCTCGGCCTGTGGGACCTCGACCGGCACCACAGCATGTGGCGCGACGAGTCGGTCACCTACCAGGTGGCCCACCGCTCCCTCGCCGACCTGTGGCGCCTCCTCGGTCACATCGACGCCGTCCACGGCCTCTACTACCTGCTCCTGCACGCCGTGTTCCACCTCTGGGACGGCGGCCTCACCGCGCTGCGCCTGCCGTCGGTCGCGGCGACGGCCCTGGCCGCCGCCGGCGTCGGCGCCCTCGGCCGCCGGCTGGCCGGGACGCGGGCCGGGATGCTGGCGGGCCTGGTCTTCGCCGCCCTGCCGATCGTCCAGCAGTACGCGCAGGAGGGCCGCTCCTACGCGCTGGTGTGCGCGGCGGTGACGTGGGCGACGTACTGCTTCGTCCGCGCGGCGGACGGGGAGACGCGCTGGTGGCCGGCGTACGGCGGGCTCCTCTCGCTCGCCTGCTGGCTGCACGAGTTCGCCGCGCTCGCCGTCCTCGCCCACGGCCTGACGCTGTGGCGCCTGGGCGCACCGCGCGCGACCCGGCGGCGCTGGGCCACGGCGGCGGGCGCGGCGCTGGCGAGCCTGGCGCCGCTGGTGTACGTGAGCGCCGGCCAGTCGGACCGGCAACTGGGCTGGCTCGGGCGCCCCGGCGCCGCCCTGTGGCTGCAGTTCCTGGCGGTGTCGGCGGCGGGGCTGCTGCTGGCCCGGTTCCTGCTGCCGCGCGGGGCCGCGGACCCGGAGGCGGACTCTGGCCCGGAGGCGGACCCGGATTCGGAGCCGGACCCGGACATGGACCCGGATTCGAAGCCGGACTCGGACTTGGGCTTGGAGGCGGCCCCGGACTCGGACATGGACCCGGACTCGGCCCCGGAGCCGGACCCGGACCCGGCCCCGGAGCCGGACCCGGACCCGGCCCCGGAGCCGGACCCGGACCCGGGCCGTGACCGGATGCGGACCCTGGTCGCCGTGGCGCTGCCGCTGCTCGTCGCCCCGGCCGGGCTGCTGATGACGGTCTCCCTGATCGAGCCGTGGTACGTCGACCGGTACGTGCTGTACGGCATGACGGGCCTCGCCCTGCCGGCCGGGGCGGCCCTGGACCGGGCGCTGGCCCGCCGGCACCGGTCGGCCCCCGCCGTACGGGCGCTGACGGCGGCCCTGCTCGCGACGGCGGCCGTGGCCGTCCTGCTGCCGTGGTCGCTGCTGGTCCGCTCCCCGCAGAGCCGCAAGGACGACGTGGTCGCGGTGGCCGGGGCGGTGCGGCGCGCCGCACGTCCCGGTGACGTCGCCCTGTTCATGCCGGCCCGGCGCCGGGAGTGGCTGCTGTCGTACCCGGCGGTGTACGCCCGCGTCCGGGACGTGGCGCTGGCCGAGTCGCCGACGGCCTCGGGCACGCTGGAGGGCACCGAACTGCCCGCGTCCGTGATCCGGCGGCGGCTGCTGGGCGCCGACCGCGTGATCGCCCTGATGGATCCCCCGGGGCAGCCGCTCGACCCGTTCCCGCGGGAGGCGGTCAAGCGCCGGACGCTGCAGACCTCGTTCCGGGTCTGCCGGCGCACGCGTCTGCACGGGGCCCAGGTGGTGGTCTACGCCCGCGCCGGGCACTGCGCGGGGTGACGGCGGGGCGGGACGGGGCCCGCAGAGGGCGCCGGGATGCCGGGGTGCCGGGGTGCCGGGATGTCGGGGGGCCGGGATGTCGGGGGGCCGGGTGCCGGGATGTCGGGGGGCCGGGGTACGGCGGAGGCGGCGGCCCCGGGGATCGGAGGGCCGCCGCCTCCATGACTGCCGTGTACCGGCAGGGCGCGGAGCGGCATCGGCGACGCGCCGCCGCGGTGACGGACGAACGCCGGATCGCGGCGGCCGGGTGCCCGGCCGTGGTGGCCGGACGCCGGGCCGTGGCGGCCGGGTGCCCGTCCGTGGTGGCCGGACGCCGAGCCATGGTGGCCGGACACCGGATCGTGGTGGCCGGGCGCCGGGGTCGGCCGGCTCAGTACCAGCCGTTGGCCTGCCAGAAGCTCCAGGCGCCGCACGGGCTGCCGTAGCGGGACTTCATGTAGTTCAGGCCCCACTTGATCTGGGTGGCCGGGTTGGTCTTCCAGTCGGCGCCGGCGGAGGCCATCTTGGAGCCCGGCAGGGCCTGCACCAGGCCGTAGGCGCCGCTGGAGGCGTTGGTGGCGGTCACGTTCCAGCCGCTCTCGCGCTGGACGATGTTCGAGAAGCACCGGTACTGGGCCGAGTTCCCGATCATCTTCTGCGCGATCGCCTGGGCCGAAGCGGCGGACGCGGCCTGCGCGGGCGCGGCGGCGAACAGCGTGCCGCAGGCGGCGACGGCCACGGCGGCACCGGCGAGGGCCTTCCTGGGAGACGCGAGACGGCGTATGAGGGAGACGGACACGGCGGAAACCTCGTTCATGGGGGACAGGGCGGCCCCGTGGACGGGGCGGGCATGCGTCGGCGCCGCGGCCCGTGGGGACGGCGGCGCCTGATGGCCGGTACAGAGAAACAGCCCCTGTCGATCGTCCGCAATCACCCCTTTTACTAGTGGACGTCGCATTGAGCGGGAAGGCCGGATCTGTGACCGGCCTCTCAACGCCCAGGTCAGAAGTGCCGTACGGCCGCTGCCGGAACCCCGGCGCGTCCACTACGGCGCGTCGTAGGTGACGTAGGTCATGTGGGGCGCTTCACTCCGGAAACAGGTTTCCCACGCCCCGGATGTGACCCGGGTCTCGGGGGCGGGAGCCGGCCGGGGGCGCGCGGCCGGCGATCCGGCGGTCGAGGGGAGCCGTGCGACCGGCGCCGCCGGGGAGCCCCGCGCGGGGGCCGCCGGTTTCTCCTCAGTCGTCGGATCAGCCGTCGGATCAGCCGTCGGACGACATCAGGTCGAGCAGCCGGCACGCCGTCTCGATGTCGGTTCTCACCTGGGCGATGGACGCCCGGCCGGAGAGCCAGGTGATCAGGGCCGAGTGCCAGGTGTGCCCGACGACGCGGACGGCGGACAACTGCTCGGGGGTGGGGTGCTCCAGGCCCGTCGCGTCCAGGATGATCGCCGTGGTGCGGCGGGAGACCTGGTCGGCCTCGGCGCTGACGCTGCGGTCGGCGAAGGTGAGGGCGCGGACCATGGCCTCGGCGAGGTGGGGTTCGCGCCGCAGGGCGCCGAAGGCGCGCATCAGGGTCTCGGCGACCCGCTCGGCGGCCGTGTCGCCCGCGGGCGGCTGCTTGCGCAGGGTGGCGTGCAGGCGCTCCAGCTGGTCCTGCATGACGGCGACCAGCAGGTGGATCTTGGACGGGAAGTAGCGGTACAGCGTGCCCAGCGCCACCTGCGAGGACTCCGCGACCTCCCGCATCTGCACCGCCTCGAACCCGCCCCGGCAGGCCAGGTGCGCGCCGGCGCGCAGGATGCGGCGGCGGCGCGCCTGCTGCCGCTGCGTCAGCGGCGGCGACGGCCGCTCGGCGGCGGGCGGCGCGGGCCGCCCGGTCCCGGCCTTCTCCTTCTCGGCTTCCGCAGGCATGGGGTTCCGGTCCGTTCCGTGACAGTGGCGATGGTGACGGCGATCGTGGTCGTAGGCGTGACGGTGGGCGTGGGCGTGACGGCGGTCGTGGTCGTGGGTGCGACGGCGGTCGTGGTCGTGGTGGCGGTCGCGGTCGCAGTGGTGGTGACGGTGGTGAGGGGGAGCGGCCGTACGGTCCGGCCCGGCGCCGGTCGTGGCGTGAATCACCTGATCCACTGCTCACAGCGCCTTTACCTGCCGGTAGATTCAGAGCCTCCCGGACGATCAAGTCTGAAACTTGTTCCAGGTTAGCGTCCCAGTGTGATGTTGCGGGACAAATGCAGTCAGAAGGGGGCCCGGAGTGACCGCTGAGGCCAGGGAGGCGGGTCCTCGCACCGACCCGGCCGCCGACGGCGAGCGACCGCTCAACATCGCGCTCCTCACCTACAAGGGGAACCCGTTCTGCGGCGGCCAGGGCGTCTACGTCCGCCACCTCTCGCGCGAACTGGCCCGCCTCGGCCACCGCGTCGAGGTCATCGGCGCCCAGCCCTACCCGGTCCTGGACGAGGGCTACGACGGGCTGAGCCTGACCGAGCTGCCCAGCCTCGACCTCTACCGCCAGCCGGACCCCTTCCGCACCCCGGCGCGGGAGGAGTACCGCGACTGGATCGACGTCCTGGAGGTCGCCACCATGTGGACCGGCGGCTTCCCCGAGCCGCTGACGTTCTCCCTGCGCGCCCGCCGCCATCTGCGCGCCCGGCGCGGCGAGTTCGACGTCGTCCACGACAACCAGACCCTGGGCTACGGCCTGCTGGGCGACCTGGGCGCCCCGCTGGTGACCACGATCCACCACCCGATCACCGTCGACCGGCAGTTGGAGCTGGACGCGGCCGAGACCTGGCAGCGGCGGCTGTCCGTGCGCCGCTGGTACGGCTTCACCCGCATGCAGCGGCGCGTCGCCCGCCGCCTGCCCTCCGTGCTCACCGTCTCCGGCACCTCCCGGCAGGAGATAGTCGACCACCTCGGCGTGCGCCCCGAGCGCGTCCACGTCGTCCACATCGGCGCCGACACCGACCTGTTCGCACCGGACCCGTCCGTGCCCAGGGTGCCGGGCCGGATCGTCACCACCTCCAGCGCCGACGTCCCCCTCAAGGGCCTGGTGTTCCTCGTCGAGGCGCTCGCCAAGCTGCGCACCGAGCAGCCCGGCGCCCACCTCGTCGTCGTCGGCAAGCGCCCCACCGAGGGCCCGGTCGCCCAGGCGATCGAACGCTACGGCCTCGCCCACGCCGTCGAGTTCGTCAAGGGCGTCTCCGACGCCGAACTCGTCGACCTGGTGCGCTCGGCCGAGGTCGCGTGCGTGCCGTCGCTGTACGAGGGCTTCTCGCTGCCGGCCGCCGAGGCGATGGCCACCGGAACCCCGCTGGTGGCCACCACCGGTGGCGCCATCCCCGAGGTCGCCGGCCCCGACGGGGAGACCTGCCTGGCGGTGCCGCCCGGCGACGCGGGCGCGCTGGCCGCCGCGCTGGCCCGGCTGCTGGGCGATCCGGAGCTGCGCGCCCGGCTGGGCCGGGCGGGCCGGGAGCGGGTGCTGCGCCGCTTCACCTGGGCGCGGGCCGCGCAGGGGACGGTGGAGCACTACCGCGAGGCCCTCGCCCGCGCCGCGCGGCCCGCCCCGGGGCGCGCCCCCGGCCGCCGCACCGCCCCGGCCGCCGCGCCGGGAGCGGCCACGGCGGGAGCGGCCGTGCCGGAAGCCGCCGTACCGGAAACAGCCGTACCGGAAGCAGCCGTACCGGAAGCAGCCGTACCGGAAGCAGCCGTGCCGGAAGCAGCCGTGCCGGAAGCGGTCACGCCGCAGGCGGCCGCCGCCTCAGAAACCGTCTACTCCGAAAGCAGGGCCACGTGCTGACCGTCGACTTCTCCCGGTTCCCGCTCGCGCCCGGCGACCGCGTCCTGGACCTCGGCTGCGGCGCCGGCCGGCACGCCTTCGAGTGCTACCGGCGCGGCGCGCGGGTCGTGGCGCTGGACCGCAACGGCGAGGAGATCCGCGAGGTCGCCAAGTGGTTCGCGGCGATGAAGGAGGCCGGCGAGGCGCCCGCCGGGGCCACCGCCACCGCCCTGGAGGGCGACGCGCTCGCGCTGCCGTTCCCCGACGAGTCGTTCGACGTCGTGATCATCTCCGAGGTGATGGAGCACATCCCCGACGACAAGGGCGTACTGGCGGAGATGGTGCGGGTGCTGAAGCCCGGCGGCCGCATCGCCGTCACCGTCCCGCGCTACCTGCCGGAGCGGATCTGCTGGGCGCTGTCCGACGCCTACCACGAGGTCGAGGGCGGCCACATCCGCATCTACAAGGCGGACGAGCTGCTGGCGAAGATGCGCGGGGCGGGCCTGGAGCCGTACGGCACCCACCACGCGCACGCGCTGCACGCGCCGTACTGGTGGCTGAAGTGCGCCTTCGGCGTCGACAACGACAAGGCGCTGCCGGTGCGCGCGTACCACAAGCTGCTGGTCTGGGACATCATGAAGAAGCCGCTGGCGACCCGGCTCGCCGAGCAGGCCCTCAACCCGCTGATCGGCAAGAGCTTCGTGGCCTACGCGACCAAGCCGCACCTGCCCCGGGTGGACGCGCAGTGACCACACCCCGCACCGAACACCTCGTCCTGCCCGGGGTGCTCACCGCCGAACAGGCCGCCGCCACCGTGCGCGGCATCCTCGCCGGGCAGCGCGCGGACGGCGCCATCCCGTGGTTCCGCGGCCACCACCTCGACCCGTGGGACCACGTCGAGGCCGCCATGGCGCTGGACGCGGCCGGCGAGCACGAGGCCGCCGAGCGGGCCTACCGGTGGCTGGCCCGGCACCAGAACGAGGACGGCTCCTGGTACGCCGCCTACGCCGACGGCGACCCGCGCGAGGTCACCGACGTCGGCAAGGAGACCAACTTCGTCGCCTACGTGGCCGTCGGGGTGTGGCACCACTACCTGTCCACCGGCGACGACACCTTCCTGGACGGCATGTGGCCGGTGGTGTACGCGGCCGTGGAGTTCGTGCTGCGGCTGCAGCAGCCCGGCGGGCAGATCGGCTGGAAGCGTGAGGCCGACGGCACCGCCGCCACCGAGGCGCTGCTGACCGGCTGCTCCTCCGTGCACCACGCCCTGCGGTGCGCCCTGGCGATCGCCGAGCACCGCGAGGAACCACAGCCCGACTGGGAGTTGGCGGTGGGCGCGGTGCGCCACGCGATCCGCCGGCACCCCGAGCGGTT
This sequence comes from Streptomyces echinoruber, assembly GCF_014651135.1. Classification (GTDB taxonomy): domain Bacteria; phylum Actinomycetota; class Actinomycetes; order Streptomycetales; family Streptomycetaceae; genus Streptomyces; species Streptomyces echinoruber. The sequence continues at coordinate 450,159 of NZ_BMWH01000002.1, forward strand.
CCTCGACAAGGGCCGCTACTCGATGGACTGGTACTACCCCGTCCTCGGCGGTGCGGTGACCGGCGCCGAGGCCAAGGCGCGCATCGAGGAGGGCTGGGAGAGGTTCGTGGTGCCCGGCCTCGGGGTGCGCTGCGTCGTGCCCAACCCGTGGGTGACGGGCGGCGAGTCCGCCGAACTCGCCCTGGCCCTGTGGGCGACGGGCGAGTCCGACCGGGCGCTGGAGGTGCTGCAGTCCATCCAGCACCTGCGGGATCCCGAGTCCGGCCTGTACTGGACGGGCTACGTCTTCGACGACGACGCGATCTGGCCGCGGGAGCTGACCACCTGGACGGCCGGCTCCCTGCTGCTGGCCGTCGCCGCCCTCGGCGGCCACGAGGCCACGTGCGCCGTGTTCGGCGGCGAGCACCTGCCCCGCGGCCTGGAGACCGGCTGCTGCGACTGAGCCGCGACGTGGAGACCGGCTGGACCGGCTGGTCCGGTTGCGCCGACTGGTCCGGTTGGGTCGGCTGCCGCGACCGAGCCGCGCGCCGTCGCCGTCCCAGCGGGTCTCCCGGGGGCCTCAGTGGATCACAGTGGATCTCAGCGGGTCTCAGCGGGTCTCAGCGGGTCTCAGTGGTGCATGCGGTTGGCGATGGCGTGCCCCACGAACAGGTACACGACCGCGGCCAGGCCGTAACCGCAGACCACGCGGGCCCACGCCTCGTCGAAGGTGAACAGGTCACGCGACCAGCCGGCGAGCACGTCGGCCGCGTTGTGCACGAACTGGACCAGGTCGTTGGCCCGGTTCGCGTCCAGCAGATACATGAGGATCCACAGGCCGAGGATGACGGCCATCACGTCCGCGATCACCGCGATGACCGCCCCCGCGGAGTTGGAACCGTGGCGATATCGAGGGGACATGTCCTTCGGGTTGCCGCTGAATCCCCGCCGAAACCCCACACATCCGCGGCGAGTTGGACTTCACCGGCGCCCGGCGGGCACCCGCCGCGGGCGCCATCCGCACGGCAACGGCCCCCCGCCCGCGGGGGCGAGGGGCCGTGGACGCGGTGACCGGCGTTCAGCCGCGCTGGATGTTCGACGTGTCCTGCAGCACGCCCCGGCGGCCGTCCTGCAGCTCCGTCAGCAGACCCGGGCCGCGCTGGTCGACCGCCAGGTACCACACGCCCGGCGACAGTTCCGCGATCGGCGTGGGCGAGCCGTCCTCCGCGTACAGCGGGCGCGGCTGCGGCACCGCGAACCAGAACGGCGAGAACCCGGCGGCCGGCGCCTGCGGCGGCTGCTGGCCCTGCTGTGGCTGGCCCCCGAACGGCTGCTGCCCCTGCTGCGGCCGGCCGCCGTAGGGCTGCGCCCCCGGGTAGCCGTAACCGCCCTGCGGCGGGGCGCCGTAGGGCTGCGGAGCGGGCGGCTTGGGAGCGGGGATCAGGGGGGCCTGCAGGGCGGGGACGAGGGGGGTGGCGACGGCGGCGGCGGCCATGACGAGGGCGGCGATCAGACCGAGGATGAGACCGGTGCCCGCGCTGACGCCGTTGTCCGAAACGGAGCCGACGTTGTCCACGCCGCCCATCGGGTCGAAGACGTTGCCGAGCGCGCTCCAGGCGGCGAACACCGCGAACGCCGCGCCGAACTGGCCGAGTTCGAGGCCCGCGACCTTGCGCTGCGCGGGCAGCGCCCGCGAGACGACCACGAGCGCGGCGCCGATGATGCCGGCCAGGAAGACGCTCAGCAGAAGCGGTCCGCTGCTCCAGGCGCTGGGGATGCTGATGCCGTCCGGCGCGTTGTCGAGCGAGTAGATGTCGAGGAACGACGCGATGAACAGCACCACCGCTGCTCCGATCACCACGCCGTCGCCCCGAGTGAGGGAGCGGATGTTCACTTCAGGTCCTTCGTAGGTCGTCTCGTCGTCGGCAGAGGCGTCGCGTCACCAACTCGCCCCTGCGGGCGACCCTATCGTCCGTACGATCGGGCCGTCCCCCGGGATCGGCGCGTGCATCCCCTCACCCGCCCAGGAAACCCGCGATGCCCTCGGAGATCCCCTGTGCCGCCTTCTGCCGCCAGGTGCCGCTGGTCAGGAGTGCCGCGTCCTTGCTATCGCGCATGTTGCCGCACTCGACGAACACCTTGGGAACCGTTGACAGATTGAGACCGCCCAGGTCCCCGCGCGTGACGAGGCCGGTGCCGTCGCCGACGTAGTTGGCGGGCGCCATGCCGGTGGCGCGGACGAAGCGGCCGACGACGCGCTCGCCCAGTGCGCGGGAGGCGGCGGTGATCGGGCGGGTGTCGGCGGCACCGGCGTGCACGGACGCCGGCAGGATCACGTGGAAGCCGCGGTTGCCGGCCGCCGAGCCGTCGGCGTGGATCGAGATCGCCGCGTCCGCGTGGGCCGTGTTGCCGATCCGGGCGCGCTCGTCCACACACGGGCCCCAGGGCCGGTCCCCGTCCTGCGTCAGTTTCACCGTGGCGCCCTGCCGTTGCAGCAGCGTCCGCAGCCGCCGGGCCACGTCCAGCGTGAACTGCGCCTCGGTGTAACCGGAGTTGGTGGACGTGCCGGTGGTGTCGCACTCCTTGCGGTGGGTGCCGATGTCCACCTGCCGGTTGATCTGCACCGTGTGCCGGAAGTTGCCCGGGTTGTGACCCGGGTCGATGACGACGACCTTGCCCTTGAGGGGGCCGGTGGCGGCCGGCGCGGAGGACGCGCCGGGCCCCTTGCCGTCCACGGGGACGGACGCCGAGGCGGAGTCGGTGGGGTAGCCGGGCGAGGGCGCCGCCCCGGCGGCGTCCCGGCCGGGGGACGGCGCGGTGGCGGACGGCGCCGCGCGCAGCGTCGCCGCGCCGTCGCCGTGCCCGCCGCCGTGGTCGCCCACCGCCGCGTACACGAACCAGCCGAGCAGCGCGCCCGGCACCAGCGCGGCGACCACGACGGTCAGCGGCGCGCGCCGGGGACGGCGGGAGGGCGGGGGATCGAAGCCAGGGCCTGTGTACGACACGCCTGCCACCTTACGGGCAGTCCGAGGGCTCCGCAGGGTCCCTGAGATGTCCACCACGTCGCGGTCAGCGGCTCTAAGAAGTCATCTCATTTGGGTCGCTAGCCTGTGTCCGTGGGGATTGTGGAGCGCATGGTGCCGGACG
>NZ_BMWH01000003.1:0-69688 GCF_014651135.1 Streptomyces echinoruber
GGCCGTCCCCGCCGGGGCAGCTCCCCCCGGTACGGGCGCGCCGGGGTCAGGCGTGCTTGGCCCGGCTCGCCGCCCGGGCGCGCTCGCGCTGGTCCAGGACCACCTTGCGGATGCGGATGGCCTCCGGGGTCACCTCGACGCACTCGTCGTCGCGGCAGAACTCCAGGGACTGCTCCAGCGACAGCTTGCGCGGCGGGATGATCTGCTCGGCCACGTCGGCGGTGGACGAGCGCATGTTGGTGAGCTTCTTCTCCTTGGTGATGTTGACGTCCATGTCGTCGGCGCGGGAGTTCTCGCCGACGATCATGCCCTCGTACACCTCGGTACCCGGCTCGACGAAGAGCGTGCCGCGCTCCTGGAGGTTGGTCATGGCGAAGGCGGTCACCACGCCGGCGCGGTCGGCGACGAGGGAGCCGCTGTTGCGGGTCTGCAGCGGACCGGCCCACGGCTCGAAGCCCTCGTGGAGGGAGTGGGCGATGCCGGTGCCGCGGGTGGCGGTGAGGAACTCGGTGCGGAAGCCGATCAGGCCGCGCGAGGGCACCACGAACTCCATGCGCACCCAGCCGCGGCCGTGGTTGGACATGTTGTCCATACGGCCCTTGCGGACGCCCATGAGCTGCGTGACCGCGCCCATGTGCTCCTCGGGCACGTCGATGGTCATGCGCTCCACCGGCTCGTAAACCTTGCCGTCGATCTCCTTGGTGACCACCTGCGGCTTGCCGACGGTCAGCTCGTAGCCCTCGCGGCGCATGGTCTCTACGAGGATGGCGAGCGCGAGTTCGCCGCGGCCCTGGACCTCCCAGGCGTCGGGCCGGCCGGTGTCCAGCACCCGCAGCGAGACGTTGCCGATCAGCTCGCGGTCGAGGCGGTCCTTGACCTGGCGGGCGGTGACCTTGCGGTCCTTGACGGCCGCCTTGTTGTCGGCGCCCTTGCCGGAGCCGCCCCGGCCGACCAGCGGGGAGGTGTTGGTGCCGATCACCATGGAGATGGCCGGCTCGTCGACCGTGATCAGCGGCAGCGCGACCGGGTTCTCCGGGTCGGCGAGGGTCTCGCCGATCATGATGTCGGGGATGCCGGCGACGGCGCAGATGTCGCCCGGGCCGGCCTTCTCGGCGGGCTTGCGGGTGAGCGCCTCGGTCATCATCAGCTCGGAGATGCGCACGTTCTGCACGGAGCCGTCGCGCTTCATCCAGGCCACCGTCTGGCCCTTCTTCAGCTCGCCCTGGTGGACGCGCAGCAGGGCGATACGGCCGAGGAAGTTGTCGGCGTCGAGGTTGGTGACGTGCGCCTGGAGCGGGGCGCCCTCCTCGTAGGTCGGGGCCGGGATGTGCTCCAGGATGGTCGAGAAGAACGGCTCCAGGCTGGTGGAGTCGGCCGGTACGGTCCCGTCCTGCGGCTTGGTGAGGGAGGCCACACCGTCGCGGCCGCAGGCGTAGACGATCGGGAACTCGATCTGGTCCTCGTCCGCGTCCAGGTCCAGGAACAGGTCGTAGGTCTCGTCCACGACCTCGTCGATGCGGGCGTCCGGACGGTCGGTCTTGTTGATGCAGAGGATGATCGGCAGCCGCGCCTGCAGCGCCTTGCGCAGCACGAAGCGGGTCTGCGGCAGCGGGCCCTCGGAGGCGTCGACGAGGAGGACGACGCCGTCGACCATGGACAGGCCGCGCTCGACCTCGCCGCCGAAGTCGGCGTGGCCGGGGGTGTCGATGATGTTGATGGTGACCGGGTCCCCGCCGTCCTTGGGGTGGTACTTCACCGCCGTGTTCTTGGCGAGGATCGTGATGCCCTTCTCACGCTCCAGGTCGTTGGAGTCCATCATGCGGTCGTCGACCTGGTCGAGCTGGTGCGCGGCGAAGGCGCCGGCCTGCTTGAGCATCGCGTCGACGATGGTGGTCTTGCCGTGGTCGACGTGGGCGACGATGGCGACGTTGCGGATGTCGTGGCGCTGAATGGACGCGGCCATGGTGCGGCGTATCTCCCGGGGGTTGCGGAATGCCCGGCGCGGACGTCTGCGGTGCGCGGGCCCTGCCGGGCTGAACATGCCACGGCCTCACCCCATGGTACGGGTGCCGCGACGGCGACCACCTCTCCGGTGTGCCGGTATATCCGGTTCTCCCGGTTTGCGACCCTCTCGGGTCTTCCTCACACCCCTCGGCCTTCCGGAGTCGCACGGTTGTAGTTTGACCTGGCTTTGCCAAAGAGGCGGGGCGCGGCCCGCGGTCCGCCGGCCGGCTTGATCACCCGCGCCGGATGGATCGGCATTCCCGGCGACGGCGCGGACGCGTGTCCGGAAAACCGCTGCCGGCCGCAAGACGGTCACCTCAAGGAGCACCGCCGCCCTCTCCGCCCGTGCCGCCGGCCCGCCGGGTCGGCGGCGGTGTGTTCCGCGGCACGGGGCCGGACCTCGCGTCGAGAACCGGTCTTTCGTCGTCTTTCGTCGCGCGATCGCGGATACAGGGTTTTCCCTATGGCTGGAAATAAAGGGAGTTCTCCACGGTCACAGGCGTATGCCGTCCGCACTAGTCTTGCCTGCTGCTCACCCGGCCGCCCGACTCGCGGTCCGGTGAACTCTTCCGCCGCGGCGTCGAAGCAGATCTCCGCCGTCGGCGCAACTGATTTATCGTCAACTCGTTCGCTATCCGGACAGTTGACACCGATACTTGTGTAACAAGTCCGTTTCGCAGGCATCTTTCACCAAACTGTTTGTCCGGATTTTGGAAGAAGTAGATGCCAGGTGTGATCGAACCGAGACCTAAGAGGTGTGGCTCACCTGTGAGCCATGGCAGATAGTTAGGCGCGTAGAGCTCGGGTGGACGAGCCACGTGCCGCGGACGGCGCCGGCTCACGAGCCTTGCGGGTGCACCTGATTCCCCGTTCTTGCGGTCCGTGGGATGTCCTGTGCCCGCTCTTGCGGTGAACAAAAGGACTCAGGAGGAGGAACCCATGCGTGGTGCCAGGAGCGCCAAGTGGGTCGCGGGCGCGATCGTCATAGCCCTGGCCGCTACTGCCTGCGGCGGAAGTGACGACAACAGCGGCAACAGCGGCGGCAGTGGCGCCGGCAAGAACGGCGGGACCTTCCGGATGGGTATCACCGAGCCGGTGGCCATCGACCCCTACAACGCGCAGGAGTCCGAGGGCATTCTGGTCACGGACAACCTTTTCACGGGCCTGTACGAGCCGACCGCCGACGGCCAGGTCGTCCCGGCGCTCGCCACGTCCAAGAAGGCCAGCTCCGACGGCAAGACGTGGACCTTCACCATCAAGAAGGGCACCAAGTTCACCAACGGCGAGCCCGTGGACGCCCAGGCGTTCATCCGCGGCTGGAACCGGGTGGCGCAGAAGTCGGCCGCGTCCGACGTCGCCTACCACATGGCCGGAATCGAGGGCTTCGACGAGATCCAGGCCGGCAAGTCCAAGGCCATGTCCGGCCTGAGCGCGCCCGACCCCTACACCCTCCAGGTCAAGCTGTCCTCGCCGGACTTCGAGTTCTACATCAAGACCACCCACACGGTCTTCAGCCCCGTGCCCAAGGCCGCGGGCGACGCCCACAACAAGGCGTACAACGAAGCCCCCATCGGCAACGGCCCGTTCAAGATGCAGGGCAAGTGGGAGCACAACAAGTCGATCACCCTCGTCCGCAACGACTCCTACGGCCTGAAGAAGGCTCACCTGGACAAGGTGCAGATCGACATCCTCAACGCCAACAACGGTGTGACCCTGGAGTACCAGGGCTTCGAGTCGGGTCAGTACGACTGGGCGCGCATGCCCACCCCGCAGCTTCCGGCCGCCAAGGCCAAGTACGAGCCGCAGGGTGAGTGGATCCAGGAGGACACCAACGGCATGAACTACCTCCTGCCGATCACCGACAACGGCCCGATGAAGAACCCGAAGGCGCGCCTGGCGGTCTCGTACGCCATCGACCGGGATGCCATCATCAAGGGCGTCTTCCAGGGCATGATGACCAAGTCCACGACGATCCTGCCGCCGGTCTTCAAGGACGTGTACCAGAAGGACCTGTGCACCTCCTGCGTCAAGCAGGACAAGGCCAAGGCCAAGCAGCTCGCCAGGGAAGGCGGCCTGAAGCCCGGCACCACCATCGAGCTCGGCTACAACACCGGCTCCGGCCACGAGGAGTGGATCCAGGCCGTCAAGCAGCAGCTCGAGGACGTCCTCGGCGTGAAGGTGAAGAGCACCGGCAAGCCCTTCGCCGAGCTGCTCGCCGACCAGCAGAAGCCGGGCGCGACGGGCCTGTACCGCTTCGCGTGGGGCGCGGACTACCCGACGCCGGACAACTACCTCTTCCCGCTGCTGGACACCGCGTCCATCAACAAGGACTCCTCCGGCAAGGTCACCGGCGACAACCGCGGCCGCTACAGCAGCAAGCAGTTCGACGCCCTCGTGGCCAAGGCCCGTTCCACCGCGGACCAGGCCGGCCGCAACGCGCTCTACAAGCAGGCCGAGAAGAAGGCCCTGGACGACATGGCCCTGATCCCGCTGTGGAACCGCACCCAGCTGCGTCTGGTCAACACCAAGAAGTTCGCCGACATCCGCATGGACTTCCACGAGAACCCCAACCTCGCCGAGATCAGCATGAAGTAGCCCGGGCGCCGCGGAACGCGGCAGTCCGGTGACGGGGCCGCGGTGCCGAGCTGGACTCGGGTGCCGCGGCCCCTCCGATCGTCGGGAGGACGCGATCCGCCCTCCCGTCCCCACCCCGCATCCCCGTCCGCGGACGGGGACGCTGCCCGGCGAACGGCAGCGCGGCGCAGAGAGGCAAGTCATGGGAAGGTATGTGGTCCGTAGGCTGGGCCAGTTGGTCGTGGTCGTACTCGGTGCGACGCTGATCCTGTTCGCCTGCCTGTTCGTGCTCCCCGGCGATCCCGTGGGGCAGATCGCGGGCAGCGACAAGGCGCGCGACCCGGCCGTGATCGAGCAGTTGCACAAGCAGTACGGACTCGACAAGCCCCTTGTCGTGCAGTACGGCACCTACGTGGGCAAGCTCGTCACCGGTGACCTCGGCACGGACTACACGCAGAGCCGTCCGGTCGCGGAGATCCTCGAACCCAAACTGGTCAACACGGCGAAGCTGGCGGTGTTCGCCATCGCCATCGACATCGTCATCGGCGTCTCCGTCGGTGTGGTGGCGGCGATGCGCAGATACTCCATCTGGGACGTGTCGGCGACCTTCGTCACCACACTCGCCATCGGCGTGCCGTCCATCGTGCTCGGCATGCTCATGCAGCGTCTCTTCGTGGTCGAACTGGGCTGGTTCCCGCTGATCGCCGACGGCAGCTTCAAGTCGATGGTGCTGCCGGCCGTGACGCTCGCGATCATCGACGCCGCCCTCGTCGCACAGCTCGCCCGCAGCACCATGCTCGAAGTGCTGCGCGCCGACTACGTGAAGACGGCCGTGGCCAAGGGACTCTCCCGCCGGACGATCCTCTTCCGCCACATCCTGCGGAACTCGGTCATCCCCGTCGTCACCTACCTCGGCATCTCGTTCGGCACGCTGCTCGGCGGCGCGATCATCACCGAGACGATCTTCAACTGGAACGGCATCGGTCTCGCGCTGATCCAGGCGATCCAGCAGAACAACAACCCGATCATCGTCGGGGTGGTGACGATCAGTGTGGCGATCTTCGTCCTGCTGAACCTGGTCGTCGACCTGCTGTACGCCGCTCTCGATCCGCGTATCCGCCTCTCCTGACCCGCCGGGTCGCCACCAAGGAGTCACACCATGACCGAACTCGTCACGGGCACGGGAGAGCCGGCACCGGCCCCCGCCGCGACACAGCCCGGCGCGGAACCCAGCGTCGCCAGGGTCAGTCAGTGGGCCGACATCCGGCACCGCTTCTTCGCCAACAAGCTGGCCGTGGTCGGCCTGGCGATCATCGTCGTCCTTGTGCTCACCGCCCTCCTCGCCCCCGTGCTGGCGCCGTACGACCCGCTCAAGCAGGACCTGACCGCCACGCTCCAGGCCCCGGGCGGCAAGCACCTGCTGGGCACCGACGCGCTCGGCCGGGACCAGCTCTCCCGCCTCATCTACGGCAGCCGGATCGCGGTGGTCGTCGGCCTCGCCTCCATCCTCGTCGCGCTCACCATCGGCATCGTGCTGGGCGCCCTGGCCGGCTACTTCGGCCGCTGGGTCGACACGGTGATCATGCGGGCCGCGGACATCTTCTTCGCGTTCCCGCTGCTCATCGGCTCCATCGTCATCATCCTGCTGATGGGCCGCGGCGTCCTGCCCGTCGTGCTGTCCCTGGGCATCTTCCAGTGGGCCACCTTCGCCCGCCTGCTGCGCAGCCAGATCCTCTCCGTGCGCGAGATGGACTTCGTCCACGCCGCCCGGGCGCTCGGGGCCGGCCGGAGCCGGATCATCCGGAAGCACATCCTGCCCAACTCCGTCACGTCGGTCCTGGTGTACGGCACCAGCAACGTCGGCATCGCCATCGTCGCGGAGGCCTCGCTGTCGTACCTGGGCGTGGGGGTCGACCCGGAGGTCGCCGAGTGGGGCAACATGATCTCGGCCGGGCGCGGATTCATGGGAGTCAAGGACTTCATGTGGACCTACCCGAGCCTCGCCATCGTCATCACCGCGCTGGGCTTCATCCTGCTGGGCAACGGCCTGCGCGACGCACTCGACCCGAAGCTGCGGTGAGGCACACCCGTGAGTCGACCCCTGCTGAAGCAAGACGAAGGTGATGGCATGACCAGCCTGGAAACGGCTCCCGCGAACGCCGGGCCGGACGGGACCGCGCCGCTGCTCGAAGTCCGGGACCTGCACGTGGAGTTCAAGGTCCGCGACTCCGTCACGAAAGCGGTCAACGGCGTCAACTACAGCGTCAACGCGGGCGAGACGCTGGCGGTGCTCGGCGAGTCGGGCTCGGGCAAGTCCGTCACCGCACAAGCGATCATGGGCATTCTGGACAGCCCTCCCGGACGCATCACGAAGGGCCAGATCTTCTTCCAGGGCCAGGACATCCTCAGCCTGCCGGAGAACGAGCGCCGCAAACTGCGTGGCGCCAGGATGGCCATGATCTTCCAGGACGCCCTGTCCTCCCTCAACCCCGTGCTGTCGGTGGGCTTCCAGCTCGGCGAGATGTTCCGCGCCCACCAGGGCCTGACCCGCAAGGAAGCCAAGGCGAAGGCCATCGAGCTGATGGACCGCGTGCGCATCCCCGCCGCCCGGCAGCGGGTCAACGACTACCCGCACCAGTTCTCCGGCGGCATGCGCCAGCGCATCATGATCGCCATGGCGCTCGCCCTGGAGCCCGACCTCATCATCGCCGACGAACCGACCACCGCCCTGGACGTCACCGTCCAGGCCCAGGTGATGGACCTGCTCGCGGAGCTCCAGCGCGAGTACAACATGGGGCTGATCCTCATCACGCACGACCTGGGCGTGGTCGCGGACGTGGCCGACAAGATCGCCGTCATGTACGCGGGCCGGATCGTGGAGACCGCCCCGGTCCACGAGCTGTACAAGCGGCCGGCCCACCCGTACACACGCGGCCTGCTCGACTCCATCCCCCGGCTCGACCAGAAGGGGCAGGAGCTGTACGCGATCAAGGGACTGCCCCCCAACCTGCAGCAGATCCCGCCCGGTTGCGCCTTCAACCCGCGGTGCGCGCAGGCACGGGACATCTGCCGCACCGACGTTCCGGCGCTCGTCCCGGTGACCGGCGAGGACGGCACGGAACTGCCGGGCCGTGCTTCCGCGTGCCACTTCTGGAAGGAGACGCTCCGTGGCTGAGCTCAGCAAGGACAGCGGACACACCGACGCCATGCCGAACGTCTCCGAGGTGGAGGTCGTCGACGCGTCGTCCGAGACGGAGGCGGTCGCGGCCGTCGAGGCGCCCGTTCAGCGGGGAGAGCCGATCCTGCAGGTGCGGGACCTGGTGAAGCACTTCCCGCTGACCCGGGGCATCCTGTTCAAGCGTCAGATCGGAGCGGTCAGAGCGGTCGACGGCGTCTCCTTCGACCTCCACCAGGGCGAGACGCTCGGCATAGTCGGCGAGTCCGGCTGCGGCAAGTCCACCGTGGCCAAGCTGCTGATGAACCTGGAGCGGCCCACCGCCGGGCAGATCTTCTACAAGGGCCAGGACATCACCCGGCTGTCCGGGCGTGCGCTGAAGGCGGTGCGCCGCAACATCCAGATGGTGTTCCAGGACCCGTACACCTCGCTCAACCCCCGCATGACGGTGGGCGACATCATCGGTGAGCCCTTCGACATCCACCCCGAGGCGGCGCCCAAGGGCGACCGGCGCAAGCGGGTGCAGGAACTGCTGGACGTCGTCGGCCTCAACCCCGAGTACATCAACCGCTACCCGCACCAGTTCTCCGGCGGTCAGCGCCAGCGCATCGGCATCGCCCGCGGGCTCGCGCTCAACCCGGAGATCATCATCTGCGACGAGCCGGTGTCGGCGCTGGACGTCTCCGTCCAGGCGCAGGTCATCAACCTGATGGAGCGGCTGCAGGACGAGTTCAACCTCTCCTACATCTTCATCGCGCACGACCTGTCGATCGTCCGGCACATCTCCGACCGCGTCGGCGTGATGTACCTCGGCCGGATCGCCGAGATCGGCACCGACGAGCAGATCTACGAACACCCCACGCACCCCTACACCCAGGCGCTGCTGTCGGCGGTGCCCGTCCCCGACCCCGAGGCCCGCGAGCACCGCGAGCGGATCATCCTCACCGGCGACGTGCCCTCCCCGGCCAACCCGCCCTCCGGCTGCCGCTTCCGCACCCGCTGCTGGAAGGCCCAGGACAAGTGCGCCCAGGAGGTGCCCCTGCTCGCCGTGCCCGAGCGGTTCAAGGGCACCGACTCCCCGGCGGCCCACGAGTCGGCCTGCCACTTCGCGGAGGAGAAGGACGTGGTCCACGCGGCCTGACGCCCGCCGCCCACGTGCCCGGTTCCCGGTGCCCCGCGGGGTGCCGGGAACCGGCGTTCCGCCCCGGGACATCCGAGGACCGGGCGCTTCGGAGCCGCACACTTCAGGACCGGACGCTTTGGGACCGGACACTTCAGGACCAGGATGCTGCACCACATCGAACTCTGGGTGCCCGACCTCGCGCGCGCGGTGCGCGAATGGGGCTGGCTGCTCACCCGGCTCGGCGGCCGGCCCTACCAGGAGTGGGAGCACGGCCGCAGCTGGCGGCTGGGCGGGACGTACCTGGTCGTGGAGCAGTCGCCGGCGATGAGCGGCGAACGCCACGACCGGATGCGCCCGGGGCTCAACCACCTCGCCTTCCACGCCGGGAGCCGCGGTGACGTCGACACCCTCTCCGCCGCCGCCCCGGCCCACGGGTGGCACCCGCTCTTCGCCGACCGGTACCCGCACGCGGGCGGACCGCGGCACTATGCCGCCTACCTGGTGAACTCGGACGGCTTCGAGGCGGAGTTGGTGGCCGCGGAGCAACGGGCCTGAGGCGTCACGGGGCTACGCGCGCCCCCGCCCAGTGGCACGCCACCTGCGCCCGGCCGCCCCCCTCCAGCACCGCCGGTTCCTCGGTACGGCACCGGTCGGCGACGCCCGCCCGCGCGGCCTCGCCGCCCGCCAGTACCGGGCAACGGGCCTGGAAGCGGCAGCCGGAGGGGATGTGGGTGGGGTCGGGCGGCTCGCCGGTGAGGACGACGGGGGCGCCCGGGGCCTCGGGGAGGACGGAGAGGAGGGCCTGGGTGTAGGGGTGCCGGGGTGCCGTGAGGACGTCCTCCACCGGGCCGGTCTCCACGACGCGCCCCAGGTACATCACCGCCACCCGGTCGGCGATGTTCCAGGCGAGGCCCAGGTCGTGGGTCACCACCAGCGCGGCCAGGCCCAGTTCGGTGCGCAGCCGCAGCAGCAGGGCGAGGATCTCGCCGCGCGCCGAGGCGTCCAGGGAGGCCACCGGCTCGTCGGCCACCAGCAGTTCCGGGTCCAGGGCCAACGCGCCCGCGATGACGACGCGTTGGCGCTGTCCGCCGGAGAGTTCGTGCGGGTGGCGCAGGAAGAAGCGCTCGGGGGGCCGCAGTCCGGCGCGGGAGAGGGCCCGCGCCACCGCCTCCCGCTCGTCACCGCCGTGGCGGTGGATGCGCAGGCCCTCGGCGACCGCCTCGTAGACCGTGTGCCGGGGGTTGAGGGAGCCGCTGGGGTCCTGCAGGACCAGCTGGGCGCGGCGGCGGTAGGTCTTCAGGGCCCGGGAGCCGTACTCCAGCGGCCGGCCCGCGAAGACGACCTGCCCCCGCGTCGGGCGGACCAGGCCGAGCAGGGCGCGGGCCAGCGTCGTCTTGCCGCAGCCGGACTCGCCGACCAGGGCGACGATCTCGCCGGGGCGGATGTCGAGGTGGACGCCGTCGACGGCGCGCAGCGGCGGTCCGCCGCGCCGGCCCGGGAAGGCGACGTGCAGGTCCCGGGCGCTGAGCAGCGGGGGCGGGGACGGGGTGCCGTCGTCGGTCACGGGGTGCTCCTCGTCCTGGACGTGCCCGTCGCCTCACCGGCGGGGGCGGCACCGGTGGCGGCAGCATCGGTGGCGGGTCCGGCGGCGGCAGCCTCGGCGGCGGGTTCGGCGGCGGGTTCGGCGGCGGGTTCGGCGTTCGTGCCGGTTCCGGTGGGTCCGGCGTCCGTGCCGGTTCCGGTGGGTCCAGCGTTCGTGCCGGTTCCGGTGGGTCCGGCGTTCGTGCCGGTTCCGGTGGGTCCGGCGTTCGTGCCGGTTCCGGCGGGTCGGGTGTCCGCTCCGGCACCGGCCACGGGGCCGGTGGCTGTTTCGGCTTCGGTGACAGGTTCGGTGTCCGTGCCGACTCCGGCCGTGGGTTCGGCGTTGGCTTCGGCGCCGGGGGCGAGCCCGGTGGCCGCTTCGGTTCCGGCCACGGGTGCGGTGGCCGTTCCGGTACCGGCGGCCGGGTCGGCGGTCGCTCCGGTACCGGCGGCCGGCTCTGATGCCGACCCGGTGGCCGTTCCGGCACCGGCGGCGGACCCGGCGTCCGTGCCGGCTCCGGTCGTCGCTGCGGCGTCCGCCGCGGGGGCGTCCCCTTCCGCCCCGACCCGTACGCACGCCGCCCGCCGGCCCTCGCCCGCCTCCCGCAGCACCTGGTCCCGGGTGGTGCAGACGTCGAGCACGGCGGGGCAGCGGGGGTGGAAGGCGCAGCCGGCGGGGACGGCGGACGGGTCGGGCGGGTCGCCGGGCAGGCCGCGCGGGGCGAACCGGGAGGCCGGGTCGCCGATGCGCGGGAAGGCGGCGGACAGGGCCTGGGCGTAGGGGTGGCGGGCGTCGTCGTACACCGCCCGGGCCGGGCCCTCCTCGACCACCCGGCCGGCGTACATCACCGCCAGCCGGTCGCAGGTGTCGGCGAGGACGGCCAGGTCGTGGCTGATCATGATCAGGCCGAGGTCCTGCTCGGCGACGAGCTGCTCGATCAGCCGCAGGATCTGCGCCTGGATCATCACGTCCAGCGCGGTCGTCGGCTCGTCGGCGACGACCAGGCGCGGGTCGCAGGCGAGCGCCATCGCGATCATGACGCGCTGCCGCTGGCCGCCGGAGAGCTCGTGCGGGTACGCCGACGCCCGCGCCGCCGGCAGGCCGACGTGCTCCAGCAGCTCACCGGCGCGCCGCCGGGCCGCGGCCGCCGTCGCCTTCCGGTGCAGCAGGATCGGCTCGGCGATCTGGTCGCCGACGCGGTGCACGGGGTTGAGGGAGTGCATCGCGCCCTGGAAGACGATGGAGGCGCCCGCCCAGCGCACCGCCCGCACCCGCCCCCACCGCATGGTCAGCACGTCCTCGCCGTCCAGCAGCACCTGCCCGCGCACCCGGGTCCCGGCCGGCAGCAGCCGCAGCAGCGCCAGGGCCAGCGTCGACTTGCCGCAGCCCGACTCGCCCGCCACGCCGAGCTTCTCGCCCGCCGCGAGCCGCAGGTCCACGCCCCGTACGGCGGCCGCGCCGCCCGGGTAGGTCACCTCCAGGTCCCGTACGTCCAGCAGTGTCACCGTGCCACCCCCAGCCGCGGGTTGAGGACCGTCTCCACCGCGCGTCCGCACAGCGTGAACGCCAGGGCCACGCCCGCGATGGCCAGGCCGGGCGGCACCAGGTACCACCAGTCCCCGGCGCTGACCGCGCCCGCCTCCCGCGCGTCCTGCAGCAGCCCGCCCCAGGACACCACCGTCGGGTCGCCCAGGCCGAGGAAGGCGAGGGTGGCCTCGGTGAGGATGGAGGAGGAGACCATCAGGGTGGTCTGCGCCAGCACCAGCGGCATCACGTTGGGCAGTACGTGCCGGGTCATGACGTGCGCGTGCCCGCCGCCCAGCGCGCGGGCGCGCTCGATGTACGGCCGTGCCTCCACCGCCAGCGTCTGGGCGCGCACCAGGCGGGCCGTGGTCGGCCAGGTGGTCACGCCGATCGCGAGGATCACCGTGCCCAGCGAGCGGGGCAGCACGGCGGTCAGCGCGACGGCGAGCACCAGCGTCGGCATCACCAGGAACCAGTCGGTGACCCGCATCATCACCGTGGCGTACGCGCCGCGGAAGTGCCCGGCGGTGATGCCGACCGCCGCGCCGATCGCCACGGACAGCACCGCCGCGAGCAGCCCCACCAGCAGCGAGACCCGTGAGCCCCACACCACCAGGCCCAGCAGGTCGCGGCCGTAGCGGTCGGTGCCGAGCCAGAACCGGCCGCTCGGGGGCGCCAGCGGCTGCCCGGGCGCGTCGGTGACCCCGGCGACGTCGGATCCGACGGCCAGCGGCGCGGTCAGCGCCAGCAGCGCGCACAGCACGAGCGCGGCCAGGCCCGCCAGGCCGGCGCGGTGGGTGCGGTACTGCCGCCAGAACCGGGCCGCCGCCCGCCGCCGGCGCTGCCAGGCCGGCCGGCGCGGCCCGGCGTGCGCGGCGGCGTCCTGTGCGGAGGCATCCTGCGCGGCGGCATTCTGCGCATCCGCGCCCCGCGCATCCGCGCCCCGCGCATCCGCGCCCCGCGCATCCGCGCCCTGCGCATCCGCGCCCCGCGCATCCGCGCCCTGCACGTCCGCGCC
The DNA here is from genome assembly GCF_014651135.1 of Streptomyces echinoruber. GTDB lineage: Bacteria > Actinomycetota > Actinomycetes > Streptomycetales > Streptomycetaceae > Streptomyces > Streptomyces echinoruber. Next base: position 13,001 of record NZ_BMWH01000003.1, read on the forward strand.
CCGCGCATCCGCGCCCCGCGCGTCCGCCGGCGGGGTCACTCCGGTCGTCATCGCCCCACCCTCGGGTCGAGCAGCGGGTACACGAGGTCGGCCAGCGTGTTCATGATGATCACCGCCGAGGCGAAGAGGAGGAACAGGCCCTGCACCAGGGGCAGGTCGGGGACGCTGAGGGCCTGGTAGAACAGCCCGCCCAGACCCGGCCAGGAGAACACGGTCTCGACCAGGATCACGCCCGCGACGGTCCGGCCGAGGTTGATGAAGACGAGGGTGACGGTCGGCAGCAGCGCGTTGGGCACGGCGTGCCGGCGCCGCACCAGGTCGTCGCGCAGGCCCTTGGCGCGGGCGGTGGTCAGGTAGTCGCTGCCCATCTCGTCCAGCAGCGCCGAGCGGGTGACCAGCAGCGTCTGGCCGTACTCGACGGCGACGAGCGTGACGACCGGCAGCACCAGGTGGTGGGCGACGTCGAGGACGTGCGCGAGGCCCTCCTCGCCGCCGGACTCCATGCCGCCGGTCGGGAACAGCCCGGGGACCGGGCCCACGCCGACCGCGAGGACGACGATCAGCAGCAGGCCCAGCCAGAACGACGGCACGGAGTACAGGGTCAGCGCCAGCCCGGTGTGGATCCGGTCTCCGAGCCGCCCGTGGCGCCAGGCGGCGCGGGTGCCCAGCACGATGCCGAGCACGGTGTACAGCACGAACGCGGTGCCGGTCAGCAGCAGCGTGTTCGGCAGCGCCTCGGTGATCTTGTCGATGACGGGCGCGCGGAACTGGTACGACGTGCCCAGATCGCCGGTGAGCGCCTTGCGGCAGTAGTCGGCGAACTGCTCCCACAACGGTAAGTCCAGCCCGAACTCCCTGCGGTACTGCGCGAGTTGCTCGGCGGACACCGGACGCCCGCCGGTCATCGTCTTCACCGGGTCGCCGGGGATGAGCCGGAAGAGGAAGAAACCGGTGACGAGGACGGCGAACAGCGACACGGCGGCGCCGGCCAGCTTGGCCGCTCCGTAGCGCAGGTAGGCGGCGGCGGTGCGGGCGCGCGGGCCGCGCACCGCCGCACCGGTGGTCCTCCCGGCCACCTCCTCCACCGGGGGCGGCGCGGCGTCGGCGGTCATGGCCGCGGCCCGGGTGCCGGGCCTGCGGGGCGGGTCGGTCGCATGGGCTACTCCCGGTCGTCGGCGGTGGCGCGGCGGCGCAGGGCGAGGAACGCGCCGACCGCCGTCAGGACGACGACGCCCCCGGCGATGCCGGCGATCACCCCGGCCGAGCCGGGTCCGCCGGAGGACGGGTCGGAGTCGGCCGGGACGGCCGACCACCAGCTCCAGTAGCCGTCCTGGCCGTAGATGTTGCCCGCGTCCTTCGGCATCGTCTCGATCGAGGCGATCTGGTCGGTGCGGTAGGCCTCGACGGCGTTGGGGTACGCCATGACGTTCATGTACCCCAGGTCGTACAGCCGGGACTCCATCCGCTGGACGATGTCCGCCCGTTTGGCGGGGTCGTACTCGGCGAGCTGCCGGGCGTAGAGCCGGTCGTAGGCCTTGTCGCAGATGAAGTTGTCGGTGGCGGCGGTGTCCTTGGGGGTGTCGGGCAGGGCCGCGCAGGTGTGGATGGACAGCACGAAGTCCGGGTCGGGGTTGACCGACCAGCCGTCGAAGGCGAGGTCGTAGCGGCCGGCGAGCCACGGGTCGGTGACGTTGTCCAGGCAGTCGAGGTTCACGCCGATGCCGAGTTTGCCCCACCACTCCTTGAGGTACTGCCCGACGGCCTTGTCGTTGGGGTCGGTGGCGTGGCACAGGACGCGGTAGGTGAGCGGCTTGCCGTCCTTGCCGACGCGCCTGCCCTCGGCGTTCTTGCGGTACCCCGCCTCGTCCAGGAGCCGGGCCGCCTTCGCCGGGTCGTAGGCGAGTTTCTGGTCCGGCGAGGGCTTCCAGAAGTACGTCGAGAAGCGCGGCGGGATGTAGCCCTGGCCCTCGACGGCGTGGCCCTGGAACACCTTGTCGATGATGGTCTTGCGATCGACCGCCAGGAACAGGGCGTGCCGCACCCGCACGTCGAGCAGGGACGGGTCGCCGTCGCCGAATTTCTGCCCGTCCTTCGCGCGGGCGCCGGGGTTGACGGCCAGGGCGTAGAAGCGGCGGCCCGGGGCGTCGTTGACGCGGATGTGCTTCGCGCCCTTGAGGGAGGCGGCCTGGGCGGGGGTCAGGGAGGGCGAGCCGGCGACGAACGAGACCTCGCCCTTGCGCAGGGCGGCGACCGCCGCGTCCTGGTCCTTGTAGTACCGGAAGACCAGCTCGTCGAACTTCGGCGCGCCGCGCCAGAAACGCTGGTTGGCCTTCAGCCGCACGTAGCTGTCGGGCTTGTACGCGGTGAGGACGAACGGCCCGTCGCCGACGACGGGGAAGCTCTTGTCGTTGTTGAACTTCGAGAAGTCCCCGACCTTCTCCCAGACGTGTTTGGGCACGATCGGCACGTCGAGCGCGGTCATCGTCGCCTGCGGCTTCTTCAGCCGGATGACCAGCCTGGTCGGGCTCGGGGCCGTCACCTCACGGAAGTTGGCGACGAAGCTGCCGTTGGCGGTGGCCGCCTTCTCGTCGGTCATCATCTTGGTGAAGGTCCAGGCCGCGTCCTCGGCGGTGACCTTCCGGCCGTCCGACCAGGTGGCGTCGGAGCGGATGGTGTAGGTCCAGGTGAGCTTGTCCGCGGACGGGGACCACCGGGTGGCCAGGCCGGGGACGGGGTGGGCGTCGCCGGGGTCGTAGTCGGTCAGGTACTCGTACATCAGCCGGTTGATGCTGGTACTGACCAGCCGGGTGGCCAGGAAGGGGCTGAGGGAGTCGACGCTCTGCGCGACCGCGACGGTGAGCGTCTTCTTCCCGTCCGCCGCCGCGGCCCGCTGGGGCGCGGGGTTCAGCGGGGTCGCGAGGCCGGCCGTGAGGGCCAGGGCCGCGACCCCGGCGGCGGCGAGCCGGGCGGTTCTGCCGTGCTGGTCTGCTCTGCTCATGGAGATCCTGACCTCGCGTCATCGCCGGCACAGTCGAGAAGAGTGGTCTATCAGCGCGCCTCCGGGGCGTCAACGGCGCGTAGAGGGCGTGTGGCCTGCGGAAATAACAAGTTGATCACACAATGGGCGGTCATTGGTCCATACCACTGAAGGGGTGCAGGTCGGGCGCTGGCGCCCGGGCTCGTCCTCCCCGTACCTGGGCAAACCGCCCGAAATGCGTTAACGCGTCGGCAACTTGGCGGAAGCCGTCGCGCCATACGGACGCGCGAGTCTGGGGAGGTACGGCCGTGCGGGTGCCGTGAACGGGCCGGGGTGCGCCATGTCACCCCGGCCCGTTGCCGTGTGCGCGGCCCGTTGCGCCGCGCGCGTCCGCCGCCGCGCGCGTCCGCCGCCGCGCGTGTCCGTCGCCGTGTGCGCTTGCCGCCGTGTGCGTCCGCCGTCGCGCGCGCCGTCGGCCGTTACGCGAGCCCCAGGACCCGCTTGAGGAAGTCCACCTGGAGCAGCAGCAGGTTCTCCGCGACCTGCTCCTGCGGGGTCATGTGGGTGACGCCGGACAGCGGCAGCACCTCGTGCGGGCGGCCGGCGGCCAGCAGGGCGGAGGACAGGCGCAGGGAGTGGGCGACGACGACGTTGTCGTCCGCCAGGCCGTGGATGACCATGAGCGGCCGGTGCGGCTCGGCGGGGGAGACCAGGCCGTCGTCGTCGACGAGCGAGCTGCGCGTGTACGCCTCCGGGGCGGCGGCCGGGTCGCCCAGGTAGCGCTCGGTGTAGTGGGTGTCGTACAGCCGCCAGTCGGTGACCGGGGCGCCGGCGATGCCCGCGTGGAAGACGTCCGGGCGGCGCAGCACGGCCAGGGCGGCGAGGTAGCCGCCGTAGGACCAGCCGCGGATCGCCACCCGGGACAGGTCGAGCGGGTGGCGCCGGGCGAGGTCCCGCAACGCCTCGATCTGGTCGTCCAGGGTGCGCGTGAAGTCGTCGCGGATGGCCTTCTCCCAGGCGGGGGAGCGGCCCGGGGTGCCGCGGCCGTCGGCCACCAGGACCGCGAAGCCCTGGTCGGCGAACCACTGGGAGGTCAGGTGCGGGTTGTGCGCGGCCACCACCCGCTGGGCGTGCGGGCCGCCGTAGGGGTCCATGAGGACCGGGAGGGGAGTGTCACCGTGGTAGTCCGTTGGCATAAGCAGGGCGCACGGGATTCGGCGTGCGCCCCCCTCCAGCAGTGTCACGCGCGGGGACAGACCGGGATCTTCGGCGTACGACGGGATAACCGCGACGCGCTTGCCGTCCCGCAGCACCTGCACCTGCGTGCCCGGCCGGTCCAGCCGGGCGGACACCAGCACGGTCACGTCCCCGGCACGCACCGCCGTGTGCACGCCGGGCTCCTGCGACACGCGCTCCACGCCGAGCTCGTTGACGCGGTGGACGTGCACCTCCCCGATCTCCGCGTCGGCCGCCTCCGCGCCCGCCGAGGCCGCGACCAGCACGTCGTCGGCCGACACGTCGAGCACCGCCCGCACGTGCAACTGCGCCCCGGTCAGCGGCCGTTCCCCCACCGCCAGGACACGCGCCCCGCCCTCGTCGGCGATCCGCACGAGCTGTCCCGACGGGCTCCAGCACGGCACCCCGGGGAAAAGATCCAGCCAAGTTGGATCTTCGTCGGCGTGCACCATCCGGGTCGCCCCGGTGTCCGGGTCCACGGCCAGGTACACCTGGCTGCGCTGGTCCCGCGCCTGCACCAGCAGCAGCGGCGGACCCGCCGCCGACCAGTGCACTCGTGCCAGATAGGGGTAGCGCGCCCGGTCCCAGACGACCTCCGTGCGCACCCCGTCGAGGCCGATCACGAACAGCCGCACCTCCGCGTTGTCCGTGCCCGCCGCCGGGTACGCCACCCGCTGCGGCTCGCGCTCCGGGTGCGCCGGATCGGCGATCCACCACCGCCGCACCGGCGTGTCGTCCACCCGCGCCACCAGCAGCCGGTCCGACTCCGGCGCCCACCAGAAGCCCCGGGAACGGCCCATCTCCTCGGCCGCGACGAATTCGGCCAATCCGTAAGTGACCGATCCCGCGCCCCGCGCGGGCTCCGGCTCGGCGAGCGCCCGGTCGCCCTCTCCCTCGGCGCCCACCACCCGCAGCGCCCCGCCGGCGACGTAGGCGACGTACCGCCCGTCGGGGGAGGGCCGCGGGTCCACCACCGGCCCCGGGACGCGCAGTTCGCGCGCCGTACCGGCCCGCAGCTCGGCCGTGAAAAGCCGCCCTGACAAGGCGAAAGACGCCAACTCGACGGTGGCGTCGGTGGCGTAGGCGACGACGCCCGCACCCCCCTCCCGGCTGCGCTCCCGGCGCGCCCGCTCCTCGGGCGGCAGGTGCTCCTCGGCGCCGCCCAGCAGGACCCGCGGATCGGCCGCCACGCGCTCCGTGCCGTCCGTCAGGTCCAGCACCCACAGCGCGCTCGCCCGGTCCGTGCCGGAACGCGAGCGCAGGAACACGACACGGGAGGCGTCGGGCGCCACGGTGAACGAACGCGGCGCGCCGAGCGTGAACCGCTGGGTGCGGGCGTGCCGTCGGGGAAAGGAGTCAGGCTCGGTCGTCATGGCACGACGATATTGGCCATGCGCCCCCTTGTGCGGCCGTGCGCCGACCGATGCGCGCGTTCGGATAGTTATGATCACAGTCGCATAGTGGGTAGGAACCTGCTTGCTCCCGCGAGGATTTGTCTGCCCCCAACGTCCGACCCCCCGCGCCCTTGGGACCTTTGGAGGTGAACCGCCGTGGCACTCTCGATTTCGGCGGTGGTGCTGCTGGCGATCATCGTCTTCATTCTGATCAGGAAGTCAGGGCTGAAGGCGGCACACGCCATCGTCTGCGTTCTGCTCGGCTTCTACCTCGCCTCCTCGACAGTCGCCCCGACGATCAACGAGCTGACGACGAACATCGCCGGGATGATCGGCAGCATCAAGTTCTGACACGTGCGGTGGTGCCGCGGGCGCCGGGGCGACGACCGGAGCTCGCGGCACCACCGGCCGGTCCCGCGCCCGGAGGAGCCCCGGCCGCCGAACGGCCGCGCGGCGCCCGACGAGAACCGGAGGCCCGCCGGCCTCCGCGGCGTCGGAAGATACGGGGATGCCCCGGCTCCGGCACCGGGCAGCTGCCGGCCCCTGCCGGGGAACGTCCCGCCGCCCGCGAGGACTCCGGCCGCGGCGGGGACGTCACCGTCGCCGACCGGACGGCTCCGCGGATGATCCGCCGCACTGTGCCGAAGGGCGTGTCGTGGACGAGCCGGGTCCGGCCGCCCCGACTCAGGACGGTGCTTCCGGCTCGACCGAGTTCTTCACGAGCTTCGGCGGAGCGCTGCCCACGTCAACCCGATAGCTGTTCATTATCTCTTCCAAGCGCCTGAATATCAGTTCGTCCCCGAGGTCTTCGCGGAGGGCCTCCAAAACTTGTGGAGCGCTGATCTCGGAGCAGTATTGACCTGGTTTCGTCTCGGGTTGCGGCGGCGGTGCGTCCTCACTGCCGGCGACAAGGGTTTCGATGTTGCCGCGGCGGTCGTAAACGGCAGTGATTCTCATCGGGGGATTCCTTTCGCTGCTGGTTCGGTCAGACGGTGGCAGAATCGGCGGAGTTGGCGAGAAAAGCTATTCGTTGACTCGGCTGACGAAGGTGATGAAGTTCTTCACGGGCAGGTTTCCGGTGTTGTTGCAATTTGCCCCGACGTAGTACTCCCAGTAGTTGATGTCCCCCTGCTGCCAGGACCTCTTCGTGATGTGCAGTTCGCGCACCGACATCGTGTAGTACCCGGAGGCGGACTCGTTCGGGATCGCGGTGATGGCGTAGGTGCCGAGGGTGCTGGGGGCGCTGCCCAGCGGCCAACTCAGCCAAAGCGCGCTTCCGGGCTGAATGGGGCTCCGAGTGGTCCAGTATTGCTTGGAGATTACTGCGACGGTACCCATGGCCGGCCTCGATTCGCATGGAGTTGCTCACGAATATTTCACACGGCCAACGTAAAACCCGCGTTCGCGGCCTGCAAGTCGATCAGGAGGGGGCGAGTCGGATTTCTGTGGAGCGGGCTTTTTCCCCGGCAAGGTCTTCGCGAATAAACTGTTGAAGATGAGTGCTTCCCATTCTGGATGTGGGTGATCCCGAAAGCGGGAACAGCGGTGGTTGCGCGGTCGATCCGATGGGCGCCGCAGCGAGCATGCGAGGAATCCGCCCTCGCGCGGGGCGGGCGAAGGTGCTTTCGCCCGGCACTCGTGGTCGGCGTGATCGCGGCGGAATTGGGCGTGTCTCTCGGGCGGGCGCGCTTCTCGGAGGTGTCGGCCGGTCCCGGCCGGGGAGGGCGGGGCGGCGGCGCATCCCCGCGGCCGGGGTGAAAGGGGAGAGCCGGTGCCTCGTAGGGTGGTTCCCATGACGCAACCGCCCTCCGCCAGCCTTCAGCTGGGGGAACCCCCGGCCCGCCGCGATCGGCGTCTGCTCCTGGTGCACGCGCACCCGGACGACGAGTCGATCAACAACGGCGCGACGATGGCCCGCTACGCCGCCGAGGGTGCCCAGGTGACCCTGGTGACGTGCACGCTCGGCGAGCGCGGCGAGGTCATCCCGCCCGGGCTGCGGCACCTGACCGGCGCCGCGCTGGGCGCGCACCGGCGCCGGGAGCTCGCCGCGGCGATGCGGGCGCTCGGGGTCACGGACGTCCGGCTGCTCGGCGGCGCCGGGCGGTACCGGGACTCCGGGATGATGGGCACCGCCGACAACGACGACCCCGCCTGCCTGTGGCGGGCCGACGTCGACGAGGCCGCCGCCCACCTCGTCGAGGTGATCCTGGAGGTGCGCCCGCAGGTCCTCGTCACCTACGACGACCACGGCGGCTACGGCCACCCCGACCACGTCCAGGCCCACCGCATCGCCCTGCGCGCCGCCGACCTCGCCGCCGAGGCCGGCTGGGAGATCCCCAAGGTGTACTGGAACCGCGTGCCGCGCTCGGTCGCCGAGGAGGCCTTCGCGCGGCTGGGCGAGGACCTGCCGGGGCTGCCGTTCGAGAAGGCGGCGAGCGTGGCGGACGTTCCGGGCGTGGTGGACGACGAGCGCGTCACCACCGCCGTCGACGGCAGCGCGTACGCCGCCGCCAAGGCCGCCGCGATGCGGGCGCACGCCACCCAGATCGAGGTGGCCGAGCCGTACTTCGCGCTGTCCAACGGGCTCGCGCAGCCCCTGTTCACCACCGAGTACTACGAACTCGTGCGCGGCGAGCGGCCGCGGGAGCGCGAGAGCGACCTGTTCGCCGGGATCACCGGGATTGTCGAGGATGCCGGGAGTACCGGGGACGCCGGGAGTGTCGGTGGTGCCGGGTCCGCGGGCGCGGGCGCGCAGGGCGGGGAGGTGTGATGGCGGACCGTTCCCCGATGCTCGCGCAGCCCTGGCGGCCGCCGTCCGCGGGGCGGGCCGCCGCCTACCTCGGGCTGTTCGTCCTCGGCGCGGTGGCCGGCGCGGCCGGGGCGCTGGTGCAGAGCGGCTGGTTCCCGGGCGGGCTGCTGCTGGCGCTCGCGGGCGCCGTCGGCGTGTTCCTGGGCGGCGCCCGGGCCGCCGACAGCCGGGCCGGGGCCGTCGCGCCCGCCGTCGGCTGGCTGGTCACCGTCATCCTGCTCACCGTCAGCCGCCCCGAGGGGGACTTCCTCTTCGCCGCGGGCGGCGGCACCTACCTGTTCCTGCTCGGCGGCATGGCCGTCGCTGTGATCTGCGCCACCCTCGCCCCGGGTCGGCAACCCGGTGGCGGTCCCGCCCGACTTGGCAACTGACGTACCACTTCGCCGTACCAGGCCCGTGCGGGTCGCGTGCGGGTTTCCGCAGCGGTCGTGGAATACGCGCCAGATGTGGCCAGTATGGTGGTGCGCGCCGCCGAGCCTCCCCCGAGCTGTCGGCTTGCCCGGCCGGGACAGCCGGACAGGACAGGGGGACCCCACTGCGTGAGGTCGTGACGGGCGGCGGAGCCAACCGGGAGAACCTGCCTTGAGTCGTGAAACTGACACTCCGTCCTCCGGGCCCCAGGGGCGCGGCGGAGCCGCCTACCCCTCGGGCACCCCGCCGTACGGCACCCCGACGGGTTCCGGCGACGGTGCGGACGCGGGCCGTTCGGCGACCCAGCCGGAGGAACGCAAGACCGAGACGACCCTGACGACCAGGATCCGGATCAACATCCCCGGGTCCCGGCCGATCCCGCCGGTCGTCGTGCGCAAGCCCGTCGGCGAGTCCGGCGGCGCGGGCGACTCCGCCGACGACGGCAAGCCCGCGACCGCCCCGTCCGGCACGGCCGACACCAAAGGCACCGGCGGCGCCCAGGGCATCGGCGGCGCCAACGGTGCCAACGGCACCGGCGCCGGCGCGGCCGAGGCGCCCGCCGAACCGGCCGCGCCGGCCGAGGAGAAGACGACCAGCGACTGGTTCGCGCCGCGCAAGTCCCCGGTGAAGAAGGACACTCCGTCCGGCGGCTCCGGCGTTCCCGGTGTTCCCGGCGTTTCCGGCGGTCCGGGTGTCTCCGGCGGTTCGGGTGTCTCCGGCGGTCCGGGCGCGCCCGCCGGCTCCTCCGGCGCCCCCGGCCGCCCGGGCGGACCCGGCACGTCCGGCGCGTCCGGCGGGTCCGGTGCGCCCCGCCCCGCCGTCGGCCGCCCCGGCGGTGTCGTCGGCTCCCTGAGCGCGCCCGGCGCCCGCACCGGCTCCACCAAGGGCGCCGGCCTGCCCGGCGCCACCGGCGGCCCGGTCGCGCCCGGCCACGGCGGCGGCACCGGCTCCTTCGACGTCACCGAGGTGCTGAACGCCGGGCGCCGCCAGGGCGCCGACGGCGGCGAGCCGCGCCGCGACGAACTGCCGTACTTCTCGGACGACGAGCGCGCCGACGGTCCCGGCGCCCGGGAGGGCTACGGCGACCAGGACGTGAACGGCGGTCAGGACCCGTACGGCAGCGGCCAGGACCCGTACGGGAGCGGCCAGGACCCGTACGCCGGTTTCGGCGGCGAGCCCGGCGCCCACGGCCCCGGCACCGGACCGGCCGCCGACCCCTTCGGCGCCGACCACGACTTCTCCGCGCCGAACGCCCCGGGCGGTGACGCCTACGCCGGCCGGCCCGGCCCCGGCGGGCAGCGCCCGCACGGCGGCCCCCAGGGCCCGAACGGACCCACCACCGGACCCGTCACCGGCGACGGCCCGCCGGTGCCCCCGGCCCCCGGCCTCGGCGGGCCGAACACGCCCGGCGGCCCGGGCGGACCCGGCCGTGTTCCCGGCGGTCCCGGCGCTCCCGGCGGTCCCGGCGCTCCCGGCGGTCCCGGTGCCGCGCCCGGCGGCGGCCCGTACGGCGGCGGCCGCGGACCCGGCGGCGGGATGAGCGACGACACCGCGGTCCTCACCCCGCAGAAGCCCGCCCCCGAACCCGGCGCACCCGGTTACGGCCCGGGCCCGGACAACGTCTCCGGAGACACCGTCACCAGCGGCATCCCCGTGGTGCCGCCGGGCTCCGGCACGCCCTTCGGCTCCGGCGCACCCGGTGCCGCCGCGCAGCGGCACACCCCGCCGAAGCTGCCCGAGCCGGCCGCCGCCGGCGCGCCGCAGGCGGCGTCGAAGAAGTCGCAGAAAAAGAAGGGCCGCAGCAAGCTCGCGCTGCTCGGCGGCGGCGTGGTCGTCCTCGCCGGTGTCGCCTACGGCGCCGGGCTGCTGATGAACCACTCCGACGTGCCCAAGGGCACCACCGTGCTCGGCGTCGACATCGGCGGCACCCGCGACGAGGCGGTCAAGAAGCTCGACGACGCGCTCGGCGACCGGGAGAACAAGCCGCTGAAGCTGACCGTCGAGGGCAAGACCGTCACGCTCGCCCCGGACCGGGCCGGGCTCCAGCTCGACACCCAGGCCACCGTCGACGCGGCCGCCAAGAGCGACTACAACCCGGTCTCCGTGATCGGTTCCCTCTTCGGCAACCACCGGGTCGTCGAACCGGTCATGCCCACCGACAAGGAGAAGCTGCGCGCCGCCCTGGAGACCGCCGCCGGCGGTGCCGGCACCGCGATCGAGGGCACCATCAAGTTCGAGCCCGGCAAGGCGGTCGCCGTCTACGGCAGGACCGGCAAGGGCCTCGACGTCGACCGTTCCATCGAGGTGGTCGAGCAGGCGTACCGCACCCAGATCGAGACCGGCAACCCCGCACCGGCGGCCCTGCCGACCACCACCCGTCGGCCGACGGTGCCCAACGCCGAGGTCGACCGCATGATGAAGAAGTTCGCCGAGCCCGCGATGTCGGCGAACGTCACCGTCAAGACCCCCGACGGACTGCACGTGGTCGCCTTCAGCCCGCAGAAGTCGCTGTGGAAGTTCCTCGGCGTCAAGGCCGTCGGCGGCAAGCTCGTCGACACCTACGACAAGGCCGCGCTCAAGGAGCTGTACGGCAGCACCTTCGACGGTGTGAAGGTCGCCCGCGCCACCGGCCAGAAGACGCCGGTCACCGTCGAGGACGTGATCAGCGCCCTGCGTCCGGCGCTGATGAGCACGACGAACCGGGTCGCGGTCATCGACACCAACCCGAGCTGACGCACCCACGGTGAGGGCACCCGGCGTCCACGGCCGGGTGCCCCTCGCCGTGCCCCCGGCCTCCGCTCACCCCCGTCACCGCCCCTGTCACCCGCCCCTGTCACCCGTCCCGTATGACATCTGTCATCCGGTACTCGGGATCCATGGCACTGCCCGGCGACGGCTCCCCGCGGACACGATGGGGACATGACGACGACAACGCGGACCACGACCGCGACCGCAACCCCGGCGGTGGCGTTCGAGCAGGTCGGCAAGAGCTACGGGGACGTGCGGGCCGTGGACGGGCTGACGCTGGCCCTGCACCCGGGGGAGACCGTGGCGCTGCTGGGCCCGAACGGGGCGGGCAAGTCCACCACCCTCGACCTGCTGCTGGGCCTCAGGCCCCCGGACACCGGCACGGTCCGGGTGTTCGGCGGCAGCCCGCGGGAGGCGATCGTCGCCGGGCGCGTGGGCGCCATGCTGCAGAGCGGCGGGCTGATGGAGGAGGTCACCGTCGAGGAACTGGTGCGGCTCCACTGCGACCTGCACCCGCGGCCGTACCCGGTCAGGGACGTCCTCGCCCGCGCCGGGATCGCGCAGATCGCCGACCGCAAGGTCGACAAGCTCTCCGGCGGCCAGGCCCAGCGCGTCCGCTTCGCGCTCGCCACCGCGGGCGACAGCGACCTGATCGTCCTGGACGAGCCGACCACCGGCATGGACGTCTCCGCCCGCCAGTCCTTCTGGGCGACCATGCGCGAACAGGCCGACCAGGGGCGCACGGTACTGTTCGCCACCCACTACCTGGAGGAGGCCGACGCCGTCGCCGACCGGGTGCTCGTGCTGCACCGCGGCCGGCTGCTGGCCGACGGCACCGCCGCCGAGATCAAGGCCAAGGCCGGAGCGCGCCGCATCTCCTTCGATCTGGAGGGGACGATCGACGAGGCCGCCCTGCGCGGCCTGCCCTTCCTCACCTCCCTGGACGTCTCCGGCCACACCGTGCGCATCCAGTCCGCCGACGCCGACGCCACCGTCCACGCGCTGTACGGGCTCGGCGTCTACCCCCGCAATCTCGAAGTGGCCGGGCTCGGACTCGAGCAGGCCTTCGTCGCCCTCACCGCGGCCGAGGAGGCCAAGCAGTCATGAAAAGCCTCGTCAAGCTGGAAATCACCCGCGCCCTGCGCAACCGCAAGTTCCTGTTCTTCTCCGTGATCTACCCGTCGGTGATCTTCCTGCTGGTCTCCGGCGGCTACGGCGGCACCGACCGGATCGACGGCACCGGCCTGACCGTCGCGACGTACATGATGGTCTCCATGGCGTCCTTCGGCGCCCTGACCGCCGTCCTGATGGGCAACAGCGAGCGCATCGCCAAGGAACGCGAGAGCGGCTGGGTGCGGCAGCTACGGCTGACCCCCTTGCCCGGACGCGGCTATGTCCTCGCCAAGACCGCCAGCGCGGCCGTGGTGAGCCTGCCGTCCATCGTGGTCGTCTTCCTCGTCGCCGCCGCCGTCAAGCACGTCCGCCTGGACGCCTGGCAATGGCTCGCCCTCACCGGCGTCATCTGGATCGGCAGCCTGGTCTTCGCGGCGCTCGGCGTCGCCCTCGGCTACCTCGCCAGCGGGGACGCCGTCCGCCCGGTCACGATGATCACCTACTTCGGCCTGTCCATCCTCGGCGGCCTGTGGATGCCGACGACCACCTTCCCGAAGTGGCTGCAGGACATCGCCTCCTGGATGCCCACGCACGCGTACGCCGCGCTGGGGCGGGCGATCGAGGAGAGCCACACCCCGCAGGCCCGGGACATCGTCCTGCTCGCCGCCTTCTTCGCCCTGTTCACCGGCGGCGCGGCCTGGCTGTACCGGAAGGACACGCTGAAGGCGTGAGCGCCATGACGAAGGGGCGGATGCGGGAAGCGGCCGGCGGGACCGGGGCGCGGGGGATCCCCGTGGGGGAGACTCCCCGCACCCTCCGCCAGGGGCTGCGCAAGGGCCTGTGGATCGGCGTCTGGCTGGTGTTCCTCGGCGAACCGGTCCGCGACCTGACCTCCGGCCGCCACACCCCGTCCGGCACGGCGGCCGGCTGGGCGGGCCTCGCGGTCTTCGTCGGCGTCTACCTGGCGCTGGTCTTCCGTAACATGGGCCGACCCGAGCACCGGCCCGCCGGCCTGTCCCGCGTCGCCGTCCTGATCGCCGGGCTGGGCGTGCTCGCCACCGTGCTGTGCCTCACCCTCGGCAGGCACTGGCTGGACCTGTACGTGTACGTCTCCGTGGCCTGCGGCGCCGCCCTGCCCCTGCGCGCGGTCTACTGGACGATCCCCCTGACCGGCGCGACCATGACGCTCGTCGGCCGGCACCTCGGCGCGACGGGCCCGGGACAGCGGCTCCTGCTGGTGGTGATGATCGGCTTCGCCATGACAGGCGTACGCCAACTGGTGCGCACGACCGTCGAGTTGCGCCGGGCGCGGGCCACTGTCGCCCAACTCGCCGCCAACGAGGAGCGGTTGCGCCTCGCCCGCGACCTGCACGACCTGCTCGGGCACTCGCTGTCCCTGATCGTCCTCAAGAGCGAACTGGCCGGCCGGATGCTGCCCGACCACCCCGACCAGGCGGCCCGGCAGGTCGCCGACATCGAACGGGTCGGCCGCCAGGCCCTGGTCGACGTCCGGGAGGCGGTCACCGGCTACCGCCGCCCGCGCCTGTCCGCCGAACTCGCCGGCGCCCAGGTCGCGCTGGCCGCCGCCGGCATCGCCGCGCACCTGCCCGAGGCGCCCGACCTGACCGGTGTGCGCGAGGAGAGCGAGTCCGCACTCGCCTGGGCGCTGCGCGAGGCCGTCACCAACGTGGTCCGGCACAGCGGCGCCGGCCGCTGCACCGTCGAACTGCTGCGCCGCCAGACCCTGGACGGCCCCCAGTTCGAACTGTCCGTCGAGGACAACGGCTCCGGCGGCTCCGGCGGCGGCCCCGGCAACGGGCTGACGGGCCTGGCCGAGCGCTTGGAGAAGGCGGGCGGCAGCCTGGAGGCGGGCCGTTTCCGGCACGGCTTCCGGCTGGTCGCCCGCGTCCCCGCGGGCCCCGCCCCGGACGTAGGATCCGGGGCATGAGCCGCACGATCAAGGTCCTCCTCGCCGAAGACCAGTCCATGGTCCGCGAGGCCCTGGCCGCACTGCTCGGCCTGGAGGAGGACATCGAGGTCGTCGCCCAGGTGGCGCGCGGCGACGAGGTCCTCGCGGCCGCCCGCGCCCACGACGTCGACGTGGCCCTGCTCGACATCGAGATGCCCGGCTGCACCGGCATCGAGGCCGCCGCCCGGGTCCACCGCGAGCTGCCGCGGGTGAAGCTCGTCGTCCTCACCACCTTCGGCCGCCCCGGCTACCTGCGCCGCGCCATGGAGGCCGGCGCCGACGCCTTCCTGGTCAAGGACGCGCCCGCCGCACAGCTCGCGGAGGCGATCCGCAAGGTGCTGGCGGGCGAGCGCGTCATCGACCCCACCCTCGCCGCGGCCGCCCTCGCCGAGGGCGCCAACCCCCTGACGGAACGCGAACGCGAGGTGCTGCGCGCCGCCGCCGACGGCTCCACCAACGCCGAGCTGGCCGCCGCCCTCCACCTGTCCCAGGGGACCGTCCGCAACTACCTGTCCACGGCGATCCAGAAACTGGCGGTGCGCAACCGGGCGGAGGCGGTACGGGTGGCCCGGGAGAAGGGCTGGCTGTGAGCCGCCCGGCCGGCCACGGCGGGTCCGCGTGGAACGGCCCCGGCGGGTCCGCGTGGAACGGCCCCGGCGGGTCCGCGCGGGACGGCACCGGCCGTCAGTTCAACCGGGCCCGGGCCGCCCGCGCCTGCTGCCGCACCTGCTCCGCCGCCGGCGCGTCGACGGCGGCGACCACCTCCGCGTACGCCTCCAGCTCCGCCGCCCCCCGCACGAACTCGCCCCGCTGCACCAGCACCTGGGCCCGCTCGTAACGCAGCCGCGCCGGATGCGACGGCAGCAGCAGCGACAGCTCCACCGCCCACAGCGCCACGTCCGACCGCTCCGGCCGCGCGGCGGCCCACGCCCGCACGTTGTTCAGGATCCGCAGCACGACCTCCAGCGGATCGGCCGGCCGCAGCATCGACGGCTCCAGCGGCACCCCCGTCGCCTGCAGCACCAGCAGCTCCGCGTCGGCCCCGCTCAGCAGCCGCCCCCCGGCGAACGGATCGGCCAGCACCCGCTCACCGGCGGCGTCCTCCGCGCCGAACCCGACCACGAAGTGCCCCGGCAGCGCGACCCCGTACACCGGCGCCCCGGCCCGCCGCGCGACCTCCAGCCACACCACCGACAGCAGGATGGGCAGCCCCCGCCGCCGCTGCAGCACCGAGTGCAGCAGCGACGACTCCAGCCGCCGGTAGTCCCCGGCGGAGCCGCCGAAGCCGTACCGCCCGCCGAGCAGGTCCCGCAGCGCCTCGGCCCAGGCGCGCGGCCCGCCGGGCCGGAACGGCAGCTGCCCGGCCAGCCGGTCCAGCTCCACCTGCGCGGCGTCCAGCCCCGCCTCGTCGAGCGCGCCGTCGGCCACCGCGCCCACCAGCAGGCACAGCGCCGACAGGTCGGGCCGCGGCGACCGGGCCTCCTCGGCGAACCGGCGCCGCAGCTCGGCCGAGCGCTCGGGCGGCGGGGGAACGAGGGGGCGCATACCGGTTTCGTGCCCTTCCACGGTGATCCCTACCTACGGCCTACGGTGATCTCTGCCTACGGTCCCTGCCTGCCGTGATCCCTGCCTACGGTGATCCCTGCCTGCCCGCCCCGGGCTCCCGGTAGTGGTGGTAGGCGTGGTGGACGGCGAAGCCCATCCCGGCGTACAGCCGCCGGGCCGCCGCGTTGTCCGTCTCCACCTGCAGCCACGCGGCCGACGCGCCCTCCTCCAGGGCCCGCCGGGCGAGCGCGGCCATTACGGCGGTCGCCAGCCCGCGCCGCCGCTGCTCCGGGGCGACCTCGACGGCGGCGAACCCGGCCCACCGCCCGTCCACCACGCACCGCCCGATCGCGGCGGGCGGCGCGTGGCGGCCGCCGCCGGGCACGCTCGCGAACCACACCGACGGCCCGCTGCCCAGCACCCGCAGGGCCACCTCCCCGGGCCCCGTGCGCCGGTACCGGGCCAGCCAGCCCGCGTCGGCCGTCCGGGACAGCACCACCTCGTCCCCCTCGGCCCGGTCGGCCACCGGGGCCAGCGCGCCCACCCACAGCTCGGCGGTCACCTCGCGCACCCAGCCGCGCGCCTCCAACTGCGCGCACAGCGCCTCCTGGGTGCCCTCGGCCCCGGTCGCCGCCTGCACGTACGCGGGCAGCCCGCGCTCGCCGTACCAGCGCCGCACGGCGGCCAGCGCCTCGTCCAGCGGCATCCCGGGGTCGCCCAGCGCCAGCACCGAGTTGGCCCGCCGGGTGAAGCCCGCCCGCCGCCCGGCCGCCGCCTCCTGCGGACGCTCCGGGGCGGAAGAGCCGGGGGCAGTCCCGTCGCGCGGCACCGGTTCGGCCGCCGCCCGCAGTTCCCACTCGCCCAGCCGCTCGCTCTCCACCGGCCGCCACGCCCGGGCGGTGACGCGCGCCAGCTCCTCGTACGACGCCGCGGGGCCCCGCCGGCGCGCCGGGGCGGCGGGGATCACCTTGCCCGCGACCAGGGACGACTCCGGGACGCGGACGACCTCGCCGTCCTTCCGTGTGATCACCAGCACACCGTCGTCCCAGGATGTGAGAACACCCACCGTGTCGGTGAACTTCGCGCCTGGCGCGCCGGGATCGGCCAAGCGCCGTACCGACACCCGTTTCCCCACGTCACCAGGGGTGACTCGGACCTCGAGACGGCCCGCAGCCGAGATTTCCACAGGTCAGTTCACCCCTCCTGTTCGGATCACGCCCCGGAACGGAGATACTAGGGGCGGGCATCGACGACGCCGCGCTCCCGCGCGCCACATGCGGCGGAGCCTTTCAGGACGGGCCCGCCAGCGCCCTATCGAGGAGGAACGACAGCGTGACCTACGTCATCGCGCAGCCTTGTGTCGACGTCAAGGACAAGGCGTGCATCGAGGAGTGCCCGGTCGACTGCATCTACGAGGGCCAGCGGTCCTTGTACATCCACCCGGACGAATGCGTCGACTGCGGAGCCTGCGAGCCGGTCTGCCCGGTCGAGGCGATCTTCTACGAGGACGACGTCCCGGAGGAGTGGAAGGACTACTACAAGGCCAACGTCGAGTTCTTCGACGAGCTCGGCTCGCCCGGCGGCGCCAGCAAGCTCGGCCTGATCGAGCGTGACCACCCGTTCGTCGCCGCGCTGCCGCCGCAGAACCAGTAACCGGCGGCCCGCACGCATCACCCGCGCCGCCTCGGTCCCGTACGGCCTGATGACGTTGATCCCGTACGGGACCGAGGCGTTTGCCGTACGCGCCGCACCGCACTGCACCGTGCCGCGTCGCACCGCGGCGCACCGTGCCGCACAGAAAGTGAGCCCGAACACCGTGTCCGCCGTCTCCGACCGGCTTCCGGTCTTCCCCTGGGACCGGCTCGAACCGTACAAGGCGCAGGCCGCCGCGCACCCCGGCGGCATCGTCGACCTGT
This sequence comes from Streptomyces echinoruber, assembly GCF_014651135.1. Taxonomy (GTDB): domain Bacteria; phylum Actinomycetota; class Actinomycetes; order Streptomycetales; family Streptomycetaceae; genus Streptomyces; species Streptomyces echinoruber. The sequence continues at coordinate 31,119 of NZ_BMWH01000003.1, forward strand.
CCGTCGGCACCCCCGTCGACCCGGTGCCCGAGCCGGTGCAGAAAGCGCTGATCGCGGCGGCCGACTCGCCGGGCTACCCCACCGTGTGGGGCACGCCGGAGCTGCGCGACGCGATCACCGGCTGGGCCGGGCGCCGCCTCGGCGCCCGCGGCCTCACCCACCGGCACGTGCTGCCCGTCGTCGGCTCCAAGGAACTCGTCGCCTGGCTGCCCACCCAGCTCGGCCTCGGCCCCGGCGACAAGGTCGCCTTCCCGCGCCTGGCCTACCCCACCTACGAGGTCGGCGCCCGCCTCGCCCGCGCCGGGCACGAGGCCTACGACGACCCGACGGCCCTGGACCCGGCCGGCCTGAAGCTGCTGTGGCTGAACTCCCCGTCCAACCCGACGGGCCGGGTGCTGGCCAAGGAGGAACTGACCCGGATCGTCGCCTGGGCCCGCGAGCACGGCGTCCTGGTCTTCTCCGACGAGTGCTACCTGGAGCTCGGCTGGGAGGCCGATCCGGTCTCCGTCCTCCACCCGGACGTCAACGGCGGCTCCTACGACGGCCTCGTCGCCGTCCACTCCCTCTCCAAGCGCTCCAACCTCGCCGGCTACCGCGCCGCCTTCCTCGTCGGCGACCCGGACGTCCTCGGCCCGCTGCTGCAGATCCGCAAGCACGGCGGCATGATGACCCCCGCCCCCACCCAGGCCGCCGTCGTCGCCGCCCTCGGCGACGACACCCACGTCCGCGAGCAGCGGGAGCGCTACGCCGCCCGCCGCGCGGCCCTGCGGGCGGCGCTGCTGGACCACGGCTTCCGCATCGAGCACAGCGAGGCCGGCCTCTACCTGTGGGCCACCCGGGACGAGTCCTGCTGGGACACCGTGGCCCACCTGGCCGAACGCGGCATCCTCGTCGCCCCGGGCGACTTCTACGGCCCGGCGGGCGAGCGGTTCGTGCGCGTGGCGTTCACGGCGACGGACGAGCGGGTGCGGGCGGCGGTGGAACGCCTGGCGCGCTGACGGCGCCCGCCCCGGCACGGGCTCGTGTGCTCCGGCGTGGACCCGCACAACCCGGCGTTGGATCCCCGCCCGCCTCTCGCGAGACGAACGGGGCCCAGGACGCGTCCTGGACCCCGTTTACCGTACGGACCGGCGGACCGGCCGGCGCTCGTCAGCGGAGTGACAGCCCCTTGACCGGCAGCGAGCGGACCGGCGTGGCCCCCTTGACGAGGCCGTCCGTGGACAGGCCGCCCTTGGTGCCCTTGGCTCCCTTGCTCCCCTTGGCACCCTTGCTCCCCTTGGTCGCGGGCTTCGCGGTGCCGTTCAGCGCGGCCTCGGTCGACCCCACCACGTTGTCGGCGACCTTCTGCGCGGCCGGCGTCGCCTTCTTCAGGACCTGGTCACCGGTCCGGCCCGCGGCCGGCACAGCCTTCTTGAGCGCCTGGCCGCCGGTGAGGTTCGCGACACCGGCGACGTGCTGCGTGGCACCGTCGGCGGCGTTGACGGCGCTCACCCCGTCCAGGGCGGTCGGCCCGCCGAGGTTCGGGGTGGCCGCCGGCAGCTCGGCGGCCGCGTGGGCGGAGCCGGCCGTACCGACCCCGGCAGCCGCTCCCGCAGCGACGAGCAGCGCGGCACGGGCGATCCGGCGGGTCAGGGGGAGGGACATGGTGCTCCTTCGACGGAGAGAACGGCAGAACAATGAACTGTCCGCCCGCGCCCGGAAGTTGACCGTCCCCGCGGGGATTGCCGTCCGGGCTCGGACGCAGTGACTACCGCTCGAGGCCCGCGAAGGTTGCGGCGAGACGACGTAAAGAGTTGGCAATGCGTCGCATTATCGGCTGGGGAGGAAAACGGGCAAAGAAGGCGGCGCGGGAAACCGCGCCGCGCGGCTGTGGCCCAGTATTTCCAAGGGATTCGGCGACCGCGGGGGCGACCGGACGAAAACCTGCGCACAGCGCCACCCGATTTCCCCGCGCACAACCCCCGCGGGTGAGTCCTCGCACTCCTGCCCGGTGCGCTACTGCCCGGTGACGATCCGGACCGCGCGCGTGTCTTTCGCGCCGTCGCCGGAACTGCGGCGCCACTCGCTGTCGGTGCTGCCCGCGCTCCACTCGCGCCCGGCGTAGGAGACCCGCCGGATGTGCAGCGCGGAGGAGTTGGCCACCGCCCAGTGGGCGAGCTGCCAGCCGCGCTCGCGCCCGCCGCGCCCGCCGGCGGCGGGGTCGTCGGTGACGGGCAGCGTCACGGTCCGGCCCTCGGTCCGCGCGGTCACCGCCGGCGCCGGGGTCCGCGTCGGCGCCGGCGCGGCGGTGGCCGCCCGGCCGGTGCCGGTGGCGGAGACCTCCGCGCCGGCGTCCTGCAGCACGTCCCGCCCGAAGTCGCGCACCAGCGCGGCGCGCACCGCGTCCGGACCCGGCGTGGTGCGGGTGGGGTCCGGGCGGCCCTGGCAGGTCAGGGTGGCCGCCGAGCGGCCGGTGAGGGCGGCGGCGAGCAGCGTCGCGTCCGGTTCGTGCTTGGCGTACGCCTGCGGGAAGCCGCTGCGCTGCACGCGCTGCGCCGCCACGGTCAGCGGCAGGCGGGTGTAGCCGGGCACCTTGGCCAGGTGCTCGTAGAAGACGCCCGCCGCGTACGTCGGGTCCATGATCTGCTTCGGCGTGCCCCACCCCTGCGAGGGCCGCTGCTGGAACAGGCCGAGCGAGTCGCGGTCGCCGTGCCGTATGTTGCGCAGCCCGGACTCCTGCAGGGCGGTGGCGAGCGCGATGGTCACGGCCCGCTCGGGCAGGCCGCGCCCGGTGCCGACGGCGGCGATCGTCGCGGCGTTCACCGCCTGCTCCGGCGTGAGCTCGTACGACGCTCCGTCGCCGTCGCCCGAGACGACCTTGCAGCCCGGGGCTCCCGTACCGCCCGTGATGTACTGCACCGCGAGATAGCCCGCCAGGGCGAGCAGGACCACGAAAGCCGCCCCGAAACGGAAGAGGCGGCCGCGTCGTTTGGGAGTAGGGGACGGCTCTGGCACGCGTATCAAGGTACTGGAGCCGGCCGGGCCGTTCGCGCGGAGTCCGGGACGAACGGCCGGATGCGACCGCCCCGACACAAGGGCCCGGCGCACGGGCCCGGCGCGAACGGCGCGGCGGGTTAGGGTCGTCGCATGGCCGACACCTCGCTTGACCTCACGCTGGACGCCGCGCGGCTGACCGCGCAGCTCGTCGACTTCCCCTCGGTCAGCGGCACCGAGCAGCCGCTCGCGGACGCGATCGAGACCGCGCTGCGCGCCCTGCCCCACCTCACGGTCGACCGGTACGGCAACAACATCGTCGCCCGCACGCACCTGGGCCGACCGGAGCGGGTCGTCCTCGCCGGCCACATCGACACCGTCCCGATCGCCGGCAACGTCCCCTCGCGGCTGGACGAGGACGGCGTCCTGTGGGGCTGCGGCACCTGCGACATGAAGTCGGGCGTGGCCGTCCAGCTCCGCATCGCCGCGACGGTGCCCGCCCCCAACCGCGACCTGACCTTCGTCTTCTACGACAACGAGGAGGTCGCCGCCGACCTCAACGGCCTCAGGCACATCGCCGAGGCGCACCCGGACTGGCTGCGGGGCGACTTCGCGGTGCTGCTGGAGCCCTCCGACGGCCAGGTCGAGGGCGGCTGCCAGGGCACCCTGCGGGTGCTGCTGCGGACGAAGGGCGAGCGGGCCCACTCCGCCCGCGGCTGGATGGGCGACAACGCCATCCACGCCGCCGCCCCCGTCCTGGCCCGCCTCGCCTCCTACCAACCGCGCCGGCCGGTCATCGACGGCCTGGAGTACCGCGAGGGCCTCCACGCGGTCGGCATCTCCGGCGGCGTGGCCGGCAACGTCATCCCCGACGAGTGCACGGTCACCGTGAACTTCCGCTACGCCCCGGACCGCACCGAGGAGGACGCGCTCGCCCACGTCCGCGAGGTGTTCGCCGACTGCGGCGTGGCCGAGTTCGTCGTCGACGACCACAGCCCCGGCGCCCTGCCCGGCCTGTCCCACCCGGCGGCCGCCGCCTTCATCGAGGCGGTCGGCGGCACCCCGCAGCCCAAGTTCGGCTGGACGGACGTCTCCCGCTTCTCCGCCCTGGGCATCCCCGCGGTCAACTACGGCCCCGGCAACCCGCTCCTGGCGCACAAGCGGGACGAACGGGTGGAGACCGCGAAGATCCTGGCGGCGGAGGAACGCCTGCGCGCCTGGCTCACGGCCTGAGGCGCGCCGCCGCGCTCCCGACATGCCGACGTCCCCCTTCCGTAACTCGCGTAGATCTACGCTGAGGTGGAAAGAGGCAAGCGGAGGGAGCGCACATGGCTACCGGGAACCCCGAGGGCACCAAGCGGCCACTCGACGAGCGGCGCCTCGGACCCGTCCTCCGACGACGGGGCCAGGTCCAGGAGAGCACCACCGACCAGCGACTGCTGGACGAACGCGCTCCCACGGACTGGGTGCACACCGACCCCTGGCGCGTGCTGCGCATCCAGTCCGAGTTCGTCGAGGGTTTCGGCACGCTCGCCGAACTGCCGCCAGCCATCAGCGTGTTCGGCTCGGCGCGCACACCGGTCGACTCGCCCGAGTACGAAGCCGGGGTACGGCTGGGCCGGGGCCTGGTCGAGGCGGGCTTCGCGGTGATCACCGGCGGCGGTCCCGGGGCGATGGAAGCGGCCAACAAGGGCGCGTGCGAGGCCGGCGGCACCTCCGTCGGCCTCGGCATCGAGCTGCCCTTCGAGCAGGGCCTCAACCCCTACGTCGACATCGGCCTCAACTTCCGCTACTTCTTCGTCCGGAAGATGATGTTCGTCAAGTACGCCCAGGGCTTCGTCGTCCTGCCCGGCGGCCTGGGCACCCTCGACGAGTTCTTCGAGGCCCTCACCCTGGTGCAGACGCACAAGGTGACCCGCTTCCCGATCGTCCTGTTCGGCACGGACTACTGGGGCGGCCTCGTCGACTGGCTGAAGAACACCCTGGTGGCCCAGGGCAAGGCGGCCGAGAAGGACCTCCACCTGTTCCACCTCACGGACGACGTGGACGAGGCGGTGGAGCTGGTGTCGAAGGAGGCGGGCCGCTAGCGCGGGCCCGGGCGGGGGCGCCACCCGGGCCGGGCGGGCCGGGTCGGGTCGGGAGCGTCCCGGACGGGCCGGGGGCCGGGGTCGGCGGATGGCGTCGGGGTCGTGGCGGGAGGCCGGCGATGCTGCCGGGTCCGGGACGGGAAGCCACCGGACGGACCCGGGGCCCGGGGCGGGAAGTCACCGGACGGACCCGGGGCCCGGGGCGGGAAGCCACCGGACGGACCCGGGGCCGGGGCGGGCCCGGTGCGTCGGGGAGCGGCCCCGGGGGCCGGCCCCCGCCGGGCCTAGGCCAGCCCCCGCCGGGCCACCGCGGGCTCCCGGTGGCCCGCGATCGACGCGACCATGTCGAGCACCTGCCGCGTCTCGGCCACCTCGTGCACCCGGTACACCTGCGCCCCCAGCCACGCCGACACCGCCGTCGTGGCGAGCGTCCCGAGCAGCCGTTCCTTCACCGGCTTGTCCAGCGTCTCGCCCACGAAGTCCTTGTTGGACAGCGACACCAGCACCGGCCACCCGGTGGCGACCATCTCCCCGAGCCGCCGCGTCGCCTCCAGGCTGTGCCGTGTGTTCTTCCCGAAGTCGTGCCCCGGGTCGATCAGCACCGACTCGCGCGGCACCCCGAGCGCGACGGCCCGCTCGGCGAGTCCCACGGTCACCTTCAGGATGTCGGCCATGACATCGTCGTACGTCACCCGGTGCGGCCGGGTCCGCGGCTGCGCGCCCCCGGCGTGCGTGCACACCAGTCCGACCCGGTGGCGCGCGGCGACCTCCGCGAGCCGCGGGTCGACCCCGCCCCAGGCGTCGTTCAGCAGGTCGGCCCCGGCCTCGCAGACGGCCTCGCCGACCTCGGCCCGCCAGGTGTCGACGCTGATGACGACGTCGGGGAAGCGCCGCCGCACCTCGGCGACGAACCCGGCGGTGCGCCGCACCTCCTCCTCGGCGCTGACCTCCTCGCCGGGCCCGGCCTTGACCCCGCCGACGTCGATGATGGCGGCGCCCTCGGCGACGGCCTGCTCCACGCGGGCGAGAGCCGGCTCGTCGCGGAAGGTGGCCCCCTGGTCGTAGAAGGAGTCGGGGGTCCGGTTCACGATCGCCATGATCACCGGCTCGTGCGGGGGGAACTCCCGCCTGCCCAGCCTGAGCATCCCCTGTGACCTCTTCCTCGTACGTGCTGCCGGTCGGCCCACTGCGACCCTAAGCGACCCTAACTGCCAGACTCGCATGGCACGATCGGACCCTGACACCCGCCGGGGCGCACGGGCGCCGGCACCGGGCGCGGCGGAGCCGACAGAAGAGGATCCTCAGCGATGGTTATGTTCTTGTTCCTGGTCGTCGCGCTGGCCGTCGTGGTCGCCGCGGTGACGCTCGCCGTGCTGGGCGGCGGCGAGAGCGGCCCGCTGCCGGAGGCCGCGCCCGAGCGGCTGGAGGACCCGCTGCCGCCGGACCGCCCGGTCGGCCGGGAGGACGTGGCGGCGCTGCGCTTCCCGCTCGCCGCCCGCGGCTACCGCATGGCGGACGTGGACGACGCCCTCAGCCGCCTGGCCGCCGAACTCGCCGAGCGCGACGCCCGCATCGCCGAGCTGGAGGCCGCCCTCGCGGGCGCCCGCGCCGCCGCGCAGGCCGGCCGGCCGCAGCAGCCCGAGCCCCGGGACGGCTCCTCCGCCACCTGGCAGGACCCCCGATGACCGACGGCGCCGCCCTGGCGGGCCCGGACGGCGCCCCGCGCTGCCCGTGGGCCCTGTCCACCGAGGACTACGTCGCCTACCACGACGAGGAGTGGGGCCGCCCGGTCCACGGCGACGACGCGCTCTTCGAGCGCCTGTGCCTGGAGGCCTTCCAGTCCGGCCTGTCCTGGCTCACGATCCTGCGCCGCCGCCCCGGCTTCCGCGCCGCCTTCGCCGGCTTCGAGATAGCCGAGGTGGCCGCCTTCACCGAGGCCGACCGCGCCCGCCTCCTCGCCGACCCGGGCATCATCCGCAACCGCGCCAAGATCGACGCGGTGCTCGCCAACGCGCGCGTGCTCGCCGAGTGGTCCCCCGGCGAGCTGGACGCGCTGATCTGGTCCCACGCTCCCGATCCGGCCGGCCGCCCGGCCCCGCGGACCCTGGCCGACGTCCCGGCCGTCACCCCGGAGTCGACGGCCCTGTCCCAGGCCCTCAAGCGGCGCGGCCTGCGCTTCGTCGGCCCGACGACGGCCTACGCCCTGATGCAGGCCTGCGGACTGGTCGACGACCACCTCGCGGACTGCGTCGCGCGCCGCGCCTGAGCCGCGCCTGAAGCGGCCCGCGCGGCTCAGCGCCCCAGGTAGACCGGCTTCTCCTTGTTCACGAAGGCCCGCACGGCGATCGCGTGGTCCTCGGAGGAGCCGGCCCGGGTCTGCAGCTCGTCCTCCTTCTGCAGGGTCTCCTCCAGGGAGTGCGTCAGGCCGTGGGCGACGGCCTCCTTGATCGCCGCGTAGGCCACCGTCGGGCCCTCGGCCAGCGCCCGCGCGATCCGCTCGGCCTCCTGCCGCAGCTCGGCGGCCGGCACCACCCGGTTGGCGATGCCCAGCTCGTGGGCCTCCTGCGCGGAGATGCTGCGCGGGAAGAGCAGCAGGTCGGTGGCGCGCGCCGGGCCGACCACCCGCGGCAGGGTGAAGGAGATGCCGGAGTCCGCGGTGAGCGCCACCCCGGCGAAGGAGGTGTTGAACGACGCCGTGTCGGCGACGATCCGGTAGTCCGCGGCGAGCGCGAAACCGAAGCCCGCGCCGGCCGCGACGCCGTTGACCGCCGCGACCACCGGCTTCGGCGCCCCGGCCAGCGCCCGCACGATCGGGTTGTAGTGCTCGCGCACCGTGCTCATCGTCTGCCCCGACCCCGTCTCCCGGTCGGCGGTCAGCAGCCCGATGTGCTCCTTGAGGTCCTGGCCGACGCAGAAGGCCCGGTCCCCGGCCGCGGTCAGCAGCACGGCGCGTACCGCGGTGTCGTCCGCCGCGGCGCGGGCCGCGTCCCGCAGGGCGACCTTGGTGGCGACGTCCAGCGCGTTCATCGCCTCGGGGCGGTTGAGTGTGATCGTCGCGAGCCCGTCGCTCACCTCGTAGAGCACGGTGTCGGCCATGGGGCATCCCCTCCGGTGTCGCGGCTCGACGTACCGATCGGTACGTCCTTTCCGAAGGACAGCATGGCGGAGATCACCGCGGTCGGCCCGTCGGCGGCGTGTGAGCTGCGTCAAAGAATTCCGGTCCGAATGCGGCGGCATGCGGCGGCATGCGGCAGCATGTGGTGGCATGCGGCGGCCGGAAGTCGGGGCGGTGACGCAGTATCGCAGCCTGATCCCCGAATTGAGTGGTTTTGCTCGTATGCGTTGCGCAAGCGATGCCGTCCGGTGTTGGTCATCAGGTCGTGCGATGCGGGATAATGGCCTGGAAGCAATGTGTTCGATGCCGGTGTCGTGTGCCCCTGCCCGCGCGGGGTTGTCCGAGACGTCGGCTGACGTTGAGCTGTGGTTTCAGGAAGGGGAACGAGCATGGCGGCCATGAAGCCGCGGACGGGCGATGGCCCGCTCGAGGTGACCAAGGAGGGGCGGGGCATCGTCATGCGCGTTCCGCTCGAAGGCGGCGGTCGGCTCGTCGTCGAGCTGACCCCCGAAGAGGCCGACGCGCTCGGCGACGCCCTGAAGAAGGTCGTCGGCTGACCCGTCCGGCGACCCTCCTCGCCCTTCCGGCCGCCCCGGCACCGCGTGCGCACGCACGGCACGGTGCCGGGGCGGCCGCGTTTTTCCGGTCACCCGGAAGCCGGCCGTGTCGTGGAGATGCTCCGGGCCGGGCGGAGGCGCCGGGCCGTTCGGGTGCGCCGGGCCGCGCGAGCGCCGCGCGGGCGTTGCGCGCCGCGGGTGCGTCCGGACGGCGCGGGAGTGTGTTCCCTGCCGCTCGGGTACGTTGCGTGCCGCTCGAGAGCGTTGCGTGCCGCTCGGAAGCGTCGCGTGCCGCTCGGGCGCTCAGCGTTTGACCGCGCACAGCAGGCCGTCGCCCACCGGCAGCAGCGACACCACCAGCTCCGGGCTCTCCCGCATCGTGCGCAGCAGCTCCCGCAGCCGCACCACCTCCGTCGGCTGCGGCCCGGAGTCCAGGGTGCGGCCGTGCGCGAAGACGCCCTCGAACACCACGAGCCCCCCGGGCCGCAGCAGGCGCAACGATTCGGCTAGGTAGTCCGGGTACTCCAGGCGGTCGCCGTCGCAGAAGACGAGGTCGTAACCGGCGTCGGCGAGGCGGGGCAGGACGTCCAGGGCGGGGCCGGGGATGAAACGGGCGCGGTTGCTGGCGAAACCGGCCGCGCGGAAGGCCTGGCGGGCGGACTGCTGGTGCTCCGGCTCGGTGTCGACCGTGGTCAGCACCCCGTCCGGCCGCATGCCGTGCAGCAGGTGGATGCCGGACACCCCGGTCCCGGTGCCGATCTCGGCGACCGCCTTGGCGTCCACGGCGGCGGCGAGCAGGCGCAGCGCGGCGCCCGCGCCGGGGGAGACCGAGCGCAGCCCCGCCTCACGGGCCCGGTCGCGGGCCCAGCGCAGCGCGTCGTCCTCGGCGACAAAGGCGTCGGTGAACGCCGCGCTCGTCTGCCGGTTGCCGGTAATGACCCTCTCCTGTCCCCATGGTTGCCTGGGCGTGACTGTAGCCGCTGGGTTCGGGAACCCGCAGATGGGACCGCTCGTTTGAAGGGATGGGCCGGTGACGGGCGACGCGACGGGGGGCGAGAGGTGGACCGGGACGCCGAGCAAGTGCTGACGCAGCCGTATGAGCCGTATCAGCAGGTATCAATTTCTCGTAAAACCGCTTATCCGCTGCTAACGGGCGAGGTGGCTATGGTAGGGGCTCCACTGGACACCACCAGAGCCGACAGGGGAGGTGCGGCCGCGCCTGTGGATCGGGGAGGAGTGCTGCGGCGCTTCCTCGGTTCGGCGGGCAGGCCGAAATCCGTGAACGACACCGCTGCTGACCACGGCCACGCCGCCGGTGACACCGCCGGCTTCGCCCAGACCGCGACCTTCTCCACCGACGCGGACGGGCAGGCGTGGACTCCGCCCACCTGGGAGGAGATCGTCAGCACGCACAGCGGCCGGGTCTACCGGCTCGCCTACCGCCTCACCGGCAACCAGCACGACGCGGAGGACCTCACCCAGGAGGTCTTCGTCCGGGTCTTCCGCTCCCTGTCGACGTATTCGCCGGGCACGTTCGAGGGCTGGCTGCACCGCATCACCACCAACCTCTTCCTGGACATGGTGCGCCGCAAGCAGCGCATCCGCTTCGACGCCCTCGGCGAGGACGCGGCCGAGCGGCTGGCCAGCCGCGAGCCCACGCCGCAGCAGGCGTTCAACGACGCCCACTTCGACGCCGACGTCCAGCAGGCCCTGGACACGCTCGCGCCCGAGTTCCGCGCCGCGGTCGTCCTGTGCGACATCGAGGGCCTGTCGTACGAGGAGATCGCCGCGACCCTGGGCGTCAAGCTCGGCACGGTCCGCTCCCGCATCCACCGCGGCCGCTCCCAGCTGCGCAAGGCCCTGGCGCACCGGTCGCCGCAGGCGCGCGCGGAGCGGCGCTCCTTCGTGCCCCGGGTACCGGCGCTGGGGGGAGGGGGCGCGTCCGCGTGAGTGGATCACGGCCCAGTCCCGCAGAGCAGCACCTGGGAGACCGGCTCTCCGCCCTGGTGGACGGAGAGCTCGGTCACGAGACGCGTGAGCGTGTCCTCGCGCACGTCGCCACCTGCCCGAAGTGCAAGGCGGAGGTCGACGAGCAGCGCCGGCTGAAGAACGTCTTCGCCCGGACCGCCCCGCCGCCGCCCTCCGAGAGCCTGCTGGCCCGCCTCCAGGGGCTTCCGCAGGGAGGTGATCCCGACGGCGGCGGCACGCCGCCGGACGGGGGAGGGCTCACCGCCGGCCTCTCCGGACGCGCCTTCGGGCTCGCCGGGGTCTTCGGCGTGAGACGCGGCGACCCCTTCGCCTTCGACTACGCCCACAGCCGTGCGCACCCCGCGGCCGCGCTGACGCCCGCCGAGCCGGAACCGCCGTCCCGCGGCTTCCGCGTCCACCCCGTCGGCAGGGCCGAGGGCGAACGGCCGGCCTCGCGCGGGCTGCGGTTCGCGTTCGTCGCCGCCGGCGCGGTGTCGCTCGCCGCGCTGGCGCTGGGCGGGGTGACCGCCGGCATCCCGGGCGACGCCCCCACCGACGCGCGCGGAACCGGCAGCAACGTCACTCCGGCACCCCGGCAGGCCGCCAACGGCGTGGTGGCACCGGAGTCCCAGCGCCGCCGGTCCACCACCACGCCGCTCCTCGCCCAGCAGAGCCGCCGGGGGACGCTCACGGACGCCCCGGCCACGTCGACGTCCGCCGCCGCCCCGCTGCTGCCCGGGACGCCCACGCCGGCCACCGGGCAGGACCAGCAGCCCCTGCGCACGCTCACCGCCCCCTTCCTGGCGGACGCCACCGCCCTGTCCCCGCTCATACGCCCGCTGGTCGCGGCCCCCCAGCCGGTCCTGACCTCGTGGACCGCGGTTCCCGGCGTCACCGCGCCCGACCTGCTCGGCGCCCCCGATCCCGGTACCACCTCCACCTCCTCCTCCGCACCGTCCTCCCGCGCGGCCCGCTGAGCGGGCCGGTCCGCCGGGCGACCTCGGCGCCGCCGCGTGAACCTGGTTGAATCCCCGTGGACCGCGCCCGCGCAACCGCCCGGGCGCGGAGGCGATCGTCCACGGCCACCGCTCGACACGCCGTGCCGTGGCCAACCGTGGGGAGGACATGAACGAGGGCAAGCCGGTACCTCCGGAGGCGCACCGGGCAGTCGGCGCGGCAGCGCCGGAGACGGGCACCGGGAACATCGGGACGGCACCGACGGAGAACGTCACGGAGCGCGCCGTCGCGGAGGACGCCGTCGCGGAGGGCGCCGCGGCGGGCGGCGGCCGCGAGGGTGCCGCCACTGAGGACACCCCGGCCGTCACCGAGGACACCCGGGCCGCCGCCGAGGACGACGGGGACTTCCGGCCGGCGCGCCCCGCGGGGACGCCGGCCGCCGGGCGAACGACCGGTGACGCGGAGGCGACCGGCGACGCGGAGGCGACCGGCGCCGGCCGGCCCGGAGAGCCGGCCGCGCGGGACCCCCGCGCAGACCAGCCGCCCCGGCCGCTGCACGACCCCGACCCGTACGACACGCCGCCCTACGGCGAGCCCGGCCCGTGGGCCCCGGCTCCGCCGGTGCAGCACCCCGCCGTGGCGGCGCCCGCCACCGGGACCGCCGTACCGGCCCCGACCCCCGATCCGTCCGCGCCGCGCCCGTCGGCTCCCGTGCCCGCCGCAGGCCCGCCGGTACCGCCCGTCGCCGGCCCGCCCGTGCCGCCCGCCGCCACGGCCGCCGGTGCCGACCCCGCACCGCCCCTGCCGCATCCGGTGTCCCCGCCGCACCCCACACCGCAGGGCACCGCCGGCCCGGCAGCGGCCCCCGTGGCGTCCCCTGGCACTCCCTGGCAGCGCTACGACCCCTGGTCCGCCGCGCCCTTCGCCGCCTCCCTCCAGCAGACCGGCGCCGCCCCGCTCACCGAGCCGCAGCGCCGCCGCCGCGCCCGGCGGGTCCTGCTCGCCGCGGCCGTCGCCCTAACGCTGGCCGCGGGAGGCGTCGGCGGGGCCGTGGGCGCCTACCTGGAGCGCAACGGGGGCATCGGGACCGTCGAGCTGCCGCAGGCCGGCAAGGAGCCCGGCGGCCGGGCACCGGACAGCGTGGCCGGGATCGCGGCCCGCGCCCTCCCCGGCGTCGTGACGCTGCATGTGCGCGGCAGCGAGGAGCAGGGCACCGGGACGGGCTTCGTGCTCGACGGGCTCGGGCACATCCTCACCAACAACCACGTCGTCGAGCCCGCGGCCGGCTCCGGCGACATCACGGTCACCTTCAACGGCGGCCGGACGGCGAAGGCGTCGATCGTGGGCCGGGACGCCGGGTACGACCTGGCCGTCGTGCGGGTCAAGGGCGTACGCGGGCTCACCCCGCTGCCGCTCGGCAACTCCGACAACGTGCGGGTCGGCGACCCGGTCGTCGCCATCGGCGCGCCGTTCGACCTGGAGGGGACGGTCACCTCCGGGATCATCAGCGCCACGGAGCGGCCCATCACGGCGGGCGGCGAGGAGGGCGACGGCAGCGACGTGTCGTACGTCGACGCGCTGCAGACCGACGCCCCCATCAACCCCGGCAACTCCGGCGGCCCCCTGCTCGACACCAGGGCCCGCGTCATCGGCATCAACTCCGCCATCCGCTCCGCCGACAGCGGCTCGGACACCGACGGCGGGCAGGCCGGTTCGATAGGACTGGGCTTCGCCATCCCCGTCAACCAGGCCAAGCGGGTCGCCGAGCAACTGATCAACACCGGCCGGGCCACCCACCCGGTGATCGGCGTGACCCTCGACATGGCCTACACCGGCGACGGCGCCCGCGTCGCCGCCGAGGGACGGGGCGGCGGGCCCGCGGTGGTGCCCGGCGGGCCCGGCGACCGGGCCGGCGTCGAACCGGGGGACGTGGTCACCGAGGTCGACGGCCGGCGCGTCCACTCCGGCGAGGAGCTGATCGTCCGGATCCGCGCCCACCGCCCCGGCGACCGGCTGCGGCTCACCCTGGTGCGGGACGGCCGCCGGCGGCAGGTCACCCTCGTCCTCGGCTCCTCGGCGGACAGGAGCTGACGGCCCGTCGAACACCGGTCGACGGGCAACCGACGGCAACCTCACCGGCCGGATCATCCGCTGACCGAAACCAGGCGGACGGCCCGGAAAACCGGTCGATCGCGGGCACTCGGCGCCCCGGCACGGTACCCGCCGCACGGCATCGGCGGGTACCGTGGATCCGGCCCGGACCACGGATGACCCGCGGAGCGCCGCGCAGACCCGCCGAGGGCCGAGGACCGAGGACATCGCAAGGAGCTTTCAGGTGTTCAATGACATAGGGCCGCTCGAGCTGGTGACGATCGTCGTCCTTGCCGTGCTCGTTTTCGGCCCGGACAAGCTCCCGAAGGTCGTCCAGGACGTGATGCGCACGATCCGGAAGATCCGCGAGTTCTCGGAGAGCGCCAAGCAGGACATCCGCAACGAGCTCGGGCCCGAGTTCAAGGACTTCGAGTTCGAGGACCTCAACCCCAAGACGTTCCTCCGCAAGCAGCTGGAGAACGACGACCTGGGGCTGAAGGAGATCCGCAACGGCTTCGACCTGAAGAAGGAGATGGCGGAGATCACCGACGCGGTGCACAGCCGCGACGCCGAGATCTCCGCCGGCTCCGCCTCCCCGGGGTCCTCCGCGGGCCGGGTCGACATGACCAAGAAGCCGGAGGCTCCCGCCCGCGACGACCGCCCGCCGTTCGACGTGGACGCCACCTGAGCCACCCGGCGACCCGCCCGGTGTCCCGCCCGGAGATTCCGGGGCCTTCGGGACTCCGGCGCCCGCGGACCCGCCGCGACATGCCGCAGACCCGCCGTGACGTGGCGCGTTCCCCGCGGCGCGCACGGGCCGCACGGCCTGAAGTCGCCGTCCGCGCGCCCCGCGCGCCGGGCGGTTTCCCTGCGGCCTGCACCGGTGTGGATATGCTGCCGAGTTGTTGTGCGGACCGGACGAGTACGCCCGAAGGGGGGCGGGCCGCTCGGTCCGACGAGAGCGAGGAGGCGTCCGGGCACATGGAGACGACAAGTCGGTCAGTCGCGCAGGCGCCGGCCGCGGAGGGCGGGCAACCGCTCCCCTCCGCCCGCCGTGCGGTCGACGACTACCTGCGTGCTTCCTTCCCGTGGTACGGCCTCGACGAGGCGTTCACGGGGCCGCGCTGGCTGATGCAGGTAGGCACCTCGGCCGACGGTTCCGTGGAACACGGCTCGATCGGGCACGGCGACGAACCCACCGTCCGCAGCGAGTACGCCGCCGCTGCCGGGGCCGACGGCCCGAAGGAGAAGTTCGCCGTCGTGGTCACCGTCGCCGCCAACCCCGTGCGGCGCAGCGCCGACGGCACGGGTCTGCTGGAGGCCACCTCGGTGTCCTCGGCGGCCTGGCTCGCCGGGGTGGGGCTGCTGACGTTCACCTGGCCCGGCCAGATCGACCACAGCCTGCGCGACGACTGGCTGGAGCAGCAGACGGAGACGGCGTGGGAACTCGCCGACGACCTCGACGGCCCGGTGTGGTCGTCGCTCACCCTGCCCGTCGACGGCGTGCCGACGCCCTTCCACTACCGCGAGTCCGAGTTCGGCTGGGTCCTGGCCGGATCCACGCCGTCGGGCGTGCACCTGGGCGCCTACGGCCGTGGCATGAGCGCCTACGGACTGGGCTTCGCCGTGATCAAGGACATCGGCGCCTACGCCGGATGAGCCGGAAACACGACGCCGGGGCGCCGTCCGTGGGGACGGCGCCCCGGCGTCGTGGCTGTGCCGTAGTTGTGCCGTGGCTGTGTCGGAGCGCGGGTCGTGACCGAGGTGGAACCGGAGCGGAACCCGGGCCGGACCAGGGCCGGAGGGATCAGAACTTGTTCCGCGGGGTGAGCCCCAGCGACAGTCCCGCCAGGCCCCGCTGCCGTCCCCCCAGCTTCCCCGCGATCGCGCGCAGGGCGGAGCCCGCCGGGGAGTCCGGGTCGGTCAGGACGACCGGCTTGCCCTCGTCGCCGCCCGCGCGCAGGCGGACGTCGATCGGGATGGCGCCCAGGACGGGGACGTTCGTGCCCGTCGTACGGGTCAGGCCGTCGGCGACCAGCCGGCCGCCGCCCGTGCCGAAGACGTCGACCATCTCGCCGCAGTGCGGGCAGGGCAGGCCGGACATGTTCTCGACCACACCGACGATCTTCTGGTGGGTCTGCACGGCGATCGCGCCGGCCCGCTCGGCGACCTCGGCCGCCGCCTGCTGGGGCGTGGTCACGACGAGGATCTCGGCGTTCGGGATGAGCTGGGCCACGGAGATGGCGATGTCGCCGGTGCCGGGCGGCAGGTCGAGGAGCAGGACGTCCAGGTCGCCCCAGTACACGTCGGCCAGGAACTGCTGCAGCGCCCGGTGCAGCATCGGGCCGCGCCAGACCACCGGCGCGTTGCCCGGGGTGAACATGCCGATGGAGATGACCTTCACGCCGTTCGCCGACGGCGGCATGATCATGTTCTCGACCTGGGTGGGGCGGCCGTCCACGCCCAGCATGCGCGGCACGCTGTGGCCGTAGATGTCGGCGTCGACGACACCGACCTTCAGGCCGTCGGCCGCCATCGCCGCCGCCAGGTTCACGGTCACCGAGGACTTGCCGACGCCGCCCTTGCCGGAGGCGACCGCGTAGACCCGGGTCAGGTTGCCGGGCTTGGCGAAGGGCACCTCGCGCTCGGCCTGGCCGCCGCGCAGGGCCGCCGCCAGCTCGCGGCGCTGCTCGTCGCTCATCACGTCGAGCGTGACGTCGACGCGGGTGACGCCCTCGACGCGGGAGACCGCGTCCGTGACGCGCTGGGTGATCGTCTCGCGCAGGGGGCAGCCGGAGACCGTCAGGTACACGGTGACCGCGACCGCACCGTCGGCGCCGATCTCCACCGATTTGACCATCCCGAGCTCGGTGATGGGCCGATGGATCTCGGGGTCGTTCACCGTCGCCAGTGCTTCGCGCACCGCGTCTTCCGTAACCATGAGGACGATGGTACGGCGCCGGGTACGGCCTCCGGGACGTCCGTCAGCGGTCGGGTACGTCACGTACGCGCGGACGGTCCGCGGAGACCGCCGGGAACACGCCGTGCCCCTCGTCGCCCGGCTTGTGCCCGTCGAGCCGCCGCTCCTCCAACTCCTTGACCAGGTCCTGCAGTTCGGAGCGGATCCAGTCCCGGGTGGCGACCTCGCCCAGGCCCATGCGCAGGGCGGCGATCTCGCGGGTGAGGTACTCGGTGTCGGCGATCTGCCGTTCGTTCTGCTTGCGGTCCTGCTCCAGGTTGACCCGGTCGCGGTCGTCCTGCCGGTTCTGCGCGAGCAGGATCAGCGGGGCGGCGTAGGAGGCCTGCAGGGACAGCGCCAGGGTCAGGAAGATGAACGGGTACTCGTCGAACCGCAGGGGCCGGGGCGCGAGCGTGTTCCAGCCGATCCAGGTGATGACGACGACCGTCATCCAGACGATGAACCGCCCGGTGCCCAGGAAGCGCGCGATGCGCTCCGACAGCCGCCCAAAGGCCTCCGGGTCCCACTCGGGCAGCAGCCGGCGCCGCGGCGGGCGCGGCTGGTCCAGGCGGGCCGCGCGCGGCCGGCCGGCGGCGGTGGCCCCGGCCGGGGTGCGCTCCCGGGACGCCGCGAAGGCGCGCTCCCGGTGCGCCGTCGCCGCGCGCCCGCGCACCGGAGTCTCCCGCTCAGGCGCCATGGGGAGCCACCCCCTTCCCGGCGCCCTCGGCGTCCCCGGCGTCCGCCGTCTCCCCGTTCGCCTCCAGTTGCAGCTCCGTCTCCCGCCAGTCGGCGGGCAGCATGTGGTCGAGCACGTCGTCCACGGTCACCGCGCCGAGCAGCGAGCCCGCCTCGTCGACCACGGGCCCGGCCACCATGTCGTACGCCGCGAAGAACTGCGCCACCACCGGCAGCGCCGCCTCCGGGCCCAGCGGCTGCAGGTCGGTGTCGACGATGGAGCTGACCAGGGCGTACGGGGGCTCGCGCAGCAGGCGCTGGAAGTGCACGGTGCCCAGGTACTTGCCGGTCGGCGTCTCGTCGGGCGGGCGGCAGACGTAGACCTGGGCGGCGAGCGCGGGCGACAGGTCGGGGTTGCGCACGCGGGCCAGCGCGTCGGCGACGGTGGCGTCGGGGCGCAGCACGATCGGCTCGGTGGTCATCAGACCGCCGGCGGTGTGCTCCTCGTACGACATCAGGCGCCGCATGTCGGCCGCGTCGGCGGGCTGCATGAGCGCCAGCAGCCGCTCCTTGTCCTCCTCCGGCAGCTCGCCGAGCAGGTCGGCCGCGTCGTCGGGGTCCATGGCCTCCAGGACGTCGGCGGCGCGCTCCTCCTTCAGCTTGCCGAGGATCTCGATCTGGTCGTCCTCGGGAAGCTGCTCCAGCACGTCGGCGAGACGGTCGTCGTCGAGGGCGGCGGCGACCTCGATGCGCCGCTTGGCGGAGAGGTGGTGCAGGACGTTGGCGAGGTCGACGGGGCGCAGCTGCTCGAAGGTGGCGAGCAGGCTCTCGGCGCCCTGGCCGTGCTCCTCCAGGGAGAACCCGGTGACGGCGGACCACTCGACGGTGAGCGTCTCGCCCCTGCGGCGGCGGAAGGCGCCGCGGCCGCCCTTGCGGACGAACACCTTGTCGATCTCCCAGTCGCGGCGGGCCGGAAGCTGGTGCACGGACACGTCCAGGACGGTGACCTCCTCGCCGGTCTCCACCAGCGTCACCCGCCGGTCCAGCAGCTCGCCGAAGACGAGCCGCTCGGTGGGCCGCTGCTCGAAGCGCCGGACGTTGAGCACGCCGGTGGTGATGACCTGCCCGGACTGGACGCCGGTGATCCGGGTCATGGGCAGGAAGATGCGGCGCCGGGTGGCCAGTTCGACGACCAGCCCGAGCAGCCGGGGCGGTTTGCGCCCGACGCGCAGCATGACGACGAGGTCGCGCACGCGGCCGACCTGGTCGCCGTTCGGGTCGAACACGGCGACCCCGGCAAGGTGCGAGACGAAGATCCGGGGGGCGCCCGCTGCCATGGGATGCGCCTCCTTTGCGTACGGCTTGCCGTACCGCTCGCCGCGGTACGACGACTGACATTGACGTTCTTGTTGCCGCTTATCCCAAATGCCCGCTGGGGTCGGCTTCAGGCTAGCCCGTCTCGATCTCGGGCGTCTCGGCGGGGAGGCCGGAGCGGCCGGCTCCGCCCGGGGGCCCGCGGCACCGGTACGCTGCCGTACGCCGATCAGGTCCCCCGCCCCGTGTGTGAGAAAGGCAGTTCCGTCCGTGACCGTGATCTCGCTGGGCCGTATCCGCCGGGCCGCGCTGGTGGGCGCGCTGTGCGCACTGGTCGTGACCGGGGCCGGGGGCTGCGGCGGGGAGGACCCGGACGCGGGGACCAACGGCGTCGGCAAGCTGCCCGCCGCCAAGATCCAGCAGCGCACCCGGGCCGCCGCCCGCGCCGCGAGCGCGGTGCACCTGTCGGGCAACGTGGTCAGCAACGGCCGCACGTACGCACTGGACGTGCGCCTGAAGTCCGGCGGCGGCACCGGGACGGTCACCTCCAAGGGGACGACGTTCGGGCTGCTGCGGATCGGCACGGAGCTGTACCTGAAGGCCGACGCCGGTTTCTGGAGCCACGCCGACGGCGACGGCTCCGGCGGCGGCACGGCCACGGCGGACAAGCTGGGCGGCAAGTACGTCAAGGTGCCGCGGCAGGACCCGCAGTACCGGCGCTTCAGCGGTTTCACGGACAAGGACGTCCTCCTCGACGGGTTGCTGACCCTGCACGGCAGGCTCGCCACGGACGGTCACCACGAGGAGTCCGGGGTGCGCACCATCCGCATCACCGGCGACCACGGCTCGGGCGGCACGCTCGACGTCTCCCTGGAGGGCAGGCCGTACCCGCTGCGCCTGGTGCGGGCGGGCGGCGCGGGCACCCTCCGCTTCTCCGGGTGGGGCGAGGACTTCGCCCTGAAGCAGCCGGCACCCTCGGAGACGGTCGACTACGGCAGGCAGCTGCCGACGTCGTAGCGCGCCCGCCGCCCGCGGCGCCCGGATCCGCCGTCCGCCGCCCGCGGCGTCCAGATCTGCCCGTTCGCCGCCTGGCGCCCGGATCCGCCGTCCACCGCCCGCGGCGCCCGGGCCTGCCCGTTCGCCGCCCGGCGCCCGGGCCCGCCGCCCGCCCCCGCGCCCGCTACCCGCGACGGCGTCGCTTCAGCAGCAGCCGGGGCAGCCCCGCCGGGATCGGCTCCCGCGTCGTCGCGGGCGTCGGCGCCGGCGCCTGGGCCAGCGAGTGGTCGGGCAGCGGCAGGAGCGCGCCGGCCGGCTCCAGGCGCACGATCCGGCACTCGCGGGCCCAGCGCCGCGTCACCGCCTCGCCGTCGGGGGCGTTGAGCCGCTTGCCCTTCAGCTCCGCGGCCGCCGCCTCCCACTCGGGGGAGTCCGGCGCCAGCGCCACCACGCGCGCCGGCCAGGTGACCAGCCGGCCGCCCTTGTCCTTGCTGCGCACGGTGACCTCGGCCGCGGCTCCGTCGGTCAGCCCCGGCAGTGGCTGCTCGCCCGGCCCGTCGCCGACCACGCAGGCCGCGCCCTCGTGCCACACGTGCCACAGCGGGCGGGCCGGACCGCCGGCGGGGCCCTTGACCCAGATGAGGCCGGACTTCTTGGTGGCCTCCTCGACGAGGGCCCTCTCGAGCAGTTCGCTGGTCATGGCAGAAGCCTAGCGACGAAGCCTAGCGACGCGTCCGGCGCGGCCCGCTCACAGCCAGCCGTTGCGCTTGAGGGTGCGGTGGATGCCCAGGCAGATGGCGACCGTGATGCTCATGATCACCGGGTAGCCGTATCTCCAGTGCAGCTCCGGCATGTATTCGAAGTTCATGCCGTACACCCCGCACACCATCGTCGGCACGGCGATGATCGCCGCCCACGAGGTGATCTTCCGCATGTCCTCGTTCTGCGCGACGGACGCCTGGGCGAGGTTGGCCTGGAGGATGGAGTTCAGCAGCTCGTCGAAGCCGACGACCTGCTCCTGCACCCGGGCCAGGTGGTCGGCGACGTCCCGGAAGTACTTCTGGATGTCCGGGTCGATCAGCCGCATCGGCCGCTCGCTGAGCAGCTGCATCGGCCGCACCAGCGGCAGCACCGCCCGCTTGAACTCCAGGATCTCCCGCTTGAGCTGGTAGACGCGGCCGGCGTCGGTGCCGCGCGGGCTGCCCTTGCGGCCCGGCGAGAACACCTCGGTCTCCACGTCGTCGATGTCGATCTGCAGCGCGTCGGCGACCGCGAGGTAGCCGTCGACGACGTGGTCGGCGATCGCGTGCAGCACCGCCGAGGGGCCCTTGGCCAGCAGCTCCGGGTCGTCCTGCAGCCGGTGCCGCAGCCCGCGCAGCGAGCCCTGCCCGCCGTGCCGCACGGTGATGACGAAGTCCCGGCCGGTGAAGCACATCACCTCGCCGGTCTCCACCACCTCGCTGGTGGCGGTGAGTTCCTCGTGGTCGACGTAGTGGACGGTCTTGAAGACCGTGAACAGGCTGTCGTCGTAGCGCTCCAGCTTGGGCCGCTGGTGCGCCTGCACGGCGTCCTCCACGGCCAGCGGGTGCAGCCCGAACTCGCGGGCGATGCCGGCGAATTCGGCCTCGGTCGGCTCGTGCAGGCCGATCCACACGAACCCGCCGTCGCGGCGCACCAGGCGCATCGCCTCGTGCGGGCCGAGCGGCCGGTCGGCCGCGACGCGCACCCCGTCGCGGTAGACGCCGCAGTCCACGACGGCGGAGGAGGCGGCGTGGTCGCGCGTGGTGTCGTACGTCCCGGAGTCCTTGTGCGGCGCGGGACGGGACGGGCGGACCACGGCGCGCAGGTCACGGATCATCGACATGGCAGGCTCCTTCGCAACGGGCAACGAAAGGCCCCTGCGACGGCTGGAACTGCCCGGAATGGGGACGTATCTCACGTCATCTCGTGCAAGATGTTTGGCACGTCCGCAAATCGGGGAGCACCGCACCGTCGCGGTGGCGTGCTTCGCTGCTGACTCGGATCAGGCAGATCAGGCAGATCAGGCAGGCGAAACGAAGTGCTCTTCCGTGGCACCGACTTTCACGGGCGTCGGCACGTGTGCGAGAGGTGGCAGCCAGCTGGAGTGAGGAGAACCGGACGGAGCCGGTACAGCCGGAGCAGCTACGTCAGCGGCCGGAAGAGCGGGTGGTACTGCACGGTCGACTTCGATCCATAACAGCCCCACCTCCTCCGGCCGGTCCCTCGTGAGGGACGTTCCCAACCCCGCCACCGGTTCCTCTGGTGCGGGTTCCCCCGCGGGGGAGATTCACGTCTCGGGTCCCGGGGACTCGAAGGCGTGCTTCTGCATGCCGTCCCCAACCACCGGCTCAGAGTAGCAGCCGCCGGACATGTCAAGGCGCCGCTTTGCCCGGTGCTGACGAGATCTATGCTCGCCGCATGGCAGATGTTCTCCCTCTGGTCGAGGCCCGGTTGCGTACCGCGCTGGGCGAGCCCGACGCGCGCGCCGCGGTCACCTTCCTCGGCGCCGACCGCATCGAGGTGCTGCGCTTCCGTGAGGGGGACGTCGTGCGCTACGCCACGCTCGGCATGTCCGCGCACCCCATGACCGATCCCGCGGCGATGGTCGCCGACCCGGTCCGGGGACCGCGCGCCGAGCTGGTCCTCTCGGTGCGCGCGGGTGTCGCCGACACCGACAAGGTGCTGCGCCCGCTCGCCGTGCTCGCCGCCTCCCCGCAGGTCGAGGGCGTGGTCGTGGTCCCCGGCGCCGCCCTGGACGTGGGCGGGCCGCTGTGGCCCGGGGCGCCCTTCACCTCCGTGCTGGTCGCCGAGCCCGGGGGCCTGGTGGCGGACCTGGAGCTCGACGCGCCGCTGGAGCCGGTGCGCTTCCTGCCGCTGCTGCCGATGACCCCCAACGAGGCCGCCTGGAAGCGGGTGCACGGCGCCCAGGCCCTGCGGGAGCGCTGGCTCACGCACGGAACGGACCTGCGGGACCCCGCCCGCCGGTCCGTTCCGCTGGACTGACCCACTGGACTGACCCACTGGGCCGGCCCATCGGACCGGCCCGCCCGGCGCCTCGGTGAGCAAACTCACGCCGCGCGCGGGTCGTCCGGGTCACCCGGGCCTCCCGGGCCGGCCGGATCACCCGGCGAAGACCGAGACGCTGTCCTCGACCGCGTGCCGCGTCTCCGGCTCGGCCGCCTCCCGCGTGAGTGCCCGGCGCCGTACGACGACGATGAGCGCGCCCACCAGCGCGGTGACCGCCGCCACCACGAACGGGACGTGGAGGTCGGTCCACTCCTCGATCTTCGGCGCGCAGTAGGGCGCGGCCGCCGCCGCGAACCAGCGCACGAAGTTGTAGCCCGCGCTCGCCACCGGTCGCGGAGCGTCGGAGACGCCGAGGGCCAGCTCGGTGTAGACGGTGTTGTTCACGCCGATCAGCGCGCCGGAGACGATCGTGCAGACCACGGCCGTGGTGTGGTCGCCGTAGCCGAGGACGAGGACGTCGGCGGCGAGCAGCACCAGCGAGCCGCCCAGCACCGGCAGCGAGCCGAACCGCTCCTGCAGGCGCGGCGCGATGACCACGGAGAACAGGGCCAGCAGCACGCCCCAGGCGAAGAAGACGGCGCCGGAGCGGTAGGGGGTCATGTTCAGCACGAACGGCGTGAAGGCCAGCACGGTGAAGAACGTGTAGTTGTAGAAGAACGCCGAGGCCGCGGCCGAGGCGAGTCCGCCGTGGCCGAGCGCCCGGATCGGGTCGAGCAGCGAGGTCCGGCGCGCGGGCCTCGGCTGCTCCCTCAGGAACGCGGTGATGCACAGGAAGCCGACCGCCATCAGCGTGGCCGTGCCGAAGAAGGGGTAGCGCCAGCTGAGGTCGCCGAGCACCGCGCCCAGCAGCGGGCCGCACGCCATGCCGAGGCCGAGGGCGGATTCGTACAGCAGGATCGCCGCCGCGCTGCCCCCGGCCGCCGCGCCGACGATGACGGCGAGGGCGGTGGAGACGAACAGCGCGTTGCCCAGGCCCCAGCCGGCCCGGAAGCCGACGAGCTCGCCGACCGAGTCGGAGGTGCCGGCGAGCCCGGCGAAGACCACGACCAGCGCCAGGCCGCACAGCAGCGTCCTGCGGCCGCCGATGCGGCTGGAGACGAAGCCGGTGACCAGCATCGCCACGGCGGTGATCAGGAAGTAGGAGGTGAACAGCAGCGAGACCTGGCTCGGGGTGGCGTCCAGGCCCGTGGCGATGGAGGGCAGGATCGGGTCGACGAGGCCGATGCCCATGAAGGCGACGACGCAGGCCCCGGCGGTGGCCCAGACCGCCTTCGGTTGCCGAAGAATGGTTGCCATATACACATATTATGTTAGCTGGGCTAACTAATGCAATGCGCATCGAGTTTCCGTGGGTGACTGATTCCATCCGTACGGGTGATCGTCCTTGACGCGGGCGGGCGGCGGTAGGACCGTGGGGCCCTATGAGGGGCGAACCCAGTTGCCCGAAGTGTGGTGGCCGGGTCAGGGCTCCCGGACTCTTCAGCGACTCCTGGCAGTGCGATGTGCACGGCACGGTGCATCCGCTGCAGCCCGTGATCCCGCCCAGCGTCGAGGCCCTCAGTGTCGTGGTGCACCGCGCGCAGGTGCCGGTGTGGATGCCCTGGCCCCTGCCCGTCGGCTGGCTGTTCACCGGCGTGGCCAACGCCGGTGACGACCGCAGCGGCGGTCGCGCCACCGCCGTCGCGTGCTCCGGCCCCGGTCCGCTCGGCGGCATGGGCGAGCTGATCCTCGTCGCCGAGGAGCTCGGCGTCGGCCTCGGCGCGCGCTACGCGGGCATCGAGGGCCCCGATCCCGGCCCCTGTCTGGACATCGAGAAGCCGCCGCAGACCAAGGTCCTCGCCGCCGGCCGCCCCACCCCGCTCTGGCTGCTGTCCGGCACCCCCGAGGACCGCGCGGTCTTCGCCGGCGAGGCCCTCGGGCTGTGGCTGTGGGCGGTGGTCTGGCCCGAGAAGTCCGGCATCCTCCTGTACGACGAACTGGTGCTGGCGGACCTGCGGGACGCGGGCGCGGAGGTCGAACTGGTGCCGTGCGGGGCGCTGTCACCGCGGCTGATCGAACCGTCGGGGTGAGCGCGGGCGCGAGCGCGGGGCCGGTGCGGACGTGTACGGAGGTGCGGGGGTGTCGCCGGCGCGGGCGGGGGTGTGCGCGAGCGGAGGTGTAGGGGGCGCCGTGCGGGGGCGGGTGTGACGGTGCGGTCCCTCACCCCGGTTATCCTTGAGTGTCCTTCCCGTACCGTCACCGCCCGGAGTCCGCGTCGTGCGCATAGACCTGCACACCCACTCCACCGCCTCCGACGGCACGGACACCCCGGCCGAGCTGGTGCGCAACGCCGCCGCGGCCGGCCTGGACGTGGTCGCGCTGACCGACCACGACACCACCCGCGGCCACGCCGAGGCCGTCGCCGCACTCCCGGAGGGGCTCACCCTCGTCCCCGGCGCCGAGCTGTCCTGCCGTGTCGACGGCATCAGCATGCACATGCTGGCCTACCTCTTCGACCCCGAGGAGCCCGCGCTGCTCGCCGAGCGCGAGCTGGTCCGGGACGACCGCGTGCCGCGCGCCCAGCGCATGATCGCCAAGCTGAACGAGCTGGGCGTGCCCGTCACCTGGGAGCAGGTGCAGCGGATCGCCGGGGACGGTTCGGTCGGCCGGCCCCACATCGCCTCTGCCCTCGTGGAGCTCGGCGTCGTCCCCACCGTGAGCGACGCCTTCACCGAGGAGTGGCTGGCCGACGGCGGCCGCGCCCACGTCGCCAAGCACGAGACCGACCCCTTCGAGGCCCTGAGGCTGATCAAGGGCGCCGGCGGAGTCGCCGTGTTCGCCCATCCCGGCGCCGGCAAGCGCGGCCGGACCGTGCCGGAGTCGGTGATCGCGGAGCTGGCGGCGGCCGGGCTCGACGGCATCGAGGTCGACCACATGGACCACGACGCCGGCACGCGCGCACGGCTGCGCGGCCTGGCCGGAGAGCTCGGACTGCTCGTGACCGGCTCCAGCGACTACCACGGCAGCCGCAAGACGGTCGCGCTCGGCGCGTCCACGACCGATCCCGAGGTGTACGGGGAGATCGTCCGGCGGGCGACGGGGGCGTTCCCGGTGCCGGGCACCGGCGGCGCCTGACGTCCCGTCCCGCCCGCGCCCCCTTTCCCCGCTTTCCCCGTTCCCCCGCAAGGCCCTTCCCCGATGTTCGACGCTGCCGTCTTCGGCTCCCTCTTCCTCACCCTGTTCGTCATCATGGATCCCCCCGGGATCACCCCGATCTTCCTCGCGCTCACCGCCGGCCGCCCGGTGAAGGTGCAGCGCAGGATGGCGCTGCAGGCCGTCTGCGTGGCCGGCGGCGTGATCGCCGTGTTCGGGGTGCTCGGCCACCGGATCCTGGACTACCTGCACGTCTCCGTCCCCGCTCTGATGATCGCCGGCGGGCTGCTGCTCCTGCTGATCGCGCTCGACCTGCTCACCGGCAAGTCCGACGAGCCGAAGCAGACCAAGGACGTCAACGTCGCCCTCGTCCCGCTCGGCATGCCGCTGCTGGCCGGTCCCGGCGCCATCGTGTCGGTCATCCTGGCCGTGCAGAAGGCCGACGGCGCCGCCGCGCAGGTGTCGGTGTGGTCCGCGATCCTCGCCATCCACGTCGTGCTGTGGCTGGTCATGCGCTACTCGCTGCTGATCATCCGGATCATCAAGGACGGCGGCGTGGTCCTGGTGACCCGGCTCGCGGGCATGATGCTCTCCGCGATCGCCGTGCAGCAGATCATCAACGGGGTGCTGCAGGTGGTCCGGGCCGGCTGAGGGCCGGGCCGGCCGAGAACCGGGAACGCGCGAAGCCCCGCACGGCACCGTGCCGTGCGGGGCTCCCGTCGTCTGGTCCGAAGCGATGCGATCCGCTGACGGAGAAGAAGACCGGGGTGCGGTTACGAGGCCGGAACGTCGGCCGGGCGGATCCACAGCCGCTGGCCGACGGCGGCAGCCTGCTGCACGATCCGGTTGACGGAGGCGGCGTCCACAACGGTGCTGTCCACGGGGGTACCGTCGATCTCGTCGAGGCGCATGATCTCGAAGCGCATCGCTTCTCCCTTCGTCTGGTCATCCTCCTGAGGAGAACTGCTCGTGGATGGCTCATGGGGCGGCGGTGCCCCCTGTTCCGTCCGTAGTCAACGCGCTCTCTGTTACGAACATTCCCTACGCTAAAGAAATTTTTCGAACGTCTAATTACCGACTGGTAAGCGGTGAACCGGGCGGGCGCCCCGTTTCCGTCACGGGACAATGGAGGCGATGAACGACGACCTCGCGGCCCTGGCCGCCCGCATCGACCGCACCAACGAGCTGCTGGAGCGCATGCTCGCCGAGGTGGCGAAGACGCCCTCCACCCACGCGATCTTCGTCGACGCCGGGTACGTGTACGCGGCCGCGGGACGCCTGGTGGCCGGCACCGAGGACCGCCGCGCCTTCGACCTGGACGCCGAGGGACTCATCGAGGCCCTCATCGACAAGGCCCGCACCGTCTTCGCCGACAGCCGCCTGCTGCGCGTCTACTGGTACGACGGGGCCCGCCGCCGCATCCACACCGCCGAGCAGGAGGCCATCGCCGAACTGCCCGACGTCAAGGTGCGCCTGGGCAACCTCAACGCCAACAACCAGCAGAAGGGCGTCGACTCCCTCATCCGCACCGACCTGGAGTCCCTCGCCCGGCACCGTGCCATCAGCGACGCCGCCCTCCTCGGCGGCGACGAGGACCTGGTGTCGGCGGTCGAGGCCGCGCAGGGCTACGGCGCCCGCGTCCACCTGTGGGGCATCGAGGCCCCCGAGGGCCGCAACCAGGCGGAGCCGCTGCTCTGGGAGGTCGACAGCCAGCGCACGCTCGACCTGGACTTCTTCAAGCCGTACGTGTCGCGGCGCACCGCCGTGTACGACAGCGGCGGCACCGCCCGGCCGACCCGCGAGGACGTCCGCTTCGTCGGCGCGCAGATCGCCGCCAGGTGGCTCGCCGCGCGCGGCCGCGACGCCCTCCTCGAGCTGCTGCCCGGCCACCCCTACCTGCCCGGCTCGGTCGACCAGGACCTGCTGGTGGAGGCCGAGGGGCTGCTGCAGTACTCCCTGCGCGGCCAGGCCGACCTGCGGCGCTCGCTGCGGGACGGGTTCTGGGACCACCTGCAGACGCAGTACTGACGCACTGACTCCGTCACCCGTACCCGTGCTGGTCCGTCACCCGTGCCTGTACTGGTTCGTCACCCGTACCCGTACTGGCGGGAGCCCACCTCGTCCCAGAAGTCGGCGAGCGCGCGGGCGGTGGCCTGCGGCTGGTCGGTGTTGGGGGAGTGCTCGGCGCCCGGGATCACCGTCCGGCGCGCCCCCAGCCGTAGGGCCATCTCGTCCAGCAGCGGCACCGGCCAGGTGTCGTCGCGCTCGCCCGACAGCACGTGGCAGGGCGGCGCGACGGCGGCGAGCTCGTCCACCCGGTCCGGCTCCGTGCACAACTGGTTTCCGGTGGCGAGGAGTTGCGCGGGCTTGGTGCCCAGCCAGCGGCGCCGCAGGTCCTCGCGGCCGACGAGACCGGGCCCGGACCCGGCGCCGGTGTCGGTCTCCTCGGGCGGCTCCAGGAGCTGCATCGCCTGCCACACCCGGGCCATCGTCATGACGGTGAGCGCGTCGTGCAGCAGCTTCACGCGCTGCTGCTGGGGCTCGGAGATCTGCGCCGGGCCGGAGGCCATCAGGGTGAGGGAGAGGAAGGGGGAGGCGTCGAGGAGGACGGCCGCGCGGGCGATCTGACCGCCCAGGGAGTGCCCGAGCAGGTGCACGCGCGTGCCGAGCGCCTCGGCCTGCGCCAGCACGTCCCGCGCCAGCTCCTCCTGCGCGTACGCCGACTCGTCGTCCACCGGTCCGTCGGACTCGAACTGTCCCCGGCCGTCCACGGCGACCGTCCGGTACCCGCGCGCCGCCAGCGGCTCGTGCAGCGGGTTGAAGTCCTCCTTGCTCCCGGTGAACCCCGGCAGGAGCAGCGCGGTTCCCCGCGGCTCCACGCCCGCGGCGGGCGCCGCGTCCACCACGGCGAACTCCCCGCGCGAGGTACGCAGCCGGTACGCCCGGGCACCGGGGGGCGGGACGAAGGTCGGGGGCCTGCTCATGGGGCGAGGGTAGCGGGCGCGGGCGGCGGACGTCGGACGGCTGGGGGAGAGGGGAAGAGGGGAGGGGAGAGGAGAGGAAGGGGGCGGGGCGAGAAGGCGAAGAGCCCGTCCCCGGGGTGGGAACGGGCCCTTCGGCGGTCGGCCGGTGATCGGTGGCCGGTGGCCGGTCAGGCGTCGGCGGACTCGGCGGCGGCGGTCTTCTTGCGGGTCCGGCGAACGGGCTTGGCCTCCGCCGTGTCCGCGTTGTCGGCGTTGTCGGCGTTGTCGGCGTTGTCGGCGTCGTCGGCGACTGTCTTGCGCGTACGCCGTCGCGGTGCCGCCTCCGGGGCCTGGGCGGCCTGCGCCGGAATGCCGCCGACGGCACCTTCCGCCGTGTCGGCGGGGGCCTCGGCCGCCTTCTTGCGGGCCCGGCGGGCGGGCTTGGTCTCCGCCGCGTCCTCGGCCGGGGGCTGCTCGGCGACGGCCTTCTTGCGGGTCCGGCGCACCGGCTTGGCCTCGGCGGCCTCGGCTCCCTCCGGCGCGGCGGCGATCGTCTCCGGCGCGGCGGCGATCGTCTCCGACGCGGCGGCGATCGTCTCCGACGCGGCGGCGGTCGCCTTGCGGGTGGTCCGGCGGCGCGGCTTGGCCTCGGCGGCCTCAGCGGTGTCGACGGCGGTCTCGGCCGCGTCGGCGGGGGACTCGGCGGTCTTCTTGCGGGTCCGGCGGCGCGGCTTGGCCTCGGCGGTCTCGGCCGTGTCGACGGCGGCTTCCGCGGCCTGCGGCTGCTCGGCCGGCGGTTCGGCGGCCACGGCCTTCTTGCGGGTCCGGCGCGGCTCGGCCTCCTCGGCCTCGGCACCCTCCGGCTCCTGCGACGCCTGGGCCGGGATGGCGGTGGCGGTGGCGGTCTTGCGGGTGCGGCGGCGGGGCTTGGCCTCGGACACCCCGGCCGCCCCGGCTTCGGCCGCCCCGGTCGTCCCGGTTTCGGGCGTCTCGGGTGCCGTGGTGCCTTCGGCGGTCCGCACCGCGGTCTCGGCGGCGGCCTTCCTGCGCGTGCGCGTCCGGCGCGGCTCGGCGTCCGGCGCGGCCTCGGTCGCCTCGACGGCCTCCGCGGCGGCGGTGGCGGCCTCGGCGGCTTCCGGGGCAGCCGCGGTCTTGCGGGTGCGGCGGCGGCGCGGCGTGGTCTCGGCGGCCTCGGGCGCGGCCTCCACGGCCGGCCCCTCCGCCGTCGCCACGGCGGCCTGGGCGGCGTCGGACGGCTGCGCGGCCTTCGCGGGCTCCGTCTCCGTGGCGGGCTCCGCGGGCTGCCGGGCCGTCTCGGCGGCCGTCAGCGGTTCCGTCGGCGCGCCGCGCCGGGTGCGGCGCCGGCGGCGCAGCGTGCGGTGACCGGCCGGGGTCTCCTCGGGGCCCGTCTCGGCGCTCGCGGGTTCGCTCGGCGCGGACTCGGCCGTCGGCGCCCCGTCCCGCGCGGGCTCCAGCGGCGCCCCGCGCCGCGTGCGCCGGCGGCGGCGCGGCGTACGGCCCGCGCGCTCGCGGTCCCGGTCGCCCTCGGCGGCCCCGCCGCGGCCCCGGCGTCCGCGCGGACCGCGCCCGCCGGGCTCGCCCAGGTCCTCCAGCTCCTCGGCCGCCAGCCCGGCGCGGGTGCGCTCGGAACGTGGCAGGACGCCCTTGGTGCCCTCGGGGATGCCGAGGTCGGCGAAGAGGTGCGGGGAGGTCGAGTACGTCTCCACCGGGTCGTGGAAGTCCAGCCCCAGCGCCTTGTTGATGAGCTGCCAGCGCGGGATGTCGTCCCAGTCGACGAAGGTGATCGCCGTACCCGAGGCGCCCGCACGGCCGGTGCGGCCGACGCGGTGCAGGTACGTCTTCTCGTCCTCGGGCGACTGGTAGTTGATGACGTGGGTGACGCCCTCGACGTCGATGCCGCGCGCGGCCACGTCGGTGCAGACCAGCACGTCGATCTTGCCGTTGCGGAAGGCGCGCAGCGCCTGCTCGCGGGCGCCCTGGCCGAGGTCGCCGTGGACCGCGCCGGCCGCGAAGCCGCGGCGCTGCAACTGCTCGGCGATGTCGGCGCAGGTCCGCTTCGTACGGCAGAAGATCATCGCCAGCCCGCGGCCCTCGGCCTGCAGGATGCGGGCGATCATCTCCGGCTTGTCGAGGGAGTGCGCGCGGTAGACGAACTGCTTGATGTTGGCCACGGTCGCGCCCTCGTCGTCCGGCGCGGTGGCCCGGATGTGCGTGGGCTGCGACATGTAGCGCCGGGCCAGCGCGATGACCGCGCCCGGCATGGTGGCCGAGAACAGCATGGTCTGCCGCTTCGCCGGCAGCATGTCGATGATCTTCTCGACGTCGGGCAGGAAGCCCAGGTCGAGCATCTCGTCGGCCTCGTCCAGGACCAGGCACCGGACGTGCTTCAGGTCCAGCTTCCGCTGCCCGGCGAGGTCCAGGAGCCGGCCCGGGGTGCCGACGACCACGTCGACGCCCTTCTTCAGGGCCTCGACCTGCGGCTCGTAGGCCCGGCCGCCGTAGATCGCCGCGACCCGCACGTTGCGCACCTTGCCGGCGGTCAGCAGGTCGTTGGTGACCTGGACGCACAGCTCGCGCGTGGGGACGACGACGAGGGCCTGCGGGGCGTCGGTGAGATCCTCGGGGCGGGCGCGTCCGGCCTCCACGTCGGCGGGGACGGTGACGCGCTCCAGGAGCGGAAGCCCGAAGCCCAGGGTCTTGCCGGTGCCGGTCTTGGCCTGGCCGATGACGTCCGCGCCCGACAGGGCCACGGGGAGGGTCATCTCCTGGATGGGGAAGGGCGTGGTGATGCCGACGGCCTCCAGGGCCTCGGCCGTCTCAGGAAGGATCCCAAGCTCTCGAAACGTCGTAGTCAGGGTGCTGCCTCACTCTGTGTGCGCGATACGAGGCGAGCGCGGGGGTCGTGTCGCCTGACCGTGCCGGGGACGCCGGCCGCCCACGCATCCACGCGGGCTGACCGTGTGGCACGGGACCACAGCCGACGCTCTAGCGCTCGTACCGCTGAGGGTTCCCCCTCCGGGCGCCGTACGCGTGGTGCCGTACGGGCGGGGAGGGCTGTCGGGTCGGAGCCGATCGGGCCACCGACCGGGCATCCTCATGCAAGCGGCCCGTCGAGTACTCGGCAGGCTCAATACCACCATACCCCGGATTCGCGCACACGCGATGGCCGATTTGGTCATGTAGCCGTCGTCACAGCGACACGCGGGCGTCGCCGCCCTGACTGACCAGGGGCTTCCTCCCCGCCGCGGGCGCGCTATCGTCCGCTTCATGACGAGCTCTGACAAGCCTGAGAACGCCGCCGACACCGCCGGGACCGCCACCGGGATCGCCGCGCAGGACTGGGCGACGGCCTCCGCGGACCCCCAGTACCGCGCCGCGGTCGTCGACCTGCTCGGTGCCCTCGCCTACGGCGAGCTGGCCGCGTTCGAGCGGCTCGCGGAGGACGCCAAGATGGCGCCCACCCTGGAGGACAAGGCGGAGCTGGCCAAGATGGCGTCGGCCGAGTTCCACCACTTCGAGCGGCTGCGCGACCGGCTCTCGGAGATCGGCGAGGAACCGACCCGGGCGATGGACCCGTTCGTCGCCGCGCTCGACGGCTTCCACAAGCAGACGGCGCCCTCCGACTGGCTGGAGGGGCTCGTGAAGGCCTACGTCGGCGACTCCATCGCCAGCGACTTCTACCGCGAGGTCGCCACCCGCCTCGACTCCGACACCCGCGCGCTGGTCCTCGCCGTCCTCGACGACACCGGGCACGCCGGCTTCGCGGTGGAGAAGGTGCGCGCCGCGATCGACGCGGACCCGCGCGTGGGCGGGCGGCTCGCGCTGTGGGCGCGGCGCCTGATGGGCGAGGCGCTGTCGCAGTCCCAGCGGGTGGTGGCCGAGCGGGACGCGCTGTCGACGATGCTCGTCGGCGGCGTCGCGGACGGCTTCGACCTCGCCGAGGTCGGCAAGATGTTCTCCCGCATCACCGAGGCCCACACCAAGCGGATGGCGGCGCTGGGGCTGGCGGCCTGAGCCGCCCCATGCCGGCCGCGGGGCCTGCCGAGCGCCATGGGGCGCGCCATGGAGGGCTGGGATGACCTCCGCCGCCGGAGCGCCCTTCGCCGTGGGGTTCCTTGCACCGTGGCCGGGTGTCCGGCGCCGGTGACGTTCGAGGGCGGGCAGGGCATCCCGGCGAGGGGGGAGGGGCGGGACGCGTTCCGGCGTCAGGCGCCCGGCGGCCGGTGCCCGGTGTGGACGCGGCGGTGGCGGCGGTGGCACGTGCGGGGATGCGCGGGGCGCGTTGGCGGAACGCGGTGTGCGATGTGCGGTGTGCGATCGCGCGGTGTGCGAGGCGAGCGGCGGGACCGTGTCCCCCGGCCCGTCCCCCCCGCCCCCGCCCCCCCCGTCGTCCCGTCACGCCGTCACGGATCGTCGGCGCAGGCGGCCCGTCGGGCGCAGGAGGAGCGACAGGGAAGCGACGGAGACGACCAGGGCGCCCAGGAGGCTCAGCAGGACGTGGCCGGGACCCAGCGCGGTGCGGGCGACGAAGTCGCCGAAGAGGGCGCCCGCGACGCCCGTGGACAGCACCAGGGCGCGGGCGGGCAGCCGGTGGGACAGGCGGTGCAGGGCGGTCCAGGCGAGCAGCAGACCGAGTCCGGCGGAGCCGAGTGCTTCCACGATCATGACGGGTCCCTCCCAGGCCGGCCTCGGGGTGCGGTCGTAGCCCGTCCTACCCCTGACCTGCGAAGGGCAATCCTGCCTGTGAGGGAGTTGTGCTCCGTCTGTGGAACGCCACCCGCTCGGCGGGAGCCGCCGCGGAAGCCGGGGGTGGGAGGGGGAGCGGGAGGCGGTACGAGTGCCGCCGTGGCGCGGAAAGCGGCGCGGGAAGGGCGGCACGGGAGTGTACGGAAAGGGCGGCACGGGCGGCACGGGCGGCACGGGCGGCACAGGAGGAGACACGGGAAGGGGTCCGGCGCACCCGCGCCGGACCCCTTGTACCGGCCGTGCCTACAGCGCGCCGAAGCCCACCTTGCGCGGGGCCGGCTCACCGATCTCGACGTACGCGAGACGGTCGGCCGGGACCAGCACCTTGCGGCCGTGCTCGTCGACGAGGCTGAGCAGCTGCGACTTGCCCGCCAGTGCCTCGGCCACCGCCCGCTCGACCTCCTCGGCGCTCTGACCGCTCTCCAGAACGATCTCGCGGGGCGCGTGCTGCACGCCGATCTTGACCTCCACGGCTATGTCCCTCCGACGGTCGGTGAAGTGCGCGACCTTCCGCGCCGTACGCTGCACACATTAGCCCGGCGAGGGGACACCCACGCCGCGACGGGGAACGCCACGAGCGAACAGCGGGCGGGAACAAACCCCGCCCGCGCGCGTGCGGCCGTCAGCCCTGGGAGCCGCCCTCCGCGCTCCTGCGCGGCGTCTCGTGGTTCTGGTCGGAGCCGTGCAGCGGGAAGCCCGCGATGCCCCGCCACGCCAGCGACGTCAGCAGCTGCACCGCCTGGTCGCGCGGGACGCTGCGGTCGCTGTTGAGCCACGCGCGGGCCACCACCTGGGCGAGGCCGCCCAGACCCGAGGCGAGCAGCATCGACTCCGCCCGAGACAGGCCCGTGTCCTCGGCGATGACCTCGCAGATCGCCTCCGCGCACTCGTTCGTCACCCGGTCGACGCGCTCGCGCACGGCGGGCTCGTTGGTCAGGTCCGACTCGAAGACCAGCCGGAAGGCGCCGCCGTCGTCCTCGACGTACGCGAAGTACGCGTCCATGGTCGCCCGCACGCGCTGCTTGTTGTCGGTGGTCGACGCCAGCGCGTTGCGCACGGCCTGGATCAGCGACTCGCAGTGCTGGTCCAGCAGGGCCAGGTAGAGGTCGAGCTTGCCCGGGAAGTGCTGGTAGAGCACCGGCTTGCTGACGCCGGCGCGCTCGGCGATGTCGTCCATGGCGGCCGCGTGGTAGCCCTGTGCCACGAAGACTTCCTGGGCGGCGCCCAGCAGCTGGTTCCGTCGGGCACGGCGCGGCAGGCGCGTACCACGCGGGCGTGCCGCCTCTGTCTGCTCGATGGCTGTCACGCCGCCTCCCAAAATCGTCCACTTGCGGTGTGCGCCGCGCCGCCATCGTACTTTTCGGTAATCCTGCCGTGCGCGGTGCGAGCGCAGAATTTCATGTACCGGACAGTGGGGAAAGCCAGGCAGACGGCTTCAGGAGGGATCAGGTGGGGCAAAGGACGCTCCTCTTTGCTCCCGTTCTGTTCCTCTTCCGTTCCCCTCTGCCCAGTCTGCCCAGTTCCCGCCCCGCCGGCTTCGGGGGCCGGCCGCGTCGCGATCGCTCACCGGCAGCGGTCGCTCACCGGTAGTCGTCCTCGTCGAGCGAGACGACGCGTGCCTGCTCGATGAGGTCGGCCTCGCTCGCCCGGTCGGGATCCACGTAGGCCAACGGGTCGTCGCGGTCCGGCGCGATGTCCGCGCGCTGCTCGGCGGCGTCCACCTCGGGGGCCTCGACGCCGAACTCCGCGGCCTCGCGCTCCTCCTCGAACGTCTCGGGGTCGGTGGGGTCGACGGCCATTGCTGGGCTCCCTTCCTGCGAACGTCCCTGAAGCACAAGCACAGGGGCTCCTACGGGTGCCCTCTGCACGAGCCTAGACGAACCTAGACGAACCTGGGGGACACCCGAAGGGGACGCTATGCCATTCCGTGACCGGAGGGTTTCCGGAGGTTGCCGATCTACCCCCGATCTGTGATGCCGAACACGTGAACCCGCACGTGATCGTCTCGTAACATTGCCGCATGTCTTCCACCGAGCCGCCCTCCGTGCCACCCGCCAACGTGCTCCCGAAGGTGGCGCCCGTCCGGGTCGCGGAGGGGGAGCGGCTCAGGTCGGTGGGGCTCGCGGGGATCACCCTGGCGGTGCGTTCCCGGCCGCCCGCGCGCGAAGGGCTGCCGCCCGCCCTGTACGTCCACGGGCTCGGCGGCTCCTCGCAGAACTGGTCGGCGCTGATGGCCGAACTCGACGACGCCGTCCACAGCGAGGCCCTCGACCTGCCCGGCTTCGGGGACTCCCCGCCGCCCGACGACGGCGACTACTCCATCACCGCGCACGCCCGCGCGGTGATCCGCTACCTGGACACCACCGGGCGCGGGCCCGTGCACCTGTTCGGCAACTCCATGGGCGGCGCGGTCGTCACGCGCGTGGCGGCCGTCCGGCCCGATCTGGTGCGCACGCTGACCCTCGTCTCGCCCGCGCTGCCCGAACTGCGGGTGCAGCGCGGCGCGGTGCCGACGGCACTGCTCGCCGTGCCGGGCGTGGCGGCGCTGTTCAACCGGCTCACGAAGGACTGGACGCCGGAGCAGCGGGTCCGCGGCGTCATGGCCCTGTGCTACGGCGACCCCGGGCGGGTGACGCCCGACGGGTTCCGCGACGCCGTCGCCGAGATGGAACGGCGGCTGCGGCTGCCGTACCACTGGGACGCGATGACGCGCTCCGCGCGCGGCATCGTCAACGCCTACACGCTGGGCGGCCAGCACGGCCTGTGGCGCCAGGCGGAACGCGTCCTGGCCCCCGCCCTGCTCATCTACGGCCGCCGCGACCGGCTCGTCTCCCACCGCATGGCCCAGAAGGCCGCCCGCGCCTTCCGCGACTCCCGCCTGCTGTCCCTGCCGGACGCCGGGCACGTGGCGATGATGGAGTACCCGGAGACGGTGGCCGCGGCCTTCCGCGAACTGCTCGCGGAGACGGCGGTGCGGGAGACGGCGCGGCCGGCCGCCCCGGCACGGGACGCGTACGCCGGGGGCGAGCCCTCCGTCGTGGGCGCGGGGGGCTGAGGGGCGAGGTGGGACGCCACAGGCGCGGCGGACCGGCCCCGAAGGCCGACGCCGCGGACACCAGCACAGTGGACACCGGACACGAAGGACGCGCAGGACGCGCTGCGCAGGACACGCGGGACGTCCGGGACGCTCGGGGCATGGGGGACGCCCGAGACACCCGGGATCTTCGGGACGGCGGTGGTTTCCGGCGGACTCCGGGCCGAGGGCCGGGCGCCGAGGGTGGACCCGAGACGGGCGCCGGGGGTTTCGGCGGGGCGGGCCGGTGGGGCACACCGTCGCCGGGCCTGGGCGCGGCGCCCGGACAGCACGGGCAGCCCGTACAGCACGGCCAGCCCGGACAGCAGCGGCCGGAGGGCCATCCCGGGGCGTGGCGCCTGGGGGGAGCGCCGTACGGGCCTGCCGCGCACGGCGCTCCGCGGCTGCCGGACGGCACTCCGGCGCGCGGCGTCCCGCGGTTCGCCGACGGCACCCCCGCGCACGGCGTTTCGCAGGCGCGCGGCGGGCATCCCGAGCAGCGGGAGGCCGGGGGAGCCTGGGGCGAGGCGAGGTACGGGGGCGGGCGTGGGTCTGTGGCTCCGATGAGGGCCGACGGCGGGCGTGGGCCCGCGGCTCCGGCGGGTGCCGGGGACGGTCCCGTCCCGCAGGGCCCGCCGGCCGGCCCCGCACTGCCCATCCCGCGGCAGCGGCAGGCGCCGCCCGGCGGACCCCGGCAGGAGTACCTGGACGCCTTCGACGACGCCCTGGACGAGGACGACGTCTTCGCCCCTCCGCCCGGGCGCCCGGCGCGCCACACCGACGCGCGCCTCTCCGCGCCCGCGTACGACGCCGCTCGCGCCGGCGCCGTTCGCGGCGGCACACCCGATGCCGGCGCCGGCGAGGACACCGACGCGGCGCCCGCGCGGCCCAGGGGCGGCAAGGGGCGCACGTTCACGGGCATCGCGGCCGCCGCCGTCACCACCGTGCTCGCGGTCGTCGTCGCCGGGCAGGTCGCCGACGGCGAGCACGGCACCGGCGTGCAGGGGCGGTCCACCGCCGGACGCGTCGGGGAGGGACGGGACGCGGCGTCCGCGGGGACCGCCGCCGGGGGCGCGTCCGCGGCGCCCGGCGCGGTGGCGCTGACGTACGAGCAGAAGATGGACCGCACCTACCCGATGAGTCCCACGTTCAAGGGATCGGGGAAGCTGGAGACGGTGCCCGGGTTCGACAAGGCACCCGGCAGGGGACGCAAGTACACCTACCGGGTGGACGTCGAGCAGGGACTCGGCCTGGACGGCGCGCTGTTCGCGCAGGCCGTGCAGAAGACGCTGAACGACGACCGCAGTTGGGCGCACCACGGTGCGCGCACCTTCGAGCGGATCTCCTCCGGCGACCCCGACTTCGTGATCACCCTGGCCAGCCCCGGCACGACCGCCCAGTGGTGCGCCAAGTCCGGCCTGGACACGACCGAGGACAACGTCTCCTGCGACTCGGCCGCCACCGAACGCGTGATGATCAACGCGTACCGCTGGGCCCAGGGCTCCAAGACCTACGGCGACAAGATCCACGCCTACCGGCAGATGCTGATCAACCACGAGGTCGGCCACCGCCTCGGTTACGGCCACGTGACCTGCGACAAGGACGGCGAACTGGCGCCAGTGATGCAGCAGCAGACCAAGTTCCTCGACCACGACGGGATCCACTGCCTGCCCAACCCGTGGCCGTATCCCGAGGGTTGACGGACGGCTCACGTGTCCGGCCCGCCTCGGCGGGTGCGGCTGGTCCGCGGGTGCGGCTGATCCACGGATGACTCACGGGCGACCCACGGGCGACCCACGGGTGACCCGCAGGTGATCTCCTAGCGCGGCAAAACGCGGTCCGCGCGGGAAAGTTACGACCGTTCACCCCTTTTGGTGGCGCGACGGACAACCGTC